>NZ_JACYUP010000005.1:0-209208 GCF_014841795.1 Sphingomonas sp. CFBP 13733
ATCCTGTCCCCGCAACCAAATTCATTCGCAACGCCTCCGAGGGAATCCCCGCGGAGGCTTTTTGCGTTTCTGGCTCAGCGCACAGCTCGAGCATTGACGCCAGCTCGCCGCGTAAGTCGATGGCGAGATCTCCGTCTTTCGGAGTCAGCACCTCAGCCTCGATGAGCGCGCGCAACCGTTCGAACGCCTGCGCCTTCAGCGCGTCGTCCTCGAAGGCAGCGGTGAGCTGTTCGACCTTCTCGCGGTACACGCGGCCCAGGTCCGGGTTAAGCAGCTCGGGCTCCGGGGAAACCATCTGTTCGGTAAGTTCCAGTTCGGCGAGCAGGGCCTTGCGTCGCTCGGTCCAGATCTTCATCTCGTCGACGAACACCGTCGCGGCCACGCCTTTGAGGATAGCCGCCTTGGCGTACCCGAGCTGGTGATCGAGATTGGCCAGTTCGGCTTCCCGCTCGGGGCGGGCGCTGACCGTTTCCGCCGTCAGTCGACGGGTCTCTGCCTCATATTCCAAGAGGAACGCTGCAACCACGTCGTCACGTAGCATCTCGCTCGACAAGCCCGCCAGCACGCGTGCGTCGAGTTCGTCCTGGCGGATCGTCAGCCGGTTGTTGCACCAGGTGGGGCCCTTTTTGGCGGCGCCCTGACAGCCGAACCGGGTCTTGCCCGATTTAGCATAGCTCGCGCCGCAGCTGCCGCAGGTCATCTTGCCGGTCAGCAGATATCGCGGGCGCTGTTGCGCGAAGAAGGGCAGGCCAGCCATCTCGGTACGCTGTTTCGGCCCGCGCGATAGCGTAGCCTGGCGGAATTTGACCCGATCCCATAGCTCGATGGGCACGATGCCGAGGGCCGGGGACTCGACGTCATCGGATCGTTTGTCCTCCGTGTTGACAAAGGCATGGCGTTTGCCCGTTTCCGGGTTCTTGCGATACGTCTGTTTGCCGTACGGCCGTCGGCCGACATACAGCGGGTTGTTGAGGATGCCGGTGCCGCGTGCGGCATTGCCGGTCAGCGTGTTCGGCGTCCAGGCCGCGGCCTTGCCGAGCGGATGTCTGCTGGCTTTGCCGCTACGCGGGGGAGGTACGCCGTCGGCATTGAGGCGCCGCGTGATGGCGATGGGCGACAGGCCGGCCGCATAGTCCTCGAAGATCCGGACCACCACCGCGGCCTCGGCGGGCACGATCTGCTGCAGGCCGCGGATGCGTTCGCCATTGCCGTCGTGCTCGATGCGCTTCTCATAGCCGTACGCAGAACCACCGGGGTTCTTTCCCATCGCGTGACGACGCACCAGCGCATCGCGGGTCTTGTCGCTGGTGGCGCTCAGCTGCTCGGCGTTGATCGTACCGATCATGCCGATGTGCAGCGGCGTGACTATGCCTTCCTTGCGCGTCGCCAGGACTATGCCGCGAAAGTTGAGAAGGTCGAACAGCGTCGCGATATCGGCCTGACTGCGCGACAGCCGGTCCATGGCGTCGGCGTAGACGATGTCGACGCCGCCTGCGGCAACGGCCGCCAGCAGCGCCTTCATACCGGGGCGGTGCATCGTAGCCGCCGACTCCGCTGCGTCTGTGAAGCACAACACCTCATGCCAGCCCGCACGCGCGACCTCACGCCGACACATCATCAGCTGCGTCTCGATCGACTGCACGTCCTGTTTGTCCGTCGAATACCGCGCATATATCGCACACCGCTTCATCTTTCCTCCATTCGTGCTTCCTGCATTCGCAAGGAAGGTCGTCATGATGGTCGCTTACCCGATTTCAGGGCGACCTGTTTTTTCGGTGACGTCTGCTGCCGCGCCAGCAGACGCGCGAGGTCCAGCGCGAGATCGTGGAGCGGGGAGGGCGGCTGCGACGGCATCCACGCCATCTGGGGCGCGCGGCGTCACTCCGACTCCGACCTTCCCACATGGTTGCCAGGCCGCATCGCTAAAGCTGGTATTGGCCGGTCTGTCGCTGCTCATATTGGTGGAAAACGGACATACAGCCGCAAGCGGACAGGCTTATGATGCCTTATGAGGCTTATTGATCATTCCACGGCCGAGGCAGATCTCGTTCGCATGCTGCTTTCTCGCAACGGCAGCAGAACGTGTATCACTACCGTTGATGGCGAGCCCATGAGGGTGCGGCGGGTTGAGATCGCCGATCTTCCCTCTGCGGTTGAGTGGGATCACTACGCGACAGTCGGAGGCGTTGGCTTGAGCGCTGACGCCGGAAAATACTCCTTCTTTTCAACCGAAATTGGCACGGTCGAGGATAGCGACAGCGGTGCCATCATCTACGCTCGGGCAGCACAATAAGCAGCTTCCGTGCCGGTTACGGGGATCATCGCGAACGTCCTAAATTGGGCGTCAGCAGACAAAGCCGTCGCGCCAGTGATCCTCGTCTATCGGATAGGGATCGATTGTGAAGCCAGCGGGGTGGTCACAATACCCCGGCGCTTGCCGCAGCCTTTTCGCCGCCGCCTCCGCTCGGGACGGCGAACTATAAACGCCGATCAGCTTGGCGTCGTCGCCGTGCTCATCGTCAGAGCGGACGTGGTGCAAGACATAAGCGGTTTCCATGGCCGCAGTTTACGCGCCGATCCGGATGGGCGCTAGCGTGCGGGTCAGGACCTGGCTGGAACGTCCGCTATTGGGCGACTGCGGACCAGCCGCTTTCAGGGTCCGCCTTGCTGATCGCGATTGTCGCGACCTGGTGGCAAGCGGACGTTGTCATGAAGCGACTTTGATGCAAATTTAGGTCGACGTGGCAAACGGCTTATCGCGTTCGCTGCAGAGCCGCGTTGGGGAGAGCAGGGTGGAAACTACGGGCGTTTTGGCTGCCGGGGAAAGCTCCGCCGCAATGGCCTATATCAAGGCTCGGCGAGGCTTGTCGCCACGACAGACCATGTTAATCCTCGTAATCTGCATGTGCGCCTTAGGCGTCTCGGTGGGGGCATGGACGTCCGGTTCATGGCTGGTCGCCGTGTTGCCGGTGGAATTCGCCATCGTCGGTCTCATGGTAGGAGGGCTCATAGTCCGCCTCGCGTCGGCGCCTTTAATGCGCAGAGCGCTCACCGAGCGGGGTCAGACCTACGAACAGCAACTCACCCTCCGGCTCACGCCCGAAGCCATAGTCTATGATTTGGCAGACCTTACAACGATTGCGCGCTGGTCCTGCGTCACGGACCTCTATCTGACGCGGAAATATTGGGTGTTCCTAGTTCAGAGCAGCGCGATGGTGCTGCCGCGTCGCTTCTTCGCTACTCGCGAGCACGAGCGAAATTTCATCGCCCAAGCCATGTCTCTGATGCCCTCAGCCGCACAAGACCGCAGCCCAGACGCAGCCAAAGTTCTGAAGACTTGATACGAGCCGTTCGATGACCGCTATTGGGCGCTTGCGGACTGGCAGCTTTCCCGCCCGATAGCTGCCGGTCGGCTTTTAGGCACGATGGACGCCCACGAAGGGTCTGAACGGCAATAGGTGGTGGTTAGCAGACTGTCCGCTTCTCCCCCTCGCGAGCTTGAAGCAGACGGGCCGCTCAAATCTCCTATCGGGGCGAGATCGCGTTCAGGATTGCCTGTTCCACTGGAGAATAGTTTCCGTCGAGCCGACATAGGGAGATGGGCTCACGCGGCATCAGGGGCGGTTGAGCCATGAATCGCGGTTCTGTTCCACGATGCTGTTGCGCGGCGTGCACGAGAAACGGGTGGCCCAGATATACCGTGCCAGCCTTGCCCACAGCTAATGCTTCCCGCCGATTCGCCGACCCGGCAAACCCATCGGCGGCAAGCTCGCGAAGGGTCAGGCCAGCCTCGCCTGCCGGCGCGAGTTGCCTTGCAACGTCGGCATGCGAGCCGAGACGAATACGGGTTGGGGCATCATCGACACCAACGTCCGAAAATAGGAACAGCCTCAGCAGAGTTCGTCCCTTGCTGCTTATATTGGCGCGCCACTCCATAAAGTCGGGGTGTTCGTCCCCGAAACTGACGTCAATGTGCCAGCCATCGTCGCCGGGTGAGCCCTCGGAGGGGAAGCGGACCGGAAAGGTTCCAAGGCGGTCACGAGGAAACCAGCGGCCAGTGCCGACAAGCTGATCGAACGCCGTGCGCAGCTTTGGCGTATTCGCTGCCTCCTGGAACGGAGCTTGACTGAACTGGTTTAGGCGCACGACCGGTCGGGTCCATGATGAACGATCATCTGGGTCGCAACCGGTGGCTTCCCACAGGATCGCGCGGGCCTGCTCTGCGATATGCTCGCTAAAGGCCTCATCGATACGGACCAAGCCGTCGCGCATGAAAGAGGTGATATCATCTGCGCTAAGCACAGGATCTGAATGTTTTCACATAACTTCTCACAAAAAGGCGTGGGTCATCGGGCAGCGAAAGCCGCCAAGTGAGCCGAAACCGGCCCGCTTAAATGAGCGGGAAGGCGCACGCGCGATTGAGAGTGATGAACTTCATGTACTCAACATAATATGATGAGCGCTTAGGCAACACGAATGGCGGCTTCCAGGAAGTCGGGAAATCAAGCCGTATGTCAAAGATTGGGCGCAAGCGGAATGGCCGTTTCTGGTAGAAAGCGGACCTTCCGTTTTGGAAGCCGGACCCCAGGAAACCGGCCGAACGGGTATCCCGGATGCATCAGTGTTTTGCATCGCCGGATCCCGCGGTTTGCTGCAGTTCTTCGGCTGATGCGCAATCCATGAGTTTTGCATCAATCCCCGTTGCACCTTGTGTATTGCTGATATAGCACAGCGATGCACGAGGAGACTTGCCATGTTGGTCCGCTGGCTTCTTACCACCATGCTATCTTCGGCAACTGCGACATCGGCCCAGCCGTACCTACTAGTGTTAGGAGTCCCGCATTTCGCGAACCATCACCGCGATATTGTGAACGCCAATGTAGAGGACGTGCTCACGCCCGCGCGGCAGCGCGAGATAGAGCGACTGGTTACCGCACTGGCGGCAACACGACCGAACCATGTCGCGGTTGAGTGGTCCACCACCAAACAAGCTTCCCTCGACGAGCGCTACGCCGCCTATCGCGCTGGCCGATACGTCCTCAGTTCCGACGAGGTAGACCAGATAGGATTGCGACTTGCCGCGATGTTGAACCTACCTCGGGTTGATGCAGTCAACTGGCTGGAAGAGGCACCAGGCACGGACGACGACTATGATTTCGGCAAATGGCTTACCGCGCACGGCCGGTCCGACGAGTTAGCCAAGCTCACCGCCGACGGACAGCAACGCACAGATGCGCGGGACGCGCTGAACCGCTGCCGACCGATCGCAGACTGGCTGCGCGACCTAAATTCGCCGGCATATGTCGCATGGGACGACAGCCTTTACTTTCGTATTGCGAATTTTGGCGACGCTGTGAACAATCCCGGCGCAGCGTGGGTCGGTGCGTGGCATGCGCGTAATCTCCGGATCGCTGGTAACCTACGGCGCATCGCAGGTGAACCGGGCGATCGCACAGTTGCGGTGTTCGGGGCGGGCCATGCAGACCTATTGCGACGCTACGGGACCGGTATGGGCTTTGAGGTCGCTAATACAAATGCTGCGTTGCCCCCACCCACTCGCTCGCGCTGCTTGGCCAAGTAGGGATTGGTGGGACTTAATTTATAGAACACGAACCTGAACGAGGACAGTGATGCCGTTCAAAGATCTTAATGGGCCCGCTACACGTGCGACGACTCAAAGGGCGCTCGGGAAAGAGATCGCTCAACGTCTACGGAATTTGCTGCGTCGACGCCCACGTCGTCCCGATGATGACGGGTTATTGCTCGTCTCACCTCCACCCGGCCCTCAACCTATGCCGCTCGCTGGTGCAGCTGAGATTGAAAATGATTGATCTTTACCCAAGCCGGCTGATGCAAAACTTTTGATTTTCGCATCACGAACGGCGGCTTTCGGGATCGGCGGGACAAGCCTCGAATGACCGACTTTGGTCGTTAGCGGTCATTCGTTGATCCGGCTCGCTGAATGTCGGACATTGGTGGACTTCTGCCTGACCTCCTTCGGTTAGGCAGAAGCGATAACTGCCGTTCATCAACGGAGACGGGGTGGTGGCTAGCGAACAGAACCGGTCGTACACGTTAGTATGGGCTGACGTCCGTCCGTGCCGAAGACTGCCAATCAGGTTGCACGCAGGAGGCCATCGGCGACGTGCTCGCTTCATGACGTTCATGCTAACCAGGAGCGACCCCGAAAGCGGTCAACTGTTCAAAGCCATGCAGTGACCAGAGTCGACACTTTCGAGCGCCGTTAGGTGGCGCCGGTCAACCTTAGCTTCGAACCACATTGAGCACCTAGAATGTAAAGGCAGTATCCGCGGCTCGACGCTCCTGCCGCATTCTGTCACGAGCCGTCTTTATCCATCATGATTGTCTCGGCATTCTCGAGCACAATGAAGGGGGCTGCGATCTTGGCGAGAACCGGCCGACTCTTCGAACTGTTGCAAATTCTTCGTAGCAAGAAACAGCCCGTCACCGCGCTGTCTCTTTCGCAGGAAATGGGGGTATCGGAACGTACTCTCTACCGTGATCTTGCAGAGCTTACCGCTCAAGGGGCCCCAATATTTGGCGAGGCGGGCGTCGGATATGTCCTGCGAGAAGGGATGTTTCTACCGCCGCTCATGTTCAGCAACGAAGAGACCGAGGCGGTGGTGCTCGGCCTGAAATATGTGAATCAATTCGGCGACGAAGTGCTGAAGGCGGCGGCGCGCGATGCAGCGGCCAAGATCGCGTCCGTGCTCTCGGTCGCTGCGCGGGAGACGCTGCAAGAGCCCATTTCGCTGCCAGGGCCGGTTGGTCCGGCATTTCCCGAGAATCTCGTGGATTATGCCGTGCTCCGGTCGAGCATCGACAAGCGGCTGAAACTGCGCATCGCCTATCGCGACGCACAGGGTGCGGAGAGCAATCGGATCGTCTGGCCGATCGCGCTGGGGTTCATGCAGGAAGCGCGCGTCGTCGTGGCCTGGTGCGAAACACGCCAAGCCTTTCGCACCTTCCGCACCGATCGCATCTCCGCGGCCGAGCCGTTGCAGGAACGCTATCCGGAACGCCGCAATGCCCTGCTGCGCAGGTGGCGAAGCCAGATCGATGACGATGCTGCACGCCAATTCGCCGACGGTGGCGATGATAGTCACTGATAGCTGAATTCTTGGTAAGCAGCGCCCCGCGCACGTCGCTCCTGACACAATCTGTCAGGGGGTGCGACTATCTGGACGTCACCCGATACCGCTTCCGGAGTGACCCGCGATGATTGACCATGTGATCCTGACCGTTTCCAGTTTCGAACGGTCCGTGCCGTTCTACGAGGCAGCACTGAAGCCGCTCGGCCTCACCGATGTGACCGACTTCCCAGCCCAGGAAGGCCACCCGCAGCTGAAGGGTTTCGGCACCAACGGATCGTGGTTCCTGTGGCTGAAGGAAGGCGCGGCACAGCCGGACGCGGTGCACGTCGGCCTGGTCGCCTCCAGTCAGGACAAAGTCCGCGCATTCCATGCTGCCGCCGTCGCGGCGGGTGCTGGGGTGAGGACGGCGCCGGGCCCGCAGCTCCAATATTTCCCCGGCTATTTCGCCACCTGGATCCTCGATCCGGACGGCCACGACATCGAAGTCGTCAACAAGACCGGTCAGGTCGAATAGCCGTGACCAAACCGCGCTAGCGCGCGCTCGACCAAGGGGGGGGGGGGGACACCCATGACAATCTCTGAAGCCAACACGAACGGCCTGACCTTTACGGTGCCGACGCGGCGCGCGCTTCTCGTCGGTGGCGCGGTTGCCGCCGGCGTGGCGCTCGCCGCTTCGAGTGACGGCGCCGTTCGCCGCGCAACCCTAAACACTGACGGAGAAAAGACGATGGGCACGATCACGGTCAAGGACGGCACGCAGATCTTCTACAAGAGCTGGGGCGAGGGGCAGCCGATTATGTTCCACCACGGCTGGCCGCTGAGCGGCGACGATTGGGACACGCAGATGATGTTCTTCGCGGCTGAGGGCTTCCGCGTCGTCGCGCACGACCGTCGTGGCCACGGTCGGTCGAGCCCCAGCGCGACCGGCAACGACATGGACAGCTATGCTGCCGATGTCGCCGCGGTCGCCGCGCAGCTAGGCCTGCAGAACGCGGTCCATGTCGGCCATTCGACCGGTGGCGGCGAAGTGGCGCGCTATGTTGCGCGGTACGGCGGCAACGGTCGCGTGGCGAAGGCGGTGCTGATCGGCGCGATCCCGCCGGTGCTGATGAAGACCGCGGCCAATCCCGACGGCGTCCCGGCCGCGGTGATCGACGGCATCCGTGCCGCGGTCGCGGGCAATCGCGCGCAATTCTACCGCGATTTTCCGAGCGGCCCTTTCTATGGCTACAACCGGCCTGGCGCGGTGCCGTCGCAGGCGGTGATCGACAACTGGTTCCGCCAGGGAATGACAGGCGACATCAAGGCGCAGTATGACTGCATCACCGCTTTCTCGGAAACCGACTTCACCGCCGACCTGAAAGCGATCGAGCAGCCTGTGCTGGTGCTGCACGGCGAGGACGACCAGATCGCGCCGATCGCCGGCACTGCGGCAGGCGCGGTCAAACTGCTGCGCCGTGGCACGCTTAAGACCTATCCGGGCTATCCGCATGGCATGGCGACGACGCACGCCGACGTCATCAACGCCGATATTCTGGCGTTCATCCGGCAGTGAGCTTTGGCGGCGGGCGGGAGTCGTATCCCGCCCGCTTTCCGACGACCGTCCTTTCCACCACGGCGCCGCCTCTTGCGCGCGCGGGAGACCCGTCATGTCCACCGTCATCACCCTGTCGCACGGGCAATTGCGCGAGCGCTTCGCCGAGCTTGCCGAGACCCCGGCCATCCTCAAGGCGTTCGACTTTGCCCGCGCGCGCATGTCCCCGGTCCTGTTCAACCACGTCACACGTTCCTGGATCTTCGCGGCCAAGATCGGTGCGCGGCGCGCCGAACCCTTCGATGCGGAGATCGTGGCGGTCACGACCCTGCTGCACGACATGGGTTTCACGCCGCACGGCGAGGGCCCGCATCGCTTCGAGGTCAATGGCGCCAACCTCGCTCGCGCCTTCGTCCGCGACCTGGGGTTCGACGATCGCCGTGCGCAATTGGTGTGGGACGGCATCGCGCTGCACGCCACCCACTCGATCAGCCTGTTCAAGGAGACCGAGGTTGCGCTGTCGTCGCGCGGGATCGGCGTCGATTTCGGCACCGCCGATTACGCGATACTTGGCCCGACCGAGATCGCCGCGGTCGTCTTGGCGGTCCCACGGCTCGACATGAAACGCGCCTTTGCCGCTTGCGCGCTGCATCTGGCAGAAACCAAACCGGAAACCACTTACGACACCTTTATCCGCGATTTCGGCGAGCGGTACGTGCCGGGCTATGCTGCGCCCTCCTGGGTCGATGCCATAGCCGCAGGTCCCTACACTGAGTGATGCGAGCCCCTCGCCTTGGACTGTGCTTGGAAACGCAGTTCAGATCAGAATTCGTCAGGGCTCTCGCTTATGAAAATTATATACTTAGTTACAATGCTTGATGGATTTGGAGCTGCTCTGCCAATTGCGGAGGTTGTAAAGGCAATGAAAGACCTAGGTAATATTGTCGAGGTGGTAGCGGTCATTGGTAAAGGCAGTGCGGCTTGCAATCGGCTTAGCGAAGCTGGCATCCGTTACCGTTTCATCGGTGACCGGTTACATCAGCATGCTAAGCCAATGCGTGGACTGCTCAGTCTGTGCCGGCAGGAAAAGCCTGACGTGATCTGGACTTCTATGATCCAAGCTACTGTTTACGGGCAAATTGCTGGCGTAATCGCGGGAACACCAGTTGTCGCATGGCAGCACAACGATTTTTTGAAACCGTCTAATCGACGTATTCTACATGTTACAAAACGGTTTACGAAGCGGTGGGTCGCGGACTCAACGGCAGCGGCTGACTTTGCGGTATCGTCGCTGAGCCTGGAGCCAAGAGACGTTGACATATGGCCACTGTTCTACGCTGATCCTGAGCAACCTCGCGCTAGAATGTGGGACGGGAACGGTATATTCCGTTTTGGGAGCCTGGGACGGCTCCATAAGAATAAGAGGTACGACGTATTAATCGAAGCGTTGGCGATATTGTCTGAGCGCTATCCCGAGGTGGCATCGCGAGTCTCATTCGAAATTGCCGGCAATGGAAAACAGCGAGCTTCGCTAGAAAAGCTGGCGAAGGACCGTGGCGTCGCCAACATAAAATTCTCCGGGTATCGTAGCGACCCATATGAATTCCTTGCACAGTTGCACGGCTACATTCAGCCCTCGCGAAACGAGGGACTTTGCATAGCTGCCCACGAAGCGATGCACGCTGGACTGCCGGTCCTTACTACGCCCGTCGGTGAACTAAAAAATAGTGTTATCCCCGATAAGACGGGTTGGATAGCCGAGCAAAATAATCATAGCTCGCTTGCTGAGCGCATATTCGAAATATTTAACAATCCGGAAAAGGCCGCACGGATAGGAAGCGCTGCGCATCATTTTGTGGCTGAAAAGTTTAGCTACCAAAACTTTCTAATTAGCGGGGAGCAGACTCTAGCGAATGTACTCGCCTCGTTCAGTATAGACTAGAATTATTGTCATATTCCCCTACATTCCCGAGGGAGCCGCGGGTCTACCTTATCGATGAGGGGACATGTTGGCCTGTCACCATCTACACTCCAGCGTATCAAGCCACTGACCTACATTATTGAACGAATACAGCGTTCGGGTAGCAGCCCGAGCTACGGCGAGATCGGGTGGGCATTGTGCCCTGGGGCTTAAAATCGCGTGCGCGTTTGTTGGTCGACCAGCCGGCTGTGCTGGGCGTGATCGAACTACCGTCCGCATCGCTCCGTTGCCTTCGTATCGCGATCCGTAGCGCTGCCGTGAGATGACCGATGACGCCTTCGGCTAGAAGGGTCGGCAATATCATCGTGTCTTGCTGAACGAACGTCCGCAATAAGTAAGCGCGCTGGCGGCCGGGAATGGCAAGGAATAGGCGTGAGCGGCCGGACAGCTTTTGGCCTGCACCCTGTCGAAAAACACAACCTTTCCGACAAAGCTACTGAGCAGCGGCAGGGACCTCGGGGTAAAGCAAGAACTCTGGTGATCTGCAGGGTGTCGGAAAACGGTAAGTTTGCGGCACTCCGGAATGGTCGGAGTGCTTGGTACGCTGTCCGAAATCACCTGTTTGTCGCATAGTCGTGATTACGACCGGGTTTTCCGCACACCCAAACGATGAATGACGATAAATGGTGGTCAACGGACCGGCTGCTTTCGGGAGGGCGGGTAGCGATAGCCGACCTTAGGCAGCTGCCGCCCTTCCCAAAAAGGGGCGGATTTCGGGAATGTCCGGGTTGACTGGAATCAGACGCTCCTTGCGGTTCGGCGGCTTAATTAGCGGGCAAGCGGTGCGCCGTAAAATTAGAGATGCTTTCGGCAGTGCCGGGATCGCGGTTGGCCAGTACGACGATCGTGTAGCCGTTCTGCAAGAAGTGGAATAACGAACCGCTCATGCCGGGTGCTCCGCCACCGTGACCAATATACGGGCCGATCCCTGCCATTGATCCACCGAAATCAAAATGGGTAAAATGCCCGCCGCTAGTTTTCAATCCACCGTCTTTTAAACTCTGAAACGTTTCACGTCGCAGTAGCTGGTAGGAAGTCAGACCGTTAACAAACCTATTGAAATCACCTACTGTCGAATAGCCTCCTCCAGCGGACGTACCACTGAACGGAAGGGTATCATCCGCTCGCGAGATTTTAGTACCAGACCCCATATAACTCATGGCCCGACGAGGTAAGATTGAACGCTCAGGATCATTACCCGTCGACGTCATTCCGGCTGGCGCGAATACATATCGTCGGGTGTAGTCATCGTAGCTCAGCCCAGAAACGGTCTCAACGATTCGGCCCAGCAGGATGAAGCCATAGTTGCTATACGAGGAGCGGCTGCCGGGATCGAACTCTAACGCACGCGAACCATACAGCGCGACGTAATCCTTCAGATTGCGCAGTGAACCTTTTCGTCTATCAAATTCCGGCCCAAAGATGTCACCGGTTCCGCCCGTGTGTGTAAGGAGGTGAGCAACAGTGACCTTCGTGGCAACGTTCCGGATTGATAACCGGTCAAGTAGCGGCCAATGGGAGCATCCAAGTCAATCTTATTGTCTTGAACCAGTTGCATTATGGCTACGGCCGTGAACATCTTACCCATCGAACCGAAGCGGAACTGCGTATCGAGAGTGTTTGGTTTGTGGTTCGTTTTATCCGCTAAACCATACGCCATTTGAAAAAGTATGCGTCCCAAATGCGAAATCAGCACTGCGCCCGAAAAATGGTCTTTAGCCGCTTTGCCGCCCACACGCTCTTCCACAGCTTTGACAAGCATACGAGACGTGAGCGGTTCTGGTCTCACGTAGCCAAGTGGTGCTTCGTCAGTTAGAAATACGCCGACGAATTCAGGGTTTTCCGAGATAGTTGCATTTATTCTGAACTGTGTAACTGCGAATGAATCTGCGTTCTTATCAAAGACCCAAATGTATAGGTTGTTGCTATCAACGGACTTTACACCGCAGAGTTGAAGGTTGCCGAGAAAACTCCTCATTTCCAACCACTCGGCCGGGCCGCCAGGAATCTTTGGTCCTCGATCATTGATTAAGGCGATGTAATCGGCGTCATTCGCCGTTTTAGAAGCTTGGAACCAAGCTTCAGACATCCGTAGCGCGGAAACAATTGAGGGAGGTTGAGTTCCAGCAGTCGGTTCAACTCCGTTGCAGATTGGCAACGACGAAGATGGCTCCGAAGGGCTCGTAGAAGCTAACATCATCGCAAGAATAGGAAGGAGCATCCACCAGCCTTTTTGTTGTGGTTGGGTGTATCCTGATTGGTTTGAAGCTTCTGTGCCAGCGATTCTGACGATCGACGATCTATTGATCGGCCGGTTTTAGCGATAGCGGTCGAGCCGGCTTTCCCGAAAGCGAACGTAGATCGGGGAGTCTCGCCGCCTCGATCGCGCTGACGAACGCCTGCGGGTTTCGCTTTCCCAAAATCTGTTCCCAATTTCTCTTTCCCGAAATAGCCAATCGGAGACGGAGAAACGGGAAAGATCGCGCTGAACGAATGGCCGTTATTATTGGGCGCCCGGATCGCCAGCCTGAACGTCCGGGTTTGGGCGAAAGTCGAATGCCCGGAATCGGCGGGAAGCGGCCCGGCCCCTTGCAGAAGGACCGAGACGTTAGGGGAGCAACCTGACGGTCAAGACCGTTATGAAGGGTCGGCGCGCTCGACTAGCGCACCCCACCTACGACGGCCCCATCGACGCCACAACAGGAATACAAGCGCTAGCACGAGGAATGGCGGCCCAAGTCCGGCTACGACCCAGAGCAGAGCGGCGAGCGTCAGGCCGATCGAGCCCAGCGCGGTATCGCCGGCATCGCGGAACCGGTCGATCAATCCCGTTCCCCGGCCGGTCCGATACGCGAAGGTCATCGGCGTGTTGGCCAGGCTCTCGCGCTGCGTCGCCGCTTGGGCCGCGGCGGCACGAACGGGTTCTGCAAGCGCCGCCTGCTGACGGAGAAGTTCGGTGCGCTCGCGTGGCGAGAGGTCAAGGCGGGCGAGTTCCCGCATGATGCGCGCACGGTCGCTGTCCAGATCGGCCTGTTGAAGGGTCGTGACGGCCGCCTCGGAGGCAACGTCGGTACCGCTGATGTCGGCGCCGGTTAGTGTCGCGCCCATGCTCTCGGCACGCTTGACGCCGTCGCGGCCAAAGGTCCGGGCGATCGACGCCGCGACCTTGACCGCCAAGCTGGCGTTCACGTCGCCTTGGCGGTCAACGCTATAACGTAACCCTGTTATGCGACAGCGCGCGGTACCGAGGCTTTCGCACGCGCGGGCATGGTCCTCCTGCAGATCCCCTATGCGCGTCGAGGGCAAGACCAAGGAATAGCTGTAGTCGAATGCCACGCCAGCGATCGCGTTGCCGGCGACGTCGGGCTCACCTGCGCTGCCCTCCGGGGCGCGGCTGCATCCGGCGAGCACGATCAGGGCAATGCCCGTAACAAGCAGCTTCATCGGTGCGCTCTCCCTGCAATTTCAATCACCATCGGATGCATGGGGATTTGCGTCAAGCATTGTTCTATCAAGTTAAGGCGCTCTGAAACCGATAACCTTGGCAGGGGCTCACGCTTGAGGACGTCTTGGCGACGCGTTGTTCGTGCTAGCGGCTGAGGCTGCCGAGCATGCTTGTCAGACGTCGGATCGCAGTCGGTCGACTTCGGAGTGAGTGGGTCGGCCCAGGAGCCTCAGAACGGCACGACTTGGTGGATTGCGGACCTTCGAACGGCCGTCGGCCGCTGCTACCAGAGGATATGGTCAGTAATCACGTCGAGCCTGACAGGGAAGCCTAGCGCCGCGCCAACGCAAAGAAGGGCCACGTATAGGGGTCGGTCCCGGCTAAGGGCGAAATGACACCCTAAGCCGAATGGTAGGCCGGTCGAGCCCGTCTAGACACGTGAATGGATCCGTCACTGTCATGGTTGGGTGACGAAACGGACCGGCCCCCGGGGGGCAATTAGCATGGCGGGGGGCGATCCGGCGCGGACGACAAACTGATCTAGCGGAACCGCATCGGTAGGTGCGGTTGCAGCAAAAACTTGGACGAGCCGGTGTCCATCGGTTGGAATAAGCGTCTTGGGAATGGACAACGGTTCGCCACCAAGATCGCCTAACCACGCAGGACGGCCATAGCGATAGGTGCGTCGAGGGTGGACGACTTGCAGGTCAACCGCCCCGGCATATTGCCCGAGCACCAACGGCCGGTCGCCCTCGAACAGGATACCGTAGCTATTTTTCACGCGCGCGGCCGCCATATAATAAGACTGGCGAGTAGAGGCGGGCACCTCGGTCACGGTGGTCTGGTCGATTGTCAGCGGGTTAATGCCGGTCATTCGCTTTAGCCGTGCGGCCATCCACTCGATCTTGCCACCGTTATCTTCATCAAGCGCTGCCTCGGCAACGTGGCTGTGGCCTACATAGATCAGAAGCTTGGCTGTAGGCAGGCGCCGATGGATTGCGGTTAGATTATCCGCCTCGGCCTGTTCTCGCGCTTCGATGCTTTGGCGTCGTGGGAGACGTCCCTTGGGCCGCTGTAGGCTGTTCTGTTCATATGACACCGGCTCGTAACCGATAGCGAGTGCGTTGCGCAGAAACGCGGCATATACCGGGTCACGGGTATAGAAGCCGGTGCTGATCCGGACGAAGCGATCGCGGGCGAGCCGTTCCACAAGGGTCGGCTGACCAGCATAAGGGGGTTCGTTGTCGAACGTCTCCGCCGCAAGCACCGAATAGCCCAACGGGCGCAGCGCCTGCGCGACCCGCCAGGCAAAGGCACGATCGCGCGGGTGGCTATGCGCTTCATTGAGGATCACGATGCCCGTGTCTCGCGCGCGGCGAACAATCTCCGCGATCGCGTCACGCCCGACTGAACCCGCGATTGCCTTGTCCCAATCGGTGTCAGCGGGTCTAGGCGGCCGAGACTTGTCGAGCGTTACCAGATCAAGCTCGTTGGTGACCGCCGAGCTGACCTGCTCCCACATCTGGAACGCGTATTCGTCAGTGGCTTTACCGTGCGTATCGAACGCGGCAGCGGCGAGTTTGTCGGTTGCTTCTAAATAGCGACCATTGTCGTACGCAGCCATTGCAGTAACCACCGGGCCACCGGGCTGGGGCACTTGCGCCCAAAGCGGCGTAGCAAAGACGATTGCCAGCCCTATAGCCACTCTCATTCGGCTGCTCCTCATAATCCCGATGCCGAAGATGGATCGTCTTCCAACGCACGTCTAGTCGGCATCAGTTTGTCTCGACCGGCCCCTGCTCGAAGCCCCTGCTGATAGGTCAATCAAAGGACTCCTTTGGCCAAGCTTCGGGTCAGTTCAAAGGGCAAGAAGTGTCTTAATGCCGCTCTCAATGATATCCGGAGGGTACCGCTTATTCCGCCGTTTCGATATCGGGAGCCGTCTCCATCCGCGCCCGCCCGACGATCGCAGCGACGGCGTTCTTGCTGAGACTGAGATCGCGGGCGATCCAGCGATAACCGCGGCTCTCGGGAATGAGCGCGAGCACTTTGGGTGCCAAGCGGTCGGACTTAGGGCGGTAGCCAACCTGCCGCCCAAGCTTCCGGCCCCGCGCCCGTGCCGCGGCGAGTCCGGAGCGAACTCGCTCGCTCAGCATGTCGCGCTCGAACTGCGCGATGCCAGCCAGCATCGTTGCCATCATCCGGCCGTGCGGCGTATCGACCTCGAAGGTCATGCCGCACATCGCGACTACCGACACGCAGTCCAACAGCGGGTTGGACGCACATTCTGTTCACCGGCGAATACCTCTGGCCCAAGAGCACCACCGCTTAGGGTGTCATTTCGCCCTTAGCCAAAACCGATCCCGTATACGGCGATGGCTCGTGTTCGGCTTCGACGGTCGGTCTGGTAGCTTATGTCTGATCGCTTCGTAGCAGCATCTGCATAAAGGTGGACGATCAAACCGATGTCCGCGATTGGTGGAAAGCTGCCGTCCACACCCTCTGCCGCTTAGACGCCACCACCCCAAAACATTAAAACAGGAAAAATCAGGAACGCGACTAAACCCACTGTAAATGGATAGAGATCATAAAACCAGCGTGCCTTACGGGAAAGGACGACTGCTCCCATTAACAAAAGGAGCGCCAGCACCGGCACGCCAGCATATAAGATCATTTGACCGGAAGCTGGATAGCCGGGAACATGCTGCGCTTTAATATCGCACAAGCCGCCGATGCCCGCATACAATAGGTAGCCCCATAACGAAATTACTAGGGCAGTAGGCAGGTCGGTCCATCGCATGCACCACTGTCTCGTAACGATTGAATGACTGCAAGTGGGCGTGAGCGGCCGGGCAGCTTTTACCCCACGCCCTGTCGTAAAACATATGATTGTCGTCAGGCGGTAGGTCAGGCGCCCAGGATTGCCCATGCCTACGCGTGGCACATGCGACAAACCCTGTCGCTTCGTTCGACTGTGCGGAAACCAAAATCTTGAGGTTTTCCGTCACCTACCAAAAGGGCGGGAAGTCACGCCTATCGTCAATCCGGATGTACCCTGATTGAGCACGTGGTTTGGAACACAAATCCCGTTCAAGTAGGGTCGGCAACCGCGAGATTGAACACATTAGGGATGTGTCTGCCGTACCCGCGTGAATCGCTTGCTCAGCCTATACATTTGGAGGGCAATCACGAGATACGTAGTCGATGCACCAGCGGCGGTACGCTGGTGATGCCTGTCGCGGTGAACGCGCTTCTAAATGCTGCTGCGGGAGCAGGCTTGCGGAAGATGCGCAGCACCTAGTCCAATCGATTCAGTACCAGCGGATGATCCACGCGCTGACTCAAAGTCCCACGTTATGCTACGTCACCGGCGAAGCTGCTAACTATGCCAGTATTATGAGTCGGCCTAAAGTAATGATGGCGTACAGTATAAATTGAGCCGAAAATGGCGTCAGCAACGACCGTAGGTTAACAAATCAAAGTGGCTGCACGTACCCGCAACCAAATCCTACGACAACCCCGAAGCCAAAGCTTTGGGGTTGTCGTCGTTATTATGCCAGCGCGTAGTGCGAATATTAAGACCAACTCGCCCCATAGCTAAGATGGTGGAATCAGGTCTGGTCAAAGCCGGAGCGCTGGAACGTGCCTGCCCACATTTGGCATTCGTTCACCGTGGTCGATGCGACGCCGTAGCGATGCTCGACAGATCGATTGTCGGATCGATCGGCACGTCGGGATCCTTCCGTTCCGAATACCAGGCAACGAGCTGGGCCGCGTGAGGGCGGAGCACGACCGTGAAGCGGACCATCTTCTCCATCTTCGCAAGGCCGATCTGCCGGTCGAGATTCGCGAGTCCGACTTCACGATCCGGGCGGATGCTGACCGGCTCGGTCTCCACGGGCTGCGTCTCCACCTCATCCCCTGCAAGGAATGCCGCGACGATATCGTCGCATATGGGTCGAGCCCACAGAAGAGCTACATGGCGGTCGGTGACTCAAATACAGGTGTATCGCCACCAATTGGCTGACGTTTGCAAAACTTTACCCGGCGCACATCTTGAAGCCAAAGCGCGCTGCCATTGCAGACCGGCCAACGAATAGTTCGTCGGCTGAATTGGATGGAGCGCTGTGCAATGAACCGATATTTTCAACGACGCTGGACGGTTGCCGGGCTGCTGGCCGTCGTGGCCGGGACCGCAGCGATCGCCGGTGCTGGCCTAGCCTCGGCGGTACCGCCCCTGCACGGGCTGCCTGGCCATTCGGCGCCAGCGGATCCTGCGATCAACGACCCGGACTTCAACAAAATGCTAACGCAACTTCTGCCTGACGGAACACCCAAGCAAAGGGCCGAGCTGAAGCTAATCGCCAATTCGGCCCATACCGATCTGAATGCCTTTCACGCACGGTTCCGGACCGCGCACCAACGTACATACGTCCTGCTGTTGCAGCCGTCGATCGATCGCGCCGGGTTGGAGGCATTGCGTGTCGGGCAGGTGCAGCAGGCGGACCGTGCCTCGCGGCGGATCGTCCAAGGGCTGGCCGACGCGGCCGAGGTGCTGACACCATCACAGCGCGTCCGATTGGCTGCTCATCTCAAAGCGGTTCATCACAAGGGAGCAGGGCTGTGAGCCCCTTTTTGGTTGGCATATGCATACTGACCGTCTCAGGCGACGCCGTGCCGCTGACGTCGCCGTCAAGCCAGACCCTGATAGAACGCGTCAGCGTTGCCGATCTCGATCTACGCGGCGAAGCCGGCCGGGCGACCCTTCAGAGGCGCATCCATGGAGCAGCGCGTCGGGTATGCGCCACCCAGGGTGTTTTGCCATTGGCGATGAACCTGAGCGAGATGCGCTGTACTCGAACTGCCATAGCCCGTGCTTCGGCTCAACTTGACCAGATTGCTGCCGTCCATGCGGCAGAGGCGGTCGAGATCGCAGCACTCGCGGTCGACACAGGTCGCTGACGGCACGCGATCGTCGGACCTGACCTACAGGCTTTGCGCAGTGCGCGAAGCCTGTATGGTCTGCTGGACATCCCTGCATCATCTTCCGAAGGCTAACGCCATCATTCAGCATATCCTGATGATCGAAGACGATTGCCGCCTGGCGGCGATGGTGAAGACCTATCTGGCCCAGCACGGCTATCTCATCGCGCACGTCACGACCGGCGAGGAGGGCCTGGCCGCGTTGCGCGACCACGAGCATGCGGGGTTCGCGGCCGTGCTGCTCGACCTGATGCTTCCCGACAGCGACGGGCTCGGCATCTGCCGGCGCATCCGCGCACTGCCGTCGCCCGCAGGTGCGGTGCCGATCGTGATGCTCACGGCAAAGGGTGACCCGTTCGACCGCGTAATCGGCCTGGAGTTGGGCGCTGACGACTATCTTCCCAAACCGTTCGAGCCCCGCGAGCTGCTGGCCAGGTTGCGTGCCGTGCTGCGTCGACCGGCGTTAGCCGCAGCGGACAGCCTGCCGCGGTTGCGGTTCGGGCGGCTGGAGATCGACCGCGATGCGCGCGTGGCACAGCTGGACGGGCAGGGTTGCCCGCTGACCGCCTATCAGTTCGATCTGCTCGTGGTGCTCGCCGAACGCGCCGGTCGCGTGCTGTCGCGCGACCAGCTGATCGACGCGTTGAATGGCGGAAGCCACGTGCCATTCGACCGATCGATTGACGTTCATATCGGACGCCTGCGTGCCGCAATCGAAGACGATCCCAGGCAGCCTCGGCGCATCATCACAGTACGCGGATCGGGCTACGTGTTCGCACGGGTGCAGGATGGCTGAGCCTGACGTGCTGGACGGTGACAGCGGCCGACCCCGCCTGATGCAGCGCCTGTATTGGCGGATCTATCTCGCATTGCTGGCGAGCCTAACCGCGGCGGCAACTCTCTTTGGACTGGCGCATCTGCGCTACGGCGCGGCTCCAGCGGCCATGCAGGGCTTCCGTGGCCATCTCGCCATGCTGGCGCTGCTGTTGGCGATTGCGGTGGTCGTGGCGGTCGCTGCATTCCCCGTCGTTCGCCGGCTTACCCGCCGGCTCGAGCGGCTCCAGGCCAGCGTCGATGCCTGGGGGACGGGCAATCTGTCGAGCCGGGTTGCCGTCGAGGGGCGCGACGAAATTGCGCGGCTGGCAATGAGCTTCAACCAATCGGCCGGGCGTATCGAAGCGTTGATGAGCGCGCAGCGGATCCTGCTAGCCAATGCCTCCCACGAACTGCGATCGCCGCTCGCGCGTATCCGCATGGCGACCGAGTTGCTGTCCGAGGCACCGTCCGCCGCAGTACGCGCGGAGTTAGCGCGCAATGTGATGGAGCTCGACCAGCTGGTCGAGGAAGTGCTGTTGGCGAGCCGCCTCGACGGGACGTCAGTGCATGCGAGTTCGCGAACGGTCGTGGATCTGACCGCGCTCGTTGCCGAAGAATGTGCGCGCGCGACCGCGCGGTTCGCGGGCGTGCGCGTGAAGATGTCCGGCGACGCAGTCCTTCTGCGGCGGATGATCCGCAATCTCCTCGAAAACGCGCAACGCCATGGCGGCGGGACACAGATCCTCGTCACGCTGACAGCCTGTGCAAATGAGATCGCGCTTGAGGTCCACGATGGTGGCGCAGGCGTCCTTCCGAGCGAGTGTGAGGCCATCTTCGCGCCGTTCTACAGAGCACGCGGCGCGAACGAGGGTGATGGCGGATATGGCCTCGGTCTCAGCCTTGTCCGTCAGATTGCACGGCAACACGGTGGTGAGGTGCGCTGCATCGCAGCCGAGACAGGCGGTGGTCGGTTCAGGGTGGCATTGCCGAGATGAACAGCTCTGCTGCAATGCCGCCCGAAAAGCGGCCGGGGATCTAAACGAACGGACGACCGAAGTTCTGGGAGCACATAGGGCGCGAACGCCCGCTCGTGGATCAAATCTGCGAGAACGACGCCGGACTTAGGATCTGGTTGTCTATCCCGGTGGTGATTTCGCGGTCGGTAAGCCCCGGCGTTGAGATGAGCCGGCGCCAAGCGGGATCCGACCCGAAGGCACGCCAGTTTCGTTCACGGGTCGCAAGGTCGGGAAAGGTCAGCAGGTAGGTCAGGCTCGGCAGGCGAGCTCCGGTGAGGTCCTGGGCGAAAAAGACCGGCGTTAGGCCAGTCCGACGGAATATCTCGATTTCACCGCCCGTGTCGAACATCCCGATCTTGGTCATTCCGGCCGCTTCGCTGTGGCTGAAATACGTCCTGAGTTCGAATATGCGAGTCTTGTTGCTGCTCGAGGCGTCGGTCAACTCGAGACGAGGAAAGTGAGGGAAGGCGCGCATCAGCTTCACCTCGAGGGACGTGTATGGCGGCGCGTCTGGCGTCACCTTTAAAAACGGGCCGGCAGCCGTGGTGTAGCTCGGATCGGCGGTGAGCCTGCCGGGCAAAGCCACGAAATCCTCGATCGAGGGATAGGGGACGAGAACATGGACGGTTGGACTTTCGGACCCGATCGCCACCGTAAATATACCCACCGGCCCGCAACCTGCGCGTCGTGCCGCCGGGATAAAGGCGTTGCTCAGATAAGCGTCCAGACGGTCCTTCATGGGGCCGTTTACCAGCCGATAGGTCCGCAGCTCGTAGATCTCCAGAGTTGCTGCCGCGTCGCGAGGCTGAGCCTCAGCCTCGCCAGTTGCAAGCGCCACGCCGCCCATAGCGGCACCTGCGAGCAACGAACGTCGATCAATTGGATATGCCATGATGCCCTCGCAAAGCCGTCCGGGCCAGTCGAGCGCAAGCCGCAACCGTCGTCAATCCGCGATGTCTGCCCGCTGATGATTGACCTGCGCCGACTTCGCGGCATTCCTGCGTCAAATGTGCCAGCTGGGTGGCGTTAACTGATTCAGCGCTATGTTATCTGGATAAATGCTGACAGCGCCTAATCACCGAAGGAAGCTGTTCAGCTAATGTGTAAGTGCGATCAGAGTTGAGGACCTGAGACTGGCAACCGAACGGCCGACACTTGGTCAGTCCATGGCGGCGATTGGCAAGAGCCGCTGTCGAGCGCGCGGCGCAGCGGTCCCCCCGTCGGCATAGGCGGCCAGCCGGCTTATGCAGCTGGCAGCCGATAGGGTGTACGATAATGGGGCGTGATTAGTCCGTTCGCTTCTGCGTCATCCCTGAACTGACCTGATGCAGCATCCCAATTCACCTTGCGGCCTGTGCGCAACGCGATGTTTCCCATTTGGCAGACGATCGCGGTGTTGGACGCCGCCTCAATCGTACACGCTGGCGTGCGCGCGCGATCTTTAACGCAGGCAATGAAGTCGGCTGTGTGCCGGTCGAGCCCCTCGTCCTTGGCTTTCGTGACCGGGATCTCCCGAGTCATGGCTTTGCCATCGCTTGTCTCTGGAGTGACGCGCCACTGGCCACGATCGACGACAAGGGTGCCGGTCTCGCCGACGAAGGCGACGCCGTGGTCGCGGCCGCCATAGGGGCCCTGACTGATGCCGACCGCATGCTCCCATTCCACGGAATAGTCGCCAAAGTCGTAGATGGCGGTCTGCGTGTCGGGGGTTTCCATCGCCGAGTCCGGGTAGCCATAGGCGCCGCCAAGCGAACTGACCGAACGAGGTGCCTCGGCCTTCATGCCCAACAGCGCGATGTCCATCAGATGGACGCCCCAGTCGGTCATCAGGCCACCCGCATAGTCCCAGTACCAGCGCCAGCTGAAGTGGAAGCGATTGGGATTGAAGGGGCGCAGCGGTGCGGGGCCCAGCCAGCGATCATAATCGACGCCGGCGGGTGGGGCCTGATCCGGTTGGGGAACGACGCGCTTCATCCATCCCATGTACGCCCAAGCCTTGACCTTTCGGACCCGACCGATGCCGCCGGACTGAACATGCGCGATCGCGTCTGCCCAGTGCTGGTTGCTGCGTTGCCACTGACCAACCTGGACCACACGATTGTGACGCTGTTTGGCGGCGACCATGGCACGGCATTCGGCAATGGAGTTTCCGAGCGGCTTTTCGCAATAAACGTCCTTGCCCGCGGACATGGCATCGACCAGCTGAAGCGCGTGCCAATGGTCGGGCGTGGCGATGATCACCGCGTCTATCGACTTGTCGTCCAGCATACGACGATAGTCGTCGTAGAGCTTCGGCGTGCGGCCTGAGACCTTCTTCAATTCGGCACCGCGTGCCGCAAGGACCGTAGCGTCGACGTCGCAAAGGGCTACGGGCGCCACGTCGGCGCGCTTGCACATGGCAGAAAGATCCGACCAGCCCATGCCCTTGCAACCTATCAGACCCACCTGGACCTTGTCGTTCGCCGACACCCGGCCGCGGCGCTGGGCAAACGCCTGGCCAAGCGGCACCACGGTAGCAGCTGAGGCTGCAAGGCCGCCAACCAAGAGGGCGCGGCGGTCGAAGCTGGTGGTCATGTTGGTCCTCCCCAATCTGTCCTGACGGCATTGGTAGCGCCCAACCGCGCCTTCGCAAGACTACAGACGCAAAGGGAGTGCGCCGCAAAACGCAGTTCCAGCTCCTGAGCAGGGTCATCCAGACGAAGAGCAGCGTTCGGTCGGCCATGACCAAGAGCGTCACGCATCGTCGAAATAACGATCCGAATGATAGAGCAGTGCTCAACCTTTTCGATGGCAGTTGGGCACCCGCAAGCGGGCGGTCAGCCGGCCACCAAGTCCCCACGGCCGCAAACTAAAACCGAGGCGCGAAAAGTAGTTATGGCGTGTCGATGAATGGGTGTCCGACGTCGGGAAGGGGGCGAGCCCTATGAGTGTCCTGATGGCGGTCTTCAAAGGGAACATTTCGTGCCGAGGGCCCGTCTACATAAACCTGCGAACGCAACGGATCTTCGTACGTTCCGGGCCTACTGGAGACTAGTACGGTGAGGCATCGCCGCCCCAATTCGTAGCCTTTGATCGTCAGTGTCATGCACTGATCTAACGGGAATGAATGATGATCTGATGCATGGTGGCTTGGTCGATGAGAATGATATCCTTTTTGACGAAGCCGCGCTTGCATAGGCGCTCCTCGACCACGCCGGCACCGACCGTGCTGGCAATGATGACGTGCTCGAAGCCATCTCCGTCCGGCTGGCGGCCGTTGCTCGTGGTTCGACCGCAGCGCTAAATCAGGCCGTCGCGCTTGCCACAGCCCTTTTCGAGGAGTTCGAGGTCGCGACGCTCACTTTCACACCAGGACTGCGCGCAAGGTGCCCAGTTCGGCGTCTTATCTTAAAACGCGACCTTGAACTGGCCGCCGATGATCCGCGGCTCGTTGATCATGCCCGTCAGATTGTTGAAATCGATCGCGCTGATGCTGCGATACTGGTTCGTGATGTTGCGCACGAACGCGCCGACCTCATACCCCTGCGGCGATTTATAGCCGACCTTGAGCCCGCCTTCGAGCGACGACTTGCCGGTGAACTCTACCGCTTCGTACAGGAAGAAGTTGATGCGGCTGCGATAGACCCAGTCGGTATAGGCATAGACCTCGCCGCCATTGGCGAGCGGGATCCCGTAGCGCGCGGTCCAGTTTGCGATCCAGCGTGGCGCCTGGGGGAGATCGTTGCCGTCGATCATCGCAAACCCGTTCACGATCGGATCGAGCACGGTGCAGGTCGCGCAGACCCCCACGCCGATCGAGCGATCGCGGATCTCGGTGAAATTGTAGCTGCCGCTCGCGGTCAGCGACAATTCGGGTACCGGCCGCGCCTCGAACTCGCCCTCGACGCCATAGCCGATCGCCTTGTCCGCGCTGATCAGCCGGGCCGAGTTGCTGCTGCCGCCGACCGCAGTGATCTGCAGGTCCTTGGTGCTGTACCAATAGGCGTCGAGCGAGAAGTTCACTTTCCGGTCGAGCAGCGTCCCCTTGAAGCCGCTCTCGCCCGAAAAGGTCGTCTGTTTCGGAGCGGTGCTCTGGACGCTGCCGAACGTCACGCGGTCCTGGATCGCCGGCCCCTGATAGCCGGTCGCAAGCCGCGAATACACGTTGATCGCGGACGTCAGCTCATAGGTTGCGCTTGCGTCCCAGGTCACGTTCGAGCCACGGACGACCGCACGCGCGGGCAGTGTGTCGCTGATCCCGGTCCCGGGGATCGGTGCGGTCACGAGGTCGTTGCGATAGTCGTGCGAATAGCGGACGCCCGCGCGCAAGGTCAGCAGCTCGGTCGGCTTCGCCTCGATCGATGCAAACGCACCGTAATTCTCGTTGCGATTGTCGTGGAAGATGTCCTGCGTCAGGTCGGTCGCACGCGATCCGGTACCGCCGAACGCATAGTCATATTGATGATAGCGCAGCGTCTGGTAGAAATAATACAGCCCGCCCTGCAAGCGGATGCCGTTCATGTCCTCGCTGGCGTAGCGCAGTTCCTGGCTGAACTCCTTGGGCTTGGTTAGGCCACCGGTGTTCGACGGGAACAGCCCGACGCCGATCGCGCCGATCGTGCCGCCCGTGAACGGGTAGCTGTTGCCGCCGTCGACGTCGCCGGTGCTCTCGACCTTGGCCTGTTCATAGCCGGTGACCGAATAGAAGGTGCCGATGCCGTCGAGGTGATAGTCGAGCCGCAGGTTGGTGCCCCATTGCGTCAGGCTCTGGCTGGTATAGCCGTCGAGCGTGACATGCTTGGGGTCGAAGCCGGTGTTGAAGTCGTTGGTGCCGGGTTTGAACAGCCCGGCGCGGAAGATGCGCGGCGAGCCCGTGAGGTCGCGGACGTGGACGTTCAGCAAGGCGTTGAAGTCGCTGCTGGTATAGCCGAGCTGGAAGCGGCCGGCGACATCGCGGTACCCTTCGAGCTTGCGATCGGCATTGCCCGTCGTGGAATCGTTGGTGACCCAATCGTCGCGCGACTGGATCAGGCCCGATGCACGGAATGCGAAGCCGTTGCCGATCGGCAGGTTCAGCGCCGCCTCGCCGTTGATCGTGTTGTAGGTCGCCCAGGATCCGGTCGCATAGCCCGAGGCCTTGTCCGGATCCGGCTTGGCGGAATTGATCTTCACGACGCCCGCTGGCGTGTTGCGCCCGAACAGCGTGCCCTGCGGCCCGCGCAGCACTTCGACGCTTTGCAGGTCGAACACCGGGAAGGATTTCAGCATCGGATTTTCGAGTGCGACGTCGTCATACACCACCGACACCGGCTGTGCGGCGTTCGGATCGAAATCGGTATTGCCGAGCCCGCGGATGTAGAAACGCGGGAAGGTGCGGCCGAACGAGGATTCCACCTGAAGGCTCGGCGTGCGACCGGCGAGGAACCGGATATCGAGGCCGCTCGAGTTGAGCACGTCGAGTTTCTCACCGCTGATCGCGGTGACCGCGAGCGGCACGTCCTTCGACGATTCCCGACGGCGGGTCGCCGTGACGACGATGTCGCCGACGCCCTGTTCGCCGGCCGGATCGCCGACGGCTTGCCCCGACGGCGCCTGGTCCTGCGCGACGGCGGGTGTGGCACAGACGAATAGCGGCGCGCTGGCGGCCAGCAGCCGGGCGATGGCAGACGTACGAACGGGCAAGCGAATCATGGATGGTCCCCCTTGGGCTTCGAACATCCTCCTGCGTCGATCCGTGTGACCCGGATCCGTCCCCGACCGGTAACATCACTGCAACGTGCGGCAAGAGACACGATCGGCGGCGAAGCATTTTTGCGGCGCACCGCGACATCTTTGCCCCAGTTGGCGCCGCAGTCATCCCCGACGATTGGTTGCGGGGAGCGCAATCGTGAAGCTATTGCGGCCCGGCAGACGCGGCGATCGTGCCGGACCGGGGAATAGATATGCGCGTGCTTCTCATCGGGCTGGGTGACATCGCGCGCAAAGCATATCTTCCGGTTCTGTCGACGCGAGCTGATCTCGACATTCACCTGGCGACGCGCGATGCGAGCGTCCTCGACGAGCTCGGCCGCTCGTTTCGTATCGCGCATCGGCACACCAGCGCTGCAGATGCGCTTTCCACCATGTCGTTCGACGCCGCCTTCGTTCACGCGTCGACGCAGGCACACGGCGAACTTGTCAGGCACCTTGTTGAGAGAGGCGTCCCGACCTTCGTCGACAAGCCGCTCGCCGATAATCTCGGCGATGTCGAAGCGCTCGTCGCCTTGGCCACGGACCGTGACGTTCCGCTCATGGTCGGCTTTAACCGGCGGTTTGCGCCAGACTATGTCGCATTGCGAGGCATCGACGCGAACCTCATCATCCTCGAAAAGCACCGCTACCGGCAACCCGACGAGCCGCGGAAGGTCGTCTTCGATGACTTCATCCATGTCGTCGATACGCTGCTGTTCCTGGCCCCAGGACCGGTCTGCCGACGCAACATCGAAACCCATGTAGTAGACGGCATGCTCCACACGATCACCCTCACGATGGCAGGCGACGGGTTTACCGCCATCGGCACAATGCATCGTAACAGTGGGCTCGACGAGGAACGCCTCGACCTCATTGGCGGTGGGGCACGTCATACCGTGCTGAACCTCGCTGATCGCGTCGAGACGAGCGGTACACAGCGCTTACATCGACGAGGCGATTGGGTCTCGGTCGGACAGCAGCGCGGCTTTGCGGCGATGTGCGACGCCTTCCTGCTTGCGGCGCGTGAGCGAAGGCCGGTCGATGCAGCCGCTATTCTCGCAACGCATGAAATATGCGAGGCCATTGTCCGTCACACGGAGGCGTGAAGTCTCGGACACGCGTTCCGTAATTTGAAGGCCTCGGCGCACAGCGCGCACCGACAAGGTCGCCCCCACTCCATGTACACGAGTGCCGACAACGCCTAAACGGCGGCATGCAGTGGCTTAGCCGGAAACCTCATTGAATGAGTGTCCGCAGCTCGGCGGGGGAAGGCCCTGCAACGTCTGCTTGTGGGTCGTAGGTGAAAGAAGGTCGTGCGTGGCGGCAGTCCCTCGGACTGCCATGGGCCAGGTCTGTAGCGAATTGCGTTGCAGAACGACCCAAGGGTTATTGGCCGGCATTTGGACAACACGAGCCAGCGTGGACCCGCCAGCTGCCACGATCACCGTCTCGAGGTCGCGTAAGCCCCAGAGCGGGTTGCGTGTCTTCAGGGAAGCGTCGAACGAGTCGTTGGCGGCCCGGTCGGCTGACCTGCACGGTGTAAGGGGCCGTGCAGGAACAATGGATCGCCCGCTCGAAACAGGCGGGCGGCCCCGGCGAGCGACCCGAGCATCGCCGACCACAGGCTGAAATGAACCATGTTGGTGCACGATATCGGCCCCGCGCTTGCGATCGGTCAGTCTTCGACGGCAGTGTCAAGACCGAGTGGCGGTCGGACATTGTCTACCTCAGAGCATCACGCAATGATCGAGGTGCGGGCGGCGGACTCCGGATCGCTTGGTCGCCATCGGCGTCACAATCCTGCAACAATATCATACTAATCTAATGGGGTATGGAACCGAACAGCCCCGCGCATATGGGGCGAAGGATCCTCATTGGGAGGATCGAAACCCTGAGCATCGGCCAGCCCGGTGCAGCCCTCAGCTTCGAAGGGAGGCTGGCCGCAGAGAACGGATGGACCGGGTCGTTTGCAGACCGGGTCGCGACGGAATATCGTCGCTTCCTCGCGCTGGTCGCGATCAGCGATGAGCAGCTTACGCCGTCGGACGCAGTTGATCAGGCGTGGCATCTGCATCTGGCCTATACCCGCGATTATTGGCACGGCCTCTGCCGCGATATCGTCGCGCGCGATATTCATCACGAGCCGACATCGGGTGGCCCCGAGCAATGCGAGCACTATCGTAACCGTTACGCGCATACGCTCAATTTATACCGGGACACCTTCGGTGCTGCGCCGCCCGACGATGTTTGGCCCGATCCCTCCGAACGGTTCTCGGGGAATTTCCAGCGGATCGACCGGACTAGAACGATACCTCTGAGTGCGGAAGAGACGACGTTGGTCGGGTTTACTTGCGCCGGCCTGGTTGTCCTGATCGTTCAAGATATGGTGGCGCTGGTTGCGTTTTTCCTCCTTGCCGTCACGATCGTCACTTGGATCCAAGGTGCGCGACTAAAGGCCGGCACAGCTGGTCGTCGTTTCGATCTGAATATCGACGGTGGCGCTTGCGGGTCGGACGGATGCGATAGCGGCGATGGCGGGTGCGGCGGGGGATGCGGCGGGGGGTGCTCATGACCCACCCCGTCTTGCAACGGGCGACGAGTAGGAGCGCACTGCCGCCAAGCGAGACATGGCATCGACGTCCGTGCGCGCCAACACCAACCCGAATACGGTAAAGCTGTCCGCGCTACCTTTCCTCCGGAGTAGGCCCCGCGGGAGTCGTCGCCACGCGCACTGCGCCCTGATGTTCGCGCACGCGCGGCATAGGTAAACAAACGTCCGCTTCCGGGCAGCTCAAAGAGGCTGCTGCATGAGAGGCTGTGGGTCTTTGCCATCCCGTCTTTCGAGCGGCCGTCAGCCGCAAGTTTCCAGCTGTGCACGCGCTGAGGGGGGCTCGAATGTGCGCAGGTGAGGCGACTGGCCTCCTTCCGAAATGGGATCTCTAGCTTTGGGTGTCGACGAAGCTACGCTGACCGTCATGGATCTGGTCTTTGGCTGGCGCACAGCTGTCCTCACGGTGGCAGCGGCAATTCTGCTTCCGCTGGCGGTCGGCTTGTCGGCGTCGTTCCACAACCGGCTGGCGGCGCGCGCGCTCGCCGCGCTGCTGATCGTCATGACCGGCGTCTTCGTGCCCTGGCTGATCGGGTTTGCCGGCTTTTACGATCGCTGGTGGTGGCTGACCTTCGCGCCTTTCTCGAACGCGCTGCTGGTCCCGCCGCTCCTCTATCTTCACGCTTATGCTCTCGTCACCGGCCGCTGGTCGCCCGCGGCATGGCGACACCTGCTGCCGGGCGCGATCCAGTTCGCCTATCAGGCTGCCGCCTTCCTCCTGCCGACGCCGCTGAAGCATTACTGGGCGGATCTTGCTTTCACGACCGGCAATGCGATCGTCGCATCGCTGCTCGCGATCAGCTTCGTCGTCTATGGCGCGTGGACGATCCGGCTGTTGCACGGCTACCGCGACGCTCTGTCGCAAAAGCGCAGCGACGACGCGCGGTTCGCGACGGCGTGGCTCAGCCGCACCGCCGTCGCCTATCCGTTGCTGGCGATCGTCTGGGCGGGCTGGCTGCTGGTCGATGCGGTGAAGCCGCTCGGCTATAGGGGGCTGATGCCGCTCTACGCCGCGATCGCGGGGTTCGCATTGTATCTCGGGATCGCAGGATGGCGGTATCTCGCGTTGCCGTTTCCGGCGCTCGACACACTGGAGCATCCGGAGGTGCGATCACCCGCCGTTCGAAACTGGCAGGCGCAAGGGGAGGAATGGGCGACGCGGATCCGCGATAACGGGTGGTATCGCGACGACGCGCTGACGCTGCGGCGGCTGGCGAGCCTGCTCGCGACCAACGAGACCTATGTGTCGCGCGCACTCAATGAGGGGCTGGGCGTCGGCTTTTCGGACTTCGTCAACGGTCTTCGCTGCGAGGATGTGGCAGCGGCACTGGCGGCAGATGACTCCCGGCCAGTCTTGGTGATCGCGCTCGACGCCGGGTTCGCGTCGAAGGCGAGCTTCAACCGCGCCTTCCAGCGGCGCTATGGTCGCTCTCCGAGTGCGTATCGGGCGTCTCACAAACGATAAACCGCATGGCATGGGCGATAATGAGGCGACGCGTACGCGCTCGGCCATGCTTGAAGGGGGTATCCATAACGTCGGAGCTGACATGACCGCATCGCCACCGTCCCGCCGCACCGTACTCGGCGGCCTCGGCGCCACCTTTGCAACCTCGCCGCTGCTTGCCCGGACCTCATCCAGTCCGACGTTTCTCCGCGCCTCGGCGATGCGCGAGGACGTCGCGTTACTGCGCAGGGCATATGCCGAGCTCCACCCCGGCATCCACCGTTACAATACGCCCCGGGAGATCGATGCCCGCTTCGCAGCGCTGGACCAGGCGGCGGCCATCCCCATGACGCTACGGGCGTTCTACCTCACGCTGTCGCGCTTTCTCGCGACCGTGCGCTGCGGCCATAGCTATGCGAATTTCTACAATCAGCGACGCGAGGTCGCCGCCGCGTTATTTGAAGCACCGGATCGGTTGCCGTTCGACTTCCTCTGGATCGGCGACGCGATGGTCGTCACGGCTGATCCATTCGCCACGGGGATCTCGCCGGGAAGCCGCATCCTGGCGGTCAATGGCCGATCCGCGAGCGCGATCCTCGCCGCGCTCATGCCGCTCGCGCGTGCGGATGGGCACAACGATGCCAAGCGTCGCCGGCTTCTCTCGGTCCAGGGCGATGACCGATACGAGACCTTCGACATCTTCTTCTCGATGCTGTTCGGGCAGGACCGCTATCGGCTGATGGTGGAGGCCCCCTCCGGACGGCGACGTGGCGCGACAGTTGGCGGCGTCTCGCTGGCGCAGCGCCGCACCACCGCGCATGCTGGCGTCGATACGAGCGGCGACACGCCGGTCTGGACGATCGAGCGGCGTGGCGACGCCGCGCTTCTGTCGATGCCGAGCTGGGGGCTCTACGATAGCAAGTGGGATTGGCGCGGCTGGCTCGATCAGGCGGTCGACCGGCTGGTCGCCGAGCGGGTGCCGCGATTGGTCGTCGATCTGCGCGCGAACGAGGGGGGGCTCGACTGCGGTAACGCGCTCGCCGAACGGCTGGTGAACCGCGAGACGCCGTTCGAGGAGGTCGACAGGCTCATCCGCTACCGCACCGTGCCCGAGGACCTGCGGCCCGTGCTCGACACGTGGGACCGCAGTTTCGACCATCTGGGAGAGAATGCGACCAGGATCAACGACCGGTTCCTCCGGCTCGATACGCGAGGCGACCGGATCGACCCGATCAGACCGCGCGGTACGCGCTATGAGGGCGACGTGCGCGTTCTGATCGGGCCGCAGAACAGTTCGGCGACGTTCCAGTTCGCCGATTTCGTCCGCCGCAATCGCCTGGCAACGCTGATTGGTGAGACGACCGGCGGCAACCGGCGCGGGATCAACGGTGGCTGCTTCTACTTCGTGCGACTGCCTGCGACCGGGCTGGAAGCCGACCTGCCGCTGATCGGCCGGTTTCCGACGACACCGCAACCCGACCGGGGTGTTACGCCGGACATACCAATCCCGATCACGCGGGCAGACATCGCGAAGGGCATTGATGGCCAGTTGATCCGCGCACTCGCGTGACGAATGGCGACGGCTCCGAGCGCTTGCGTCCGAGATGAACGAACGACCGGTGCTGGTAAGCCGGAACGACTGCGAATGTCCGGGTCTGGGGCACCGCTGTCGTAGTCGTCGCGAGGTCGACCAAGATAGAGGTCTTAGCTACCTTCATCAGCATGATTGCGAGATCCGATCAGACCGCCGATCTCTGCCTCGATCAGGACAGGACCGAACTCATCGACTAGGCGCTGGATGACGCCGCGCAAACTTACCGTGAGGGTGCCTGGCTGCGCTTCCGACGGACGGGTCGGGCGTTCCGATCGGGGAGAGACGCAAGCTTAAGCCGTTTCTAGAAGTCGCTGGACCGATCGGTGGGAGAACCGCCACCGCGTTTGGACCCGACGCGCGTCCTAACCATGGCGCTGAGAACTCGCTCACGGCTGAAATGGTCAGCCGGGTCGAAGGCGCAGCGGAGCAAGCTCCAGCTTCATATCCGGGCGGCTCTGGCAGGCAAGCACGCGATTTGTTTGACGTAATAAACAGTTTTGGTTTTATGCAGCCGGAACTGGTCCGGCTGCTCGCGACGAGGGTGAGCAGTCACCTACCAGCATGCGCCATGAAAACCGAGCAGCGATCAAACTTAGAACATGAATTAGCAGCGACTTGTGGGAAGCGGGTAGGCTGATCTAAGTGTCATCTATTGGGTCTTACCAGCTGCAAAGCGGACCGGTAGCTAGCGCCCAATGCCGGACGTTCAGAGTGGCTATACGGGCAACCCATAACGGCCATTCGTTAAGCGCCATCTCTCCCGCTTCTTGTCGCCGACAGGCCATTCGCGAATGCGCAATTGGGACAGGCATTGGAAGTACGGCTGCGTCTACGGACGACTTCGCTAGGCGGCCAGCCGCATCCTGTTGCGACCCTCGTTCTTTGCACCATACAGCGCATCATCGGCTCGCCTCAGCAGCGCGTCGCAAGTCTCCCCAGGCGCCATTTCAGCCACGCCAATGCTCACCGTGACGCCCGGCGTACAGTTGTCCGTGCCGATCGCATGACGCACCCGTTCGGCGACCTTGCTTGCCGCATCCGCTGCGGCATCCGGTAACACGATCACGAATTCTTCACCGCCGAAGCGACCGAGCGTATCGCCGCTGCGCAGTTCCGCGGCAGCGCCTGCTGCCACCCTCTTGAGCACCTCGTCGCCTGTGCGGTGCCCGTAGGTGTCGTTGATGCGCTTGAAGTGATCAATATCGAACATCGCGACGGACATTGGGTGCCCGGTTTCGCGGGCGAGCAGCAACGTCTGCTCAAGCACAAAGCTGGTACGGCGCCGGTTTGCAATTCCGGTAAGCTGGTCTGTTTCGGCAAGAATTATCGCGTTGCGGGCGGCGGTCTCAGCACGAGTGCGGGCCCGTTCGATCTCGGCTTCATGCGCAACCTGGGTCGTTATGTCCTGGATAATGCCGAACAGGCCAATCGACTCATTGACGCCGTTTCGGTCAATCTCACCCTTCGAAAACACATGGCGTACCTCCCCGTCGGGGCGGACGATGCGAGCGGTGAATTCAAAACCCACGCAGTGTTCGAGGGAGCGCCCGATATGTGCCGAAACCGCATCCCTATCGTCAGGGTGATAGGCGTCTATCGCGGTGTCGAGTGACGGCGGAACGCGGTTCTCCACACCGTGAATGCGAAAGACTTCGTCCGACCATGTTATAAGCTGGGTCAACAAATCCAGGTGCCAATGACCCACGTGCGCCGCACCTTCGGCAAGCTCGAGCAACCGCAGCTTGTTCGCGTTGCTATCGATCAGCTGTTGTCTAGTCGCAAGCAAGGCGGCAATCGGCAGGGCAGCCGCGAACAGGGCCAGCAGATAGAATTGCAGAAAGATGCTACGTGCATACGCCTGACCATCAGCGATTGCCTGCGGATCAGAGCCGAAAATATGGGCCAATGAGCTGGCCGTGGCAACGATCAGCACACTTCCGGCGGCGCCAAACGGACCCATTCGCAACGCTGCCAGAAGGACTGCAAGCATCGGCAGGAAAAGCAGCGAGTAGTTGACCTGAGAGAAAGCGATTATCGACACGCTGGCCACGAGCAGAAATATCGCGACGGCTTGCGGGGCTGCTGCCAGGCCATCGCGAAACCTTTTGCGATAGAAGGCTCGGCCCGCAATCAGGATGAGCGGGGCAACGATCAAGATCCCCAGCAGATCAGTCGTGAACCACGAAAGCCAGAAGCTGATCCCGACAGCCGTTGTTGCGCAGGCGGCGATCGTCGCGCTCAGCGCTGCCGCGGCCGCTGCGGCGATGCAGAACAAGACCAAGCCCTTTGGATCGGTGAATGAATCACGACGCCGCGTTCGGTTTCGTAAAAGCCATGCCGCAAATCCGGACTCGGACACGTTAGCGAGCGTGAAACCGATCGAAAGCAGGACGCCATTCCCGCCGCCGAGGTTGGCAGCGAGACTGGCCATTGCTGCGGCGCCTAAGTGCCACACGATGCGATTCCGAGGTTCGACTAGTAAGGCTGCGAACAGAATGCCGCTGGGCGGCCACAGCATCGCGATCCCGTCAGCACCGCGGGTGAGGTAGAGGGACGCGAAGGCCGCCAGATAGTAACCAACGCCTGTGGCGATCGGTAGCGCTGCAAAACGTGTGAGCTCGGTTACACGGTGGGCTATTCGGTTCATGCGCAAAATGTAGGAGGCGACGGTTAACGGATCATAAGGACTGGTGTATTTTCAATCGGTTGTGAAGCCTGCTCCAAATTTGGCTCCATCGCCGATAGCGAGGTTCGGCCGGCGCCATGCGAAACAGAGCAGGCCGTCTGATCTGCGCACCCGCCCTTGGGGATGCCTACGCGGCGTTATGTGAAGATTGCGGCGCAGAACCCGCCCGCCGCGGATCTTCAGCGCCTCAAGCTGATCCAGGCCAGCGTGGGTTTGGCAAAGCGGGGCCACGACGGCCTCCAGCTTGTTTGCCCGAAATCTAGACAGCACGCTTGGGGCGGCGGTGCTAGGCACCGTGCCCAATGCCAGCCTCGCCCGCGGACACGCTGGGGCGCTGCAACAGATTTAGCAGATGCTCGTGGACCAGGGGTCGGCGGCAAGCGCAGTGACGAGCCGGGCAGGGCAAGCGCACGGCTAGCCCCTGACGTTCCAAGGCATCCTTATGATCGCAGGCGTCACGCTGGCGTTCTCGGTGTTCGTACTGCAAGCGACGAAGGAGCACGGCGTGCCAACCTAGACCGATGTCTGAGTGCAAGCAGCAGAAGCAGCGGCATCAAAGTCTGCCTGTGCGTCAACATCGCAAAGGCGCGCGGGCACATTCCTCCCAAGCCTATCCCCCCCGCTACCGCTCAAACAGACGCCGCAGGAACACGGTTTCCACCTCGCGCCGCAGATCGTTGTTCGGCTTTTTGAGAAAGCCGTGCCCTTCGTCGGCGAACACCACATACCAAGTGTCGTTGCCGTTTGCGCGCAGGCTCGCCACGATCTGGTCCGATTCCGATTGGGGTACACGCGGGTCGTTGGCACCCTGCATCACCAACATTGGCTTGGTGATCCGCGCGACATTCGTGAACGGCGACACCCGCGTTAGTACCGCGCGCATCGCCGGATCGCGCTCGTCGCCATATTCTGCGCGGCGATTGTCGCGACGATAGGCCTCGGTGTTCTGGAGGAACGTGTTCCAGTTGCTGATCCCGTAGCGCTCGACCCCGCCGACCAGCCGGTCCGAATAATGCGTCATGACGGCAAGGCTCATATAGCCGCCATAGGACTGACCATAAACCGCGACACGGCCTGCATCGAGGCCCGGCTGCGTGCCGATCCAGTCGAGCAGGGCGCCGATATCCTTGACCGAGTCCTCGCGCTTCACGCCATTGTCGAGGTTGAGGTAGCGCTTGCCATAGCCGTCGCTGCCGCGGACGTTGGGAAGGATCACCGTCGCCTTCAACACATCGGCAAAATATTGCGCGCCATAGTTCCAGATCGGGCGCGTCTGCGCCTCCGGGCCCCCATGGATGTCGATGATCACCGGCGTCCGCGTGCCTGCCGGCAAGCCCTTGGGCCGATAGACGAACGCCGGGACAGACAGGCCGTCGAAGGACTTGAAGCGTACGAGCTCGGGCTCGGCAAGCGTGGCGGGATCGAGTTCGCCCAGCTCCGACTCGGTCCAGCGTGTCAGGCCGCCTCCGGTCACGCCCCAGCTCCACACGTCACCGGCGGAAGTGGCCGAGGTCAGGCCAATCGCCAGATTTCTGCCGTCGAGCGAAAATCTGAGCGCGGTCAGGACGCCGCGCGGCAGCACCGGTTGCGGTAGCGCGCGGCGGGTGACCCGATCCTGCACCACCACGCGCGAGAAGCCGTCCTCGTTCACGGAATAGGCGAGCACGCGCCCGTCATCCGTCAGATCGAAGCTCTCGACGTCCCATTTCAGGTTCGGCGTCAGTACCGTCTGCGCGCCGCTGGCGATATCTATCTCGACCAGTCGGCGCGTGTCGCTGCCGGAATCGGAGATGGCGATCAGCTTCCGTCCGCCCGGCAGATAGCGTGGGTCGGCATAGACGGCAGCGTCAGCCTTCGGCGCGATGCGGCCCGCCTTGCCGGTCTTGAGATCCAGCTCGAACAGCTGATCCTCACGGTTGGAGAGGCTGCGCACAAAGATCAACCGCGCGGCGTCGGGCGCGATATCGGCGGGCGCCACCGCGCCGTCGGACTGGTAAAGCGAGCGCGGGTTGCCGCCCGCCTTTGGGTCGACCCCCAGGATTGCATAAGCGGCGCTGCCCTTGGTCGCCCGCGCCCATGCCATCAGCGCGCCGTCCTTGCTGAAAACCGGCGACTGGTTGCGGGTGCCGGCTTCGGTCACCGGCGTGGCTACACCGGTGAGGCCGCGCGTATAGAGTTGAAACCACTCGTCACCGCCCGTGTCGCGCGTCATCACGAAACGATCGCTGCGGGGGATCGTCGTCGCGGCGGCAATCGGCTCGGCACCGAACGTGATCTGTGTGCGTGCGCCACCGGGGGTAGCGACGTGATGCAATTGCTGCGTCGCGCCAAAGCGCGTGGCGATCAGCATCGAGCCGTCCGGCAGCCAATCCTCGAATTGTGCCGCCCGACTATTCTGATAGCGCTGCACCGCCTCGCGCACCTCAACGGGGATACTGGGCACGCCAGAGAGCGTGGCGCTGCCGACCTGCTGCGTCGGCACGGTCTGCGCTGCGGTTCCAGTAGCGAGCGCGAACAGCGCGACGGTGGCGACGAGAGGCTTGATCATTCGCCGGTTGTCGGTCGCCGGGCACCGTTAGGTCAAGGGCGGGTACAGCGGGGCCTCAGAATTCCTAGCGGTCTCGCGTGATCGACATCGTGATTTGTCGCCCCGATGTCATCCTCCGCCGATCGGCGAACATCTCGCGTCCATCGCAGGAAGTGTGATTTGCGGTTCAACAATAAGACGCTTGATAATCGCAAAAATCGCCTAGAACTTTAGCAAAAAATTGGTGCTTATCGCAGTTCAGCCGCTTATAGACGCAAGCCTATACAGTTAATCGCCACTTCATCATCTATGAAATACTTAGATGTGGCGGGGCCTGTCTTGAATTCCTATAAGATTCTCATGCCGCTGAAGCAATGTAACGCAATGCAAGCTTTGACATCAGAACCACGCTTAAGACGAGGCACATCGACGTGCCGCCTTCGCTTACCGCTTAGGAGTGTCTAGGCAGGTCGTGACCGGTCCGACGATGCCACAAACAGCCGAGCGAGATCCCTGTCCGGTAAGCCCGGAGGTGGACATTGGCGCCGGTACCGGAAGGGCGACCGGCGCCAACTTCTATTTCAGCACTGAGCGCGGTATCAATTCGCATGGCTCGTGCGCAAAAGCTGAAGGTTTACAGGACGGTCGCTGGCTTCAATGATGCCTATGTCGCTGCAACGACTCAGAAGGCTGCCCTCGAGGCCTGGGGCAGCGAGCGAGACCTGTTCGCGCGAGGGATAGCTGAGCTCGTCACAGACCCCGCGCTGACCGCAGAGCCTTTGGCGTCGCCAGGCGTGGTCGTGAAGCATTCTCGGGGCACGACCGCGGAGCAGATCAAGGCCATGCCGGCCCCCGAACTGCGGACAGCGCGGGGAGATGTTTCGGCGCGCCCCGAAACGTCCGAACAGCCGCAAAAACCGAAGTCTGCACCGAAACCGAAGCCCAGCAGCGCGAAGCTCGAGGCGGCGGAGGCTGCGCTGGAGACGGTGGCGGCCGATTACGGCGGCAGGATGAAGGGGTTGGCGGACCGGGAGGCCAAACTGGCCCGCGAGCGACGTGAGCTTGAAGAACAACACCGCGCAGACGTCGGCGCGGCAGAGGCTGCAGTCGAAGCCGAGCGTCAACGATATGACGCCGCGATGCGACAATGGCGAAAGGGAAAAAGCGACACTTGAGTCGCAGCTGCCTACGGGCATGGTCTATCCCACCCACAGCGTCCTGTGTCGCGACGCTGCTTTTCATGGTTACCGCTTCGCTAACCCTCAATATCCGGAACGAACATCCTTCGACACCGCTTCTAGATCCGTGAGCAAACCGAACTGTCGACAGGAATCATCATGAGCACGACCCTCGTATCAGCCGTTTTCGACAATCACGCCGATGCAGAGCGCGCCGTTTCAGAGCTGCGCGCTGCGGGCGTAAACGACAGCGCGATTTCGATCGTGGCGCAGCATGATGGCAAGAACACGACGACAGACGGCAACGGCGACACGCAGGAGTTTGTCGGCAAGGTCGCAGCCGGCGCTGGTATCGGGACCCTGCTCGGTATCGCGGCGCTCGCAATACCCGGCGTCGGCCCCCTCGTTGCAGCCGGCGCGATCGCGTCGGCAGCGATCCCCGGTGCTGCCGTCGTCGGTGCGGCGCTCGGTGGCGCCGTCGGGGGGCTGGAGAAAGTCATGACGGATCATGGCGTCAGTCGGGTCGATGCCAGCTATTATGAGGGTCGCATCAACGAAGGTGGCGTGTTCGTGTCGGTCGATACCGCCGGGGCAGGGGTCGCTCCCGAGGATGCAGCCGATGTGCTGTATCGGTCCGGCGGTCACACATCGACGCGTGCCAAGGTCGCGTCGGCGTAACCCTCTCTGATTTGCTGGCTCGAAGAGACGGGGCGTTCCTGAGGGCGCGCCCCTTCTCGGCATTGGACAGCATCGAAGGCGCGCATCGCGGTGCCTGAGCTGAACCCGTGTGCGCATCCGCCATTTGCCAATGCGACCAGGCCCGGTACAGGCCGCCCCGCAATGGCGCATGTCAGGACCTCATGATGATCAGTACACCCCGCTCGATCGACGACCGCATCGCAGAGGTGGCCACGCACGGGGACGCGGCCTGGTTCGACAATAATCCTGATCGACGCATCCGGATACGCCAAGCCGTTGCAGGGGAGTTCGCCGAAAATATCGGACAGCCGCCTGTCGGAATGCGGTGGTTCGTACTCGTCCTCGAGGCGCAGCCCGGTGCTCGTCTTCGTCAGCCCATTGCCTTGTCGATCGGGTTTGACATCAGCGGTTTGGACGATGGCGCGCTGTTCAGTCTGTTCAAACAGTCGGCCCCCGTGGAAGCACGCGATCTGCTAAGCAAGCTCCGCGCGGCGAAGCTACCAGGGATCACGAAGCTGGCGAGCTAAAGGTATACTAAAGCTAGACGATCTTCTTGCGGGCAGAGGCCTTCCCAAGGAGGGCTTGGGGTAGAGCCAGTCCACCGTGACGTTCACGAGGGCGTTGGTCGGGGAAGGGCATCGAGCGCTGCCGACACCTGCAGGCGCAAATCGTCGTCCCGGGAAATCTCGAGCATCGCGCTAAGACTGTTGCGGGCGCCGGCAACATCTCCTTCGACAAGCTGAAGTCTGGCTCGCTCCCACCAACCATGGGCGTGCGTGGGCGCCACGATCGTCATGCGGTCGTACAGGACTAGCGCGCGCGCGGGATTGCCGGCCTGCTCGGCGCGGGTCGCCTGGTTGAGCAGCAGTCGAACAAGCGCCGATCGGTTCGACAGTGGCAGCATCCCGTCGGAAAACCGTGTCTGGCCCGTCATCTGCTCCAACAAGGCTTCCACCTGTTCGGGGGCGACGATGCGACCGTCATTGAAGGGATCGATGATCAGCGCATCCGGTGCGTCGCCAAGGCGGACCAGGACGTGACCGGGGGTGTTGAGCGGCATCGCCGACCATCCAAGGCGTCGGGCCATTGCCACATAGAGGATCGACAGACTGATCGGCAGACCGAGCCGTCGATCGACGACAGCGATCAGGTCCGCGTTCTGGGGATCGTCGTAATGCGTGCGGTCGCCGGAGAATCCGAAATCCTCGACCATGACGCTGCGCAGGGTCTGGGCCTGAGCGACGCTGCCTGCTGCGTCGCCGTCCGCAGCGCGCAGGGCCAATTCTATGCCAGCCAGCTCGTCGATATATTCATCGAGATCTATACCGGGATGATCGAGCGCTGCGAGTTCCAGGGCGGCCAGATCGAGCTCGATCTCCCCGTCTTCCATGAGCCCGAGATGAAGAATGCTATTGGTCATGCGACGCTAGATGGGGGCTCTTCCGATCGTTCCTATGCCCGACTTGACTGCCGGCATGATCAGCCGAGCGACAACCGGACCGGCGTCGAGGATCAACACGCCGCCACCGATCGGACTGGCGTGAAGGCTGCGCCGACCCGAACGAAACTTACCCCCGAGCCGGCGCGTTGCGGCGGTGCCGGAGCAGTCTGCTTCGCAGCCATTTGCTTAGCGAGGATACTATCATGGGCCTGTTTTCCAAAGATATCGTGACGTTCGACGACCTGTTCCTGCACCAGTTGCAGGATGTGTATTACGCGGAAAACCAGATCACCAAGGCGCTGCCGAAGATGGTGGCCAAGGCAACGGCGCCAGCCCTGAAGCAGGGTTTCGAAACCCATCTGCGTGAGACGGAAGGGCAGATCACGCGCCTCGAGCGGATTTTCGACCTGCTGGGCGAAAAGGCGAAGGCCGTGACCTGCCCAGCGATCGACGGCATCATCAAGGAAGCCAACGAAGTCGCCGGCGAGATCGAGGACAAAGCCGTTCTGGATGCCGCGCTGATCGCGTCGGCACAGGCCGTCGAGCATTACGAGATCACGCGCTATGGCACGCTGATCGCTTGGGCGAACCAGCTCGGCCGCGCCGATATCGCTGCGATCCTGAAAGAAACGCTCGATGAGGAATATGCGACCGACGACAAGTTGACCGCGATGGCAACGTCGAGCGTGAACGTCAAAGCGGAAGCGGTCACCGCATAAGCGTTTCGGTGTCGGGGGGCCAATGCCCCCCGACCATATCTAGTCCATGAAAGGCACGTTCGATGGCTGATGATATCGCGTTCACGCTTCCCGAAGCCTTGCGTGCGCAAAAACACATGCGTGATGCACTGGGCCTGGGTGAGGAACGGTTCCCGGTCCCCGCCTTCATCAACATGGTAAGCGACGAGATCGAGCAGCTGCGCAACGCCGGGAAGACCAATGGCGAAATCGCCGCGCTTGTTGAAGAGTCGAGCGGTCATGCCCTCACCGAAGCGGATATCGCGCGCTATTATACGCCGGCCGAAGACCGGCGTTCCAACGAGCACTGAAACTGCCCCGACCAGCTCGGGAATTGTGCCTCTTGTTGAGGGCAGGGGACACAGATTTGCTGTCCTGAACAAGACCGCCACTTCCAGCGTCGAGCGTCCTACCGGTCCTGATACTGTGATCTACGCGTGGGTGGGTGATCATGAGCGCCGGCGATGCGGCCCATCTCAGGGCGATACGCCATAGGCTGCGAACTCGTCGGCGGGTGCGCTTCGCGGTGAACATGCCGAACTTTAACGTGACACGGCGGCGATGTTCGATGCCCGCGACTGTCCTGGCGATATCGTTCTTGCGGCAACAGGATCGTTTCCACCGTGCGTGTATGCAGTGGATAGGGGACGGCGTACGGCGCATCACGGTCGCGCCCGGCGTCGCGGGCGAAATCAGCACGACAGCCGCTCGCCATCCCGTCGGTTGGATACCAGCCTGAGGTCCAATCCATGCGCGCGTTACCCGTCATCGAAAGGCGTCGCTCGCCCGTCCTCGGATCGAAGCTGCTGGCGGTCGAATCGACATCGACAAAGTCGTATTCGCTCTTCCAATAGTCTCGCAACGCCTGGTCGTGCGCATCGCCGACCAGCCTGTGCTGGTGATCGTGGCGAAGATGATCGGGTCGCACCCCTTGCCGGAACTGGTACCCGATGGGCGGCAGGCTCAAGACCTATCCAGGCTATCCACATGACACGCCGACGTCATCAACGCTGACATGCTGGCGTTCATCCGCGGATGAGCGACGGGCGCAGGCGGGATACGTATCGCGCCTGCCAACCCTCTATCGAAACAGGTCGATGCCGGCGATGGCCATATGCGTCCTGGGGGATGCAAGACCGATGAAGGTCATGCGGACGTAGACGGCGTCGATTTTCGTGTCGAAGACGATGCGTTGCGGCGAGAGCGCGTTGGCGATGTTCGAGAACTCGTCGGCAGCCGCCTTGACCCATGTCCTCCCGTCGAGGCTTGTCTCGAAAAGGAATCGCTTCGGTGGCGCGGTATCCGTCATCACCGCGCGCGAGGGCGTCAGGATGAAGCCAGCCAAGTGCTGAGGCGTGGTCAATTTGAATGTGACGGTCGGCCGATCCGCAGTCGACGCAACGGGAACCTGCCAGACTGTGTTCGATTCATTGTCGAGCACGGCGCCGGCAGTCTGTCCCGATGCCGAGACGATCGATATCTCGGAGGGCTGCAGCACATCGCGGCTACGCGCGGCGGGCAGCGCCACCGCGATCGGCGCGATCTGGCGGAACAGCGCGATCTCGCTGATCGCCGGACACGCCTGTGCGGCGACGATCCGCAGGCGCAGCCGTCGTGCGACGACGGGCGCGGGCAGGCGGACGACGCGCTGTGCGGCGATGCACGTGCCCGATGCGATCTCCGACCACCCCTTGCCGCGATCGACGTCGATCGCAAAGCGGTCGACGCGGACGCCAAGCGGCAGGAACTCCCGGATCCGGACGAGATCGAAGCTGCGGCCGGGCGGAAGGTCGAGGACAAGGCTCGGCGTGTGGACGGTGTCGGGGGTCGACCAATAATTTGCGGGGTTACGATCGAGCACATTGGCCGCCGCAAAGCCCGGCCCGCGAACGTGATCGGCCGACGCGATCGCGCCGGTCGCACGATTGTCCGCGAACGTTGCGCGCTGCGCGGTACCGAATGCTTGCAGAACGGCGACGTCGGGATCGGCCAAACGCCCGCGCCGGTCGGGTGGCAGGTTCAGGATCAGATTGGTGCCACGCGCAATCGATTCGTCGAACAATTGCAGCATCCGCTCAGGATCCTTGACCTTCGCATCCTCGTCGGCGTGGTAGAACCAGCCCGGGCGGATCGAGGTGTTGGTTTCGGCGGGCCACCATAAGGGGCCGTTGCGAAGACCGGCGTTGCCGTCCGCCTGGCTTGGCTTGCGGTTGGCCATGGTCGGCCAGCACGGATCGCCGGCGACGCCATCTTCGTTGCCGACCCACCGCACGTCGGACCCCAGCGGTTCGAAGGTGCAGGCCATGGGCTGATGCTGATGCACCAAGGCGAAGATTGACGGCCAGTCATAATAGGTCTCGGAGTCGATCTTCCGTGTCTCGCGGGCGCCGCCATAATAGCCGTCGCCGCCGTTGGCGCCGTCGAACCAGAATTCAAACAGCTGGCCGTAGCGCGTACAGAGTTCGACGATCTGTTTGCGGTAATAGTCGAGATAGCCGGGGCGGCCATATTCGGCGTGATTGCGGTCCCAGGGTGACAGATAAAGGCCGAAGTCTAGGCCGGCGCGCCTAGCCGCTTGCTCGAATTCGCGGACCACATCGCCTTTACCATCACGAAACGGGCTGTTCCTGACGCAATGCTCGGTCAGCATCGTCGGCCACAGACAGAATCCGTCATGATGCTTGGCGGTAAGCACGATCCCGCGCAGGCCGCCGGCCTTGGCCGCTCCGACGATCTGATCCGCCGAGAAGTCGGTTGGTGCGAACAATTTGGGGTCTTCGTCGCCATAGCCCCATTCGCGATCGGTGAAGGTGTTGATCGAAAAATGGACGAAGGCGTATTGCTCGCGTGCGTGCCAGGCCAGCTGGCGCGGGGAGGGGGTTGCTCCCCAGGGCGCGGGTGAAGTTCCGGGCGATGGCTTGCGCGACGAGCCGCTAGACGACGCTGTCGATGCCAGGCCGGAGGCGAGCCCCGAGGCAAGCATAGCGCGGCGGGTGATGATCGACATGGGGACTCCTGGAACGTTTCGGGTCATGTGGCATCGCTCTCGCGTGGCGTGCTGCTGGCGACGCCCGGAGCGGTTCTGCGTAGCGCGACGTCGTAGCGTCGGCCCTTCACAGTCTCGAACGTGATAGACTGTGCATCCTGCTCGAACCTGACGATCGTCCCCCGGTGAACAATCTTGAGCGGTTCGAACCCTGACGGCAATCGGACCGAAAGGCGCGTGTGGGCGGCAATTACCGTCGCGTCGACATGGCCATCGCTCCATGCGATCGCGACCTCGTGACCGCCCCGCGCGCGGAGCCCGACGACGCGACCGCTGGTCCATTGCGGGGGGACCGCAGGCAGCAGCGCGATCTCGGTTTCGCGGCTCTGTAGCAGCATCTCCGCGATCGCCGCAGTGATGCCCAGATTGCCATCGATCTGAAACACGGGCCGTGGCTTTGCCGGATGCGTGTCGAGCAGGTTCGCTGCGACGCTGTTGGCGATGAACGCGGAAAGCGATCGCCCGGCCTGCGCGCCGTCACCCAGCCGGGCCCAGACCGCGGTCGCCCAGGCACGGCTCCAGCCCGTGCTGGCACCGCCATGCGCCTCGCGGCGCGCGATCGACGCGCGTGCAGCCCGGGCGAGCGCGGGCGTCCGGACGGGGTCGATCGCATCGCCGGGATAGAGCGGATAGAGATGCGAGATGTGTCGGTGGCCTGGGTCCTGCTCGGCGAAGTCGGTCGCCCATTCCTGAAGTTGGCCATATTGGCCGGTGCGATAGGGCTCAAGTTGCTTCAGCAACCCGGCGAGCCGCGCCGTGAGCCCGTCGACATCGCCAATGACCGCCATGGCCGCGATGCAATTCTTGAACAGTTCGCGGATCAGCGCGAGGTCCATCGTACAGCCTGCCGAGATCGCGGCGGACTTGCCGGTCGCGGTCAGAAACAGGTTCTCAGGCGAGATCGACGGGGCGGTCGTGAGATGGCCGCTTCGTGGATCGCGAACCAACCAGGCTGCACAGAATTCGGCGCAGCCTCGCATCAATGCAAAGCCACGCGTCTTGAGGAAGTCGCGATCGCCGCTGAAGCGATAATGATCCCAGACGTGCTGTACCAGCCATGGGCCCGCCATTGGCCAGTTCGCCCAATTCGGATCGCCGACGCCCGCGCCGACGGGGTTGCTCATCGCCCACAAATCGCTGTTATGATGCACACACCAGCCCGGCATTCCGTAGAATTGCCGCGCGGTGCGCGCGCCGGTGACGGCGAGCCGCTCGATGTGATCGATCAGCGGAAGATGGCAGTCTGCGAGATTGCAGCTCTCGGCGAGCCAATAGTTCATCTGCAGATTGATGTTGGTGGTGTAGTTCGAACTCCAGGGCGGACGCACGGTGGCGTTCCACACACCCTGGAGATTGGCCGGCATGGTATCGGCACGGGAACTGGCGATGAGGAGATAGCGGCCGAGCTGGAACAGGCGTTCGGCACGCGGTGTATCGCCGTCCCCGATCGTGCCGTTGAGTTCGAGCGAGGCGCGGCGGTAGAGCGCCTGATGATCGCTGACGTGACGCTTAACTAGTGTCGTATAGTCATGACGTCTGGCAGCCGCGAGGTCGCGTTCGGCCGAAGCGCGGACCGCGGCGACGGGTATGTCGGGCGCGAGGTCGAAGCGGCGAAACCCTGTGGCGGCGGCGATGCGGACGATCGCGATTGTGGCGCCGCGGATGTGCAGCGCGCCCTCCGACGCGGTGATTGCGCCGCCATCAGTTTCGACCGACATGATCGTCGCGAACGCCATGCCCCGACCAGGGCTATCCGAATATCGAATGGGATCGGGGACATCGCGGTAATCGGGCTCGCTCTGCGTGGGCGCCTTGCCGAGCAGGGTGATCTGGTTGCTGCCTGATTGTGCGGTAGCCGTCGCCGTCGCGCGCAGCTTGCTCGTCAGCATCAGGCGGCAATTGATCATGCCGCGTCGATCCGCGGTAAGCCGCAGCACGATCACGCCATCGGGGTGCGAGGCGAACAGGTCGCGGCCGAAGCCTGTCCCGCCAGAGCGATACGTGACGGATGCAACCGCGCGATCGAGGTCAAGCGTCCGGCGATAGTCCTGCGGGGCTTCGCGATGATCCATCTTGAGGTGGAGATCCGCCATCGGTGCATAGCTCGCGCTGAATGGCCCCTGGAGAGCATGGCTCAGTTGATCGGCACTGACCGGATCATTGGCGAACACGGCGCGGCGCACCGCAGCGAGCGCATCCCGATTCCGAGGATCGGCATTGTCTCGATCGCTGACCGCATGCCCGGGGCTGACGTCGGGCTGGCCGCTCCACAGTGTATCGTGATTGAGCGATAGCATGTCGCGTACGACCCCGCCGCCCATCATCGCGGCGAGCCGGCCGTTACCGACGGGATGCCCGAGCAGCCACTCGCTCGCGGGCTCGGTCGCCGTGATCCGGTGGCGCTCGTTCACAACGGGGACGCTGGCTTCGGCGGCGCCCAGCCCCGTGAAGAGACCGGCGAACATGGAACCGGTCCCTGCTGCCATCACGCGGCGACGTGATACGCTGGCGAATGCGTCGGCGACGCCCGGTGGTTGACCCGTCATGCTTTCCCTTCCCGCATGGCGGCGCGTCCGGTGGCGCCGCCATGCCTGGCTACGGCCCTAGAAATCCAGGGTCGCCCCGATGTTGATAGACCGGCCGAGCGCATCATAGACCGAAGGCGAGGTGTTGACGCGCTCCGCCGCCTCGAGCGGGGGGCTGGGACGAACCGGCGCCGCCCTGTTGAGCACGTTGTTGACGACCAGTCTCAGCGTCAGCGCCCGCGATACGGTGACGCTCCCACTCAAGTCGAACACGTCATAGGCGGGCAGATACTTATATGCATCCGGCACGCTCGGATCGTCCTCGCCGAAGATCGGATTTCCATCGAGGCGCGAGTTCTTCAGCCCCGAATTATGCCTCCAGTTGACCGAGACCAGCCCCTGGGTCTGCGCAGCTTCGGGCGAGCTGAGCGTAAACCGGAAATTGTGCTGATACCGGCGATAGCCCTGCCCGGCATAGGGCCCGAACAGCCCGACCACGTTGAAGTCGGTGTCGGGGAGGCCGAGATCACCGCCCTTGGCGGTCTGTAGCGTCGCGACATAGCTGGTGGAGAACCGCGCCCAGTTGCCCATCCGCGTGTCGTAATTGGCAGAGAAGTTGAACCCGCGGGCATTCGTTCGGCCAAGGTTGCTGTATCCCTGGTTGATATAGCCCGTTGCTGCTCCGGCGTTGCTGAACAGCGTCCCGTCGGCGTTGCGCTTGAGCTGTCCGCAGAAGAAATCATAGCCGGTGTTCGCGCAGGTCTGCAGGAAGTCGATCGCGCGGTAATAGCCGATGCCGTTCTGGATCTCGATGCTGTAATAATCGGCGGTCGCGGAAAAACCGCGCAACATGCGGGGCGTCAGGACGAGGCCGTAGGTGTAGGTGTGCGCGACTTCGGGCGTCACCAGACCTTCGGAACCGTTGCGGACAGTGCACAGGAAATCCGGACATTGCTGGATCGCGCCATATTGGGCGGCGGTCACGCCGGTGCTCGCGCAGACCTCGCGGCTCGCAACGGGGCTCGTCCCTGCGCATGGATCGCCCAGCGTGTTCGTGTCGAGCACGCCGTAACTGGCGTTGGCGTTCGACGAGAGTTCGTAGATGCTCGGTGCGCGGGTTGCCTTGTTGTAGCTCGCCCGGAACAGCAGGTCCTCGATCGGCCGCCAGCTGCCGTCGATCTTGTATGTCGACCGCACCCGCTCGACGCCGGAATATTTCGATCCACGGATCGCGCCGCCGATGCTAAGGTCGCGGATCAGGGGGCGATCGCTGACCAGCGGCACGTTGACCTCACCGTAGAGGTCGACCGCGTTGTTGGACAATGTCGAAGGCGTCGACCCGAACGCAGCCTGATAGGCGGCGTCGGGGCGCGAACGATAGCCGCTCGACCGATATTCCCCGCCAACCGCGATGTTGATCCCCTTGGTCGAAAACGGGCTTCTGATGCCATATTCGCCGAGGTCGCCGGTGACGTTGGCATTGCCCACCCATTGCTCATACCGCTCGCGGAACACGCCGCCGCCTTGCGCGAACGACAGATAGTCGACGGCCGCGGCGCTGGGCCCGTTGGTGGAGAAAATGTCGAGCGGGACGCAGCTCGGGTCGGATCCGCTGACCACCGCGGCGCAGGTCGGCGTGCCGTTGACGTCGACCACCTGCAGTGCGGTGGCGACCTTGGCGGGGTCGATGCGGCCGAGCTGTTGCTGGCGGTAGAGTGTGGTCGAATAAACGCCGCCTACGTCATAATGCCATGCGCTGCCCAGATCGCCGCGAAACCCCGCCACCGCGCGATAGATCTCGTTGGATGACAGCGTCGACTGCGCGTCAGTAAAGCGGTAGCGGACATCGGTGCGGACGTTCGTTGCCGTCCCCGCGGCATTACCGCACAAAGCCCCTGCCTGCTGCTGCGATAGAAGCGGGTTGTCGCAGTTGATGTCATAGGGGATCGAGCCGGGCTGGATCGTGGCGGGATCCGACTGGCTCCGCGACTCGGACCTCAGATAGAGCCCGTTTGCATAGAGCTGCAGCGCGGGGGAAACCTCGTAGTTGAGGAAGACGGCGCCGTTGTATCGCTTGTTCTCGCGCTGGAAATAGAAGCTGTCGTTGTAGTTATAGCCGTTGGCCCCCGTGAACGGGACGAATTCGCGACCCCCACCCGCCGCGTTCGTGAAACCGGAGCCGTTCTGCGCCGGCCCGGACAGCGCCTGGAAATAGCCCGCCGGCGTTGCCGAGGACGGTGAGGCGCAGACGACCGACTGCCCCGACAAGGTGATCGGGCAGACGGAAAACGATCGCGACGACGCCAGGACAGGCTCGACCTGGCTATAGGCCCCGAAGAGCGAGATGTTGCCGCGGCCGCCGGCGAAATTCTTGCCCATGCTTATATTGGCGTCGAACCGGCCGCCATCATTGGCCATGCCGCTGGGCACGGCGAAGCCTGCGGCACGCGCAGCCTGCGCGGCGATGTTGTCGCGATTGTCGGCGTTATAGAAGCCGTAATTGACGTTCGCGTTAACGCCCTCGAAATCCTTGCGGAGGATGAAGTTCACCACGCCGCCGATAGCGTCCGAGCCATAGACGGCAGATGCGCCGCCGGTCAGAAGGTCGACGCGCTCGATCAGTCCGACCGGTACGACGGACGCATCGATGCCTTCGGTGACACCGATCCGCTGACCATCGATCAGCGTGAGCGTCCGGTTCGTCCCGAGGCCGTGAAAATCGAACTGCTGGCGCCCGTTGCCGTTCGATAAATTGGTGTCATTGTTCTTGATCGCCGGAACGCGGTTCAGCACCTCCTGGACGCTGAAGGCCGCCTGCAGCTTGATGTCCGCCTGGCTGACGCTGGTCACCGGCGCGGTTTCGACGAGGTTTTTCGACCGGATGCGCGATCCCGTCACGACGATGTCGCCACCAGGCGGCGTCGGGCCCGTCGTGTCGTCCTGTTCCGTGTCGGGCTGGTTCGCCGGGCGTTGCGGCAAAACCTGTGATTGAGACCCCGTCATCGCCACGCGCGTCAGCGCGGCGGGGCGTGCGATCACATAGACGCCCTGTCCCGTTCGCGACGTGACGAGACCACTGCCCTGCAGGAGCCGGTCGATCGCCACGTCCGGCGTCATCGATCCGGTGATCGACGGGGATACGCGGTCGGCGAGGAGGGTTTCGTCGAACACCATCTGCACGTGCATCTGGCGGCCGAGCGACCGCAGCGCCGGGCCGAGTGGCTGCGCCTTGATGTCGACCCGAACCACCCGCTGCGCCTGTGCCGGAGAGACCGCCATCACCGTAGCGATTGCCACGCAGCTTACGCCAAGAATCCGTCGGTCCCTTAACATCATCGATCGCCCCTCTTACTCTGTTATACTTTTGTGACGTGCGAGGGTGCCGAATACTCACTTCATTACGAAAATTATCTTATAATTTCGGTTTATCTCGATTTTAGCGACGACGGCTCAAGCGGATCGCCTCGCCCTTAACGGCAGCATCGACCGGGAAGGTTGTGGCGATTGCGTCGGCAAAGGCATCGACATCGCCATTGTTGAAGACCCCGCTGACGCGAATGTCCGCGGCACCCGGATCGACAATGATCCGGCGGCGCTGGGCATAGCGGTTCATGCGTTCGGCGGCGGCGACGAGTGTCTCCGACGTGAAACTCACCTGCTCCGCGCCCCAGCCGTCGTTTCCGATCGATGAGTTCACGGATCCGACGGACCCCGATACCGGCAGGCCGATCTCATGCCCCGGGGTCAGCGCGCGCTCTGCGGTCAGCTGGTGCCCACCCAGCCGAACGACCTCGTTCATCTGCCCCTGGGGGGTATCACGCAACACCGCGACCCGACCCTCGAACAGCGCGACCCGCGTTTCGCGGCTGAGCCTTTCAACCGAAAACTCGGTCCCGGTTGCGATCACCACGTTTCGCCCGCTGCGTACGGCGAACGGGCGCAGCGGATCCTTTGCGACCTTGAAGCGCGCACGGCCCTTCTCAAGGACGATGTCGCGGCGTTGCGGGCTAAAGGCGACCGTGACCATGCTGTCGGCGTCGAGTGACAGACGCGAGCCATCGGCCAGCGCGATGACACGTCGCTCACCGATCGCGGTGCGATATTCGTCGCGGCCGCCGTGGCGCCACGCCAGCGAGCCCAGCGACAGCGCAAGCAGGAGCACAGCCGCGATCGCCCAAGCCACAGGTCGGGACACCATCGGCGTCCGGATCCAGCGACGCTGCCCCGCGCGATGTACGGCACCGAGCGCTTCGCGGCGTAGCGCGAGCATCTCGGGAGCGTCGGCATTTTCCTCAACCGCGTCCCAGGCGGCAAGCGCTGCGCCCAAGCGCTCGCCCCGGCGGGGGTCATCGGCCAACCACGCGTGCAGGTCGGTGCGCTCCTTCGGCGACAAGGGCCCGTCGGATAACCGCAGGCACCAGTCGATGACGGTGTCCGCATCGGATTGCGGCGCGGTCATTACGAGTCTCCCATGGCGGCAAGCAGCGCACGCATTGCATTGGCGATATGCTTCTCGACCGCGCTCACGGAAATGCCGAACGCATCGGCGATCGCCTTACGCTGCATGCCTTCCAACCGGTAGAGTATGAAGATCTGGCGGGTCCGGTCAGGCAGGCCGCCCAGCGTGCGCGCGACGCACCCGACGCTCTGCCGCGCGGACAGCAACCGCTCGGCGTCGATCGGATCGACGCCGAGGTCAGCATCGGTCGCTCGTGATTGCTGATATCGGTACCTGGTCGCATCACGTCGATATTGATCGCGCAACAGGTTGGCGGCTGCTTGGAAAATATAGCCTTCAGGATTGTCGGTGGCCGGCCCCCTCATCGTCGCCATGCGGATGAAAAGATCCTGGATCAGATCTTCCGCCTGCACGGGATCACTGAGACGACGGACGAAGAACGCCATGAGCGCCGGCCGCATGCGTTCCATGACCGCCGACAGATCGCGTGCCGGCATCGCGCCGGCCGGAGGCCTATGCTTCATCATGCTAGATAGACGGGCAGGCGCGCGATGTGCACAGTTTAAAATGCCGCTTTGGTTATGGGGTTCGTCAGGCAGTTCGACGATCAGCAGCGCGTACCGCGGGCGGGGTGGGTAGATACATATTGCCAGCTCCGGGAGAACGGCCGAACGCAACGTCCTGGCGCGAGAGCTAGAACGCGGACTGAGAGCCTGCGGCGCATGCGACGACGAGGATGGCGATGAAGCAGAGGATGATCCCGGTTCCCCGTCTGACGACTTTCGTTGCAGTGCCGCTTGCGCTGCTGCCGTGCGCCTGCGCGGGTGGGCCGAGCACCGCGTCGATCGCCGTGCAACCGGCCTTTGTCGCTGAACGGTTCTTCGCCGGGCGGCTGGACGGCACGGGCGTGCTCAAGATCGCATTTCGGGCGCCGGTCCGGACGCATGTCGCGAGCGTCGGTCGCGTCGCTCCCGACGGAACATTGATCCTGGACCAGCATATCGAGCAACAGGGCAAGCCGCCGCGTGATCGGCAATGGCGGATCGTTCCGCTCGGGCATCGGCGCTACACGGGCACGTTGACTGACGCGTCCGGACCGGTGACGGGGGAGGCGGTCGGCAATCGCCTGCATCTGGCCTTTCGTATGCGCGGCGGCATGATGGTCGATCAGTGGCTGACGCTGTCACCCGATGCCCGGGTCGCGCAGAACCGGCTGATCGTCCGCAAGCTCGGCATGACGGTGGCGACGCTCGGCGAAACCATCAGGATACTGCCATGAGTGCGCATCGCGAACGTCATCTTGTATTGCGGAGCGGCTGGCTTCGTGCCGCGGTGCTCGGCGCAAATGACGGGATGGTGTCGACCGCGAGCCTGATCGCGGGCGTCGCCGCGTCGGGCGCAACGACCGGCGCCGTGTTCGTGGCCGGCGCGGCGGCTATGGTCGCGGGGGCGATGTCGATGGCCGCGGGCGAATATGTGTCGGTCAGTTCGCAGGCCGACAACGAGGCTGCCGATCTGGCGCGCGAGCACGGCGAACTCGCCAGCGACTGGGCGCATGAGCATGACGAGCTCGCGCAGATCTACGTGGCGCGCGGTCTCGATGCGACGATCGCGAGCGAGGTCGCGCGGCAATTGATGGCGCATGATGCGCTCGGCGCGCATGCCCGTGACGAACTTGGCATCTCCGAAATCGTCATGGCCCGCCCGCTCCAGGCGGCATTCGCGTCCGCTGTCAGCTTCGTCGCCGGCGCGATACCCCCGCTGCTGGTGGCCATCCTGACGCCTGCGCCACACCGGCTGCTAGCGGTGACGGCAGCGACTTTGGTCTTCCTTGCGCTGCTGGGCATGGTCGGGGCGCGAACGGGTGGCGCAAGCCCGTGGCGCCCGGCGCTTCGCGTCCTGTTCTGGGGTGCGGCGGCGATGGCCGCAACGGCCGCGATCGGGCATCTCGTGGGTCGCGCGGTCTGATACCTGGCCCCGATCCGGGTACGGATTTCCGCGGCTCGCCTGAATGCGAGCGCGGCGGCTTAGACGAAAGGGCGCAATTAGCAGCGTTTTGATCGTGGGTGCGACTGGTAACCGCCTCCTATCGGCGTATACGACCGGATCGTAGACGGGAGGGCCGGGGACCGGCCCGCAAGGAAAGATGCTGCTGCACCCTTATGGATTCTGCTGATCAGACCCTGGAACAGCTTGGCTGGGACGCACATTTCGAGAACCAGATCTCGGCCGCCGAAGCCGCCTATTGTCATCCCGCCAGGGTCATGGCCGTCCACCGCGGCCAGATTGCCGTGGCAGGGTCGGGCTGGGCCGGCGATCTGTCGCCCTATATCGCCGGTGCCACGCCGTTGGACGATCACCCGACCGTCGGCGACTGGCTGCTGACCAGCGCGGACAGGGCGCAAGCTCTTCGTGTGCTCGGTCGCAAGAACCTGTTCAAGCGCCGTGCGCCGGGTGATCCGCGCGGTGAGCAGATGATCGCCGCGAATGTCGACACGGTGTTCCTCGTCGCGTCGTGCAACCAGGATTTCAGCGTCGCACGGCTGGAGCGCTATCTCGTGCTGGCACGCGAGGTCGGGGTCGATGCGGTCGTGATCCTCACCAAGATCGACCTGACGGACACGTCGGAGACCTATGTGGACGCGGTTCGCGCGATCGAGCCCGGGCTGATCGTCGAGACCGTCGACGGCCGCGAACCTGACGCTGTGGCGCGGCTCGCCGCCTGGTGCGGTATCGGCAAGACCGTCGCCTTTCTGGGGTCGTCGGGCGTCGGCAAGTCGACGCTCGTCAACACGTTGCGCGGATCCGCCAGTATCGCCACCCAGGCGATCCGCGAACATGACGGGACGGGGCGGCATACGACGACGGTGCGCCAGATGCATCGCCTCGACCAGGGTGGCTGGCTGCTCGACCTGCCGGGCATGCGCGAATTGCAATTGTCCGACGCGGCCGCGGGCATCGCGGAAGTGTTCGACGACTTTACCCTTGCCGCGCAGGATTGCCGGTTCTCGAACTGCGCGCATGGCGGAGAGCCGGGCTGTGCGGTGCGCGCGGGGATCGACGCGGGCACTTTGACGCCCGAACGCTTTGCGCGCTGGCGTGCGCTGGAAGCGGGCGAGACCGCCGCCACCGCACGCACCTCCCGACGGCGCTCGCGCTAGCGCCGCGTCGGGGGGCTTGAAACCGCGGTCGAGGTCGAGAACGGGCGCGACGATGCGCTCTTCCCCCATTGCCGGTTTGGCCGGGCGCTCATCACGAACCGCAATTCGCCGCCCTGCCTGATCTCATCATCGCGGAGATAAGCGCGGGTGAGGGGCCGGCCGTTCAGGGTGACGGACTGGACGTAGCGATTGGCGGTCGAGAGATTATCCGTGCTGATCACGAACTGCTTGCCGCCGGGCAGCATCAGCGTCGCCTTGGGCAGGAAGGGGCGGCCGATGACATATTCGTTCGCGCCCGGCGCGACCGGGTAGAAGCCTAGCGCGGTGAAGACGAGCCAGGCGGACATCTGCCCGAGATCGTCGTTGCCGCTCAAACCCGCCGGCGTGTCGGCATATTGGCTGGCGACGATCTGCCCCAGCCGCTCCTGTGTCCGCCAGGGCGCCCCGGCATAGCTGTAGAGATAGGCGACGTGATGGCTCGGCTCGTTGCCGTGGATATACTGGCCGATCAGCCCGGCGATGTCCTCGGCATGGCTATAGTCGATCTTCGACAGGTCGAAATCGAACATCGCATCGAGCTTCCGGATCGTCCTGGCGTCGCCGCCCAGCAGGCGGAACAGCCCCGCCTGATCCTGCGGCACGAACCAGCTATATTGCCACGCATTGCCCTCCGTATAGTCGGAGCCGTAGTTGATCGCGGTCGGGTCGAAGGGGGTGCGGAACTGGCCGTCGGTCTTGCGCGCGCGGAGCCAGCCCGACGACGCGTCGAAGCTGTTGCGCCAGTTGCCTGCCCGTTTTTCGAAGCGCGCGGCGATGTCGGACCGGCCGAGTTTGCGCGCCATCCGCGCGATGGTCCAGTCGTCATAGGCATATTCGACGGTCTTGGAGGCGGCTTCGGGTTCCTTGTCGATCGGCACATAGCCCCGCGCGATATACTCGCCGAGACCCCCGTAGCTGGCATGGTCGGCACTCGCGACCATAGCGTCCAGCGCCGCATTGGCATCGAAGCCGCCAATCCCCTTCATATAGGCGTCGGCTATGACGGGGACGGCGTGATAGCCGATCATCGTCCACGTCTCGCGCCCGGCAAACTGCCAGACCGGGAGGATGCCGTCGGGGCTGTGCGTCTGGCTGGCAAGCAGCGAGCGGACGATGTCGGTGTTGGTCTTTTCCGGCTGGATCAGCGTAAGCAGCGGGTGTTCCGCGCGGAACGTGTCCCAGAGCGAGAAGGTCGACCGGACCGTGAAATCGGTCGCCTGGTGGATCTGGTCGTCGGGCCCGCGATAGCGGCCGTCGCGGTCGCTCCAGATGCTCGGCGCGAGCAGGCTGTGGTAAAGCGCGGTGGCGAAGATGCGGCGCATCGGTGCCTCGGCCTCGAACGTGACGGCGCCGAGCGCGGTGTCCCAGGCAGCCTGGGTCTGCGCATGGATATCGTCGAAGCCGCCCGCTTCACCGTCGAGATTGGCGAGCGCGCCGGCTTCGTCGACGCCTGAGATCCCGACCTTCACCTCGAGCGGTTTCGTCAGGACGCCGAAATCGAGACGGGCCTCGAGCGCCTGACCGAGCTTTTCGGCGAGCGCATCGCTGTCGCGGCCCGGCCCCTGGAACCCCTTGTAGGGAATGGCGGTCTCGCGGTTGACGAGCGCGTGGCCGGTCAGGGGGGAGGAGAAGCGCATCGCGAAGAAGAGCTTGCGCCCGGGTGCCCATCCGCGGGTTTCGCGAAAGCCGGTCAGGACACCGTCGTCGCGCAGGTGCAGCCCCGACCACAGGATCTTGCCGGGATAATTGTAGAGCGACGAGCGGAGGTCGAGAACGAGATGCGCGGCCTTGCCCGCGGGAAAGCTGTAGCGGTGCACGCCGACCCGCGAGCCGGCCGTCATTTCGGCGCGGATTCCGCGATCGGCGAGCGTGACAGCGTAATAGCCGGGCTTCGCGGTTTCGGTGGCGTGCGAGAAGCGCGATCGATAGCCGGGGGCGGCGGGCGTGCCCGGGTCCATCGGCACGTCGTCGCCGGCGACCGGCATGACCAGCACGTCGCCGAGATCCGAATGGCCGGCGCCGGAGAAATGGGTGTGGCTGAAGCCGACGATCGTCGGGTCGTCGTAGCGATAGCCCGCGGCGTGCGGATAGCAGTCGCGGAGGACGCAGGAGGTGTCGGTGTCCGGCGAGAGCTGGACCATGCCGAACGGGGCGACGGCGCCGGGGAAGGTATGCCCCTCACCACCGGTGCCGATCAGCGGATCGACCGAGTCGCTCGGTCGCTGTGCGGTCTGGGCGGGGGCGGGGCCGGTGGCGAGCAGGGCGAGCGCCGATCCGGCGAGGCAGAGACGCTTGAGCATTGGCATGGCGGTCACCCGGTCTGGGAGGGGAAGGGGCTCCGGAGTCTGGGGCCGGAGCGGCAAGGCCGGGTGCTGATACCGGCCGAGTTGAAGACGACAGCATTCAGTTTGCGGGGCGATTTGGCAAGACGGCGCGCCGTCGGTCGAACGGTCAGCAGATTTGGTGCCGGTTCGGCCAAGTTCCGAGCCGCGGCGAATGTTGCGAATGTTGAGACCGAAACGGCATAAATCTGCTCCGCATAATCCATTTGACAATTTACTTTTATAATTGGCAAATAGGCAAGCAAAGACGACGTACCGTGATGATCCGATGAACCGGACGTCCCACCCGAATACGGGGGCAGGCACGCGATCGGCAGGGAGACGTGAGGGGGCAAGGACGTCCCGCACGCCGAAAAGGGGAAGTCTGATGAGCGCAACCAAGACAATATATGCCGTTCCGTCGCATCGCCGCCGCGCGCTGCGGTTTCTGCTCGCGGGCGCAAGCCTGAGCGCGGCGCTGGCCGGGACGGCGGGCGCGCAGGAGGTCGCGCCGCCATTGCCCGCAGCCGCCACGACACCGCAGACCGGCGACACGACCGGAGCGCCCGACGCGGTAACGCCCGCATCGACGGCGACCGCGCCCTCGGGCCAGACGGCGGACACCGCGTCGGCCGTTGCGGGTGAGCAGGATATCGTCGTCACCGGCTATCGCCGCTCGATCGAGAAGAGCCTGAACCAGAAGCGCGAAGCCAACGCGTTCGTCGACGTCATCACCGCCGAGGATATCGGCAAGTTCCCCGACAAGAACGTCGCCGACGCGCTGCAGCGCGTGCCGGGCGTGGTCATCACGCGCGACGGCGGCGAAGGCGCGCGGGTCAGCATCCGCGGGCTCCAGTCCGACCTGACGCTGACGCTGCTCAACGGCAACTTCCTGGCCGGCGCGGACAGCGGCGATCCGCAACGGTCGTTCAACTATGTCCTGCTGCCGTCGAGCTTTATCGCCAGCACCGAGGTCTACAAGTCGCCCGAGGCACGGCTGGAAGAAGGCGGTGTCGGCGGCACGATCATCCTCAACACGCGCAAGCCGTTCGACGTCCCGGCCTGGTCGGGCTTCGTCTCGACCGAGGGCACCTATTCGGACACCACCGAGAAGTTCGAGCCGCAGCTCGGCGGACAGCTGTCGTGGAAGAACGAGGACGAGACGTTCGGCCTGCTGGTCGGCGGCGTGTGGCAGAAGCGGACCAACCGCGAACTGCGCAGCAGCTCGGAAAGCTGGCTGTGGTGGAGCGACCGCGACGCGCAGGGCAATGTCCTGACGCCCGCGACCGACGTCAACGGCAAGCCCTTCGCCAATGACGACGCGATCTCCTATTGGCCGGGGCAGGGCACGACCGCGCGCGACGGCACGCATTATTCGGGCTATTGGGCGCCGCAGTCGGTGAATGCGCAGGTGTTCGACCAGGAACGCGAACGCTATGGCATCCAGGCGACCGCGCAGTTTCGTCCGTTCGAGAATGTCACGGTCACCTCGAACTATTTCCGCTTCGGCTATAGCAGCGACTATACCGCGAATAATCTGAAGATCCCCGAATGGGGCTATAACGACTTCTTCACCGGCGCGACGCTCGACAAGAGCGGGACGATCTTCCAGTCGGCCAATTTCGCGGTCCCGGCGGCGGGGACGGGCTGTCTCGCGCGTGCGACCCCGTGCACGATGGAGACGCCGCAGATCGGCGGCACGTACAGCCGCGAAAAGCAGGTCTCGAACACGTTCGAAACCGAAGTGAAGTACAGCCAGGACCGGTTCGACGCGGTGCTGAAACTCGGCAAGACCAAGTCAAGCGGCGGCCCGTCGACGCGGTTCAGCGTCGCCTCCAAGCCGCGGCTGACGATCCCCGGCCAGGAGCAGAACGGCAATCTGGTCAGCAACTGGGACATTTCGAACGGCATCGCCGATTTCACCTTCTCGCCCGAATTGCAGCAGAACATCCGCAACGGCATCGCGCAGATCGACGTCGGATCGACCAATTCGAGCTTCACGAACAGCGACCTGGCGCAGCGGTATCTCCAGCTCGACCTGACGCGCCGGTTCGACGGGTTCCTGAAGTCGGTGCAGATCGGCGGCAAATGGCGTGACCTGAGCATCCACCGCGAGACCGGGCGCAATGAATGGTATGCGGATGCGGCCAACGAGATCCGCTATCAGGATACCGCGGCCGGCGCGGTCGCGCGGCCGGAATTCTTTTATGAAAATCCGATCGGCAACATCAAGGGCGGGTTCAACGCCAACGTCGTGCCGGGGATCAATTTCGACAAATATCTGAGCTATCTGAACGCGACCTATGGCGACGCGGTCCGAGTCAACGAGCGCGACTTTGTCTATGATCTGGGCGAGCGCGTGTTCGCCGGTTACGCGCAGGCGAACTTTGGCACTGGCGGTCTGCGCGGCAATATCGGTGTGCGCATGGCCAATACGCGTCAGTCGGGCAACACGTCCGACCGGCTCCAGTATCTGAACGACTATTGCGTCAACGGGCCGAACGGTTCGTTCGATCCGAACCGCCCGCTGGGCGCGGACGGCAATTGCCAGGTCCTGCCGCTGAGCGTCCGCGAGACGATCGTCAACACGCGGGCCGACCAGACCAAGACCTACACGGACTGGCTGCCGAGCTTCAACATCTCGTACGAGATCACCCCGGACCTGCTGGTCCGCGGTGCGGTCGCCAAGGTCATTTCACGGCCGTCCTTCGCCAATCTCGGCTCCGAACGGTCGCTGACCTATCGCTCGCCCGAATATGCGTTCGACCGCGGCCAGTTCGGCGAGTTCGAGGGCTGGTCGGGCAGCGGCGGCAATTCGGAGCTCAACCCGTTCTCGGCATGGCAGTATGACGCCGGCATCGAATGGTATTTCCATCGCGGCTCGGTGCTGGGCGCGACGCTGTTCCGCAAGGACGTGTCCGATTTCGTCGTGCCGCTGGTGCTGAACGTCACGCGCGAAGTTGCGGGCGAACAGGTGCTGATCCAGCCCTATTCGACGGTCGCGAACGGATCGAATGCGCGGTCGCAGGGTGTCGAGCTCTATGCGCAGCACACGCTGTCCTTCGGGCTGGGTGCGCAGGTCAACTTCACCTATAACGACACGTCGGTCGCCGACGTGACGCTCGACGGCCAGTCGGTCGGCTCGTCCGCGCTGGTCGGGAGCGCGAAGACGCAGATGAACGCCTCGGTCTTCTACGAGCATGGCAAGGTGCTGGTCCGCGCGTCGTACAACCGCCGCGGCGAGGTCGTCGGCGGGCTCCAGTCGGGGCTGAACGTCTATACCAGCCCCTATGAACAGGTCGATCTCAACGCCGCCTACGCGCTGACCGACCGGCTCAACATCACCGCCTCGATCATCAACCTGACCAAGTCGGAAGAGAGCCAGCATCTCGGCAACGATACCAAGGATCGCTTCGTCTATCGGAATTACTTCGGGCGCCGTGCCTATGTCGGCGTGTCGTTCAACTTCTGATGGCGGGTCCAAAACCTTCCTCTCCCCTGGTGGCTCCTTCGCGGAGCCACCGTTTTTTTGATAGATATCCCCGCGTCCTGCGCCGGGCCCTGACGCTGGCGGGGCTGCTCGCCTGCGGAGCGGCGACCGCGTCCAACCCGATCGTGCCGGGCTGGTATGCCGATCCCGAGATCCGCGTGTTCGCGGGGCAATACTGGATCTACCCGACCTATTCCGACCATGCCGGAAAGCCGGTCGCGCCGAGCCGGTTCACGCCCGCGCAAAAGGCCGCCCGACTGCGCAAGACGGTCCGCCCGTCCTATGGCATGCAGACCTTCTTCGACGCATTTTCCTCGCCGGACCTGGTGCACTGGACAAAGCATCGCCGCGTGTTCGACGTGCAGGACGCGGGCTGGGCCGCCTATGCTATCTGGGCGCCGTCGGTGCTCCAGGCGAACGGGCGCTATTACATGTTCTTCAGCGCGAACGACATCCAGAGCGATAGCGAGCTCGGCGGGATCGGGCTTGCGGTCAGCACGACGCCGGGCGGTCCGTTCAGGGATGCACTCGGCAAGCCGCTGGTCGGCGCGTTCCATAACGGTGCGCAGCCGATCGACCCGTTCGCGTTCCGGGATCGCGACGGGCAGGTCTATCTCTTCTATGGCGGCTGGCAGCATTGCAACGTCGTGCGGCTGAGCCCCGACTTGAAACGCGTCCTGCCGTTTCCCGACGGGACGATGTTCAAGGAGATCACGCCGCCCGGCTATGTCGAGGGGTCGTTCATGATCGAACGTCGCGGCGTCTATTATCTGATGTGGTCGGAGGGCGGCTGGACCGGGCCGGACTATAGCGTCGCCTATGCGACCGCGCCGAGCCCGACCGGGCCGTTCACGCCGAAGGGCAAGATCCTGTCGCAGGACCTGCGCATCGCGCGCGGCGCGGGGCATCATTCGGTCGTCAACGTGCCCGGCACCGACGACTGGTACATCGCCTATCACCGCCGGCCGCTCGACACCGATCGCGGCGAGCACCGGCAGATCGCGGTCGACCGCATGGTCTTTGCCGCCGACGGGACGATCGAGCCCGTCGTCATGACCGATACCGGCGTCGCGCCGCGGCCGATCCGTGCCGGGTCAACCGCCGGGCCTAACGCTGCAGGGCGCGACCAACATTTATCTGGGAGAGCGATGTGAGACACAGGGTAATCGCCGCATTGCGCGGCACGGTGGCGGCGGTCGCGTCGATCGCGCTCGTCGCACCGATGCCGCTGTCGGCACAGGCTGCGGCCAGCGCCGACGCGCAGCCGTCGGTCGACCTCGTCAACCCGCTGATGGGCACCGATTCCGACTATACGCTGTCCTACGGCAACACCTATCCCGCGGTCGCGGTACCGTGGGGGATGAACTTCTGGACGCCGGTGACGGGCAAGCCCGGCAGCGGCTGGGGCTACACCTATGACGGCAACAAGATCAACGGCATCAAGCAGACGCACCAGCCCAGCCCGTGGATGAACGATTATGCCGCGTTCGCGCTGATGGCGACGACCGGCGCGCTGAAGGTCAAGGCGGACGAACGCGCCTCGTGGTACAGCCACAAGGCGGAGGAGAGCCGGCCCTATAGCTACAAGGTCTATCTCGCCGATTACGACGTGACCGCGGAGGTCGCACCGACCAACCGCGCCGCGCAGTTCCGCTTCACCTTCCCCGAAAGCGACGACGCGCACATCATCCTCGACGGCTATGCGGGCGGATCGATGGTGTCGGTCGACCCGGTCAAGCGTCGGATCACCGGCTATGTCCGCAACAATCACGGCGGCGTGCCCGGCAATTTCCACAATTACTTCGTCGCCGAATTCGACCACGCCTTCACCGTCAGCCGAACCTGGGACGATAACGGCCAGATCGCCGCGACGCCGGTGCGCGAGGGCGATCATGTCGGCGCGGTCGTCAGCTTCAAGACGCGCAAGGGCGAGCAGGTCGGCGTCAAGGTCGCGTCGTCGTTCATCAGCCTCGACCAGGCCGAGCGCAATTTGCGCGGCGAGATCGGCGGCGATGGCTTCGAGCAGACCAAGGCCAAGGCGAAGGCGGTCTGGCAACGCGAGTTCGACCGGATCGAGGTGAGCGATCCCGACATCGACAACCGGCGCACCTTCTACTCCGCGCTGTACCGCATGCTGCAGTTCCCGCGCATGTTCCACGAGGTCGATGCCAAGGGCCAAACGGTCCATTACAGCCCCTATGACGGCAAGGTGCATCCGGGCTTTCTCTATACCGACAACGGCTTCTGGGACACGTGGCGCGCGGTCTTCCCGTTCTTCGCGCTGATGTATCCCGAGCGCGACAGCGAGATCATGCAGGGGCTGGTCAACACCTACAAGGAGTCCGGCTGGCTGCCCGAATGGGCGAGCCCCGGCCACCGCGACGTGATGATCGGGTCGAACTCGGCGAACCTGATCGCCGACGCGTATCTGAACGGCGTGCGCGGGTTCGACGTCGAGACGTTGTACGAGGCGATGGTCAAGAACGCGACCACCTCCCAAGGGCGTCCGGTCGACAAGAAGGGCGAGGTCGTCGGCGCGGTCGGGCGCGAGGGCGTCGAATATTACAACCGGCTGGGCTATGTGCCCTATGACGTCGGCATCAACGAGAATGCCGCGCGCAGCCTCGAATATGCGACCGCCGACTTCTCGATCTCGCGGCTGGCGAGTGCGCTCGGCAAGACCGAGGATGCCAAGCTCTATGCCGCGCGGGCGCAGAATTACCGCAAGCTCTACGACACGCAGAGCGGGTGGATGCGCGGGCGCAACCAGGACGGCAGTTGGTCGACCCCCTTCAACCCGTATAAATGGGGCGACGCGTTCACCGAGGGCAATGCGCTGCATTACAGCTGGTCGGTGATGCAGGACGTACAGGGGCTCGCCGACCTGATGGGGGGCAAGGAGGCGTTCGTGAAGCGGCTCGATTCGGTCTTCACCACGCCGCCGATCTTCGACGACAGCTATTACGGGCAGACGATCCACGAAATCCGCGAGATGCAGATCGTCGACATGGGCCAATATGCGCATGGCAACCAGCCGATCCAGCACATGCCCTATCTCTATGACTGGGCGGGGGCGCCGTGGAAGACGCAATATCATGTCCGCGACGTGATGAGGAAGCTCTACGCGCCGACGCCCGACGGCTATCCGGGCGACGAGGATAACGGCCAGACCTCGGCCTGGTACGTGTTCTCCGCGCTCGGCTTTTATCCGGTCACGCCCGCGGTCGGCCAATATGCGATCGGCAGCCCGCTGTTCCGCACCGTCAAACTGACGATGCCGGGCGGCAAGAGGCTGACGATCGAGGCGGCGAACAACGGGCCGGGCAATATCTATATCCAGTCGGCGAGCTTCAACGGCACGCCGCACGACAAGCCCTGGCTGACGCGCGAGGCGCTGCAGAAGGGGGGTACGCTGCGCTTCGTCATGGGGGCAACGCCGAACCGCAAATGGGGGGCGGCCAGCAGTGCGGCGCCCTTCTCGATGAGCGCACCGGTGGCCAAGCCATGAGCGGCGCGCGCTTCACCCCCCGCCGCCGCGACGTGATGACGGGTGCGGCGGCGTTCGCGCTGGCCACCGCGCTGCCCGGTGGGGCGGTCGCCGCGCCGCTGGCGAGCAAGCGCCCGCCGCGTGGCGAGCGTCGCTTCGTCAGCGCTGCGGTCGAGGCCGAGATCGCCCGCGTGAAGGCGAAGATCGCCGACCCCGAGCTCGCCTGGCTGTTCGAGAATTGCTACCCCAACACGCTCGACACCACGGTCCGGCTGGGCATGGTCGACGGCAAGCCCGACGCGTTCGTCATCACCGGCGATATCGAGGCGCTGTGGCTGCGCGACAGCTCGGCGCAGATGCAGACCTATGTCCATCTCGCACCCAAGGATGCGGGCCTGCGCCGGGTCTTTGTCGGGCTGATCGCTCGGCAGGCGCGCTGTATCCTGATCGACCCGTACGCCAACGCGTTCATGGACGACCCGACCGCGAAATCGAACCTGGGCGCGCGGACCGACCAGACCGAGATGAAGCCGGGCGTCGCCGAGCGGAAATGGGAGATCGACTCGCTCTGCTACCCGATGCGGCTCGCGCACGGCTACTGGACCGCGACGCGCGACAAGACGCCGTTCGACGACCTGTGGGCGCAGGCGATGGTCCGTGCGGTCGCGACCTTCCGCGAACAGCAGCGCAAGGACGGCAAGGGCCCGTATCATTTCCAGCGGCTGAACGTCTCGCCGACCGAGACGCTGATGTTCGAGGGATACGGCGCACCGACGCGCAAGGTCGGGCTGATCCATTCGATGTTCCGCCCGTCGGACGATGCGTGCCTCTACCCCTTCCTGATCCCGTCCAACCTGTTCGCGATTTCGGCGCTGCGCATGCTGGCGACGGTCCAGCGCGAGGCGCGCGGCGATACCGCGGGCGCGGCGGACAGCGAGGCGCTGGCGACCGAGGTCGAGGCGGCGCTGCGCGCGCATGGCCGGATGCCCGACGGGCAGGGCGGCGAGGTCTGGGCCTATGAGGTCGACGGCTTCGGCAATGCGATCTTCATGGACGACGCCAACGTGCCGAGCCTGTCGGGCCTGCCGCTGCTCGGCGCGGCGGACCGCGCCGACCCGCTGTTCCGCCGCACCGCCGCGCTCGCCTGGAGCGATCGCAACCCCTATTTCTTTGCCGGCAAGGCCGCGCAGGGGATCGGCGGGCCGCATATCGGCCTCGACATGATCTGGCCGATGTCGATCGTCACGCATGCGATGAACAGCGATGACGACGCCGTGATCCGCCAGTGCCTGACCTGGCTGAAGACGACGCATGGCGGCACGGGCTTCATGCACGAATCCTTTCACAAGGATGATCCGACGAAATTCACGCGCAGCTGGTTCGCCTGGGCCAACGGGCTGTTCGGCGAGCTGATCCTCGACCTCGAGCGCCGCAAGCCCGGCTTGCTCGCCGCGCGCTACTGACATGGACCCACGGGAGAGACACATGACCACCGCCAACCGCCGCCAGGTGCTCGCCACCACCGGGCTTGCCGGCCTTGCGGGCGTGCTGCCCGCCGCCGCTGCCACCGCGCAGGGCAAGCGCCCGACCGCGGGCAAGCCCGATCTGTTCATCGGCACGGGCGGGCACGGCCACACCTATCCCGGGCCGTCGCTGCCGTTCGGGATGGTCCAGCTCGGCCCCGATACCGACAACAGCCGCTGGGACGCGTGCTCGGGCTATCACCAGGATGACGGCTCGATCATGGGGTTCAGCCACACGCATCTGTCGGGGACGGGAATCGGCGACATGCTCGACGTCCTCGTCGTCCCGACGCGCGGGCCGCTGAAGCTGAAACCCGGTGCGCTCGACAAGCCGCAGGACGGCTATCGCCAGCGCTTCTCCGATGAGCTGGCCGAGCCCGGCTATTACCGCGTGAAGCTCGAATCGGGCGTGCTCGCCGAGCTGACCGTGACCGAGCGGACGGGGCATCACCGCTATACCTTCCCGCAGGGCGCGGGGCACATCCTGATCGACTTCGCGCACATGATCCTCGACGTCTGGGACAAGGGTGTGCTGATCGACGAGGCGTCGCTGGCGCTGTCGCCCGACGGCATGCTGACCGGCAGCCGCCGCGTCCACCGCTGGGCGAAGGGTCGGCGGATCCATTTCGCGATGCAGCTGTCGCGCCGCCCCGACCGTGTCGAGTTCTTCGGCGACGACGACAAACCGGCACCCGCGGGCGCGAAGGCGATCACCGGCAACCGGCTGAAGGTCGCGCTGTTCTTCGACCAGGCGGGCGGCGAACCGATCCTGATCAAGACGGGCATCTCCGCGGTCGACGTCGCGGGCGCCAAGGCCGCGCTGGCGGGCGAGGCCCCGGGCTGGCGGTTCGACAGCGTCCGGCGCGCGGCGGCGCGGACCTGGCAGACGCAGCTCGACTGTATCCGCGTCGAGGGCGGTACGGCCGATCAGCGCACGATCATGGCGAGCGCGCTGTACCATACGTTCCTGTCGCCGACGCTCTTCACCGACCGCGATGGCCGCTATGTCGGGCTCGACCGCAAGGTGCACACAGCGGCGGCGGGCGACACCGCGTACAGCACCTATTCCCTGTGGGACACGTACCGCGCGCTGCACCCGCTGCTCAATCTGGTCCAGCCCGACAAGGCCGCGCAGTTCACGCGCGATCTGGTCCGCCAGACGATCCAGAGCCCGGCGGGTTCGCCGGTCTGGCCGCTCCAGGGTGTCGAAACCGCCTGCATGATCGGCTGGCATTCGGTGTCGGTGCTGGCCGAGGCGTGCGTGAAGGGCGTTAAGGCCGATTATGCCGCCGCGTGGCCGCAGATCCGCCGCCGCGCGTTCGACCGCACCTTCCGCGATCTCGAAAGCACGCTCGGCCGCGGCTATTATTACGACCTCGGCTACATCCCCGCCGACAAGGTCTGGGAGTCGGTCAGCCGGACGCAGGAATATGCGTATGACGACTGGGCGATGGCGGTGCTCGCGGACGCAGCGGGCGCCTCCGCCGACGCGCAGGCGTTGCGCAAGCGCAGCCTCAACTACCGCAACGTCATCGATCCGAAGATCGGCTTTGCACGGCCGCGCTTCGCCGACGGGACCTGGTGGGCGGACTATGATCCGATCCAGCTTGGCCACAACCCGGACAAGCACCGCGATTATACCGAGGCGAATGGCTGGCAGGCGACGTTCCTCAACCAGCACGATATCTACGGACTGATCGACCTGTTCGGCGGCGATGCCGGGTTCGTGAAGAAGCTCGACGCGCTGTTCGTCGCGCCGTCGACATTGCCCAAGAATGCGCCGCCCGACATTTCGGGGCTGGTCGGCCAATATGCGCATGGCAACGAACCCGACCAGCATGCCGCGTACATGTATGCCTATGCCGGTGCGCCGTGGAAGACGCAGGCGATGGTCCGGCGGCTGTGCACCGAGATGTACAAGGCGGATCCCGATGGGGTCATCGGCAACGACGATTGCGGGCAGACGAGCGCGTGGTTCATCTTCTCCGCGCTCGGCCTCTACCCGGTCGATCCGGTCAGCGCAGTCTATGTGTTCGGCTCGCCGCTGTTCGACGCCGCGGAGGTCGCGCTCGGCGGCGGCAAGACGCTCAGGATCACCGCGTCGGGCAATGGTCCACAGGCGCCCTATGTCCAGTCGGTGCGGTGGAACGGCAAGCCCTGGACGAAGAACTGGATCGGGCACGCGGACCTCGCCCGGGGTGGCGAGCTCGCCTTCGTGATGGGGGAAAAGCCGTCACGCTTCGGCACGGCGAAGGCGGATCGTCCGCCATCGTACCACCCCGGACCGCGCCCGACGCGGGCTTGAGGGCGACCGCGCCGCGCCGGGTGCTGCTGCACCGGGCGCGGCGCGGGGGTGCGTCAGCGGACGACCAGACGCGTATAGAGGTGCCAGGTCGCATAGCCGAGCCAGGGCAGCACGACCGCCAGCCCGATCGCGAGCGGGATCAGCCCGAGGACCAGCAGCCCGGCGACGCGCGCACCCCAGCCGAACACCGCACGCGGGTTTCGTCGCGCCGCCGCGAGCGAGGTGCGCAGCGCAAGGCCTGCATCGACCGGCTGATCGACCACCATCGGGAACGCGACCAGCGCGAAGACCAGCGTGGCGATCGCGAAGGGTGCGCCCGCCAGATTGCCGAGCAGGATCAGCGTCCACCCCTCCTGCGTGGTGAACAGGCGGCCCGCGACGTCGCCGATCCGCAGCGGCGCGGTCGCACCGAAGGTCAGGTCATAGACCGCATAGGCCGTCGCCAGCCATCCGACCATGAGGGCGGCGAGGCCGGCGGTGAGGATCGCGAGCGGCAGGCGGCTGCGCCCGTTGAGCGGATCGAGGAAATGCCACCAGCTCGAGTCGCGCCCCTCTTCACGGCGGCGCGCGAGTTCGTAGAAGCCCGAGGCGGCGGCGGGGCCGAGGATCGAGAGCCCGGCGACCAGCGGGAAGAACAGCGGGAGCAGTGGCGCGTTGTACGTCACCACCGCGGCGACCAAGCAGACGATCGGGTAGAGCAGGCCGATCACGATCAGGTCGCCGCGCTTGGCGAGAAAGTCCTTCCACCCCTCGGCGAGGGCCCAGCGAAGGTCGGCGGTGCCGATCTCGCGGATCTCGGGGATGGCGGGTGCTGGCGCGATGAAGCTGTGCGGATGGGTGGCCATGATCTGCTCTCCGTTCAGGGGGTGGCGTATATCCTCGTCATGCGGGGTATCGTTGGGCGGCGAGTCCGAACGGCCGGTTCAGCCGCACGATCGCCCAGTTGAGCCAGGCCGCAAAGCTGACCCACAAGAGATAGGGCGCGATCAACAGGCTCGCGAAGCGGTCGATCGGCCACAGCCCGACGACCAGCGCGACCAGCGACGCCCAGAGAAACACGACCTCGATCAGCGCCCAGTCGGGGCGCCGGGCGCGGAAGAAGAGCGGGCTCCACAGCAGGTGGAAGACCGCGTTGACCGCAAACAGCGTGACCACCTCCGCGCGGGTCGCGGCGTCGGGCGCGGCGGTCCAGGCGATCGACGCGGACCAGGCGGCCAGGCCGAGGATGATCGTCCAGGCGGGACCGAACAGCCAGTTCGGCGGCTGCAACCGCGGCTTGCGCAGCGTGCGGTACCAGGGGCCGATCGGCGTCATCAGTCCGCCGACGACGCAAAGCGCGATGGCGGCACTGCCGCTCACGACAATCGGGTTAAGCATCACATTGTCCATCTTGCCGAGTGTCCAATGCGTGTTACACCTTTGGCATGCGCGTGTCTTTCCCCTTTTCGGCGATCGTCGGTCAGGACGAGATGAAACGCGCACTGCTGATCGCGGCGGTCGATGCGCGGATCGGCGGGGTGATGGTGTTCGGCGATCGCGGCACGGGCAAGTCGACCGCGGTGCGCGCGCTCGCCGCGCTGCTGCCGCCGGTGCGCGCCGACCAGGCGGGGTATCAGGACGGAACGCCGCGCAGCGGGCAGGTGCCGGTGCCGTTCGTCGACCTGCCGCTCGGCGCGACCGAGGACCGGGTGGTCGGCGCGCTCGATCTCGAACGCGCGCTGGGGGCAGGGGTCAAGGCGTTCGAGCCGGGGCTGCTCGCGCGCGCCAATGGCGGTTTCCTGTATATCGACGAGGTCAATCTGCTCGAGGATCATATCGTCGACCTGCTGCTCGACGTCGCCGCCTCGGGCGAGAATGTCGTCGAGCGCGAGGGGCTGAGCGTCCGCCACCCGGCGCGGTTCGTGCTGGTCGGCAGCGGCAATCCCGAAGAGGGCGAATTGCGGCCGCAGCTGCTCGACCGGTTCGGGCTGTCGGTCGAGGTCCGCACGCCGCAGGATCTGGACCAGCGCGTCGAGATCCTCCGGCGCTGCGATGCGTTCGAGCGGTCGCCGGCGGCGTTCGTCGAGCACTGGGCGGCGGACGAGCGTGCGACGCTGGCGGCGATCGCGCGCGGGCGGGCGGGGTTGCCGATGGTCGTGCTGCCCGATGCGGTGCTCGCCTTCGCGTCGCGGCTGTGTATCGCGGTCGGGGCTGACGGGTTGCGCGGCGAACTGACGCTGATGCGGGCGGCGCGGGCGCTCGCGGCGCTCGAGGCGGTGTCGGAGGTGACACAGGCGCATGTCGCGACGATCGCGCCGATGGCGCTGCGCCACCGGTTGCGGCGCAACGTGCTCGACGAGACCGGGTCGACCGCGCGGATCCTGCGTGCGCTGGAGGAGGTGGCGGGGTGACCGGGCGGGCAGCGGGGGCGCCGGATCCGCTGGCCGATGCGCTGATCGCGGCGCGGCTCTGTGCTGTCGATCCCGGGCTTGGCGGCATCGCGCTGCGCGGCGGCGGCGAGCTGCGCGATGCGGTGATCGCGGCGCTGCGGTCGCATCTGCCGGCCGATGCGCCGCTGCGGCGGGTGCCGGTCCATGTCGATGACGACCGGCTGTTCGGCGGGCTGGATCTGGTTGCGACGCTGGCTCAGGGGCGGGCGGTGCAGCGCGCGGGGCTGTTCGTCGAGGCGGCGGGCGGGGTGCTGGTGCTGGCGATGGCGGACCGGCTGTCCGATGCGGTGGCGGGGCGGATCGTCGCGGCGATGGACGGCGGTGGCGTCGGGCGAGCCCTTGTCGTGGCGCTCGACGACGGGGACGGTCCCGACGAGTGCCCGCCGGCGGCGCTGCTCGAACGGCTCGCGTTTCGCATCGACCTGCACGACGCGAAGCCCGTGGCGGCGATGCAGGGCGGGGAAGATTTCGGGGACGCGGGCACGCCGCAGACGCCCGACGCGGTCCTTGCAACGCTGGTCGCGACCGCGGCGGCGCTGGGCATCGAGACCGCGCGTGCGCCGCTGTTCGCGTTGCGCGCGGCGCGGGCCGCGGCGCGGTGTGCGGGGCGCGATGCGATCGGCGACGAGGATCTGATGCTCGCCGCGCGGCTGGTGCTCGCGCCGCGCGCGACGCGGCTGCCGGCCGAGCAACCCGACGACTCGCCGCCGCCCGAGCCGCAGCCGCCTGACGCGCCGCCGCCGGACGCGGGGGATCGCGACCAGCCGGACGGAGAAACCCGGCCGCTCGACGACGTCGTGCTGGAGGCCGCGCTCGCGGCGCTGCCGAAGGATGTGCTGGCGCAGATCGCGGCGGGTGGCGTCCGGCGCGGCAGGACGCGCGCTTCACGCGGCGCGGGCGAGCGGCGTCGATCGCCGGCGCGCGGTCGGCCCGTCGGGGTGCGCCCGGGTGTGCCGGGCGGGGGGCAGCGCCTGAGCCTGATCGACACGCTGCGCGCGGCCGCGCCTTGGCAGCGGCTGCGGCGCACGGCGGACAGCCTGTCGCGGGTGCTGGTCCGCCGCGACGACCTGCGGATCCGCCGGTTCGAGACGCGCGCGGAATCGGTCACGATCTTCGTCGTCGACGCGTCGGGATCCGCCGCGCTGTCACGACTCGCGGAGGCGAAGGGCGCAGTCGAGCTGCTGCTGGCCGACTCCTATGTGCAGCGCGCGCAGGTCGCACTTATCGCGTTCCGGGGCAGCGGCGCGACCGTGCTGCTCCCGCCGACCCGGTCGCTGGCACGCGCGCGGCGGTCGCTCGCCGAGCTGCCGGGCGGGGGTGGCACGCCACTTGCGGCCGGACTGCGCGCCGCGATCGACGTCGCCGATGCGGCACGCGCGCGCGGCCAGACGCCGTTCGTCGTCCTGCTGACCGACGGGCGCGCGAACATCGCCGCGGATGGCCGGGCGGTGCGCAGCGTCGCCGCCGCGGACGCGAGCGCCGCCGCCACCGCGCTCGGCCGTGCAGGAATCGCCGCGGCATTCCTCGACATCTCCGCGCGGCCGGGACCCGAGGGCGCGGCGCTCGCCGCGGCGATGCAGGCGCGCTATCTGCCGCTGCCGCGCGCGGATGCGGCGCGGATGCACGCGGCGGTCCGCGCGGTGCAGCCCGCATGAGCGCGCCGCGCTGGAGCGTCGAGGGTCGCGACTGGCCAAATCGCGCCGCCAGCCGCTTTGTCACGGCCGGTGGCCTGCGCTGGCATGTCCAGACCTTTGCGCCCGATGCGTCTGCGGACCAGGGCGTGCCCGCGACGATCCTGCTGCTCCACGGTACCGGCGCGGCGACGCATAGCTGGCGGACGCTCGCACCGTTGCTCGGCCAGCACTACCACGTCGTCGCCGTCGACCTGCCCGGGCATGGCTTCACCACCGGCCGCCCGGTCGGCGGCCTGTCGATCGCGGGCATGGCGGGCGCGGTCGCGACGTTGCTCGGTGCGGTGGAGGTCGCGCCGCAGGTGATCATCGGTCATTCGGCGGGGGCGGCGATCGCGGCGCGGCTGGCGATCGACGGCAGGGCGTCCCCCGCGGCGATCATCGGCTTGAGCGCCGCGCTGTTGCCCTTTCCGGGGTTGGCCGCGACACTGTTCCCGACGATGGCGCGCGCGCTGTTCGTCAATCCGATCGCGCCGCATCTCTTCGCGCGGATCGCCCGCACCCCGGGCGAGACGGGTCGGTTCCTGTACCGGTCGACCGGATCGCGGATCGATGATGCGGGCGTGGCCTGTTATGCGGCATTGCTCGGCACGTCGGCGCAGTGCGCGGGCGCGATCGGCATGATGGCGGCCTGGGATCTGGTCGGATTGCGGCGGGATCTGGCGCGGTTGAAGACGCCGGTGCTGCTTGTGCATGGCGACGCCGACCGGGCGATCCCGCTGTCGAATGCGCGCGAGGCGGCGGCGGCGGTCGGTGACGGGCGGCTCGAGACGCTGCACGGGCTCGGCCATCTCGCGCATGAGGAACGCCCCGAAGAGGTCGCGGCGATCGTCCGGCAATACATGGAGGCCCATATATGACCGGTGTTCTCGGCCTGCTCGACCTGATGATCGCGGGCGCGCCGGTCATCATCTTCTGCGTGTGGCAGCTCGTCTCGGTCAATCGGGCGATCGCGAAGGACAAGGTCGCCAGAGACTCCCTGACACCGCCCGACGCCGCTTCACCAGAAGGCGCGGGGCATCCGGTAGGGGAGCATCGACTGGACGATCGGTGACCGGAAGCGACCGAGCGCGAGGCTTTCATGCACCGCGCGTACCTCCTCGCCGAACAGTCGCGTGGCGAGCGCGGAACGGGCATAGAAGGGGGCGTCGATCCACGTCTTCACCACGCGCGCGCGATGTCCCGCATCGGCCCGCGTCGCGCGCTTTATGAGCCAGCCGGTCCGCGGCAGGGCCGCCGGGGCGGGCTGGACGACGTCGTGCCACCGGCCCTGCGCATCGAATTTGAGCGCGAGGTCGAACGGCGTGCCGTCGCGGCGTCGCCCCTCGTACAGCACCGCGACGTCGCTTTTCAGATGCGCGCGCGACCAGTGCCAGTCGTCGAACCCCGCCTCGAGCGGTTCGTCGCCGAAGTTCGAATCGAAATAGCCGGGGCCCGACCAGCGGACGCCGGGATGCGTCATCGCGACCTCGACCTGCGCGCGCGGTGCCACCGGATGCCAGCGATGCCGCCCGCCCGGATCGAGCGCGAAGGCGGTGGTGCCGATCATCGCGGGGCTGACGCGGATCGTGCCGCGCACAGGGTAGGGCAGCGGCGCGGATCGCTCGCGGATCTCGATCACCAGCGTGTCGCCGTCCCAGCTGAGGCTGCTCGGGCCCACCACGAAATGATCGGTGCCCCGGTCGACACGGTGCGCGGGACGTTCGGTCATCGCCCAGGCGCTGCCGCGCGGGCCGGTCAGCGCGACGTTGATCGCACAGTGGTTTTCGGGGGTCTTGCGCCCGCTGAGCTTGTAATAGGGCGAGAAGACGCTGCCGATGAAGGCGATGATCGTCAGCCCATGGGCGCCGTCCGCGCTGGTCGCGTCGACATACCACCAGGCATAGCCCTGGGCATCGACACGAACGTCGAAGCGTGGTCCCTGAGCAGGCAGTCGACGGCTAGCCGGCCGGAAAGCGCCGCCATCGGGACGCCCGCGCCGGGGTGGGTGCTCCCGCCCGCGCAATAGAGCCCAGGGATCCGAGTCCGGCTGCCCTGCCGGCGGAAGGACGCCGCCCACCCGTGCGAGGCCCGTCCATAAAGGGCTCCACCCGTCGAGGGACACAGTGCCTCGAACGCGTGCGGCGTCGTCATGACGGTCGAGGGCGCCAGATCGAGCGAAAGTCCCGCCTGCGAAACGCCCTCGAGCATGCGCCTCGTCCATGTCGCGATCTCCTCCTGGCTGGTGTCCGGTCCGTCGCCGGTGGGCGGCGCGTTGACGATGATCTGCACGCGTTCGGGGCGGGCCGGGGCGCGCGCGCCGCGGCGGTCGTCGTCGCCGCTGTCGCTGCGATCCTGCGCGCAGACATAGACGCTCGGCCGGGCGGCGGCGCGACCCGCCGACAGCGCGGCGAATTCTGCCGGATAGTCGTCCGAGAAGAAGACGGTGTGGCGGGCGAGCGGAAAGCCCTCGGCCTGCACGTGTCCGGTCCACACCATCGCGCTGAGCGATCGGTGCGCGGCTGGGACGGGGGCGACCGCGTGACGGACCGCGGCGCCGAACCGGCCGACGGCGATCGCGGCGGGATCGGCGTTGCAGATCACCGCCGACGCGGCGATGCGCTCGCCGTCCTCGAACATGACCCCGGCGGCGCGGCCGTGCTCCAAGAGGATCGCGCGGACCGGCGCGCGGTAGCGGAAGCGGACGCCGTTCTGCCGGCCAAGCGCCTCCAATGCGAGCGCGAGCCGATACATGCCGCCGTCGATCAGCCACACGCCGCTCGCCTCGACATGCGCGACCAGCATCAGCGTCGCCGGGCACTGCATCGGCGACGCCCCGCAATAGGTCGCATAGCGCGCGAACAGCTGGCGCAGCCGCGGATCCGCGAAATAGCCGCCGAGCGCGTGCCACAGCGATGTATAGGGGCGCAGCGTGCAATAATCGCCAAGGCCGTGCAGACCCATCCGCCAGCCCAGCGTCAGCGGCCCCGGGCGTGTCGCGTGGAGAAAGGGCCGGTCGAGCGCGGTGAACAGCCGTTTCGCCTCGGCCCGGAACGCGCGATAGCCGCGGGCATCGGCCGCGCCGGCAAAGGCGCCGATCGCGTCCTCGCTCGCGGCGGGATCGGCGAACAGGTCGAGGCGGGCGGGACCCCAGGCATGACGGGCGAGCAGCCCGGCGGGGCGCATCGTCACGTGCCGGTCGAGCGTGTCGCCGCATGCCGCGAAGACATCCTCCATGACCGATCGCAGCGTGAACACCGTCGGGCCCGCGTCGATCGCGTCGCCGTCGACCGCGATCGTGCGCAGCTTGCCCCCCGGCTCGGGTTGCGCCTCGACGACCGTTACCGTGCGGCCCTGCGCGGCGAGCAGCGCGGCGCTGACCAGCCCACCGACCCCCGCCCCGATCACCACCACGCCCGCATCCGACACCGGCATCCTCCAATTGACGCGATGCTAACACCTGTCCACAAATATGGACACATGAAAACGTATCATCATCTTTTCGCCCATGTGCGGGAGCGGTGGCTGGACTGTCGCAACCGCCTGCTCGCCGATCCGCGTGTCCAGCACGTGGCGCAGCGCTTTCCGCTCAGCCGGCCGATCGCGCGTCGTCGGGCGGGCGCACTGTTCGATCTGGTCGCAGGGTTCACTTACTCGCAGATCCTTGCGGCCTGTGTCGAAACCGGGCTGCTCGCGCTGCTGACCCGCCGCCCGGCGGACGCGCGGACGATCGCGGAACAGCTCGACCTGCCGGTGGCGGGCGCCGAACGGCTGTTGCGCGGTGCGGCGGCGTTGCGGCTCGTCGAGCCGTGCGGGGCGGACTGGGCGCTTGGCAGCGACGGCGCGGCGTTGCTCGGCAATCCCGGCATCACCGCGATGATCGCGCATCACCGTCTGCTCTATGCCGATCTCGCCGATCCCGTGGCGATGCTGCGCCGCGGGGGTGGGGGCGGGGCGGTGTCGGATCACTGGCATTATGCCGAGTCGGCGGGGCAGGGCGATGCCGCCGCAGTCTCGGCCTATTCGACGCTGATGGCGGCGTCGCAACCGATGGTCGCAGGCCAGACACTCGCGGCCTATCGGTTCGACCGGCATCGCCGCGTGCTCGACGTCGGCGGTGGCGAGGGGGCGTTTCTCTGCGCGCTGGGGGCGCGGTTCGCGACGCCCGGTCTCGGGCTGTTCGATCTGCCCGCGGTGACCGAGCGCGCGCGTGGGCGGCTCGACTCGGCGGGGCTGGGGACGCGCGCAACGCTGCACGGGGGCGATTTCCTCGCGGATCCGCTGCCCGAGGGCTATGATCTGATCACGCTGGTGCGCGTCCTGCATGATCATGACGACGCGGTGGCGCTGACGTTGCTGCGTCGTATCCATGCCGCACTGCCCCCCGGCGGCACGCTGTTGATCGCCGAACCGATGGCGCAGACGCCGGGTGCGGAGCGGTCCGGCGATGCGTATTTCGGCTTCTACCTGCTCGCCATGGGCACCGGTCGACCGCGGAGTGTCGCGGAGATTCGCGCGATGCTGCACGCTGTGGGCTTTGGCCAGGTCCGCACCCGGCGCACGGCGCTGCCGCTCATCACCTGTGTGATCACCGCAACACGATAATGTGTCCAACCAAGTTGACAACATGATTTGTCTAGAGCAGATTACGACCATGATCTGATGGAGGACGGGGCGGTGGGCAACGGACGTATGGACGCACTGGCGGTCATACTGGAAGCGCCGGAAAGGCTTGCGCTCCGCACGCTGTCGCTCACCCCGATGGGCGATGCCGATCTGTGCGTCGAGATCGACTGGCGCGGGATCAGCACCGGTACCGAAAGGCTGCTGTGGAGCGGTCGGATGCCCGAATTTCCCGGCATGGGCTATCCGCTGGTCCCGGGATATGAGTCGGTCGGGCGGATCGTCGATGCCGGCGTCGAGGCGCGCGCGCGGATCGGCGAATATGTCTTCGTCCCCGGCGCCAATTGCTATCGCCAGGCGCGCGGCCTGTTCGGGGGGGCGGCCCGGCGGGTGATCCTGCCCGGTGCGCGCGCGGTGCCGATCGACGCGGCGCTCGGGCGCAACGGCGTGCTGCTCGCACTCGCCGCCACCGCGCATCACGCGATCGCGGTCGGCGGCGCGCCCGACCTGATCGTCGGACATGGCATATTGGGGCAGCTGATCGCGCGGATCGCGGTCGCCTCGGGGGCGGGCGCGCCGACGGTGTGGGAGGTCCAGCCGGCGCGTCGGATCGGATCCGGCTACCGCGTGATCGACCCGGCCGACGATGATCGCTCCGACTATCGCACGATCTGCGACGCGAGCGGGACCGCTGATATCCTCGACCTCGCCTTCGCGCGGCTCGGCAAGGGCGGCGAGGTGGTGCTGGCCGGCTTCTACGACCGGCTGTCCTTCGCCTTCCCGCCGGCATTCCTGCGCGAGGCGCGGATGCGGGTCGCGGCCGAATTCACCCCTGCGGACATCGCCGCGGTGCTTGCGCTGATCGAGACCGGGCTGCTCGAGCTCGACGGCCTGATCAGCCACACCCGCCCAGCGGGGGAGGCGATGGACGCCTATCCGCAGGCCTTCACCGACCCCGATTGCGTCAAGATGGTCCTCGACTGGAGAGCGCTATGAGCATGTTCGATCCCGGACCCCTGCGGCGCGAGGCCGAACAGGAGCCGGATCCGGTCCCGACCGGCCCGGTCACAAAGGAGACGCAGATCATCGCGATCTACGGCAAGGGCGGCAGCGGCAAGTCGTTCGCGCTGGCGAACCTCAGCTACATGATGGCGCAGCAGGGCAAGCGCGTGCTGCTGATCGGCTGCGATCCCAAGAGCGATACCACCTCGCTGCTGTTCGGCGGCAAGTCGACGCCGACGATCATCGAGACCAGCTCACGCAAGAAGCTCGCGGGCGAGGAGATCGGGATTGAGGACGTCTGTTTCCAGCGCGACGGGGTGTTCGCGATGGAGCTGGGCGGGCCGGAGGTCGGGCGCGGCTGCGGCGGGCGCGGGATCATCCACGGGTTCGAGACGCTCGAGAAACTGGGGTTCCACGAATGGGGCTTCGACTATGTCCTGCTCGACTTCCTGGGCGACGTAGTATGCGGCGGGTTCGGCCTGCCGATCGCGCGGGACATGTGCCAGAAGGTGATCGTCGTCGGGTCGAACGACCTGCAGTCGCTCTATGTCGCGAACAACGTCTGCAAGGCGGTCGAATATTTCCGCAAGATGGGCGGCAATGTCGGCGTCGCGGGGATGATCCTCAACAAGGACGACGGCACCGGCGAGGCGCAGGCGTTCGCCGCCGCGGTCGGCATCCCGGTGCTGACCGCGATCCCCGCGAACGAGGACATCCGCAAGAAGAGCGCGAACTACCAGATCATCGGCAAGCCCGGCGGGCAATGGGCGAGCCTGTTCGAGGAGCTTGCGGTCAATGTCGCGGAAGCCCCGCCGCTGCGGCCGACGCCGCTCGACCAGGACGGGTTGCTCGGGCTGTTCTCGGCGGACGTAACGGGCGCGGATTATGCGCTGAAGCCTGCGAGCCAGGCGGACATGCGCGGGGTGGCCTATGTGGCGAAGCCGACGCTCGAGGTGGTGTACGATGCCGTCTGAGGCTGGCCTTTCTGAGCCCCTCCCCTTTAGGAGTGAGGCGGCAGCCCTGTCCCCCGGACAGGGCCAAGAGCCGCCTCACTGGGTTGGGGTGGGGACGTCCGACCGCGTTCGGGACGTGATTTCGAACGTCCCCACCCCAAATCCAGTGGCAGGTCGATCAGGCTCCCAGCCTGATCTGAACCGCGCGGGGCGCGGTTCACCCGCCACTCCTGAAGGGGAGGGGCTAAGCTGTTCGAGCGCCGGCACCCTCCGCGAAGCAGCTCAACTCGCGGGAAAGTCCGACATCCTAGCCCGCTACGATGCCGACTACCCCAAAGGCCCGCACGACCAGCCGCAATCGATGTGCCCCGCCTTCGGATCGCTCCGCGTGGGGCTTCGCATGCGCCGCACCGCGACCGTCCTCTCGGGCTCCGCCTGCTGCGTCTACGGCCTGACCTTCACCTCGCATTTCTACGGTGCGAAACGCAGCGTCGGCTATGTGCCCTTCTCGTCCGAGACGCTGGTAACGGGCAAATTGTTCGAGGACATCCGCGACGCGGTCCACCAGCTCGCCGATCCGGCTTTGTACGACACGATCATCGTGACCAATCTGTGCGTGCCGACCGCGAGCGGAGTGCCGCTGCAACTGCTACCCGACCAGATCAACGGCGTCCGCATCATCGGCATCGACGTTCCCGGTTTCGGCGTGCCGACGCATGCCGAGGCGAAGGACGTGCTGGCGGGCGCGATGCTCGCCTATGCACGCAAGGAGGCCGAGAGCGGCCCCGTCGCCGCGCCCAAGCAACGACCGGACCGGCCGAGCGTGACTCTCCTTGGCGAGATGTTCCCGGCTGACCCGCCAGGAATCGGGCTGTTGCTCGAACCGTTGGGCCTTGCGGCCGGCCCGGTCGTTCCGACCCGCGAATGGCGCGAGCTTTATGCGGCGCTCGACTGCGCGGTGGTGGCGGCGATCCACCCCTTCTACACCGCCAGCGTGCGCGAATTCGAGGCAGCCGGGCGCACGGTCGTCGGGTCGGCCCCGGTCGGCGCGGACGGCACCGCGGCGTGGCTCGACGCGATCGGCGCGGCATGCGGGATCGCGCAGGACAGGGTCGATGCGGCGAAGAACCGTGTCCTCCCGGCGATCCGCGGCGCGCTTGCGGCACGGCCGATCAAGGGGCGGATCACCGTGTCGGGCTATGAAGGCTCCGAACTGCTCGTCGCGCGGCTGCTGATCGAGAGCGGTGCGGACGTGCCCTATGTCGGCACCGCCTGCCCGCGCACGCCCTGGTCGGAACCCGATCGCGACTGGCTGGTGAGCCGCGGCGTGCAGGTCCAGTATCGCGCGAGCCTCGAACAGGATCTCGCCGCGGTCGACGCGTTCGGCCCCGATCTCGCGATCGGCACCACGCCGGTGGTCCAGCACGCCAAGCAGAAGGCGATCCCGGCGCTGTATTTCACCAACCTCATCTCGGCGCGGCCGCTGATGGGGCCGGCGGGGGCGGGGAGCCTTGCGCTGGTCGTCAACGCGGCGCTTGCCAACCAGGCGCGGTTCGACCGGATGACCGCGTTCTTCGACGGTGTCGGCACGGGCGTGACCGCAGGTGTGTGGGAAGACACCCCGGTCGACCGGCCCGAGTTCAAGGCGAAATACGCCGCCAAACGCATCGCTGCGGCGAAGGCCGAAGAAAGCGTCGGGGTATGACCCTGATCCTCGATCACGACCGCGCGGGCGGTTACTGGGGGGCGGTCTATGCCTTCACCGCGATCAAGGGATTGCAGGTGATCATCGACGGGCCGGTGGGGTGCGAGAATCTCCCGGTCACCTCGGTGCTCCATTATACCGACGCGCTGCCGCCGCACGAACTGCCGATCGTCGTCACGGGCCTTGGCGAACAGGAGCTCGGGCGCGATGGCACCGAAGGCGCGATGAAGCGTGCCTGGGCGACGCTCGACCCGGACCTGCCCGCGGTGGTGGTGACAGGGTCGATCGCCGAGATGATCGGCGGCGGCGTCACGCCCGAGGGCACCAACATCCCGCGCTTCCTGCCGCGCACGATCGACGAGGATCAATGGCAGTCGGGCGACCGCGCGTTGACCTGGCTGTGGACGCAGTTCGGCCCGAAGAAAGTGCCCGCGCCGCGTCCGCTCAAAGACGGCGAGCGCCCCAGGGTCAACATCATCGGGCCGATGTACGGCAGCTTCAACATGCCCTCCGATCTCGCCGAGATCCGCCGCCTGATCGAGGGGATCGGCGCGACTGTGGGCATGGTCTTCCCGCTCGGCAGCCATCTCGCCGATGTCCGCAAGCTCGCCGACGCACAGGTCAATGTCTGCCTGTACCGCGAGTTCGGACGCGGGCTGTGCGAGATGCTCGAGCGCCCGTATCTGCAGGCGCCGATCGGGCTGGAGAGCACGACGCTGTTCCTCCGCAAACTCGGCGAGTTGCTCGGGCTCGATCCCGAGCCGTTCATCGCGCGCGAGAAGCACACGACGATCAAGCCGCTCTGGGATCTCTGGCGCTCGGTCACGCAGGATTTCTTCGGCACCGCGAGCTTCGGCATCGTCGCGACCGAAACCTATGCGCGGGGTATTCGCAACTTCCTCGAAACCGACATGGGACTGCCGTGCCATTTCGCGTTCGCGCGCTCGGCGGGGGGCAAGCCCGACAATCAGGCGGTGATCGACGCGATCCGCACGAATCCGCCGCTGATCGTGTTCGGCAGCTTCAACGAGCGGATGTACATGGCCGAGGCCGGCGCGCGGGGCGTCTATATCCCGGCGAGCTTCCCCGGCGCGGTGATCCGCCGGCACACCGGTACGCCGTTCATGGGCTATGCCGGCGCGACCTATCTGATCCAGGAAGTGTGCAACGCGCTGTTCGACGCGCTTTTCCACATCCTTCCGCTCGCGGGGCAGCTCGATCAGGTCGAGGCGACGCCGGCGCGGATCGAGCGCGACGTGGCCTGGGACGACGATGCCAAGGCCGCGCTCGACGCGGTGATCGAGCGCGAACCGGTGCTGGTGCGGATCTCCGCCGCCAAGCGCATCCGCGACGCGGCCGAACGCGGCGCGCGCCGCGCGGGCGAAGCGTCGATCGGCACGGACCGCCTCGCGCACGCAATCACCGAAAGCCGCGGGCGATGACCCCGGCACTGCCTTTCCCGTCCGGCCCGACCGGTGCCGATGCGGGTGACCCCTTCCTCGCGGGCATCCGGTCCGCCTGGATCCAGGGAGCGCGATTCACGCTCCCCTTCTCCTCGGGAACAACGGAGACGTCATCATGAGCGACCTGAGAGACAAGGACGAGAGGATGGGGCTTGGCACCTACCTCACGCCCGAAGAGGCCAAGGAATTTCACAAGCTGTTCATCACCAGCTTCCTGATCTTCACCGTCGTCGCGGTCATCGCGCATTTCCTGGTGTGGAACTGGCGCCCCTGGTTTTGAGCCGCACGCCCTAATCGCAAACCAATGAGAGGAACCACGTCATGTGGAGAATCTGGCTGATCTTCGATCCGCGGCGTTCGCTCGTCGCTCTGTTCACGTTCCTGCTGGTGCTGGCATTGCTGATCCACTTCATCCTGCTCAGTACCGATCGCTTCAACTGGCTCGATGGCCCGCACAAAGCGCCCGCCGTCACCGCGCCCGCGGGCAGTTGATGCGACGATCGGCGGTTGCGGAGGACGGGGCAAACCGAACCCGTCCTCCCATACCCCCTGGCTCCACCGCAGTCCCGACCCCGGCCGATCGGCACGGGGTGATGGGACGGCGTGACGGGATGCCGTGACGAAACGGGGAAACGGAGACGTGCCATGGCGCTGTTGAGCTTCGAGCGAAAATACCGGGTGCGCGGCGGGACGCTGCTTGGCGGCGACCTGTTCGACTTCTGGGTCGGGCCCTTTTACGTGGGCTTCTTCGGCGTCACGACCGCGATCTCCGCGCTGCTCGGCACGTTGCTGATCTTCTACGCCGCCTCGCTCGGGCCGAGCTGGAATCCCTGGCTGATCAGCATCGCGCCGCCCGACATCGCCTATGGCCTGGGGCTGGCGCCGTTGCGAGAGGGCGGGTTCTGGCAGGTCATCACGATCTGCGCGATCGTGGCCTTCGTGTCCTGGGCACTGCGCGAGGTCGAGATCTGCAACAAGCTCGGCATGGGCTATCACGTGCCCTTTGCCTATGGCTTTGCGATCTTCGCCTACGTCTCGCTGGTCGTCGTCCGACCGTGGCTGCTCGGCGCATGGGGCTTCGGCTTTCCGTACGGGATCTTCAGCCATCTCGATTGGGTGTCGAACACCGGCTACCAATATCTCCATTTCCACTACAATCCCGCGCACATGCTCGCGGTGAGCTTCTTCTTCACGACCGGGGGCGCGCTGGCGTTCCACGGCGCGCTCGTGCTGTCCGCGGTCAACCCGGCGGAGGGCGAGCCGGTCAAGTCGCCGGAATATGAGGACGCGTTCTTCCGCGACACGATCGGTTATTCAATCGGGACGCTCGGCATCCACCGGCTGGGCCTGTTCCTTGCGCTGTCAGCGGGGTTCTGGAGCGCGATCTGCATCATCATCTCGGGGCCGCTCTGGACGCGCGGCTGGCCCGAATGGTGGACGTGGTGGCTCAACCTGCCGATCTGGTCCTGAAGGGGGTATGGCGATGGCGCGCTATCAGAACATGTTCACCCAGGTGCAGCTGCGCGGTCCGCTCGAGGCGGGACCGCGGCTTCCCCCGGGCAGCTTCCCGCGGGTCGGCACGGGGACCTATAATTACTGGATGGGCAAGCTCGGTGCGGCCCAGATCGGTCCGATCTATCTCGGCAGGCTGGGCCTCGCCTCGCTGATCTGTGCGTTCCTGTCGTTCGAGATCATTGGGCTGAACATGGCCGCCAGCGTCAACTGGGACCCGGTCCAGTTCGCGCGCCAGCTGCCTTGGCTCGCGCTCGAGCCGCCCGGTCCGCAATGGGGGTTCAAGCTGCTGATGCCGCTTGCCGAAGGCGGCTGGTGGCAGATGGCCGGCTTCTTCATGAGCGCGTCGCTGATCCTGTGGTTCGTGCGGACGTACCTACGCGCGCGTGCGCTCGGCATGGGGACGCATGTCGCCTGGGCGTTCGCGGCGGGGATCCTGCTGATCCTGACACTCGGCTTCATCCGGCCGATGCTGATGGGCAGCTGGGCGGAGGCGGTGCCATTCGGCATCTTCCCGCATCTCGATTGGACCGCTGCTTTCTCGATCCGCTACGGCAATCTGTTCTACAACCCGTTCCACTGCCTCTCGATCGCGTTCCTCTATGGCTCGACGATGCTGTTCGCGATGCACGGCGCGACGGTGCTGGCGATCGGCCGCTATGGCGGCGAACGCGAGATCGAGCAGATCACCGACCGCGGCACCGCGTTCGAGCGCGGCGCGCTGTTCTGGCGGTGGACGATGGGGTTCAACGCAACCGCCGAGTCGATCCATCGCTGGGCCTGGTGGTTCGCGGTGCTGACCCCGCTGACGGGCGCGATCGGGATCCTGCTGACCGGGACCGTGGTCGACAACTGGTATCTCTGGGCGGTGCTGCACGGTTATGCGCCGGGCTATCCGGACACCGGCGTCGTCGATCCCGCCTTGCTCCCGGGAGGTGTACGATGACCGCATTACCCACCAAGACGCCCACCAAGGCGCCCACCAAGACAATGGTACTCGGCGTGGCGCTCGTCCTGCTCGGGGGGTGCGAGATCGGCCCCAAGACAGCCACGCAGACGGGCTATCGCGGCGCCGGACTGAACCAGATCATCAACCCCAAGCTGATCGCGGCGGCCAGTGCGATACCCGAAGCGCCCTATCCGTTGCCGCCCGAGGGCGGTCCCACGGCGGGCGAGAGCTATGAGAATGTGAAGGTGCTCGCCGGGCTGGGCCGCGAACGGTTCGATCATCTGATGGCCGAGATGACCCAGTGGGTCGCGCCGCCCGAACAGGGGTGCAATTACTGCCACAACCCGGAAAACATGGCGTCGGACGAGAAATACACCAAGATCGTCGCGCGCCGGATGCTGCAGATGACTCAGGCGATCAACGGTCGCTGGGCGAGCCATGTCAAGCAGACTGGGGTGACCTGTTACACCTGCCATCGCGGCAATGCGGTGCCCGCGTATAAATGGGCGATCGCCGAGGGGACGCCCGAGCCCAGCAAGGTGCTGGGCAACCGGCATGGCCAGAACGCGCCGAACCCGAATGTCGGCTATGCGTCGCTGCCCTATGATCCGTTTGCCGAATATCTCGGCGGACGGGCGCAGATCCGGGTCGCCAGCAGCAGCGCGTTCCCGAACGCCAACCACATCGTCTCGATCAAGGCGGCGGAGAAATCCTATGGGCTGATGATGCATGTCAGCGGCGCGCTGGGGGTCAATTGCACCTATTGCCACAACAGCCAGTCGTTCCGCTCCTGGAACCTCAGCAGCGCGCAGCGGGGCACGGCCTATTACGGTATCCGCATGGTCCGCGACATCAACCAGACCTACATCACACCGCTGCAACCGATCTTCCCGGCCAATCGCAAGGGGCCACATGGCGATCCCTACAAGGTCAACTGCACCACCTGTCACCAGGGCATCAACAAGCCGCTGGGCGGGGTGAGCATGATCGACCAGGCGCCGATCCTGCGGGGCGCGTCGATCGCCCGCGCGGTGCCCGAGGGTGGACCGGGCGCCGGCGTCGCGGTGCCGGCCGCCTTTTCCCGGCCGGCGGCGATGACGGACGCAAAGTGATGCGGTCCGCGCCGCCGGGGGCGCGGATCCCACCGCTATCGGCCGGGCGGGCCTGACGATGCACAATCACCCGCTGCGCGCCGCGCTGGCCGAGGAAATGCATCTTCGGCGACTGCCGCGCTTCGCCGCGCCGTGCCGGCTGGTGCAGATCGTGACCGTGCTCGAGGAGGCTGCAGCGGACGCGGCCCGCGCGCATATCGCGACGCTGGCCGAGCAGAGCCGCGAGATCGTCCCCGTGGCGGGAAAATACGGCGTGCTGGGCCTGGGGCCGGTGACGCTGGTGTGGGAGCGCCATACCGAATTCGCGACCTATACGCTGTTGCGCGGTGGTGCGGGCGAAGCCGAGGCTGGGGCAGAAGCCGGGGCGGGGGCCGCCGCCGGCACGCCGTCGCGATACGCGCCGTCGCTGTTCGATCCCGGCCCGTTCGAGCCCGCGCTGTCGGCCATATTCAAGGACCTGCCCGGTGCGATCATCCGGGCGACGCAGATCGCGCTGGTGCCGCGCGCGGCGGGCGATCCGACACCCGACGATCTCGAACGCTGGTTCTCATCCGAAGCGACGATCCTGTGCGATGTCGCGGACGGCGCAGGGCGGATCGTGTCGGATTTCCGGCTCAACCCCGACGGCTATGGCCGGCTGCTCGTGCTCGACCGGGGCCTTGAGCGTGACGAACCGGCGCAGCTCGTCATGCGCCTTCAGGAACTGGGCAATTACCGGAACATGGCGCTGCTAGGCCTGCCGCTGGCGCAGCGCCTGACGCCGAGCGTCTCGGACCTGGAATCGCGTCTGGCGCATCTGACCCAGGCGGTCTCCGAACGGACATCCGAAGACGACCGGCTGCTCGACGAGCTGACCTACCTGTCCGCACGGCTCGCCCGCCTCGTCGCCGAGACGCGCTACCGGATGAGCGCGACGCGCGCCTATGCGCAGTTGAGCACCGACCGTCTCGCCAGCCTGCGGATCGGCGGGGTGCGCGGCTATCAGACACTGGGCGACTTTACCGAGCGGCGGCTGGTGCCTGCGGTCCGGACCTGCGATTCCTTCTCGGCCCGGCTCGAGGATCTGTCGCAGCGCGCGGCCTGGACGAGCGAGTTGCTGCGGACGCGGATCGACATCGCGCTCAGCAAGCAGAATCGCGACCTCCTCTTGTCGATGGACCGTCGCGCGACGGTGCAGCTGCGGCTGCAGCAGACGGTCGAGGGCCTCTCCGTCGTTGCGATCAGCTATTATCTGGTGTCGCTCATCGGCTATCTGCTGACCGCCATTCCGGGCGTCCATCATGACGTCGCCACGGCGGCGGCGGTACCGGTGGTGATCGCGCTTGTCGCGCTGGGGCGCTGGCGGATGCACAAACACCTGGCGGCGTGACGCCCGGCGGCGCCGGTCCAGAGCCGTCGGCGCCCCTTAGACGCCGACGGCACCCGGTCAGGCCGCCATCGCCCGCCGCGCCAGCGCGCATTGCGACCATATCTCGCTGAGCGCGGTCACCAGCGTGTCGATATCGGCATCGCTATGCACCGGCGACGGTGTCAGCCTGAGCCGTTCCGTGCCGACGGGGACGGTCGGATAATTGATCGGCTGGACATAGATGCCGTGATGTTCGAGCAGCCAGTCGCTGATCCGTTTGCACTTGTGCGCATCGCCGACCATCACCGGGATGATGTGGCTTGGATTGTCGACCGTGGGAATGCCGGCCGCATCGAGCCTGCGGCGGACGGTCGCGACGCGATCGCGGTGCCGCGCACGCTCGACCTGGCTCACCTTGAGGTGGCGGATGCTCGCCGTCGCGCCCGCGGCGAGCGCGGGGGGGAGGGCGGTGGTGAAGATGAAGCCGCTAGCGAAGCTGCGGACGAAATCGCACAGCGCCGCCGACGCCGCGATATAGCCGCCCATCACGCCAAAGGCCTTGCCGAGCGTGCCCTCGATCACCGTGACGCGGTCCATCAGCCCCTCGCGCTCGGCTATGCCGCCGCCGCGCGGACCATAGAGGCCGACGCCGTGGACTTCGTCGAGATAGGACAATGCGCCATGCGCCTCGCAGACGTCGAGCAGCTCGGCGATCGGCGCGATGTCGCCGTCCATCGAATAGACGCTTTCAAAGGCGACGATCTTGGGCCGCGACGGATCGAGTTGCGACAGCCGGCGATCGAGATCCGCAGGGTCGTTGTGCGTGAAGACCTGCACCTCGGCGCGGCTGTGCCGGATGCCCTCGATCATCGACGCATGGTTGAGTGCGTCGGACAGGATGACACAGCCGGGCAGCCGCGCGCCGAGAGTACCCAGTGCCGCCCAGTTCGAGACATAGCCCGAGGTGAAGAGCAACGCCGCCTCCTTGGCGTGGAGATCCGCCAGTTCGGCCTCGAGCAGCACATGACTGTGGGTCGTCCCCGAGATGTTGCGCGTCCCGCCCGCGCCCGCCCCGCACCGGTCGATCGTCGCATGCATCGCCTCAAGCACCGCGGGATGCTGGCCCATGCCGAGATAATCGTTCGAGCACCACACCGTCACCGGTCGCCGGGTCCGGCGGATGACCTGTTCGGCGGCGGGAAAGGCACCGGCGGTCCGCTCGAGCTCGGCAAACACCCGGTAGCGCCCATCGTCGCGGAGCGCCGCGAGTTCACCTTCGAAAAATGCCTCATAGTCCATGCGATCGTCCCCGTCCGTCGGTGATGGCGGCCTGTGCCGCTCGTGTGGAGGAAGCGGCCCAGCGCCAGAGGCGCGCATCGCGCATCGGCAGGACCAGAAACAGATGCTCGACGAGCCCGAGAACCGCCAGCCCCGCGAGCAGCGTACCCGCGGCCGCAGCGCCGCTGCCGGTGGGGGCGGCCTCCGCCACCGTCCATGCCCAGGCGGCGGTTGCGCCACTGGCCAGGATCGAGACCGGGAACAGCGCGTTCAGCCGGCGCTTGCGAAAATAGCTTTTGAGATAAGCCAGATGCGCGGGAAACACCTCGTCGCTGAGATTGGGCACGCCCAAGTAGAGGTTGAACTTGGCCGACAGCCGCAACACGAACAGCAGCAGGAAGGTGAGCGGCGCGGCCTGGTTCGGCCCGCCCCAGCTGACCGCGAAGAGCAGGATCGCGGTCGCGGCGATCGCGAGCTCGTGATGGATCACGGTGGCGGTCGCGGCGCGGAAGCGGGGCCAGCCGGTCGCGTCGGGGGGACATTCCGTCCGGCGCGGGCCCGCGACCGCCCCCATGAGAAAGCTCATTTCGTGCCACCCCCAGATCAGGATCGCCGCGGCGAACCCGGTATAGGCGGCGCCGGCGCTCGCATCGTCGGCGATCGACCCGACCAGCGCGACCGCGGCGATCGCGACCAGCCCGGCCAGCGTCAGGCTGGTGCGGAAGGTCGCCGCCGGACGGCTGTCGAGCCAGACCACGGCGGCGGTCCCGATAAACCACATCAGCAGCGCGAAAAGCAGCGGGGGGATGCTCACCACGCCGGGACCAGCCGCACCGTCGCGGGCGCGGTGTTGCGCTTGACCGGCGTGAGGTACAGCCAGGCAAAGCTGACGGCGGCGGCGGCGGTCAGGCCGAGGCGCTGGATCCCCCCGAGCATCCCGCCGCGCGCCTTGGCCGCGTCGATCGCCCCCGCGATCCGCCGCATCCGCTCAAGCCCGGCGCGAAAGCGCGGGCTGTCGGTGTCGAGCACGACCGGGAACACCTGCCGCGTGATCGCCGAACAGATTGAAAAGACGCGCATGTCATAGTCGGTCGGGTCGATCCCCAGCGCCTTGTGGAAGGCGGGCCGGTTGTGGTCGCGCACGTACATCGTCGCATAGACCGCGACGAGGAAGAAGCGGATCCACCATTGGTTGACCCCGCGCAGCAGCTTCGGGTCGGTGCGCATCAGGATCGCAAAGGCATCGCCGTGGCGGAACTCGTCATTGCACCAAAGTTCGAACCAGTCGAAGATCGGGTGGAAGCGCAGCTCGGGATGTTGGGCGAGGTGCCGGTAGATGGTGATGTAGCGCGCATAGCCGATCTTCTCGCTGAGATAGGTCGCGTAGAAGATGAATTTCGGCCGGAAATGGGTGTATTTCTTCGTCCGCGTGAGGAAGCCGAGATCGACGCCGATGCCTGCATCCTTGAGCGTGTCGTTGATGAAGCCGGCATGGCGGCTCTCGTCGCGGCTCATCAACTTGAACAGCTGTTTGACGTCGGGGTTGGTCACGCGCTTGGCGATCTCGGCATAGAGGATGCAGCCGGAGAACTCGGCGGTCAGCGAACTGACGAGGAAATCGGTGAATTCCTCGCGCAGGCCGTCGGGGAGGCTTTCGATCACGCCGTCGAATGCGGCGGTGCGCTTGAAATGCAGGCGGTTGGGATCGCTCGCCATCTCGCCGATCAGCGCATCCCATTCGCCGCGCACCGCCGAGACGTCGATCCGGTCCATCGCCGCGAAATTGGTGGTGTAGAAGCGGGGTGACAGGACGGTGTCGGCGCGGGCGATCGCGAGTGTATCGGGCAGGGGGGTGTCGGGCAGGGGGGTATCGGGCAGGGGCGGGGGCGACGCGGCGAGAGGGGCGGCGAGTGGCGCGGGGGCGAGGGTGGTGATCCTGTTCATGCTATCGTCCGATCCGAAAAGCTGACCTCGTATAATTCCGTCATCGCGAAATGGCCGGCGAACTGCGTCCAGAGCCGCCCGGCCAGACCCGCGCGTTCGACCGTCGCGATCCGGTCGACGACGCAGCGCTCGCCGAAACCGACCCGGATCGGTGCGCCGTGCACCCGGACCCGGTCGCCGGGCCCGATCGCGACATCGCCCGCCAGCACGACATGCGCGCAGAGGAACGCGTCGCTATGTTCGATCTCGACGCGGCAGGGCGTGTCGAACCGGGTGGACCGCAGCAGCGTCATGTCCCGGGCGCCTGTGCGGGGAGCAGCGCGGCAAAGGTCGCGCGGTTGGTCGGGCCGAAGGCGCTGAGCTCGATCGTCCGGCCCGTCGCGGTGTCGGTCAGCGACAATTCGCCGTCACGCCAGAGCGTCAGCGTGAAGGGCGGGCGGTTGTCGATTCCGCGCGCGCGCCGGTCGCGCGCCAACCCGCGCATCACGCCGCGGACGAATCCCGTCTTCTGCCCCGCCGCGATGACCGCCACGGTCCCGCCGCGCGCATTGCCGATCACCACCGACCCATCGGCGCGGTCGACGAAGCGCAGCTCGCGCGACGCGAGGGGCGTGATCTTCGCCTGTTCGCGCATCAGGACGGGCGAGGCCGCCGGGGCGATGTTCGCGATCCGGACGATGCTCGTCGCCGCGAGCGTGAAGGCCAGCAACGCGCCGGCGCCGATGAGCGTGGTGCGCGGGACGAGGTCCGGATGGCGATGCGTGCCACTCATGCCGCCTGCGCCTTGGCGAAGACGCTGTCGACGGGCGCATGCTGCGCAGGATCGGATGCCGCCAACTGCCCTGTCGGGTGCACCGTCAGGCAGGTCCGGGCGATCAGCGCGGCGACGGTCGCCGCCTCGGGCACGGCGCGGAGCATCGGCCGGGGCGTGACGACCCGCCAGGGCCGGGCGTGCGGCCACAAGGCGAGATAGCCGAGCTTGTAGCGGCCGGTGACCGTCAGCGGCATGTCACCCGTCCCGTCGGCGCGCTCCGCGAGATCGACCGCGCCGATCAGCGTCAGCGGCAGGTTGATGCATTTGGGCAGCGCCATGCCGATCCGCAGCACCACGCGGCGGGTGGTCAGCGTATAGAGCGTCGTCCGCGCCGCGCCCCAGGCGAGCAGGTGGAGCAGCGCGACCCCCAGCACCCCCACGATCGCGGTCATCGCCGCTCCGACGAGGTCCCGCGGACCGTCGATCCCCTGCCGTCCGGCCTCCGCGAGCGCCCACAGCGTCAGCACCGCGAAATAGGCCGCGACCAGCCGCGTGTGGAAGGCGGTGCGCGCGAGCACCCGCCAGTCGGGTGATCCCTGCCACAGGATCCGCTCACCCGGCGGTGGCACCCCGGGAAGGCCGGGGATCGGTTCGACGTCATGCTCGGTCACAGCAGCGGCTCCTGACGTGCGGGCGTGGCATAGAGATAGCCGCCGCCGAAATAGGCCTGGACCCGTTCCTCCTCGTAGAGCGTGATCCGGTCGGCGGCCTCGATCGGCGGCACGTCGGCGAACTGGCTGGCGAGCAGCGCGTCGATGACGACGCGGCGGCGGCGGCGATCGACCTTGGCCATCATCATCGGCGCGAGCACCGCGCGGTCGCCGACCGACACCTGCATGTAGCGGATCAACCGGTCGGCGCGGTCGATCCACAGATCGTCGATCGTCCCCGCAACCACGCCATCCGCGCCCAGCATCGGCCATCCCAGCAGGTCGGGATCGCCGACCGCGACCGCATAGTCCGACGCCACGCTGAGCGGGACGATCCGCGGATGCCCCTCCATGTCGAGATCGGGATGCCGCGCGCGCTCGGCCCAGGCGGCGGGACCGATGCCGTCGACGAGCGGGTTGCCGGTCGGTGCATAGGGCGCGCCCGCAAACCGGTCGGTGCGCCTCGCGGCGATGTCGACGGGCTCGCGACCCTGGGTCGGCGCCGTGACGCGGCCGCGACCGAAGGGCAGCAGGAACGACTTGGTCGAGGCGGTGTGCAGCGGGCCACCGACCGTATCGAGCCGGCCGGTCAGTTCGTCCTCGAGGGGATAGCCCTCGCGACGGTCCTCGCGGCGCAGGTAGAAGACGAGCACGAGGAAGAACAAGGCGAACGCCCAGAGGACCAGGAGCGCGACGTCGATGCCGGATGTCAGATGCGGGTTCATGATCGTCCCTTCAGACCGGAAATTCGCTGAGACCGAAACGCGGCACCGGCCGCTCGCCAACCGCATCGACGATCGCGCCCCGACCGCGCACGAGCGGGCCGAGCGCGACGAGCGTGCCGAGCAACAGGAGAATCTCGACGCCGTAGACAGCGGCATAGCCGGTGACCCGGGTCGCCAGCGTCGGGCCATACGCCCCCGCCATCGCTGCTGCCGAGACGAGGTCGCGCAGGACTGCACCGAGTGCGATCGCGACGCCGGCGCTGCTCGCCTGCACCGCGCCCCAGGCCCCCAGCGCGAGCCCGGTGCGTCCGTCGAGCGGCCCCGCGTCGGCGATCGCCATCGCGGCGGTCAGCGTGCCCACCGAGAACAGTCCGCCGCCAAAGCCGATCAGCGCCGCGCCGGTGCCGAGCAACGCGACCGACGACAGCGCGCCGGCGAAGATCACGCACAGGAACGCGGTGACGCCGAGAACGCCGCCAAAGCCCGCCAGCTGATGCGGATCGTCACCCTCGCCGAGCCGTCTGGCGGCGAGTGCGAACCCGCCCAGCATGCCGAGCGCCCAGAGCGCGGTCAGCGCGGTGGTCGCACCGACCGTCATGCCGAGCACCTGCCCGCCATAGGGTTCGAGCAGCACGTCCTGCATGCTGAACGCCGCCGCGCCCAGACCGACCGCGACGAGCAGCCGCAGCGTGCGCGGGCGAGCGATGAAGATCGCCCAGATCGCGCCGAAGTTCGGGCGATCGGGCCGGGGCACGACCGGGCGAGGCCCCCGCGCTTCCTGTTTCCACATCGCGACCAGATTGAGGACGACGGTCAGCACCGCTGCGCCCTGGATCAGCTGGACCAGCTTGGTCGGGGTGAAATCGGCAAGCAGCCGGCCGATCACGATCGCGCTGACCATCATGCCGAGGACCAGCATGACATAGAGCAGCGCAACGACACGCGGCCGCGCATCGTCGGGGGCGAGATCGGTCGCGAGCGCAAGCCCCGCGGTCTGCGTGGTGTGCATCCCCGCGCCGACCATCAGGAAGCCGAGCGCCGCGCCGATCTGTCCGAAGATCGCGGGGCCCGTGCCGCCGCCGGTCATGACCAGCAGCGCGAAGGGCAGGATCGCCAGGCCGCCGAACTGGAGCAGCGTTCCGAACCACAGATAGGGCACGCGCTTCCATCCGAGCAGCGAGGCATGGTGATCCGACCGGAACCCGATCAGCGCGCGCAGCGGCGCGAACAGCAGCGGCAGCGAGACCATCGCCGCGACGAGGCTGGTCGACATGCCGAGCTCGACGATCATGACCCGGTTGAGCGTGCCCGTCAGCAGCACCGCGGTCATCCCGACCGACAGCTGGAACAGCGACAGCCGCAGCAGGCGGCCGAGCGGCAGATCGTCGGTCGCGGCGTCGGCGAACGGCAGGAACCGGGTGCCGAGCCGCGCCCAGAACGCGCCGGTCTTCAAGGCGACCAGCCGGTTCATGCGGCGACCATCTCCAGCGCGTGGCTGGTGTAGAAACCGCTGGCGACGCGCGCGTCGCGCCCGATCCGCGCATGGCCGACACTCGCGTGCAGCTGCGCGCGCAGGACGCGTTCGCGAACCGGCTCGATCGCCGGCGCACGGTCCCCGCGGGGAAAGAGCGTGCCGATCGCGTGCATCACGACCAGCGGCCGGGTCGACGGCGCGAAGGTGAACAGCATCGAACCGCGCGTGCGTCGGGTCAGCGTCTCCACCAGCTCGACGAGGTCGGTGCTGCGGTAATGGATCAGCGAATCCATCGCGACGACATGATCGAACATGCCGAGCGCAGAGTCGCGCATGTCGCCGACGCGCCAGTCGATCGCGAGCCCGGCCGGCGACCGCTCGCGCGCGACCTCGACAAGGCTGGCGGCGAGATCGATCGCGACGACCGCCGCGCCGTGCCGCCTCGACCGCCAGCGCGCCCGTGCCGCAGCCCGCGTCGAGCAGCCGCAGTCCGGTCATGTCCGCGGGCAGCCAGGACAGCAAGGTCTCGCGCATCCGGTTGCGGCCGGCGCGGACCGTGGCGCGAATGCCGCTGACCGGCGCATCGGACGTCAGTCGCGCCCAGGTTTGCGACGCGGTGCGGTCGAAATAGGTTTCGAGCCGGTTGCGGCGCGCGGCATAGCCGGTGGAGGGAACCAGGCTGGCCATCATTCGAATCCCAGGAATTCGAAGATGTCGCGATCCTTCATCGGCATTGCGTCGAGCGCATCGCAACCCGACCAGAGCAGCGCGGCGAGGCGCTTATATTCGTCGCACGCGGCCGCGACCTCGGGCGTCTGCTCCATTTCGAACAGCGTGCATTTCTTGAGGCGGCTGCGCCGGATCGCATCGAGATCGGGGAAATGCGCGAGACGCTTCAGCCCGGTCGCGGCATTGTAGCGGTCGATCTCGTCGGTCGCGGCGGACCGGTTGGCGATCACGCCCGCCATCCGCACCTCGTAATTCTTTGCCTTGGCCTGGATCGCGGCGGCGATGCGGTTCATCGCGAAGATGCTGTCGAAGTCGTTCGACGCGACCACCACCGCGCGCTCGGCATGCTGCAGCGGGGCGGCGAACCCGCCGCACACGACGTCGCCGAGCACGTCGAACAGCACGACATCGGTCTCCTCGAGCAGATGATGCTGTTTCAGCAGCTTGACGGTCTGGCCGACGACATAGCCGCCGCATCCGGTGCCCGCGGGCGGGCCCCCGGCCTCGACGCACATCACGCCGTTATAGCCTTCGAACATGTAATCCTCGGGGCGGAGTTCCTCGGCGTGGAACTCGACCGTCTCGAGCACGTCGATCACCGTCGGCATGAGCTTCTTGGTCAGCGTGAAGGTGCTGTCGTGCTTGGGATCGCAGCCGATCTGCAGCACGCGCTTGCCCAGCAGCGAAAACGCCGCGGACAGGTTGGACGAGGTCGTCGATTTGCCGATCCCGCCCTTGCCGTAGATCGCGAACACTTTCGCGGAGCCGATCCGGTCGGCGGGGTCGAGCCGGACCTGGACGCTGCCCGCGCCATCGGGGCGGGATGCAACGGGGCGGGTAGGGGGATCGAGCAGGGCCATGATATCGTCCTTATGCCGCGACCGCGGTGATACCCTCGAGGCGATCCTCGAGGTCGTCGCTTGCCGCGTGGAGTGCGGCCAGTGTTGCTGCGTCGGGCGACCAGAAATGCCGGTCGCTCGCTTCGATCAGGCGGTTGGCGACGCGCGCCGACGCCTTGGGGTTCAGCGTCGCCAGCCGTTCGCGCATCGCGTCGTCGAGCACATAGGTCTCGCTGATCCGCTGATAGACCCAAGGGCTGACGTCTCCGGTCGTAGCCGACCAGCCGAGCGTGTTGGTGACGTGCGCCTCGATATTGCGGACGCCTTCGAAGCCATGCTTGAGCATCGCTTCATACCAGAGCGGATTGAGCATCCGGGTGCGCGTCTCGAGCTCGACCTGTTCGGACAGCGTCCGGACCTTGGTCGCGCCCTGCGTGGCATCGACGATATAGACCGGGGCCGCGCTGCCACGTGCGCGCGTGATCGAGCGGCTGATCCCGCCGAGCGCATCGACATAATGGTCGATATCGGTGACGCCGAGTTCGACCGAGTCGAGATTCTGATAGGCGAGGTCGACACCCGCGAGCGCGGCCTTGAACAGATCGGCCTGGCGCGCGGGGGTGCCGGTGCGGCCATAGGCATAGCCCTTTTGCCGTTCGAACACCTCGGCAATCTCGTCGGGATCGCTCCACGCACCATCGTCGATCAGCAGGTTGACGTTCGCGCCATAGGCGCCCTCGGCATTGGAGAAGACACGCAGCGCCGCGGTTTCGAGGTCGCAGCCGGTCCGCTCGGCGTAGGCCAGCGCGTGCCGGCGCACCGCGTTGCGGTCGAGCGGTTCGTCCGCGGTCGCGGCGAGCCATGCGGCCTCCGCGATCATCCGCGTCTGGAGCGGCAGCAGGTCGCGGAAGATCCCCGACAGCGTGACGATCACGTCGATCCTGGGGCGACCGAGCTCGTCGAGCGCGATCAGTTCGGCGCCCGCGAGCCGGCCATAGCCGTCGAACCGCGGGCGTGCGCCGATCAGCGCGAGCACCTGCGCGATCTGAGTCCCCTCCGATTTGAGATTGTCCGTTCCCCAGAGCACCATGGCGAGCGTCTCGGGGAAGGCCGCGCCGCTCGCGGTGTGGCGCGCGATCACCTCGTCGGCCTGTGCAAGGCCCTGCGCCATCGCGAAGCTGCCGGGGATCCGGAACGGATCGAAGCCGTGGATATTGCGCCCGGTCGGCAGGGCCTTGGGGTTGCGCAGCACGTCGCCGCCGGGCGCCGGGCGGACGAACCCCGCATCGAGCGCATGGATCAGTGCACCGAGTTCGGGATTGTCGGACGAGAGCGACGGATCGGCACCCGCGGCGATCATCTGCGCGCGCATCGCCTCGGGCAGCGGCTGGCCGAGCACATGCAGGCCGTAGGGGATCAGCTCGCGTTCGACTTCGTAGAGATTGGCCGACAAGGCATCGAGATCGCGCGCGTCGAGATCGAGCGCGGCCGCCGAAGCGACGATCATCGGATCGAGCAGGTCGCGCTCCGCCTGCGATGGCGACGAGCGCCACCGCTCGAGCAACGCCTTGAGTTCGGTCATCCCCTTGTAAAGCCCCGCTTCCGCGAGCGGCGGCGTCAGATAGCTGATCAGGGTCGCACCCGAGCGGCGCTTGGCGATCAGCCCTTGGGACGGATTGTTCGCGGCATAGAGATAGAGGTTGGGCAGGTCGCCGATCAGCCGTTCGGGCCAGCAGTCGCCGCTCAGCCCCGCCTGCTTGCCCGGCATGAATTCGAGCGCGCCGTGCGTGCCGAAATGCAGGACCGCATCGGCTGCGAAATCTTCGCGCAGCCAGCGGTAGAAGGCGCTGAACGCATGGGTGGGGGTGAAGCGGCCCTCGAACAGCAGCCGCATCGGGTCGCCTTCATAGCCGAAAGCGGGCTGGATCCCGACGAACACCTGCCCGAACTGCGCGCCCAGGACGTGGATCGACGCGCCGTCGCTCTGTTGGCGGCCGGGGGCGGGGCCCCATTGCGCCTCGATCGCGGCCAGATGCGGCTCGCGCCGGACATGGTCGTCGGCGGGGATGCGCGCATGGACATTGGCATCGGCACCGTAGCGGGCGGCATTGCCGTGGAGCACCGCCTCGCGCAGCGCGTCGACATCGGCAGGAACCTCCACCGCATAGCCCGCGGCCGCGAGCGCCGTGAGCGTGGCGTGGAGCGACTCCCAGACGGCGAGATGCGCCGCGGTGCCCGTCGCCCCGGCATTGGGCGGGAAGTTGAAGAGCACGACCGCGAGCCTGCGCGCGCGTCGTTCGGACCGGCGCAGGTCGACCAGCCGCGCGACCTTGCCCGCCAGCGCCTCGGCGCGGTCGGGGCAGGAGCGCATCTCGCGCGTCAGCCCGGATTCGGTAAAGGTGCAGCGGCGTGCGCACCCGCTGCACGCGCCCGATCCGTCGGCACGACCGCCGAACACGCTGGGGACGACCGCACCGTCGAGTTCGGGGATCGCCACCATCATCGTCGCCTCGAGCGGCAACAGCCCCTGACGCCCCGCGCCCCATTGCTGGATCGACTGGAATTCGAGCGGATGCGCCGCGACATAGGGCACGTCGAGCGTGGCGAGGATCGCCTCCGCCGCCTCGGCGTCGTTATAGGCGGGGCCGCCGACCAGGCTGAACCCGGTGAGCGAGACGACCGCATCGACGATCGGCACGCCGTCGCGCATGAAGAAGCGCTCGATCGCGGGGCGCGAGTCGAGCCCGCTGGCAAAGGCGGGGATCACGCGCAGCCCGCGCGCCTCGAATGCGGCGATCGTGCCGTCATAATGACCAGTGTCGCGGCCGAGCAGATAGGAGCGCAGCATCAGCACGCCGACCGTGCCGCGCGAGCCCCCCACCCCGGGCAGCGCGTCCGCCCGGTCGGCGATCCGGCCCGGTATCGCCGGATGATAGACGCCGACTTCGGGATAGTCGTGCGGCGCGGCGGCGCGGACCGCATGGCCCGCATAACGGCCGGCGAGCGCCTGGATCATGCCGACGACATTGTCGTCGCTGCCCGCCAGCCAATATTGCAGCGTCAGGAAATAGGCGCGGACGTCCTGCGCGGTGCCCGGGATGAACCGCAGGATCTTGGGCAGCCGGCGCAGCATCCGCATCTGTCCCGCGCCCGACGAGGCGCCGGGCTTGGCGGATCCGCGCAGCCGCTTGAGCAGCGCGAGCGGACCGCTTGCCGGCTTGTCCATGCGATAGTCGCCGAGCCTGGTCAGCCGGACGATCTCGCTGCCCGACATCAGCCCGACCATCGCGGCGCAGGCCTCGCGGCGCGCGGTCAGCGCGGGGAGGACCGCGCGGATATGGTCGTCGAGGAACAGCATCGTCGCGATGACGATGTCGGCGCGGCCGATATCGGCGATGCAGCGATCGAGCGACCCGGTGCCGCGATCCCAGTCGGCCGCGGCGTGGAAGCCGATCGTGATCCCGCTATCGTCCGCGGCGAACCGTGCGGCGGCGCGTTCGGCGGCGCCCGACAGATGGTTGTCGAGCGTGACGATCACGACATGCAGCGGGACCGGGCGGCGGATGGCGCTATCGGGCATAATGGGCCTTCGCATCATAGAGCGTGTCGATCGTGATCGTTGCGACGTCGCGCTCGGCGGCGAACCGTTCGGTGTTGCGACGCGCCTTCCCGCGGACGAAGAAGGGGATCTTGAGCAGCTCGCGCTCGGCATCGGCGGACCAGACGCGTGCGGCGCTGGCGTCGGGGGCGGGGTGGGACGCGACCTCGGGAAATGCCGGCTGCGGCGCTGTCTCGGGCGCCACCGGGAGAGGCGCGAGATGGCTCGCGCCGGCCATGTCGCTGAACTCGAAATCGTCGCGGAACATCGTCAGCAGATGTTCCTCCAGCCCCATGACGAGCGGATGGACCCAGGTGTCGAACAGCACGTTCGCGCCCTCGAACCCCATTTGCGGCGAATAGCGCGCGGGGAAATCCTGGACATGGACGGGGGCCGAGATCACCGCGCACGGGATTCGGAGCCGCTTGGCGATATGCCGTTCCATCTGCGTGCCGAGCACCAATTCGGGCTGCAGCGCCTGGATCGCCTCCTCGACGACCAGATAATCGTCGGTGATCAGCGGCGTGACGCCGTAGAGCGCCGCGGCGGTGCGCAGGTCACGCGCGAATTCGCGGTTGTAGCAGCCGAGCCCGACGACCTCGAACCCCAGTTCGTCGCGCGCGACGCGGGCGGCGGCGATCGCATGCGTCGCATCGCCGAAGATGAAGACGCGCTTGCCCGTCAGATAGGTCGAGTCGACCGAGCGGCTCCACCAGGGCAGATGGCCGGGATCGCATGCGCCCGTCGGATCAATCCCGGTCAGCGCCGCCAGCTCGGCGATGAAGTCACGCGTCGCGCCGTGGCCGATCGGCACGGTGGTGACGACGGGCTGGCCGTGTTCGCGTGCGAGCCAGCGGCAGGCGGTGTCGGCGATCTCGGGATAGAGGCAGATGTTGAAATCGGCGTCGGGCAGCCGGGCAATGTCCGCGGTGGTCGCGCCGAGCGGCGCCACGACGTTCACCGCGATTCCCAGCGCATCGAGGATGCGGCGGACTTCGATCACATCGTCGCGGTGGCGGAAGCCGAGCGCGGTCGGGCCGAGGATGTTGGCGGTCGGGCGCGCGTTCGCCCGGTTGGGCGCGGGGCTGGCCGCGAGGGTCCGGACGAGCTGGTAGAAGGTCTCGGCTGCGCCCCAATTCTCCTTGCGCTGATAGCTGGGGAGCTCGAGCGCCACGACCGGGCAGGGCAGGTCCATCGCCGCGACCAGCCCGGCCGGGTCGTCCTGGATCAGTTCGGCGGTGCACGAGGCGCCGACGAGCATCGCGCCCGGCGTGAAGCGCGCATAGGCATCGCGCGCCGCGGTCTGGAACAAGGCCGCGGTATCCTTGCCGAGATCGCGCGCCTGGAAGGTCGTGTAGGTGACCGGCGGGCGCTTGCCGCGCCGCTCGATCATCGTGAACAGCAGGTCGGCATAGGTGTCGCCCTGCGGCGCATGGAGGACATAATGCACGTCCTCCATCGCGGTCGCGATCCGCATCGCGCCGACATGGGGTGGTCCCTCATAGGTCCAGACGGTCAGCTGCATCACACCCTCAGCAGGTCGCGCCGCCGCAGCGGTCGCGCGAAGAGGTCGGCGAGGTCGCCCGCCTGGTCGAAGCCATGGACGGGCGAGAAGACCAGCTCGATCGCCCATTTCGTCGTCAGCCCCTCGGCCTCGAGCGGGTTGGCGAGACCGAGGCCGCAGACGGTAAGGTCGGGGCGGTCCGCACGGACGCGATCGAGCTGGCGATCGACATCCTGCCCCTCGCTCAGCCGGGTCGCCGCCGGGAGCAGCGCGAGTTCGCGCGCGAGGTGGCGGCGGTGAAGATAGGGCGTGCCGACCTCGACCGGGATCATGCCGAGCTCGGTCGCGAGAAAGCGCGCGAGCGGGATTTCGAGCTGGGAATCGGGGAGGAAGCTGATCCGCCGGCCCTCGAGCACCGGACGTACATGCGCGAGCGCGCGCTTGGCGCGTTCGCGGCCGGGCGCGATCGTGCGTCGGAACTGCATCGCATCGACGCCGAACGCCTGGGCGGCGGCGTGCAGCCAGTCGGTCGTGCCCTCGGCCCCGAACGGAAACAGCGCGTCCAGCCGGGTCGCGCCGCGATCCTCGAGCGCGCGCGCCGTCTCCCCGAGAAACGGCTGGGCGAGCAGGAAGCGCCTGTTGGGCCCGACCGGCGGCATCGCGCCGGCGCGGCGCGCGGGCAGCGTATGGACGGGGCCGATGCCGAGCGCGTCGAACAGCCGGAGGAACTGGTCCTCGACGACATCGGGCAGCGCGCCGACGATCATCAGGCTCGGTTTCGCCGATGCGTCGGCGGCGAGGCCGGGCACCATCGCCGCGAGGCACGCATCCTCGCCCTCGGTGAAGGTCGTCTCGATCCCGCTGCCCGAATAATTGAGGATCCGGGTCGTGCCGCCATGCTTGACCGACAGCCGGGCCGCGGCGCGCGAGAGGTCGAGCTTGATCACTTCCGACGGGCAGGAGCCGACGAGGAACAGCAGCTTGATGTCGGGCCGGCGCAGCAGCATCTGGTCGACGATGCGGTCGAGTTCGTCATTGCAGTCCGCCATCCCCGCGAGATCGCGCTCCTCGATGATCGCGGTGGCGAAGCGCGGCTCGGCAAACACCATCACGCCTGCCGCCGATTGCAGCAGATGCGCGCAGGTCCGCGAGCCGACGACGAGGAAGAACGCGTCCTGGATCTTGCGGTGCAGCCAGATGATCCCGGTGAGCCCGCAGAACACCTCGCGCTGGCCGCGTTCGCGCAGCACGGGCGCGGCGTCGCATTCGGTCCGGCCAAGCTGCGGGGCGGTGGGCAGGGGGGTGGAAAGCGGGGCGGTCATGACGCGACCATGCCCGCCGGTGCGCGCTGCAACCGCGCGGCCCGCAGCTTGATCAGGAACTGCGCGGCATTGATCACGTAGCTCGCATAGGCCGCGAGCGCGAGCCACATACGTCCCGCCTCGCTGCCGAAGTCGCGGGCGAGCGCGACGAGATAGGCGGTGTGCAGCGCGAGCACGAGCATGCTCACCACGTCCTCCCAGAAGAAGGCGGGGGCGAACAGCCATTGGCCGAACACCTGCTTCTCCCAGATCGCGCCGGTGATCATGATCGCGTAGAGCGCGCCCGTCTTGACCACGACCGATATCGTCGCGGCAACCACGCCGTCGCCCGTCGCGAGATAGCGCAGGACCAGCGTGAGACTGACGAGGAAGATCAGGAACTGGATCGGTGCGAGCACCCCCTGGACCAGCGTCCAGGCCGACGAGTCGCGGCGCTCGCGCTGGTCCGGCGTGTAGAGCGGGGCGGCTGCCCGGCCGGAGCCCGGGACGGCCGCGCCGCCCTGCCGATCTGCCGGAGAAAGGTCGTTCGCTCGCATCGCGCCCCGCCTGCCCAAGTTCCGATCGGACCTTACGCCCGCCCCTCAAAAAGTGTCAAGTTATTTGGACGTCCATAATCCGGAACAGGTTGTGCGGTGCAGCAAAACCGTCCGGTTGTCAGTCAATTGCAAGTGGGATATGCTGCGAGTCGCCGCTAATCTGCCAAATGCAGGTCCCGGTCTGTAGTTGTTGGCGTGTCGACCAGGCTGGGGAGAGCCGGTAATGGCAGCGGTTACTCACTATTCGCGCGGTTTCCGGTGGAGCACCGGGTCGTTTGCACGTCGGGACTGGAGCGATGGCCGCCGAGATCTTGGTCCGGGGCCGCGTCGCGATGACGGGGACTATGATCGCCCTTTGTCGGCGCTGATCGAATGCGAGATCATTCCGCGGCTGATGGCTGCGCATGCCAGTGCGGCGATGCCCTCCGCCGAGATCGGGACGGATGGCCCGATCGACAGCGTCGAGGTGGGCATCTTCGCGCCGCTGGTGATGCAGGTCGATGCCGACCGCCTGCTTGCGCATATCGAGACGATCCTCGACCGCGGTGTTTCGGTCGAGACGGTCATGGTCGATCTGCTCGCGCCTGCCGCGCGTCTGCTCGGCGAATATTGGGATGATGATCGCTGCGATTTCGTCGATGTCACGATGGGGTTGTGGCGGCTGCAGGAAGTCGTGCACGAGATTGCCGGTCGCATGCCCAGCATCCGGACAGATCCGGGCGACCGGCATCGGGCATTATTCGCGTCGTTACAGGGCGATCATCACAGTTTCGGGACGATCGTCCTCGACGAGGTCTTTCGGCATGGCGGCTGGCTGACGGACCGGATCAACGACGCGGAAACGCCCGTGTTGCTGGATGCCGCGACGGCGGACTGGTTCGATATGATCGGATTGACGATCAGTTGCGACTGCCATATCGCCGGACTTGCTTCGATCATTGCTGCGTTGCGAAGGGTTTCGCGAAATCCTCGTGTCTGCATCATGGTCGGCGGCGCGATTTTCAATGCAGACCCGGATCTCGCCACCAAAGTCGGCGCCGATGGTACCGCGTCCGATGCGAAACTCGCGCTGAAACTGGCCGGCGATCTTCTCCGCGAAAGCGCATGGGGGACCACGGCGTGTAATTGATTGCTGCAGATTGGAGCGCGACGCTCGTCGATGGACAAGACTATCGCCTCTTCCCCGCATCTGGCCTTCGCCCGCCCCGACGCCGCGCCCGGGGCCCTGAGCGCGCGCGTGGCCGCGTCACTGCTCGCGGCCGTCGGCGACGTCGCCTTCATCCTTGCCGCCGATGGGCGGATCCTCGACGTTGCGGTGTCGCAGGGTGATCTTGCCAATCACGGCTTTGCCGGCTGGGTCGGCGAACGCTGGATGGACACGATGACGGTCGAAAGCCGTCCCAAGGCGGCCGAGATGCTCGCGGCGGCGGGCAGCCCCGAACCCGCGCGCTGGCGACAGGTGACGCATCCCGCGGCGGGTGGCGATGTGCCGGTCCGCTATCTGGTGATGTCGCTCGGCACTCCCGATCGGCTCGTCGCGATCGGTCGCGACCTGCGCGGTGCGGCGGCGACGCAGCAACGGCTGCTGCAGACCCAACAGGCGCTGGAGCGCGACTATATCCGCCTGCGCCAGGCCGAGACGCGGTACCGGATGTTGTTCGACATGGCGTCCGATGCGATCCTGGTCGTCGACGCGGGCTCGCGCCGTATCCGCGAGGCGAACCCGGCGGCGCTGCGGCTGCTCGATGCCGCCGCCGATACGCTGGTCGGTGCGCCGGTCAGCACGATCGTCGACCCGCATGATCGCGACGACCTGGTCGCGCATCTCGGTGCGGCGGAGGCGGCGGACGATGTCGCACCGGTTGCGGTGCGCCTGAACGATCGCGCGATCGACGTGCGGATCGACGCGAAGCTGTTCCGTCAGGCGCGCAGCCCGTCGCTGATCGTCCGGATCGAGGCGGTCGAATCGGTCGTCGGTGCGCGGCGGCACGAGGCGACGCTCGGCGACGTGGTCGAGCGCATGCCCGATTCGTTCGTGCTGGTCGATCGCGACTTGGTGGTGCTGACCGCGAATGCCGCCTTTGTCGAGCTGACCGAAATGCCGTCGATCGAGCGGCTGATCGGCGCGCGGCTGGGCGCGTGGCTGGGTCGGCCGGGCATCGATCTCGAGCTGATCGTCGCGCAGCTGCGTGAACATGGCTCGGTCCGCAACGTCGCGACGATCCTGCGCGGCGCGGCGGGTGCGCAGGCCGAGATCGAGGTGTCCGGCGTGGTCGCGCCAATGGGTGGCAGCGAGTGTTTCGGCTTCACGATCCGCCATGTCGGACGTCGCCTTCGCCAAGTGCCGCTGGTCGCACACGACACGCCGCGATCGGTCGAGCAGCTGACCGAGCTGGTCGGACGCATGTCGCTGAAAGAGATCGTGCGCGAGAGTACCGATCTGATCGAACGGCTCTGCATCGAGGCGGCGCTGGCCTATACGTCGGACAACCGTGCGTCCGCGGCGGAGGTGCTCGGCGTGAGTCGGCAAAGTCTCTATTCGAAGCTTCATCGCCACGGCCTCGGCAATCTCGTGTCGGGCGACGGCTGAACGCGCGAGTGTCATCGGCATTGGTGTCAACATATGTTGACAGATAAGGGTGTCTGATCCTAGTTTCGCGACATGGATCGCCTGTCCGCTTCCCGTGTCGCGATGCCGCCGCCCGCGGCCCGCGACGTGCTGGAACTGCTCAAGCCGGTCACCTGGTTTCCACCGATCTGGGCGTTCCTGTGCGGGGTCGTATCGTCGGGCGTTCCGCTGGGCGATCGCTGGCCGTTTCTTGTCGGGGGTATCCTGCTGACGGGGCCGCTGGTCTGCGGGACGAGCCAGGCGGCCAATGACTGGTTCGACCGCCATGTCGACGCGATCAACGAGCCGCTGCGGCCGATCCCGTCGGGGCGGATCGCCGGCAGCTGGGGCTTGTGGATCGCGATCGCGGGCAGCCTGATCTCGGCGGTGGTCGGGGCTGCGATGGGGCCGCTGGTGTTCGCGGCGACCGGCGTCGCGCTGGCCTGCGCCTGGGCCTATAGCGCGCCGCCATTCCGGTTCAAGGCAAGCGGGATCTGGGGGCCCGCGGTGGTCGCGCTGACCTATGAGGGGCTGACCTGGTTCACGGGCGCGGCGGCGATGACGGGCGGCTGGCCCGACGTTGCGGTGCTGGTCATACTCGGCCTCTACATCGCCGGCGCGCACGGTATCATGACGCTCAACGACTTCAAGGCGGTCGAGGGCGACCGGATGATGGGGCTGCGCTCGCTGCCGGTCGTGCTAGGGGTGGATCGCGCCGCCCGGCTGGCCTGTATCGTCATGGCGGTCCCGCAGGTCGCGGTGATCGGCCTGCTGGCGCTATGGGGGCACGGGCTTGTCGCGCTGCTGGTTGCGACGTTGCTGGCGGGGCAATTGGCGCTGATGGTGCGGCTGCTGCGCGATCCGCTCAAGAACACGCCGTGGTATAACGCGACCGGCACGACGCTCTATGTCCTCGGGATGCTGGCGTCGGCGTTCGGGCTCGGCGGGGTGGCGGGGTTGTGAGCGTGGTCCCGCTCGGCTGGCTCGGGATCGTGCGGCTCGGGCTGGTGCAGAGCGCGATCGGCGCGATCGTGATGCTGGCGACCTCGCTGCTGAACCGCGTTATGGTGGTCGAATATGCGCTGCCCGCGGCGCTCCCCGCCGGTCTGGTCGCCTGGCATTATGCGGTCCAGCTGTCGCGACCGGTCTGGGGGCATGGTTCGGATCGCGGCGCGCGGCGGACACCCTGGATCATAGGGGGCATGGCGGTGCTCGCGCTCGGCGCCTTGCTCGCGGCCGGTGCGCTGCCGCTGCTCGCCGCACGCGCGCCCGGGGGGCTGGCGCTCGCGATTGCCGCGTTTGCGATGATCGGCATGGGCGTCGGCGCGGCGGGTACGTCGCTGCTGGCATTGCTCGCGACCCGGGTCGCGCCCGAGCGGCGCGCGGCGGCGGCGGCGATCACCTGGATCATGATGGTCGCGGGGATCGCGTCGACGGCGGGAGTGGCCGGTGCGCTGCTCGAACCCTTTTCCGCAGCGCGGCTGACCCGGGTCGCGGCTGGCGTCGCGGGGTGCGCGTTCGCGCTCGCGGTGGTGGCCCTTCTCGGTGTCGAGGGGGCTGCACCGTCCAGGGCGCTCGCCACGTCGGTTGAAACGTCGCGGCGAGGGGAGCGATCGGCTACACTGACGACGGCGTTGCGGACGATCTGGGCCGATAGCGAGGCGCGCCGCTTCACGCTCTTCGTCTTCGTCTCGATGCTCGCCTACGCCATGCAGGATCTGATCCTCGAGCCGTTCGCCGGGCTGGTGTTCGGGCTCGCGCCAGGGGCCTCGACGCAGTTGTCGGGGGTGCAGCACGGGGGTGTGCTCGTCGGGATGATCGTCGCGGGGGTCGGCGGCGGGGCGTTTGGCGGCGGGCGGGGTGAAGGCGGGGAGACGCGCGGGCTGCGCTGGTGGATCGGTGGCGGGTGTCTCGGGTCGGCGGCGGCGCTGGCGGGGCTCGCGCTGGCGGCGCGGATCGGGCCGGGCTGGCCGCTGACAGCCAATGTCGCGCTGCTCGGCCTGGCCAATGGCGTCTTTGCGGTCGCGGCGATCGGCGCGATGATCGCGCTCGCGGGAAGCGGGCAGGCAGAGGGGCGGGAGCAGGCGGGACTCCGCATGGGCGTGTGGGGCGCAGCGCAGGCGATCGCCTTCGGGCTTGGCGGGTTGCTCGGCGCGACGGGCGTCGATCTCGGGCGGAGCTGGATCGACTCTCCCGCGACCGTCTTCACCCTGGTCTTCCTGGCCGAAGCGCTGGTCTTCGTCGTTGCCGCAGCGCTGGCGATGCGCAGGCCGGGTCGCCAGCAGGACATGACGCCAGTCGCGCGCGCGCGCGGCGGCGGCATGACGACCTANCGCTGCCGAGCTGGCGCAGGCGGGGCGATCGGTGCTGCTGCTCGATCGCGCGGGCAGGATCAAGCCGTGCGGCGGCGCGATCCCGCCGCGGCTGATCCGTGATTTCGCGATTCCCGATCATCTGATCGTCGGGCGGGCGCGAACTGCGCGGATGATCGCGCCGTCGCGGCGTGCGGTCGACATGCCGGTCGATCCGAGCGGCGCGGGCGGCTATGTCGGCATGGTCGACCGCGACACGTTCGACGAGTGGCTGCGCGACCGTGCTGCCAAACAGGGCGCGGAGCGGCGCACCGGGCGGTTCGAGGCGATCGTCCGCGACGGCGATGGTGGCGCACAGGTCCGCTATACGGATGGCGAGGGCGATCATCGCGTCCGCGCGCGGTGCGTGATCGGTGCGGACGGCGCCCGGTCGCGCGTCGCCGAGGCGGTGTTCGACGATGCGGTGCGCAACCTGTGCGTCTTCGCCTATCACGAGGTGATCCGTACACCGCAACCCGGCACCGCGGCGTTCGACCGCACCCGGTGCGACGTCTTCTATCAGGCCGAATTTTCGCCCGATTTCTACGGCTGGCTGTTCCCGCACGGCGACACCGCGAGCATCGGCGTCGGCAGCGCGCACAAAGGGCATGGTTTGCGTGACGCGACCAGCCGGTTGCGCGTGCGGCTCGGGCTCGATTCGTGCGTGACGCTGCGTCGCGAGGGCGCGCCGATCCCGCTGCGTCCGTTGCGGCGATGGGATAATGGCCGCGACGTGCTGGTGATCGGCGATGCCGCGGGGGCGGTCGCGCCGGCCTCGGGCGAGGGGCTCTATTACGCGATGCTGTCCGCGCGGTTCGCTGCCGAGGCGGTCGATACCTTCCTCGCCAGCGGAGACCCCAGGGCGCTCGGCGCGGCGCGGCGGCGGTTCATGCGCGCACACGGGCTGGTGTTCCGCATCCTCGCGATCATGCAGCATTTCTGGTACCGCGACGATCGCCGCCGCGAGCGGTTCGTGGCGATGTGCGCCGACCGCGACGTCCAGCATCTGACCTGGCACGCCTATATGAACAAGCGGCTGATCTATGCACGGCCGCTCGCCTATGCGCGGATCTTCGCCAAGGACATGCGGCATCTGCTGCAGACCGCGAGCTGATGTGCGATGGATAGGGTCTGGATCTTTCCGGTGTGCATCGCGGCATTGCTCGCGACATTGGTGGCGCTGGTGGGCGCGACGATCATCGATACCGGTTCTTGGTATGGCAGCTTGCTCAAGCCCCATTGGGCACCGCCCGACGCCGCCTATGGGCTGGTTTGGACCGCGATCTACAGCTGCACGGCGCTGGCGGGCGTGACGGGGTGGCGGGCGATTGCGGGGTGGCGCGAGCGCGAATGGCTGCTCGGCCTGTTTGCGGGCAACGGGTTTCTCAACATCCTGTGGAGCCTGGTCTTCTTCCGCCTGCAGCGGCCCGACTGGGCGTTCGCGGAGATGGTCGTGCTCTGGCTGTCGATCCTGGTGCTGATCGTCGTCCTGGCCCGGCATTCGCGGTCTGCGGCAGCGCTGTTGCTGCCCTATCTGCTGTGGGTGGGGTTCGCGGGTTACCTCAATCTGGCGATCGTCCAGCTCAACGGACCCTTTTCCTGACCTGGCTATTCGCCAGCGGGCACGCGGTCGATATCGTGCTGGGGGTCATCGCCCTCGAACTTCTCTGGCTGCGACGGCAGGGGTGGAGCATGGCGACCGCGGCACTCCGGCTGACGCCGGGCATGCTGATGCTGGTCGCGCTGCGCGCCGCGCTGACCGGGCTCGACTGGCCTTGGATCGCGGTGCCGCTCATCGTCTCGCTCCCGGTCCATCTCGCCGATCTGGCGCGGACGGCACGACGCTGAATGTCGGTTAGCCAGTGTGCAGGACCGGGCCTGGCGTTTCACACCCTGCTCTGCGGCGACCGGGCCATGGTCACGCGGTCAAGCGAAACTGCGACCGATCCCGCTCGGTCCCGCAACAGGCAGGAGCGGGACCGGTGGGGCAGGGGCGGCGGTTCTGCTCAGCCGCCGGCTTGCAGATAGGCGATCACGTCGGCGCGTTTCTGCGGATCGGGGATGCCCGGGAACGCCATCTTGGTACCCGGGACGACGCGCTGCGGCTTTTCGAGATACTGGAACAGCTTTTCGGGGGTCCAGGTGATCCCGCTATTCTTGTTGGCGGCGGAATAGGTGTAGCCGGCGACCGTTCCCGCGGCGCGGCCGACCACTTCGTGCAACGACGGGCCGATCTTGTTCACGCCGGCCTCGACCGCGTGACAGGTCTGGCAGGTGATGAAGGCGGTCTTCCCCTTGGCGGCATCGCCCGTATAGCCGGCGAATTTGACGCCGCTGAGCGTATCGACATTATCAGGAGCCGGAGCGGCGGCGGATGCGGTCGCCGCCGGCGCGGCAGTCTCAGCCGGAGCCGCAGCGTTTGTGGTCGCGGCCTCCGGCGCGGCGGCAGCGGTTTCGCCCGCGGTGGGCTCCTCAGCCGCCTTTTTCGAGCAGGCGCTGAGCGCCGTCGCCGAGAGCGCGACGCAAAGTGTCAGATGTCCAAACCGAATCGTGGATGCTGATTTCATAATCCTGCTCCTCTCGACCAAGCGCCGGGTCCGCATGCCAGGCTGTGCACTGTCTATTATTCTTCACAGTATCTGCCGTCCAACACTTTGTTTCAGCAACTGTAAGGAGCGGCCCCCGGAAAGGCGTTGGAGGGCGCGGGAATGCGCCGGAGATAGCGACCGCGAAATGCGCGGCATGGTTCGATATCGCGACGTGCCGGGCGATGCACGACAACGCGGCCGGGCGCTATCCGGCGCGGGATCTGCTCACGCTGTTGGCCAGGCTGCGCGCGGCGGGGACCGTGGAACGTCCCGCACCGGTGTGGGTCTGCAAGACAAGCATCGCGATGCCGATGACCGCCCCCGCCACCGGCATCGCCCACGCCATGGCCAGGAGCTGCCCACCGCCGGTCTCGCCGAGCGGGGCGGTGCCGGTCCAGCCGGCCAGGGCGAGGCCCTGACCGAACAGCGCACCGCCGATCCCGCCACCCAGCTTCAGCGTCAGGAGCAGCAACGCGACCGGCACCGCCTCGAGCCGGACGCCGGTCCGGCGCTCGCCGTGATCGATCGCGTCGGCGAGCAACGCCCAGATCATCATTTGCACGCCGCCATTGCCCGCACCGAACAGCGCGATCCCCGCCATCATGCTGCGCGGTCCTGTCGCGAACACCGCCGATCCGACCGCGACGAGGATCAGCGCAACCGCAAGCATGCCGTGCTGGCTGGCACGTCGGCTCGCCCCGACCCAGACCGGCAGCATGACGAGTTGCGACAGCGCGAGCGTCGTGAGCGCGCGTGCGGTCCAGTCTGGGTCGTGGATCACGCCCTTGCCGATATAGGCGAAGGATCGCGCAAAGACCGGCAGCGTCAGCGCCTGTGCGAAGCCGAACACCAGCAGCGCATAGAACGGACGATTGCCGAGGATCCAGACCCGGAGCGGCGTTTGCGGCTTGGCCGGTGTTCGCAGCGGCGGTGGGGTGGCGGCGGGCCCTGATGCGGCGGCCAGCCACAAAGTCGCGACATAGGCGAGGGCGGCACAGGCCGTGGTGACGATAAGGCGATAACCGCCTGCAAGCGCGGGGTCGACAAAGGCGGGGGCGGACCCGGCGACCGCCAGCGCGCCGAGGCAGCTGAACATGTACCGCAAGGCCGACAGCGTCGTCGCGGCACCTTGCGGTCCGGTCATCCGCATCATCAGCGCATTATGCGCGACATCGCAGGTCGCATAGGCGGTGCGGAAGACCAGTACGAGGCTGATCGCCCAGGGAATTACGAAGGGCGGTTGGGGGGTGGGCAGGAGGAAGAGGATGGTGAAGGGGATGGTGACGACAGGGGCGGCGATGACGAGGAGGCGGCGGTAGAGCCCCGCGCGGTCGGTGGCGCGGTCGAGCAGGCGACCGAGCAGCGGGTTGCACAGCCCGTCCCAGACCAGCCCGAGCATCACGATCAGCCCGGCGGCGAGCGGCGATATCCCCCAATATTCGGTCAGCGTGAACATCAGGAAGACGTCCATCGTCGACGCGAGCAGGTTCTTGCCGAAATTGCCGCTCGCATAGCCGAGCATCCGCGCCGTAGCGGTCGGCGCGGCGGCAGCGTTATCGGGGGTGGAGCATGCCATCGACCGCGACCCTAGCGCGGCTGTCTTGCAGTTGCGGGACATTTTGCGTGGGCGGCGTCTGTGTGGTGACGACCAGCGTACCGCCGCGCATCAGATCGGCATGGTCGATCCGCGTCGTGGACAGCGCGCGTCCGTCCAGGGTCACCCGTTGCACCACGCCATCCGCTGGGCCGTCGCGGCGGATCAGCAGCACGCGCCCCTTGCCGAGATCGAGACGGACCCGTTCGAACGCGGGCGTCGTCGGGACGTACCAGGGCTCTCCCGGCACGAGCGGATAGAGCCCGAGCGCCGCGAAGACGTACCAGGCGGTCAGGCCGCCCGCGTCATCGTCCATCCCGTCGGCGAATCCCTGCGGCGCCAGCGCGAAGCTGCGACCGATAAACGGCACCGCGAGCTTGCCGCTGTTGGTATAGGGATGCGCGATCGGCCGGGTCAGGATCGTCCGGACGAGATCCGCGGTCGGCCGGGGCTCGCCCAGCGCGGCGAACATCCAAGGGACGTGGATGTCGGGCTCGTTCGTCATGTTGAACAGGCCCTGCCCGAAGAAGGTCTGGAGTTCGCCCAGCAGCCGCGCGCGCCCGACCGTCTTGGTGATCCAGCCAAGATCGAAGACCGGCGCCCAGCGATATTGCCACAGCGTGCCTTGGTAGAGACCGCGCGCCTTGACGACGTCGCCGTCCGCGCCGGGCGACTGGAACACCGATCGCCACATTGGGCGGTAGGACAGCGCCTTTGCGGTGAAGCGCGCCGCGAGATCGGTGCGGCCGAGATCGCGTGCGAGTTCGGCGGTCGCCCAGTCGTCATAGGCGGCCTCGATCTGTTCGTCGGGGGTGCCGCGCTTGAGCGTGGCGCTGTCCGCGACCATGCCGGCGAGCGCCGCGTCCGTGTCGAACGCGATCCCCTTGCGGTGCATATCGAGCAGCGCGATCCCGGCATGTTCGGTGCGCACCGTCAGGAACGGTTCGTTGCGGGTCGACCATTGCGGCTTGCCGCCGGCGTATAGCGCGACCAGCGAGGCGGCGATGTCGGCGCTGCGGTCGGGCTGGAGAAGCGCCAGCAGCGGCATCTGCGTGCGGTAATTGTCCCAGAGCGACCAGCTCGCATAGCGCGTCGTGCCCTTGGGGGAGACGGTGATGCGGCCGGTCTTGTCGCGGTGCCGGCCGTCCGGATCGTCGATCGCGACCGGGGTCTGCATGACGCGGTAGAGCGAGGTGTAGAACAGCGCGCGGCGGTCGCGCGGACCGGTCGGCATGACCCGTCCGAGCACGCGGTTCCAGTCGGACCGGGTCGCCGCGGCGATGGTCGCGAACGACCGGTCGCCGAGTTCGGTGTCGCGGGTCAGCGCCGCGCCGCCGCCGTCGACGCTCGACAGCCCGGTGCGAATCTCGATCCGGTCCCCCGCCCGGGCGACGAGGCGGAGCGTCGCCAGATCGCCGGCGCCGACACTTAGCCGGCGATGCACGAGGTGGCCGTTGACCCGGATCCGGCTGGCGGTGTGGAGCCGATAGGCGCCCTGGTCGCAGACGGTGCCCGCGACGAGATCGGCACGCAGGTCGTCGCTGTCGAGGCGCGACCAGTCGGCCGAGAGCCGTTTGGCATAGCTGCGTCGGGGGTCGATCCGCAGGTCGAGTGTGCCTGCACGCGGTACGGTGAAACGCAGCACGCCGCCGCCGCGCGTCGCGGTCGTCTTGGCAAGGATGCCGCCGTCGTAGCGGACGCTGTAGGTGCCGGCGCGGGCGCGTTCGCTGGTCTTGTCGATCTGTGCGGGAGCAGCATCGCTGCCGGCATAGCGTAGCGCGATCATCAGGTCGCCGCCCGCACCGCCGCAGCCGACGCCGACGCCGCGGGTATGCGAGAAGCCGAGCAACGTGGTGGCCGCGTGATCATAGCCGGCGTGGTTGGCGGGGCTGGTGTCGGGGCCGAGCTGGACCATGCCGAACGGTGCGACCGCGGCGGGGGTGAGCTGGCCGAAATCGGCAAGTGTTCCGACGAAGGGGTCGACGAGATCGGCGGGGGTGTCCTGGGCGGATGCGGCGGTGGCGGGGGTTAGGAGCAGGGTGAGGAGGAGCGGATGGGTGAGGATGCGTCTCGACGGTGACGGCCGGAACGGGGTCGGGATGGCGGGGAGGCACGTGCGTTGTCCCCGATCAGTGTCGTTCCCCGACTGGGCCCCGGCCTTCGCCGGGGTGGCGGTTAGGGTGGGGGTTGGGGGATTTGTGTTTGCGGGGGCGTGCCGCCGGGAGGGGCCGGTCATGGGTCGAGCGGATCGCGGGGATCCTGGCGGAGCGACTGGCGCGACGGGCGGAATTCGAGGTCGTAGACGGACAGCCGCCGGCCGATCGCGCCGGGCATGTAGCCGAGTTCGGCGGTGTTGCGCGTGGTGAAGGTCGGGCTTTCGATATAGGCGCTCTGCTGCGCGTCGGTGACGATCAGCGTCGGCCGGTCGAGCGGGATGCCGAGCGCGGCCATCCGCCGCGTGGCGTTGCGCAGATTGGTCGTCGTGTGCCGCGCATAGGGTTCGAGGATGATGCGATCGGCGGGAATTGCGTAGCGCTCGATCAGCGCGCGGCGGATCTCGACGGCTTCGACGAAGCGGGTGCCGCGCGGGTGGACCGCGCTGCCCGAGACGAGGATGAACGGGGCGAGCCCCTGGCGATAGCGTTGCGCGGCGAGCAGTGCGTGGAGCTTGCTGCGCGGGCTGAGCCGTGTGGCGCTGTCCTCCGGCCCGACGCCGGGGACGATCAGCGCGGTATAGCGGAAGGCGGCCCAGTCGGTGCGTGCGGCCGCGGCGCGGGCGCCGGCATTCTCGCGGTCGTCGAGCGGTTCGAACAATGTCGCCGCGGTCGCGTCGTTGCCATCGAGCAGCGCGAGCGCGAGCGCGACGCTGCCGTCGAGCGTGTCGGGCGCAGCACCTGAGGCGGCGCGGGCGAACTCGATCCCGACCGCGACGCCGTCGGCGAAATACGGCACCGCGGGGGTGAAGACGGGGCCGTCGATCGCGGGATAGCGTGACGGATGGCCGAGCCCATAGACGCGCAGCACCGCGTTCAGCCCGTCAAGCTCGGCATCGATCGCCGCGACCGGTGCGAGATCCGCGTTCGGTGCGAGCGGCGGCAGCCCGCGCTTGCCCGCGAGCCGGTCGAGGATCGCGACGAATGCGGCGCGGTCCTCGGTCGTCCAGATCGTCGCCTCGATCGTGCAGGCGGCGGTGGTACCGCATGCCGCGCGCCGCGCGGTGCGCGCAGCCTGCAGCGTGCGCATCGCCGGGTCGCGGTCGAGCGCCTGTGCCCAGCCCGGCGTCGTGCGCAACGCGACGAAGCGGGGAAACAGGCGCTGCGACAGCACGTCGATCGGGGCGTCGGGGGATCGCCCGACCGCCCCGACCTGCCCGGTTGCCGCCGGCGCCGGTCCCTGCGCGCCGAGCGGCACCGTGGCGCTGCCCGCCAGCGCCACCGCGAGGATCATTCGCAGGCCGGTCACCAGGACTTGCTGACCACGAGGCGGACGTTGCGGCCGAAGATCGGACGTCCGTAGATTGCGTCCGCGGTGCCCTGGCCGCTGAACTGGTCGGTGCGCGTATTGCCCTCGGTCAGGCCCTTGGCGTTGAAGATGTTGTCGCCGACGACCTGCATCTGCCACGTGTCGCGCGTCAGCGTGATGCCCGCGCCGACCGTCCCATAGGCGGGCAGCGCGGTGTTGTTGAAGAAATCGACATAGCGTTTCCCGACATATTCGTAGCGACCATAGAGCTGGACCGCATTGCCGGCGATGTCGAAATCGACCGAGGGGCGGATATTGCCGTAGACCTTGGGCTCACGGACGAGCTGGTTGCCCTCCACATCGCCTGCGCTGGCGCCGTTGGCGTTGACGAGGCTCTTGTACTTGGGATCGCTGACCGTGACCGCGCCGGTGATCGCAAAGCCGTAGGGCAGCGCGAGATTGCCGTCGATCTCGATCCCCTTGATGTCCGCCTTGCCGACGAACGGCACCGACTGGTCGTTGCGGCCGGTGACCGGGTCGAGCGCAACGAACGAGGCGTTGAGCGGGTCGTAGCGCGTGTAGAAGCCGATGACATAGAGATAGGACCGGCCGAACGCGGCCTTCAGCCCGACCTCATACTGGTTGGCCTTGGGCGTCAGGATCGTCGGGTTGATCTGATAGGTGACCTGGGTCGAGGGCGGGGTTTCGAGATGCGAGGCGCGCGCATAGGCGCCGAGATGACGGGTGACGTCGTAGTTGATGCCCGCGGTCCAGTTGGTGATGTCGGGCGCGAGCGAGGAGCGGATGATCTGGCCGGTAAAGGCGCGCACGGCATTGTCGGCGAGCGTCGTCGGGTCGCCGAGATTGGCCGAGGTCGTCGCAAAGGCATAGCCGTCAAAGCTGTAGCGTTCGTGACGGATGCCGCCGTCGATCTTCAGCCCCGGCGTCAGTTCCCAGGTGTCGTTGGCGTAGAAGGCGTACATCGACGCATCGGTATTTCCGCGGTTGAGCGTGGTCGTATAGCGCAGCACGCCATTGTCGGTCACCGAACCGAGCGCCTGGCCGGCGGCGTTATAGGCGATCAGGTCGAGCGTGCGCGGCTTGCCGCGGACCTCGAGCAGATAGTCCTGATAGGCGACCTCGTTGGTTTCGCCGTACAGGCTGCCATAGACGCCGACGCGCAGGTCATGCGTGCCGAAGCCGGTCGCGATCGAGCGGGTGACGCTGAGATCACCCTGGGTCGAGTAGAATTTCGACGTGACGTCGCGGAACTGCGCGGGGACGACCAGGCCGGAAGCCGCATTGGGGTCATAGACCTCGGCGCCGTCGGTGCCGGCGATCGCATAGCCGAGGCGGGTGACGCCCGCGCCGAAGGCGGTGCGTGCGGCGGTCAGATAGCTGCCCGCAAAGGCGGTGGCGTCGGACGGATTGCTGGTCGAATAGAGCGCGTTGAAGTGGAGCTTGCCGATGCTGACCCCGCCCTTGGCAGCGACCTTCCAGCCGTCGTAATCGGCGTCGTACTGAACGCCGACATTGCCGAACTGCGTGTGGCGGCCATTGCCGAGATCGGCGCCGACGTTGCGCGTCGTGCCATCGGCCTCGCGGTAGCGGATCGTCGCGTCGCGCAATGCGGGCGAGTTCATCGTGCCGCTGAAGAAGTCGATATACTGGTTGAGCGACTTGGACGGATCGCGCGGGTCGGCGGTCGGGATCGGCAGGTAGAAGACGTTGTGGTCGTTCAGGTAATTGCCCGACACGCGCAGCGACCCGTTCGAGAAGTCATGCTTGATGTTGGCGCGGACCTGGCCGCCGCGGTCGTTGGGGAAGCCGTTGTCGCGATAGCCGTCATGGCGGCGAAGGAAGCCGCCGATCGCGTAATAGGTCGAATCGTCGATCGGCCCGGCCTGATAGCCATCGATCCGATAGAGGCCGGTGTCACCGAGCGTGAGCTGCGCCTTGCCGCGCACCGTGTCGGTACCCGAGACGGTGATGTTGTTGACGATCGCGGCGGCATAGCTCGCATAGACCGGGGCGGGGCCGCCGCGCACGACCTCGACGCGCTGCGTCATCAGGTCGAAGCGGTTGAGGCTGTCACCGCGGAAGAAGTTGCCGTCATTCTCGTGGAACAGCGGCAGCCCGTCCTGCTGGAAGGTGACGAGGCCGCCGTCGCTGGGCAGACCGCGCAGCCGGATGATGTTCTGGACCTCGCCACCGGTGTTCTCGACTGCGAAGCCCGGCAGCTTGCCGAGCAGATCGGCGAAGTTGAGCGGTGCGAGCTTCTGGATGTCGGCATTGCTGAGCGAATTGACCGCATAGGAGACGTCGAAGCGACGCTGTTCGCGTGCGGAGCCGGTGACGATGATGTCGGTGCCGGCGACGGGGTCGGTTTGGGCGGGGTCGGCCTGGGCGGGATCAACCTGCGCGGGGTCGCTGGCCGGGTCGGCAGCGGTCGCGGTGGCGGCGGCGGGGGCCGACGGCGCCGTCTGTGCCCAGGCCGGCGTCTGTGCCGCAATCCCCAGCGCGATCAGCGCACATCCCGAACGCAAGCCGTGTTTTGTCATGATTGTTTCTCCCACCCGATTGATATGTCAGCCGTTGGTCGGGGAATATGACAATTAATTAATTTCACGAAATAAACTAATCGACTATCCGGTAGGGCGAAGGGACGTGTGCGGATGGCGGTGGCGCGGTTGAGGCTGGATGACGACGAGCGGCGCGTGATGCAGATCCTGCGGTCCTGGGGGGCACGGTCGCGCAAGGATCTTGCCGCCGACCTCGGGATGAGCGCGACCAAGATCACGCGGCTGTCGGCGACGCTGCTCGCGCACGGGCTGATCGAGGAATGCCCGGGGGCGGCCCCGGTCGCGCCTGGCCGCCCGGCGGTCCCGCTGCAGATTTCGCCCGAGGCGGGATATGGGGTCGGGGCGATGCTCCACCGCGGGCTGCTCGAGGTGGCGCTGGTCGATTATGCGGGCGGGGTGATCGCGCATCGGTCCGCGCCGTTCGACGATCCCGATCCGCGCGTGTTCGCGCAGCGGGTGACGACCGCGATGCACGAGATGGCGATCGCGAACCGGCTGCTCGGCCGGCGGCTGCTGGGCGTCGGGATCGGCGTGCCGGGGGCCGCGCTGTCGATCGAGGGGACGCGGCGCTGGACGGTCGACAGCCTGGCGGCGTGGCGCGGGATCGACCTGAAGGCGCTGTTCGAGGAGCATATCGGCCATCCGGTGTGGATCGAGAACGACGCGAACGCGGCGGCGCTCGCCGAATATTATGTCGGGGGACTGATGCGGCGCTGTTCGACCGCGGTGGTCATCCTGCTCGGGCACGGGATCGGCGCGGGGATCATCGTCGAGGGCCGCATCCTGCGCGGGGCGATGGCGAGCGCGGGGGAGATCGGCTGCCTCTATCCGACCAGCGCGCCGCGCCCCTCGACGCTTGACCTGTTGTCGACGTTGCGCGAGGCGGGCTGTGCGATCGACTCGCTGGTGGACTTCGACCGGGTGATCCAGGGCTATGAGCCGGTCGTCGACGCGTGGGTGCGCCGGGCCGCGGGGCAGATCGGGCCGATCATCAACTGGGGCATCGCCTGGATCGATCCGGGCGAGTTCGTGATCTCGAGTCCGTTGCCGACGCCGATCCTCGACGCGCTGGTCCGCCACATCGACTTCGGCGCGATGCATATCGGCGACCATTGCAGCGTCCCGCCGCGCATCTCGGTATCGACGCTGCAGGGTGCGGCCGCGACGATCGGCGCGGCGCTGATGCCGATCCACGCGACCGCGGTCGGCTGACGACCGGTCCCGCCGTTACGACGGAGCTCGCGTCGCCGTCGCCGTCGCCGGCATCCGGACCCGCATCGTCGCGGCCGCGCCGAGCACCATCAGCGCACCCGACACATACAGGATGTTGCGCGGGTCGCCGCCAAGCAGCGACTGGTAGAAAAGCGGGACGGTCAGGCTCTCGATGATCATCGGGATGACGATGAACATGTTGAAGATGCCCATATAGACGCCGTTGCGTTCGGGCGGGATCATGTCGATCAGCATGACGTACGGATTGCCCATCATGCTCGCCCAGCCGATGCCGATGCCGAGCATCGCGACGAACAGCCCCGCCTCGTCGCGGATGCCGGGGATCGCCAGCATCGCGACGCCCGATGCGAGCAGGCAGCCGGCATGCGCCGTCTTCGCACCGAAGCGGCGGGCGACCGGCACGAGCGCGATCGCCGCGACGAACGCGACCGCATTGTAGAAGGCGCCGAGCTGGCCGACGGTCAGCACGGTGTCGCGGAACGCGACGCTCTTCGCATCGGCCGTGCCGTGCAGCGAGCGCGCGACGGCGAAGGTGATGAACTGCCAATAGGCGAACATCGCATACCATTGGCACAGCATGGCGAGCGCGAGCTGGCGCATCGGCCGGGGCATCTCGATCAGCGCGGTCTTCAGGTCGCGCAGCGTGCCGCCGAGCGTGAGCGGTTCCTTCGCCAGCCGCGCCTTTTCCTCCTCGGGCAAGGGTAGCTCGGGTACGCGCAGGACCGACCAGAGGATCGTCGCGAGCGACAGTACCGCGCCGATCAGGAAGGCGATCCGCGTGATATCGGGAATGCCGTTGCCGTCGACCGCATCCTTGTTGAAGCCGATCCAGACGAGCAGCGACGGCGCGAGATAGGACAGTGTTTGCGCGAGGCCGGTGAACGCCGACTGGGTCAGGAACCCTGCGGCGCGCTGATCATCGGGCAGCCGGTCGCCGACATAGGCGCGGTAGGGCTCCATCGTCACGTTGTTGGCGGCGTCGAGCACCCACAACAGGCTGGCCGCGACCCACAAAGTCGGGCTGTACGGCATGGCGAGCAGGCACAGGCTGCACAGCACCGCGCCGACGAGGAAATAGGGCGTCCGCCGCCCGACCCGGGTCGAGGTCCGGTCGCTCATCGCGCCGATCAGCGGCTGGATCAGCAGCCCGGTCACCGGACCCGCGAGCCAGAGCAGCGGCAGGCTCGCCTCGTCCGCGCCGAGATAGCCGTAGATCGGCGCCATATTGGCCTGTTGCAGGCCGAACGAGAATTGCAGCCCGAGAAAGCCGAGATTCATCTCGATGAGGCGGATCAGCGACAGACGGGGTTTGGTCATCGACGCGCCCTTTGTGCGAGTGCCAGCGCGCCGAGCAGCCCGGCGCGGTCGCCAAGGCCCGGCGCGACGATCAGGGTGGCATAATCGGGGGTGCCGAAATAGCCGTTCGCCATCCGCGCGGCATGGTCGCGAACCCCGTCGAGCAGCCCGGGGGTTCCCAGCACGCCGCCGCCGAGGACGATCCGCCGCGGCGACAGCAGTGCCTGCTGCGCGACGACCAGCTGGGCGAGATAATAGGCGACGATGTCATGCGCGGGATGATCGGGGCCGAGCTCCGACAGTGACGCACCCCAGCGCGCGGCGATCGCGGGTCCGCTCGCCAGTCCTTCGAGGCAGTCGCCGTGGAAGGGGCAGGTGCCGGCGAAGTCGCGGTCGTCGGGATGCCGGCGGGGTAGGATATGGCCCATTTCAGGATGGCGGCTGCCATGCACCGGGCGTTCCTCGACCAGCGCACCGCCTCCGATGCCGGTGCCGACGGTAACGTACACCGCGATGTCGGCGCCGGTGGCGGCGCCCCACAGGCTCTCGGCGAGGATCGCGCCGTTGACGTCGGTGTCGAACCCGACCGGGCAGTCGAGCGCGCGCGCGAACGGGCCGACCAGGTCGGTGTCGCTCCAGCCCGGCTTGGGGGTGTCGACGATCCGGCCCCAGCCGGGCGACGAGCGATCGAGATCGACGGGGCCGAACGAGGCGATGCCGAGCGCGTCGACCGCGCCCCATTCGGCTTGCGCCGCGGTGAAGAACTCAAGCGCGGCGCCGAGCGTCTCGTCGGGCGTCGTGGTGGGGATGCGTGCGGTGCGCAGGACGGTGTCGGGATCGCGTGCGACGCCGAGCACGAACTTGGTGCCCCCCGCCTCGATGCAGCCGAACAGAGGCGGGGCGGCGGTCATGCCGAGGGTCCTGCCCAAAGCACGCTCCAGGGACCGATCATGGCGTCGTCTCCGATGGGGGTATCCGCCACCCGGTCGTGCCAGCCGGCGAGATCGCCGGCCTGGACCGCGTGGGGCGAGAAGTTGAGGAAGACGCGGTCGCCGCCACAGGCGATGCCGAGCAGCGCGGGCGTCGACGTGGCGATCGTCGCGGGCGCGCCGGCCCCGCCGCTGGCGATGCGCGCGGCGCGGAGCGCCCTGATGTCGCCGGAGATGCGCCGGGCGGCGTCGCCGTCGAGCGCGTCCCAGTCCATCACCGGGCGGTGCAGCCAGCGCCCTTCATGCGCGCGATCGTGATCGTCGCGATAGCTGTGGTCGTTGAGCAGCCCGGCCTCGTCGCCCATATAGAGCGTGGCGAGCCCGCCGCTGGCGATCGACAGCGCGTTGAGCAGCGCGATGCGGCGGAACGCATGCTCGCGCTCCTCATCGGTCCGCGCGGCCTCGAGCCCGGCGAGCGACGCCATCGTCCCGTTCGAGCCGTGCAGCACCGAGCCGTCCGACTGGAACGGTTCGCCCCGCGCCCAGCTGCCCTGTGCGCCGTCGAGAAACTTCGCCGCTATGGTCAGCCGCGCGACGGGGTCCGGATCGATCCCGGCAAGGTCGCCGATCACCGCGCCCCAGCCGATATCGTCATGGCAGCGCGCATAGCTGAGCCAGTTCGCGCCGCGCGGCAGGCCGCCGCTCGCCGCGACGATCGCGTGGGGCAGCGCGGCCGACTGCTCGGCGAGCCCTACCCAGCCCGCGACCATCAGCGAATTGTTGTAGACGAGATGGCATTCGGGCTCGAACCCGCCATCCCAGTCCGACCCCTCGTCCGCGCCGAAATAGGGCGGGACGAGCGCAGTCGGGACGATCGCCTCAGCCTTGAGCAGGGTCGCGGGGGCGACGATGTCGAGCGCGGCGCGCAATGCGCGGACGATGTAATGCGCCTGCGGCCGGTTGCGGCAATCGGTGCCGAGCTGCTTCCAGAGGAACGCGATCGAATCGAGCCGGAACGCCTCGAACCCGTGATTGGCGAGCCGCAGCATCGTGTCGACGATCGCAAGCATGACCTCCGGATTCGCCCAGTTCAGGTCCCACTGGAACGGGTAGAAGGTCGTCCAGACCTGTCCGCCCATCGCCGGGACGGGCGTGAAATTGCCCGGCGCGGTGGTCGGGAAGACCTGCAGCAGGTCAGCCTCATAGGCCTGCGCCTCGTCGTCGCCAAGGACGTGGTAGAAGGCGCGGTAATGCGGATCGCCGTCGCGCGCCGCCTGCGCCCAGGCATGATCGTCGGCGGTATGGTTGAGCGCGAGATCGACGCACAGGCTGATCCGCCCCTCGCGCAGCCGTGCGGCCAGCCGCTCGACATCGGCCATCGTCCCCAGCCGGGGTTCGACCGACAGATAGTCGGCGACCGCGAAGCCGCCATCGCTGTCACCCTCGCGCGCCTTCAACAGCGCGAGCAGGTGGAGATAGCGGACACCGAGCGATTCGAGATGGTCGACATGCCCGATCAGACCCTCGACCGTTCCGGCGAAGCGGTCGACATAGGTCGAATAGCCGAGCATGTCGGGCGCGACGAACCAGTCGGGGTCGGCGAGCCGCGCCTCGTCGAGTGCGGCCATCGCGGCGGGGCGTTCGGCGGCCCGCTCGCGCAGGATCGCCTCAAGCCGCGGCCAGATCGCCAGCCCGGTACTGCCATAGAGGCGTTCGAGCTGGCGGCGCAGGCGGGGCCCGAGCGCCGCGAGGCGACGCTCGGTGGGGGAGGATACGCTCACCTGGGTCGGCCGATCAGAAGCCGAAGCGGACGGCGGCGGAGATCGTGCGACCGGTGATCGACCGGGCGCGGACGATGCCGTTGGTCGGGATCGCGCCCTCTTCGGCTTCGGTGATGCCCTTCACGTCGAACAGGTTGTTGCCGTTCACCGACACGGTCACATTGTCCGCCGGGCGGATCGATACGAACGCGTTGACCTGCGTATAGCCCGGCATCTTGAGGACGTTGTTATCCTGCGCATAGCTGTCGGTGGTGCCGATCACGTTCGCACCGATCGTCACGCGGTCGAAATCGACCTGGGGCGTCGCCTGATAGATGAACTTGGCCTGGCGACGCGGGCGGTTGCCCTCGACCCCGGGGTTGAGCACGTCGCGGGTGATCTCGGCATCGGTATAGGTGCCGCCGGCCGAGAGCGAGAACGGTCCGCGTGCGATCCGGCCCTCGATCTCGACGCCCTTGGCGTCATATTCGCGGTTGAAGAAGCGCTGCGTCGTCGCCTCGAAATTCTGTTCCTCGGTGCGCGCCCAGAAGCCGGTGGCGTAGAGCGAGACGCCGCCCTGGCGGAACTTGAACCCGCCTTCGAGCTGGCGGACGAAATCGACCGCTGCGCCCTGATCGGTCAGCCCGCCCGTCGCGGTGTTGATCGAGGGGCCGAACAGCAGGCGATCGGCATTGGCGCGCCCGCCGCGGCTGTAGCGACCGAACACCGCGGTGCTGTCGGCCAGGCGGAAGTTCACGCCGCCCGAATAGGACAGGTAATCATAGTTGTAATCGAGCGGCGACCGGGCGTTGGGGATCACCGCGACCTGACGTTCGGCGGCCGAGATCACGCCGTCGCCGTTGATGTCGAACGTCGTGATGCCGCTGCCGAACGCGGCGCCGAGATCGGAGCCGGCGACGCTGCCGCGCGCGCGACCGAAATCATAGCGCAGCGACCCGTCGATGTTGAACCGGCCGAGCTCGAGCCCGAGCTGCGCGAACGGTGCGTAGGTCGTATAGTCGAGATCATAGGAGCGGCGGCAGCAATTGCCGAAGAAGCTCGCCGAATAGCCGGGCACGCCGTTCTGCGTCACGGGCACGCCCGCCGCGGTGCGGACGTCGACCAGCTCGGACCGGCCATTGTCCGCGACGGTCTGGACGGACGAGGTCCACAGCCAGTCGCTCTTGATGTCCTGGCGCGAGGCATAGAAGCCGCCGGTGACCGCGAGTGACCCGCCGGCGAACGGCAGCGAACCGTTCAGGCGGATGTCGTTGGTGATGTTGTTGAGGCTCTTCAGATCGACGTCGAACAGGACGACGTTCGCCAGCAGGCCGTTGCCGTTGAGCGAGGCGGGGTCGGCAATGCGCTGACCCGCCTGCGCGCCGCTGGCGTAGAACAGCTGTGCGCCCGCGCCGCCGATGCCGTTGGCGATCGACTGCGCCGAATCGACGCTGGCGGGGAAGGGCGAGGTGAAGCCGCCCGAGATGTCGGCATAGCGGAACCGCTCGACGATGTTCCAGTCGTCCGCGAGCGGAATCTGCGTCTCGAAACCCGCCGAATAGACGACCGGGTGCTGGCCGTCACGGATCGACCGCGTGGTCAGCCGGTTGTTGCCGTCGAGCGTCTGCGCGGTACGGATGTTGGCGCTGTGCAGCGTGCCGTTGTTGATCGAGAAATTGGCGATGCTGCTGTAATCGGGGTCGCTGTTGCTGCCCGTGACGCGGACCGGGTTGGGGAGATAGCCGATCGCGCGGTCGTCGAGATACTTGCCGTAGAGCCGGACATAGCCGCCATTGTCGAACGACTTGGTGATGTTCGCCTTGAGCTGGCCGCCCTTGACGCCGTCGAAGCCGACTTCGCGCTGGCCGTCGCCGATCCGGTAGAAGCCGCCGACATGATAGGTGACGCTGTCCGAGAGCTTGCCGCCCTGGTCGAAATCGACGCGGAATTCGCGGTAGTCGAGGCCGCTCGACAGCTGGAACGCGCCGCCTTCCTGCTCGCCGGTCTTCGAGATGAAGTTGATCACGCCGCCCGGCGAGTTGGACGCGAAGGTCGAGGCGGAGCCGCCGCGGACCGACTCGACAGTGCGGACGTTGAAATCGGCGCGCAGGAAGATGTCGGCATTGCCGAAGGTGATGTCGCCGAATTCGAGGATCGGCAGGCCGTCTTCCTGGAGCTGGAGGAACTTCGAGCCGCCCGATGCGACCGGCAGGCCGCGGACCGAGATGTTCGCGTTGCCGTCACCGCCCGAAGCCTCGACGCGGATGCCGGGCAGGTTACGCAGCAGCTCGCCCGAGGTGCGCGGCGCGAGCTGGATCAGCGCGTCGGAGCCGATCGAGCTGGTCGTGATCGAGGTGTTGAGGCGGTTGGTGCCGCGCGCGACCGCGGTGACGACGATGTCGTCCTGGCCGTCGATCGGCGCCGGCGTCGCGGCGGTGTCGGCGGGCTGCTCGCCCGGCGCGGGTGCGGTCTGAACGGGCACGTCCTGGACGGGCGTGGTCTGCGCTGCGGCCACCGTCGCGAAGGACGTGGCGGCGATTCCAGCGAGCAAAATGTAACGTGCTTTCATGATATCCTCCCTGCGCGGTGGCTTTCTATGAAGCCCAGAATCGCCTCATACGCTTTTCGCAATCGATTGCAAGACTTGTCATGCAATCGATTGTGAAGCGTTCAATTCAGCGCAGGCGGAGAGGTTCAGGCGGACTGGCGCTCGATCAGGACGGGGGTGACGATCGCGGATCCGGTCGCATGGCCCGCGATACGCTGCATCAGGCGATCGACCATCAGCGCGGCGCCCTCGGCGAGATCCTGGCGGATGGTCGTGAGCGCGGGCGAGGTGTGCGCGGCCAGCGTGACGTCGTCATAGCCGATCACCGCGGTGGTGGCGGGGACGTCGATCCCGGCTTCGGCAAGCGCACGCAGCGCGCTCATCGCGGCGACGTCGGACGCGGCGAAGATGCCATCGGGCGGCGGCGCGGCGGCGAGTCGCTGCGCCATCGCCGCGTGCACGGCCTCCGGGGTCATCGACGTTTCGAGCAGCTCGCAGGCGAGCCCCGCCTCCGCAGCGGCCGCGGCGAACCCGGCGTGGCGATCGGCGAATTCGGGCGGGGCGGGGTCGCCGACGAACATCAGACGGGACCGGCCCTGGTCGATCATGCGGCGGCCCGCGAGACGTCCGCCCGCGACATTGTCCGAGCCGATCGTCAGATGGTTCTGGTCCGCCCGGTACGCGCCCCACACGACCAGCGGCGCATAGCGGTGCGACACGCGTTCGATCACCGCCCCCTGGTCGGACTGGCCGACGAGGAGCAGGCCGTCGATGCGGCCGCTGTCGACCAGCCGGTCGAGCCAATCGTCGCCGTCGGGGATGACCCGCGACAACAGGATGTCGTAGCCGCGTTCGACCAGCAGATCGGCGAGCAGCCCGAGCAAGGTCAGGAAGAACGGATCGGTGAGATGCTGGGTCCGGGCATGGCCGAGCGGCAGAACGAGTCCGATCGCGCCGGTGCTCTTCAGCCGCAGGTTGCGCGCGAGCTGGTTGGGACGGACGTCATGTTCCTGCGCCAGCGCCTGGATGCGTGCGCGGGTCTGCGCATTGACGGACGAATGCCCGGCCAGGGCCCGCGACACGGTTGCGGTCGAAACGCCGGCGAGCACGGCCAGATCGGCGAGCTTCATTGCGATAGGATATCCTCATCGTCACGGGTGATCGCCCGGTCGTACCGTCAGCCGCGCCAAGCCGCAATTGCGCGCGGCCGAAGCGCAGGAGTCACGACGTGCGGGGCTAAAACAGAAAACGTTTTCTGTTGCGTCCTGCACCTGCTGTCGGTAGGAGCGGGATACGCAAAGAGACAGAGCTGTGTGCCGCCCCGCCATAAGGTGACGTCGGGGCGGTGGCGGCGTTCGCTCGTGCCCGCGGCTCCGGGGAGTCGTCACCGTCCACGCCAGCCCGAGAGACGCAATTGAGCATCGATCTTACCATTCAGAGCCATGGCGCGCGTCTGGCGGCCATCGGCGGCGTGCCGCTGGCGTTCCTGGCTTATGCGGCCTTCGCGTTCAGCGACGCGTCGGTGCGGCTGCTCGAAGGCGCGTTCAGCCCGTTCCAGGTGACGTTCACCGGTGCGCTGCTTGGGCTGGTCGCCTTGCCCTTCGTGCGCACGCCGGGCGACCGTATGCTTGACGTGTTCAGCGCGACGCGCCGCTCGCTATGGCTGGCGCGCGCGATCGGATCGTCGATCAGCGGCCTGTCGAGCGTCGTCGCGTTCACGCGGCTGCCGATGCCCGAGGCGTTCGCGCTGATCTTCCTGATGCCGATGCTGGTGACGTTGCTGTCGATGCTGTTCCTGAAGGAGCAGGTCGGTGCCTGGCGCTGGGCGGCGGTGGCGATCGGCTTCGTCGGCGTGCTGATGGTGCTGCGACCCGGACTGCGAGCCTTCGATCTGGGCCATGGCGCGGCGATGCTGTGCGCATTGTCGAGCGCGATCGTCATCGTGCTGTTTCGCGCCGGTGGTGCGGGCGAGAAGCGTGTGTCGATGCTCGGCGCGGGGCTGATCGGACCGCTGGTGATCAACGGCGCGGCGTTGCTGTGGCTGCAGGCGTTCCGCTGGCCGGACGGGGCCGAGATGGTCCTGCTCGCCGGCTATGGGCTGCTCGCGATCCTCGGCCAGGCCCTGCTGATGCTGGCGGCGCAACGCGTCGCGGTCAGCCGGATCGCACCGCCGCAATACAGCCAGATGATCTGGGCCGTCGCGCTCAGCTACACCGTGTTTCACCAGAGCGTCGACCTGCCGACCTTTGCCGGCATCGCCGTCATCATCGGTGCCGGCCTGCTGACCTGGGCGCGCGAGCAGATCCGCCTGCCGTCCTGGCGTCGCCGCTTCGCGCTGCGCCCGCGCTGAATATCCTTTCGACAACCACGGAGTCCTCCACGTTTTGACAGATCACAGCATCGCCCCATCCCTGACGCGGCGCAGCCTGACGGCGCGCAACGAGCCGAGAATTCCCGAACCCTATGCCAATGGCGACCGGGTGCTGCGCACCGCAGCGTTTGTCGCCGCGGTATGCGGGGCGCTCTATGGCTATGACACGGGGATCATATCGGGGGCGCTGCTGTCGATCACCGACGAGTTCGGGCTGGATCACCGTATGCAGGAGATCGTCACCGCGGCGATCCTGGCGGGCGCGGTGATCGGTGCGCTGGCGACGAGCTGGCTGTCCGAACGGATCGGCCGCAAGCTGTCGGTGATGGGGGTGAGCGCGCTGTTCACGCTGGGCGCGATCGCCTGTGCGATGGCGCCGAGCGTCGGCGCGCTGATCACCGCGCGGGTGTTCCTGGGCATGGCGGTCGGCGGATCGACCCAGGTCGTGCCGATGTACATCTCCGAACTCGCGCCGCAGCATCGTCGCGGCAATCTGGTGACGATGTTCAACGTCGCCATCGGCGTCGGCATCCTGCTCGCCAGCATCGTCGGGTTCGGCCTGCACGACGTCTGGAGCTGGCGGACGATGGTCGCGGTCGCCGCGATCCCCGCCGCGATCGTCTTCGTCGCGATGGCGTTCATGCCGCGCAGCCCGCGCTGGGCCGCGGAGAATATCGGCATCCACGCCGCGATCGACGTGCTGCGCCGCGTGCGGACCACACGCCGCGAGATCCGCCACGAAGTCACCCAGATCCGCGATGCGACGACCGACGCGGATCCGGCCGATAGCGGCTGGCGCGGCATTCGTCAGGCCTGGGCACGGCCTGCCCTGATCGCGGCGCTGGGCGTCGCGTTCTTCACCCAGTGCGGCGGGCTGGAGATGATGATCTACTACGCGCCGACCTTCCTGTCGGGGGTGGGGTTCGGCAAGGAATCAGCGCTGCTCGCCAGCCTCGGCGTCGCGATCGTCTATGCGGTGATGACGCTGCTTGGCTGTCTGTTCGTCGACCGGATCGGGCGGCGGCGGCTGATGCTGGTGATGATCCCTGGATCGGTCGTCAGCCTGATCGGGCTCGGCATCATGTTCGCCAGCGGTGCGCATGGCGGGTGGCAGGGCTGGCTGACGATCGGCTTCCTGCTGGCGTTCATGCTGTTCAATTCGGGCGGCATCCAAGTGTGCGGCTGGCTGCTGGGTGCGGAGATGTTCCCGCTGGCGATGCGCGGCCCCGCGACCGCGCTGCACGCGGCGATGCTGTGGGGCAGCAACCTGATCGTCACCGGGACCGCGCTGTCGCTGGTCCATGCGATCGGGCTGGGCTCGACGATGTGGGTCTATGCCGGGGTCAATCTGGCGTCGTTCGTGTTCGTGCTGTTCTTCGTGCCCGAGACCGCGGGCGCGAGCCTTGAGGATATCGAGGCGGCGCTGCGCAGCGGCCGGTTCCGTCCGACGCGCGGGCAAACCGCGATCGCCGCCGCCGCCTGACCTGAACCTCAGGCGGGGCTGACGATCGTCCCGTTGAAGACGAGCCGGACGGCGTCGCCCCCCGCACCGGTCATGCGTTCGACGAGCAGCGCCAGCGCGGCATGCGCCATCTCGTCGACCGGCTGCTCGACGATGATCGGCGCGGCGTCGAGCAGGCGCAGCCAGGCGGCGTCGTCGAACCCTGCGAGCCGGACGGGCGATGCCGGCGGATCGGGTCGGGCGCGCAACACGACCGCCGCCTCAAGCATCAGGAACGTGTCGCCGACCAGCACCGCATCGCAGGCGGTGTCGGCGAGCGCGGTCCGCACGCAGGCCGCGCGCGCTGCGGGCTCGTGCGGGACGTCGATGATCCGGGCTGGAAGCGTGTGGCGGTCGAGCGCGGCCGCATAGCCGCGACGGCGGTCGACCGCGGTGCTGCCGCGTTCGCCGAACAGGCCGGTGATCCGCGAACAGCCCGATGCGTGCAGCGCGTCGACCAGCGCGCTCGCCGCGCCGGCATTGTCGAGCTTGACGCTGTCGACCTGCGGCGTTCCCTCGACGCGATCGACCAGCACGAGCGGCGTCGCGGTCTCCGGCACGCCGCCGGCCCGCGTGGGGGCGAGGATGATGCCCGACACGCGCTCGTCCTCGAGCAATTGCAGGTAATGGCGTTCGCGCGCGGGATCCTCGCCGCTGTTGCACAGGATGACGCGCAGCCCCTCGCGCCAGGCATAGCCCTCGACCGCCTGGACGAAGGCGACGAAGAAGGGGTTGCCGATATCGGGCACGATCAGACCGATCACGCTCGCGCGCGTCGAACGCAGCCGCCGCGCCGCCAGATTGGGGCGATAGTCGAGCGCGGCCAGTGCATCGTCGACCCGGCTGCGATAGGCGGGGCGGACGGGCTTGCCCGACAGGACGCGCGACACCGTCGCGATCGAGACGCCTGCTCGTGCAGCGATGTCCTTCAGTCCGATCGTCACGTGCCTCAGCCCTCTTCCTCGCCGACCTCTAGGCGGCAGCGGGTGTTTGTCCACCGTGATGGGACAGCGGTGCGTTTGACCGCGGCGGACGCCGCGTCCATGTTTCGCGGATGAACCAACCCCTGTTCCGCCGCCGCGACGCGCTAGCCGGCATCGCGGCCACACTCGCCGCAGCACCGGTCTCCGCGCAGACTGCCAGCCGCTTGCCGGCATCCGCCGACGCGGCGACTCTTCTCGACCGGCTCGCGTGGCAGTTGCTGACGCTCGATCCCGGCAAGGCGACCGGGCTCGGGCTCGACACCGGGGCGCATGCGGCTTTGCGGGGGCAGCTCGACGACCGGTCGCCGGCGGGCATCGCCGCGCGGCGACGCGTCCTGACCGACGGGCTGGCGGCGCTCGGCCGGCTGCCGCGCGACGGGATCGGCCAGGTGACGCTGACGAGCATCGCCGTGACGCAGAGCGCGTTCCAGACCGCGCTGGACGGGATGGCGCTGCCTTACGGCGTCGCGACGATCGGCGACTGGCGCAACACGCCCTATGCCGTCATCCAGAATGTCGGCGCGTGGCTGGACGTGCCGCAGCTGCTCGACGGCGATCAGCCGCTGCGCACTGCGGCGGATGCCGAGGCCTATCTCGCGCGCGTGGCGGTGATGGCGAAGCAGCTCGATGACGAGACGGGCAGGGTGCGGACGGCGCGCGAGCAGGGCCTGGTGCCGCCCAGCTTCCTGCTCGACAAGACGCTGGCCGGGATGCGACGTACGCTGGCCGAGGCGGCGGCGGTCGACGGTCCGCTGATCGGGCCGCTCGCGCGCAAGACGCAGGCGATCCCCGGCGACTGGACCCGGCGTGCGACGCAGATCGTCCGCGATGCGGTCATCCCCGCGCTCGAGCGGCAGATCGCCGAACTCACCGCGCAGCGCGCGGTCGCAACTGACGTCGCCGGACTGGGATCGCGCCCGCATGGCGCGGCCTGGTATGGCTGGGGGCTGCGCGCAGGAACGACGACGCGGCGGAGCCCGGCGGAGATCCATGCGCTCGGGCGTGCGCAGCTCGTCGAGTTGCAGGCGGAGATGGACAGGATCCTCAAGGGCTTCGGGCTGACCAAGGGGACGGTGGCGGAGCGCGCGGCCGAATTGCAGCGTCGGCCGGACATCGCCTTCCCCAACGACGATGCCGGTCGCCAGCAGATCGTCGCCTATATGCAGGGGCGGATCGATGCGATCCGCCCGCGCCTGCCAAAGGCGTTCCGCACGCTGGTGACCGCCAGGCTCGAGATCCGGCGGATGCCGCTCGCGCAGGAGGCGGGGGCACCCGCCGCCTATGGCGGGCCGGGCGCGCTCGACGGATCGATCCCTGGCAAGATCTGGGTCAATCTGGGCGATCCCACGATCCACAACCGCGTCACCATCCCCGATCTGGTATTCCACGAGGGCATTCCCGGGCATGTCTGGCAGGGGGAATATGCGCAGCAGCTGCCGCTGATCCGCTCGGTGCTGGCGTTCAACGCCTATACCGAGGGCTGGGCGCTCTACGCCGAACAGCTGGCCGACGAGCTTGGCCTGTATGACGGCGATGCGGCGGGGCGGCTCGGCTATTTCATGGGGCTGTCGTGGCGCGCGGTGCGGCTGGTGGTCGATACCGGGATCCATGCGATGGGCTGGACGCGCGAACAGGCGTTGCGCGAATTCGTCGCCGCGACCGGACTGCCGATGAGCAACGCGGTGAGCGAGGTCGAGCGCTATTGCGCCTGGCCGGGTCAGGCCTGTGGCTACAAGATCGGCCAGACCGAGATCGTCGCCCAGCGGACCCGCGCCAAGGACGAATTGGGTACGCGGTTCGACGTGCGGGACTTCAATCAAGCAGTCCTCGCGGGCGGCAATGTCCCGCTCGACGTGCTGACCGGCAACGTCACGCGGTACATCGCCGCGAGCAGGGGCTAGTCGCGCCCCACGCTCACGGGCCGATATCGATGTCGCGGGCTTCGGCACGCCGCGCCGCCGATCGCTCGAACCCGAGCTGTTCGGCGACCGGATCGTTCCAGCCATAGGGGTCGGTACGGAACGCGACCTTGCCGGCGTCGCCGACATAGACATTCTCGTACAGCAGCCGCACCGGGATGCGGCGCGGCAGCGGGACAAACTGCATCTCACCCGACGCCTGCGCGGTCTGCCATGCCTCGGTAACGCCCTGGTCGTCGGCGAGCATCTGCGCGAAGCCGATCGCATCCTCGACGCGGACGCAGCCATGGCTCAGATGCCGCTGGCTGCGGTCGAACAGCCCGGGGGCGGACGTGTCGTGCAGATAGATCGCCTGGTCGTTCGCCATGTCGAACTTGACGAGGCCGAGCGCATTGCTCGGACCGGGCTGCTGGACGATCCAGCCGTCGCGCAGGACCATGTTGTGCTCCTGCAGATAGGCGTCGTCGACATTGGCCATCTCGCCGTTCTGGATCGACTTCGGCACGGTCCAGGTCGGGTTGGCGACGAGGCGGTAGATCGGCGAGGACAAGGCCGGCGTCTCGCGACCGGGTTCGCCGACGATCACCTTGCGCTGATCGACGAGCACGCCGTCGCGGTAATAGCGCAGTTGCGAGGCGGCGGTATTGACGTCGATCCGCGTCGCCGGGGGCGTCCGCTCGAGCCAGCGCCGCCGCTCGAGCGCCACCGCGAGAGCGCGCGCGCGGTCACCGGGTCCGAGGTTCAGGACCTTGAGCGTCTCGGGCCCGACGATCCCGTCCGCGGCGATGCCGTAATCGGTCTGCAGCCCCTTCATCGCGTCGGCGATCGCCTGCGTATAGACCGGGGCGTTGGACGGGGTGGCCGGCTGGAGGCCGGCGATGGTCGAGGCGGATTGCACCAGCGTCGGCGCGGCGACGGGGCCGGGCGTCAGGAGATAGCCGCTCTCGACCAGCTGCTCGACGATCGTCGCGACGCGCGGATCGCGGGTGCCGACGCGGATCAGCGCGGCGGCGCCCGTCTGGGCGGGCGCCTCCAGCGGTGCCGGGCCGGATGGCGCGGTGAGCGCCTTCTCGCTGAAGACGCGATAGGCATCGGACAGCAGGCGATAGTCGGCATCCTGCGGGGCGAGGCTTTCGAGCCAGTCGTCGACCTTGTGCCGCGCGATCGCGGCGACCAGCCCGGTGGCGAGGTCGACGCTGGGTCGCGGCAGGGTATAGACCTGATGCAGCGTCGCCGGATCGACGCGGCCCCTTGCCAGTGCACCGGCATAGGCGAGCGCGACGCGCGTGCGGGCGACGTCGATATCCGCCGGGGCCGCGTCGGCGGGCAGGTCGGGCAGGAAGGCGACATGATCGAGCCCGTGCCGGCTGCGGTCGCCGAGTGCCGTGTTGAGCGCCGCGACATCGGCATCCGACCAGACCGCGCGCCACTTCGCCTTGGTGTAGACCGCGCGGACGGTCGCGTCCGTCACCGCCTGCCGGCTGATGACGACGCCGCCGATCGCAGCGGGTGCAGCATTCGGCTTGGCAGGAGGCGCGGCGCGTCTCGGCGCAGTCTGGGCGGGCTGGGCACCGGCGGCGCCGTTCGTCAGGAGGAGTGCAAGCGGCATCGCGCCGGACGCGAGCCGGGCTCGCAGGGTCGTCACTATCATCCCTGTTCAACGTACCAGTCGCCGCATCGGCTCAGATCGAGGGCGAAATTCCCGCGAACCACGCTGCATAGGGGGTGTTGGCGGCCATGTGGCGGTTATAGTCGGGCGACCCGTCATGCCACCAGACCGGGCCGCGTTCGCCGAGCCCATGCTTGGCAGCATCGACGTCGGCACGTGCAGCGGCGACCGCGTCGGCATCGTCCCGACGTCGGGCCACGCCGACCGCGCGTCGCGCCGCCATCAGCGCCCGCACCAACTCGGCACGATCGGCTTCGGGCAGCGACGGATCCGCGCACCGCCACAATCGGCCGCGGACGACGAAATAGCGGCCGTCGGGGGTCGTCGGATAGGCCTTGGGGGGCGTGCTGCCGGCCATGCCGCGCTCAGAGCATCTCGAGCGGTTGTGGTGACCGCGGGCGGGGAAAGGCCGTGTCGAGCGCGGCAAGATCCTCGGCCGACAGCACGAGATCGGCGGCCGCCCGGTTTTCGCGGACATGCGCGATGTTCGCGGCCTTCGGAATCGCGATCGTCGCGGGACGTTGCAGCACCCAGGCGAGCGCGACCTGCGCGGGCGTCCCACCGATGTCGCGCGCGATCCGCGCCAGTTCCGGATCAGCGAGGAGCCGGCCCTGTTCGACCGGACTATAGGCCATGACGGTAATGTCGTGACGGTCGAGCCAGGGGAGCAGGTCATGCTCGGGACCACGCCGGGTCAGGTTGTAGAGGATCTGGTCGGTCGCGCAGCCCTGTCCGCCCGCCGCAGCGAGCTCGGCCATGTCCTGCGTATCGAGATTGCTGACGCCCCAGTGCCGGATCTTGCCCGCCGCCTTGAGGTGTTCCATCGCCTCGACCGTCTCGGCCAGCGGTACCGACCCGCGCCAGTGCAGCAGATACAGGTCGAGCCGGTCGGTCCTCAGCCGCCCAAGGCTCGCCTCGCAGGCGGCGGTGAGGCGATCGCGCGAGGCGTTCTGGGGATAGGCCTTGCTGACGAGGAACAGCGTGTCGCGGACATCGTGGAGCGCATCACCGATCAGCGTCTCGGCGGCGCCGTCGCCGTACATCTCCGCCGTGTCGATCAGCGTCATCCCGCACTCGACGCCTGCGCGCAACGCTGCGGTTTCGGCCTCGCGACGATCGGCGCGCTCGCCCATCATCCAGCTTCCCTGGCCCAGGGCTGGCACCGTCTCGCCGCCCGGGAGAATCACCGATTTCATCGTCTGCCCCAATCGCTCTGGTCGTCAGGGGTCAACGCCGGTCGGACGCGCGGGATGCGTGCCGTGAGGGTTGTATTGCAAATAGTGTATCGGGGGATCTTGCCGCGGTCTGGCGCGGGGCGTCTCGCCAGAAGCGAGATCTCGCGGCTTGAAAATGGCTCCCTGAGTACGTCGTAAACTGCATAGCTAAACCCATTGAAAAGGCTATGATCTTTGGGGGCGTAGGGGGATTGATGCCCCCGCCAATGCCCCCAATCGCATGTTAGATTTTGTCGGACTGGGCCTGGCGATCGGCCTTCCAAGCTTCGATCGCACCCTCACGCCAAGCTACAGCCCGACTCGAGATTTTAACCGGCTTCGGGAACTGGCCTTCCCGGATCAGCTGATAAATCGACGTCTTGCCGAGGCCGGTTTCGGCCTTCACGTCGGGCAGCCGTAAGTATCTACCAGTGGCTACGTTGCTGGCTGACATCAGTGGTCACCTTATTAACGCTACAGGGCCGTCGGCAGCACACCCACCGCTGCCGACGGCTGTGCCGCAGAAGATCGTGCAGCCATCGCTTGGCAGGGCGACGTGCTGACGAGTCATCAGATCATCCCCAGTGCTTGGAGATAGACCTCGAGGATCGCTTCCTCTTCTTGGTACTCTTCCTTCCTTTTTTTCCGGATCGTCAGGATCTTACGGATTGCCTTGGGGTCGTATCCACGGCCCTTGGCCTCTGCCATCACGTCCTTGATGTCGTCGGAAATACCCTTCTTTTCTTCCTCGAGGCGCTCTGCGCGCTCGATCAGGAGGCGCAGTTCGTCGGCTGCTACCGCTCCACCGCCCATGCTGTGCTGGCGTTCGTCGGCCATTGTCACAGTCCGATCGTCGCAAGGAGTGCGGCCGCGGCGCCGGCCGGGTCGATTGCGAACATGACCGCGGATCCGACGACAGCACCGAGGGTAGCGAGCTTGCCCATGTCGGCGGCCGTCAGGCGATCAGGATCGCTGGGCCCGTAAGGGGCGCACGCTGCGCAGTCGCAGTCGTGTTCGTGGATTTCGACGGTACGCACGTGCGGTTCGCGCAAGCGATAGGTGCGTTTGATCTTCGGCTGAGCCTGGGACATCATGGCCTGTTCTCCGGACGGGTTTGGATGGCGACGCGGAGTGCTTCGAGGCACCACGTCAACAAGATGATGACGATCGCGAGGACGACGATCGCGGGGCGGATCGATCCGAACAGGACTAGGGCGAGTGCCAGGCCGCTGAAGATGACGGCGATCGCGTGGACGGTGCGAAGGCCGCTCATGCCGCGACATCGCGTGCCGACGGGGAGATTGCGGCGATCGCCGGGCGATCGGCCGGGGGCATCCTAAGCGTGTAACAAGCGCTGCAGAGATCGTGCTCAATCCAAAAACACGTGCCCTGATGACCGAGGCATGCATCGGCTTCGGTGCAGGCGCAGATCCTACAAAGGCGCGGAGGCTCGACCGGCGAGTGCATGGCGATCGCCGCGAGCTGCGCTAGGATGTCGAGGTCGAAGGTGAACGCGCGACGAAGCGCGACAATCGTGTTGAACGACATGGGTACAATGTCCGCTTCAATCTGCTCGAGCCATTCGGCGCGGACGTGCTCTGCCAGACGAGGCTCCGTCGCGAGCACGGCGGCGACGTCGTGGACGCCGAGGCCGTGCGCGGCGCGACGGTGCTTCAGATATGCACCGGGCGTCATATGTCGTTCCGACGATCGAGAGGGGTGGATGCCGCGACATTGATCCGGTCGATCGCGTCCAGGAGCAGACGCATGCCAATTGGCAGGTCCGCGTCGTTAGAGTTGGTGAGCGCCTGCAGCGCATCGGCTTGCTGCCGCAGGGCACTAGATATGTTCGTCAGGGCTAGGCGTCGGTCGGGCATGGCAAATCGTCCAGACAGCAGTTTACCGCCCCGCTGATCACGGTGATCAGCGGGCGGGCGGGGTAGGCGGCGATGTCAGTGGTTCCGCGGCGTCAGCCGTCCGGCGGGGTGGGCCCGTCGCGTGCTCGGCGGATCCGCGCCTGCAAATGCGATATGACAGTTGCGGAGGCGTTGTCGGCTTGCTCAACCTCGCGGAGGGCGGTCTGTAGGTCTTTGAGCGAGGCGCCCGGGAGCTGCGCCGTAATCAGCGCGCAGGAAGCCTCGCCCGCCTCCTTGACGAAATCCAACGTCAGTCGTCCGGTGGCATGCTCCTCGGCAAACTTCGCCTCGGCTGCCGCCTCGACAATGCGAGCATAGGTATCGAGCAACGGATAACCTTCACGGCCACCAGCGCGATACTCGAGGTCCAGCGCGATCGCATCCTCGATCGTCAGCCGCTCCCGCTTGTCGGGATCTGACAGCGCCCGGAGATAGCTTTCGGCACGACCGGTGACTTCTGCCGCGCGCTCGATCGTCAGCGTTCCGAGCACGCGGTAAAGCGTGTTTTCGATAGTCACAGCCTCACGGACCTTCGTCATGCGACGTCCGCCCGAATAACTGGTGCCGATTGTAGCATACGACCGGCGCCGGATACTTCATGCGCTTGGGGTGGCAAACGGGGAACGCAAATCACACCGTATCGGACAATGCGGCTTCGGCTCCGACCGGTCTGCCAGCGGTCGAAAGGGGAGGCTGTTGACGCGCACAAGGCAGCATTTGAAGGAAGTACGTCGGCGGTGTGGAGGGGAGAGGCCCACCGCCGACGCTCGTCGCCCGTATGGCGACCGAGAGAAACTGATAGGTACCGAGCACCGACGATCATCGCGTGGGCTCCAAGTCCGTGTCGATCGGGGCATTTTCAGGCGGGTAGATGTCTGGCCGAAGCCGCTCTTTAGAGACGCCAGTAGATGCCTCGACTGCGAGCACGCTTTCGGCCCACAGTGGCTTGCCGTCGCGGAGCCGAGTGAACACCGAAGCCTGGCTCTTGCCTACGAGGCGAGCGAACGCCGACTGCGAACCAACCCGGCGGACGGCTTCAGCAAGCGACGATTCGAGATTGGCTTCGATACCCATGCCTACGTCTATTGTGAAAACAATAGATTGGTCAAGTGTGAATCACGGGTAGCTTGCTATTGGTTTACCGATAGACCTTCGGGATGGCTGTAGGCGACCGACTTAGGCAACGATTGGACGAAATGGGCATGAGCCAGTCCGCGCTTGCCCGTGCTGTATCCCTTAACCAGAGCACGATCGCGGCGCTTATAGCCGGCCGTGCACGTTCGTCGGCTCATCTTCATAAGATCGCGCGAGCGCTTGGCACGACGCCTGCTTTCCTTGAAGGCGAAACGGACGATCCGTCAGAAAACGCGCCGCCACCGCTGGCGGCGCCGCGCTATCAGGCACTGACGCTACAGGTCCTGCTGCCTAGTGAAGCCGCGCTCGCACGGATGTTCGAGGGCATATTACGGGCGATGCCGGAGGGCGCGCCGCTGGATGCGCAAGCGCTGCTGCTCGCGAAGCGGCTTCCCATTGGTCTGTCGCAGCTACGAGATCTGCTGCCCGATCAGGTGCCCGCGGAACGGCGGCCCGCACGGCCTCCCGAAGCTCACGCCACGCCTGATCACGAATCGCCACAATGACCGCGCACATGACTTCGCACGGGCTGCACCCCTCGATGCAGCCCGGCGTCGCGCGATAGATCGGTTCGTTCATGGATAATTAGGCTCCCCTGCCAGTGAAGGCAGGGCGGGTAGTGGCGAGGGGGCCACTAAACCGTGGTCGCGAGCGGGCAGGGCATCGTCAGATTGGATCATAAAGGGGCGGAATTCGTGAACAAAAAGGCGACGATCCAATATCGACAGCTGAAGACGGAGAACCTCTGGGAGGATTTCAATCTGAAGGCGATGGTGGTCGATGTCCTTCGGCGACGTGGCTGGGCCAACAGCGCCAAACAGCGCATCCTCGACCTCGATCACGATGGTAGCATCGTTATACTGAACAAGGTGTCCCTACCGACTTCGTGGGACGGCCCCGTTTTCGCAGGGCAGATCATCCATTTGCAGCAAGGGCACGAGGTTCATGCCGTCACGCAGTCGCTCGAAGAAGATACAGCCGAGTTTGTCCTTCAGAGTTTGGATGTCGGCGCGCGTACCCGCGTCCTGAAAGGGGCGTTGTATTTTGCTATCGTGGGAAACCATGTCGGCTTGATAGAAGGGCAGCAGGTGCGCGGTCTCACCCTGGAAAACTACCTGACCGCGCTGCTGGTGAAAGCAGAAGAGCTGCAGCCGGGGCAGGTTGTTGTCCTCAACGGCAAATTTCTGACGGGCACGGGTAAGGAGCTTTCGGAATCGTCGGAACTGACCGTCACCGCGGCGTCAAACAAAGGCGACGGTGCTCGTAAGCCAATTCCTCAAGCGCGCGGACCGCAAGTTACGGAGCGGGAAGCTGCTGCGGAACGGCAGCACGAACAGGCTACGGTTTTTGAGATTCTTCGAATGCTTGGTTGGGATGAGGAGGCGATAGATAGCTTGGGGTCCGAGGTGCCGACCGGTGGATGGATCGAAGGTATATTTCGCATCGTCATTAAAGAACGTAACCGGAAGAAGCCGATATCACGCGCGACGATCAATGAGGCATTGCGCAATATCGATCCAAAGGATCTCGGGTTGCGAGGCGACGGGAGCGAAAAGGGCGGGATCGTGAAACTTTCCGTTCAACGGGAGATCGCCACGGTCGGTACCACCTCGCTAATCGATCCGGAATCCGCTATCGAACAGATCGTGCTGGCCCTTCGTGACTGGGCAACAGCAGGGAAGATCGATTGTCGATTCGACGCTTAGATTATGCCGGCGGCTTCGCTGGGCTTCTCGTGGGCGCCGCTATCACACCGGCGGCACTACATGGAGATCCGTCACGTCTCCTCGGGACGTTCTTAGGCTTGATATCCGCCAGCATCCTACCCTCCATCTCTTTGATCTTGGCGTCGATGACCACTGGCGGACGCTCCGTTCACGCGATTGACCGTCTACGAGATGAGTTGATGGCTGCCACCGATGCGCTGCTGCAGCTTTTAGGTATTGTCGGGGTGGTTTTCGCAGCCGTTTTCACATTGAGTATCGCTCCGCCGAACCTTGCGTTTCGCGTCCCGTTCCTTGCCACCGAAATCCTGCCGAGGTTCGGGCAAGCGGTGGTACTGGCCGGAGCCGCAGTTATCGTTTTGAGGGCTAGCTTGGTGCCGGCCATCTTACGTCGGTGCCTGCATATTCGTCACGAGATTGCAGCCGACGAAGCGAAGAAGAAGACCGTAGAGAATATCGCAAAGGTGGGTGAGGCCCAGCAATTCTTTCCCCGGAATCCAGACTTTGGCCGTATCGTGCCCCTGGCTGACGTCCAGGATCGCGATCGGCATTAGGAGCAAGGGGTATCGTCGGGGTATTTCCGCAAAATCGCTGACTAGGATCGGCTGATTGCCGCGGGTTTCTTTGGGCCGGGGCGGAGGGGGCCTCCGGGCGGCGATGCCCCATATTGATGGATTTCTGCCTGGCCGCTTTTGGATAGGCGAAAGCGCTAGCTGCCGTTCATCAACGTAGCCTGGGTGGCGACTAAGGACCAGAATGCGTCGTTCGCGGTCGGGCTTTGCCAGCAACTCGTGGCCTGCAACGTCTTAGATCTCTATATGTCCTTTGAGTTGACTCGCGACAAGCGCGGTGCAGGCAGCTCGCGGCGATGGCCTAGTGCGCTGGGTGGGTGTGATAGCCAGTCCAAGAGATAAGGACACGATATGCATAGAAGGCTTCCTGAGGTTCGCGAGGTTCACATTCCAACGTTGAAAACCGACCCGACGTTCGTGTTCGATAACAAGTTAGTGAGCACCTACGCTGCACTGAATCGCGGAGAGGTCAAAGTCGGGGTCACTCGGATGGCCACGACCGAAATTCATGCCGGCTTCTTCAGGCGGGAGGCCGATGGATCGATAACCCACGTCCAAAACCTCAAGAAATCTCGCACCTCGGGACTGACAGAAGCGATCCGCAACGGCTTGAGGCCAAGCCTCGACCTTCAATGGAGTCCACACGCGCCCGGCGGAGGCGGATACGTCTGTGCAGACGATGAGTATTCGCTGGCTGCCTACCGGGACCTAAACATTGCCGTAGTACCTTGCCGAGTCTTACGTCCGAAACCTATTCTTGGTTCTGAGGCGGCCCTATGGATCGAACCGAAGGGCAAGCTGCCAAAGCTTGTTCGCACCATACCGCCCGAATTGGTCGCTGTAGCTACCTATTTTGGCGGGCGAGAGGTAGGCCCCGCGATCGCCATACCGCACCTAAGAGAACGCTGCGAAGCGACAATGGCACGGATCGAAGTTTTCCATAAGGATGAGGGCTATGACGTACATTATCACCAAATGCTACATGCCGTCGTGCGCCGGCATGCGCGAGCATTAGATACTATTCAGGTTTTGATAGGACAAGGCAGGCGGGAACACGGGCTCGCGATATGCAGATTGGCCTATGAGGCTTTTCTCAATTTTTATCTTGATTGGCTTGCACCCCAACTTATAGGCCCGCGGCTTCAGCTCATCGCCGCGCTAAGACAGAAAGAGTCTGCCACCAACCGCGGGAAGGATCCTGCGTGGGACATGCTGACAAACTTTACTAGTCTTTTAGAAAAGACGAGCGAAAAGGCGCGCTTATCTCCGCTCGGCGACTGGTTCCACGATGCAATATATCATTCGCTATCACTCGTTGTTCATCAGTCCTACAGCGAACTGGAGCTGGAGGCTGGTAACTTTGCTCACGATGTAGAGCAGTCGCAGGAGAATTTCAGCGATCGCCGTTTAGTGCAATGCTTAGATATGTTGACGGCGGCTCTCTTGACGCGCGTCAGCAACGAAGTTGGCGGACCCGAAAAAGTTCGCGGTTTTGACGAAGTGAGCGACGAAAAGCCATGATCCTGATCCGCTGTACGAGACCGGTATCTTCGATGAGATTCGCAAAACCGGCAGCCTTCAAACGGCCTAATCACCGTCGCTCTACGGTGTGGCTCGGGCAGGCGCCGGATGTCGGCTTTCGGCACGATCTGCCGTCCGATACGTCGCGAGGAACGGCCGAAATGTCCCGATTTCGGGCGGCGCGAACATATGAGCGAATGACCGCTTCTGGTGCCGCAGGGGAGACGATTGAAAGGCGAGTTTTAGGCGAAAGCGGACGTTAGTGAACAGATGGTCCATTATAGACCGGGCTGGACATGTCGCCCTGCCTGACTGGGGTATCGCTGGGTAAATCGTGCCATAGGTTGCTTACAACCGCGGTAATCTGCGGCGTTCGTTTGGCGGCAGCGGAGGGGTCCTCCGCCACCGCATCAGAAAAGCAGTGAGACGAGATAGTGGTTATACCCACTACCGAAAAGCATTGCATTATTGGAGTAGGGTGATTGTCAAAGCGCAAACTGCAGGTTTTCGTATCTAGTACTTTTACAGACCTAGTATTAGAGCGTCAGGCAGCGGTTAGTGCAATTCTAAAGGCGGGCCACATTCCCGCTGGCATGGAATTGTTTACTGCCGGCGATCGTTCACAGATGGAAATAATTGAGCGGTGGATCGACGAGTCTGATGTTTACATGCTTGTTTTGGGCGGACGATACGGATCTGTGGAACCAAAGTCAGGTATGGGTTACACGGAGTTAGAGTACGACTACGCGGCCTCACAAGGTAAAGCGCTCTTCGCAGTAGTTATCACCGAGGACGCGCTGGAGGAAAAGGTTAAGGCGGGTGGAACTGACTTTATGGAAAAAGTTAATCCATCAAACCTAGAAAACTTCCGTAAGAAAGTACTATCCAATATTTCGTCATTTTTCAGAGACGAAAAAGACATAAAGCTAGCCGTATACGAAAGCTTGTCTGACTACTCTAACAATCGAGATCTGAAGGGTTGGATCTCAGCTGATGCCGTAGCAAACGCTGATCTTCTTCAGCAGGAAGTCAACTCCTTGCGTGAGAAGAACGCTGCCCTGACATCTCGTATTGCCATTTTGGAAGCAGAGTCCGTCAAAATCGCGCTTGTCGGAAAAGACACTTCCAGCAAAGCATCTGAAGAATTAGACGAAATCGAAGCCTTATTGAAAAATACTGAGGTTGAACTACCAGAATCGCTCAATGAAAACGGAAGGAGAAAAAGTTCTAATCTGTTGAATATATTTTATTCAACGAAAGACTTTTTCCTTAACGGGATAACTAATCACGTCGGTATGGATGATGGCTCTCAATTTCTTTTCTTTAATGTCGCGCCGAAGCTTAAATTGCATGGGCTAATAGATAACGAGAAGGTGGTCGGCAAGACATATAGAAGGGCTGTCGTTTCGGAAAAAGGTATAGCGCTATTGGCCGTTCTCGAAAGGCGTAAACTTGCTGCCGCGACTAAGGCAAAGTCAAGCGAAGAGCCAAAGCCGAAGACGAAGGCACGGTCAAAGCCAACGCCAACGCCAACGCCAACGCAAAGCTGAAGGAAAGCCCTTCAGCGCCCGTGGTTGCCCCGCTCATCCGAATGACGGCCTGATGCCAGAGCAACGTCAAACCGCCGAAATGACAAGCATGGGTGTTTGGCTACGGGGTATCGCAAGGTCCCTAACGGTATTTGAGGCGAAAGCTTCGCGTCTGAGCGGAGTGTAGGAAGCTGCGCCTGAGCGAGTCTCGTTACAATCTCGTTCAAACTGAACTCGTCGTATTGACGCCGCTTACGTTTAGACGATGCTGCGGCCTTTCATGTTTTGATCGAAAGGCTGTGGCAAAATGCGTCTTCCACTGCGCGCTCGTTATAACGGCGGTATTGCTGCCGACGGCAAATTGCCGCTTTATGATGGTACTACCTCAATTCAGGGAGTGGCGCAGGCTGTCCAGATAGCAACGCACGCGCTTTTGACTAAGACAATTGTTACTCGAGCCACTGCAGCACGAAGCGCAGATTTTTATTTAATGCCATCACGATCTGGTAGTTATTTAATCGAGCTAGCTGCATACATCGAGGCAAATCCTGCAGTCGCCGGAATAACTGCGCCGATCTTTTACGACTGGATAAAGACGATATTCACGAAGGCTACACGGCGCGCACCTGCAGAACCTGAGACACCCAAAGTGATCCGATGGATGGAGCGGGACGAGCCGTTTCTAGACGAGCTGGCGGAGACATTAGAGGGAAGCCTTCAACGTGTTCACCGCCCAATTGGAACAGAGGTAACGACCATCACGTTTGAGCGGCCTCGATCAGAGCTATTGACGCTCAATGCTCATACCAAAGCTTGGGTAAATACGCGGGATGTGGCTTCCGACAGTACGCCATTCACGGGAAACGTCACGAGGTTCAATTCTATCACCCGGAACGGTCGCATTTTCATCGATCAGCTAAGCCGCGTTATCCCATTTAAGCCAGATGGGGATTTCGCGATGGGTGGCCTTCAGTACCTAACTTGGTCGCTACATGGGAGCACAAACGACTTACCGAAATCGCTAAGCCTTCATGCTCGGGAAGTGAAATCGGCCACCGAAGAAACTAAGCGCCTCCTCTTAGTTGATTGCACCCGTTTAGATCCGGCGGCTGCCTGAGCAACGCCGGGGGTGCCATGAGCGGTTAGTGCCGGGGTATCGCTGGGGTATAAAGCGAAACCGTAAGGGAAGAAACGGCGTGTTGCCGCGGGTTTGGAAAGACTGCGGCGGAGGGTATCTCCGCCGCGATCGCAGTCGATAAGCGTCAAGCATCGAATTATCGGAAGGGCCAGGATGAAGACGATTTGCCTGTGCATGCAGTGTCAGGTTGAACAGGGCATGCCAAATCTCTCGAGTGTTGAGCTCGTCGAGATACCGGAAAACGGCGTGTTATGGACTACGTGCAGTCTTGGTCACCATACAGCTACGGTGCTTCAAAATGAACGCTTCGAGATCTTATCGGAAATGGCACTTTCGGCCATCGTACATGAGCACTATCGCGACGCGGTCGCGTCATTTGCGAGCGCCCTAGAACGCCTATGGGAATATGGGGTCGGAGCAATCTGTCGCCGTCAGGGCATTCCCGCGGACGTCTTTGAGGCAATGTGGAAGCCACTGAAAAATTCGTCGGAACGTCAAGTCGGAGCTTATTTGGTAGCCTACGCAGTTCAGACAAATTCGGTAGCTCCAATGCTACCGAACGCGGCAATTAGCTTCCGAAATAACGTTATCCACAAAGGGTACCTGCCCAATCGCGAAGAGACGATCAAGTTTTGCCAGTCCGTGGCGGATTGTGCGCACCCCTTGCTGCTGTTGCTAGGTAGCGATGAATTCCAAGAAACGGTACGCGACTTGACAACCGAGCTAATTCAGGCGCGCAGGGATGCCATTCAATCTGCCAGCGCCCCCATTGGTACCACGAATCTAGGGCTGTTGTTCAAACCCACAAAAGAATCGTCGCCGGTTTCGATTGACGCTGCGATTGCAAGTCACTTCGATCCATCGCAACTGTACAATGCGATGCAATCATCAACTTGAGATCCTCGACCGACTAAATCACTGTCAAAGGCACCCTATGGCAGTTCCGCATGATTCCCCGTATGTTCCGTCACGGGGGACTATGGAAAGATAGAACAGGATGGGAGTGATCACTCGCCCACCGGAAGTAGTGCCGCGCCGCGATCAGGCACTTGCCTTTATCATTGAACGAATTGCCCGTACCGGGACCAGCCCGACCTTCGAAGAGATCGGCATCCGGCTTGACGTCAGCAGCACTAGGGCAAAGGAGCTGGTCGCTCAGCTGATCGAGCGCGGCTTGGTCGAGAAGACGCCCGGCGCGCAGCGGAGCTTGCGCGTGCGCGACGTATCTGGATCTCGGGCACTGCTCGATGAGACGATGCGCCGGCTGGGCTGGGCGGTTGCTCAACCGATGGGCGCGCTTTGCCAGCCGCCCCCCTTCCCGGAAGGGCAGCTACCGGTGATCCCACCTTTCGAGCATCTACCGGACGTCGACTAGCCGGGACGTCCCATGATCATCACCACCGAATACGAGCGGCAACGCTTCGAGCACCTTGTCCTGCAACGATCGCGGCCGCTCCCGGAGATCGGCCCGAAGCCACAGGGCATGTCTAAAGCCGAGTGGCGAGTGATGAAGGCAGACCTGCGCGCGCGGGGCGCCGAGTTGCTGCCCGGCATCGAGGAGCGGGTGCAGCTGCAGGAGATCCACGGCGGCAAGAAGGGCACGGTCGAAACGCTCGCCCAGCTCGAGGAACGCCAGCGGCGGCCGGGTTCGATCGCCCGGCTGTACGCATCGGGCGCGATCGACGTCGAGCAGCTCGCCGCAGCCGACAAGATCGCGACGACATACCGGGCGGTGACCGCCGACGCGCCGCTGCGCACGGCGAGCTGGGAGACGCGTACAGACACCGGCGGCGGCGGGAACAATGCGGATCTACCGCTGCTCGGTGGCGTGCTCGGATCGTATGCGCTCGAATGGTGGCTGCGCTCGATCCGCCAGCCCGAGGCGATGCTGTCGATCGTGGCGCGCGACGTCGGCGTGACGATCGCTGCCCACCGCCACGGCCTCGGCGTTCCCAAGGCGCGGCGCCTGGTCGGGGAGGCGCTGTCGATATGGTGGAACCGGTTCGGCCGCGGCGACGTCGTCAGCAGCTGAACCCCTGCCGTTTCGGGAACGTCCCGTAAAAGCGGGGCGCAAAACGATCACGCAGACGGCAAAAACGACCCCGCCACAGTCGCGTCCAGCCCGCCCCATGCGGGTTCTTGCGTTTCTGGAGCTCTCCTATGCCCGAGCCCAAGTTCGCCCTCCTCGACGAGCTCCGACGCGTAAGCGCAGAGATCGACGGGTTGATTGCCGACATGAGCAACGGAAGGCCGTCCCAGACCAGGCACGACGGCCACATCGACCAGGTGGAGCAGCTCGCGAAGCGCATGCGAGACGCGGCACGTGGCCCTGGTCGATCAGTTAACCCGCCGCTCGCCCGCCAGGGCAACGGCTACGTGTGGTGAGCCAATGATCAACGTCGCCCATGCCCGCACCGCTATCGCGTCGGTGCCGGGCGAAGTTGTGGCTATGTCCAAGTCGCAATACGCGCAGTTGCTGACCGAGATCGAGACCGGTCAGAACGCGCGCCGCGCGCTCACCAATCTTCGGACCATCGTGGCGGTCGCCGCCAGCACCTCGGGAGCGCCAGCATGAGCCGTGTAAAGGCCGCAGCCATGCGGGCACCAGCCTCGATAGAGCAGGCTACCGATCTTCTGGCCCATCTGGCCAAGGTCGCTGCGACGATCGCCGCGCACGACGCGCATCGCGTCTCGTCGAAGCAGGAGATCGATGCCGCGGCCGACGCCTGCATCGTGCCCCTGGCGGCCGAGCGCGACGACCTCTTCAAGCGGCTGCAGCCCTGGTACGAAGCCAACGTCGAGCTCCTCACGGCCGGCCGGCGCAAGTCGATCGAGCTTGGCGGCTGCACCATCGGTCACCGCACCACGCCACCCAAGCTCGTCTTCGAGCATGGCAAGGATGCCGACGGCGTCGAAGCCTTGCTGCACTTCGGTCGCGCCGAGGGCACGCTGAAGGTGCCGGCACCGACGCTCGTCAAAGCATCGATCCTCGCCGAGCTGGCGACGGGTCCGGCGGATCCGGACGTGATCCCGCTCGAACTGCTCGGCTTCGCGCCGAAGCAGAGCGAGGAGTTCTTCATCGAGCCGATCGACGCCGGCACCGGCCCAGCTTGATCGGATGGCCGAACGCCTCCGCGGCCGCGCCGGCCAGGCGCAACGGCTCCGGCGGCTGAAGCGGACGAACGGCCTGTGTGAGCACTGCCATAAGGCAGGGCGTACACGGGCCGCGACGGTCGTCGATCACATCAAGCCGCTGGCGCATGGCGGCAGCGATCTCGACAGCAACACGCGCAACCTCTGTGACAAACACCACCGCGAGGTGACGGCCGAACAGTTCGGCCATCAGGTGGCGCGCGGCAAACGCGGCGTCGATGCGAACGGCAAACCGCTCGATCGCGACCATCCATGGTCCGGCCGGGCGACCGCCGATCACGCGGCGCCGCGGCGGCCGACCCCCCGGGGGGGGCGAAACTAGCCGACGCCCCCTACCGGACACCGCGTAGGGGGACCGTGTGCACTGCGAGGTGTTCCAGAGTAAAAAGTTCGGGCTCGGCCGGGGCGGGGTGACATGACGAAACCAGCCGCCAAACCAGCGACGAAGCCGGCACGCGCGCCGCGCGCGCCGCGCAAATCGCGTGCGAAGCCGGTCGCGGCTCCGGTCGTGTCGGCGCCGATCGCGCCGGTCGACAACGGGATCGTCGCTACGCCGGATTGGTCGCTGTTGCTGACCGACCCGAGCGAGCAGCGTGTCGCCGGCGAGCACTGGCATCGGATCGCCGGCGAGATGCGCGATCGCGAGATCCTGTCGCCGTCCAACGGGCACGCGCTGCAGCGCCTGGTCCTCGCGTACTTGGTCTATGACCGCTGTTCGAACGCCGTCGCGCTCAGCGGCATCGTCGACGCGCCCAAGGCCGACAATCCCAAGGCGATCGCCCGGCTGTCAATCCATTACAAGGCGATGCGCGAGGCGGAGAATACCGCCGAGCGGCTCGAGGCGCGGCTCGGGATCTCCCCGGGGCAGCGCGGCAAGGTCGCCAAGGTCGCCAAGAAACGCGAGCGGACGGCCGGCGCCGACCGATTCCTTGGGCCGGCGGGTTAGCGCCGGGCCGGTCGACCCGACGACCGCCTGGGCGCAGGCGGCGGTCCGCGGCGATTTCGTCGTCGGCGATCTGGTCCGGTATGCGGCCGAACGGCACCTTCGCGATCTGCGGGATGCTGCCAGGCGCGGCTACTTCTGGCGGCCCGAGCTTGCTCAGACCGCGCTCGACTTCTTCCCGTCGATCTTCACGATCACCGACGGTCCCGCAGCAGGACAGCCGTTCAACCTGATCCCGTACCAGACGTTTTGCGTCGGCTCGCTCATGGGCTGGGTCAACGCTGACGGCCGGTGGCGATTCCGCGTCGGTTATATCGAGACCGGCAAGGGACAGGCCAAGTCGCCGATGATGGCCGGTCTCGGCCTCTACGCGATGGGCTGGTGCAAGTTTCCTCGTGCGCAGATCTACTCGATCGCCGCGAACAAGCAGACCGCGAACGTCCTGTTCAAGGATGCCGTCGCCATGTGCCGGGCCCAGGTGCCGGGCTATGACGACGGCGATACGCTGGAGGGCCTCGGACACGTCGTCCTGCGGGGAGAAGGCGACAACACCCACAAGATCGAGCACGCCAGCTCGCAATCGTTCTTCCTACCGCTGGCTGGCGGCGCGCAGCAGTCCGGACCGCGACCGCGCATGGTGCTGGCCGACGAGATCCACGAGTTTAGCGTCGACACGCAGATCGAGATCTGGCGCCGTGCGATCACTAAGATCTCGGGCAGCGCCATGATGGTGATGGGCAGCAACACGCCGGCAACGGCGCAGCTGGTCGGCACGTCCTATTCCAACACCGCCCAGGCGATCGCCAAGGGCGACGTGAAGGACGATACGCAATTCGCTTTCGTGGCGCGCACAGACAAGCGCGATCACGATACCGTGTTCGAGAATGAGGATTGCTGGCGCAAGTCGCTGCCGGCGCTGGGCATCACTTACCCGGTCGCGAACATCCGCGAGGAAGTCGCGACTGCGCAGACCCGGCTATCGACGGCTGCCTCGGTCAAGCGCCTCTACTTTGGCATTCCCGCCGGCGCGGCCGACTTCTGGATCCGCGAGGACAAGTGGGCGGCTGTTCTTCAGGTCATCGATGACGAAACGGTTGAGCTGCTGCGGGGATGCCCGTGCTGGCTCAGCCTCGATCTCAGCCAGAAGAACGATCTCACCGCGCTCACATGCACCTGGCGCGATGGCGACGACGTCCTTTGGCAGAAGACCTGGTACTGGACGACCAAGGACGGGCTCACCGATCGCGCGGTTGCCGACCAGGCGCCGTACGAAGATTGGGTCGAGGCGGGCTACCTGACCGCGGTCGATGGCCCAACGATCGACAAGACGTTCCCGGCCGCGCGCGTTGCCGACATTTGCGCGCAGCACAATGTCCAGGAGCTCGTGTTCGATCCTGCGCAGTTCGCGGACTTCCTGGAGGCCTGCAAGCTGAACGGCTTCCCGGTCTGGCAGTTCGAGGGGCCGGACAAACCGGCCGGGGTTGGGCTGAAGCTGGTTAAGCACGCGCAGGGCACGCGCGTCGTGTTCGAGGATCGTCAGCTCTGCATGCCGCGCTCGATCGAGCGCTTCGAGGATCGGATCCTGAAAGGGACGATCGTGATCGATCAGTCGCCCGTAACCTACGCCTGCGCGAGCAACGCGGCGCTGGATACGGACGGACTGAAGAACCGGGCCTTCAACAAGAAGCGCTCAAGAGGCCGCATCGATGGGATCGTGACCTGCGCCATGGGCGCGGGCGCGGCCGACGGCGCCGAGCTCGAGGGGAAAACCTATGCCGGCACATTCTTTGTCGACCTGGACGATGACAACGTCGACGACGGTGATGACGCATGAGCATTGAGGGCTACAAGCTGTCGGCTCGCGCGGCCGCAGCGATGGCGGGCAACGCCGGCGTACAGAATGCGGTCGAGGCGATCCCCATCACCGGCGGCGAGGGCACCTCGTTCGACTGGTATGGCGGTGGCCAGCAAGCGGCCGGCATCATGGTCACGCCGGAAACCGCCATGCGCTCGACGGCGGTCTGGCGCTGCACGACGCTGATCAGCGGTGCGATGATGTCGGCGCCGCTCGCGGTCTACGAACACCTCTCGAACGGCATGCGCCGTCCCGTTGCGGACCACGAGTTCAATCGCTTCCTGCAGGTCGAACCTAACGAGGACATGTCGGGTCCGGAGTTCATCGAGCTGCAGGCTGGCGCGATGCTGCTGCGCGGGAACGGCTACGGCCTGATGCGCCAGGCGCGCAACGGCAAGATCACGTCGGTCGACTATTACCACCCGGCGCGGGTGATGCCGTTCCGGACGACCGACAAAGCGACGTGGTACCGCTTCACCAATATCGACGGCGGCACCGAGGACCATCACAGCTCGTACGTGATCCACTTCCGCGGCTTCGGCCGCGACGCCGGCGGGATCCGTGCGCTGTCGGCGATCTCCCATCATGCCCAGGCGATCGGCATCAACCTCGCGACCCGGGACTATACGGCCGGTCAGTTCGAACGCGGGTTGATGACGAACGACTATTTCCAGTTTCCGAAGGACCAGGCGGTCTCGCCGGAACAGCGTGCGGCGTTCAAGGCCTATCTGCGCAAGCGCGCGCAGGGGGTGAGTAACGCGCACAATCCGCTGATCATGGAGAATGGCGCGGAGTGGAAGCAGGTCAGCGTGTCGGCGAAGGATGCGCAGCTGCTCGAGCTGATGCAATATTCCGTCGTCGACGTCGCCCGCATCTTCGGCACCCCGCCGCACATGATCGGTGAGACGTCGGCGGCGACCAGCTGGGGCACGGGCATCGAGCAGATGACGATCGGCTTCAAGCTGTACACGGTCATGCCGCATATGCGCCGTTTCGCGAAGGAGCTGACGCGCAAGCTGTTCCCGGTCATCGGCGCGCGTACCTCGAACCTGTTTGTCGATTTCGATCCGGACGCGCTCGAGGTCGGCGACAGCAAGGCGCAGGGCGAGATGTTCACCCGCGCGCTCGGCGGCAATCAGTTGCCCGGTTACATGAGCCAGAACGAAGTTCGCCGGAAGAAGAACCTGTCGCCGCTCAAGTCGGCCAATGCTGACACGGTCTATTATCCGCAGCCGCCCGTCGCCGGCGCACCGCCAGCGCCGAAGGATCCGGCGCAAACCCCAACCGACCCCGAGGAGGGTTCCGACGATGCATCGTAAGCTATTCGATCTTGCGCGCGCGAATGCGGGCAAGGGCACGCCCATCCGTTCCGAGGTCGAGGGCGATACCGCCAGCCTCTACGTCTATGACGTGATCGATAGCTATTGGGGCATCTCGGCGAACGACTTCGCCCGCGCACTTGGCGCGATCACCGCGCCCAATATCTCGCTGCGGATCAACAGCCCCGGCGGCGACGTGTTTGAGGCGCGGGCGATGATGGCGGCGATCGCCGAGCACCCCTCGACCATCACCGCCAAGATCGACGGTCTTGCCGCCTCGGCCGCGACCGCGTTGACGCTGGCGTGCGACGCCGTCGAGATCGTCGAGGGCGGCTTCTACATGATCCACCAGGCGTGGACGCTGGCGCTCGGCAATGCCGACGACATGCGCACCACCGCGACGCTGCTCGACAAGATCGATGGCGTCCTGGTCGAAGGCTACGCCAAGAAGTCCGGCAAGTCGGCCGACGAGATCGTCGCCTGGATGAAGGCGGAGACCTGGTTCACCGCGCAGGAAGCGGTCGACGCCGGTTTCGCCAATTCGGTCACGCCGATCGGCACGGCCAAGGCGCAAGCCAGCACCTTCAACGTCGCTGCCTATGCGAACGCGCCGAAGGCCCTCACCGAACAAACGCCCCTGATCGACGACGCCGCGCGGATCCGCTCGCTGGCGCGTCTCGGGCTGTACGAACGAACGGCGTAACGCCGCTTCACCCCTGGCGCCGGTCCCATCCCGGCACCCCCGATGGCCCCGCCTTATCCGCGGGGCTTTTTCTTTGGAGAATACCCTCATGCTGAACATCAAGGCGCTTCGGGACCAGCGCGCCGCTAAGGCGAAGGAAGCCCGCAACCTGCTCGACACCAACACGGGCGAGAAATACACCAAGGAGATCGAGGCGCAGGTCGACGGGATCTACGAAGAGATCGACCGTATCGACAGCCAGATCACGCGGGCCGAGCGCCAGGCGCAGATCGATGGCGATCGCGCAGTCGACGAGGCCGGTACCGAGGCCAATGACCGCGTCCTCAACAACCTGGCGCCCGAGCAGCGCGAACAGGCCACGCGCTACAGCGCAGCCTTCCGCAACTTCCTGATCCACGGCGAGCGCGGCCTCACGACTGAGGATGCGACCGTGCTCCGCACCGGCCGTCCCCAGAACGCCCAGTCGGTCGGTACCGGCAACACCGGCGGCTTCCTCGTGCCGGCCGGCTTCGGCGGCGAGCTGCTCGAGGCACTGCGCGCATTCGGCGGGATCCGCGACGTCGCCACGATCATCCAGACCGCCAGCGGCGCCAACCTGCCCTGGCCGACGGTCGACGAGACCGGTCAGGTCGGTGAGATCGTCGCCGAGAACCAGCCGGCGAGCTCGCAGGACGTCCAGTTCGGCACGACCGGCATTGGCGCCTACAAGTGGTCGTCGAAGGTCTTCACGTTGCCCTTCGAGCTGCTGCAGGATCAGGGTCCGGGCATCGACATCGAGGCGTTCGTGCGCCGCGCAGCTGCTGCCCGCATCGCCCGTGCGCAGAACGCCAAGTACACCAACGGCAGCGGCGTCAACGAGCCGACTGGCATGCTGACGTCGGCCGCGGCCGGCAAGGTCGGCGCGACCGGCACGGCCACGAGCCCGACGTACGACGACATGATCGACCTCGAGCATTCGGTCGATCCGGCGTACCGGACGATGCCGGGCGTGGGCTACATGTTCCACGACTTCATGCTGCGCAATCTGAAGAAGATGAAGGATCTGTCGGGCTATCCGCTTTGGCTGCCCGGCCTGTCGGCGAAGGATCCGGACACGTTCCTGCGCTACAAGTACACGATCAACCAGGACATGCCGGCACCGGCGGCAAACGCCAAGTCGATCCTGTTCGGCGACCTGTCGCAGTTCCTGGTCCGTGACGTGATGGAGGTGACCCTCTTCCGCTTCGACGACAGCTACTACACCACCCGCGGTCAGGTCGGCTTCCTCGCCTGGGCCCGCGGCGACGGCAAGCTCGTCTCGGCTGGCCAGCCGGTGAAGTACTTCCAGCACTCGGCCTCGTAAGCCGACTGCCGGCGCCGGGGCTACGGCCCCGGCGATAGTCCCCGAACAACACAGGAGCGCACCATGGCGCGAACCCCAAAGCGGGTGGCATCGGCCACCGGCACTGACCAGTCGCAGGCCGCCCCGACCGGCCCGGCTGCTTCGACCCCATCCGATTCCGCGGCCGCCTCGGGCGGCGAGACGTCGGACGGCGAAGGCGACACGAGCGACACGCAGGGCGACAGCTCGCCGCCCGCTGACGATTCAGCTGAAACCACTGCGCCGGCACCCGTTGCGGAAACGCTGGCCGACACCTCGAGCGAACCGTCGTCGTCGCCAGAACCCTCGCCCGAACCGGCCGCTGTACCCGCGGCGGATGCAGCAACCGCGCCGGTCGACGAAACCATCGAGGTCCGGGTGCTCGTCGCTTATGACGATCACCTCCCCAACGATGTGATCGTCATGGACCGCGTTGAAGCCGAGATCCGGCTCGATCAGGTCGATGCCGATCCGGTCGCGGTCGCCTACGCCAAGAGCTTGGTCGCGTGACCGAGCCCGTCGCGCTCTCAGACATCAAGAACGACCTTGGTCTGGACCCGGGCGCGACGGACCAGGACGCGCGCATCGAGCGGCTCATCAAGGCGGCACGCCGATCGGTCGAGAAACGCATCGGCTATTCGATCGTCGGCGATGCGCCGACGATCCCCGTCGACGACATCGACGTCGTTCGCCAGGCGATCTGCCTGATCGTGGCGACGTGGTTCGCATTGCCGGAAGGCGTCAGCGTCGATGGCCGTGCGGGTAGCGTCGAGCTGCCGCTCGGCGTGACATGGCTGCTCGATCCGGTCGCGAAGTGGGCGGAAGACTAATGCGCCTCTCGGCCGGGCGGCTCCGCCACCGCGTTGCCATCATGCGCGCAACCAAGGTCGACGACGGCCGAGGTGGTTATACGACCAGCTGGGCAGCGGTCGCAGGCGCCAGCGCCGTGCCGGTCGAGGTGCTCGGGTTGACCGGTACCGAGGCGGTTCGCGAAAAGGTTCTGCGCGGGATCCGCGTCTATCAGATCACGGCGCGGTGGCGCGGGGATCTGCTCCCCAAGGACCAACTGCGCTACGGTGCCGAGGATCTCAACATTCGCTCGGCGGTAGATCCGGACGGCAGGCGCGAGCAGCTCGTCATCCTCGCCGATACCGACGGCGCGGTGAAAACCAGCTGATGGCACGATCATCGGTGCAGGGGCTTGCCCACGCGTACAGCCTGATCGACCGGTTGCCCTCTGCTGCGCACGACGAGATGGCCGTCGAGCTGGCGATCATCGCCCGCGAGTTATCCGCCGCGCAGCACCAGGACGTCGCAAAGGCAACCGGCGCCCTCGAGGCCGCTTTGTCGTATCAGCTGCTGCTCGAGCGGCTGTCGGTCAAGGTCGGGCTGTTGCAGGGCGCGCGCGCAGCCGGATCCTTCAACGGCCGCCAGCGCAAGGCACTCGCGGGCGGGCCGTATTACGGCCGGTTCGTCGAATTCGGCCGCGCGGGGCAAACCGTGCTCGTGACCAGGCGCATCAAGAAGCGGACGGTCAAGGGCAACGGCCGCAACGGCACCGGCCGGCGTCTCGTTTACAAGACGCCCAAGCGGCGGCTGCGGCGCAGCTCGAGCCCGAACCGCGGCACATATGTCGGCGATCCTTACAAGCTGCGCGTGAAAGCCAAGGGTAAGCGGCCGTTCGTCGAGCAGCCGCTGCTTCAGCAGGTCGCGGACAGCCATCTTTCAGATTTCTGGGCGGGCGTGCTCGCCCGGGTAGGGGACAAGCCGTGACCGAGCCGATCGACCTGATGACGGGCACTCAGGACGCGCTCATTGCATTGATCCGCGCCCGGCTTCCCGAGGCGCAGAAGTCGATGGTCCGGCATTCCCTCGAGGAAGATTTCGAGCCGCCATTTCACCTGGTCGGCGACATCAGCAGCGAGAATGCCGGCGGCAAGGATGACCAGCTCGAGGAGATCGAGGCGGACATCCATACCGTCTACCGCGGCGACGATCGCCGCGAGCTGCTCGCCCTCATGCATCAGGCGCGGGTCGCAACCGACGGCGCGATCCTGTCGCTCGGCGGGGCATCGTTCCGCGTCACCTGGCGCGGCGCGATCGCCAGCGCCGCGGCCCGGGACGGCGTCACATACGCCGGCCTGACCACCCTCGCAATTTTCGCAGAGCCGGCGTGAGCCGGGAAAAGGAGACACCACATGGCAAATGAATTCGGGAATGACTGGCGCGTCGCGATCAAGAGCGGCGCCGGTTTCATTCCGATCGGCGGCGAAACCTCGCTCGACTGGAAGCGCTCGAGCCAGGAGCAGGACATCAGCGACAAGGACAGCGGCGTCTACGGTGCGACCAGCTATGGCCAGCAGAAGATCACGTTCGCCGTCGCCGGCAACCTGAAGCTTCCCGATGCCGGCTTTGCTGCGGCCGAAGCTGCCTCGAAGAGCTCGCCCCCGCAGGTCGAGGTCCAGATCAAGAAGGGCAACGTGATCAAGTATCACGGCCTCATCGCGATCGGCAATTTCTCGGCTTCGTTCCCGAAGGACGCGCCTGCGACCTTCTCGATGGACATGGCTAACGCCGCGGCGCCGATCGTCGACGCGTTCACCGCGGTCGCCGGCGCGTGAGCCTGGCGCCAGCGAACCCGGATCGCGGCGAGCACGAGCTGCTGCTCGCTGGCGTTCCCTATCGCCTGCGCCCGTCGCACACCGCGATGCGCGCGATCGAGCGGAAGACCGAACGGTCGACGCTCACCCTCATCCAGCGTGGCAACGCCGGCGCACTGTCGCTTGAGGAGCTCGGCACGATCGCGGCCGAGCTCATCCGCGCCGGCGCCGCGCCGGATGACTTCCAGACCCAGAACGTCGATGCCGAGCGCATCGGTGAGCTGATCTACGAAGAGGGCCTGCACAAGGCCCTGGGACGGCTCACCCTTGTCCTGCTCGATGCCGCGTCCGGTGGTCGCACCGCATTGGGGGAAGCGAAGGCGGTTCCAGCGATGACGAGCGAGGACGCTGGCGCCGCCTGATGGGCTTTGCGCTCGATGCGTTTGGGTGGTCGGCCGATCAATTCTGGTCGGCCACCCCGCATGAGCTCTGGTCGATGATCGACGCGCGCATCGCCGCGAACAAGCGATAACGGGGAGGGCGGACATGGCATCATCCAACCGCCGCGACCTGTATCTGCAGGTCTCGGGCAACATCGACGGACTATCGGCGGCGATGAAGGCCGGCCGGTCCGTGCTGAACGAGTTCGGCACGGCGGCCGACAACACCGCCGACGAGGTGCGCAAGGCCTTTGCCAGCCTCGGTGGTGAGTCCGTCGAGCAGTCCGCCCGCCAGATCGAGCGCGCCTACAGCGCGACCTTCGACAAGATCCGCCGTAATGCCAAGCAGGTCGACTCGGCTCCGTCGGGCGCGGCCGCGTTTCAGATCGTCGACGCTGCTGCAGCTGATCAGGCGGCGGGCGCGGCCGAGCGGCAGGCCGCAGGTCTGCGCCTGGTCGCCGATGCGGCCGCACGCGCAGCAGCCGCGACGAAGGACGATGCCGGCGCAGCCCGTGTCTATGCCACGGCGGCCGAAGCCGCGGCGATCGGCGCCGAACGCGAAGCTGTTGCCATGCGTGGCCAGTCGAACGTCATCGCGGGCGTTCGTAACGAGCTCGGCGCGCTGGGCGGCGCGCAGACTAAAGCGGTGGCAATTTCTGGCCAGGCCAAGTCCGGGTACCAGCAGCTGTCCTACCAGCTGGGTGACGTCGCCACGCAGTATGCATCGGGCACGGCTGCGACGATCATCTTCGCGCAGCAGTCCGGGCAGGTCGTTCAGGCGATCAGCCTGATCAGCGGCGAGGCAAAGGGGTTGCTAGGCCTGCTGGGCGGCCCGTGGGGCATCGTGTTCAGTTCGGCCCTTGTCGTGCTCTCGCCGTTCGTGGGCAAGCTCCTGGAGAGCGGCGACGCGGTCAAGAAGGAGACCGATGCCCTGAAGGAGAACGCGGAAAAGTCCGCGATCGCCGATCAGGCAAAGGACGCATTCGCCAAGACCGAGGCGGGCGCTGCCGATGACGTTCGGAAGCTTACCGAGGAGCTGAAGAAGCAAAACGACGCCCTCAAGACCAACGCGGAATTGACCAACATCCGCGCGAAGGAGGATCTCGCCCAGCTTCAGAAGGACCGGTCCAAACTCGCGAAAGACCTCGCGGACGCGCGTGGCGCGGCCCGTGCGTCCAACCGGCCTGGCACCGGTGGCTTTGCCGGTACGGCATCGTTGATACAGGGGCAGGCGGCACAGACGGTCGTTGACCTCGAAGCGCGATTGAAGGCGGTGGACGGCAAGATCGCGAAAGCGAATGCCGCGGTCCAGGAAACGCGCGCTAATCTCGCCGATGAGTCTGCGAAGCGGTCCACGGACAAAGTCGCGCAGATCAATCGGGAATATGACGGTCCTGACGGCCTGATCGAGAAGGCGAAGAAGCGCGCGATCGCCGAGGGTACTGTCGATGCGGTACTGACGAAGCAGCTGCGGACGCTGCGCCTTCAGCAGGCTTCCAGGATCGAAGAGGCCAACAAAGAAAAGTCGAACGCGTCGCGTACCGGCAACAATAATCAGCTCGGCCGCTCGATCACGGTAGCCGATGCGCGCACGATCGTCGCGAGCATCGGCGGCCGGGTCACCAGCGGCTTGCGCAGCACCGCTGACCAAGAGCGGATCTACGCGGACAAGCTTGCCGGCCGTCATGTCGGCCCGGTTGCCAAGCCCGGGACCAGTGATCACGAGAGGGGGCAGGCGGTCGACATCGCCTATGGTCCGGGGATCACGATCGCAAAGATCCGGGAGGCTTTTGCCAAGCAGGGCGTAGCGCTCAGGCAGATCCTCGACGAGCCAACGCAACGCGTATTTCATGTCGCGTTCGGCAAGAAGGGCCCTTCCCAGGAGCAAACCGATCGCAAGGCAGATACCGAAGCGCGGAAACGTGAAGCGGCTGAGCAGAAGCGGATCCGTGACGAAGAAGCCTATGCGCAGCTAAAAGCACGCGCGCAGCAGGACTTGCTCGATGCGACCCGCACCCAGGCGGATACGATCGAAGGCGCGGCAGACCTCGACGTGCAAATGCTGCGCCTCGAGCAGGAGCGCTTGAACAGTGCCGCCCAGGCTGGCGTCGCCGAAAAGCGCTGGTCGCAGGCTAAGGCCGACGAGCTGAAGACGCTCAACGCAGCCAGTGCCGATCTCAAGGTTGCCGGCGTTCGCACTCGCGAGCGCGTTGCAACGGCGGAGCGTCAGCGCGACGTCGATCGCCAGGATATTGCCGGGCAGATCGGCTTGCTCGAGCTGCAGGGAGATCTCGCGACCACCGCCAAGGATCGTCGCGCGATCGCCCTGCAGATCCTCGACCTTCAGGAGCGTGAGGCGCGCGCCACCCTGCAGGCGGCGATCGACAAGGAAAAGGATCCGGTTCGCAAGCAGGGGCTCGAGCGCGAGCTCGGGCGCGTCGAGCCGGAATTCGCCGGTCGTCGTGACCAGACCGAACAGTCGAGCGCGGGGCCGCTGGATCGGTACCGTGCCGATCTCAAGAGCAACACCGACGACGTGAACACGGCGCTGCAGGGCGTTGCGGTCAACGGCCTGCAGACGCTGGAAAGCGGCCTGCTCGGGATCATCGACGGGACCGAGTCGGTGCAGTCTGCCTTCAAGCGGATGGCATCCTCGATCATCGCGGACCTCGCGCGCATCGCGATCCAGAAGGCGGTCTTGGGGGCGATCGGCGGCAGCTTCCTCGGCTTTGCCAAGGGCGGCGAGGTCAAGGGCTATGCTACCGGCGGTCAGATCATCGGGCCTGGCACGGGCACGTCGGACGACATTCTCGCCTGGCTGTCGAACGGCGAATTCGTGATGACGGCGGAGGCGACGCGCCGCAACCTGCCAACGCTGAAGGCCATGAACGACAACCGCCTGCCGGCATTCGCCACAGGCGGGCTGGTCGGCGTCATGCCGCGTCTGCCGAACGTCCAGTCCGCTGCGAACGACGTCTATGGACGGCGTGCCGATCGCATGCAGCTCGATGCCAATGTCACGGTCAACGCGGGTCCGGAATTCGACGCGCGCATGGAAAGCGTTTCGCTCCGGACCGTCAGTGCCACCGCCGAGCCGATCATGGCGGGCGCCACTTCGCGGACGATGCGCAAGCTCGGCCGCGGCGACCTGCCCGGAGGGTTCGAATAATGCTGATCGCCATGCCGTCGGCGCCGATCGCCGCAAAGGTCGATTGGCGCATCGACCAACCCGGGCAGGCCAACCGCGGTGAATGGACCGGCAAGCGGCGCGTCACGCTGCTGTCGGCGGCGCCGCGCTGGTTCGCCAAGGTCACCTTGCCGCCTATCATCGGTGAAGCCCAGGCGCTCGACTGGCGGGCGTTCGTCGTTGACTGCGACGGTATCGCAAACAGCTTTCGTGTGATCGCATGCGAGCGTGAGCAGATTGCCGGCGCGATCGATGTTCGTGTCCGGGGCGCAGGGCAGGGTGGTCATTCGCTCGCGACGTCGGGCTGGGGCGCGGCGGGCCTGAAGCTGAAGCGGGGGCAGTTCATCACGCTCGGCGAGCAGCTGCTGATGCTGAACGCGCCGGTCGTTGCCGACGCGAACGGTCAAGCGACCCTGTCGATCAAGCCATACATCCGGGTGGTGCCGACCGACGGCGCCGCGATCGAGGTCAAGCGGCCGTACGCGGTCATGGCGATGTCGGACCCGAAGAACGGCTGGGACGTCGGCATCGGGCAGAATTACAGCGTCGCGTTCGATTGCGAGGAGGCGTTTTGATGGACAGCCGCCCCGACGCCTCGGCGAATGCAGCGCTCGCGGCCGACGTCCGCAAGCCGGTGACGTTCTGCCTCCTCGATCTGGCCGACGAGCCGATCCGCGTGACCAATGCGCCGTACAGCTTCACCTTCAGCGGTACCGGCGACGAGGATCTCGACGGCTTCACCTTCACCGCGATCGACCCACGTGTCGTATCGGTCGGTCCGGTCAAGGCCCGCGAGGGCGGTACCGATACGCTGTCCCTGCAGCTTTCCGGACTCGCCGGCGTCGACGATGAGCTGATGACGCAGATCGGTGACCGCGCGAATTATGTCGGGCGCGGTTGCCGGCTCTGGCGTGCGATGCTCGATCCGCAGCAGCTGACGCGCATCGGCGCGATCTGGTCGTACTACACCGGCTATATGTCGGTGCCGAAGATCGTCGGCGATCGGACGAGCCAGACGATCAACCTCGACGTCGAATCGTATCTCGCCTTCTTCGGCCAGGCGTCGAACCGAACCTATCTCGATCAGCAGAGCTACGACCCGGGCGATCGCTCGGCCGAGCTCGCGATCGCGATCGCCAACGGCGCCAGCCGCAGATCCTGACGGGAGCACGTCAATGTACCGTCGACCCGATTGGGAGACGCGGCTTGCCGCGTATCTCGAGCCCCTCCGCTTGCGCCCGTTCGCCTGGGGTTCGCACGACTGTTGCACGTTCGCGTCCGGTGCCGTCGAGGCGATGACCGGCGTCGATCCCATGCCGGAATTTCGCGGCCGCTATTCGACCGCGCTTGGATCCATCCGTGCGCTTCGCCGCATCGGTGCGGGAGATCTGGCCGCGACGCTCGACGCCAAGTTCGGCTCGGTATCGCCAGCGCTGGCCCACCGCGGTGACATTGTCATGTCGGGTGGCCTGCTCGGGATCTGCCTTGGCGGCTTCATCGCGGCAGTCGGTGCCGAAGGCGATCGCGAGGGGCTCATCCGCATCGATTGCAGTCGCTGGGTGGATCCCCGCGCCTGGCACGTCCAGTTCGGGGTCTGATCGATGGCAAAGGCAATCGGATTCGCAGCGCTGGCGATCGGCGCGGTGGCACTCATCGCAACCGGGGTCGGCGCAGTCGCCCTTGGTGGCTTCGCGGGCACGCTGACTGTTGGTGGCATTTCGGCCAGCACGCTGTTCCTGGTGTCGGGTGGCCTTAGCGTCGCGTCGACCCTTCTAGCAAAGACGCCCAAGGTCACCGCCTCGCAAACCGAGCGCCTGACTGCGAGCGTGGACCCGCGCGCGTATCGCAAGACGTGGTTCGGCCAGACTGCCGGGGCTGTTGATATCCGGTATGAAGAATGGTCGGGCAAGGATCAGGAGATCTGCGACTGGATCATCGCCTTCGCCAGCCACGCGATCGACGGTGTCGAGGAGATCTGGTTCGATACGCAGATGGCCTGGTCGGCGAGGACCGGGGTGGTCGGCAAATATGTCGGCTATTTCTCGATTCCGAATCTGGTCCTGGAAGGCACGCCGCAGAACGCCTTCACCTTTGCCAGCGGCAAGTGGAACGCGAACACCGCGCGCATGACCGGCTGCGCTTATGCGCGCTTCCGGTTCAAGGTCACCGGCAATAGCAAGAAGGCGCAGAGCCCGTTCTCGAGCGGGATACCGAGCCGCATCACCGTGATCGGCCGCGGCGCAAAGCTGTACGACCCCCGTCGTGACAGCACGGTGCCGGGTGGAACCGGACCGATGCGCGCCAGCGACCAGTCGACCTGGCGCTATACGGCTGACGATGGCGTCGTGATCGGTGAGAACCTTCCGCTGCAGATCCTGCGCGTCGTTCTTGGGTGGCGGATCCGCAACCCGGTTACGGGCGTGATGAAGTTGGCGACGGGCTCCGGTGTTCCGGCACGTCGCATCAGCCTTCCATCGTTCCAGATCGCCGCAAACCTCGCGGACGAGCGCGTCAACCGCTCGGCCGGTGGCAACGAGCCGCGCTACCACGGCGCCGGTGTAATCTCGGAAGGCGACGATCAGAAGACCGTCCTCGACATGATGTGCGCCGGCTGCTGCGCACGCTTTCGCGATACCGCTGGCAAGCTCGCCCTGGTTGTGTCGCACAACGACCTGGCCTCGGCCGCGATCGATGACGGCCTGAACGATGACGACGTCGTCGGCGCATTCAATTGGGATCCCGATCCATCGCTCGAGGCAACGCCGAACATCGTCCGGGGCAAGTACGTCGATCCGACGACGGCATCCCTCTATCAGCTGGTCGACTATCCTGAGGTCAGCATGCCGAGCCCGGACGGGCAGGATCGATATCTTTCCCTCGACCTGGGCGTTGTCGAAAGCCCGAGCCATGCGCAGCGGGTTGCCAAGCAGGTGCTGCAGCGCCGCCAGTATTCCCGTCAGTTCAGTGCGGCCTTCGACATCCGGGCGTGGAAGTACAATGTCGGCGATGTGCTGCCCTTCACTTTCGCGCCGCTCGGTTTCACGCGCACGCTATTCCGGGTGAAGGAGCAGGAGCTCGGCCAAGGCGGCACCTGCAACATGGTGCTGACCTTCGAGACGCCGGACTTTTACCAGTGGGATGCAAGCGACGCGCTGCCGGTCCAGGCAGCAGATCCGATCGTCTATGACAGCCGCAACAATCCGCTGATCCTGGCGATCGACGAGGCCGCGACGACGGCGCAATGGGATGCCGTCTCTGATCCGACCGGCACGAAGCCGGCGGACAATGCCGACGTCACCGGCGAAAACACGTCGAAGGATACGAACGCGGTCGGTGGTAAGCCGGCGGGTGATCTGCTGAAGTCGCTCGACGAGCTTGAGACAGTGACGATACCTGCGGTCAACAAGGCCGTTGCCGACGCCAATATCGCCATAGATGCCGCGCGCCGTGAAGCTGACGCGGCGGTGGATGCTGCAAATACCAAAATCGATCAGGCTACTGCTGCATTGGCAGAAGATGATGCGGCGATTGTGCGGCAGATCGAAACGATCGCCACCGACTTCAGTGATCGCGACGTCGCAACTAATGTACGCGTTGATGAAAAGGTCGCGCTGCTCGCTGAAGCCGACAAGGCGCTTGGTGAAAAGGTCGATCGTATCGTCGCCGGCGGGTCGTACGACGATACGGAAGTCCGAGCAGAAATCAGCCGCGTCGATACAACCGCCATCGATCGGGACAGCGCGACCGGTCGACGCATCGACGAAGTGAAGGCGTCGTTTTCCGCAGGTGGGAACCTGCTCTCCAACACCGACTTCATCTCAAAAGATGGTTGGACGTTTAACAGCGAAGCTGGATCAATAGGCGGTCTGAACGACGTTACCAGCCTGCAATGGTGGCCGGTTGGCATGAACGCCCTGGTGATCGGTCAAGAGAACGCATCCACCGATCGTGCAGGCTTCTGGCAGCAGACTATAGCCGGTATCGAGCCGGGGCAGATCTACCAGTTCTCAGTATACGCTGGATCACATAGGTGCGTCACCACACTGTACCTGGACTGGCTGAGCAGTTCCGGCGAGTTCATCGGCACCCGGTCGATCGATGCGGCAGAGGGGAACCCGGGGAACGGGCTCCTGACCGACTACCACCGAATGTTTTTCAACGAGCCGGCACCCGCCGGGGCAGCGCGAGCGCGCATCTACCTTATCAAACAAGGTACTCGAGCCGGCGGAAACAGCTACGCATGGTTTTTGAGGCCGCAAGGCGCGAAGGTCGGCAGCGCAGATGCGGCCCTGCTTCCTTACACGCCGGGCAGCGGTGACGCCGTCCAGATCTCATCGGCTGCAAAGATCAGTCAGGCAGCGACTTCAGCCGCTGATGCCAACCGCTCTGTGGCTGATCTGTCGCGAAGTGTCACGGCAACCTTCGAAGGCGTCGAACGCACGTTTGGCGGCTACAATGAGCGTATCACGGCACTGTCGGATGCCCAGGACAGCTATGCCAGTCGCGCGAGCTCGCTTGAGGCGCAAGCTAGTCCGTCCGGTGGCAATCTCGTACCGAACAGCAGCCTAAGTACGCTCGATGGATGGAGCCTGACTGCAAACCCAGGCGCGCTATCGAGCTTGGTGCTCAATGGCGCTGGTTCGACATGGATGATTGGCGGTGTCGAAAACAATTTGACGCTGTATCGGGGACCTGCGGGACCTGGCCTTTTTAGCGAAGTTCAAAGTAGTCCGTTCGCCGTGCGGGCAGGATCAACCATCCAACTGTACGCGATGACTGCATGTCACCGTTGCCGCGCCTGGGTTTCCGTCTTCTTCTTCAACGATAATGGTTACATCGGCTACGCCGGCGAGAACTCCGCCGCACGGATCAATGCAGGGGGTCAAGATCTTAATGCATGGGACCAGACCGGCGTCAAAGAGATCGTCGTGCCCCTTGGCGCTGTTCGTGCCACGATCGCGCTCCGATCTTACGATGTCGAGAATGACGGCTATGCATGGTTTTCGCGGCCGTTTGTCACCGAGGTAAAGCCCGGGACCAAAACCTGGGTGCCATATAGCTCGGGTAACGATCGCGCTGTGACGGGCGCCACGAGCGCACGGATCTCGGACATTGCCAGCGTCGTGGCCGATTTGCCAAACCGATACGCGGCCGCGGCGCGTACCGCTGCACTAGAAGCGCAAGTCAATTTCGGTGCGGACAGCGGCCTCCAGCGAACCGTCAATGCGCGGATCGAAGACCGGGCGACTGCGATTGCTGACGCGAAGGCAGGCGCTGTAGCCCAGACGCTCGCGGAGCTGCGGGCCGAATACAACGGCAGCGCCGCGACCATCGCAGAACAAACCGGCGCCATCGCCGGCATCGATGGCCGCACCAGTGTCTTCTGGTCGGTCACCGGCACGACGCCTGACGGCAGCACCCGGATCAGCCTGTCGAAGTCGGACGGGTCCCCGGGTGTCTTCTATATCGGTGCCAATCTGTTCGTCGACGGCAACGCAATCTTCAACGGCACGGTGACGATCCGCGCGCTCGATCGGTCGACCATGACCGCCACGACTGCCAGTTCGGTAGCGGGTTCGTACGGCGGCGCAGGACAGGCGAGTAAGCAATACATCCCTAACCTCGGCGCGGACATGTTCATTCGGTCGGGTGGATCAATATACATCGCCTTCTCGGGCTTTATCGGCGGGCAAACGAACGGGACACGCGACACCCAGCCAACGCTTGAAATCTTGAACGCCGCGGACAACGGGATCTTGGCTACGATTCCACTGCCGGAAAGCGGCTTTGGCAGCACAGGCCGATTGGATAATTACACAATCCGGGTTCTGAATACGTTCGGTGAGCTGACTATACGCTGGAGGGTCGCTGTCAGGGCTACCGAGCGGACTTGGTCAATCATCCGGGACCCGGCCCTCTCTGTCTACTGGACCGCGCTATGAAGCATTTGGCTATTTATGAGATCGAAACTGGTCGAGTGATCGGCATGTTTTCTGCTGATATCATTCCCGATCCGGAGTCCGGTTATGCATACATAGAGTATGACACCGCGATTGATCCTCGCGATTGGATCGTTGCTGATGGCAGGTTGGTACCAAGTACCGCGGCTACGCCTGCCCTCATATTCTACACCTTCAATCAATGGGTCGACCTGTTTCCGCTCGGTGAGCAGGTGGCAATCGTCACGGCGACGATGTCTGACCCGATGGCCAAGCTGATCTACGATCGCGCGCAGTCTGCGTCCGGTAGCATCGATCCAAGAGATCCACGCACGCAGGAAGGTGTCGGCTATCTCGTCGAGAAGGGTTACGTGTCCAAGGCCACTGCCGACCGGATCGCAGGTCTGTAATGCGGCGGTTGCGTGATGTAGCGCAGCAGCTGCTCGTATCGGTCGATCAGCTTGCCCAGGTCGTGATAGTCGGCCTGTTCTATATTTTACACATCACCGACGCCTGCCCTTCGGCAGACGAGACAATCAGCAGCTATGTTGGCCGCGCGCAGATGCGAGGCGCATGGTGGGCCAATCTGACCGCCCCAGTCATCGACTTACTGTTTGTGCTGCTTGGCGAGAAGCCCGGCCATTGCCAGCGTAATGTCGAAAGCGCTTTTCTCGGATCCGCGCCCAAACCCTGAACGCCTTTGCGAACACCTAGTCGGCTTGATCCTCGGGCCTGACCCTCGGCGCTAGCCGCGCCATCTCATGATCGGACATTACCATGACGCTGGACCATGTTCCCGGCGCTGCGAAGCTGTCGTTCGACGTCGTGTCGGCTGGCATCGCGGTCGGCACGCTTGCGCAGCTGCTCCCGCACATCGCCGCGCTGCTGACGATCGTCTGGACGCTGATCCGGATCTTCGAAACCGACACGGTTCAGACCGTTCTCCGGCGCCGGCGCCGTGACCTCGAATAGTCCCGACGACGTGTCGGACCTGCCGATGGTCGCCGCGATCGCGGCGATCGCCGAGATCTACGCGGCCGCGGCCGCTTCTATTGACCAGGAGAAAACCGATGTCTGACGTCAAACGTCTGGCCGTGAAGACGCTTGCGGGTGTCCTTGGCACCGCGATCGGCGCAGCTGCGCTGTTCACCTCCATCCCGGCCGACGAGAGCGGCCGTAAGGTTGCGGTGACGATCGCGCCCGACGGCGCCGCGACGATCCGCCACGTCTCCGGTCCGCAGTTTCTCCGCGCGTATCTCGACGCGGTGAAGGTGCCGACCGCGTGCGATGGCATCACGCGCGGCGTCCGGATGGGGCAGGTCTACACCGAGGCGCAGTGCACGGCGAAGCTCGAGGAGGAGCTGATCGCACATGCGACGGCCGTCGTGGCGTGCGTGCCGGCGCTGTACGGCCGCCCCAACCAGGCCGCGGCCTCGGTGAGCCTGGCGTATAACATCGGCGCGGCCGGCTTTTGTCGATCGACTGCTGCGCGCCGCTTCAACGCAGGCCAATGGGCCGCTGGCTGCGATGCCTTTCTGATGTGGAACAAGGCTGGCGGCCGCGTGCTCGCGGGCCTGGTCTCGCGTCGCAAACGCGAGCGCGCCCTCTGCCTCACCGGCCTCTGACTTCACCAAGGAGGAAGACGATGAAGGAACTACTGAAGATGCTCGCGCGCGAGATCCTGGTGCCGATGGCGATCGCCGCGGCCACCAAGGTGGCTGCCAAGAAGCTGGCCCCCAAGGACAAGCCCGCGAGCTGATCCGGACCGGGTGAGCGCAAGCTCACCCGGCTTCTCCTCCTCCCGACCAAGACCATCACGACGCGGCGCCATCGCGCGATCGGCGTCCCCTGACTCATGCCCGAAGGACCTCTCCATGGCTCGTAATCCACGTTTTGGCCGCCCTGGTGGCAGTCGCCGTCTCACCAGCTTGGCGGCAGCCGTCGTCATCAACGGTGGTGGCGTCATCGTCATCCCAACGCCGACGCCGACGCCGACGTCTGGGGCCTTCTTCACCGATCCATTCTTCACCAACGGCATGTTCGCTCGCGCATAAAAGGTAATTCGATATGACGATTAAGCGCTCTTTTGACACTTCGACCCTCGCAGCTGACGCGATCGAAACGCTGAACCAGATCCTCCCCGGTCGCGGCTTGACGGGGGACGCTCCATCTGGGCAGCGGACCTCGTTGAGCCTATCGCCGCCCATCATCGATACTACGATGACGGCTTTCGCTCCGCTCACAGGCCTGCCTGGCGCGACCATCTATGTCGACGGAACCGAGACCTATCAGCAGATGTTCGGCGCGGGCGCATCGCTCACGGAGAGCTCGTGCTATGTCCTTCAGACGAATTGCACCCCGGCTCAGCGCAAGGCAAATCTGACTGAGGCGTTTGGCAAAGATGGCTTCTCGACTTGCCGGATCTGTATCGGCGCGTCGGACTTCACGCACCGCGGCCCGCTTGGCTACTACACCTATTGCGACGACTGGGACGGCGCCGACGTCACGATGCCGACGTTCACGATCCAGAAGGATCGCGAGTTCATCATCCCGACGCTTCGCGAGGCGCTGGCGATCAACCCCAATTTGAAATTCATTGCTTCGCCTTGGACGCCGCCAGCAGTCATGAAGTCGACCAACTCGTTGCTTGGACGGCCAGATGGCGTGACGAGTATGTTTATCGGCAACACGACGAACTACACGGCTTATGCCAATTACTTCGTCAAGTTCCTTAAAGCATATGCCGAGCTTGGCATCCCCATCTGGGCTGTTACGACGCAGAACGAGGCAGGCTACGGCCCGCCGAGCTACCCCGGTTGCGTCTGGACCGGTGCGCAGATGGCCGCATTCGTCAACATCCTCAAGCCGGCCTTGATGGCGGCGGGCTTCGGGCATGTCCGCGTTCTCGTCGGCGATCACAACTGGCATAACCTTTCGGGCTACACCGGTGCCAGCGGCGGCCATCTGGTCCGTGATGTCTTCGCTGAACCATTGGCCGGCGATCTGGCCGATGGCGCCGCTGTTCATGGGTACAGCACGACCGGCAAGAATGAGTTTGAGCAGCTTCGGACGTGGACTCGCAGCCGCAAGGAAACTCACTTCACCGAAATGTGCTTGGTCGGCAATCTTTCGAACAAGGTGTCCCTGCAGCAGCACCTTGCGAATGCCATCATCGGCGGCATCCGCGCAGGCCAGAACTCAGTCACTTTCTGGAACCTGTTTCTTCGTCCGCTGTCTGGTGGCCGTTATCAGCCGTTCGCACCGTCCTATGCTCAGGTTGCACCCTGCGCGACGATCTCGACAGACGGCAACGGCACGATGGTCAAACGGCCCGAATACATGGCGCTTGTGCATCTGTTGAAGGTCATGAAGCCCGGCGCGCGACGCTGCTACAGCACGACGCTCGGCGTGGGTGAAGCCAGCCTTGAAGTGCAGAACGTCGCGTTCGCGAACCGCGACGGCACGACCGGCGTACTGCTGTACAACAACGCGGACACCACCAAGTCGATATCCCTGATCGACGGTCCATCCGGTCTCGTGTCGTTCCTGACGCTCGCGTCAGGCGATATCGTATCGGTCAACTATACCGCGCCAAAGGGTATCCCGGCTACTGGCACCGTGTCCGCGCCGTCTGCTGTCACGGGGTTTAATGCATCGTCGGCGAGCAACGCCAACACCTTGACGTGGACCGCACCAGCGGCACCCGATGCGGGCGGGCTCGGCGGCTACCTCATCAAACGCGGGACGGTTGCGGGGTCGGCCACACTGGTCGTCGGCGCTGCTGCGGCCGGCGAAACGACGTTTGTCGATATCGACGTCGTTGCGGGCACCACCTATTTTTATCAGGTGTTCGCTCTCAGCGCAGGTGGTCTTTCTGCAACGGGGCCTGAGACGTCAGTCACGACCGTGGGCGCGACGTCCGCAGTACCTGGCGCTCCTGCCATCTCGGTTACCCCGGGCAATGCACAGAACATCATCGCCATGCCGTCGCCGCCTGCAAACAATGGCTCGGCTATCACCAGCTACAACCTGTATCGCTCGACCAATTCCGGCGGACAGGGGGCCACGCCATTCGTAACTGGGGTCACGTTCCCATACACCGATACGGGCCTGACGAACGGCACGCCGTATTATTACACTGCGACGGCAGTGAACGGTATCGGACAGGGGCCGCAGGGCGTAGAAAAGTCAGGCATTCCGTCTGTCGCCAGCGCGAACGTCAAGCCGGGGCCGGGTATCCTTCTTTCTGATGACACCGGTCAGGCGGTTCAAACTGCGCGGGGTGGAAATCCACAGGGTTGGTCGAACACCAGCTTCACGTTCTCGCCAGCTACCTCGGTGTCGAGCCAGCGCAATGCAGTTGTGGGGCCTGACGGTGTAACGAAGGACGCCAGCACTCAGACGTTCACGAACACTGGCGCCACCGGCGGCTATGGTAGTGTTGAATGCGGATCGACTGTCTTTGTGAGTGCGAGCCCCATCACGGCGTCGATCTGGCTTCGGGGCAAGGTCGGCGGGGAGCTTGTCGAGCTTACCGTGATGACCGAAAAGCACGCTAACACGAGCAAGGCTTCTGTTACCCTCACGACCGAGTGGGCCAAGTACACTGTGACTCACGCCACTCCGACGTCAGGAACCGGCGCAATTCTTGGCGTCGCCTACCGACCAAACACGTTCAACGGATCCATGTCGTTCGACAGCGCATGGCCGACCATGACGCAGTAAAACGCTGGCTTACAGCGCGACGGCGCCCCTCACTGACAATTGTACTGGCGGGGGCGCCGGGATTCATCATGTCGATCAACGACACGCCGTTCATCCGCGAGACCTTCTCTGCTTTCGAGATCCAGGAAGTCGAGACGGCCTGGACGATCAGCACGGAGGCGACCGGTGCCGGCGCCAAGGTCACCGAGCTGATTATCCGCAGCAGGCCCGCCTAATCGGCGTCGCGCGGATGCCTGATCCAAAACTCAACTAGGAAGGAGGTGATTTCAATGCGCTATTGGCCCATCGGCAAGCCCGTCAAGTAACGGATGCGCCCGGCTCTAATGAGCCGGGCGGCAGCACAAAAGGGCGGGGTATCGCCTGTATAAAAGCGGGGTACATGGGGCCGGAAAGTACTGAAAACCCGTGGCCGCGGGGGAGGGATTCACTGAGAATTCTCAGGCTTGTAAACGTCGACGCAGTGACAGGGCTGCAAATCCGATAAAGGCTGCTTTAATTGAGTCAGATTTAACGTCAGCAACGTGTTTCTTTACGCGTTCAAGAAACTCTTTTCCGTTAAGAGAGTCACTTACGTTTTGGTATTCGGTTGCCCACCAATTGAACTGTCGATAGTTGGTTTCAATAGTGTCAAAATAGGTAATGCTATCGTGACGTGGATCTTTCTCGATTCGGTCCATAACAACCTGCACCGCTGCAGCGTCTCCTTCTAAAGCTTGTATAAAGCGATTGCCGTCAAACAGTAGCAGGCCAGTAATGTTTAGCGAGTGATTTTTAGAAGCGGCAACGTCACGAAGGTCGGAAAACTCCGAGGTTGAAAAACTGCGTTTAGCTCTGCTTGTGTAAATAACGACCCGCATCCCAACCCCGTGCTTATAGTTATAGTATGCCGATCAAAGCATAGTAGCTTGCAGGCATATCAAACCGTTTATTAACTGGAATCAAAAGCCCGGCCAATAGGGTGGCGGACCGTGGGTATATCTTTACCCAAGGTGGGGTATTTCTATACCTGAAGTGGGGTATCTTACATCCGCAAAGCCGCAGAAAACCGTGGCCGCGGCGGAGGGCACCTCCGCCGCTCCGTGCGGCCTGACTGCTATTTGCCGGCCAAATTGTGCGGCTGGATTGGCATATTGGCTGGCGACGAATTAGGCGAATTTGCCTTATGAGAGGCCAGCTGCTTTTCTCGTAAATGCATTGTGTTGCCCACCAAATAAATGGGTGCACCGGCGAGAAGCAGCCAAAGTTGAGCCCTTCGCCACTTCACCTGCCTGCGGGACATCTCGAAAAACTGATCCGCGTGCTCAATCTGAGTGGCCTCGGGATCCTTGTTCCGCATCGCAAGGTTGAGTGTTAAATTTGCTCGCAAGGTGTTCTCGATCGCATCCGATCGGAAGATGCCGCTTGCAAAGCTCAAGCACCACAAAATTGTAGCCGTAGCCGCGACGTAAAGGCTTGGCGCGAGCGTCCAGCTGCTAGTTTCGTGAAGAGCGAACCCAGTCGCGGCGCCACCTGCAGTCATCAAGACGCCGACGCCTTTTGCGAGCGCATCTGTGTGTTTTTCGGCGAGGTCCATCAACTGATGTTGGCCAACTTCTCAAGGTGAATCCAGCCAAATTCGCGATCTGCTTAAACCATGTTTGAAAGGTGCTTATGCTCACTAACGCCGCGGTGAAAGCCGCACGGCCGCGCGCGGCCGCCTACAAGCTATTCGACCAGGGCGGCCTGCACCTTTACGTTGCGCCAACAGGACGGAAGTCTTTCCGGATGAAGTTTCGTCTCGGCGGCAAAGAGCAGCTGCTGACGATCGGTGCCGTTCCCGAAGTGTCGCTGGATGCAGCTCGGGCTCGTTGCAACCAGGCGCGCGAGCAGCTCGGCCGCGGCGTGGACCCGCGCACTAGTGATGCCGCCCCGGCAGGCCGGGCTCGTGCTTTCGAGCACGTCGCGCGCCAATGGCATGCGCACAAGCGCCGGCGCTGGACGGACGTTCACGCGGCCGACGTCCTTGCCAGCCTCGAGCGCGACGTATTCCCGGCGATCGGCGCGATGCCGATCGGCGCGGTAACCGTTCCGGTCATTCTCAACGCGCTGCGCGGCATCGAGGAGCGCGGCAGTCTCGAGACGGCGCGACGCGTGCGCCAGCGGATCTCGGCGGTATTTGCCTATGCAATGGCCGAGGACCTGGTCGACCAGGATCCGGCCGCGATCGTCAGCCGGGCGCTGACCCCGCCGGCGCCGGCGCAGCATCATCCAGCGCTCCTCGAGATCGAGGATGCTCGCGCGCTACTCGCCGCGGCCGAGCTGGTCGACGTCGCGGCGGTCGTGAAATTTGCGTCGCGGTTCCTAGCGCTGACCGCGGTCCGATATGCCGCGGCGCGCGGCGCGCGCTGGGAAGAGCTCGAGGACCTCGATGGGCCGGCGCCGGTGTGGCGCGTGCCGGCCGCGCGCATGAAACTTGCCGCGGCGAAGAAGCTCGATGCCAAGAACGATCACCTGGTGCCGCTGTCGCGCCAGGCGGTCGCGCTTATGCATCAGGTCCGCGAGATTATGCATCGTGACGATGCAAATACGCATGGTCTGATCTTCGAGCGGGCGCACGGCGCCCCGATCGGGGAGAAGGCGATCGGCGCGCTCTATGAGCGTGCCGGTTTCGCGGGCCGCCATGTTCCGCACGGCTGGCGCGCGACGTTTTCGACCGTGATGAATGAGAGAGGGCAGGGGGCAGACCGCGACGTGATCGATCGCGCGCTCGCTCATTCGCCAAAGGACAAGGTCGAGGCTGCGTACAATCGCAGCGAGCAGCTTCAGCGACGGCGCGCGCTGTTCCAAGAGTGGGCGGATCTGTTGGTCGGGATCTGAAGGGTGCCGCATGCGCGACGCCGGATTAAGCCACGGATTTTCGTTTCACTCCCCCACCGACAGCCCGGGGCGGCGCAAGCCGCCTCGTTCCGACAGCCGGGTCTTGGCGGTCGGGTCCTTGAGGCATGCCGTTTCGGCTCTGGGGGAATATCAAATTAACGCCGGGTCCGCGTTCAGCGGAGACGTTCCTTATTCATCATGTCTGAATGCAGGATAGAGCACATTTCATGTACTCGCGTTGTCGAACGAAGAAGCTGCGCTCGCGAGGGCTTCACGCAGCGGCGCGTATTGAACTTCCCGCGGCGCATCGGGCACCAAGGCGGCAGGGACGGCCCCCAGGCGACGAAGCTTCGCGACCAAGATCTGCATGTACCGCTGCCAGGTATGGGGCTCCATGCTGCGCCGGTGGTCGAAATAATAGGCGTTAGACGTCTGCTCGCGCTGGGGGGCGAATTCGCCTTCATTGTTTGTCCGGATGCTCCGGCGAACCCAGTCAATGAAGCCGCGCGCCTTCAGGCGCGCGATCGCCGCAACCGCCGCATTTCGGCTGCAGACCGCCCATTCCGCGATCGTCTGGTAGGACGGGAACAGCGCTCCGGTGGCGTGATCGATCCGCTCGAGCAGCACCTCGAGGACGGTGATGTCGACGCGGGTGAGCCTAACGTCGGCGCGCGCGATCGTCGCGTCGAGCCGGTCGATCTCGTGCCGGATCGTCGCTGGTCGACCGATCGGGGGCTGCCCCTGCGCGACGAGCGCCGCCAGTTCGGCCGCGAGCGCGGTACGTTGTTCGCGAATCTCGCGGAGGCGACGGTTCGGCAGGCGCTCCCAGTCTGTCCGGCGCTGCTCCTTAGCGGTTTTGATCAGCGCCTCACGGTGGATCACGCCTTGCGCATGTGATCCATCGCCGACCTTCTTCCACGGCTGTGCCCGCTTGTCGTCGACGTCGTAGCTGTTTCGCCGCGGGACCTTGCGCCCCTCACCATGATCCGGCCCGCGAACCTTCTCCGCGAATCGCGCGCCGGCGCCACGGATCAGGTTGCGAACAGCCGTGGCGGACGGCGCGCCGTCTGAACGGCGCATCACGCTGCACCTGCTACTGCGCGGTGCGCTCTGCCAGTTGTTGGGCTGACTGAAGATCGACGATCAGGAGGTCCGCCCACGCCTGCGCAATCGCGCGTCGTCGCGGCATATACATTGCTCGATTGTACGCAGCTTCCGACGCCGACATTCCGGCCGGAACGTGAGCCAGCATCAGATCGATTACGCCCCGATCGCCGGTGCGATCGTCTACGGCCGCGAGTTCGTTCATCACCGTCGAGAACGTTGCTCGCCAACCATGAGGGACGTGCCGGCCGCGCTGCCCGGCGTCCCGATATAACTTGGACAGCGTATTGTCGCTTAGCGGGTTCTTCGGACTTCGGACGCTGGGGAAGAGCAGGGGCCCGCCCCCGAATCGTAACAACGCAGAGCGCACGATCTCCACCGCCTGCGTCGATAACGGAATGACGAACTCGAAGTCCGCGTCGTTCTTGCGCTCGACCGTCAGCTTCATCTTTTCCGCCGGCACTCGCCACAGCGGCGTTGTCGAATCGAGCCCCTCGAATTCCTGCGGCGCTGCCATTCGGACGACGCCGGGACGCGCTGCGGTCAGCGCCAACAGGCGCGATGCGAGCTTGGTCGCTGGGAATGCGTCCATCGCCTCGACCCGTGCCAGTACCGCAGTCGCTTCGCTCACGAGCCGCACGGCTGGCCGCCGTCCTTTCGTCATGGGCAGCAAGGCTGGCTTCACTACGTGGGCGGGATCCGTGTCGGTCAGACCGGCCCCGATCGCGTACAGGAAGATCTCTGACATATGTTGCCGCAAACGATGCGCCGTCTCGATCGCCGCACGTTCCTCGACCGCTCTGAGCGCCTTCAAGACCATCGGTACCGTGATCGAGCCGATCGGTACGTTGCCCAAGGATGGGAAGACGTCCTTCTCCATGCTCGCCAGCGCCTTCGCGGCATATCGCGGCGACCAAGTGGGTTTCTGCGAATCGTGCCAAGCTCTGGCGATCGGCTCGAACAGGCGAAGCGATTCGGATGCGATCGTGGCCTCGCGTTGCTTCCGCTCGATCGCCGGGTCGATCCCGGCCCGAAGCAGCAGCCGCGCGGCATTCCGCAATTCTCGGGCATCCTGCAGCGAGACCTCCGGATACCCGCCGAACGTCAGCCGCTTTTCCTTGTTGCCGAATCGATATTTCATCCGCCAGGATTTGAACCCGGTCGGTGTGACATAGAGGTACAGACCGTGCGCGTCGGAAAGCTTCTGCGGCTTCTCGGCCTTCCGCGCATTTCGACACTTGGTGTCGGTCAGCACGCGATGCCCCTAGCCCGGAAAATTGGTGTCCCCAAAGTGCCCCCGCTTGGGGCCGGATGCCCCCGGTCGGCTTCGAACCGCCGCGAACTTCAGATGTATGGATTTCCGCGGGCGTGCAAGCCTCCGCGGCCGTCTCGGCACCCCCGCGAACGAGGAAATGGCTCCCTGAGTAGGATTCGAACCTACGGCCACTCGATTAACAGTCGAGAGCTCTACCGCTGAGCTATCAGGGAACGTTGCCGGAGGCGGCTCTATAAACGGCCAGTTGGACGATGCAACCCGGTTTTTGTCGATTTCTGCAACAAATTGCGCCGGGGCCGGGGCTATGCTGCGAACTGTTCCATCGTGATGCGGTCGTCGAGCGCATGCTCGGGATCGAAGAGCAGGGTGAGTTCACGCGCACGGTCCATGCAGATGTCGACCTGTGCCACGTCGCGGATCTCGCGCTGGTCGGCGACCGCGGAGACGGGGCGTTTGCCGGGGTCGAGGACGCGGATGCCGATCCGCGCCTTGTCGGGCAGGATCGCACCGCGCCAGCGCCGCGGGCGGAACGGGCTGATCGGCGTCAGCGCGACCATGCCCGAACCGAGCGGCAGGATCGGGCCCTGCGCGGAGAGGTTGTAGGCGGTCGAGCCCGCGGGCGTCGCGACCAGGATGCCGTCACAGGCCAGTTCGGCGAGCACGACGCGGTCGTTGACCGTCACCTCGAGCTTGGCGGTCTGGCGCGTCTCGCGCAGCAGCGAGACCTCGTTGATCGCGGGGAGGGTGAGGGTGCGTCCGTCGATTCCGGTCGCGGTCATGCTGAGCGGCGTGACCTTGAACGGCTTGGCGCGCAAAAGCCGGTCTTCGAGGCCGTGATGCCGCCACTCGTTCATCAGGAAGCCGACGGTACCCAGATTCATTCCGAAGACCGGGACCGCGGGCTTGCGCCGTTCCAGCATCGCATGGAGCGTCTGCAGCATGAACCCGTCACCGCCGAGCGCGATGACGACATCCGCCTCCTCGGGCTCCACCCAGTCGCCCAGATCGGCGAGCTGGGCGGCGGCGGCCTGTGCCGGCGGGGTGGCGGAGGCTACCAGCGCCCGGCGGACATAGTCGGTCACCCGCCGGTGACGCTCATGTGACGCGCGACCGCGGGACCTTCGCCCTCGCCGATGCGGAAGTCGTGCCGCTTGGGCTTGGCGTAGAGGCCAGCATCGATCGCCTCGTCGAGCCCGGCGATGCCGCCGTCGCGCAGCGCACCCTTGAGGTCGACCTGATCATCATGCCCGAGGCACAGGTACAGTTTGCCCTCGGTGGTGAGGCGCACGCGGTTGCAGCCTTCGCAGAAATTGGCGGTCAGTGGCGAGATGAGCCCGAGCCGCGTACCGGTGCCGTCGACATTCCAGTAGCGCGCCGGTCCGCCGGTCTTGTACGAATCGCGCTCGAGCCGGAACCGGGTCTCGAGATCGCGGAACACGCCGGTGAGCGGGAGGAAGCGGTCGGTGCGATCCTCGTCGATCGCACCGAGCGGCATCGTCTCGATCAAGGACAGGTCGAACCCCTCGTCACGGCACCAGGCGAGCATCGGTGCGATCTCGTCCTCGTTGAAGCCCTTGAGCGCGACCATGTTGATCTTGATCGCGAGCCCCGCATCGCGCGCCGCCATGATGCCGCCGATCACCTGCGCGACGTCGCCGTGCCGGGTGATGTAGCGGAACCGTTCGGGATCGCGGCTGTCCATGCTGACATTGACGCGGCGGATGCCCGCATCGACCATCGCCGGCGCATGCTCCGCCAGCCGCGTGCCATTGGTGGTCATCGTCAGCTCCTCGAGCCCGCGGCCGAGATTGCCACCCAGTCGCTTGACGAGATCGCCGACGTCGCGGCGGACGAGCGGCTCGCCGCCCGACAGGCGGATCTTGGTCACGCCGCGCGCGATGAACCGGTCGGCGATGATCGCGATCTCGTCGAGGCTCAGCAGCTTTGCGCGCGGCAGGAAGGTCATCGCCTCGGACATGCAGTAGCGGCACCGCAGATCGCAGCGGTCGGTGACCGAGATCCGCAGATATTTGATCGTTCGCTGATGCCGATCGACCAGCGGACGATCGACGGTCGCGGAGTGGCTCGAAGGGGAGTGAGACGCCATAGCAACAGAGCTAGGTGGTGCAGTGTCGAGCGGCAAGTGCGTTCCAGGATTGGCGACGGGCGATGGGGTGGCTAGGTTGTCGGCGATGACACCGGCCACACTGGATACAAAGGACATGCTGAACAGAACGATGCTGTTCGCATGCTCGTTCCGTCACTTCGCGGAGATCGCTGATATTGCGGTGGCTTGCGGTTGGGATGCGGTGGTCACTGCGACCGCCAGCGGTATCGACCCGGCCTATGTCGAAAGCGGCGCGCCGGTCGTGCTGATCGATGCGCGCGGGGCGATCGCGCAGGGGCTGGCGGCGGCGCAGACGATCGCCCCCCGGGTGGCCGAGGATGGCGGGGCGCTGCTGTTCGTCCTGTCGCGCCGCGACTGTACGGCGCTCGACCGCGTGTTCGAGCTGGGGGCGACGCATTTCCTGATCGACCCGGCGAGCGACGGCGAACTGATCCAGTCGCTGCGCTTCGCGGCGCGCCATGTGACGCGCGCGCCGGGCCGGCCGGGCATCGTCGACCGCCGCGACGCGATGGCCGGCGCACGCTTCGGCCGCGATCCGAACCTCGCGCAGCAGTGGATCGCGGCGCGGATCGGCGACGCACAGCCGGTCTCCGTCGTGCTCGTCTCGCTGTCGCGGCTCGACATCGTCAACGCCGCGCATGGTCGGCCCGCGGTCGATTCGCTGATCGAGGTCGCGGTCGAGCGGGCGGAGGCGGTCGCGGCCGAGGCGATGGCAGGCGCGGCGCGCGTCGCGCGTCTCGGCGGCGCGGATCTCGCGCTCGTGGTCGGGGCCGGGGCCGCGGACATCGCCGCGCTGATCGCGGCGCTCGACGAGGCGCTGGCGCGGCCGTTCGCGGTCGCCAATGCGCTGGCGGTACTCGGCTGCCGGTTCGGCGTCGCGAGCCACCAGCCGGGGGATCCGAGCGATCCGGCGGACGGTGCCGCGACGCTGATGCGGCGCGCGTTCGGTGCGCTCGCCAAGGCCAAGACCAGCGACGGCGCGATGCTGCAGATCGCATCGGCGGCGCACGACATGTCGCTCGATGCGCTGGCGATCGACCTGCATCACGCGATCGAGCTCGACGAGATCGACATCCGCTTCCAGCCGCAGGTCGAGATTGCGAGCGGGCGGATCACGGGCGTCGAGGCGCTCGCGCGCTGGGATCACCGCAAGCTCGGCCCGCTGGGGGCGGATGCGCTGTTCGCGGCCGCGGACCGCGCCGATCTGGGGATTGCGCTGTCCGACCATATCCAGCGGCTGGTCCTGGCACGCGCGCTGGCATGGCCCGAGGCGCTGGCGACGCTGCGCGTGTCGCTCAACCTCACCGCGGCGGATATCGCGCGGCCCGGCTTCGCCACGCTGTTCCTCGCGCGGGTCGACGATAGCGGCTTTCCGCGCGGTCGCCTGACCGTGGAGATCACCGAGACCGGGCTGATCGCGGATCTGGCCAGCGCGTCGACGCTGCTCACCGAATTGCGCGGGGCGGGGTGCCGCGTCGCGATCGACGATTTCGGCACGGGCTATTCGAGCCTCGCCTATCTCAAGGACCTGCCGCTCGACTATGTGAAGATCGACAAGGCGCTGGTCCACGACATCGGCGGCAGCCCGCGCGACCGGGTCGTCGTCGCCGGCGCGATCACGATGGCGCGGTCGCTCGGCCTGTCGGTGATCGCCGAGGGGGTCGAGACTTGCGAGCAGCTGGAGCTGCTCGCGGCGTGCGGGGCCAGCCTGTATCAGGGCTTCCTGCTGTCCGAACCGGTCGGCGACGCGGCCTTGCTCGAACTGGTGACCCGGGCGTGAGCCGGGCAAGATCGGCGATGATCATCGTGGTTGCCGCAGCGACGGCCGTCACGCCCGTGCTGGCCGCCCCCGACCGGGCGCCCGCATCGGTGGCGATCCGGGAGGCGATGGCGGCGAGCGCGGCGGGGTGGAATGCGGGCGATCTCGCCCGGTTCGTCGCGGTCTATGCCGAGGATGCGGTGTTCGTGACGCCCAAGGGTCTGGTGCGCGGAAAAGCCGCAATAACAGCAAGATATGCGCCGAGCTTCACGGACGCTGGCAATACCCGGGGGCGGCTGAGTTTCGTTCCGGCCGAGCTGCGCGGGATCGATCCGACGCATGCCTTGCTGGTCGCGCGGTGGACACTGACCGGCGCGACCTCGACCGAGACGGGGATGACGACCTTGCTGTTCGAGCGGCGCGGTGATGCGTGGAAGATCGTCGCCGACCACAGCAGCTGAGCGCGGCGGCGCTCAGCCCGCCGCCTTTGCCAGCCCCTTCGACAATTGCAGCGCACCGTGCAGCCGTGCCTTGGGATCGCCCCAGGCGCGCTGGAGCACCAGCTTGCTGTCGGGCCGCAGCCGCGCGACGCCGTTGAGCCGTTCGACATAGGCTAGCAGCTTGTCGATATTGGGCGGCGTGTCGTTGTGGAACGACACGAGCACGCCGCGCGGACCGACGTCGATCTTCGACACGCAGGCGCGCTTCGCGTTCAGCTTGATCTCGATGACCCTGATCAGATTCTCGGTCGCGTCGGGCAGCGGGCCGAAGCGGTCGATCATCTCGGCGGCGAACGCCTCGATCTCCTGACCTTCCTCGAGCTCGTTCAGGCGGCGATACAGCCCCATCCGGAGGTCGAGATCAGGGACATACTCCTCGGGGATGAGGATCGGCGCGTCGACCGTGATCTGCGGCGAGAAGTCCTTCGGGCGCGCAGAGGCGAGACCGCCCGACTTGGCGTCCATGATCGCCTCCTCGAGCATCGCCTGGTAGAGTTCGAAGCCGACCTCCTTGATATGCCCGGTCTGCTCGTCGCCGAGCATGTTGCCGGCCCCGCGGATATCGAGATCGTGGCTCGCCAGCTGGAACCCGGCCCCGAGCGAATCCAGATCGGACAGCACTTTCAGCCGCTTCTCGGCGGTCACCGTCATCTGCCGCTCGGGCGGGGTGACCAGATAGGCATAGGCGCGCGTCTTCGAGCGGCCGACGCGGCCACGCAACTGATAGAGCTGGGCGAGGCCGAAGCGGTCGGCGCGGTGGACGATCATCGTGTTGGCGGACGCAATGTCGATCCCGCTCTCGATGATCGTGGTCGAGACGAGCACCTCGAACTTCTTGTCGTAGAAGGCGGACATGCGCTCCTCGACCTCGGTCGGCGACATCTGGCCGTGCGCGACGACGAAACGGATCTCGGGCACCTGTTCGCGCAGGAACTCCTCGATCTCGGGCAGGTCGGCGACGCGCGGGGTGACGACGAAGCTCTGCCCGCCGCGATAATGCTCGCGGAGCAGCGCCTCGCGCAGGACGACGGGGTCGAAGGGCATGATGTAGGTCCGCACCGCGAGGCGATCGACAGGCGGGGTCTGGATGACCGACAGCTCGCGGATGCCCGACATCGCCATCTGCAACGTGCGCGGGATCGGCGTCGCGGTCAGCGTCAGCATGTGGACGTCGGCCCGGAGCGCCTTCAGCCGCTCCTTGTGCGTGACGCCGAACCGCTGCTCTTCGTCGACCACGACAAGGCCCAGCCGCTTGAAGTCGATGTTCTTGGCCAGCAGCGCGTGCGTGCCGATGACGACGTCGATCGTGCCGTTCGCCAGCCCCTCCTTGGTCGCCTTCGCCTCGCTCGCGGTGACGAGCCGCGAGAGGCGGCCCATGTTCATCGGGAAGCCTTCGAACCGGCTGACGAAGTTGTTGTAGTGCTGGCGCGCGAGCAGCGTCGTCGGGCAGACGATCGCGACCTGCTTGCCGCCCATCGCCGCGACGAATGCGGCGCGCAGCGCGACCTCGGTCTTGCCAAAGCCGACATCGCCGACCACGAGCCGGTCCATCGGCTTGCCCGCAGACAGATCGGCGAGAACCTCCTCGATCGCGCGGTCCTGATCCTCGGTTTCCTCATAGGGGAAGCGATCGACGAAGCTGGGGTAACCACTGGCGTCGGGTTCGAGCACGTCGCCGGGATGCAGCGCGCGCTCGGCGGCGGTCGCGATGAGCTCGCCCGCGATCTCGCGGATCCGCTCCTTCATCTTCGACTTGCGACGCTGCCAGCCTTCGCCGCCGAGCTTGTCGAGTGATGCGCCTTCCTCCGACGATCCGTAACGTGACAGCACGTCGATATTCTCGACCGGCACGTAGAGCTTGTCGCCGCCGGCATAGCTCAGCGCGACGCAGTCGTGCGGGCTCTGGCCGACCGGGATCGAGGTCAGGCCTTCGTAGCGGCCGATGCCGTGCTCGGTGTGGACGACCAGATCGCCGGGCGTCAGCGTCGCCAGTTCGGCGAGGAACGCGTCGGCGGATTTCTTGCGCTTCTTGCGGTGGACGAGGCGGTCGCCGAGCATGTCCTGCTCGGTGAGGACGGCGACGCCGGGCGCGGTGAAGCCATGGTCGAGCGGCAGGACTACCAGTGCGACGCCGAAGCTTTTCGCGGTATCCGAGACGCCGAGCGCCTCCTGCCAGGTTTCAGCGTGCTTGCCGCCCTTCATCCCGTGATCGGCGAGCAGGCTCCCCAGACGTTCGCGCGCGCCGATCGAATAGCTGGCGAGGATCGGCTTGCGACCCTGTTTGCGCAGTTTCTCGACATGATCGGCGACGGCTTCGTAGATGTTTGCCTGCGCGGCGCGCTCGGGGCCGAAATCGCGCGGGCCGTCGACGTCGAAGTCGAGCACGGTGGCGCTGGTCGGTTCGTGGAAGGGCGTGACGACATGCGCGGTGGCGGCGTCGAGCGCGACGGACCAGTGTGGCGCGTCGAGATAGAGCGCGGTCGCACCCAGCGGGCGATAGCTGCCCGGCTGCGCGGCTTCGGCGCGTCGGCGGTTCGCGTAATAATCGGTGATCGATTCGAACCGGCTCTCCGCCGCGGCGCCGACCCCGCTGTCGCGGACGACGACGTCGTCACCGCCGAGATGGTCGAACAGCGTCGCCATCTTGTCCTCGAACAGCGGCAGCCAATGCTCCATCCCGGCGATGCGGCGGCCGTCCGAGATCGCCTGATACATCGGGTCGCCCGTCGCGGTCGCGCCGAACGCGTCGCGGTAGCGGGTGCGGAAGCGCTTGATCGACTCCTCGTCAAGCAGGGCTTCGGAGGCGGGGAGCAGGACGAACCCGTCGATCCGGCCGGTGGTGCGCTGGTCGGCGGCGTCGAAGGTGCGGACGCTCTCGATCTCGTCGCCGAAGAAGTCGAGACGCAGCGCATGGTCCTCGCCCGAGGGATAGAGATCGACGATCCCGCCACGCACCGCATATTCGCCCTGGTCGTGAACGGTGTCGGTGCGGACATAGCCGTTCGCCTGGAGCAACGTGGCGAGCGTGTCGCGGCCGATCCGTTCGCCGGGCGCGAGGCGGGCGACGAGCTGGCGGACGCGAAACGGGGTCAGGACGCGCTGGGTCGCCGCGTTGACCGTGGTGAGCAGGAGCTGCGGGCCCTTGGGCTTGGCCTGCAGGCGGTGCAGCGCGGCGACGCGCTCGGCCATGATCCGCAGGGTCGGCGAGGCGCGGTCATAGGGAAGGCAATCCCAGGCGGGGAAGCTCAACACCTCGAGATCGGGCGCGAAATAGGCCGCGGTCGAGGCGATCGCGCGCATCGCCGCATCATCGGGGGCGATGAACACCGCGCGCGTCTTCGCGGCGCGGGCGAGGTCGGCAAGCAGCGACGGCTGGAACCCCGATGGCACGCCCGACAGCGTCAGCGGGGTCGTCGCGGAGAGGATCGTGTTCAGATCTGGCATATTCGCTTCTCGTTCCCCGGCGAAGGCCGGGGCCCAGTTGGGAAGGCAATCGTAAATCAGGTTTCGACGTCAATCATCGACGTCCCCCAACTGGGCCCCGGCCTTCGCCGGGGAACAGTGTCTCGGCGTTACTTTACGACCGTGACGTAATTGATGTCGCGCATCGCCTGCATCATCGGGCCGTCCCATTCGGGCGGGCAGGGAATCGAGCCGATCGCCCAGCCCATGATGTCGACGTCCTGCTGTTCGAGCAGCGCCTCGAACCAGTCGAGCTGCTCGGGCGTCCAGCTGCGGCCATAGGTTTCGAAGAAGCCGCCGATCATCATGTCGGCTTCGCGCGTGCCGCGGTGCGAGCTGCGGAAGCCGAGGCGCTTGAGGCGGGTTTCGTGGTCCATCATATCTCCAACGCCGATTGACCGGCGACCCGCTGGCGGCGGGCGTCGGCTGGGCTATAGGGGGCAGATAGTCATGCGACCCGAAATCCTCAATCCGCTGTTCGCCGAAACCCTCGTCCTGAAAGGGGTGGGGCCTGCGCTCGCCAAGCCGCTCGACCGGCTCGGGCTCGCGCGCGTCGTCGACGTCGCCTTCCATCTGCCGACCGGCTATGTCGACCGGCTGCCCCGCACCGAGCTGATGTCGAGCGATGCCGGGCGGATCATCGTCATCACGCTGACCGCGCGCGAGTATCGCGTCAGCGCGGGGCGTGGCCCGACGCGGGTGCAGGCGACCGACGAGCATGGCAATTATGTCAGCCTCGTCTTCTTCGGCGGCAGTTCGGGCTGGGCGAAGAAGCTGCTGCCGATCGGCGAGGCCAGGCGCGTGTCGGGGCGGCTCGACGAATATGGCCAGGAACTGCAGATCGTCCATCCGGACATCGTCGAGCAGGACGAGGAGTTGCGCGAGCGCGAGCCGATCTATCCGCTGTCGGAGGGGCTGACATCGCGGCGGCTGGCGGCGCTGACGACGCAGGCGGTCGCGCGGGCGCCCGATCTGGCCGAGTGGATCGAGCCCGGGCTGAAGGCGAAGCGCGAATGGCCGGGCTGGCACGAATCGCTGGCGCGGATCCACGCCGACCCGTCGGATGCCAAGGCGCGCGAGCGGCTGGCCTATGACGAGGTGTTCGCCAACCAGCTCGCGATGACGCTCGTCCGAGCTGATACCCGCAAGCGGCGGGGGCGTGCGCTGCATGGCGACGGGCGGCTGCGGGGTATGCTCAAGCTGCCCTATACGCTGACCGGCGCGCAATCGCGGACGGTGGGGGAGATCGAGGGCGATCTCGCGCAGACCGCGCCGATGCTGCGGCTGCTGCAGGGCGATGTCGGCTCCGGCAAGACGCTGGTCGCGGCGATGGCGATGCTGATCGCGGTCGAGGCGGGTGCGCAGGCGGCGATGCTCGCACCGACCGAGATCCTCGCGCGCCAGCATTACGAGACACTGCGAAAGACGCTCGCCGGGCTGCCGATCGAGGTCGGCGTACTGACCGGGCGCGACAAGGGCCGCGTCCGCGAGGCGACGCTGATGGCGCTGGCGAGCGGCGAGATCGATATCCTCGTCGGCACGCACGCGATCTTCCAGGATGCGGTCGCCTACAAGGACCTCGCGCTGGTGGTGGTCGACGAGCAGCACCGGTTCGGCGTCGCGCAGCGGATGACGCTGCAGGCCAAGGGGATCGCGCCGCCGCATCTGCTGGCGATGACCGCGACGCCGATCCCGCGCACGCTGACGCTCGCGCAGTACGGCGAGATGGACGTCAGCCGACTCGACGAGATGCCGCCGGGCCGCCAGCCGATCGAGACGCGGGTGATTTCGGAGGATCGGCTCGACGACGTGGTCAACGCGCTCGGTCGGCATCTGGCGGACGGGGGGCAGGCCTATTGGGTGTGCCCGCTGGTCGAGGAGAGCGAGAAGAGCGATCTCGCTGCGGCCGAGATGCGTGCGGAGACGCTGCGTGCGCGGTTCGGCGACAAGGTGGCGCTCGTCCATGGCCGGATGAAGCCCGCCGAGAAGGACGCGGTGATGGCCGAGTTCTCCGCCGCGCGCACCGCCGTTCTGGTCGCGACGACGGTGATCGAGGTCGGCGTCGACGTGCCCAACGCGACGCTGATCGTGATCGAGCATGCCGACCGCTTCGGCCTAGCGCAGCTTCACCAGCTGCGCGGTCGGGTCGGGCGGGGAAGCGGGCGGTCGATCTGCCTGCTGATGCGGGGTTCGTCGCTCAGCGAGACGTCGCGCGCGCGGCTGGCGCTGATGCGCGAGACCAATGACGGGTTCCGGATCGCCGAGGAGGATCTGCGGTTGCGCGGCGCGGGCGAATTGCTGGGTACGAAGCAGTCGGGCGAGATGGCGTTCCGGCTCGCGACGCCCGACATGATGGCCGACCTGCTGCAATGTGCACATGACGATGCGCGGTTGCTGATCGATCGCGACGGCGGGCTGGAGGGACCGCGTGGGCAGGCGGCGCGCACCGCGCTGTACCTGTTCGACCGCGATGCCGGGGTGGCGTTGCTGCGATCGGGCTGACGGGCGGCCCGGTCAGCTGGTGCGGAGCATCGCCGCGAGCATGCCGTAATAGGCCTTGGGCGGGATCGTCCGGTCGAAGGCGCAGCCGATCCGTCCGCCGAGCGACCAGCGGACGTGGGCGAGGATGTCGCCGACGATCGGCATGCGGACGTGGAGCCGCTCGCCGGCGTCCAGATCGCCGTCGCAGCGCGCCATGAGGCCGCTTGGCGAGACGTTGACCAACGTAAGCCTCAATTCGGTGCCTGCGCTGTCCGCCGCACGCGTGCGGTGCATCACTTCGTCGCGCGGCTCAGACCGCGTCTCGTGCCTAGACGTCGCTTGGTTCGGCATTGGTCAGTCCCCGCTGTGCCCCGGTCGAGGGCTAGGCCGACATCATGAAGCCCGTGCCACCAACCATCCCTAACGCAGTGTTCATGACCGTGCCGGTCCGGCGGGTCAGCCGGGCAGCAGCATTCCGTGACGCTTCTTGCCGAGGCTGAGGCGGACCGGCGCGGCGACGGGGATCGTCGCTGCGGGGTCGCGCAGGGGTTCGCCGTCGACACGGACTGCGCCTTCGCCGATCTTGCGTCGCGCCTCGCCGTTCGATGCGACGAAGCCTAGCCCGACCAGCGCCTCGACGACGCCGATGCCGGTCCCGGTGCAGGTCAGGCTCGGCAGGGCGTCGCCCGACGCGCCTTCCTCGAAGGTCTTGCGCGCGGTCTCGGCGGCCTGCTCGGCGGCGTCGCGGCCGCGGCACATCGCGGTCGCCTCGTTCGCGAGGACGACCTTGGCGGCGTTGATCTCAGCGCCTTCGAGCGCCTCCAACCGCGCGATCTCGTCGAGCGGCAGGTCGGTGAACAGCCGCAGGAACCGGCCGACGTCGCGGTCGTCGGTGTTGCGCCAGAACTGCCAGTAATCGAAATGCGGCAGCTGATCCTCGTGCAGCCAGACCGCGCCCGACATCGTCTTGCCCATCTTGCCGCCATCCGCGGTCGTGATCAGCGGGGTGGTGACGCCGTACACCTCGGTGCCGTCCATCCGGCGCGACAGCTCAACGCCGTTGACGATGTTGCCCCATTGGTCCGATCCGCCCATCTGCAGCCGGCATCCGGCGCGGCGCGACAGTTCGAGAAAGTCGTAGGCCTGGAGGATCATGTAGTTGAATTCGAGGAAGCTCAGCGACTGTTCGCGGTCGAGGCGGAGCTTGACCGAATCGAAGGCGAGCATCCGGTTGACCGAGAAATGCTGGCCGACGTCGCGCAGGAACGGGATATATTCGAGCGCGTCGAGCCACTCGGCGTTGTCGAGCATGACCGCATCGGTCGGGCCGTCGCCGAACGTCAGGAAGCGTTCGAAGATGCGGCGGATCGAGGCGACGTTCGCCTTGATGCCGTCCTCGCCGAGCAGCTTGCGCGCCTCGTCCTTGAAGCTCGGATCGCCGATCTTGCCGGTGCCGCCGCCCATCAGGACGATCGGCTTGTGGCCGGTCTGTTGGAGCCGACGGAGTAGCATGATCTGGACGAGGCTGCCGACGTGGAGCGACGGCGCGGTCGGGTCGAAGCCGATATAGCCGGGCACGACCTGCTTGCCCGCGAGCGCATCGAGCGCGGCGGCGTCGGTCATCTGGTGGACATAACCGCGCGCGGTCAGCGTGGTGAGCAGGTCGGACTGGTAGGTCATGGAGGAGCCACTAGCAGCGGTTGTGCGGTCCGTCATCCCAGCCGCGTGGTCATCGTCCCGTCCCGCCGTCATCGCATTCTCAACCGTCATCCTGACGAAAGTCAGGATCCAGGGTTACAGGCCCTGGCGCTCATGGCTCTGGATCCTGACTTTCGTCAGGATGACGGATTTTGGGACGGTAAGTCCGCGGCACCGTACGCGCCGGTTACATCCGCGGCAGTTGCGACGACGGGTCGACCGGGGTGCGGCCCTTGCGGAGTTCGAAATGGAGTTCGGGGCGATCGGCGAATCCGGTGTCGCCCGACAGCGCGATCGTCTGGCCGCGCTTCACGCTCTGGCCACGCTGGACCAGCAGTTTCGAGGCATGGCCATAGACGCTGGTCCAGCCGCCGCCATGCTTGACGATCACCAGCCCGCCGAGCGCGGCAATGCCGTCGCCGACATAGGCGACGACGCCGTCGGCGGTGGCGCGGATCGGGGTCGAGACGGGAATGGCGATCTTGATGCCGTCGTTGCGTTCCCCGCTGGCGCCGTGGCCGAACCGCTTCACGACGCGGCCGTCGACCGGCCAGAGGAAGCCGCCGCCCGCGAGCCGTACCGGCGCCGTGACGACCGCGCTCGGCGGCAGGATGCGCCGCGGGGTCGGGGTCGGGCGGACCGGCGCCTGGTTGCTCGCAAGCGCAGGCTCGCCGCCGGTCAGGATGTCGTCGACGTCGAGCGTGAACGCCGCCGCCCGATCGGCGAGGCTTGTGCCGCCTTCGGTATCGGGGATGACAATGCGCTGGCCCGCACGCAGCACATAGGGTTCGAGCAACGCGTTGACGGCAACGATGCGCGACCAGGCGACCCCATAGGCGCGGGCGATTGCGATCCCGGTCTCGCCGCGCCGGACGAGGTGATAGCGCCCTGCCGGGATGGTCAGCCGCTGTCCCGTCTGGATCGTGAAGGGCGGTTCGATCGCGTTGGCGCGCGCGATCGCCTCGCTGCTCGCCCCAGAGCGTTCGGCGATGGCGAGCAGCGTATCGCCCGGGCGGACCGTATAGAGTGATTGCTCGACGCGTTGCGCATCCGCCGCGACCGGGCGCTCCTCCCAGGCGGGGCGCGGCGCCGGCAGCGTCGAGACGGGCACGGGGATGCGATCGGCGCGCCGGACGGGTGAGGGGGCAGGGCTGGCGTCCTGCCGCTCCACGCGGCGCGGATAGGTGCGCCGACGCGGCGGAGCGTCATAGGGGTCGGATCGGGCGGCGTCGCTGCGGTCGCGCGCGTCGTTCGCGGAGCGGTCCTGCGGGTCGGCGGGTGGGAGGCGCTGGATCCGTTCGAGCGACTGCGGCGGCGGCCCGCGGTCGGACCGGACCGGCGTGTCGACGCTCGGGATGCACCCGGCGAGAGCCAGCGCCGCGCCCAGGATCGCGGCGGCGCGCGTCACGCGTAGGCGCGTCCCAGCATGTCCAGCGACTCGGCATGCGTCAGATCGAGATGCAGCGGTGTGACCGAAATATAGCCGTCCGCAATCGCCTCCAGATCGGTCGAGTGAAGCGGCGTCTCGACCGCGCCGCTCAGCGCGAACCAGTGATACTCATAGCCGCGCGGGTCGGTGTTGGTGACGATCTGCAACCGACCATAGTCGCGCAGGCCCTGGCCGACGACGCGAATGCCGCGCACCGCATCGGCCGCACCGACGGGGAAGTTGACGTTGACGAGGGTGCGGGGGGCAAGCGGCGCATCGAGCAGCGGGCGCAGGACGCGTTCGCCCCAGGCGGCGGCGACCTCGAACGGGACCGAATCGCCCATCCCTTCGCGGCTATAGACCTGGCTCAGCGCGATCGACCGGACCCCGGCCAGCGCCCCCTCCATCGCGGCGGAGACGGTGCCCGAATAGGTGACGTCCTCGGCGAGGTTGGCGCCGCGATTGACCCCCGACAGGATCAGGTCGGGGGGGCTGTCTTTCATGATCCGGGCCAGCGCCATCATCACCGCATCGGTCGGCGTGCCGGCGACGGCATAGCGCTTCTCGGCGAACTTGCGCACGCGCAGCGGTCGCGACAGCGTCAGCGAATGGCCCGCGCCCGACTGTTCCTCCGCCGGCGCCACCACCCAGACATCGTCGGACAGCGTCGCGGCGATCGCCTCGAGCACCTTCAGCCCGCGCGCGTGATAACCGTCGTCATTGGTCAGCAGGATCCGCATCAGGCAGCGGGCTCGAGCAGGGTGAGGCCACCGAGATAGGGCTGGAGCGCGGTCGGCACCGCGACCGCGCCATCCGCCTGCTGATAATTCTCGATCACCGCGACGAGCGTGCGGCCGACCGCGAGGCTGGAGCCGTTGAGCGTGTGGACGAACCGCGTCGCCTTCTCGCCCTCGGGGCGATAGCGCGCGTTCATGCGACGCGCCTGGAAATCGGTACAGGTCGAGATGCTGGAGATCTCGCGATACTGCGCCTGGCCGGGGAGCCAGACTTCCAGATCATAGGTGCGCGCCGCGGTGAAGCCCATATCGCCACCGCATAGGAGCATCCGCCTGAACGGAAGCTGCAACGCGTCGAGAACGCCCTCGGCGCACTGCGTCATCCGCTCGTGCTCGGCCTCGGACTGGTCCGGGGTGACGATCGCGACCATCTCGACCTTGTCGAACTGATGCTGGCGAATATAGCCGCGGGTGTCGCGACCGGCCGAGCCGGCCTCCGAGCGGAAACACGGCGTCAGCGCGGCGAAGCGCAGCGGCAGTTCGCCGTCGGTCAGGATCCGTTCGCGCACGATGTTGGTCAGGCTGACCTCTGCGGTCGGGATCAGCCAGCGGCCGTCGGTGGTGCGGAACAGGTCCTCGGCAAACTTGGGCAGCTGGCCCGTGCCGAACACCGCCTCGTCCCGCACCAGCAGCGGCGGCGCGACTTCCTCGAAGCCGTGATCGCGCGTCAGCCGGTCGAGCATGAACTGGCCGAGGGCGCGCTGCAGCCGTGCGGCGGGGCCGCGTACCAGCGTGAAACGGGCACCGGACATCGCAACGCCGGTCTCGAAATCGAGCCCGATCGCCGGGCCGACGACGTCATGCTCGCGCGGGGCGAAGGCGAAGTCGGGCTTCGTCCCGCGTGCATGGACGAGCACATTCCCGCTCTCGTCGACCCCCGCAGGGACGTCCGATGCGGGCAGATTGGGGATCGCCGCGAGCGCCGCATCGAGCTCGGCGGTCAGCGCCGCCTCGTCGGCCTCGAGCGTCGGCAGCGCGGCCTTCAGCGCGGCAACTTCCGCCATCAACGCCTGCGCGCGCGGTTCGTCCTTCTGCGCCTTGGCCTGGCCGATCGCCTTGGACAGCTCGTTGCGGCGGGTCTGCGCGGCCTGCGCTTCGGCGATCGTCGTACGGCGGCGCTCGTCGAGGGCGACGAGCCGATCGCTGGCGGGGGCAGCGCCGCGGCGGGCGAGAGCTGCGTCGAACGCGGCGGGGTTTTCACGGATCAGACGGATATCATGCATGGCGCTAGGCTATGCCGAGGCCGGCAAGCGCGCGCAACCCGGTGCGCCCGCGGGACGTTGGGGAGGGCAGAGGCACAGATCAAAGAGGAGAAAGCCCGTGGATCTTCCGCACAAGTCCGTCGTCATGGTCGCCGATGGCCGCAAGATGTTGTTCCTGCGCAACGAGGGCGATGCCGCCTTTCCTAACCTGGTCGTCGAAGAGGCGGTCGAGCAGGAGAACCCCGCGACGCGTGACCAGGCGACCGACTCGGCCGGCCGCGCCTCGTCCCCGCAGGGTGCCGCGCAGAGCTCGGTCGAACCCACCGATTTCCATCAGATTGAGGAAGACCGGTTCGCCGCCGACGCGGCCGAGCTGCTCAAGACGCGCGCGTTGAAGAACGACTTCGATTCGCTCGTCATCGTCGCGCCGCCCAAGACGCTGGGCGAGATGCGCAAACATTATCACAAGGCGGTCAGCAGCAGGCTGGCGGGCGAGCTCGCGAAGGATCTCACCGGGCATCCGATTGCCGACATCGAGACGGCGCTCAAGAACGCCTGACCGTTGCCATCCAATAGATGAAAAGGCCCGCAACACGTTGTTGCGGGCCTTTTTTCATGTCCGAGATTTATGCGCGATCAGTCGGCGGCGCGCTTCGTGAACCGCCGACGCGCGACGAGGGCTGCGGCCGCGGCGCCGAACAGCAGCACCATCGGGGGTGCCGGAACGGGGGCGGGTGGCCCGCCGCTCGAGCCGGTGCTGCCATTGCCGCCGCCGTTCGAGCCATGCCAGCCGCCGTTCGAGCTCCAGCCGCCATTGCTGCTCCAGCCTGCGCTGCTCGATCCATAGCTCGACGACGAGGTCGAGCTCGATCCGCTGCTGGTCGACGACACGTTGCCGCCCGAGCTGCTGCTGGTCGACGACGAAACGTTGCCGCTTGACGAGGAGGAAACGTTCCCGCTCGACGACGACGAGACATTGCCACTGGACGAGGAGGACACGTTACCGCTGGACGACGACGATACGTTACCGCTCGACGAGGAGGATACGTTACCGCTGCTCCCGCCGCTGGCGGACGACGAGGTGCTCGACACCGAACCCCCGCCGGTGCTGGACGACGATCCGCCCGTCGATGATCCGCCCGTCGACGATCCGCCCGTCGATGATCCGCCCGTCGATGATCCGCCCGTCGATGATCCGCCCGTGGATGACCCGCCCGTGGATGACCCGCCGGTCGACGAGGTGCTGCTGACGCCACCGCTCGAGGTCGAGCCGCCGCTCGTGCTTGATGAACCGCCGCTCGTGCTCGACGAGCCTCCGCTCGAGGTCGACGAGATGACGATGCTGCCACCCGAGCCGCCGCCGCCGAAGAAACCGCCGCCAAAGCCGCCGCCGCCAAAGCCGCCACCCGGGCCGCCGCCGCCGAAAAAGCCGCCGCCGCTGTTTACCGGCACGGCGGTCGGGCTGCCGGCGCCGCCCACGAACGGGTCGGCGAACCCCACGGGGACCGGGGGCGCATTGGCGACCGTCACCATGGCCGGCGCGCAGGCGGTCGTCCGTGTGGTGACGACGCGACGGATGCGCGGACGGGCGACGGCGCCAATCTGGCGGGGGACAACGCGCTTGGTCATCGTCTTGGTCTGGATCGCGCGCTTCGGACGCTCGGCGACATGGACGGCGCCGCCGCCGATGATCGCGCCTCCGCAGGCACACGCGCATAATTTGGCCAAGGCCATCCGCACCGACATACTCAAAGTCTCTCTCGTTGCCGACGCGCAGACGACGTCGGATCACGTTCACGGCACTCGGACGCCGTCATCGCACAAAGCGCAAAACAAAGCGTTAAGCGCAAGCGCCCATGACGTGATCTGGTGGTCATTCTTACAATATCGCGACGGGCGGGGCGCTCAATACGCAGACCGTGCCGTGGCGGGACAGTTGTCGCATCCAGGATCATGGCGACGGGCCCGTTTGCGAGACTCGCTGAGGCCGTCGGCAGGCGGTGTAACCCGGATGCATCGGTACGCAAGAATGTGTCTTCATTATCGATCCAAGCGCAAGTCTACTCGCTTGTCGTCCGGAACACGTAAGACTATAGGCCCTTTCACCATTTGGGGGTGGCTTCGAGACGCGGCTTTTCGCGCCGACCGGCCAGAGGGAGAGTGGTATGGCAACGGTAATGAATCGCGTAGACGAGCACGGTACCAATCTTGCAGCAGCCAATGATGCCGATGGCTATCGACCGACGGCGGACGAGCCGTTCATGAGCCTGCGTCAGCAGGCCTATTTCCGGCAAAAGCTGCAGCAATGGAAGGACGCTATCCTGCGGGAATCGCAGGAAACCCTGTCTCAATTGCAGGTCGATTCGCTGCGCGAGGCGGATCTGACCGATCGTGCGTCGAGCGAAACCGACTGGTCGATCGAACTGCGGACCCGGGATCGCCAGCGCAAGCTCGTCTCGAAGATCGAGGCGGCAATCCGCCGCATCGACGATGGCGAATATGGTTATTGCGAAGTCACGGGCGAACCGATCAGCCTGGCACGCCTCGAGGCGCGGCCGATCGCGACGATGACCGTGGAGGCGCAGGAACGCCACGAACGCAACGAAAAAATCTCCCGCGAGGACTGATATCGGGTTGGCGAACAGCGCATAGGCACGTGGTCCGCCTTCTGATATATGCGACGCATATCTCGACGTCGGGACACAGGAACACGGATGGACATGAGAAACCAAGGGTCGTTGGGCGCCGAGGGTGCGGCAGGGGCCGGCGCCGGGGAGTCCGTCGAGGATAGCGCAGACCCGGGCCAGAACCGGCCGGTCCGTGACAGCCTGCTGATGATCGCGCGGTTCAGCTATGCCGACGGTGCGGGTGTGTACGAGGTGCGGGTCCGCAACCTGTCCGAAGGCGGGCTGATGATCGAGTTCGATCGGCCGCTCGCCGTCGATACGCCGGTCACGATCGACCTGCGCGGGATTGGTGAGGTTACCGGACGCGTGGCGTGGTGCACGCAGGGTCGTCTGGGAATCGCGCTCGACGAGACGATCGACCCGATGAAGGCGCGCAAATCAGTCGGGCAGGGGCAGACGACGCCGACCTTTGCCAAGCCGATCGTGTTCCGGGAGCCGCGGTCGCGGTAACGTCGTTTCAGTAGATCGGGGCAGCGGCATCTCGCCAAGCACGTCCGAATGGACGGCCGGGGGGGCAGGGCGTATCCGGCACCCCGCCAGTCCGGCTTTCCCGAGGGGGAAGGAATCGGAAAAGCCGGAACCGCGTGACGACAGGCCGATCGCCCGCCGCCACGAACGGCGTGGGGTTTAGAGGTTGGCGAGTTCTTCCTTCAGGCGAAGCTTCTGCTTCTTCAGTCCTGCGAGCGCCAGCGCGTCGGGCATGGGCCGGTGTACCTCTTCGGAAATCCGGCGGTCGAGCATTTGATGCTTGGTTTCCAGCGCAGCCTGGTGCGTCGTTTGCATGGTGGAAAAACTCCTTCTGCATTCGTGTTGGGGTCCCGAGTAAACCATCGCCCCAGCAAAAAGTCTTTAACGAAGATTGGTGAATCGACCGGGCGAGCCGTCGCGTGCGACGGGCCGAGTCCTGTGGCCCCCGACGGCGCGCGCCGGGTAGTTTTTGGTGCTCGCGCAATGCCATGCATTTGCTAAGGACCGCGTAGCAGGGGTGGGCGAAGGACATGATGGTGGACGAGGCACAGATCAGGGTCCGGCTGGACGAAATCCGGACCGAGCATCGCGACCTCGATTCGGCGATCGCCGCGCTCTGGTCGCTCACCGTTCCCGACCAGCTGCAGATCGCCCGGCTCAAGAAGCGCAAGCTGCGGCTGCGCGACGAAATTGCCGCGTTCGAGGACCAGTTGATCCCCGACATCATCGCCTGATCCGTCCGAGCACGCGCGGATGCGGGGCGTGATTTCGGCCAGCGCCTTCAAATTGCGTCATAATATAGATCGAGCGGTCGATCGAAGCGGCGCGTTTCGGGACACATCCTGGCGCATCGATGCGTTTTCCCGATGGGCGCGGCGATGCGGCTATGGCAGTCGGGCAGAATGATTGGTCGACCGCCCGAACTGCCCCTGCAAGACCGCATGATCGGTGCGCTGTACCGTGAGGCGATGCGGCTGGCCGAAGAGGCCCGGGCCTATTTCGACGATACGGGACGGACCGACCGGGACGGGCTCGAACCGCTCGTCCGCGTCAGCCTGAGCTGTGAATCGCTCAAGGTCACGACCCGGTTGCTCCATGTCCTCGCGTGGTTGCTGACGCAGCGCGCGGTCCAGGCGGGTGAACTCACGCGGGGCGAGGCGCTGGATCCGGCGCGGCGGCTCGGCGAGGCGCCGGTGACCGATGACGCGATGCTGGCGGCGTTTCCGCCCAGCGCGAGGGCGTTGATCACCGCGAGCATGCAGCTTCACCGGCGCGTCGCGCTGCTTGACGCCGCGCTCGATGCGCCACGGCCCGCCGCCAGCCCCGCCTTGTCGATGCAGGATCGCCTCGCCCGCGTCCTCTAATGCCGCTGGCGGGGCGTACCGCCAGACGAGCCTGGCCTAGGCGAGGCCAAGCCGGGTGCGTGCCGCGCGATATTCGCGCTCGAGCCGGTCGACGCGGTCGGCGACGCTCTCGACTGCGGTGACCGCGCCGATCCCCTGGCCCGATCCCCAGATATCCTTCCACGCCTTGGGCTTCGATCCACCCTCGGCATTGGCGCCGGCCCCGAAGTTCATCGTCTTCAGATCACCCTCGGGCAGCGCATCGGGATCCATCCCCGCCGCGACGATTGACGCGCGCAGGTAATTGCCGTGCACGCCGGTGAACAGGTTCGAATAGACGATGTCCGCCGCGCGCCCCGCGACGATGCCGTCCTTATAGGCCTGGTCGGCATTCGCCTCGACGGTCGCGATGAAGGGCGAGCCGATATAGCCGAAATCGGCGCCCATCGCCTGCGCGGCAAGTACCGCGTCGCCGGTCGCGATCGCGCCCGACAGCGCGAGCGGACCGTCGAACCACTGGCGAATCTCCTGGATGATCGCGAAGGGCGATAGTCGTCCGGCATGGCCGCCGGCGCCCGCAGCGACCGCGATCAGGCCGTCGGCACCCTTTTCGATCGCTTTGCGCGCGAACCGGTCATCGATGACGTCGTGCAGCGTGATCCCGCCCCAGCCATGCACCGCGGTGTTCAGATCCTCACGCGCGCCGAGCGAGGTGATCACGATCGGCACCTGCCATTTGGCACAGGTTTCGAGATCGCGTTCGAGCCGGTCGTTCGACTTGTGGACGATCTGATTGACCGCGAACGGCGCGGCGGGGCGATCGGGATTGGCGCGGTTGTGCGCACTCAGCTCCTCGGTGATCCGGTGGAGCCATTCGTCGAGCATTGCCTGCGGTCGCGCATTGAGCGCGGGGAAGGATCCGACGATCCCCGCCTTGCACTGGGCGATCACCAGGTCGGGTCCGGAAATGATGAACAGCGGCGACCCGATCACGGGCAGGCGCAGGCTCTTTAGAATAGCGGGTACGGTCATGGCGCGTTTCATAGCGCAGCCGAAACGGCTGCGCCAGCACTCTGGTTAGAGCGGCAGTCACGTGTGATTGCCATGTGACCGCAAATGCTTAGAGCGGTCGGCATAGAATGTTCCGGAGATGTGCCGCCATGAAGTTTGCCGTTGCCGCCTTGCTGGCGCTGTCCGTGTCTGCGCCCGCGCTTGCCGCAGGTCAGTTGCCGCGCAGCGTCGTGCCGATCCTGTACGATATCCAGGTGCGCCCGGAGGCGAAGGCGATGACGTTCAGCGGGACCGAGACGGTGACCATCGACGTCAAGCAGGCGACCCGGACGATCCAGTTGAACGCGGCGGATTTGAACATCACGTCGGCGACGTTCGACGGCCGCCCCGCCACCATGAAGGCGGACGCTGCCGCGCAGCTGCTCACGGTGACGCTGCCAGCGGCGGCGAGCGTCGGGCGGCACAGCCTGGCCTTTGCCTGGACGGGCAAGATCAACCAGTCGGCGTCCGGGCTGTTCGCGATCGACTATGCCAATGCCGACGGGTCGTCATCGCGGATGCTCGCGACGCAGTTCGAGGCCCCCGACGCGCGCCGGTTCGCACCGATGTGGGACGAGCCCGCGTTCAAGGCGAAGTTCCGCCTGTCTGCGGTCGCGCCGGGCGCGCAGCTGGCCTTCTCGAACATGCCTGCGACGGCGATCACGAAGCAGGCGGACGGCACGCAGCTCTACAAGTTCGGCGAGACGCCGCTGATGTCGAGCTATCTGCTGTTCCTCGGCATGGGGGACATGGAGCGCAAGACGGTGATGGCGGGCAAGACCGAGATCGGCATCATCAGCCGCAAGGGAGTCGTCGATCAGGGCGATTATGCGCTCGCCGCCGCGAAGGACCTGCTCGCCTATTACAACGATTATTTCGGCCAGCCCTATCCGCTGCCCAAGATGGACATGATCGCGGGGCCGGGATCGAGCCAGTTTTTCGGCGCGATGGAGAATTGGGGCGCGATCTTCTATTTCGAGAACGAGCTGCTGTTCGATCCCAAGCGCGCCACCGAAAGCGCGAAGCAGCGCATCTATACCGTCGTCGCGCACGAGATGGCGCACCAGTGGTTCGGCGATCTCGTCACCATGGCCTGGTGGGACGATCTGTGGCTGAACGAGGGGTTCGCCTCGTGGATGGAGGGCAAGTCGAGCGGCGTGCTCGTGCCCGCGTGGAAGTCCGAGGCGGCCGCGGTCGCTGGCGAGCGCGAGGGAGCGATGGGGATCGACGCAACGTCCGCGACGCACCCGATCATCCGCAAGGTCGAGACCGTCGACCAGATTGGCGAAGCGTTCGACGGCATCACCTATTCGAAGGGGCAGGCCGTGATCGGCATGCTCGAATCGACGCTCGGCCCCGACGTGTTCCGCAAGGGCATCCGCAGCTACATGGCCAAATATAAATACGGCAACACGGTCACCGAACAGCTCTGGGCCGAATTGTCCGCAGCCGCGGGCAAGCCGGTCGCCGAGATCGCGCACGACTTCACCCTGCAGGGCGGCGTGCCGCTGGTGACGATGACGGGCGCGACCTGCAACGGCGGCGTCACCACCGCGACGCTGACGCAGGGGCGTTTCGGGCTGGATGCGGCATCGAAGACGCCGCAGACCTGGCACGTGCCGCTGGTCGTGGGCAATCTCGGCGGTGCGCAGACCGCGACGATCGTCACCGGCGCAGCGCCGTCGCGAGTCACGATCCGGGGATGCGGTACGGTCGTCCTCAACCGCGGCAAGGGCAGCTATACCCGCGTGATGTACGACGATGCGGGGCATGCCGCGATCGTCCGCGACTATGCCAGACTAGACCTCGCCGACCGGCTGGGCACGCTGGGCGATGATTTCGCACTCGCGGCGGGCGGCTATCAGGACCTGTCGCGCTACTTCGCGGTGATGGACAAGGTCGGGCCGGACGCGGATCCGCTCGAATGGTCGTCGGTCGCAGGTGCGCTCGGCCGGATCACCGGGCTGTACGACGACACCCCGCTCGAGGCGCCGCTGCGCGCGCGGTCGGTCGCGATCCTCGGCCCCGTGCTCGCGCGGATCGGCTTCGAGGCTAAACCGGGCGAATCGCCACTGACGAGCAATTTGCGCGAGACGCTGGTCGGGCGGCTCGGCACCAATGGCGACACGGGCGTCGCGGACCGCGCGCGGCGCTATGTCGCAGCGCTGGCGACCGATCCGACCGCGATCCCGCCGGCGATCCGCCAGCCGATCCTGTCGACCTATGCGGTCAATTCGACCCCGGCGGAATGGGACGCGCTGCTCGCGCTCGCCAAGGCGGAGAAGAGCCCGGTCGCCAAGAACCGGTTCGTGACGCTGCTCGGGGCCGCGCGCGATCCCGCAACTGCGGGGCGGGCGCTCGCGCTGCTCAAGACCGACACGATCTCCGCGCCGCAAAAGGCCGGGCTGCTCCGCGCCGTCGCGGGGGCGCACCCCGACCTGGCGTTCGACTGGGCAGTCGCAAACCGTGAGCTGGTCGAGAGCTTCCTCGAGGCGAGCACGCGATCGGGCTATATCGTCGGGCTCGGCGCGGGCTCGAACGATCCGGCGATGCCGGGCAAGATCAGCGCCTTTGCGGACAAGTATCTGCCCGCCTCGTCGCGGGGCGGCGTGACGCGGTCGCTGTCGACGATCGCGGTCCGCAAGGCCGCCGCCGACCAGCTGCGTCCCGCCGTCACCAAGTGGGTCGCACGCTGACACAGCGGCACCGGACCCCGGGCGATGTCCCGGGATCCGGTGCTCACCCCTAGTCGATGCGCGTCAGTCCGGTCGCGCAGGCGCGGGCCTTCTCGACATAATGCCGGGCGGAGACGCGGAGCGCCGCGATCGCCTGCGCATCGAGCTGCCGGACCGCACGCGCCGGGCTGCCGATGATCAGGCTGCCCGCGGGGAAGGTCTTGCCCTCGGTAACGAGCGCGCCGGCGCCGACGATGCAGTCCTCCGGAATCACCGCATGATTGAGCAGGATTGCCCCCATGCCGATCAGCGACCGGTCGCCGACCGTGCAGCCGTGGAGGATGGCGTGATGGCCGATCGTGCAGTCCGCTCCGATCCGAAGCGGCGCGCCGGGATCCGAATGGAGCATAGCGCCCTCCTGGATGTTGCTCCGCGCGCCGATGACGATCGGTGTGTTGTCCGCGCGGACGACCGCGCCAAACCAGACGCTTGCTGCCTCGCCCAGCTGGACGTCGGCGATCAGGTCGGCGCTCGGCGCGACCCAGGCGGTCGGGTGGCAGGTGGGGCGTTTGTCGCCCAGGGCATAAAGCGGCATCGCAAGGTCTCTCCGTCGATCCCGCGGTCCGCGGCGGTGCCTGAAACGACACCGCCGCACCGCAGATCATCGGTTCGATGTCTGCGATACGGCGGGATCCTCTGCAAGGGCGGCAGGACAGGCCGTCAGGCGACGGGCGGCATGCCCTTGATCACCTTGTCGAGCGTCAGCGGATATTCGCGGATCCGGACGCCGCAGGCATTGTAGACCGCATTCGCGACCGCGGCGCCGACGCCGCAGATGCCGAGCTCGCCAACGCCCTTGGCCTTCATCGGCGACGACTTGGCGTCGGTCTCGTCCATGAAGAACACGTCCTGATACGGCACGTCGGCATGAACCGGGACATGATATTCGGCCATGTCGTGATTGACGAAATAGCCGAACCTTTTGTCGACGACCGCGTCTTCCATCAGCGCCGCACCGACGCCCATGGTCATCGCGCCGATGACCTGGCTGCGCGCCGATTTGGGGTTGAGGATCCGCCCGGCGGCAAACGCGCCGCTCATCCGGCGTACCCGAACCTCGCCGGTCGCCGAGTCGACCGCGACCTCGACGAAATGCGCGCCGAAGGTCGACTGCGCATAGGTCTTGGTCAGATCGCCGAACTCGATCGAGTCCTCAGCCGACAGGCCCGCATCGCCCGCCGCCTCGGCGAGCGAGACGCTGCGGTTGCCCGACTTCACCTTGCCGTCCTCGAAGACGATGTCGGTCGGGTTGAAGCCGAGCTTGCGTGCGACGGTGTCGCGCAGCGCCGAACAGGCGGCATAGACGCCCGCGGTCGAGCTGTTGCCGCCCCATTGGCCGCCCGAGCCGGACGAGACGGGGAAGCTGCTGTCACCGAGCAGGACGATCACCTTGTCGAGCGGCACGCCCATCATCTCGGCCGCGGTCTGCGCGATGATCGTGTAGCTGCCGGTGCCGATGTCGGTCATGTCGGTGGCGACGGTGACGACGCCCTTCTTGTCGATCCCGACGCGCGCGCCCGACTTCATCGTGACATTGTCGCGGAAGGCGGATGCCATGCCCATGCCGATGAGCCAGCGGCCTTCGCGGACCTGGCCCGGTACGGGATTGCGCTTGTTCCAGCCGAACCGCTCCGCGCCCGTCCTGAGACAGCCGACGAGATCGCGGTGCGAGAAGGCACGCTTGGGCGATTCGGGATCGACTTGCGTATCGTTGACGATGCGCAGCTGGACCGGATCCATCTTCAGCGTCTCGGCGAGCTCGTCCATCGCCGCCTCGAGCGCGAGCAGCCCGACCGCCTCGCCGGGCGCGCGCATCGCGTTGCCCTCGGGAAGGTCGAGCGTCGCGAGCCGCGTCGCGGTCATCCGGTTCGCACCCGCATAGAGCAGCCGGGTGACGTTCGGCGCGGTCTCGGGTCCGCCACCAGGGAGATCGCCCGACCAGCTTTCATGCGCGATCGCGGTAATCGTGCCGTCCTTGCGTGCGCCGATCCGGAGCCGTTGGATCGTCGCCGGCCGGTGCGTGGTGTTGTTCATGATCTGCGGACGGGTCAGCGCGACCTTGACCGGCTTGCCACCGATCGCCCGCGAGGCGAGCGCGGCCATCACCGCATCGCTGCGGATCCAGAGCTTCGACCCGAAGCCGCCGCCGACGAAGGGCGACAGGACGTGGATGTCCTCCTTGGGGATGCCGAGCGTCTCGCTCATGTCGCGCACCGCCCAGTTGAGCATCTGGTTCGATGTCCACAGCGTCAGCTTCGACCCCGTCCACGCAGCGGTCGTCGCATGCGGTTCCATCATCGCGTGGCTCTGATCGGGCGTGGTATAGGTCTGGTCGAGCGTGACCGGGGCCTTTGCAAAGGCGCCGGCGAAGTCGCCGATCGCGGTATCGGGCTTGCCGTCCTTCGGCTTCACCGCGGCGGACTTCTCCGCGGCAAGATCGAACTTCCCGGCGCTGCGGGCATAGGTGACGCGGACCAGCTTGGCGGCGGCGCGCGCCTGTTCGAACGTCGATGCGACCACGATAGCGACCGCCTGGTCGAAATGCTGGACGTCGGGGCCCGCGAGCATGCGGGCGGTATGCGCCTGCGCCTTGGCCACCGTACCGGCATTTTCATGCGTGACGACGGCGAGCACGCCCGGTGCAGCCTTGGCTTCGGCGAAATCGATCCGCTCGATCCGGCCCTTGGCGATCGCCGCGCCGACGATATGGCCATAGACCGCGCTGGGGGCGGCGTCGTTGCGTTCATAGGCATAGCGCGCCGTTCCGGTTGTCTTGCGCTTGCCGTCGATGCGGTCGACCGGTTGACCGACGACCTTCATGCGGTCGATCAGGTTGGTCGTTGCGGGGGTGTCGAACTTCATGGCGATCAGGCCTTCGCTTCTTCGAGCACTGCGTGGATCGTGCGTTCGATCAGCGGCAGCTTGAATGCATTTTGCGACGTCGTGCGGGCGCCGGCCAAGACGGCTGCGGCCGTGGCCTTGGCGCCCTTAGGGAGTTGCGCCTCGGCAGCTTCGACCCGCCACGGCTTGTGCGCCAGGCCGCCAAAGGCAAGGCGCCCGCGGCCATCGGGCTGGACGACCGCCGCGACCGACACCAAAGCGAACGCGTAGGAGGCACGGTCACGCACCTTCTGATAGATGTGCGTGCCGCCAATCGGCTTTGGCAACGTGACCGCGGTGATCAGCTCACCCGGGGCGAGCGCGGTCTCGATATGCGGCGTGGTGCCCGGCAGCCGGTGGAAGTCGGCTATCGGGATGGCGCGCGTCTGGCCGGCCGAATTGACCGTCTCGACGGTCGCATCGAGCACCCGCATCGCGACCGCCATGTCGCTCGGATGAGTCGCGATGCACGCATCGCTCGTGCCCATGACCGCGAGATTGCGGTTGAAGCCGCCGATTGCCGCGCAGCCGCTGCCCGGCTGACGCTTGTTGCAGGGCTTGGTCGTGTCATAGAAATAGGGGCAGCGGGTCCGCTGGAGCAGGTTGCCCGCGGTGGTCGCCTTGTTGCGCAACTGGCCGGACGCGCCCGACACCAGTGCCCGGCTGAGCACGCCATAATCCTTGCGAACGCGGGCGTCGGCGGCGAGGTCCGTGTTGCGAACCAGCGCACCGATCCGCAGGCCGCCGTCGCTGGTCGGTGCGATCGTGTCGAGATCGAGGCCGTTGACGTCGATCAGATGCTGCGGCGTCTCGATCTGCAGCTTCATCAGGTCGAGCAGGTTGGTCCCGCCCGCGATGAACTTGGCGCCAGGAGTGCGGACGGCAGCTGCCGCGGCGGCACTCGCGGTCTTGGCGCGTTCGAAGGTAAAGGCCTTCATGCCATGCGCTCCGTGCCGGCGACGTCGTGGATCGCGTCGATGATGTTCGAATAGGCGCCACAGCGACAGATATTGCCGCTCATCCGCTCCTGAAGTTCGGCGGTCGTCACCTTCGGCTTGGCGGCGATGTCGCCGGTGGCATGGCTGGGGATGCCTTCCTTGATCTCGTTGAGCGTTGCCACCGCGGAGCAGATCTGGCCCGGCGTGCAATAGCCGCACTGATAGCCGTCATGCTTGACGAAGGCGGCCTGCATCGCGTGCAGCTTCTCCGGCGTGCCGAGACCCTCGATCGTGGTGATCGAGTCGCCCTCGTGCATCACTGCGAGCGTCAGACAGCTGTTGATCCGCCGGCCCTCGACGATGACCGTGCAGGCGCCGCACTGGCCGTGATCACAGCCCTTCTTCGTGCCCGTCAGCTTCATCGTCTCGCGCAGCGCGTCGAGCAGGGTCGTCCGCGTATCGACCTCGATCAGGGTATTGCGGCCATTGACCTTGAGCGTCACCGGCATCGTCGTCGGCGGGGTCTGTTGCGGTGCCGCCACCTGCGCACCCACCGGGGTCCCGGTCAGGGTCGCGGTCGCTACGCCACCCGCGATCACGCCGCGGCGCGATACGGGAAATCCGTCATTGCTGTTCATAAAGATCTAAAGCTCCCTGATCCGCTAACGAACGGATCGCCACGGAACCGGTTGCGTCGCCACGCCGGAATCCGCCCTAACTCGGAAAAAATAGGTATCAGGCGGCTGCCGCGCCATAGGGCGGGACCGGAATAATCGACGGCCTAAGCCAAAAGTCCCAATCCGACACCGTCATTGACCCTTCAAATCGCACGCAATTCTGATATCGTCATGATCACGATCAAGGGATTGAGCGATGCAGAGTTACGCGCAGACGGTTGCTCGACTGAGGTCGATGGCTTTCCTCCTCGAGGAGGCGCTGCGCATCGCGGACGAAGGCGGCAATGCGCTGGTCGGCGCGAAGATCAGCGATTGTGTCGACTGGATCGAACAGGAGCTGACGTCGGTCAACGTGCGCGCTGCGCTCCATCCGATCACCGAACAGGGCAGCGCGGACCCCGCCTGAGGGTCTGGCGCTCGGCGAGTCGAAACCACGTCAGTCGTGGCGCCGGGGAAAGGTCCCGTTCTTGAGGATCATCAGCTGGACCGTCCGGGCAGGATCCATCTCGGCGTTTGATCCGCTCGCGCGCGGCCGATGCCGGTTAAGACAGCCGATAACGGCGGCGATCCATGACCAGCGTTGCTTGTCCTGAGTGTACGCGCTGCCGGTTGCCGCAGCGCGCGCACAGTCCGCACCCTTGCGCTTTCATTGGTGCCGCGACTCGACGCCAAAGAAAGTCGGAGATGGAGCGATGGACAGTCTGCGCGCCCTGTGCTCGGATCTGTGCAGAGGGGAACAGCATGAGACCGGTTTTCAGATCTGGAATGGCGCTAACCGCGGTCGCCGCGACGATGGCTTATGGCATGACCCCAGGGGTGGCCCGCGCCCAGGTCGCAGATCCCCTAGCGATGACGACCGATCCCGCAGATCGCGCGGTGATGGCGGAGGCAGCGTCGGCGATTGCCGGACGTTCGCCCGACATCGCCCGGCTCGATGCGGTCCTTGCCAAACTCCCGCGGCCGACGCCGCTGCGCGGCATGGTGCAGACGGTGCGGGCCGGTGTTCTCGCAAGCGCGCAGGCGACCGGCCCCGCGGTCGCGGCGATCGAGGAGGCGCTGCGGCTTCTGCCGGATGATCCGCGGCCGAAACTTGTCGCGACGGGCATCTATACGTTTTCCGGTTCGCCACAGCGCGCCGCGGATCTCCTCCTCCAGGCCAGCCGGCTTGCGCCTGAGATGACGCGGCATTTCGACCGCTACGTCGTCATGGCGTTGACGGGGCGTTTGACCGAGATCGGCGACCGGAGCAGGGCAGACCGGCTCAACGCCCGGCTTGGCGAGATCGGCTTCAGTTCGGGGCTCGCGCCCGAACGCTCGACCGCAGCCTTGTCCCGCACGCGCGAGGCGATGCGGATGTCGACAGGCGCATCGACTGACGAGGCGGCAAACCTCGTCACGACGATCGGCGATCCGGACGATCTGCTCACACTCTATATCGACCGACGCTATACGCCGCTCTGGCCGCGGATCGCGGAATGGGCCGGTGCCGATCTCGCCGCCCAGTCGCGGCGCTACCTCGACGAGCTGCGCGGCGACTGGGCGGCGGCTGCCGATTTCGACACCGCGACACCCTATGCGCGTCGCCTCTCCCGCCTCGAGGCGTATCCCGCGGTGGTCAGCCTGTTCCTGCCGATGTTCGACGGGATCGAGGCCGGGGCGGCGGTGCCCGTGGAGGCGCGGGCCGCAGGCGCGCCGCGGGGCGAGGGCGTGTTCCTCGCCCCGATCGTCGCCAGGGCGCTGGCGCATCAAGGGCGCTATGACGAGGCTCGGGCATTGCTCGCCAGGGTCGCGACGACCGTGCCGGCCGACGACCAGGGCAATGGCCTCAATCTCGACGGCGCCTATCTGCAACTGGCGGCGATGGAAACCGACTGGCCGCAGGTCCTCACGCGCGCCGACGTCTTTCTCGATCGGGCGAAACGATACGGGAGCAACGTCAACCGCGCGTCCGTCCTGCTCGTCAAAGCCTGGCAGGCCTGTGCGCTCGCCCGCACCAGCCAGAGCGCTGCCGCCGAACCCGTCACCGCAGAGGTGCTGTTGGACGAAGCACTGGTGCCGGGCGCCGCGATGCAGATGCATGTCTGTCGGGGCGACCAGGCCGCGGCGCGCGCGCTCGTCATCCGCCGGCTTGCCGACGAGACGACCCGCGACTGGGCGCTGCGCTATGTCCAGCCGACCGGCTCAGCGACGACGACGCCGCTCGACCGGTTGACGGACCCGGTCGAGGACGCGGTCCGGACCGCGCCCGACGTCGTCGCCGCGGCGACGCGGGTAGGGCGGATCCTGCCGAATCCCGTCAGCGTCGGGCTGCCGCAGGGGTTCGATCCGTTCCGCCTCCAACCGCGGACGACGCCGCTGGACGCGAACGCGGTCTAGGCGGCCGCGACGCCGATCGACCTCAGTCGCCGCACTGCGTCATTGGCACCGGCGCCGAATCGATCCTCACGTCGGATACCGACACCCCAAGCGCGCCGTCGGTCGCCAGCACGAAGGGCGCGGTGACATCCGCCATGTCGACGCCGCGCTTGGCAAAGCATTGCAGCGGCACCACGACCTGGCGCCATTCGCCCGGCGTACCGGTCGCGAGCGTCCTGGTGATCGGGACGGTCACCGCAGCGCCGTCATGGCTGACCATGCCGAGCGTGACGGGTGCGCTGGCGGCGCGATCGACGCGCAGGTCGACGACGAGGCTCAATTCGCCATTGCTCTCCCGCGTGAGATCGAGCGGACGATCCGCCTCGATGCGTGCCTCGGCCGCACCGCCCGACCAGACGAGGCTGCGTGCATCCTCCTGGCGGCGGCGGTCGACCGCCGAGGCGGTGAGCCGCCGGTTCGTCGTCGTCGCATTGACGCCGAGGAGGCGGACTTTCGACTGCCCCTGTTCGGCGAGGACGAGCGACCAGCCTTCGGGCACGCGACCCTTGCCGAACACGATGCCGCTCGATGCCACGGCGAGTCCGGCGGGGCGCGTCTCGTCGAGCTTCGCGACGGTGCCCGGCTTCGCGTAGCTCAACCCATAGCCATAGGCGAACAGCGGGTCATAGCCGGGGTCTGCGCGGTTGAGCACATATTGATCGGGGCGTTTGGGCCAGGAGAAGCTGAGCTTGCCGCGGAAGTCGTTGGCGATGCGCCCGTCTTTGGTGCGGAACAGCACGTCGGCGACGCCGCCGCCCTCGCTGCCCGGCAGGAACGCCGCGACGAACGCGTCGGCGGCATTGAGCTCGGCGTTCACCCAGAGCGGCCGGCCGGAGAGGAATACCGCCACCACCGGCACGCCCGCCGCTTTGAGCTTGCGGAGCAGCGCGAGATCGGCCTTGTCGTCGGGGCTATAGTCGAGCGTCGGGCGGTCGCCCTTGAATTCGGCATAGGGCTGTTCGCCGAACACGACGATCGCCGCATCGGGTTTCTTCGCGAAGCCGCCGTTCGCCGACAGCGTCGCGGTGCCGCCCGCCGCCTTGACCGCCGCGTCGATGCCCGACCAGATCGACTGGGCATTGGGGAAGTTCGCATTGGTGAGGCCGCTACCCTGCCAGGTCAGCGACCAGCCGCCCGCCTGTTGCGCGATATCGTCGGCGCCGCCACCCGCGACCAGGATGTTGGCTGAGGGTTTGAGCGGCAGCAGCCCGCCTTGGTTCTTGAGCAGTACCAGCGATTCGCGCACTGCCCGCCGTGCGATGGCACGGTGGTCGGCCGCGCCGATCCGCTCCATCCTGCCCGCGAGCGCGCGTGACGAAGGGCGACCGCGATCAAATGTGCCGGCGCGCAGCTTGACGCGGAGGATGCGGCGAACCGCATCGTCGAGCCGAGCGGCGGGGATCTCGCCCGACTGCGCCTGCTTCAGCGTGTTGGCGTAAAGCGTCTTCCACCCGCTGCCCGAATACATGAACATGTCGAGCCCGGCATTGATCGCGGCGGCGCAGCTCTCGTTCGAACAGCCCTCGACTTGGCCGTGGCCGTTCCAGTCGCCGACGACGAAGCCGTCGAAATGGAGCCGGTCCTTGAGCACGCCGGTCAGCAGGCTCTTATTGCCGTGCATCTTGGCGCCGTTCCAGCTCGAGAAGCTCGCCATCACCGATTGCGTGCCTGCCTCGATCGCGGCGGGGTAGCCACCGAGATGAATGTCGCGCAGCGCCGTTTCTGGGATCAGCGCATCGCCCTGGTCGCGCCCGCCGGTGCCGCCGTCGCCGAGGAAATGCTTGGTCGTCGCGATCACCCGGTCGGGGGCAAGGAAATCCCTGGTCCCGACCTTGCCCTGCACGCCCTCGATCACCGCGCCGGCAAAATCGGCCTGGACCGCGGGTTCTTCCGAATAGCTTTCATAGGTGCGGCCCCAGCGATCGTCGCGAACCACCGCGAGCGTCGGCGCGAAGGTCCAGTCGATCCCGGCGGCGGCGGTCTCGATCGCGGTCACATGGCCGATCTCGCGCATCAGGTCACGGTCGCGCGTCGCACCGAGGCCGATATTATGCGGGAAGAGCGTCGCACCGGGGATGTTGTTGTTGCCGTGCACCGCGTCGGTGCCCCAGATCACCGGAATGGCGGGCCGACCGTCGCTGCGCGCCATCGACGCATCGTAAAAGGCATCCGCGAGCTTCAGCCACTCGATCGGCGGCGCAAGATCGTCGCCGTTCGGCCCCGAATTGCCCCCGTTGAGGATCGAGCCGAGCTTGTAGGTGCGCAGGTCGGCGGGGGTGATGCTGGCGATGTCGACCTGGATCAACTGGCCGACCTTGTCCTCGATCGACATGCGCGCAACGATCGCGTCGAGCCGCGCCTCGATCTTCGCATCGCGCAAAGGCATGGCCTTGGCGGTCGGCCAGAGATCTGGATTCGCGACCGCCGAAAGCGGTGTGGACGCCGGGCTTGCGGCTGGCACGGCAGATATTGGAGCAGATGTCGGGGCAGGGGCAGGGGGCGGCGAGGCCGGCGGTCGCGACGCGATCGGCGCGGCCGCGGTCTGTAGCAGCAGTGCGATCGTCACCGATGAGAAACCCGTCGACATCCTTATCTCCCTGATCCCGGTTCGAAGCGCTTCGACTGATGCCGACGCCCCCGGGCATTGCCACCCTGCTATCGCTGCAGCGGGGCGTCGGGCAAATCATTTACGTTACAAGGTAAGGGAAGGATCGAGCTGGCGTCCGAACTCCGGTGTTGTCTGCCACCGCTCGGTAGCCCCGTATAAGCGTCACGGGGGCCCAGAACGCGCAAGCCTGCAAAAATTGCCACAAAAGTGAAATTTGCATTTGACGGGTGCGGGGATGGGCCCTAGAGGGGTGTCACCGCAGCGAACGGCCACACGGTCTGGTTGCTGAGGTCGCAAACAA
>NZ_JACYUP010000006.1:0-202622 GCF_014841795.1 Sphingomonas sp. CFBP 13733
CATTGAGAATGCTCGAGAAAACCACGAATGAACGCCTAATGGATGATAGCGAAATGGCGGATTTTGGTGGTTAGCGGACATTAGGTTCACATCGCTAATAATCCCTTCTACCGTCCGCCTTTGTTGGAGGCTGAGATACGACAACCGTCTCCCACCCGTCGTAATCGACCTCGGACCGCTTGACGGCCTCGACTATGATCGGCGTTAGTTCTCGGAATACTGCAAAGTCGACCGGCATCTTACGCGAAAGGACTACCCCGGTCGGATCGTTTAGCCAGTGATCAATCGTAAATCCTCTCGACTTGAGATCGAAAGAAAGCTTTTCAAGCGACCTCTTTTTTCCGTAGAACCAGAAGTCAGTTTTTCTCGCCGTATGCCCATCATCGCCGCTTTTCTGGACATTAGCGATAAATTCTTGATCACCGTTCATTTGAACTTCGAGCGGAGTAGGAGTTAAAAGGCGAATCAATGCGGATCGATCGTTCACTTCTGAGGCATCGCAGGAAAAGCCTCGCGCTTTGATCGTTCTTAGTAACTGTGACAGATCAAGCGGGTCACGATGCAAAACGAACATGCGACGCTGACCTTGACCCGTCACGCTCGCGACACGAATTACACCTGACGCAAGTAACGCGGGCTCCTTATCGATGTTGTCTTCTAAGGGGTAAAGGCGCTGTGTACCTTCTGGCATTCCTTGGTCATTCACATTCGGGAGATCGGCCCGGCAGATTACGGCCGTTGCACGTCCATTGAGCAGCAGAGCCTTAGCGCTGGCATTTCCCGCTTTGACAACAACCACCAGCGGCTTGCCGTCGGACGCCACACGGTCATAGATCATCCAACGCTCGCTCTTTGCGGAAGCAGCCTTGTCTGCCTGCGCGCTGAGAGGCTGCGAAATGGACGATAGACCAACTAACAAGGAGGCAATCCGTTTAATCACGCCAGGTTCCCAGATATTCCTCGTTCAGGTCCAGTGTTCGTAGTCGGTAGCGAAGCGGCTATCAACGCCCGCTTGTGGGCGTGAGCGGGCTGGCTGATCCTGGTGGAGAGCGGACAATCGCCTTGGCTCGAAAGCTGAGTTGATCCGTCCGACAAATGCCACTAGTTCCGCAAAAATGCCCACCGAAAAGCGATCAAACATAGTCCGCAGTCTAGTTGTGGCTTTCGGGATTGGGGGGCCATTTATATTCGCCGTTGAGCCCGTGACTAATCGCCCGGTGCCCGATTGGCTGATTATACTTGCCGCCCTCAGCATAGTAGTAGATTGTGCTTTAATCTACTCGATCTTTCTTGATGTACGTGACTCTGGGGCATTGAAGCCAAATACCCCTTTAAAATCCAAGTATTTTACCCCAATAGCTTTCACTCTTATCCTGTTCCAGGCATCGTTGCTTCTCTTGTCATTTGACAATCTACAACACGCACTATTAAATTATTCACTTATAGCATTACCGATTTGTTTCGGCATCTTGTGTGGGCAGCGCGCGTTAGATTCTGGCGTTCGACCAGCTGTGACTTGGTTGATGGCGCTAGCTGCGTACATAATTCCAGTATCATTTCTAATCTTGCACCCACCGCAAACCGCTATTTCAAAGCTTGCCGTCTTGTCGCCACTGCTCTTTGGGCTGCCAGTGCTTGCAGCATGGTTGGCAAGGCGTGCCTCTTGCATAAGCGCCGATCGTTGACCGTATGCAACGGCCGGAACTGGGCGAATGCAAACTGACCGCTTCGGATTAATGCCGATCAGCAGTGCGAACGTCGCGACCTGGTGGAATGCGGACGTTTTCTGTAGATCTGCGATATGGTCACTAGCTTCATGAAATTACCTATAATCCTGCGCCTCACCGGTGGCTGGATCCTTGCGTGGATTACCAATGCGCTTCTCGCACCTGTGGCGGCGAACTTTCTCGAGATGCTTGGCCTCTTGATATCAGTAATGGTTGGCTGCGTGCTGCTGTTAGCGGCGGTCGGCATTGTGTTCGAAGGTGTGGTTCGATCCTGGCAGATGCGAAGTGGTAAGGCGCTGGTTGCGCAAGCAGTCGTTCCGGCGATCATTATCGCCCTAGGCGTTCTCTTTCTTACCCATCCGGCGGCGGAGCTTTCGTGGCAAAGTCTGCATGGCGCGAGGGATGTCCCAATCTGGAGGTGGCCCTACCAACCTTAGGGTCCGCTTATGGGCGGCAGCGGAAGGGCTGCTTTCGACGCTCGTCCGCCCGGTCCGGCTTCTCACAGAGGCGAGAAGCCGGCGTAAGTTACACCTCGATGCCCTCTGACAAAGTCAAAGCGTCTTCCACATCAACGCCAAGATAGCGGACGGTATTCTCGATCTTGGCGTGGCCGAGCAGGATTTGCACCGCGCGAAGATTGCCTGACGCCTTGTAGATGATGGAAGCCTTGGTCCGCCGAAGCGAGTGGGTCCCATACTCTTCACGGCGCAGCCCTATGCCATTCACCCATTCGGCAACCAGCCGGGCGTACTGGCGCGTACTGAGCGGGCGGGCATGATCGGTGCGGCTAGGAAAGACATAGTCGGCGAGCGAACCACCTCGCCTCTATAGCCATGATCGCACGGGTTCGGACATGGCCACCAAGGACGATATCGCCGATCCTCATCTTGACCACATCGCAACCACGCAGCTTGCTGTCGATCGCCAGGTCAAACAATGCTCGATCCCGTAGTCGCCGGTGCTGATCGAGGAAGAAGCGAATGGCCCAGACCTGTCGCGGCTTGAGTGCACGCTTGGCACCCACCTTGCGTCCGCCGTTCCAGGGGCGGCGTTCGCCTGCGATTGGATCGAACTCTGACGTACCCATAGCTTTTTCTCCGCGGCCATCATGGCCAAGGCGAGAACGGGCACGGGGTGGCATGGCTTTCCAGAAGGGGCATTTACTCTGGATTGATAGGTGCATTCGGCTTGGGCCGTGGCATTAGAATTGCAGCCGTTCCGCAGCCGCCCAAAGTCGGTCATTCGAGGCTTGTCCCGCCGATCCCCAAAGCCGCCGTTCGTGATGCGAAAATCAAAAGTTTTGCATCAAGTTTAATCGCTACCGCTGGCTGCATTTCAGATCGATCGCACGCCGATCGAGGTCGCTGAGGGTTTCCCCGATCCTGGCGGATTCTTTATCCCAGCAACGCTGCTTAGGCGTGCGATCGTCCCTCTGTTGAACGGGCACCACGTACACAGGATATGGAAAAACAGGCGTTTTGCTATCGGGGACGGCAGGCGCTGCCTGTTGAAACGATGAATTCGCCTTTGACGTATCCTGTGCCTGCAAGGATGCGATCAGGGCCATTCCGAACGTGATTATCGTTGCCATCATCACCGCGTCTCCCCGTTGCCGATCCGCTGAGTATGCACCTAGACTGGTGACGAATACCCTACGTAACGATTTACCCCTCAACCGCGACGCGATGCAGAAGTCACGGATTGCGCATCAGCCGAAGAACGGCAGGAAACCGCGGGCTTCGGCGATGCAAAACATTGATGCACCTGGGATACCCGTTCGGCCGGTTTCCTGGGGTCCGGCCTGCAAAACGGAAGGTCCGCTTTCCACCAAGGATGACATCTGCTCAGCGTAAACCCTCCAAGCTGAACCATTCCGCGATCGGATTTTCTCGCTTTGAGCAGCCCGATGTTAGGAAGACGCCAGTTTTCGCAGGCACCCCCTATTTTTGTTGGAAATCGCGCCGTACGGACCGGAACATAATAAGAACGATATGAGTCGGCGTTATGGTTTTAGTGTTCCAGTCTCGGCCCCGATGTGAGCGTGGATGCGCTCGGTGTGAAACAACCTGCGCTATGCTCGCTGGCGCGCGGGACGATCGTCGTGACCGTCTTCAGGATCGGCTTGAGGAGCATCGTCGTCATCCGTCTGCTCGAACACGAGCGGCCCTTGAAGAAGCCCGAGCCCTCTGGGAAGCAGCTGTGCGAGTTCACGCGCGAGCGCTTCCTGCGGCAAGCCCTCCGAAGCTTTCAGAATCCCAAGAAACATCCGCTCCAGAGCGCGCGCGTCTGGCAACAGGACCTGCATGGTCGCGAACTGCGCGACGGGCGTGATACTGGCCTCGATGGACGGCGCATTCGTTTCCTCGAAGCCGCCCAGCGCCAACACATCCCACTGGTCTATGCCATGAGGTGTCAAATGCTGGGCGAGTGACTTTGTCAGTTCGATCGGCAGATAAGCCTTCTTAAATTTTTTCGGGTCCTCGTAAAACGCGTACGTCGACGCGGGCATGCCTAGCAATTGCGCGAGTTTACGCACGCTTAGAGCTGGATCAGCAGCCTCGCGCAGTTTCTTGAGCCTGATAGCAGCGGGTTCCACGCGTGCTACGTCGCGAAAATTTCGCACGCTGTCTGTGCGAAATAATCGTTGATATGCTGTGCGACTTTATCGTACATAGCTGCTCATGGTCATTGTATCCAACCTCTTTGATCGATTTGGCGGCGTCCGGCCGATGGCTGCTGCGCTCATTGAACGGCCGTCCAGCGTTCAAAGCTCGAAAACCGCAGGCCGTATTCCATCGACCAAGCAGCCGGAGGTCTTGAAAAAGGCCCGCGAACTTAGCATTCAGATCAGTGCCCTAGCCGCTGTATTTCCGCTTAATGGGCTCTCAGACGTGCCTCGTTTAACTGATCTACCTCCTCCCTATGGCGAGGTCGATTGCCATCAGCGTTCGGTTTTGCAGCGAGAAGGCGGCGCATGACCAAGCTCCGCACGCCCGATACGTTTCAGGACGCGATGACTAAGGTTCTCGCGCAGATCGGCCCGGCCGAAGCTGCGCGCGTCATCACCGCGCTCACTAAGCGCGACTATTCCGCGCGGACTATGCGCGAGTGGTCCGACCCCGACACGGGAACGCTGCCGACCCTCATGCAAGCGCTGGCGTTAGATACCGCCCATCGCCTTGCAGGCGGTGAGGATGCGCCGTTCCGCGACGCGTTTAGTCAGCAACTCGGGATCAAGATCCTGCAGCAGGAAGCCTGTCGCCTCGCGCTCGTGGCGGATTCGCTCGACTTCATCCACAAGGCAGGAGAACTGCACTCCGCCCTTTTTGCCGCCGCCCAGCCCGGTTCGTCCCCGCGCGATCATCATCGTGCGCTGGTCGAGGCGCAGCAGGTTGACGGCGTTTTACGCCGCATTCGTCGGCGCCTGCCAAATTTCCTTCGTCCCACCATGTCGACGGGGTCGGGCAATACCGGGGGGACCCATCAGTGACGAAGAGGAGAAGCTATACGCCGCGCGCTCCGGCCATGGTGTGCCCGCACGGCCTAACGCACTCGATAGACTGTGACTCATTTGAAATCGATCAGCTGCTGCAAGATATCCGCAATGTTTTTCAGAACGCCAATTGCGGTCACGTCTCCGTGGCGCGGCACTGCATCTTCCGCATTGTGCGGCCGAGCATGATCCCGAAGCCGGCGATCCGCTTGCCGTACGGCCAATGGCGCTCGAAGCCCGCTAACGACGACAATCACCTGCCGGCCAACGACGACCACCGCGTGCCGGCCAATGACGACCACGCGCCAGACGCGGCGGAAGTCGGCATCCCCCGGCTGATCCCCTGATCTGATTCCCGCGGCCGAGCTGCCGCGACCGTCCTGAACCATCCCGCCGCAGCCTCGGAAGATCATGCTTCCGGTGCCGCCACCCTTTTGCCTGCAAGGATTGCCCCATGATCCACGTCACGATGCCCATCTTCCACGGCGTCTCTATTGGCCTGTTCATGGGCGGGGGCGCGACCGCGCTCGGCGTCATCGTCGCGACGGTCGCGACGGAATGGCAACGCATTTGCGGCCTCGCGCTCGGAGATGTCCCCGCCACCCCACCGCTCTTGTCGAAACGCTTTCTACAAGAGCGGCCACTGGCGCGCCCGCTCGATCGCCCCGCACCAAGAGGACCAGCATGATGAACAGCGCCGCACCCGCCAAAGCATGCAAACCTGCGCCATTGAAACGTTTAGGCACCTGTTCCCGAAAACGGGAACAGGTCGCGTTTCCGGTGGCGGTGGTCCGGATGATGGGGCTCGATACCGTCGCCGGATTGCTTGGCAAAGGCCGGCTGGCCGACAAACTGTGCATCACGGTTCGCGCTCTGAACTTCAAGATCAGCGGCGACCGCGGCGCATCCGACGCAAACCTAACGGATGCTGCCGCCGCGCTCGCATCGCGCAGCGAGGGGCTTGTCGCCCACGCCCACAAGCTTCGCGAGGCGATCCAGTGAACGCCCCCTCGATCGTCCGGCTCGACCAGAAACTCGCCCGCGCCGCCGAACTTGGGAAGGGCATCCGGCTCGAGTCCGCCGACCTTGATCTGCTCGGCAGCCTCGGCCTCTTCGACATGACGCACCGCGCCAAATCCGAATATCTGAAAGAACGAACACAATGTCGCGACGCACGCCGCCGGTCTATCAACGGGGCAAATACTGGCTCGCTCATGACGAACGGGCAGACGGAACTCGTCGAAGCCCCAATCTCTATGTCTGGTGGTACGATTCCGCCACGCGACGCGAGCGCAGCTCGTCGACGGGTACGGTAGACGAGACGGCGGCGATCCTCGCGCTCGACAAACTTTATCTTGCCGACAAGGGCGAGGCCCCGGCATTCTGCCACGCCTGCGGCCAATCGCTGGCGCAGGCGCAGACCTATCTGCTGACCGACGCTATCGCGGACTATAAGATCGAGTGGGGCGACACACGGGTGTCGGCCGACACGATCGCCGGACGTTTGGCGCACGTCGTCGGGTTTCTTGACGCTGAGCAGTCGTTGGGCGCGGAAGGCCGGTTTGGTCACGCCACCAGCTGCGCCGCCGCCTGCTCGTCGGTCTTCGTCCACGCGTTTCGCGCTTGGTCGCGCTTGCAGCCGGTCGAGTGGCGCAACGGCAAAGGTGAGGTCACGGTATCGCGCACCCGCTCGCCCGCCGCGACTGAGGCTTCGATCGCGCAGCTGATCGCAGTGCTGAACCACGCAGCCAACGCCGAGCCGCCGCGCTCCGACAAGCGCCCGATCTACAAGCCCCTCCCCGCCCGCCAGGTGCAGCGCCAGCGCCGCACGCGAATCGGCGTCGAGGAACTGGCGAAGATGTTCGCCTATGCCGCCGAACCCGATCGCCAGCGCGGCTCGCTCCACGCGTTCCTCGTCGCGTCGGTCTGCACGATCGCGCGGCCCGGCGCAGTGGTCGACATCAGCGTCGCGCCCGATCGCCAGCAATGGTGGCCCGGCGCCCCGACGATCGACCTCAACCCGCAGGGCCGCACGCAGAACAAGAAGCATCGCGCGCTGCTACCCGTGCTGCCGGTGCTCGATCGCTGGCTGCGCGCTGAATACGCCGCCTACATGGCGCTCAAGCCCGCCGAGCGTGCAGGCCGCGGCTGGCTGGTGAACCATCACGGCCGCCCCGTGCAGGACGTCGATCGCGCCTGGGACACAATGCTGAAGAAGCTGGACATGCCGACCGCCCGCGAATGGCGCCCCTATGTGCTGCGCCACAGCTTGGCGACGCTCGTGCGCAACCGCGGCGCCGAGAAATGGGACTTGGAGGGCTTCATGGGCCACCGCGCGGGAAGCCAGACCGAGGTCTATGCGATCGGCGAGTTCCCCAGCGTCGTTCGCGCGCTCGATAGCATCATTTCAGACATCGAAAAGCTTGCGCCGGGTGCAATGCACCGGAACCGTACCGGAGTTGAAAAATCCTCGACCATGCGGGAGGACAGAAAAATGTGAGAGTTTTCAACTAGATGTCGATGGTGCCGCTTACAGGACTCGAACCTGTGACCCCCGCATTACGAATGCGATGCTCTACCAGCTGAGCTAAAGCGGCCCGACGACGGATATCTCCGGTCGAGGGGGCGGCGCTTAACAGGAGAAAATTGCGGTGACAAGCACTAACCCGCATTTACGTGCCGTTTACCAAGCAGCGTGCACAAGCAGCCGTAAGTGAACGGGGAAGTTTTCGGTATGGGCATGCGACGCGAGCCGGACGGCGAATACGGCGAGATCGACGAGGCCGCGACGGGACTTCCCGGCGGGGCGACCGACGCGGGCGTCAACGACGTGATGTTCGATCTGGGCGGGGACGAACGCCGGATGCACGTCCGCGCCTATAACCACTGGGTGTCGCTGCTGAGGGGACGCCCCTATCCGACGATCGCGGACCTCGATCCGGGCTCGATCGCCGATTTCGGACCGCACAGCGTGCTGCTCGACTTTCGCACCGATCCGGGCGCGGATGCGGATCGGGATGCCGCGGCGGTGATGACGATCGATGATCCGCGAATCGCCTATCTCGGCGCCAAGCTGCGTGAGGAATGCGGGCTGGTCGGGCCGATCACGTCGATCGCCGACGTGCCCAGCCGGTCGCTGCTGTCGCGGCTGACCGATCATTATCTGCAGATCATCGCGAATCGCGCGCCGATCGGGTTCGAGGCCGAATTCGTTAACAGCCGCGGGCGAACGACGCTGTACCGCGGCATCCTCATGCCGTTCTCGTCGAGCGACGAGGGCATCGATTTCCTGTATGGCGTGATCAACTGGAAGGAACTCGCCGACGACCGGATGCAGGCGACGCTCGCCGCCGAGCTCGAGGCGGCGGTTCGCGCCGCGCCGGTACCCGCGTCCGGGCGCACCGCCTATGCCCGCCACGCGCCGACGATGCCGGGGCTCGGCGCGTCGCTGGCCTCGACCGGGCACGCGCCCGCCACCTCGCCGGGCGTGCCGATCTGGGCCGACGGGCCGAGTGCCGAATTCGCCGACCCCATAGCGGCGACCAGCCCGACCGATGGCCCGGCGCCCGACACGCTGGCGCATGTCGTGCTCCGGACCGATGCGGAGCCCGGCGCGATCGTCCTGCTCGTCGCCCGCGCGGGGGTGGATGGCGGGCTCGACATCATCGGCACGATCACCGACGACGCGGCCCTCACCGCGCAGGCGATGGCCGCGATCGGGTAGGCGAAAACCGTGTTCGCGCCGCGCCGTTGCGCATCCGAATGCTGCACCGCAACAGCGGTGTTCGCACCTGCCACAAGCCTTGAGGTCGTATCCTACCCGGCGCATAGGCGCGGTCATGGCTGATCTTTCCACGACGCTGACCGACGCGCTCGCCGCCCGGTTGACCGAACGCGCGCTTCCGGGCGAACTCAAGGACTTCGGCACGACGGAGGCGGCGCACGCCGCGGCTTTCGTCGTCGCCACGGCGCTTCGCCGCGACGATGGCGCGCCCGCCATCGCGCTCGAGCCGATCAGCGCCGACGACACGCGCCGCCGCATGCGGCTGGCGATCGTCAACGACGACATGCCGTTCCTGGTCGACTCGATTTCCGCGGCGATCGCCGCGCAGGACATCGCGATCGATCGCATCATCCACCCGGTCGTTCACACGACGCGCAGCCCCGACGGCGTGCTCCAGGCGATCGGCGACAGCGGCCCTGCCGAATCGTTGATCTATCTCGAGATGGAGCGCGCCGACGCGCGCGATCGGCGCGGGCTGATCGAGGAACTGACCGGGGTGCTCGCCGATGTGCGCGCGGCGGTGAAGGACTGGCGCGCGATGCAGGGCGCGATGGCGACCGATATCGCGCTGCTTCACAGCGACGGTCCCGATGCGGAAGGCGCGGCGCTGCTGCGCTGGTTCCTCGACGGGCATCTGACGCTGCTCGGGCATCAGGTCTGGCACCGCGACGGCAGCGGCGGCGCCGCGCTTGGCATCGCGCGCAATCCGCATGCCGTGCCGATCCTGGCGGAGGCCTCGCGCGCGCTCGCGATCCAGTGGTTCGAGGCGGGCAATCTCGCACCGCTGCTGTTGAAGTCGAACCTGATCTCGACCGTCCACCGCGCCGTCCCGCTTGACTTGGTCGTGGTCCCGGTGATCGAGGGCGAGACGATCGCGGGGCTGTCGATCTACAGCGGTCTGTGGACCAGTGCGGCGCTGGCGACGATGCCGCGCGACGTGCCGATCCTGCGCACGCGACTTGCCGCGATGAAGGCGAAGTTCGGCTTCGATCCCCGCGGCCATGCGGGCAAGGCGCTGACCCACGCATTCACCGCCCTGCCCCATGATCTGGTGATCGCGTTCGCGCCCGACGCGCTCGAGGAACTCGCGCTGACCGCGATGAGCCTGGCCGACCGGCCGCGTCCCGCGCTGGTGCTGGTCGCATCGCCGCTCGGCCGTCATCTGTTCGGCTTCGTCTGGCTGCCGCGCGACGACGTCACGACCGGCCGCCGCACCGCGATCGGCGAGATGCTCGCCGAGGCCGCGAATGCCACCGTTCTGAACTGGTCGATCGCGCTCGAGGACGGCGAGACCGCGATGCTGCGCTACACGCTCGACCTGCGCGGCGAAGGCCGCGTGCCCGACGTCGCGCCGCTCGCGCTCAGGCTGCAGCGGATGGTGCGCGGCTGGGTGTCCGACGTCGAGGCCGCGCTGGTCGAGACCTTGCCGTCGCCGCGCGCCGCCCGCCTCGCGCTGCGCTGGGCCGCCGCCTTCCCGCAAAACTACCGCAACCTCAGCAGCCCGGCCGAAGCCGCCGAGGACATCCAGCGGCTTGCCGCACTCGACGGGCCGGGCTCGCGCGGGGTGCGCCTGATCTCCAGCGCGCCCGGCGAAGACCGCCAGCTCAAGATCTACAAGCTGGGCGGCGCGCTGCCGCTGTCCGATGCCGTGCCAGTGCTCGAGAATTTCGGTTTCCGCGTGATCGGCGAATTGCCGACCCGGCTGCAGGAGGACAGCGATCCCTTCGTGCACGACTTCGTGCTCGAGACGAATGATGCGGTCGCACAGGCCGACGCCGCGACGCTCGAGCGCGCGATCGCCGCGGTGCTCGAGGGCGCGGCCGAGAACGACGCGTTCAACCGGCTGATCGTCGAAGTGGGGATGAGCCCGCAGGCGGTCGTGCTGTTCCGCGCCTGGTTCCGCTATCTGCGCCAGGCGGGGCTGCCCTACGGCCTGACGACGGTGGTCGACGCGCTGCGCCGCGCACCCAGGGTCGCGACCGCGCTGATCGCGCGCTTCGCCGCGACGCATGATCCGGCCGATGCCGGGCATCCCGCCGATGCCGACGCGACGATCGAGGCCGGGCTCGACGCGGTGACCGCGATCGACGACGACCGCATCCTGCGCGCCTATCATAGCCTGGTCGGCGCGACGCTGCGCACCAACGCCTTCACGCCCGCCGCGGCCGAGGCGCTCGCGTTCAAGCTCGACAGCCACCTGATCCCCGGCCTCCCCGCGCCCGTGCCTTGGCGCGAGATCTGGGTGTACAGCCCGCGGATCGAGGGCATCCATCTGCGCGCCGGCCCGGTCGCGCGCGGCGGGCTGCGCTGGTCCGACCGTCGCGACGATTTCCGCACCGAGATTCTCGGGCTGATGAAGGCGCAGCGCGTGAAGAACGCGGTGATCGTGCCGACCGGCGCGAAGGGCGGCTTTTATCCCAAACAGCTCCCCGCCCCGTCGAACCGCGACGCGTGGCTGGCGGAAGGGACCGAGAGCTACCGGATCTTCATCCGCACGCTGCTGTCGATCACCGACAACATCGTCGAGGGCAAGGTCGTCCATCCGGCGGGCGTCGCGATCCTCGACGGCGAGGATCCCTATTTCGTCGTCGCCGCGGACAAGGGCACCGCGACGTTCAGCGACGTCGCCAACGCGCTCGCGCTCGAACGCGATTTCTGGCTGGGCGACGCGTTCGCGAGCGGCGGCTCGGTCGGTTATGATCACAAGGCGATGGGCATCACCGCCAAGGGCGCCTGGGTCTCGGTCCAGCGTCACTTCGCCGAGCGCGGCATCGACGTGCAGAGCGATCCGATCACCGTCGTCGGCTGCGGCGACATGTCGGGTGACGTGTTCGGCAACGGCATGCTGCTGTCGAAGTCGCTCAAGATCGTCGCGGCGTTCGACCATCGCCACATCTTCATCGATCCGAACCCCGATCCCGCCGCCAGCTGGGACGAGCGCGCGCGCATGTTCGCCCTCCCCCGCTCGAGCTGGGCGGATTACGACACCGCGCTGATCTCCGAAGGCGGCAGCGTCTATCCGCGCACCGCCAAGGTCATCCGTCTCTCGCCCCAGGCGCAGGCCGTGCTCGGCATCGCGGTCGACGAGATCGAACCCGGCGCGCTGATCTCCGCGATCCTCAAGGCGCCCGCGGACCTGCTCTGGTTCGGTGGCATCGGCACCTATGTGAAGGCGGCATCCGAGAACAACGTCCAGGTCGGCGATCCCGCCAACGACCGGCTGCGCGTGAACGCCGAGGATCTGCGCGTCACCGCAATCGGCGAAGGCGCCAATCTCGGCGTCACGCAGGCCGCGCGCATCGCGTTTTCCGAGCGCGGCGGGCGGATCAACACCGACTTCATCGACAATTCGGCGGGCGTCGACTGCTCGGACAACGAGGTCAACATCAAGATCGCGCTGAACCGCGAGATGATCGAGGGACGCCTGGGCTACGAAGATCGCAACGCGCTGCTCGCCAGCATGACCGACGACGTCGCGCATCTCGTGCTCGAGGACAACCGGCTCCAGACGCTCGCACTGTCGATCGCCGAGGGCGCGGGAGCCTTGGCAGGGCCCGGCGGGCTTGGCGGCGCGACCGGCGGCGGTGGCGGCCCGGGTTCGATGCCGAGCTATGTCCGCGTCATCGAGATCTTCGAGGGCAGCGGACGGCTCGATCGCGCGGTCGAGGGGCTGGCCGCCAATGACGACCTGCTCCGCCGCGGGCTCGACGGCCATGGCCTGACGCGTCCGGAACTCGCCGTGCTGCTCGCCACCGCGAAGCTCGCGCTGCAGGATTCGATCGAGCATGCCGGGCTCGGCGACGACCCCGCACTGAAACCCGATCTTCACGCCGCCTTCCCGGCCGCAATGCGCGAGCATTTCGCGCAGGCGATCGACGACCACCGGCTGCGCGGCCAGATCGTCGCGACCAAGCTCGCCAACCGCATCGTCAACCGGCTCGGCGTGCTCCACCCGTTCGAGCTGGCCGAGGAGGAAGGCGCGGCGATGGGCGATATCGCGGCGATGTTCGTCGTCGCCGAACGGCTGTTCGACCTGCCCTCGCTCTGGGCGGACATCGAGTCACGACCGATGCCCGAAGCCGCACGCATCGCGTTGTTCGACGAGGTGGCGGTCGCCACGCGCTCGCAGATCGCGGATCTGCTGCGCGTGTCCGCCCCCGGCACGATGCCCGGTGCCGTGCTCGCCCGGCTCGCCAAGGGGATCACGCATCTCGATGGCCAGACCAAGGCGCTGCTCCTCGAGGAGGCGAGCGCGCAGAGTGACCGCATCGCCGCGCAGCTCGAAACCGCGGGTGCCCCGCACGACCTCGCGATCAAGGTGGTCCGGCTGTTCGAGCTCGACGGTGCGGTCGGGCTTGCCGACCTCGGCGAGCGCCTCGCGCTCGACGAGGCGGTGCTGACCCGCGCCTTCACGCATCTGGGGCAGGCGCTCGGGCTCGACTGGGCACAGGCCAATGCCGCGCGGATCACGCCGTCGGATCCGTGGGAACGCCTGTTGATCGCCGGACTTGCGCGCGATTTCCAGCAGTTGCGGCTGGAGTTCCTCGCGCGGTGCGGGGCCAGGGATCCGCAGGGCGCGGTCGACACGTGGCTGGCGAGCAATGCCACCCGCGTCGCGCAGTTCAAGGCGGTGATCGACCGTGCACGCCACGCCGCCGTCCCGAACGCCGCGATGCTCGCGCAGATCGCCAGCCAGGCGCGCGTGCTGCTCGGCCGATAGGAACGCAAACCGAAGCCCTGCCCCGCCACATTCCCGGCGGGGCGGGAACCCATCGCGCGTCCGGCGGTTCGATGATGTCTTCCCGACAATCGCGTACGTCGCGGTTGAGTATTCACCCGCGCTTGGCCTAGAGCTACCGGGAACACGAGGCCAGCATGACCGATATCCCCAATACCCAGCCCGACAGCCGCGAGACGACGATTCTCGACGCACCCGACCGCATGGTGAAGGTGCGCGAGATGTTCGGGATCGATTCCGACATGGAGGTGCCCGCCTTCTCCGAGGCGGACGAGCGCGTGCCCGATCTCGACCCCGCCTATGTCTTCGACGCGGACACCACGCTCGCGGTCCTCGCGGGCTTTGCGCACAACCGTCGCGTGATGGTTCAGGGCTATCACGGCACCGGCAAGTCGACGCATATCGAACAGGTCGCGGCACGTCTGAAATGGCCGTGCATCCGCATCAATCTCGATGCGCATATCAGCCGCATCGACCTGATCGGCCGCGACGCGATCGTCCTGAAGGACGGCCAGCAGATCACCGAGTTCCGCGAAGGCCTGCTCCCCTGGGCGCTGCAGACCCCGACCGCGCTCGTGTTCGACGAATATGACGCAGGGCGTCCCGACGTGATGTTCGTGATCCAGCGCGTGCTCGAGACCGAAGGCAAGCTGACGCTGCTCGATCAGAACCGCGTGATCCGCCCGAACCCCTGGTTCCGCCTGTTCGCGACCGCCAACACGGTCGGCCTCGGCGACACCAGCGGGCTGTATCACGGCACGCAGCAGATCAACCAGGGCCAGATGGACCGCTGGAACATCGTCGTCACGCTCAACTACCTCCCCGCCAAGGTCGAGGCGCAGATCGTGCTCGCCAAGTCGGGCGAATATGACAAGCCCGACGGCAAGAAGGTCGTCGAGAACATGGTCCGCGTCGCCGACATGACCCGCAAGGGCTTCGTCAACGGCGACATCTCGACCGTGATGAGCCCGCGTACCGTCATAACCTGGGCGCAGAACGCGCTGATCTTCGGCGACGTCGGCTTCGCGTTCCGCCTGTCGTTCCTCAACAAGTGCGACGAGGCAGAACGGTCGCTGGTCGCGGAATATTACCAGCGCGTGTTCGGCAAGGACCTGCCCGAGAGCGTGATGGGCAAGGCCTGAGGCCTTGGCGAACGAAACGCCCCTCGACCGGTTCAAGGCGGTTCTCGCCGGCACCGCGCGCGCGATCGCGGAGGAGCCCGAGGTCGAGCTCGCCTTCACCGCGGACGCGCCGGCGCAGTCGGGCAAGCACATCAAGGTGCCGATGCCCGCGCGCGCGCTGCCCCCCGAACAGGTCGCGGAAGCACGCGGGTTCGCTGACGGCTTCGCGCTTCAGCTGAAGCATCACGACATTGCGCTGCATAACCGTGCGGCGCCGGTCGAGGCGGTCGCGCGGGCGGTGTTCGATGCGGTCGAGACCGCACGTGTCGAGGCGCTGGGGTCGCGCGGCTATGCCGGGATCAGCGACAATCTCGCCATGGCGCTCGACGTCCGGCTGCGCGCCGACCCGATCACGCGCGCGCGCAACCGCGACGAGGTGCCGCTGTCGACCGCGCTCGGGCTGATGGTGCGCGAGCGGCTGACCGGGCAGGAATCGCCCGCGGTCGCCGCCCCCGGCCTCGCGCTGGTGCGCGAGTGGATCGAGCAGAAGACCGATCTCGACGCGCTGGCCTATGCGATCGACGACCAGAAGACGTTCCAGGGCCTGGCGCGCAAGATGCTCGCCGAGCTCGAGCTCGTCCAGGCGGACCAGGTCCCCGAGGAGAGCGAAGAGGGCGGCTCCGAGGACGAGGGCACCGACGAGCAGCAGCAGGACGAGGGCGACGAAGGCGACGATCAGGGCGAGGACGGCCAGGGCGAAGTCGAGGCGCGCGGCGAACAGTCCGAACAGCAGAACGAGGAAAGCGACGGCCAGGAGCAGAGCGACGAGTCGATGGACGACATCGACGGCGAGGCCGGCGATGACGGTGAGGAGGGCATGCAGCCCGTCCGCCCCAACCGGCCGATGGCGGACATGGGCACCGCGTTCGACTACAAGCCATGGACGACGCAGTTCGACGAGGTGATCGCCGCGACCGAGCTGTGCGATGCCGAGGAACTGGCACGACTGCGCGGCTATCTCGACCAGCAGCTGGTCCATCTCCAGTCCGCGGTCTCGAAGCTCGCCAACCGCCTGCAGCGCCGCCTGATGGCGCAGCAGTCGCGCTCCTGGGATTTCGACCAGGAGGAGGGTATCCTCGACGCGGCGCGGCTCGCCCGCGTCATCGTCAACCCGACGCTGTCGCTCAGCTACAAGGCCGAGCGCGAGACCGATTTCCGCGACACCGTCGTCACGTTGCTGATCGACAATTCGGGGTCGATGCGCGGACGCCCGATCTCGATCGCCGCGATCAGCGCGGACATCCTCGCGCGCACGCTCGAGCGCTGCGGCGTGAAGACCGAGATCCTCGGCTTCACCACGCGCGCATGGAAGGGCGGCCAGTCGCGCGAGACCTGGCTTGCGGCGGGTCGCCCGCCCCAGCCCGGCCGTCTCAACGACATCCGCCACATCGTCTACAAGCGCGCCGACGAACCGTGGCGGCGCGCACGCAACTCGCTCGGGCTGATGATGCGCGAGGGGTTGCTGAAGGAGAATATCGACGGCGAGGCGCTGATGTGGGCGCATGCCCGGCTCGTCGCGCGGCCCGAGGAACGCCGCATCCTGATGGTGATCAGCGACGGCGCGCCGGTCGATGATTCGACGCTCAGCGTGAATTCGGGCTCCTATCTCGAACGCCATCTGCGTCAGGTGATCGGCTGGATCGAGACCAGGTCGCCGGTCGAGCTCGTCGCGATCGGCATCGGCCACGACGTGACGCGCTATTATGCGCGCGCGGTGACGATCATGGACGTCGAACAGCTCGGCGGGACGATCATCGAGCAGCTCGCATCGCTCTTCGACACCGAGTGACGGCCATTCGGCCACCACGCGCGTGATCGCCCCCCCGCGCGGCGGGTTTGCAGGCCCCGTGAAGCGGTCGATCACGATCGCCGGTCACCAGACGTCGATCAGCCTCGAACCGATCTTCTGGCAGGCGCTCGAACGCGAGGCGGTCCGTCTCGGCCTGCCTCTGTCTGCGCTGGTCGCCGAGATCGACGCGCTGCGCATCGTCGCGGACGTGCCCCCGAACCTTGCCAGTGCCTTGCGAAGCTGGCTGTTCGACGAGTCGACTTGAGAACCAGTCGCATTAGCATTGACAGTGCGAACGACTCTCAATAGCGATACTTCAAGAGCAAAAGGGGTTTCACTATGTCGACTGTTTCGCCGCGGGGCGTCGCGCCGCGTCCTGCCACGATGCCCGCCTTTCTGGCCCTGTCCTGCATCGGTGCCTTCACGACCGCGCCGGCGCTCGCCGCCGATGCCGACCGGACGACGGCGACGCCCAAGGCCACCCCGACGGATACGGCCGACGTGCAGCACCGCGACGAGATCCTGGTCAACGGCCACCGCGAACGCGACGCCGGCCCGAAACAGGTCGCGCCGCTGGTCGATACCCCGCGCTCGATCATCGTCCTGCCCAAGGAGGTGATCGAACAGACCGGATCGAACAGCCTCGCGGATGCGCTGCGCACCGTGCCCGGCATCACCTTCGGCGCCGCGGAGGGCGGCAATCCGATCGGCGACCGCCCCTTCATCCGCGGGTTCGACAGCCAGGGCAGCATCTTCGTCGACGGTGTCCGCGACCTCGCCTCGCAGACGCGCGAGGTGTTCGCGGTGGAGTCAGTCCAGATCGTCCGCGGGTCCGATTCGACGCTCGGCGGCCGCGGCTCGGCGGGCGGCACGATCAACATCCTGTCGCGCCTGCCCGTGCTCGACACGTTCGGATCGCTCAGCGGCAGCTATGGCGAGGCGGACTATAAGCGCGTCACCGGCGACCTGAACCTCAAGATCTCCGACACCGCGGCGTTCCGGATCCAGGGCATGTGGCACGACCAGGACGTCGCGGGCCGTGATGCGATCTGGCAGAAGCGCTGGGGCGTGGCGCCCTCCGTCGCGATCGGGCTCGGCACGCCGACCCGGCTGACCGCGAGCTTCTATCACATGGAAAGCAGCGAACTGCCCGACAGCGGCATCCCCTATCTCTACACGATCAACAATCACCCCGGCACCGGCAGCGTCACGACAGGGCCCGCGCTCGGGACCGTGACGACCGCGGGGGGCCAGACCGGCTTTGTCTCCCGGAAAAACTTCTACGGGCTGGCCGCGCGCGACTTCCGCGACGCCGACACCAACCAGGCGACGATCCGCGTCGAGCATGATTTCGGCGGCATCACGCTGCGCAACACCGCACGCTACACGCACAGCACGCAAAGCTTCATCTTCACCCTCCCCGACGACAGCCAGGGCAATGTCTATGGCACCACCGCGACCAATACGGGCGCGAACGTGACCAATGGCGGCTATGTCTGGACGCGCGGCAACACGCGCTACGGCTATAGCGAAAGCATCGTCGACCAGACCGACCTGTACGGCAAATTCAATACCGGCGGCATCGAGCACAGCTTCTCGCTCGGCACCGAGCTTTCGTGGGAAAAGACGCGGCGCGGCACGTTCGTGTCGGCGAACGGCTCGACGATCTCGCCACGCTGCAACACGGCGACGATCGCGCGCTCCTATTGCGTCAGCCTGTTCGATCCGGATCCCTATGCGCCATGGGTCAACTACGCGAGCGACACGTCGACGACGCAGACCCCGATCGCACGGGGCGCGCTGTCCACCGAAACGCAGAACGACGCCAATACCAAAGCGGTCTACGCGTTCGATTCGATCACGCTGATCCCCGCACTGATCCTGAACCTGGGTGCGCGTTACGACCGGTTCGAATCGACGATCACGCTGCCGGGCGCAACGCAGACGAAGCTCACGCGCGTCGACAACCTCTTCAACTGGCAAGCAGGGCTCGTCTTCAAGCCGACCCCCGAAACCAGCCTCTATGCGAGCTACGCGACCGCCGCGACGCCGCCGAACAGCCTGCTCGGCGAAGGCCGCGAGGATAACGCGATCACCGTCGCAGTGCTCGGGCTGTTGAAGCCGCAAAAGACCAAGTCCTACGAGGTCGGCGCCAAGGCGAGCCTGTTCGCCGAGAAGCTGCAGCTCGGCGCGGCGGTGTTCCAGACGGAGATTTCCAACGCGCGCGTGCTCGACGACACGAACACCGCATCGTTCATTGGCGAGACACGGATCCGCGGGTTCGAGTTCAACGTCAGCGGCACGATCCTCCCCGGCTGGACCGTCTTCGGCGGGTTCACGCATCTCGACCCGAAGATCATCGACGGCGGCTTCACGACGCTGACCGCCCCCGCGATCACGACGACCGCGAACGGGGTGACGACCGTCGTCCAGCCAGCGCGGACCACCGGCGTCGTGTCGGTCAACACCGGCAAGCAGGTGCCGCAGACCGCGAAGAACAGCTTCACCGCGACGACCAATGTCGATGTGACTCGCCGGCTGCAGATCGGCGGGACCGCGCTGTACATGGACGAACAGATCGGCGGCTATGCGGACAATCGCGCCGCGCGACAGACTGCGGCGGGCGTCGTCACTGTAACCCCCGCGACCAAGGTCCTCACCCGCAGCACGCCCGGTTACTGGCGGTTCGATGCCCGGGCCAGCTACAAGCTGACCGACATGATCGACCTCAGCGTCAACGCGCAGAACCTGACCAACAAGACCTATTTCTCGCAGACCTATGCCAACCACTATGCCACGCTCGCCGCGGGCCGTACGGTGTTCGGCACGGTCAACCTGCGGTTCTGAGGGCCAGAGTGACGGCGCTAGACACACTTTCGCCCGACGCCATCGCCGCGCGCCTCTCCGGCAGTCCGGAGGAGCGCGCGGCGTTCGTGCGCGAGGCGGCAGACGCCGGCGTGGCGGAGGCACAGGCGGTGTACGGGCAGATGCTGCTCGACGGTGCCAGCGTCGCGGCCGATCCGGCTGCCGCCCTGGCCTGGTTCGTCAGGGCGGCGGCGCAGCATCACGTGATGGCGCTCAACATGGTCGGGCGCTGCTATGATCTCGGCTGGGGCACGCCGGTCGACAAGGCGCGCGCGGCCGAATGCTACCGGGTCGCGGCTGCGCGCGGGCTCGACTGGGCGATGTACAATTACGCGACGCTGCTGGCGCTGGGCGACGGCGTGCCCGAGGACAGGCCGGCCGCGCTCGCCTTGCTGGAGAGGGTTGCGGCGATGAACACGGGGCTTGCCAGCGCGAAGGCAATCAACTTCGTCGGCAGCTTCGCCGAGGATGGCTGGGGCTGCCCCCGCGACCTCGCGCGTGCCGCGGCCTGCTATGCCAGCGCGGCAGAGGGCGGCGATTTCCGCGGCTGTTTCAACCATGCGCGGATGCTCGGTGCGGCGGGCGAGATCGACGCCGCGCTCGGCTGGCTCGAACAGGCCGGCGCGCGAGGCAACGCCGCGTTCGTGACGAAGGCGCAGGCGTTTCTCGCGGCCAGCGACATCGCGGCGTTCCGCACGCGCGGCGTCGCGGCGTTGCGGGAGGGCGCGCAGTGCTGATCGCGGTTCCAGACGTGCTCGATTCCGCCGGCGTCGCGCGGGTCCGTGCGCTGATCGACGCGGCCGAGTGGGTCGACGGCAACGCGACCTCGGGCGTGCAAAGCGCGCTCGCCAAGCGCAACGAGCAATTGCCCGAGGAGTCCGCCGCGGCGAGGGACGCCGGCGGCATGATCCTCGACGCGCTGGGGCAGTCGGCGCTGTTCATCGCCGCCGCGCTGCCGCTGAAGGTCTTCCCGCCGCTGTTCAACCGCTATGCCGGCGGGCAGGATTTCGGGCTGCACGTCGACTCCGCGATCCGTATCCGCCGCGGCAGCGATTTCCGGATCCGCAGCGACCTGTCGGCGACGCTCTTTCTCGAGGACCCCGCCGACTACGACGGCGGCGAACTGGTGATCGAGGATCAGTTCGGGCCGCAATCGGTCAAGCTGCCCGCCGGGCACATGGTGGTCTATCCCGCCTCCAGCCTGCACCGGGTGACGCCGGTGACGCGCGGCGTGCGGACCGCGTCGTTCTTCTGGCTGCAGTCGATGGTCCGTGACGACGGCGCGCGCCGGATCCTGTTCGATCTCGATCAGGGCGTACAGGCGGTCGCCGCGGCGCAAGGGATGAGTGACCCGGCGACGATCCGACTGACCGGCGTCTATCACAATCTGCTCCGTCGCTGGGCCGATGCGTGACCACGCCCTGCCGATCCGGCCCCTCGTCGCGCTGCTCGCGATCGCGGCGATCACCAGCCAGTCGAGCGCGCACGCTAACCTAGCGTTTGCCGGAATACCGGACGTGACGATCGACTATTACCCGGTCGATGGCGGCGATGCGATGGCGGTCCGCCGCGCAATCGACGCCGCCCGGCCGACCGATGCGCATGACGGCCGCCGGGTCGATGCGCTGAGCAGCTGGGACCTGCGCTGGTCCTGGCCGCGAACCAGACACGGCGGCTGCGATCTTGCGGCGGCGACGATCCGCTACAAGGCGACCGTGCGCATGCCGCAACTCGCCGCGACCGCCCGGCTGACCGCCGCCGAGCGCGCCGATTGGGACCGCTATGCCGCGGCGCTCGCCCGGCACGAGGCGGGGCATGTCCGCTACACCTATCGCCACCGCGGCGAGATCCTGGCCGCGGTCCGGCGGGCGACCTGCCGGACCGCGGACGCCGCCGCGCAGGCCGTATTGGCCGGGTTCGATGCCTATCATGTCGCCTATGACCGCGAGACCGCGCATGGCACCAGGGACGGGGCAAGCTTCCCCACCCCCTGACCCGTCAGGCGAACGCCGCCGCCCCCTTCAGATGCTGATAGGCGGCGATCACCTTCTGCAACTCCGATTCATGCGCCCGGTCCCCGCCATTGCGGTCGGGATGATAGCGCCGCACCAGCTCGCTATAGCGTTTGCGCAGCGCGGTGCGGTCGGTGTCGGTCCCCAGCCCCAGCACGCGCAGCGATCGCCGCTCGCCATCGGACAGCACGCGGCCGTCCTTGCGCGCCCCCCCGAAACCCGCCGCCATCCGCTCGCCGAACCGCGCGCCGATCGCATCGATCGGGTCGGCAAAGTCCGCCCATTTGGGGGGCGTGTCGCCGCCGCCATGCGCAAAGGCCCGGGTCTCGCGTTCCCATCCCGCCATCGGCCGCTGCGCATGATGGATCTCGTCCGCGGTCATCCCGTCGAAATAATTATAGCCTGCGTTGAACGCGCGGACATGCTCGAGGCAGAACCAGCGGAACTGCGGCGGCCCGCCATCGCTCGGCCCCTCGAGCGGCGGCGCGCGGAATTCGCCGGGTTCGGCGCAGCCCGGCCACATGCACACACGTCCGCTGCCCTCCACGCGCCCGTGGAAACGGGGGCTGGGCCGGTCCTTGCGCTCTTTTCTCGCGTCTTGCGTCACCGGCTCCCCGTCTATCCAAAACGGGCTATATAGGTCGGATGACAGACCTCGCCACCGGCTCCGTACAGGACCAGATCACCGCGCGCCTCACCGCCGCGCTCGCCCCGACCCATCTGACCGTCGTCAACGAGAGCGCGCTGCATGCCGGACATATGGGGGACGACGGCACCGGCGAGACGCATTTCCGTGTCGAGGTGGAAGCACCGGCGTTCCAAGGGCTTAACCGCGTCGCCCGGCAACGCCTCGTGAACCACGCGCTCGCCGAACTGCTCAGCACGCAGATCCACGCGCTCGCGATCAAGGCGCGCGCGCCTGGAGAGGCATGATGGCCTATACGCTCTGGTACTGGCCCGGCCTTCAGGGCCGCGGCGAGTTCGTCCGGCTTGCGCTTGAGGGCGGCGAGATTCCCTATACGGATGCGGCGCACGATCGCGGTGCCGAGGCGCTGATGGCCGATCTGAACGACCGCACCGGCCGCACGCCCTTCGCCCCGCCCTATCTCGAACTTAATGGTCTGGTGATCGCACAGGTCGCCAACATCCTGATGTATCTGGGCGAACGCCACGACCTCGCGCCATCGAACATGGCCGATCGGCTGTGGCTCAACCAGCTGCAGCTGACGTTCGCCGATCTCGTCGCGGAGGTCCACAACGTCCACCATCCGGTCGCGATGATGGACTATTACGCCGACCAGAAGCCCGAGGCCGCGCGCGCCGCGAAGCAGTTCCGCGAGGAGCGCCTGCCCAAATTCCTCGGTCACTTCGACGATGCGGCACAGGCCAATCCGGGCGAATGGCTGATCGACCATCGCTGGACCTATGCCGATACCTCGCTGTTTCAGATCGTCGAGGGGCTTCGCTACATGTTTCCGCAGCGGATGCGCACACTCGAACCCGACTATCCCAACCTGATCCGAATCCGCGACCAGGTCGCCGAGATCCCCGCGATCAGGGCCTATCTGAACAGCGCCCGGCGGATCGCGTTCAACACCGACGGCATCTTCCGCCACTATCCCGAACTCGACGCCGCATGAGCCTTGGTCGCTTCCCGACATCCAACACCTCCCCGGCGAAGGCCGGGGTCCAGTTGGGGGACAGGCATAACGATGGGCAGCCCTTCGCGATATCGACCTTTCCAACTGGACCCCGGCCTTCGCCGGGGAGGTGCCTCGGGCTGTGAGAACCCCCCGCCCCGCCGCGCGCATCCTGCTCGTCGATGCGCAGGACCGCGTGCTGATGTTCCGCTTCACCCCCGACGATCGCCCGCCGCTCTGGTGCACGCCGGGTGGCGCGGTCGATCCGGGCGAGAGCTATGCCGCCGCCGCCCGTCGCGAATTGTGGGAAGAGGTGGGGCTCGACATGGATTGCGGCCCCGAGGTCGCACGCCGCGTCGTCGACTTCCGCACCTTCGAGGGCGTCGAGGTGACCGCCGACGAACGCTATTTCCGCGTCGACGTGGATACGTGCGACGTCGCGGCAGGCGGGCTCACCGATCAGGAGCGCAAGCTGCTCGTCGGTCACCGCTGGTTTTCCCGAAACGACATCGCGGGGCATGACGAAGTCCTCTATCCAGCGGACCTCGTCGAACTCCTCGACGCCACGGAGACACGCCATGCTGGATGATTTCGTCCTCCAGACCATCCTGCCCTCGACGCATGATCTGGGCGGCTTCAAGGTCCACCGCACCCTGCCGAACAAGGAGCGGACGATGGTCGGCCCGTTCCTGTTCTTCGACCAGATGGGCCCCGCACATCTCGAGGTCGGTACGGGCATCGACGTGCGCCCGCATCCCCACATCAACCTGTCGACCGTCACCTATCTGTTCGACGGCGCGATCGACCATCGCGATTCGCTCGGTACGAAGGCGCGGATCGAACCCGGCGCGGTCAATCTGATGACCGCGGGTCACGGCATCGTCCATTCCGAACGCTCGCCCGGCGACGAGCGCGCCGGCGGGCCGAACCTGTCGGGTATCCAGACATGGCTGGCGTTGCCCGAGGCGGTCGAGGAGATCGATCCCGCGTTCGAACACGTCACCAAGGCGCAATTGCCGGTGATCGAGGCGCACGGCGCGCGCTCGCGGATCATCATGGGGAGTCTGTGGGGCCAGAGCGCGCCGACCACGACCTATTCGGGCACGATCTACGCCGACATCGCGCTCGATCCCGGCGCGAGCGTGCCGATCGACGCGGCCGCGGAGGAGCGCGCGGTCTATCTCGCGATGGGCGAGGCGACGCTGGAGGGCGTGCCGCTCGAGCCGCAGGTGCTCTACGTCCTGCGCCCCGGCATCGCCGCGACGCTGCGATCGGCGAGCGGCGGGCGGGCGATGCTGTGCGGCGGCGATGCGTTCACGACGCCGCGCCACGTCTGGTGGAACTTCGTCAGCTCGAACCGCGACCGGATCGAACAGGCGAAACGCGACTGGAATGCGGGCAATTTCCCGAAGGTCCCCGGCGACGAGAAGGAACGGATCGAGATCCCGGCGATACCCAAGACGGTCAGCTACCCCTGACCCGCAGATAGATCCTCCCCCGCCAGGGGGAGGATCGCAAAATGGATCCGGCCCTTGTCCCGCCCTGCGCGGTACCGCACACTCCCCCTATCGGTGCAGACCATATCGACCCCCGGCCAGATCCGGGGCACCACGCGGGAGAGAGACATGACCGAGCTGCAGAGCCTCCGACTATCCACCGGCGTCGACCTCGACGTCTCGATCAGCGGCGATCCCGCCAACCCGCCCGTCATCCTCCTCCACGGCTTCCCCGAATCGCACCGCACCTGGCGCCACATCGCCCCCGACCTCGCGCGCGACCATTATGTCATCGCCCCCGACCAGCGCGGCTATGCGCGCTCGTCGAAGCCCGAGGGCGTCGCCAATTACACCCCCGACAAGATCGTCGCCGATCTGCTCGCACTCGCCGATCAGCTCAAGATCGACCGCTTCACGCTGGTCGGGCATGACTGGGGCGGCGCGGTCGCCTGGATGGCCGCGCTCCAGCATCCCGACCGGATCGAACGGCTGGTGATCGTCAACGCCCCCCACCCGCTCGTCTTCCAGCGGACGATCTTCGACGATCCCGAACAGCGCAAGGCGAGCCAGTATATCCGCCGCTTCCGCGACACGAGTATCGACCAGGGCCTCACCGGCACGGGCCTCGAGAAATTCCTCGGCTCGACCTTCGCGCATCACGTGACTCAGGCGATCGCGGGCAAGGACAAGGCCGCCTATCTCGACGAATGGTCACAGCCCGGCGCGATGACCGCGATGCTCAACTGGTACCGCGCCAGCGCGATCGTCGTCCCCGCGATGGACGAGACCCCGCCCCGCCCCGCCTTTCTCGACGCACCCTTCCCGCCGATGAAGATGCCGGTCCTGGTGATCTGGGGCATGCGCGACACCGCGCTGCTGCCGAGCCAGCTCGATCTTGCCGACTATGTCCCCGAGCTGACGATCGAGAAGGTCGATGCGGGCCATTTCGTCCCCTGGGAAAAGCCCGACGCGGTGATCGCCGCAATGCGCCGCTGGGGGATCTGACCGCCCACTCCTCGTCATCCTGACGAAAGTCAGGATCCAGAGTCGCAGGAGACTGTCTTCAGTAAACCTGGATCCTGACTTTTGTCACGATGACGAAAGTGGTGGAAGGCGTAGCCGCCACCTGTCTGAATCCTGACCACCGCATTCTGAAACCGTTCAGCGGCCGGGGAGCAAATCCCCTGTCATGCCGTTTGATACGGCGACGAAGACAGGAGAGCAGTCATGCGTAAGTTGATCCTCGCGGCCGTAGCCGCCGCCACCTTGGTTCCCACGTTCGCCACCGCGCAGAGCTATGGCGAAGTCCGCCGCAGCGACCGTGAAGTGCGTCAGAGCCAGCGCGAACTTCAGCAGGCGCGCCGTTTCGGCGACCGCGGCGACGTCCGCGATGCCCGCCGCGAGCTGCGCGAAGACCGTCAGGAGCGTCGCGAGGACTGGCGTGACTATCGCCGCAGCCACGCCAACGTCTATCGTCGTCCGGCCTATGTCGGCCCGCGCGGCTATCGTTATCGCCCGATCAACGTCGGCCACCGGTTCGCGCCGCAATATTATGGCCGCAACTACTGGATCAACGACTACCAGACCTATCGCCTGCCGCGCCCGGGCTTCGGCTATCAGCGCTGGGTCCGCTATGGCCGCGACGTCGTCCTGGTCGACACGCGCAACGGTCGCGTCGCACAGGTCAACAACGGCTTCTTCTACTAAGCCGCCACGACGGCCCGGGAGCGATCCCGGGCCGTATTGTTGTGGCGATCGGGGCGATCCGGTTGCACCCTCCCCAGCCCGATCGTAAAGCCCGGCGCGTGCCAGACTCCCAGATCATCATCGCCGTCCCGAAGGGACGTATCCTCGCCGAGGCTTTGCCGCTGCTCGCCCGCGCCGGCATCCATCCCGAAGCGGCGTTTTCGGACGAAGACAGCCGCGCGCTCCGCTTCGCGACCAACGACCCCGACATCTCGCTGATCCGCGTCCGCGCGTTCGATGTCGCCACCTTCGTCGCGCACGGCGCGGCGCAGCTCGGCATCGTCGGCTCGGACGTGATCGCGGAATTCGGCTATTCCGAACTCTATGCCCCGGTCGATCTCGGCATCGGTTATTGCCGCCTGTCGGTCGCCGAGCCCACCGCAATGGCGGCGAAGGACGATCCGCGCGGCTGGAGCCATGTCCGCGTCGCGACCAAATATCCGCACGTCACCGCCGCGCATTTCGCCGCCCGCGGCGTCCAGGCCGAATGCGTGAAGCTGAACGGCGCGATGGAGCTCGCCCCGACGCTCGGCCTCGCGCCGCGCATCGTCGACCTCGTCTCGTCGGGCCGCACGCTCAAGGAAAACGGCCTGGTCGAGGTCGAGCGGATCATGGACGTCACCAGCCGTCTGGTCGTCAACCGCGCCGCGATGAAGACGCGCGCACGGGTGGTGCCGCTGGTCGAGGCGTTCCGCCGCGCCGTCGAGCAGGAGCAGGCCGCATGATCCGCCTTTCCACCACCGACGCCGACTTCGCCGACCGCTTCACCGCGCTCGTCGAGGACCGCCGCGAATCGGACGCAGGCGTCACGCAGGACGTCGCCGCGATCATCGCGTCCGTCCGCCGCGACGGCGAGACCGCGCTGCGCGACCTCACGCAGAAGCACGATCGCCACGACCTCGAAGCGACCGGCTGGCAGATCGACGCCGCCGACTGCAAGACCGCGTTCGACGCGCTCGAGCCCGAGCTGCGCACCGCGCTCGAACTCGCCGCCGCGCGCATCCGGGCGTATCACGAGAAGCAGCGCCCGCTCGACAGCGACTCGGTCGATTCCGCGGGTGTCCGGCTCGGCGCCCGCTGGCTCCCGGTCGACGCCGCGGGCATCTATGTCCCCGGCGGTCGCGCCGCCTATCCCTCGTCGCTGCTGATGAACGCGATCCCCGCCAAGGTCGCAGGCGTCGGCCGGCTCGCCATGGTCACGCCGACGCCGGACGGCCAGATCAACCCGCTCGTCCTCGCCGCCGCGCATCTCGCGGGCGTCGACGAGGTCTGGCGTGTCGGTGGTGCGCAGGCCGTCGCCGCGCTCGCTTACGGCGCCGGCCGGATCGCGCCCGTCGACGTCATCACCGGCCCCGGCAACGCCTGGGTCGCGGAGGCCAAGCGCCAGGTTTACGGCGTCGTCGGCATCGACATGGTCGCAGGGCCCTCCGAAATCGTCGTCGTCGCGGACGCGCTGAACGACCCCGAATGGACCGCCGCCGACCTGCTCAGCCAGGCCGAGCACGACGTCACCACCCAGTCGATCCTCTTCACTGACGACGCGGCGTTCGCCGACAAGGTCGCCGCCGCGGTCGATCGCCAGCTCAGCGCGCTCGCCACCGAGGCGGTCGCGCGCGTCGCCTGGGATGCGAACGGCGCGATCATCGTCGTCGACACGCTGGCGGACGCGATCCCGCTGGTCGACCGGCTTGCCGCCGAGCATCTCCAGCTCGCGATTCCGGACCCGCAGGGCTTTTTCGACCGCGTCCGCCATGCGGGCTCGGTGTTCCTCGGCCGCTACACCCCCGAGGCGATCGGCGATTACGTCGCGGGTCCGAACCACGTCCTGCCGACCGGCCGCCGCGCGCGGTTCGCCAGCGGGTTGTCGGTGCTCGACTTCATGAAGCGCACCAGCTTCCTCGCGCTCGACGAAGCCGCCTTGCGCGAACTCGGCCCCGCCACCGTCGCACTCGCCAACGCCGAGGGTTTGCCGGCCCACGCAAAATCGGTGGCGCTGCGGCTTCGCCTCAACCACTGATTTTTGTTCGCGCGGAGGCGCGGAGGCGCGGAGATGTTATATACGGCGCAGCCGCTCCGATCATCATCAGCGGGTGATTGGAGGGCCGCTGCGCGGCAAGGTCGACACCTCCGCGCCTCCGGGCCTCCGCGCGAACCAATCTTCTTCACGCCCCCACGCGTAAGAAACGCGAAGGGCTGACACGCAGCCCCCCCGCGCGTACAGGCAACCGCTTATGTCCAGAACCGCTCCCCGCACCAAGGCACGCGCCGCCGCGCGACTCGCCGCCGTCCAGGCGACCTACCAGCATGAAATGGAGGGGACCGCGATGCCCGTCCTGCTCAACGAATTCCACCAGCACCGGCTCGGCGCGACGATCGAAGACGTCGAATATGCCGAGGCGGACGTCGATTTCTTCGACGACCTCGTGACCGGCGCGAATGCCCGCAGCGGCGAGATCGATCTGCTGATCGAGGGCAAGCTCGCCAAGGGCTGGACGCTCGCCCGCCTCGACAAGCCGATGAAGGCGATCATCCGCGTCGGCACCTACGAACTGCTGGCGCGCAAGGACGTGCCGGTCGCCGCGGTAATCAGCGAATATGTCGACGTCGCGCACGCCTTTTACGACAAGCGCGAATCGGGCTTCGTCAACGGTCTGCTCGACGGCATCGCGAAAGAGGTCCGGGCGTAAACGATCGTCATCCTGGGCTTGACCCAGGACCCAGAGTAACAGGACGGAGCGTTCGTTACTCTGGGTCCTGACTTTCGTCAGGATGACGCTGCTGTATTGGCGGAGGACATGACCGAAGCCGAGTTCATCGCCGCGCTGCGCCGCCTCCCGCTCCACCCCGCGGCGCGCGGCCTGAACGACGACACGGCGCTGCTCGACGCAGGGCCCCTCGTCGTCACCACCGACACGCTGGTCGAGGGCGTGCATTTCCTTCCCACCGACCCCGCGCAGGATGTCGCGTGGAAGCTCGTCGCGACCAACCTGTCCGATCTCGCCGCCAAGGGTGCGGTCCCCGAGGGCATCCTGCTCAACTACCCGCTCGGCGACGACGCATGGGACCGCGCGTTCCTCGAAGGCCTCGCCGACATCCTTACGGCCCATGACACGCGGCTGATCGGCGGCGACACGGTCACCCTCCCCCCGGGAGCACCCCGCATCCTCACCGTCACCGCCTTCGGCAGCGACGCCGCCGCCCCCGCCCGCGCCGGCGCGAAGCCGGGCGACGCGCTCTACGTCACCGGCACGATCGGCGATGCCGGCGCAGGACTGGCGATCGCGCTCGGCAAGGCTGGCCCGGCCAAGCTGCTCGCCGCGTATCGCCGCCCGCAGCCCCGCCTCGCCGATGGCCGCCGCCTCGCCCGCCACGTCCATGCGATGATGGACGTATCCGACGGGCTGCTCATCGACGCTGCGCGCATGGCGCTGGCCAGCGGCCTCGCCGTCGCGATCGATCTCGCCGCCATCCCCCTCTCCGACGCCTATCGCAGGGTTTCGGGCGACCGGGTCGCGGCAGCGACCGCCGGCGACGACTATCAGCTGCTGTTCGCCGCACCCGAAGATTTCGCCACCGATGCCACCCGAATAGGGGCGTTCTTCACGGGATCGGGGCTGGTCCTTCACGATGCCGGCACGCCCGTCCCGCTGCCGCCAAGTCTAGGCTATGAGCACCGCGCCTGACGGTCGCTTGCGCAATACCCCTGCACTGATAGGTTCCTTGGACGGGACTCGGCAAAGCCGAGACCGGGGAGGAACTGAAAAAAGGGATAGTGCCGTATGACGACCGTCTATCTGGCCATGATCTGCGGCGTCATCGCCGTCCTATATGGCTTCGTCACCAGTCGGCAGGTGCTCGCCGCATCCCCCGGCAACGCGAAGATGCAGGACATCGCCGCCGCCATCCAGGAGGGCGCAAAGGCCTATCTCGGCCGCCAGTACACCACGATCGCGATCGTCGGCGTCATCGTCGCCGTCATCCTGCTCGCCACGCTGGGCATAATCTCGACGATCGGTTTCGTCATCGGCGCGGTGCTGTCGGGGGTCGCGGGCTATGTCGGCATGAACATCTCGGTCCGGGCGAACGTCCGCACCGCAGAGGCCGCGCGCACCTCGCTCCAGGCCGGGCTGACCATGGCGTTCCGCTCTGGCGCGGTCACCGGCATGCTCGTCGCAGGGCTCGGGCTGCTCGCGATCAGCGCCTTCTTCTGGTACCTCACCGGCCCCGCGGGTCACGCGCCCAACGACCGGATCATCGTCGAGGCACTGACCGCGCTCGCCTTCGGGGCCTCGCTGATCTCGATCTTCGCGAGGCTCGGCGGCGGCATCTTCACCAAGGCAGCCGACGTCGGCGCGGACCTGGTCGGCAAGGTCGAGGCAGGCATTCCCGAGGACGACCCCCGCAACCCCGCGGTCATTGCCGATAATGTCGGCGACAATGTCGGCGACTGCGCGGGCATGGCCGCCGATCTGTTCGAGACCTACGTCGTCACATTGGGCGTCACGATGATCTCGATCGCGCTGCTGATCCAGGCGAGCGGCGCCGAGCTGATGCGGCTGATGACGCTCCCGCTGCTCGTCGGCGGCGTGTGCATCGTCACCTCGATCATCGGCACCTACATGGTCCGGCTCGGCGGCGGCAGCATCATGGGCGCGCTCTACAAGGGCTTCTTCACCTCGACGATCCTGTCGATCCCCGCCATCTACCTCGCCACGCAGTACGTGCTCGGCGACCTCCACCGCGTGATCGGCGGCGCAGGCTATCTCGATCCCGCGACCGACGACCTGACCACCCAGGCCGCGCCGTCACTGACGCAGAGCTTCACCGGCATGGACCTGTTCTGGTCGATGATGATCGGGCTGGTCGTCACCGGGCTGATCGTGTGGATCACCGAATATTATACCGGCACCAACCACCGCCCGGTCCAGTCGATCGCCAAGGCATCCGAGACCGGCCACGGCACCAACGTCATCCAAGGCCTCGCGATCAGCCTCGAATCCACCGCGCTGCCCACCCTTGTTATCGTCGTCGCGGTGATCGTCGCCTACCAGCTTGCCGGGATCATCGGCATCGCCTTTGCCGCCACCGCGATGCTCGCCCAGGCGGGGATGGTCGTCGCGCTCGACGCCTATGGCCCGGTCACCGACAATGCCGGCGGGATCGCCGAGATGGCGGGCCTGCCCGACGACGTCCGGCAGAAGACCGACGCGCTCGACGCGGTCGGCAACACCACCAAGGCGGTGACCAAGGGCTATGCGATCGGCTCGGCCGGGCTCGCCGCGCTCGTCCTGTTCGGCGCCTATACCACCGATCTCGCGACCTATTTCCCGCAGGTCACGGTCGATTTCAGCCTCAGCAACCCGTACGTCATCGTCGGGCTGCTGCTCGGCGCGCTGCTCCCCTATCTGTTCGGCGCGTTCGGGATGACCGCGGTCGGTCGCGCGGCGGGCGCGGTCGTCGAGGAGGTCCGCGCGCAGTTCCGCGACAATCCCGGCATCATGCTTGGCACCAGCCGCCCCAATTATGCGCGCACCGTCGATCTCGTGACGAAGGCGGCGATCCGCGAGATGATCGTGCCCTCGCTGCTGCCGGTGCTGTCGCCGATCGCGGTGTATTTCATCATCACCGCGGTCGCCGGCCAGGCCTCGGGCTTCGCCGCGCTCGGCGCGATGCTGCTCGGCGTGATCGTCTCGGGTCTGTTCGTCGCGATCTCGATGACGAGCGGCGGCGGCGCCTGGGACAATGCCAAGAAATATATCGAGGACGGCAACCACGGCGGCAAGGGATCTGAGGCGCACAAGGCCGCGGTGACCGGCGACACCGTCGGCGATCCCTACAAGGACACCGCCGGCCCGGCGGTGAACCCGATGATCAAGATCACCAACATCGTCGCGCTGCTACTGCTCGCCGCGCTGGCCGGCGGCGGGGTGGGCTGACTCGACGATCCTCCTCCGCAAGGGGGAGGTAGCAGGTGCAGCCTGACGGAGGGGGCGGCACGCGCTGCCCCCTCCGTAACACCCCCCCGCCAATACCGCCGTAACGGACCCGATAGACCGTCCGCGGATGCATCTGGCTTGGACGGACCGGCTTTTGCCCCCGCATCCTGCCCCGATGCGCAACCGCCCCGAAAACCACCTCTTCTATGGCGACAATCTCGCCGTCCTCCGCAAGGAGATCGCCGACGAGAGCGTCGACCTGATCTATCTCGACCCGCCGTTCAATTCGAACGCCACCTACGGCATCCTGTTCAAGGAACCCGACGGCCGCGCCTCGAACGCGCAGATCGAGGCGTTCGAGGACAGCTGGCACTGGAACGACAGCGCCGAGGAAGCCTTCGACCAGGTCGCGCGCAGCGGCAACACCAAGGCATTCGACCTGCTCAACGCGATGCGCGGGTTTCTCGGCGACAATGACATGATGGCGTATCTGGCGATGATGGCAGTGCGGCTGCTCGAACTGCACCGCGTCCTGAAACCGACCGGCAGCCTCTATCTCCACTGCGACCCGACCGCGAGCCACTATCTGAAACTTCTTCTCGACGCGACGTTCGGCAAACGGCAGTTTCAGAACGAGATCATCTGGAGCTATCGGCGCTGGCCGACGGTCTCCCACCGCTTTCAACGGATGCACGACTGCCTGCTGTTCTACAGTAAGACCGAAACGGGCAATCTGTTCAACGTTCTGACGATGCCCCCGTCGGCGAGTTCGATCAAACGTTGGCGCGGGGCGATGCAGAAAGTGACCTTCGCTCCCGACGGAACCCGCAATCCCACGCAGGAGAGCGGCACGTCGCCAGGCGTCGCGATGAACGACGTATGGGACATTCCTATCATCGCCCCGGTGTCGCGGGAGCGTCTCGGCTATCCGACCCAGAAGCCGGTGGCCCTGCTCGAACGCATCATCGGCGCGTCGTCGAACGAAGGCGACGTGGTGCTTGATCCGTTCTGTGGATGCGGCACGGCGGTCCATGCCGCGCAGAAAATGGGCCGGCAATGGATTGGGATCGACATCACGCATCTCGCCATTTCGCTGATCGAAAAGCGCATGAAGGACGCGTTTCCCCGCGTCACCTTCACGGTCGAAGGCACCCCCAAGGACCTCGCCTCCGCACGCGATCTGGCGCTGCGCGACAAATACCAGTTTCAGTGGTGGGCGGTGTCGCTGGTCGATGCGCTCCCTTTTGGCGGCCGCAAGAAGGGGGCGGATGGCGGGATCGACGGGCTCATCTATTTCAACGATCACGATGTCGCCGCAGGAAAGATGGTCACGCACCGCGCGATCGTCTCGGTCAAGGGCGGGCTCAATCCCGATGTGACGATGGTCGAGACGCTCGCGGCGACGATCGCGCGCGAAAAGGCGCCGATCGGCGTGCTGATCATGAACGCCAGGCCCACGCGCGAGATGGAGCGCCGCGCCGCCGCGGTCGGCATCTACCGCGCCGGCGTCGACGAGACGTTCCCGCGGCTTCAGATCCTCACGCTCGCCGACCTGTTCCAGGGCAAGCGGCCGCGGATCCCCAATGTCGACCGCGCCGCCTTCCGCCGCGCCGCGCGCGAAGCCACGGGCACACAGCCCGGGCTGCTGTGACGCGCCCTTGTTTCGGACGCGGCGAACACCGACATCCAGGTCTGAGGGGCGCGTATGGGCATAAGGGCCATGCGCGCCTTTCGGGCGTGCTTTCCTTTTTCGCCAAGCTGCGGTAAGGGCGCTCGTCCCGAAATTCCCCCAATTCAGAGATTATATTTGGCCAAGGAAGAACTGCTCGAGATGCGCGGACGCGTGGTGGAACTCCTCCCCAACGCGATGTTCCGGGTACAGCTCGAAAACGACCACGAGATTCTCGGTCACACCGCCGGCAAGATGCGCAAGAACCGCATCCGCGTGCTGGTCGGCGACGAGGTGCTGTGTGAGCTCACCCCGTATGATCTGACCAAGGGTCGCATCACCTACCGCTTCAAATAAGCGCTGGCCGCGGGTCGTCCGCGGTCGTGCAGCAAGATCGAGGCAATTGTGCTCGTCCTAGCCTCCTCCTCGCCCCGCCGCCGCGACCTGCTGGCGCGGCTCGGCGTCGTGCCGTCGCGCGTTGCGTCCCCCGATATCGACGAAAGCCCCCACCGGGCCGAAGTGCCGCGCGCCTATGCGCTGCGTCTCGCGGTCGAGAAGGCGTGCGCGGTCGATCGCGCCGCGGGTGAGATCGTCATCGCCGGGGATACCACCATCGCGCTCGGCCGCCGCATCCTGCCGCCCGCCGACACGGCCGACATCCAGCGCGACCTGCTCGGCAAATTGTCCGGGCGACGTCATCACTGCCTGTCCGCGGTCTGCGTGATCGACGCCGCCGGCACCGTCCGCACCCGCCTCGCCGACACGATCGTCGCGTTCAAGCCGCTCTCGACCGCCGAGATCGACGACTACATCGCGTGCGGAGAAGGGCTCGGCAAGGCGGGCGGCTATGCGATCCAGGGCCGCGCGGAGGCGTTCGTGCGCTTTCTCTCGGGCAGCCATTCGGGGGTCGTGGGGCTCCCGCTGTTCGAAACCCGCGCGCTGCTGAAGACCGCCGGCCTCGCGCTTGCCTGAACCCGGCCCCGTCTGGCTCTACGAAGCCGGCATCGGCGAAGACCGCGCCGCGCTGGTCGAGAATGACCAGATCGTCGAGGCGCTGATCGAGCGCGACGACGTGGCGCTGCGCGTCGGCCATGTCGCACGCGCACGTCTCGTCGAGGCGCTGGGCGGCGGGCGCGGCCGCGTCGCGCTCGACGGCGGCGAGGCGCTGGTCAGCCATCTGCCGCCCGGCATCACGCAAGGCGCCAGCCTGACCGTCGAGATCGTCCGCGAGGCCCTGCCCGAGGCCGGCCGCGCCAAGCTCGCCAAGGCGAACGCCACCGACCGGTCGCCCTGCGCCGCGCCGACGCTGTACGACCGCCTCGTCGCGACCGGCCTGCCGATCCATGCCCCGCGCGCGCACGAGCCCGATGCGCTGGAGGCCGCGGGCTGGTCCGAACTGCTCGACGAGGCGATGAGCGGCGAGATCGTCTTCCCGCTCGGCGCGCTGCGGTTGTCGCCGACGCCTGCGATGACGCTGTTCGATGTCGACGGCGCGCCGCCGCTCGACCCGCTGGCGGTCGCCGCCGCGCACGCCGTCGCGCGCGCGATCCGCCGCCACGGGATCGGCGGCTCGATCGGCGTCGACTTCCCCACCATCGCCGGCAAGGCCCAGCGAAACGCCGTCGCCGCGGCGATCGACGCGTCGTTGCCGCCCCCGTTCGAGCGCACCGCGGTCAACGGCTTCGGCTTCCTGCAGATCATCCGCCCGCGCGCCCGCGCCTCGATCCCCGAGATCCTGCGCGCCGATCCCGTCGGTGCCGCCGCCCGCGCCGCGTTGCGCACACTCGAGCGCACCCCGCCGACCGCCCCGCGGCGCCATGCGCTGCCCGCCGCGGTCCATGCCCGCCTCATGGCGCACCCCGACTGGCTGGCGACGCTCGCCCGTCGTACGGGCGTCGTCCACGATCTGGAGAGCCGTTGATGCCCGCCGTGAAATGCCCGATCTGCGGCCAGCCCGCGGTCTCCGACTACGCCCCCTTTTGCTCGAGCCGACACCGCGACCGCGACCTGCTGCAATGGCTCGGCGAAGGCTATCGCATCCCCGGGCGCGCAATATCGCAAACGGGGCTAGACAGCGGTGAAGAGCCCGACTAAACGCGCCCTTCCGATCGCACGATCGGCCCTTCATCCGATCCCGATCGGACGATGCCCGGATAGCTCAGTTGGTAGAGCATGCGACTGAAAATCGCAGTGTCGGCGGTTCGACCCCGTCTCCGGGCACCATTTTTCCCTTCTGCCGCGACCGCGGACTTCAAGCGCCGGCGAGCGTCAATGTGCGCTCAGCAGCCGCATCTTGCCGCTCATGGTCCAGCCTCTCCCGGGCGGCCATCGAGCCTATAGTCTGATCAATTGTGCTCCAGATCGCATGGCGCTCTGGCGTTGAGAGCCGTTTTGACTTCACTCGGACAAATACTTGCAAAGCCCGACATCCAGGCTAGTGTGAGCGCTATCGCAAATGCTAAATTGCGCATCTCCTTCTGAAGTCGGAGACATGCAATTCGGTCGCCCATGCCTCACGCACGATGAGGCAATGCGACCCATGAGGGGAGGCAAGGATGGGCTCGACGACGTCTGCTGCTTCCACCGTTGCGGCCCAAAACCCGACGCTCGCCCGCGGCGGCCCTACGGTCGCGCACGCGACCAGCCTTGCCACGTTGACCTGCGCGCTGCCCGCCTTCGCGCACGACTTTGCCATTCAGAGCAACACGCTACCCCTGCCCGCAATAGACGGGGCTGGTAACGACATAGTCGTCAGCCTCCGCGCACGCACGGCGGTGACGCCCGGCTCGATCGAAAACGACGCCCCGACACACCGTCTGGTGGCCAGCCCGCCTCACCACCGCGATCGTATCCACCGTTTCGTTCGCTCCGGGCTCCAGCCCGTCTGACCTGCCAGAGGACCCATCGAATCATGCAACGCCTGCCCGTGCGTCTCGCCTTCGCCGTCCTTCTCGCCAGCAGCGCGTCCGCCGCGCTGGCCGCCCCGCGCCTCGACGGCGTGCTGACCGATCACGCGGTGATCCAGCGGGGTCAGCCGATCGCGCTGTCCGGCGACGCCGCGGCGGGGGAGACGGTGATGATTACGCTCGCGGGGCGTTCGGTCACGGCAAAGGCGGACCGAGTAGGCCGCTTCGCCGCGGAGCTGCCCGCGCTCGACGCCGGCGGTCCCTATGATCTGACGATCGCGGCGCAGAGCGGTGCGGCGGTGCTGCACGATGTGCTGATCGGCGATGTCTATCTCTGCTCCGGCCAGAGCAACATGGAACTGGCGGTCAGCGAGGCGCAGGACCTGATCCCCGACGCGCATGCACCCGTCGACCCCAGCCTGCGCCTGCTGACCATCCCGAAGCGCGCCGCCGCGACGCCCGTCGCGCGGCTCGACGATGCGGTGCGCTGGACCGTCGCCGGCCCGACGAGCCAGCCCGCCTTCTCCGCGGCCTGCTTCTACATGGCGCAGGCGCTCCGGCGGAGCGCGGCCGTGCCGATCGGTGCGATCCATGCGAGCTGGGGCGGGTCGCGGATCAGCGCGTGGATGAGCGATCCCGCGCTGCGGCAGGCGGGGCTCGGCGACCAGGCGGATCTGCTGGCGCTCTATGCCCGCGATCCCGGGGCGGCGAACCGGCGTGCGATGACGCTGTGGGAGACATGGTGGCGGACCGGATCGGGCGACGCGGTCGGGCGCGAGCCGTGGCAACCCGGCGCCGCGCTCGACTGGCAGGCGGTGCCCGCGATGACCAATTTCGAGACCTGGGGCATCGCCGACCTCGCCAGCTACAACGGCATGCTGTGGTATCAGCGCAGCGTCGAGATCACCGCCGAACAGGCGCGCGGTCCCGCCACGCTCGTGCTGGGGACAATCGACGATGCCGACCGGACCTGGGTCAACGGGATCGGTGTCGGCGGCAGCAGCCTCGCCTCACAATCGCGCGTCTATGCACTACCCGTCGGCACGCTGAAGGCCGGGCGCAACGTCATCACCGTCAACGACGACGACGTCTATGCCTATGGCGGGATGACCGGTCCTGCGGACACGATGCGGATCACCTTCGGGGACGGGAGCAGCGTGCCGCTCGGCGATGGCTGGCGCTATGCGAAGGCGCGGCGGATCGCGGGTTCCGCCCCCCGGGTGCCGTGGGACGACATCAACGGCGCCGGGACGCTCTACAATGCGATGATCGCACCGCTCGGCCGGACGCGCGTCGCCGGGATCGCCTGGTACCAGGGCGAGTCCGACACCGGCATTCCGGGCTATGACCAGCGTCTCACCGCGCTGATCGCCGACTGGCGCACGCGTCTCGGCAGCCCGCAGGCCGGCTTCGCGATCGCCCAGCTCGCCGGCTACGGAGCCCCGTCCTTTGCGCCAGGCGAGAGCGGCTGGGCCACCGTGCGCGATGCACAGCGGCGCGTCGCCGCCGCGGACCGCCACGCCGGCGTCGCGGTCACGCTCGACATCGGCGATGCACTCGACATCCATCCGGGCGAAAAACATGCGGTGGGGCAGCGGCTTGCCCAGGTCATGCGGGCGACGGTCTATGGCGAACGGATCGCACCCTCGGGCCCGGCAATCGCCCGTGCACAGCGCGCGCCCGGCGGCGGCGTCGCGCTCGATTTTTCCGGCGTGACCGGCGCGCTGCACGCGAAAAGCGCGCGCGAGGCGATCGGGTTCGAGCTGTGCGGTGCCGCCGCCGCAAGCTGTCGCTACGCATCCGGCACGGTCGTCGGCTCGCAGGTGACGCTGCCCGGCGACGGCCAGCCCGTCACGCGGGTCCGCTATGCCTGGTCGGACGCGCCCGCGATCAACCTGGTCGACGATGCGGGGCTGCCCGTCGGTCCGTTCCAAACGCCGCTATCGTGACGCGCCGGCGGCGGCGTCCTGCGAGCATGGGGAAGACGATGGTGCGCAAGACTATGATGCCCACCCGGCGCGCGGCGATTGGCCCGTCGCTCGCGCTTGCGATGGCGCTCGTCGCGGCCCCGGTCGCTGCGCAGACCAGCCCGACCGCGCCCGACCAGGCCACGGTCAGGGCCACCGCGCTCGTCGCGCAGCTGCGCGCGGACGAGAAGCTGCCCCAACTGCTCAACGTCGCGCCCGCCATCCCGCGGCTCGACATTCCGGCCTATAACTGGTGGACGGAATCGCTCCACGGCGCGCTGGGCCCGATCGCGACGACCAATTTCCCCGAGCCGATCGGTCTGGCCGCCAGCTTCGATGCGCCGCTCGTCCAGGCGGTGGCCGGAGCGATCAGCACCGAGGTCCGCGGGCTTCACACGCTGGCGCGCGAAACCGGGCGGGTCGGGCATATCGGCACCGGGCTCGACAGCTGGTCCCCCAACATCAACATCTTCCGCGATCCGCGCTGGGGACGCGGCCAGGAAACCTATGGCGAGGATCCCGCCCTGACCGCGGCGATGGGCGTCGCCTTCGTCCGCGGCCTGCAGGGCCCCGATCCCGCACGCCCGCAGGTCATCGCCACGCCGAAGCATTTCGCCGTCCATAGCGGGCCGGAAGCCACGCGACACCAGGCCAATGTCTATGTCTCCGCGCACGACCTCGAGGATACGTTCCTGCCGGCGTTCCGCGCGGCGATCGTCGACGGACAGGCGGGGTCGGTCATGTGCGCGTATAACCGCATCAACGGTCAGCCTGCCTGTGCCAGCGACCCGCTGCTCAAGACGCATCTGCGCGGCGCCTGGGGGTTTTCGGGCTATGTCGTGTCCGATTGCGACGCGGTGAAGGACATTGCCGACAACCACAAATATGCCCCCGATGGCGCGGCCGCGGTCGCCGCGGCACTGCGCTCGGGTGTCGACAATGAATGCAGCGGCGATACGCTGAGCGACACGGCGGGGCTCGACGCCCGCTATCGCACCGCGTTGCAGCGCGACCTCGTCACCCCGGCCGATATCGATCGCAGCCTCGTCCGCCTGTTCGCGGCGCGCTACCGCACCGGCGATCTGCCCGGTCTGGCCAGCGCGCCCGCCGCAGTACCGGTCGACGCGGTCGGTGCCGCCGAGCATCGCCGGCTCGCGCTGACCGCCGCCGAACGGTCGATGGTGTTGCTGAAGAATGACGGCGTCCTGCCGCTGCGCGCCGGGACGAAGGTCGCGGTGATCGGGCCGTTGGGCGACGCGACGCGCGTGTTGCGCGGCAATTACGCATCGCCCTTGTCGGGACCGCCCGTCTCGATCGTCGACGGCCTGCGCACGACGCTCGGCACTGACAGAATCACGCTGGTCCCGTTCGGCGAGTCCGTCACCGACGGCGACCGCGTTCCGACCACCGCGCTGCAGACCCCCGACGGCAAGCCGGGCGTGCTCGCGCGCTATTACAACCCGGTCACCCCGCTGCCGACCACTTTTGCCCCCGGCACGCGCGACGCGATCGTCGCGGCGGTGCGCTATCGGGACACCCCCGTCGTGACCCGGATCGAGCCCGATGTCGGCGACCGTCAGCTCGCGCTGGCCGGGGTCGCCGACGTGCACCGGACGATCCGAACCGGATACCTCATCCCCCCCGAAACCGGCAACTATCGCCTCGGCCTGTCGGGGGCGGGCGGCGTGCTGGAAGTCGACGGGGTGGTCGTGTCGGACCGTCGCAAGGCGCGCTGGAACGATCTGCCCGGGATGAAGACGCTCACGCTCACCGCCGGGCGACGCTACCGCATCGCGATCGACGGCGGCGTCGATCTCGTCTGGAAACGCGTATCGGACGATCCCGGTGCCGCGCTGAAACGCGCCGCCGCGGCGGCCGACATCGTCGTCGCGGTCGTCGGCCTCACCTCCGATCTCGAAGCCGAGGAAACCGGCGTCAGCGTCCCGGGCTTTGCCGGCGGCGACAAGACCACGCTCGACCTTCCCGCCGACCAGATCGCGATGCTCGAACAGGCGCGCGCCGCAGGCAAGCCGATCGTGCTGGTGGCGATGAACGGCAGCCCGATCAATCTCGCCTGGGCCAAGGATCACGCCGCCGCCATCCTCGAAGCCTGGTACCCGGGCGAACAGGGCGGTCTCGCCGCGGCCAATATCCTGACCGGCCGGACCAATCCGTCGGGCCGCCTGCCGCTGACCTTCTACCGCAGCGTCGCGGATCTGCCGCCGTTCGGCGACTATGCGATGGCCGGACGCACCTATCGCTATTTCACCGGCACGCCGGTCTATCCGTTCGGCGCGGGGCTCAGCTACACGCGCTTCGCCTATGATGCGATCCGGGTCGAACCCGCGCCGGGCGGGGCGGAGACCGGCATCCGCGTCACCGCGCGGCTCCGCAATATCGGCAAGCGCGCAGGCGCCGAAGTCGCGCAGCTCTATCTCGATTTCCCCGACCGGCCCGGCACGCCGCGGATCGCACTGCGCGGATTTCGCCGCGTCGACCTCAACCCCGGAGAGACCCGCATGCTCAGCTTCGACCTGTCGCCGCGCGACCTCAGTTCGGTCGCGCTCGACGGCACGCGATCAGTCGCTGCCGGCACGTACCGCGTGACGCTGGGGTCGGGCCAGCCCGGCACCGGCGTTCCGGGCGCGACGACACGCTTCACCGCGCGCGCTTCCGCGGCATTGCCGCTATGATCGCCCGCTCGGTTCTGCGGCTCGGCACCGCGCTCGCATTCGCCGGTGCCGCCGCCTCACCCGCCCACGCCGCCCCGCGCGATCCGCTTGCGGCGACCGGCCGGTGGAGCGCGAATGCCGATGGCCACGCCCCCGTCCCGCCGATGGGCTGGAATTCGTGGAATGCGTTTAACAGCGATGTCGACGAGGAGAAGGTGCTCGCCTCCGCGCAGGCGCTGGTCGACACGAAGCTGGCAACGCTCGGCTATCGCTACGTCAATATCGACGACGGCTGGTGGCTGAAGCGCCGCCAGCCTGACGGGCGGATGATCATCCGCACCAGCCATTTCCCGTCTGCGGCGACCGGCCCCGACACCAGCTTCCGCCCGCTCACCGACCGGCTCCATGCGATGGGGCTGAAGGCCGGGATCTATTCGGATATCGGCCGCAACAGCTGCGGCCAGATCTACACCCCCGATTTCAAGAACCAGCCCGAAGGCAGCGTCGCCGAACGCGAAGTCGGGCTCTACGGCCATGTCGATCAGGACATGAAGACCTATTTCCGCGACTGGAATTTCGATTTCATCAAGGTCGATGCCTGCGGTATCCGGGGGTTGCCCGCGGATGCGCCGCGCGTGCGATCGGGCCTCTATCGCGCGCTGCCGCCGCTGGTCGACATGCAGTCGCTCGGCCGGTCCGACGTCGCGGGTATCCGCCGCCTCTACGAAGATGTCGGGGCGGCGATCCGCGCCGAGGCGGCGGGACGTCCCTATGTCTACTCGCTGTGCCTCTGGGGCGCCGGCGACGTGCGCGCCTGGGGCAAGGACGTCGGCAACACCTCGCGCACCAGCGACGACATCCAGCCGCTCTGGCCGCGCATGCTGACCAATATGGACACCGTCACGCACCGTGCGCTCTATGCGCATCCCGGGTCGTGGAACGACGCCGACATGCTGTTCGTCGGGTCGGGCGATTTCGATCGCAGCCATCTGGTCGAGGCGCGGGCGCACTTCACGCTCTGGGCGATGCTGAACTCGCCGCTGATCATCGGCTATGATCTGCGCAAGCTGACGCCCGATCTGCTCGTGATCTTCGGCAATGCCGACATCGTCGCGCTGAACCAGGACCCGGCCGGCAATCAGGCGGTGCTCGCCTATGACTCGGACGAGGTGCAGATCCTCGTCAAGACGCTGGCCGACGGCAGCAAGGGCGTCGCGGTCGTCAACCGGACCGCGCAGCCCGCCAAGGCGACGCTGACCGCCGAGCATCTCAAGCTGCGGCCCGATACCGATGTCCGGTTGCGCGACCTGTGGAGCAAGGCGGACAGCAGCTTCCGCAAGGACATGGCCCTGTCGCTGGCCCCGCACGAGACGCGCGTGTTCCGCGCCGCCGGCACCCGGCGTCTTGCCGACGGGCTCTATCTTTCCGAACAGACCGGACGCGTCAATCCGGCGGTGGACGGCGTCGCATCGCCCCAGGCCGATCCGACCATCCACCATTCGATCACCCCCTGGATCGGCACGCACGGCCCGGGCGAGCATCCGCAATATGGCGGCTGGGGCGGGGCCGAGGCGGACCGGGCACTCTATGGCAAGCTGTTGCGGATCGCCGGGACGGACTTCGACACGGGGCTCGGCGTGCTCGGCCAGTCGCGTCTCGAGGTGCGCAATGCCGGGTTCACGCGCTTCGCAACGAAGGTCGGCGTCAACGATTCCGGCACCCCCAAGGCAGGCACGGTCACGTTCGAGGTCTGGGGGGACGGGCGGCTGCTCGCGACCTCGCCGGCGATGGCGTTCGGCATGGCCGCCGCGCCGCTGCGCGCGGACATCAAGGGCGTACGGATCGTCGAACTCGTCGCCCGCGGCAGCATCGCGACCGCGGCGCAGCCCGTCGCCTGGGCGGAGGCGGCGCTGCTGCGATAGGCTGCGACCGGCGCCGGCCTATCGGGCCGCGCCGCTAGCCGGTGTCAGTCGCGAGAGGCGGAAGCTGTCGATGTCGACCCAGCCGGTGCTGCGGGCGGGCGCGTAGCAGAACAGCGCGAACTGCTCGCCCTGGAACGTGCCGGTCTGCCATGCGAAGGCGAGCGGGAAGTCACCGCCGAGCCCGGTCCAGCGAACACCGTCCGCGCTATAGGCGACCCGGCCCCGGCTCGTCGTGAAATCCATGTCGGTGCGCAGCCACAGTGTATTACCCTGCGGCAGGTCGGTGGTGGCACGCGTTTCGGTCTGCGCCCCCTCGACCCGGTCGGTCGTCACTTCCATCGCGACCCGTGCCCGGCGGTTCGCGTCGCGCGTCACGGTCAGGTTCGCGCTGATCTGTCCCAGCGTGCCGAAACCGCAGCGATCGCCGGGCGCCAGATGGCCGATATCCAGCTTCACCTCGCCGCGGCTCGCGGGCCCCTGCCCCTTTTGCGTCAGCGTGTTGCGCGCGGACCAGAAGCGTTCCGCCACGGTCGGGCGCAATCGCAGCCAGCCGGGGCGTGCGGCAAGCGACCAGCGGTCCGGGTCGGGATTATGGTTCCACTGCCATTGCAGCCCGAGCCGCCGCCCGCCGAAATCGTCCGACGTCGCGGGCTCGGCAAAGCGATGGCCCGCGATCGGCTTGGCCGCCTGACGCGGCACGCGGCCTGGCGCGGCGGGCGTCCCCCAGATCGGCCAGTCGTCGCGCCAGAAGACCGGGCTGATATTGGTCATCCGCCCGATCGCGCCGCTATCCTCCATCACGAACCCGAACCAGCGCCCGTCCGGCAGATCGACCAGCGCACCCTGATGCCCACCGGTCGTGTCGTCGATCTGGTCGCGGGTTTCCCACGGCCCGAACAGGCTGTGCGACCGCGATACGGAGAGCGCGAGCCGGGGCGGCAGCGCGTTGAACAGATAGTAATAATCGCCACGCCGCAGCAGCTTCGACCCTTCGGCCCCCTTGATATAATGGATCTTGCGTGATGCCGTGACGTGCGCGAGCGCACGGTCTAGCGTCAGTAGCGTGATCGTCCCGTCGGCGGTGCTCGCGGTGGCGAGATAGGCGCGGCCGTCGGGCTCGATGAACAGGCCGGGATCGAACGCCTGGCGATCGAGCTCATGGTAGCGCCACGGGCCGCGCACGTCGCTGGCATACCAGATTCGCGTATTCTGCCCGACCGGCGTGTTCGCCAGATAATAGGTGCCCGCGTGATAGCGCAGGCTCGAGGCATAGAGCCCCTTGCGATAGGCGTTGCCGCCGACCAGGTCATATTGCGGCCGACCCTCGAGACGCGCCACCAGATGCGACGTGATCGTCCAGTTCACCAGGTCGCGACTGTGCAGGATCGTGATCCCCGGCGTGTTCGCAAAGGTCGTCGACGCGAAATAATAGTCGCGACCGACGCGGATGATGTCGGGATCCGGATAGTCCGCATAGAGCACCGGGTTGCGGTAGCTGCCATCACCCTGATCCGATCGCCAGACCTGCGCCGAGGCCGCGGTCGCGAAGAGCAGGCTCGCGGCGATCGCCGATCCCGCCTTCATTTGCCGAACGCCAGCGCGCGCGCGAAGAACGGCATCATCTGGTTCTGCACACGTCCCGCGACGCCACTGGTATGATCGCCCGGATAGATCGCGAAGCCGTTTATGATACCGTAGCGATCGAGCGCCTCGTGAAACTTGACCGCGTCGTCCTTCAGGCCGTCGCGGTCGCCCACGTCGATCCCGATTGCGGCATAGCGGCGCAGGTCACCGGCATATTGGTCGAGCATGGCGAGCGGGGCGTTGGCGGCCCAGCGCGCGGTCACGTCGGGCTGGGGCTGGCCGTCCTTGACCGGCAGGTCGAGATAGAGCGGCGGGGCCTTGGGATTGGGCGACCAGGCGGCGGCCGTGGCGAGTTGCGCCCGCACGCCCCAGGGCAGCGACGCGCCGTCGGCGGGCGATTTCAGCGCCCGGATCGTGGCCTCAACCGCGGCATCGGGGGTGCCCAGCGCGCGCGTCGACAGGCAGCAGGGGCTCATTATGTAGAGCGCGCCGAAAATATCGGCATGCTTCATCCCGATCCGCGCGGTGCCATAGCCGCCCATCGAATGCCCCGCGAGGCCGCGACTGCGCCGATCCGCGATCGTCCGGTAATGCGCGTCGACATAGGCCACCAGGTCATGCGCGACGAAGCGCTCGAAATCGCCCACCGTCACCGACCGCGAATAGAAGGAGCCGTTGTGCACCGTCTTGCTGTCGGGCAGCACGACGATCATCTCGCGAACGCCCTTGGCGAACGCCCCCTCTATCGTCTGCGGCACATGGATCTCGCCGATCCATTGCTCCACGCCGATCGAATAGCCGTGCAGCGCATAGACCACGGGATAGCGCTTGCCGGGGCTGGTCCGGTAGCCGGGCGGAAGAATGACGATGACCGCGCGGTCGGGACTATTCCCCTCCAGATTGCCGGTGATGGCGGGGGAATGGACGGTGATGCGCTCGACCGTGACGGCCTTCGCGCCTGCCACGACCGCGGGCGCCGGGGTCTTCACCTGCGCGCCCGCACTCCCGATCGATGCCAGCCCCAGCGCCGCACCCAGCAGCCACGTTCCACCACGACTTCGCATCGCATCCCCCATCCATCATCGCCGCCGAACACGTCATGCCCGGCCGGCCGGTCAGCGCAGATCGAGCACCAGCACCGACTTTGCCGGGACGGTCACGCTGAGCGTCCCGCCCGCGATCCGGGCATCGGCAAAGGGCTGCGGGGTCACCGCATCCGGCGAATCGAAGCTGTTATGCGCGTCCATCGTCGGACCGGTGACGATCCGGCCGCTCGCCTGGGTCGCCTGCAACCCCGTCATCGCGACCGAGACCGGCATCGCCCGATTGGGGTCGAGGTTGACCAGCGCGACATGCACTTGCCCCGCCGCGTCACGCACCGCGGACGCGCTGACCGCGGGCACCGCCACCTCGTCCTTGTGATACCAAGGCGAGGTCAGCGTGATTGGCAACGACGTCGCGCCCTGCCACGGCTTGTACAGGTCGAACACCCAATAGGTCGGCGTCTTCACCATCCTGGCGCCGTCGGTCAGCAGCATCGCCTGCAGCACGTTCACCATCTGCGCGATCGCCGCCATCTTCACCCGGTCGGCATGGCGCGCGAAGATGTTGATGTTGAGCCCCGCGACGACCGCATCGCGCACCGAATTCTGCTGTTCGAGAAAGCCCGGGTTGCTGCCCGGCGTCGGATCGTACCATGTCCCCCATTCGTCAACCGCAAGCATCACGCGCTTGGCAGTATCATATTTGTCCATGATCGCCGAATGCTTGGTGATGAACTCCTCCATCTGCAGCGTGTGCGCCATGGTGCTTGCCCATTCGCGCTCGGCAAAGCCCAGCGCCGGCCCCTTGTCGGCCCAGTTCTTGTCGCGCGGACGCGTGTAATAATGCAGCGCGAGCCCGTCGATATTCTTGCCGGCGATGCGCATCATCGCCTCGGTCCATTCATAATTCGAATCGCTCGGGCCGCTCGCGATCTTGAGCATCGGGCCGTTGGCGGACTTGGCGAACTGGGCATAGCGGTTGGTCAGGTCGGCGGCATATTCCGCACGCATGTTGCCGCCGCAGCCCCATAATTCGTTGCCGATGCCGAGATACTGGATCTTCCACGGCGCGGCGTGGCCATTGCGCTCGCGCTCCTTGGCCAGCACGGTGGTACCCTGCGGCGCGGTCATATATTCGACCCATTGCGCAGTCTCGGCAGGCGGTGCGCTGCCGACATTGGCCGAGACATAGGTGCTGCCGCCCAGCCGATCCATCAGCCCGAAATATTCGTGCGTGCCGAAGCTGTTATCCTCGTTGACGCCGCCCCAGTTGGTATTGACCTTGGTCGGCCGCGCCTTGGTCGCGCCGATCCCGTCACGCCAGTGATATTCGTCGGCAAAGCAGCCGCCGGGCCAGCGCACCATCGGCACGTTGATCGCCTTCATCGCCGCGAGCACGTCGCGCCGGTAGCCGCCGTCATTGGGGATCCGCGAGGTCTTGCCGACCCAGATGCCGCCATAGATGCCATGACCGAGATGCTCGGCGAACTGCCCGAACACGTCGCGGTGGATCTGCGGGCCGGGCTTGTCAGCCTGCAATGTCGCACTGGCCGGCTCCGCCGACAGGGTCTGCGCTGCGGCGGCGCCGGACAGCGCCGTGCCCGCAAGGATCAGCGGCGCGAGCAACGACGCTGCGGTCATGCGTCCCATGCGACGAGGGCGGATGGCGCACGACCGTGCGAGGCGAGGACTGATCCGGTTCATGCTCTCCCTTTCGGCCCCTTGGCGAGGCCCCGTCTTTTGAAGTTAATAGTAGGAGTAGTCGACTCTACGCATCCGTCAACTCCGCTCGGCGACCGATGGCCGTATCAGGGGCGCTTGAACGTCCATCGTCCTGCCGGGCTTGCCGGATCGAAGGCCGCGAGTGTCGGCGTGCTCGCACCGATCGCGACCAGCGCGAGATCGCGCCCGTCGCCCGGCACGACCTTCGGTTTGATCCGGTAACTGCCGTCGGTGAGCTGATCGATCTGCCATAGGGGCTCGGCGCCCACGGTGGCGGCGGTGATCGTCTCGACCTCCCCGGTCGGGGTGGCGGCGAGCATGCGCGACGTGCCTGCGATCGCGATCCGGTAATAGGGGGCGCCGAAATAGCCCCCCGCCGCGGGCACCGGCGTGATCGTCCACAACTGATGCGGCCGCACCAGATAGTCCGCCAGATCCACCCGGATCCGCCCGCGTGGCCAGTCGGCAGAGTCCTGTGCCAGCGTCTGGTCGGGGATCGGCCCGACCGGATCGGTCGCGGCCGCCATGAAACTGCGGCGGACGTCGAACGGAATGCGGACGATATCGGTCGCCAGACTCAGGGCATAGCCGCTGCGCTCGGAGGCGATCTCATAGGTGCCCGGCGCCACGGTCTCGCCCACGACCGGCCAGCCGTCGATCCACCGCAGGGGTTCGATCGCAAGGACACTCCGGCCGCTGCGATCCATGTCGGCTTCATAATGCAGCGACAGCTTCTCGACCCCGCCGGCGAGCGCGATCCGTCCGAAATGCCCCGGTCCGATACGGCGACCGCGCGCGCTGACGACCATCTTGCCGCCACCCCGCGGCAGCGGGATCCCCATATGGTCGACATAGGGGCCAAGCGGGCTGCGCGCCCGGCCGGCGCGAATGTGATAGGTCGAATTGGGCCCGTCGCAGCACGTGCCGTGCGTCCCCAGCAGATAATAATAGCCGTCGCGATACAGCATCGCGGTGGCCTCCATGTCGATCGCCACGTCGACGGGGGCGTTGCCCGCCATGCGCAGTCCCGTCTTCGGGTCGAGTTCGATCATCCGGATCGGGCCGAAATAGGTGCCGTAGGTCAGCCACAACCGCCCCTCGGCGTAGAGAAACGCAGGATCGATCGCATCCGCCGTCTCGACCCCGTCGCTCGACGCGACGACGCCGATGTCGTGGAACTTGAAGCGCGGCGATGCCGGATCGAGCGACAGCGTCCACATCATCTTGACCTGGCTGGCATGGCCGCCCCCCATGCCCCCGCCGCCGACCGCATAGGCGACGTAATAGCGGTCGCCGATCTGGATGACGTCGGGCGCCACCCCGCCGCCCGGCCGCTCGGGTTCGCCATGCCAGGTCCAGCCGTCGTCGGACACCAGCCCGCCGCCGCGGGTGCCGAACGTGTAATATTTCCCGTCCGACAGGGTGACGGTCGAGGGATCGTGGATGAAGGGTTCGCCCGCCAGTTGCGCGGCGGCGGGCGCTGCGCCCGCAAACCCCAGGCACACCGCGATCAGTCCGCACCACATCCGGGTACCTCCCTGTTGCCGAACCGCGGTATCGCGACGGGGGCTATCGAACATGGGTCGTCAGATCGGTGATCGGACGGCCGGCTTCGTCGACGAAGCGGACGCAGAAGCTGCTCAGCCCGGGGCCGTTGATCACCGCGCCGCGGATGACGTTGCGTCCCTTGCGCAGCGTCACGCGATCCGACAGCACGTCGTCCATCACCATGCGACGGTCGTTGAACAGCCCGACCGCCTCGGTGCCGTTCAGCCACCAGATCGATGCCGCGTTCGAACCGACCGCCAGGCGGACGTCGCGCTGCTCGCGGGGGCTGTCGACGATCGTCACCGCCCAGAATATCACGCCATAGGTCGGCGCCCCCAGTGCCTTGGCGAAGTTGAACAGCTTGACGTCGAACGCCTTCGAATCAAGCGCATGCCAGCGCAGTGGCGCGGCACCCGTCTCGACCTGCCCGTCCCTCGGGATTGCGGTTGGCGACCCTGGCAAAGATGCGGTCAAGGCCTGCCGGACATAAGTGGCGGTAAAGCCGGTGTTCGTGCGATTGGGTTTCGCGATCGGTTCGAGCAACAACCAGCGGCGCAGAAAGCCGTCGCGGTCGGGCGTGGTCGCCGCGTCCGACACCGCCGTGAAATAGGGCGCCAGCGCGGGCGGTATCGGTCTGGCCGCAGTCTGGGGATCCGCCACGGCGGCGATTGAGTCCGGACCTGGCCTCGCCAAGGGCTCCGCCGCCGTGCCGGGCGATAGGCCTGCCAGCAACGGCACGCATGCCCAGTGCACAAGCGATCCCCGCGGTGCGCGACGCCGATCGATGATGAGCCCCGTCTTCTCTCTCCCTCCGCCACGGCATCGGGTCGATCCACCGGCGCCTTCGCCCGATGCCTGCCCTGCTCGTAAGGCGCGAACGCAAGTCGATACCGCTATCATGTCCAGCATCGCGTCGGCTGGCATTTGCAGTCCTGACGACATGGTAGCGTCAAGGAAAGTTAGCGCTATAGTCTGAGTAAGAATGACCGGTCAGAGACCGGCGACATTGGGACGTGGGAGAGGGTATATGACGGGAACTGCTTGGTTTTGCCTGCTGGGGACACTGGTTTCGACCGCGACGCCGGGGGTGGCGCTTGCACTGCCGCGGTACGCCGCAGCCCCACAGGATGCCACCGCACGACCACGCATAGTCCCTGCCCGCACGGGTCGGGCTGCACGCCCGGACGCGGTTGCACCGACGCTTGGCGAGGCGGGCTATTACGAGGCGCCGGCCGTCAACGTGCTGGTCTTCTCGAACTGGTACGACGGACTGTTCGCCGATTCGAAGATCAGCGGCGTCGAGATCATCCAGCAGGGCGAACGGATCGCGACCAATGGCGATGTGCGCCTGTCCGCCACGCCGGGGCAATGGGATGCGACCGCGCGATTCGTCGACCGGCAGGTCGATCGCGCGGCCGGCACCGTCACCGTCACGCTCGAATATCCCGATTATAACTGGCGATACCGGATCCGCTCCTCGACCAAGGGCGCGGCGGTCGCGCTGGCGGTGATCCTCGACACGCCCGTTCCCGCGACGCTTGCGGGCAAGGCGGGATTCAACCTCGAATTTCTCCCCGCCGCCTATTTCCACCACGGCTATCTCGCCGACGATCGCAGCGGCGTCTTCCCGCTGCACCCCGCCGACACGATGACCGCAACGCCACAGCGCAATGCGGCGAGCGGTCGCGCCGAGGGGCCTGGCGCAGAACCGAACGCCATCGCGCAGGGCACCCGCTTCGTCCTCGCGCCGGAGGATCCCGCCCGCCGCGTGACGATCCGGTCGAGCGCGCCGGTGCAGCTGTTCGACGGTCGTAATCAAGCGCAGAATGGCTGGTTCGTGCTCCGCTCGCTCCTCCCCGCCGGGCGGACCGGGACCGTGCTCGAATGGGAGGTCCAGCCGAACAGCGTGCCGGGCTGGCTGCGCGCGCCCGTGATCGCGCATTCGCAGCTGGGCTATGCCTCCGGTGCGCGCAAGGTCGCGACGATCGAGCTTGATCGCAACGATCGCACGACGGCACCGGCGCGGTTGCTGCAGGTCGGCGCCGATGGCAGCACGACCACGGTCAAGACCGCACCGGCGACCCGCTGGGGCGACTATCTGCGCTACAGCTATCGCCAGCTCGATTTCAGTGACGTCCGCCAGCCCGGGCTCTACATGCTCGAATATGGCGCGACGCGCACCGCACCGTTCCGCATCGCCGACGACGTCTATGCGGGCGCATGGCATCCGACGCTCGACGTCTACTTCCCCGTCGCGATGGATCACATGTACGTGAACGAGGGCTATCGCGTGTGGCATGGCGACGCGCATCGTGACGATGCACGCCAGGCGCCGCTGAACCACGAGCATATCGACCTCTACGCGCAGGGGCCGACCACCGACACGAAGTACAAGCCGGGGGAGCATATCCCCGGTCTCGCGGTCGGCGGCTGGTTCGACGCGGGCGATTTCGACATCCGCACCCAGTCGCAATATCAGGTCGTCCGGTCGCTGGTCGACACGTGGGAGCAATGGCGCCCGACGCGCGACACGACCGCGGTCGACTGGACCCGTCGCCGGACCGAGATCCACGTCCCCGACGGCACGCCCGATCTGCTCCAGCAGATCCGCCACGGCACGCTCCAGCTCGTTGCCCAGTTCGATGCGGTCGGCCATGCGATTCACGGCATCGTCGAGCCCGACGTCGCGCAATATACGCATCTCGGCGACGCATCGACCAAGACCGACGGAATGATCCACGATCCGGCGCTGAAGCTCGGCGAGGAGCGCGGTGGCCGCAGCGGCACCCCCGATGATCGCTGGGCCTTCACGACCAAGGCGTCGGCGCTCAATTATGGCTCGATCGCCGCGCTCGCCGCCGCATCGCGATCACTTGCCGAAGCCGATCCGACGCTGGCCAAGACGGCGCTGGGAATCGCGACGCGCATCTGGGCGGAGGAGCAGACGCATGCCCCCGACCTGTACCGGCACGGCAACACCACCGGGGGCCCGCTCGACTCGGAGCGGTTCGCCGCCGCTGTCGAGTTGCTGCGCACGACCCGCGACCCGCGCTATGCCACCGCGGTCCAGACGCTATGGCCGGCGATGGAGCGGCGCTTCGCGTTCAACCTGCGCGACGCCGTCGCCGCGATCCCGCTCATGCCGCAAAGCTATCGCGAGGGCATGATCCCCGCGGTCCGCGCCTATGCGGCCGCGACGGTCAAGGCGGCCTCAGCAAACCCGTTCGGCGTGCCGATCACGACGGGGGGCTGGGCCGGAAGCGGCACGGTGATCGCCGGTGCGCTGAACACCTATGCGCTGCACAAGGCGTTCCCCGAGATCATGCCCGCCGATCCGGTCTTCCGCGGTGCGGAGTTCCTGCTGGGGCATCACCCCGGTTCGGACATCTCGTTCGTGTCGGGCGTCGGGACACGATCCAAGGAGGTCGCCTACGGCAACAACCGCGCCGACTTCTCGTTCATCGCCGGCGGCGTGGTGCCGGGCGTCCTGATCGTGAAGCCCGATTTCCCCGAAAATCACGAGGACTGGCCGTTCTTCTGGGGCGAGAATGAATATGTCATCCCCGAAGGCGCGATGTGGATCGAACTCGCGCACGCGGTTCAGGATCTCGCGGGCAAGCCCCCGGCGAAGTGACGCGCAGCGGGTGCCGCGCCTAGCGCCGCACTCGCGTGACGTGACCCATCTTGCGGCCGGGCCGCGCCGTCCCCTTGCCGTACAAATGAAGATGCGCGCCCGGTTCGGCGAGCAGATCCTGCCAGCGGTCTGCGTCGCTGCCGATCAGGTTCTCCATCGTCGCCTCGCGCCCGGTAAGCGTCGGCGCGCCGAGCGGCAGCCCGCAGATCGCGCGGATATGATTCTCGAACTGCGAGCATTCGGCGCCCTCGATCGTCCAGTGCCCCGAATTATGCACCCGCGGCGCCATCTCGTTGAACACCGGGCCGTCCGCGCCGACGAAGAATTCGCAGGCCAGCACGCCGACATAGTCGAGCTCGGTCGCGATCCGCTCGGCGAGTGCCGCCGCCTCGTCCGCCTGCGCCAGCACGGCGGCGGGCGCGGGCACCGTGGAGTGCCGCAGGATCGCATCGCGGTGGAGGTTGAGCGGCGGCGCGTAGCGGACGATGCTGCCATCCAGCCCGCGCGCGATCAGGATCGAGAATTCATGCTCGAACGGCACGAACGCCTCGAGCACCGCGGGGCCGCCGATCGCATCCCAGGCGTCCTGCGCACCCTCGGGCGCGTCGATCTTCACCTGCCCCTTGCCGTCATAGCCGAACCGCGCGGTCTTGAGCACCGCGGGCGTCCCGACCCGCGCCAGCCCCTCGCGCAGGCTCGCGAGGCTGTCGACCGCCGCCCATTTCGCGGGCCAGCCACCGACGCTCTCGACGAAGCGCTTCTCGCCGATCCGCTCCTGCGCCACCCGCAAGGCGCGCGGGCTCGGATGCACGGGCACACACTCGGCGAGCCATTCGACCGGCTCGACCGCGATATTCTCAAATTCGTAGGTCACCACGTCGCAGGCGTCGGCAAAGTCAGCGAGCACGATCCGGTTGTGATAATCGGCGCGCGTCATCGTCGAGGCGGACTGCGCGGCGACGCTTTCCTGGTCGGGGGCGAGCACATGCGTGTGATAGCCGAGCTGCGCTGCGGCGGTCGCGAGCATCCGGCCGAGCTGACCTCCGCCAAGGATGCCGATGGTCGATCCGGGGGGAAGCGGCGTCATGTCGGCGTCTTTCAGGCTGGGTCGGTGGCGACGGAATCGGTCTGCGCGGCGCGCCAGGCTTTCAGCCGCTCGGCCAGCGCGTCGTCGGCGGTCGCGAGGATCGCCGCGGCGAGCAGCCCCGCGTTTATCGCGCCGGGCTTGCCGATCGCCAGCGTGCCCACCGGGATGCCGCCGGGCATCTGGACGATCGACAGCAGGCTATCCATGCCCTTCAGCGCCTTGGATTCGACCGGTACGCCGAGCACCGGCAGATGCGTCATCGAGGCCGCCATGCCGGGCAGATGCGCCGCGCCGCCCGCGCCCGCGATCAAGACCTTCAGCCCCCGATCGGCGGCGGTCGTCGCATAGTCGTAGAGCCGCTGCGGGGTCCGATGCGCGGACACGACCCTGGTCTCGTACGCGACACCGAGCGCATCGAGCGTCTCGGCGGTGTGGCGCATCGTCTCCCAGTCGGAGGTGCTGCCCATGATGATGCCGACTAGAGCCAATTTCGCCCCCCGCTTCAGGAAGCGCCGTGCCTAGCGACGCGGGGGGACGAGGGCAACGCTGTTGGTGGCATCGTACGGATCGACCGGCAAACGCGATTGCCACCATTTCCGACCGCACTCCCCGGCGGAGGCCGGGGTCCAGTTGGGGGATGCCGTTAACGAAGCACGGCGCCCCGTCACTGCTACTTTTCCAACTGGGCCCCGGCCTTCGAGAAGAAAGGCTTACCGCTCGCTCAGATAATAACGATCGGTCGCGTTCAGGTTCGCGTCCAGATCGTACACGATCGGCTGACCGGTCGGGATCTCGAGGCTCGTGATCTCGTCGTCCGGGATGTTGGACAGGTGCTTGACCAGCGCGCGCAACGAATTGCCGTGTGCCGAGATCAGGACGCGCTGCCCGTCCTTCAGCGCCGGCGCGATCCGCGCGTCCCAATAGGGCAGCACGCGATCGATCGTGTCCTTCAGGCTTTCGGCCTTCGGAATCGCGATGCCGTCATACCGCCGGTCCTTCGACAGGTCGAACTCGCTGCCATCCTCGAGCGGGGGCGGCGGCACGTCGAAGCTGCGGCGCCAGATATGGACCTGCGCGTCGCCGTGCTTGGCGGCGGTCTCGGCCTTGTCGAGCCCGGTAAGCCCGCCATAATGCCGCTCGTTCAGCTGCCAGTCCTTCTCGACCGGCAGCCACAGCCGCCCCATCGCCTCGAGCGCGATGTTCAGCGTCTTGATCGCGCGCGTCTGCAGGCTGACGAAGGTCTGGTCGAAATCGAGCCCCTTGGCCGCCATCAGCTCGCCTGCCGCCTTGGCCTCGCCCTCGCCCTTGGCGGTCATGTCGACATCCCACCAGCCGGTGAAACGGTTTTCGAGGTTCCAGCTGGACTGGCCGTGGCGGATCAGGACGAGTTTGGGCATGCGGGCTCCTGCAATGGCGAAGGACGAAATGGAAATGCGGCGATTGCCCCCTAACCGTCATCCTGACGAAAGTCAGGCTGACGGTTAGGGATCAGATCGTGTCGATTACATCCGCGAGCGTCTCGAGCATGGCATGCGCAAGCTGCTTCGACCGTTCCGGCGACCAGCCATATTCGGCATCGGGATTCGCGTCGTGATCCTTGAACGGCATCTCGAGCGTCATCGACACCGCGCCGAAGCGCTCGGCAAGCTGGTTGGTCGACATCGACAGGTTGGCGGTGCCGGGCGCGGATTTGGGATAGCCCTTCTCGGTCTGGAAGTCGGGCGTGTGCGCCGCGAGCCGGCGGCCATAATCGTAAAATTTCTCGCCATGTGCATCGGTCCAGGAGGGGATGCCCTCATAGCCCGCGATGAAGTTCGCCGGGATCGCCTCGTCGCCATGAATGTCCATCGCGACGTCGACGCCGGTCACGTCCATCGCGTTGCGGACGCACAAGACTTCGGGGCTCTTTTCCGCGCTCGGCGTCGCCCATTCGCGGTTTAGGTTCACGCCGGCCGCATTGGTGCGCAGATGCCCGCGGTATGTGCCGTCGGGGTTCATGTTCGGCACGACGTGGAACGTCGCCTTTTCCAGCAGCGTCGCGGTCACCGGGTCGGCCGAATCGGTCAGCCGCTCCAGCGCGCCTTCCATCCACCATTCGGTCATCGATTCGCCGGGATGCTGGCGGCCATAGATCCAGACCTGCTTGGGCCCGGTGCCGATCGTGAAGGCATCGATCGCCTGCCCGTCGAGCGACTGGCCAAGCTCGCGGTGCGTGACGCCCGGCAGCAGGGCGGTCCGCGCGACCAGCGCCGCATGCATCTCCATCGTGTACGGCGCGAAATAGGCGAACCAGGCGAGGTCGGTATCGGCGGTGAAATCGAATTCGAGCACGCCATCGGCGTAACGCGTTTCGATCATCCGCCACGCCTGCCGATCGGTGCTCGCCCGCGCCTTGTAACCGGGCCAGCCGAACGGATAGGCCGAACTACCGGCATTGAGAATCCGGTAGGTCAGCGTCCGGCCCGCCGCCCCCGCCACGCGAAAGTAGAACCACTGGAAATAGTCGGAGTCGCGGTCCTTGACGATTTCCAGGTCGATCCGGTCGCCATCGACCCGCACGAGGCGGATATTGCCGCCATCGAAGGCGGCGTTGATGGCGAGAGGCGTGGTGGCGGCGGCGGTCATCGGGCGATCGTTCATTTCACCTGGATAGTGCGACCGGACTCGCCGGGGAACCCCGCGAACAGCGCGCTGGCGAGCTTTTCGGCCTGGATCTGGCTCGTCGCATCGGGCTTCCTTGCGTCGGCGAAGGTCTGCGCGCGCCCCTCCCAGACTGGCGACTGGTCGAGCGACCGCTTGATCGTCACCGCCATTTCGGTGACCAGGATCGCGTCGCGGCCGCCCCCGCCGATCGGGAAGCCGACCCCGCCGCCGAGCCCCACACCGCCGCCGCCCCGGCCGCCACTGAAGCCACCGCCGCCGATGCCGACGCTGAACGGCGACCGCTTGGGCGGCCCGGCCTGGGTGGTGCGGGTAAAGGCGACGGTCGCGATCAGCATCGGCTTCGCACCCGGCGCGGGCGGGTTGTACCCGACCTTGATCAGCTGCCCCTGCACGGCAGCGGCATAGCTCTTGAACTCGAGGCTCGCCGGCGCGCCCGCGGTCAGCGGCTGTACCGCGATCGTGCCGCGGTCGAGCGGCTCGCCGAGGTGATAGCGCAAGACCTCGGTCGGCGGCAGCGACGGACCGGTCGCGCAGGCCGTGAGGGATGCGCCCGCCAGCGCGAGAACCATGATCGAACGAACCGCCATCGGGACTTCCTTAGAATGTTGCGCTACAGTAACGCTTGGACCAGCCGGGAGGGTTCCCGGCTGGAACGAGTGCGTCTGTTGCTTGACTTGGACACACCCCGCCATTAGGCGATCCCGTCTTTCCGCACACCTAGATTTGAAAAGAAGCGAATCGATCATGAAGATCCGCAATTCCCTGAAGTCGCTCAAGGATCGTCACCGCGATAACCGCGTGATCCGTCGTCGTGGCCGTACCTACGTCATCAACAAGACCAACCGTCGCTTCAAGGCACGCCAGGGCTAAACCCCTGAAGACCAGCGTCATTTTTGACGTCGGTCGTGTCCTGTACGATTGGGATCCCCGGATCCTGTACGAGCGCCTGATCGATGACGATCGGGCGCTCGACGCGTTCCTGCGCGATGTCGTCACGATCGACTGGCATTTCCAGCATGATGCTGGCCGCGACTTCGCCGACACCTCGGCGGAGCTTGCCGCTTTGCATCCGCAGCATGCCGACCTGATCGCCGTCTGGGGCCCGCGCTTCAGCGAGAGTATCGGCCCGGCGATTGCGGGGATGCACGAACTCGTCCGCGATCTCGACGCAGCCGACGTACCGCTGTTCGCGATCACGAATTTCAGCCACGAATTCTGGCCGCCGTTTCGCGCGCGCGAATCGGCGATGTTCGACCGCTTCCGCGACATCGTCGTGTCGGGCGACGAGAAGATCGTGAAGCCCGACCCCGCCATCTATCGGCTCGCGCTCGATCGATTCGGTGTGCGTGCGGACGAGACGGTGTTCGTCGACGACAATCCGGCCAATATCGCCGCCGCACGCGCGCTAGAGATCGAATCGGTGCTCTTCACCGATGCCGCCAGCTTCCGCTCGCGACTCGTCGAGCTTGGCCTGCCAATTGCCGCTAAGGGCGAAACGCCCCCGCGCTGAACCGTGCGCGCACGACGATGCGCGCCCGTACTTCCCATCGAAACGCCCCAAGACCGCGCATCGGATGTGCCGCGTCAGGACCGATCGTGTCGCCTGATATGGCAACCCGCTCCGACGCCGCTGGCCAGCCGGAGAGTCACCTCGCCGCGCACGCGCCTACGACGAACCGCCTCCTTCCCGGGGCGGACAGAAGGAACATCACGACAACTGGTGGAAATGGTTGAGGAATGTTCATCATTTCTACGCTATAGAGAGGGTCACGGGATTGGGGTTTTTCGGGAATTTCGATGTACGATGAACAGGGCGCACGGCGAGATCGTCGTGCCATTCTAAAGAACGGTCTAGTATTGGCCGGTGCACTTGCAGTTCCGAGTGCGGTATCTGCAACACAACGTCTTACGGCACGCGATTTGAAGCCGATGACTCAGCCACCATTGCCGCGTTCGCCGGCGATGCCGATTTCGTCGTCGCGCGTCGTGCGCCCCGAATTGCTGCGCCAGGCGATGGCCGCGCTGGGTCGCAACGGCAGCCGGATCCCGCATCACGACCGGATCGCGATCGCCGATTTCACCGCCTCGTCGTCGCAGCCGCGGTTCCACTTCGTCGACCTCGCCAGCGGCCGCAGCACGTCGCTGCTCGTGTCGCACGGCAGCGGCTCGGACCCCGCGCATACCGGCTATCTCGAGCGCTTCTCGAACGCGTTCGGCTCGAATGCGTCGTCGGAAGGCGCCTTCGTGACCGACGATTATTATGTCGGCAAACATGGTCGGTCGCAGCGGCTGATCGGGCTCGATCGCACCAACAACAACGCACTCGGTCGGGCGATCGTCGTCCATTCGGCCTGGTATGCGAACAAGGACATGATCGCGTCGCACGGCATGCTCGGCCGCAGCCAAGGCTGCTTCGCGGTCGGCGAGAAGGACCTAGACCAGGTGTTTGCACGCCTCGGCCAGGGCCGTATGATCTTCGCCGCGAAGGTCTAAGGCGCACACGCCGGTTGGCGCATCGCGCGGCGTACGCCGCCGATCGCCCCGGACCATAGCAGCGCGGGCAGCCCGGCATAGCCAAGCCCGAGATGCGCCGGCCGTGCGGCAAGCAGGTCGGCGACCTCCAAAGTCCCCGCGCGCAGGCCGGCCCGCCCGACACCGCGCCAGCGCCGCGCGGTTTCCCACCGGATCAGCCGGCGATCCTCCCCCGAACAGTGATGCCGTGTGAGAAACTCGGCCTGGATCGCCCCCAGTGCGCTGCCCAGCGCCGTCAACGCAGCACGATCGCGCACCGGGCGCCGTGCCAGGACATGCGCCACGATCAGCGCCGCGATCCGGTCCACCTGTTCGCCGAACAGATCGGCATGCCGCTCGGCCAGAATCTCCGCGGCCACGGTCTCCATCTGCTCGGTGAACCGCTTCGAGACCCCGCCCGCGTGGACCCGGTACACCATCAGCGGCTCGTCGAGGCGTGCGATCGCGCCAAACCGGCGGATCCGCTGATACAGGTCGAAATCCTCCGCATAGAGCCGCTCGGGCCGCATGAACGGATCGAGCCGCCGCGCCGCGTCGGCCCGGATCATGACCGATGACCAGATCAGCGGGTTCTCGATTCCTGTCAGCCAGTCGATGAGCATGGGCGTGGTGATCGCGGCATGGTCGGAAGGCCTGATGTCGCCGTCGATCAGCAGGTCCGCCGCCGTCCCGAGCAGCACGGTCGCAGGGTTCGCCTCCAGATACGCGACCTGGCGGGCGAAGCGGTCGGGGCGACAGAGATCATCGGCATCAAGCGCGGCGATATAGCGGCCTCGCGCTGCAGCGACCCCGGCGTTGCGCGCCAGCACGGGGCCGCCATTGACCGGCATCGCCACCAGCCTGACGCGCGGATCGGACCAGCCCGCAACGCAGGCACGCGTCGCGTCAGTCGAGCAGTCGTCGACGACGATCACCTCGAAATCGGTGAAAGACTGCGCGGCGAGGCTGTCGAACGTGGCGGGCAACAAGGCTGCGCCATTATACACCGGCATGACGACGCTGATGACCGGATCGGGCCTTGGGCGGACGGCACGCGTCATCGAGGGGGAGCACTCGGCATTCCCCTCCCCTTGCACGGTCCGGCTTTAACGGGCGATTACGTAGAGTTACGCGGCCCGCCGCTCAGCGCGCCCTTCGCTCAGCCCTTCGCGATCCAGGCATCGCCGATCTCGCGCAGCATATCGAGCGGCACGCGACCATAAGCGAGCACCGCCGCATGATAGGCCTTGAGGTCGAACGCATTGCCCATCTTCGCCTTGGCGCGCTCGCGGATATCGACGAACACCGAATGGCCAAGCTTGTAGCTCGCCGCCTGCCCGGGATTGACGCAATAGCGCTCGACCTCGCGCGTCGCGAAGCCCTCCGCCTCGCCTTCCGCGTCGATGAAATGGCGGATCGCCTGTTCGCGGGTCCAGCGCAGGTGATGGATGCCCGTATCGACGACGCAGCGGTTCGCGCGGAACAGCTGGAATTTCAGATAGCCGAGCCGCCCGAGCGGATCGTCGTCATACATCCCGATCTCGTCCGCGAGCTGTTCGGCGTAGAGCGCCCAGCCCTCGCCATAGCCCGAAAAGCTCGTCATCTTGCGGATCAGCGGCAGCCGCGTGTTCGACAGCGCGAGCCCGCTCTCCATCTGATGCCCCGGCAGCCCCTCGTGATAGACCGTCGTCGCGAGGCAGAATTTGGGCCAGTCGGCGCTGTCCTTCAGGTTGAAATAGACCAGCCCCGGCCGCGAGCCGTCGATCGCCGGCGGCTGCGCGAACGCAGCGGCCGCACCGGCCTCGGTCTGCGCGGGCACGCGGCGCACCTCGAACCCGTAAGGCGGCATCCGCTCGAACACGCTCGGCAGTTTCGCGCGGATCGCCGCGAGCCGGTCGTTGCAATAGGCGATCGCCTCGCGCTTGCCCGCATCGGTGTTGGGATAGAGCTGGTCGGGATTCTTGTAGAGCGCCGCCATCCGCGCACCGATGCTCCCCTTGCTGTACCCCTGTTTGCGCAACAGCGTATCGAGCTGCGCCGACAGCATCTTCGCCTGGTCGAGCCCGAACCTGTGCACCTCGTCGGGTGACAAATTGGTCGTCGTCGTTGCGTGCAACGCGGCGGGATAAAAGGCGGCGCCCTCCTTCAGCTTCCACACGCCGGCATCATGCGTGGCCGCCCGGCGGAGGTCGCGGGTCGCCGCGATCTGCCGGTCGAGCGCGGGCAGCACCGCCGCGTCATAGATCCGCGCGGCATCGCGGCCATAGCTTTCGCCCAGCCCCTTGGCCGCCGCGCGCCGGACGAGACTCTGCACGACCAGCGCCTCGCTTGCGGGCTGGCGCGTCTTGGTCATCTGGTCGAGCGCGAGGTCGAGGATGAAGTCGGGGGCGACCACGCCGACGCCCGCGTCATGCTGCATGCGCGCGGTGTTCGCGTCGATCTGTCCGGCAAACGCCTGGAGCCGCTGCAGATAGGCGTCGGCGTCGCCCTTCGTCTCGATCCGGTGCTTGGTGTCGAGGAAATCGGGCACCGACTGATACGCACCCGACAGCTGCGACACGACATAGGGGCTGGGGCCATAGGACGTGCCGCCGAAATCGAACGCCTGCACCGCCGCCGCCGACCGCCGCGTATAGATCACGCAGTCGAGGTCGATCCGCTCCGCTGGCGACAGCCCGGCGCGGTCGATCGCCGCAAGCTGCGCCAGCTCGGCCCTGGTCTGCGCCCGCGCCGCGGCGATCCCCGCCGCCGACTGGTCCGACAGCTTCGCGCGCAGATCGGCGTTGGCGCCGGTATCGAGCCCGAGCGAGGTCGCACTCTCGGGACTGCGCCGCAACTGCGCCTGGACGAGCTGGTCGAACAGCCGCGACAGCGGCGTCGCGGGCGTCTCGGCTGCCTGCGCGAGCGCCGGTACCAGCGACGCCGCGCCGCCCAGCATCGTGCCCGCAAGCACCGCGCGGCGATGGATCTTCAAACTCATCCCACTCTCCGAAATGCAAACGGCCCGCCTTCCACCGGGAAGACGGGCCGTTCTTCGTCACGTCATGATGCCAGAGGCGATCAAGCGGTGCGCGTTCCCGACAGCGGGAAGCTGCCAAATGCGCCCGCACCGACGGTACCGGTCATCGTGTCGCCATCGACGGTCGCCTTGCAGTCGAGCGTCATCGGCATCGGCACGGTCATCGCCTGCTTCCAGCTCAGCGTGTCGCCATCGACCTCGCCGGTCACATCCATGCCGCCCATCGCACCCGACACCGCGCCCGAAAAGCTGGTGTCCGCGCTGTTCACGGTCAGCGTCATCTTCTGATCGCCGAGCGGCGACTTCACGACGCAATCCCAGCTGCCATCGACATTTGCCATGCTATTCTCTCCTTCGATTACTTGGCCTTGGCCGCAAGCGGCGTCACCGGAACCACCGGCAGCCCCGCGACCGAAGCCGCGCTCACGACCTCGACCGGCAACCCCAGGCTGTCAAGCTGCGGCTTGACCGTCTTGGCATCGCCGACGACCACCCAGGTGAATTTCTTCACGTCGATCACCCCCGCGATCGCGGTGTTCAGCTGCGGCAGGGTCAGCGCGCCGTAGCGTCGCGTGATCGTCGCGTAATAATCGTCGGGGCGCTTCAACAAATCATTCTGCTGCATCGCGCCGAGCACCGCGCCCGACGTCTCGAAGCTGCCGGGCAACGCGCGAATCCCGCCGTCGATCGCCAGCCCGAATTCGGTCTGGGTCATCGGCTTGGTCGTCACGAACTGCGTCACGTCCTGCTGCAACGCGGTGATCGACGGGCCGGTCTTGTCCGCCTGCACCCCGGCCGAAATGCCATAGGGCGCATCGAACGCGGCCGTCTGGAACCGCCCGCCCGCGCCGTAGGACCAGTGCTTCTCCTCGCGCAGGTCCATGTTGATCCGGCTGAGGAAGCTGCCACCCAGCGCATCGTTCGCGGTGTTGAACACCAGCATGTCGTCGCTGCCCTTCAACCCGGTCCGCTGGCCCGCGAGAATCAACGACTGCGGGCTGTTGGGCCGGTCGACCAGCACGATTTTCGGCGTCAGCGGGGTGCGCGTCGTCGGGAAGCTCTTGACGCCCGCCGGCCCCTGCGCCGTCCAGTCGCCAAACCCGCGGTCGAGCACCGCCCTGACCTCGGCGAGCGGGCGGTCGCTGACGACGAAGATCTTCGCCTTGTCGGGGCGCAGCCACGCCTGCTGGAACGCGATCAGGTCGGCGCGCGTCAACGCGGCGACCGCCTTCGGATCACCGCCACCCTGTGCCTTGCCGTAAGGGGTATCGCCGTTGATCAGCTTGCCGATCACGCGGTTGCCCAGGCCCTGCGGGCTGGTCAGTTCCTGCTGGATCCCGGCCAGCTGCTGATTGCGGACTCGACCGACCTCCTCGTCCGCGAAGGCCGGATTGCGCGCGATATCCGCGAACAGCGCGACCGCGGGCGTCAGGTTCGCGCTCGGTACGCTCATCGACAGCGTCGTCCGGTCGAGCGAGGTGCCCGTCCCGATCGACGCGCCCAGCCGCTCGCGCGCCTCGGCCAGCGCGATCCCGTCGAGCGTCCGCGTCCCCTCGTCCATCACGCTCAGCGTCAGCTGCTGCGTGCCGAGCTTGTCCGCGACATCGGCGGCATAGCCCGCGTCGAAGCTCAGCACCGCCTGCGTGATCGGCACCGCATCGCGACGCGCATAGACGAGCTCGATCCCGTTCGACAGCCGCGCGCGCTCGACCGCAGGGAAGGCAAGCCCGGTCAGCGTGCCGACCGCGGGGATGCCGCCGGCGCGTGTGCCCTTGACCGGCGTCTCGGCCGCGGGCTTCACCGCGACCGCAGGCGGCACGACCGCCTCCTCATATTTGTCGCGCTCGCCGTCGACCACGGTCAGCGTGTAGGCGGGGCGCGTCAGCCAGCGCGTCGCGGCCGCCTTGACGCTTGCCGGCGTCTGCGCTGCGATCGCCGCCAGCTCCTTCTTGTAGTGGCCCGGGTCGTTCGCATAAAGCGCGCCGCCCGCCAGCGCGACCGCCTTGCCGCCGAACCCGCCGACCGATTCATAGCCGCGGATCCGGCCCGCAACCGCCTGGGTCTGGACGCGCTGGATCTCGTCCGCGGTCGGTCCGGTCTTCAGGAAGTCGGCAAGGATCTCGTCGAGCCGCTTCGACACGACCGCGGGATCGACGCCCGGCCGCACGATCGCGCGGATCGTGAACATGCCGATCTGCGCCATGTCGCTATAGCCGGCGGACACGTTGACCGCGAGCTTCTCCTTGCGGACCAGCGCATTGTCGAGCCGCGACGAGGCGAGCCCGCCCAGCACCGTACCGCCGACGTCGAGCGCCGCGGCATCGGGATCGAGCATCCCCGGTACCGCCCAGTTCTTGGTGATCATCACCGCGGCGACACGGTCCTTCATCACCTCGTTCACCGGTGCGGTGAGTGTCGGCACGGTGACGGTCGGCAGGACCGACTTGGGGCCCGTCTTGATATCGCCGAAATATTTCTCGACCAGCGGCTTTGCGGTCGCCGCATCGACATCGCCCGCGAGCACCAGCACCGCATTGTTGGGGCCGTAATGCGAGCGGAACCAGTCCTTCACATCGGCAAGGCTGGCGCGGTCGAGATCCGCCATCGACCCGATCGGGGTGTGGCCATAGGGCGTGTCCGCGGGGAACAGCCCGCCGAACAGCTTGTATTGGACGAGGCCGTAAGGCTGGTTGTCGCCCTGGCGCTTCTCGTTCTGGACGACGCCGCGCTGCTCGTCGAGCACACCTTGCGTGATCGCGCCGGTCAGATGCCCCATCCGGTCGCTCTCGAGGAACAGCGCGCGCTCGAGCGCAGCGGCGGGGACCGTCTCGAAATAGTTGGTCCGGTCGAACGAGGTCGTGCCGTTAAAGTCGGTCGCCCCGACCTCCTTCAGCGGCGCGAAGAAATCGCCCGGCGCATTCTCGCTGCCGTTGAACATCAGATGCTCGAACAGATGCGCAAAGCCCGTGCGGCCCTGCGGCTCGTGCTTCGACCCGACGTCATACCAGACCGACACCGCGACGACCGGCGCCTTGCGGTCGGTGTGCACGATCACGCGCAACCCGTTCTTCAGCGTGAACTGCTGATAGGGAATATCGACCGAGGTGACGAGCGTGGCGACCGGTGCAGGCTTTGCGACCTGCGCGCCAACCGGCGCGACAAGCGCGGCGGTGGCGACGCCAGCAAGGGCCAAGAGCTTCAACGACATGGATTTTTCCCCGGAATACGACGACTGTTATACCAAGGTATAACAGTGGATCGCCACCCCGCAAGCCGCCGCCTTCGCGGTTGGCGCGGATCTCGATCGATCCTCGGCGCCACGACCTGCGCCGGCCGCCCGCACCGTCGCCGGGTCCGCGCCTAGCGCAGCAGCCCCGCAGCGCGGAGCGCACCGTTGATCATGTCGCCGACCTGCGATCGGCCCGGACTGTGGCTCCATGGGTGCGGATGCGGCGATGCGGGCTTCGGCTTCGCGCGGGTTGCCGCCGCGCGCGCCGATGGGCGCTCGATCAGCCCGAAGAACGCGGCGCTGTGCAGCGTCGACGAGATCCCCGCCTCCAGCATGTGCGGACCCGGCTGGCCGAGGCCGTCGGCGCCCGTCGTGGCCAGCGGTGTGCCATGGCCCAGCCCGCGGATCCGATACTCCTCGACCGCGGCACGGCGCTGCGCGTCGCGCCAGAGGCGATGGGCATGGCCTTCGACCTGTTCGACCTCGTCGGGTGCGTAGGCGAGCCCGTGCACGCCGCGCCACTGTGCGATGATCGCATCGGCATTGGCAGGCACCACGGTCGCGTCGGCATCGCCGTGCCAGACCGAGACGCGTGGCACGCGTCCGCCGGCCGGCGCCGCGCCGTCGACCAGCGCGGCCAGCGCGGAATCGGCGGGCAGGCCGCGCCCGCGCATCCGGTCGAGCGCCTGCGACATCGAGGTCGCGGTGCCATAGGGAAGACCTGCGATAATCGCCCCGGCAGCGAACAGCTCGGGATAGGTGGCGAGCATCACGCCAGCCATCGCGCCGCCGGCCGACAATCCCGTTACATAGATGCGGTCGGGATCAATCGCGACGTCCCGGACCATCGTTGCGATCATCGACCGGATCGACTGCGCCTCACCGCCACCGCGGCGAATGTCCTCGGCGTCGAACCAGTTGAAGCAGAGATTGCCGTTATTCGCGCGCTGCTGCTCGGGATAGAGCACGGCGAACCCGTGCCGGTCGGCGAGGTCGGACCAGCCTGCCCCCCGGTCGTACCCCGTGGCGGTCTGCGTGCAGCCATGGAGGACCACGACCAATGGCATCCGCCGGTCGGACGTCGCCTCGGGCACATAGGTCAACGCACGCAACGCGCCGGGATTCGCGCCGAACGATTCGAGCGGACGCAGGCGCGAGTCCTCGCCCTCCGGCTGCTCGGCGAAGCGCGCCGCCGCGGCGCGTCGCGCCTGCGCCAGTTGCGCGAGTGTTTCCGAAAGCCTGGCCATCGATCGTCCCGTCATGCGCGCCCGACGCCTTGACGCCCGGCCCCGTGAATGGTGCAGTGCAGCATATCTTGTGCCGCCCCTGCCCGATCACAAGGGCAAATCGCCGCCGGAGCTCAGCCGTGAGCCCGCGCGAAGGCGGCGGCGTCGGCGACCTGCGCGTCGGTCGGGCGGATGCCGGTGTAGAGCACGAACTGCTCGAGCGCCTGAAGGATCGCGACCTCGGTGCCGGTGATGCAGCGTTTCCCCGCCGCCGCTGCGGCGCGCAGGAACGGCGTTTCCGGGGGATATTGCACGACGTCGAACGCAATGGCGCTCGTCGCGATCATCGCCGGCGGAAAGGCGAGCGCGTCCGCATCGGCTCCCGTCATCCCCATCGGCGTGACGTTGATCAGCAGGTTCGCCTGCTCTTCGGTGTGAAGATCCGCGGCCCATGCGAAGCCATAGAGATCGGCGAGCGCGCGCCCGGCGGGTTCGTTGCGCGCGACGATGACGCCGTTGCGAAACCCCGTGTCGCGCAATGCCGCGGCGACCGCCTTCGCCATCCCGCCCGACCCGCGCAGCACGAACCGCGTTGCCGGGTCGATATCCACGATCAGCGCCGCGACCGCGGCATAATCCGTGTTGTGCCCGGTCAGCACGCCATCGTCGTTCACGATCGTGTTGACGCTGTCGATCGCCGCGGCCGAGGGCGCGAGTCCATTGAGCAGCGCGATCACCGCCTCCTTGAACGGCATCGAGATCGCGCAGCCGCGGATGTCGAGCGCCCGGATACCGCGCACCGCGCCCTCCAAGTCACGGGTCGAGAACGCCTTGTAGACATAGTCGAGCCCGGTCAGCGCATAGAGCCGATTATGGAACCGGGTCCCGAAATTGCCCGGTCGAGCGGACAAGGACATGCACAGGCGTGTATCGCGCCCGATCAGCGGACGAGCGGGTTCCGGGGCTGAGGTCTGTTGGGTCATCACCATAAAATAGGACGGCGATCCGCCGGGGTCGAGATACAAGCGCGGCGGAACAAGCGCCGCTACCCGGCGTAGAACCGGCGATGCGCGTCGTGACCCTTGCCGAACCGGACGATTTCGATGGCTGGCGCGATGCAGCGCGCGGCCTGATGGCCGATGACGTGCCCCCCGACGACGTGGTGTGGCAGGTCGGTAGCGCCCCCGCCGACCTGTTCGGGACGGTGCCACCGGATCCTCCTGCAGCATCCGCGCCGCGGGCTGCCTCCGCGACCGTCTCGGTCCCGCGCGCGTTCCTCGATCTTGCCCGCAGCGTCATCCTCGGCAGCGACTCGGAGCGGTTCGCGTTGCTTTACACGCTGCTCCACCGCCTGCGCCGGGAACCCAAGCTGATCGAGGATCGGGCCGATCCGCTCGTGCGACGGCTTGACCGGATTGCGAAGGATGTCCGCCGCGACATCCACAAGATGCGCGCGTTCCTGCGCTTCCGCGAGGTCGAGGAAGAGGGCGCAACCCGGTTCGTCGCCTGGTTCGAACCCGATCACCACATCGTCCGCGCCAACGCCGCCTTCTTCGTCAATCGCTTCGCGAGCATGCACTGGTCGATCCTGACCCCCGAGGTCGCGATCCACTGGGACGGGACGATGCTCAGCGAAGGGCCAGGCGCCAAGAAGACCGACGCACCCGAGGGCGACCCGACCGAAGAGGTCTGGAAGACCTATTACGCCAGCACCTTCAACCCCGCGCGCGTCAAGATCGGCGCGATGTTGAAGGAGATGCCCCGGAAATACTGGAAGAACATGCCCGAAACCGATCTCGTCCCCGGCATGATCGCCACCGCACAGGCACGCGAGAGCGGCATGATCGAGCGCGCCCGCGACGTCGTCGGCGGTAACAGCATGATCGCCTGGGAGGCGCTGCGCGACGAGGCCGCGGGCTGTACCCGCTGCCCGCTCTACAAGCCCGCGACCCAGACCGTGTTCGGCGAGGGACCGATCGACGCGCCGCTGATGTTCGTCGGCGAACAGCCGGGCGACCAGGAGGATCTTGCCGGGCGGCCGTTCGTCGGCCCCGCCGGTCAGATGTTCGATCGCGCGATGGCGGAGGCGGGACTCGACCGCAGCCGCGCCTATGTCACCAACGCGGTCAAGCATTTCAAGTTCGAGCAGCGCGGCAAGCGGCGCATCCACGCCAAGCCCGGCGCCGGCGAGATCGAGGCCTGCCGGTGGTGGATCGAGCAGGAGCAGATGCTCGTCGCGCCCAAGGTGACGATCGCGCTCGGCGCCACCGCGGCCCGCTCGCTGTTCGGCAAGGTGATGACGATCGGCAAGGAACGCGGCCGCGCGCTGCAGCTTCCCGGCGGCGGCGAGGCATGGATCACCGTCCATCCCAGCTACCTGCTGCGCCTGCCCGACAAGGTTCAGGCCGACGAGGAATATGCGCGATTCGTCGAGGATCTGCGAATGGCCGGCACGCGGCTGGCCTAGGCGAACCGATTGGCCCTTCCCTTCGCGCGCCGCATCGCGCAAATCCCCGCGCCATGTTCGAAAAGATTCTGGCCGTGCTGGCCACCTTCACGATCTGGGTGATCTCGTCCGGCGGCTATGTCGGCATCGCGATCCTCATGGCGATCGAAAGCGCGTGTATCCCGCTTCCATCCGAGATCATCATGCCGTTCGCCGGCTATCTGGTGTCGACCGGCCGGTTCGACCTGTATCTCGCCGCCACCGCGGGCGCGATCGGGTGCAACCTCGGCTCGATCGTCGCCTATGAGGTCGGCAAGCGCGGCGGTCGACCGATGGCCGAGCGCTGGGGTCGCTATGTCCTGATCGGGCCGGGCGAGCTCGATACGGCGGACCGGTTCTTTGCGCGCTGGGGCAGCATGGCGGTGCTGATCGGGCGTCTGCTCCCCGTCATCCGCTCGTTCATCGCCTTTCCGGCGGGTGTCGCGCGGATGAAGCTCGTGCCCTTCCACCTCTACACCTTCATCGGCTCCTGGCCGTGGTGCTTCGGGCTTGCCTGGGTCGGCATGAAGCTCGGCGACAAATGGGACAGCGACCCGCGTGTGAAGGCCGCCTTCCACAGCGCGGACCTGCTGATCGGCATCGTCCTGATCGCGCTGGTCGGCTTCTATATCTGGCACCGCGTCCGCGGGCTGAAGCGTCACCCGTAACCACGACGCCGGGCAAGCGCGCGCAGGTCTTCGTCACGCGTCGGTGCCAGCGCCTGCACACGCCGCTGGTACGCGGCGACGATCTCCGGCCCGGCCTGTGCGGGTGAGCCGCTGTCAAACGGTGGCTGGGGATCATATTCGAGCGCCAATTGCACCATGCGTGCATGCGCCTCGCCGCGGATAAGCGCGATCAGCGTCAGCGCAAAGTCGATGCCCGCCGTCACACCGCCGCCGGTGACTCGGTTCCGATCGACCACGGTGCGCGCGTCGACGGGGATCGCACCGAAGAGCGGCAACATGTCACGCTGAGCCCAGTGGCACCCCGCGCGGTACCCGTCGAGCAATCCTGCGGCACCCAGGATCAACGAGCCGGTGCAGACACTGGTGACCCATGTCGCGCCTGCCCCGACGGCCCCCACCCATGCCATCGCTTCGTCGTCGGCGATGACGTCGTTGAGTCCGAAGCCTCCCGGGACGCAAAGGATGTCCGCGTACGGCACCTCGGCAAAGATCGCGGTCGGAAGGATCGAAAACCCGGCGTCGGTTGGCACCGGATCGCGCGTCTTCCAGACAAGATCGACCTGCGCCTCGCCAAGCCGCGACAGGATCTGGGCAGGACCGGTGAGGTCGAGCTGGGTGACGTTGGGAAACAGCAGGAAGGCGATACGAAGAGGGTCGCGCATGGCACAGGCTCCGTCCAGAGGGGCTGCCCAGGCGCGCGGCGGAACCGTCCGCGCTTCCCCGTGGTGATCCACTCGGCGCCAGTCACGCGGACGAGCCGACGCTATGCGGTTGTCTTTGACGACGCAACAGCATCGACGGGTTCGCGCCCTGCACGCAAACCGGTCGCGGCAGCTTAGGGGAGGACGGGCACCTCGGCTGCACGCTCCTTGTTTTCGCGGCGCGCTTCGCGAACGCGCTGCCCGAAGCATCCGGTTGCGCCGCCCGGCCCGACGGTCGAACAACTGCCGATGCTGTTCGCACCGACACCGGTGCCAAGCGTACCCTGCGCCTTGGCCGCCCAGCTCTCATTTTCGGGCGTCACGGCGAACTCGCGCAACTCCTTGGGGACGCGATATTGCTCCTGCGCGCTGCGACGCACGCAGATGACGATTTCCTCGCCCTGTGCATTGGTCGGGCAGCGCTCGTTGCCGAACAGCGTGAGCACGCCGTTGACCGGCGCGCTGCGCGACACCTCACCCGGCGCGGAGGCGGGCTTGGCTGCGGGGGCACCGGGCTTGGCCGGGATGGCCGCACCCGACGTCACCGTCTGCGCCGCCACCGGGCCGGCGACCAGCAAGGCCGCCGCCATCATCATCCTCATACGCACCACTCCCATAATCCGTATCTGTTGGCCGACAGGATCGGCGATCGTCGGTGGCCCTAGGCTGAACGCCGCAAGGCCACGCGTTTCAGTCCCAACGGCTGGCGCCGCGGTCAGATCCGTTTCGCGGTCGCGATCGCGACCTTGCACCCCAGCCGGATCAGCGCGCTCATCACCGGATAGCCGGGGGTTTCTTCCGCCCCGGCAGCGATCGCGGTCGCCTTGTGCTCCAGCTCCTCGGCCTGGAAATCGAGGATCGCGGCGCTCAGTTCGGGATCGCTGTCGCCCAGCGCGACGAGTTGCTCGGCATAATGCTTGTCGATCTCGGTCTCGACCGCCGCGGTGCAGGCCATCGCGGCACGCGGGCTGATCGCGGCCGTGACCGCGCCAAGCGCGAAGCCCGCGACCTTCCAGATCGGCTGCAGCACGGTCGGCCGCACACGCCGCTCGACGATCATCCGGTCGAAGAACGCGCGGTGGCGTTCCTCCTGCTGCGCCATGTGATGGATCAGGCGCGACGACGGATGCCGGTCGCCCAGCACCGCGAGCTGCCCTGCATAGATGCGGATCGCGCCATATTCGCCGGCCTGGTCGACGCGGACCATCGCCTCGCTCGGATGCTTGCGATCGCCCGGCTTCCAACCGGTGCCGCGCGGGACGGTCGGGATCGGGGTTGCGGTGGTCATCGTGTCTTCCTCATCAGCACGAAGATGGTGATCGCGCCGCCCAGGGAAAAGATCGCGTTGAACCCGGCGAGCGAAATCCCCGCCAGCGACCACTGCGCCGAATCACAGCGCACCATCGGCGCGTTCATGATCGCGGCGAGCCGTTCGGCCGGCGTCGTGCCCGCCATCGACACCGTCGTGGTGCAGGCGGTGATGCCGTTCCACCAGTGATATTCGACCCCGGCATGGAACAGCCCGATCGCGCCGCTGATCCCGATCAGCAATGCCGCGACGAGCACCAGCGAGGCGCGCAGCGAGCGCTGCGGCACCACGAACGTCGCCGCCGCGAGCAACACCGCCGAATAATGCGGCCAGCGCTGCCAGTGGCACATCTCGCACGGATAGAGCCCGCCCAGATATTGCGACCCGAGCGCCCCCAGCAACAGCAGCAGCGGCAGCACGAGCGCGATCGACCGGGCGATCTCCTCGTTCTTGGTCATCCCCAGCCCGCGGCGTACGCTCACTTGACGGGTGCCTTGGTCGCGGCGGCGACCTGCGCGGCGCCGCCGAGCCGGGCGACCGTCTTCAGCGCATAATAAAGCTGGAAGTCCTCGACCCCCTGCTTCTTCAGCGCCTCGGGCGTCGCCGAGAAGCGCGGATCGTCCTTGGTATCTTCCTCGAGCACCGCATTGTCGGCCTTCACCTCGTTGATCAGGTGACGACGCAGGTCGGCCTCGCGGAACACCGGGCGCGCCTTGTGATCGGGGTCGCTGATCTGCGGCACGCGGATATCGGGTTCGATCCCACCCTCCTGGACCGACCGGCCCGACGGCGTGAAGTAGCGCGCGGTCGTCAGGCGCAACGCGGTCTCGGGGCCGAGCTGGAGCACGGTCTGGACCGATCCCTTGCCGAACGTGCGTTCGCCCATGATCAGCGCGCGGTGGTGGTCCTGCAGCGCGCCGGCGACGATCTCGGAGGCCGATGCGGTCCCCGGATCGGTCAGCACGACGACCGGCAGGCCATGCGCGTCGTCGCCGGGCTTGGCATAATAGCGCTCGATATCCGTCTTCTCGCGGCCGCGCTGCGACACGATCTCGCCGTGATCGAGGAACGCGTCGCTGACCGCGATCGCCTGGGTCAGCAGCCCCCCGCCATTCTGACGCAGATCGACGACATAGCCGAGCGGACGGTGCCCCAGCGACTTGTCGATCGCCATGATCGCCGCGCGCGTGTCCGCGCCGGTATTCTCGCTGAAGGTGTTGATGTTGATATAACCGACATCGCCGCGGACTTCCCATTTCACCGGCTTCTGAACGATGATCTCGCGCAGCATCGACACGTCGAGCGGCTTGTCGCGACCCGGCCGGACGAGCCCCAGCGTGATCTTGCTGCCGGGCTTGCCGCGCATCTGTGCGACCGCCTCGTCGAGCGAATCGCCGTAGATCAGCTTGCCGTTGATATGCGTGATGTAATCGCCCGACTTGACGCCCGCGCGTGCGGCGGGGGAATCCTCCTGCGGCGTGACGACCTTGATCGCGCCGTCCTCCATCTGCACCGTCAGGCCGAGGCCGCCATAATTGCCCTCGGTCATGATCCGCAGATTCTCGTAATCCAGCGCATCGACATAGCTCGAATGCGGGTCGAGGCTTGCGAGCATCCCCTGGATCGCGCCCTTGATCAGCGTCTTGTCATCGACCTTGTCGACATATTCCGCCTTCACGCGGTTGAAGACGTCGAGAAACTGGTCGAACTCGCGATAGGTGTCGGTATCGACCGCCGCCATCGCCGAGGTGGCCAGCGGCACGAGGGTCAGCGCGCCGAGGATGGCGGTAGCGGTAAGGATCGGACGTGGCATCTAAGGTCCTGAAACCGGGGGAAGGCACAGCGTAGCGGTATAGTGCGCGCGGAGCAAAGCCGCGACGGTCTTCGCGGTCTGGCGAATGGACGCCCGACCGGTTCTTGGTTGATTAGCCGATCAATGCGGCCGCGTCGACGGGTCGCCCGCGCCGCCGAAGCTCGACCGTGATCAGCGGATCCTCGCCCCCCGGCGCGGTGCCGATCCGCGATCCGGCGGCGACGCGGACGCCCGGTTCCACCCCGGTGTCGGCAAGCCCGGTCAACAGCGTCGTCCAGCCATCGCCATGATCGAGGATCACGATCCGGCCATAACCGCGAAACGCCCGGGCGTAACGGACGATGCCCGCCGCCGGCGCCACCACGCGCGCGTCCGGTGCGACCGCGAAGGTCAGGCCGCGCGATCGCACGCCCACATCGGACACCGCGTCGAAGCCGGTGACGAGCCGACCGCGTACGGGCAGGCGATAGGCACCGCGGACACGGGCCGCGGGGATGCTGCCGGGGGCAAGCGGGCGCGGCACCGGCCCCGCCAGCGCGGCCAGGTCGAGCGCGGTCGCCTCTGCACTGCCCGACTCGGCGAGGCTGTCGACCAGGTCGCGCGCGCGTTCGCCCAGCGCGATCGCGCGATCGGATTCGCCGATCGCGCCGCGCCCCAGGGCCTGGCTGCGACGGCGATGCGTCGCCTCGAGTTTGGCGAGCGCGACGCGTTGTGCCTCGAGCCGGATCCGTCCGTCACGCAGCGCGCGTGCCGCCTGCGCTGCGCCCGCCTGCAGGCGCCGGGTCCGCCGGAGCGCGGTGCGCACCGCGTCCGCCCGCAGCCGGACCGCAGGCAGGGCGGTGCCCAGAACCGCACGGACATGGACGAGATCGTCGACCGATCCGGGCTGCGCGACCGCGACGATCGTCGGCCGCCGCGCGAGCGATTGCAGCGCCGCCAGCAAACGTGCGATCGGGGACTGGACGACGCCCAGGGCCGCGCGCTGTTCGGTGAGCAACTGTTCGAGGATCGCGAGGCGGATCCGCGCGGCGGCGATGTCGGCGCGGGTCGCGTCGATCCTCGCGGCCATTGCGCGCGCCTCGGCCTTGGCGCGCTCGGCGGCGTCGCGCTCCTGCGACGCGGCGGCGGCCAGACGCTCGGCACGTATCGCCGCGATCCGCGCGCCGCGTCTCGCCTCGATCAGTCGCTGCTGCGGTGTCGCCGCCGCGCTCGCGCGCGGGGTGGCTGCAAGACCAAGGGCGAGCGCTGCGAACAGCAACAGCACCGCCGATGACAGGCGCGATGACGCGGTGATCCGCACGATCAGCCTTCGCGGTGATACGGGTGGTTGGCCAGGATGCTCGTCGCACGGAAGAGCTGTTCGGCGAGCATCGCCCGCGCGAGCAGATGCGGCCAGGTCGCGCGGCCGAAGGAGACCAGCAGGTCGGCCTCGTCGCGCGCGGCGTCGTCGAACCCGTCGGCCGCACCGATCATGAACCGCGCCTCGCGCACGCCGTCGTCGCGCCACCGCTCGAGCACGCGCGCGAACGCCATGGACGACAGCACGTCGCCCTTCTCGTCGAGCAGGATCCGCCGGGTCTGGTCGCCGACCGGGGGAATCCGCCCGCCCGTGTCGGGAAGCTCGGACACCTTGGTCGGCCAGGCGATCCGTTTCAGATAGCGATCGACGAGCTCGGCTTCGGGCGATCGCCCGATCCGGCCGCGGGCGACGATATGCAGCAGCATCGCCCGCGCACCCGGGTCAGTCTTGGTCGGACAGGTCGGCGAACGGAGCAGTGGGCGGCGTCGGCGCATCGCCGAACGCCCACATCCGCTCGAGATTGTAGAAGCTGCGGACTTCGGGGCGGAACAGGTGGACGATGATGTCGGTGGCGTCGATCAGGACCCAGTCCGCGGTCGGCAGCCCCTCGATCTTCACCGGACGCTTGAACTCGGCCTTGATGCGCTCGGCCAGCTTCTGCGCCATCGAGGCAACCTGGCGGGTCGAACGGCCGCTGGCGATCACCATGTAATCGGCGATGCTCGTCTTGCCCGCGAGCGGGATCGAGATCGTCTCGACCGCCTGGTCGTCGTCGAGCGACGCGAGGATCAGGCGATGCAGCGCCTCAACCTCTTCGGGGTCGGTCGCGCGAGGGGCAGTAGGGGAAGTGGCCAAGTCAGCTCCTGGGTCAGGTTACCGGCCCGGCAACATGCTGGAACCAGTCGGGATTTTCGGCGCGCAGGCCGGTTGCGGAGGTCGGGTCGGGTCGGAAGCGCAACAGCACAAGGGCCGGCAATCTCCACGTCGTCCAGCTCTTCGCATGGTCTGTGCGCCGTTGGAAGCGCCGCAGCCAACCCATCGCGGGGGCCGCGAGGGCGCGCCCGTCATATCCCGGCCGAGCGATTACCGCAATCGGAACCTCGCGGGCTATCGCGCGCCAGTTCTTCCACCGGTGGAAGTCGGCGAGATTGTCCGCGCCCATCAGCCAGATGAAGCGGATCTTCGGATGGCGCCGCCTGAGCTTGCGGATCGTGTCGAGCGTATAGCGGGTGTGGAGCCGGGTCTCGATATCGGTGGCGCGGATCGGGGCGCGCCGCGCCATCCGCCGGGCAGAGGCGAGCCGCGCCGTCAGCGGCGCCATGTCGCGCGCCGCCTCTTTCAGCGGATTGCCCGGCGAGACGAGCCACCACGCCTCGTCGAGCGCCAAGGCCTCGATCGCCGAAAGCGTGATCGCGCGGTGCCCCCGGTGTGCCGGGTTGAACGAACCGCCGAGAATACCGATGCGGGTCATGGCGTCACGCGCGACGCCGATCGGCCCGACACCTCACCCGCGCACCTGCCCCGTGCCGCGCCCGATCCACTTGTAGGTCGTCAGCCCCTCCAGCGCGACCGGGCCGCGCGCGTGGAGCCGCCCCGTGGCGATGCCGATCTCCGCCCCCAGCCCGAATTCACCGCCATCGGCAAACTGGGTCGAGGCGTTCCACAGCACGATCGCGCTGTCGACCTGCGCGAGAAACCGCTCGGCGACATCCGCATCCGCCGCGACGATCGCATCGGTATGGTGCGACCCGTGCCGCGCGATATGCGCGACCGCGCCGTCCAGCCCGTCGACGATCGCGACCGAGGCGATTGCATCGAGATATTCGGTATCCCAGTCCGCCGCGTCCGCCGCCGCGATCCCGGGGACCAGCGCGATCGCAGCCGCATCGCCCCGCACGACACAGCCTGTATCGGCCAGCCGCCCGATCAGCTCGGCCGCGCCGGCATAATCGCGGTCGATCAGCAGCGTCTCCATCGCGCCGCAAATGCCGGTCCGGCGCATCTTCGCATCGACCACCACCGCCGCCGCCATCGCGGGATCGGCGGAGCCGTCGACATAGACATGGTTGATCCCGTCGAGATGCGCGAGCACCGGTACGCGCGCCTCGGCCTGGACGCGCGCGACGAGGCTCTTGCCGCCGCGCGGGATGATCAGGTCGATCGCGCCGTCCGCCTTGAGCATCGCCCCCACCGCGGCGCGGTCGGTGGTCGGGACCAGCTGCACCGCGTCCGCGGGGACCCCACCCGCGGCGAGGCCCTCGATCAGGGCGGCGTGAATCGCGCGATTGCTCGCGACGGCTTCCGATCCGCCGCGCAGGATCGCGGCATTGCCCGCCATCACGCACAACGCGGCGGCGTCTGCGGTCACGTTCGGCCGGCTTTCATAGATGATCCCGATCACGCCGATCGGTACGCGGACCCGGCTGAGGACGAGGCCATTGGGACGTGCGCGCGAATCCATGATCTGGCCGACCGGATCGGCCAGCGCGGCGACCGCGGCGACGCCGTCCGCCATCGCCGCGATCCGCCCGGGATCGAGCCGCAACCGATCGAGCAGCGCCCCCGACAGCCCCGCGGCGGCCGCGCGCGCCATATCCTCGCGGTTCGCCGCCTCGATCGTCGCCGCCGCGTCGCGCAGCGCTGCCGCCGCAGACACCAGCGCTGCCGCCTTGCGCGGAGTCGGCAGCGCCGCGAGGACGCCTGATGCGACGCGCGCGCGCGCGCCCATGTCGGCGATCAGGGTTGCGGGGTGCGTCTCGGCGCCGGGAAGGTCGGTCATGCCATCCGACTATCACGCCAAACCGACTCGCGCCAACGCCCGGGCTGCGTTACGCTTGCGTTATGAACGGGGACATGGGGGCAGCGGCGGACATCGCCACGGGGGCATTGGTCGGACGCGCGTTCGAACCATGTGCTGGCGAATCGACCGCAATCGGCAGGACGCATGCGACGGGCGCGCTCTGTCTCAATTGCGGCACCGCGCTGATCGGCGCGCACTGCCATGCCTGTGGTCAGGCCGCGCATGTCCACCGGTCGCTCGGCGCGATCGGGCATGAGATTGCGCACGGCGTGTTCCATTTCGAGGGCAAGATCTGGCGCACGCTGCCGCTGCTCATCCTGCATCCCGGCACGCTCACCCGGCGCTACGTCAATGGCGAGCGCGCGCGGTTCGTCTCGCCGCTTGCGCTGTTCCTGTTTACCGTCTTCCTGATGTTCGCGACGATCGGTGTCGTCGGTGGCGAGATAACCGAGCAGATTGCTGCCCCCACGACGCGCGACCGCGCCGAACTCGCACGCGGGCTGGACGAGGCCCGTGGCGAGCTTGCCCGCGTCGAGCGGGCGCGCGCGGTCGCGGCGCGCGCGGGTCAATCGACCACCGATCTCGATACGCAGGCGCTCGTCCTGCGCGGCAGCATCCGCGCGCTGACGAGCGCAAGCGGCACGGCCAGGCGCGACACGGACGACTTCACCTTCACCGACGTGAAGAAGACCGGCTGGCCATTGCTCGACCACGGCATCGCCAAGGCGAACGCCAATCCCGGCCTCATGATCTACAAGCTCCAGTCGAGTGCGTATAAATATAGCTGGGGGCTGATCCCGCTCTCGGTGCCGTTCATGGCGCTGCTGTTCCTGTGGCGCCGCAAGCACCATCTCTACGATCACGCGGTCTTTGTGACCTATTCGCTGGCGTTCATGATGCTGCTGGTGATCGCACTGATGCTCGGCGGCATGGCGGGGCTGGCGAGCGGGTGGATCGTGATGGCGGCGTTGCTCGTCCCGCCGGTCCACATGTTCGCGCAGCTTCGTGGTGCCTATGCGCTCGGCAAGGTTTCGGCGGGCTGGCGTACCGTCGCGCTGCTCACCTTCGCGTTTACTGTACTAATTGCGTTTGTGGTGCTGATCCTGCTGCACGGCCTGACGGAGTAGACCTGGCCGCCAGCGATTGCTTGGCCTCGCCTCGACGAGCCCCTCCCCGCGTCCGGCTCACCCGATCACCGACACGGGTATAAGTTCGCCAGCACTCGCGCATAGCCGTCCTTCAACGGCCGCTTCTGATAACTCGCCGGCAAGTCCGACAGGCCGTCGAGCATGTCCATGATTCCCACCGACTCCCCCTCGGGGACGCAGGCGATCGGCGGCTTGCCTGCCGCGGCGCGCGCCGCCCGCTCGGCCTTCAGCTGCGTCGTCGCGGCCTTCGCCTCCGCCTTCAATGCCGGGAAGTCGGGCGACATCAGCGCCATCGGCCCCTGATCCCGCAATGCATTGGCGCGGGCGAGAAACGTCCCCACGGTCATCGCCGCGGACGCGGGAATCGCCATCCCGCCCACGAGCATCGCGGCAATCACGGCCTTGGGAAGCACATACGACATGGGCGGCCTTTCCGAAGAAAAGACCGCCCATGGAGGCATTTAGCTGACTAGCCGCTGAACCGGATCAGGCGCCTAGCGGGGTCGGCGTTCCGAACGGCCCATTGGGTCGCCGGGTCTTGGGGATCGACGTCCCCGCCTTTGGTACGAGGCTTGCCTTCGCACCCGGGTCCGGCCGGTCGAGATCTTCGCCAGCGATCAGCTGCTTGATCTCATCACCCGTCAGCGTCTCATATTCGAGCAGCGCGCCCGCAACCGTGTGGAGCTGGTCGACATGATCGCTCAGCACCTGCTTGGCACGATCGAGACCGCCTTCGACGATCCGCTTGATCTCGTCGTCGATCAGCTGCGCCGTCTGGTTCGACATGCGCGACGGACGGCTCGACGAGTAACCGAGGAACGACTCACCCTCGGGCTCGCCATATTCTAGCGGCCCGACCTTGTCCGACATGCCCCAACGCGTGACCATGTCGCGCGCCAGACCCGTGGCGTACTGGATGTCGCCGCTCGCGCCCGACGAGACCTTGTCGTAGCCGAAGATGACCTCCTCGGCGACGCGGCCGCCCATCGATACCGCAAGGTTCGCATACATCTTGTCGCGGTGATAGCTGTAGCTGTCACGCTCGGGCAGACGCATGACCATGCCCAGCGCACGACCGCGCGGAATGATCGTCGCCTTGTGGATCGGATCCGACGCCGCCTCGTGCATCGCGACGACGGCATGGCCGGCCTCGTGATAGGCGGTCATCCGCTTCTCGTCGTCGGTCATGACCATGGAGCGACGCTCGGCGCCCATCATGACCTTGTCCTTGGCCTCCTCGAACTCGGCCATCGCCACCAGGCGCTTGCCCTTGCGCGCCGCATGCAGCGCCGCCTCGTTGACGAGGTTGGCGAGATCCGCGCCCGAGAAGCCCGGCGTACCGCGCGCAATGACGCGGGCATCGACGTCCGGTGCCAGCGGCACCTTCTTCATGTGCACTTCGAGGATCTTGATCCGGCCCTCGATATCCGGGCGGGGCACGACGACCTGACGATCGAAGCGACCCGGACGCAGCAACGCAGGGTCGAGCACGTCGGGACGGTTGGTCGCGGCGATGATGATGATGCCTTCGTTCGCCTCGAAGCCATCCATCTCGACCAGCAGCTGGTTCAGCGTCTGCTCGCGCTCGTCATTGCCGTTACCGAGACCGGCACCACGATGGCGACCGACCGCATCGATCTCGTCGATGAAGACGATGCACGGTGCGGACTTCTTGGCCTGCTCGAACATGTCGCGCACGCGGCTCGCGCCGACACCGACGAACATCTCGACGAAATCGGAACCCGAGATCGTGAAGAACGGCACGCCCGCCTCGCCAGCGATCGCGCGGGCGAGCAGCGTCTTGCCGGTACCGGGCGAGCCGACCAGCAGAGCGCCCTTGGGGATCTTGCCGCCGAGACGGGCGAACTTGGTTGGGTCCTTCAGGAACTCGACGATCTCCTCCAGCTCCTCACGCGCCTCGTCGATGCCCGCGACGTCGGCAAAGGTGACCTTGCCTTCCTTCTGCGTCAGCATCTTCGCGCGGCTCTTGCCGAAGCCCATCGCGCCCGACCCGGAATTCTTCTGCATCTGCTTCAGGACGAAGAACGCGATGCCCAAGAACAGCAGGAACGGCAGCGACTGATAGAGGAGCAGCGCCAGCATCGACGGCCCTTCCTCGGGCTTCGCGCTGATCGCCACGCCCTTTTCGCGCAGCTTGGGAACCAGCGTCGCGTCCTGGATCGGATAGGCCTTGAACTTCTCGCCGCTCGACAACGTACCCGAGATGATGTCGCGCGAGATGTTCACGTCCTTGACGGTGCCCTCGTCGACCTTGTCGAGGAACGCCGAATAGGCGATCGTGTTGCCGCTCGAGGTCGCGGTGCGGCCGTCGAACATGGTCACGAACAGCGCCAGCGCGACGAGAATGCCGACCCATATGAGCAGGCTCTTCATCCACGGGCTGCCATTTTCGGGGCCCTGTGGCTTGTTGCCGCGGTTGTCCCCTCGATTGTCATTGTCGTTCATGGGTGCCGGATACCTTTCGAACCTACAAGATAAGCGCGCGCAGGTTAATGGCAATGGAACAAGCCGCGACTTGGCAGCAATCAATGTGTCCGCGCGGGACGAATCTACATCGAGCGACGCGGCGGCGCGGGACGGAAGCGCCAGACACCCGCGCGGGGCGATGCGATCACCCCCGCCTGAGTCGCGCGCTTGCCCGCGATCAGTGCATCGAGCAGCCGTTCGATATTGACCGCCGCGCTCCAGTCGCCCTCGATCGTGGCGGCCGCGTCCTGCTCGGCACCGTCGCGCGCGGCGTCCGTGATCGCATCACGCACCACGCCGATCGCGCGCCGGACCATGCGGCGCAACAACTCGCGCGGCACGTCGCCGACCGTCAGCCGGACCTCGCCTGCCGCGACTTTCGCACGGTCGGCCCAGAGCCATTCGACCGCCGCGCGGACATCGGCATCCGCCTCCGCCAGTGCCGCGGCCGCGCGCGCCAGATTGGGGGTGCCCAGCCATTCGTTCGCGCCGAGCAACCGACGAAACCGCGTGCGGTCATGCCGATCGTCGTGGTTGGATGGATCGTCGAAAAACGGCACCTCGGCGCGGCGGACGATCGCGCGAAGCTCCGCCCGGCGCCAGTCGAGCAACGGCCGGATGACGGGGATGCCCGCGACCTCGGTCCGGGCGCGCACGCCTGCCAGCCCCGCCAGTCCCGACCCGCGCGCGGCGCGCATCAGGAACGTCTCGGCCTGGTCGTCGGCGTGATGCGCGGTCAGCACGCATCCCGCACCGATCGAGCGCGCATGATCGGCGAGCAGCGCATAGCGGACGCCGCGCGCCTGCGCCTGGATGCTGGCCCCGGTGATCGGCTCGGTCGGCGCCAGCGTCGCGTGGCGGATTCCGAACGTCGCGCAATGTGCCGCCACCATCGCCGATTCGCCCGCGGCTTCGGGGCGCAGACGATGATCGACGCTGGCCACGGTGAAACCGGTCCCGAGCGATTCTTGCGCGAGCGTCAGCATCGCCATGCTGTCGGGTCCGCCCGACACCGCGAGCACGGGCGATGTCAGCCCCGCGCCAAGCCTTGCGACCTCCGCTGCAAAACGCTGGGCCTCCTCGGTGAGGACAGGATCGCTCATCCTGCCGGCCACCACACGCCGCGATGCACGCTCACTTGCATTTGGCGGCGGCGCGTCCGGCAGCGACCTTAGCAGTCATGTCGCGTGAGAGCTTGGCGCCATAGACGTCGTTGAGCTCGTCATACACCTTGCACGCATCGGCGGACTTATTCAGCTTGGTCAGCGACTGGCCGAGATAATAGAGGCTTTCGGACGCCCGCTCACCATCGGGCATCTTCTTGTAATTGTCGTAGAACGCCATCGACGCGAGGCTCGGTTTGCCCTCGTCGAGATAGGCGCGGCCAAGCAGATTCTGTGCATAGCTCGCGCGCCGGTCCTTCGGATAGGTCGCGACCACCTTCTTCAGCTGCGTCTGCGCCTCGGCATAGCTCTTGGCCGCCCACAGCCGATAGCCATAGAGATACTCGTCCTCGGCCGGATTGCCGGTCGACGGCTTCTCGACCGCGTTTGCTGGCCGCGCGGCGGCGGTGGCCCCCGATGGCCGCGCCGGCGGCCCGGCGTCCTCGTCCGGCCCCCCCGTGCCCTCGACGGCCGTTCCGGCTGCACCGGGCGCGCTGTTCGTCCGGGCGGCCTCGATCAGCTTCATCCGGTCGTCGGTTGCACGCCGATACGCGTCGAACTGCTCCTGCAGCTGGCGGATCTTGTACTCGGTCTGCTCGACCTGCCCGGTCATCGACGCAATCTGCTGTTCGAGCGAGGTCACGCGCTGCGCCAGATCGGCGACCGCGCTGGTGGCGGGCGTGCCAGGACCGGGGCCTGCGGTCGTCTGCGGCCCTGTCACCTCGGGCTGCAGCAGCTGCCCTGCCCCGCCCGGGAACACCTTGCGCTGGACCGCGCGCATCTCGCTTTCGAGCTTGCCGACACGACCTTCGACGTTCGACTGCGCGGATGCCGCGACGGGCAGCGATGCACCGGCAAGCAGAATGCCGACGATGATGGACTTATGCATGGGCTATACCCCCCGGGGCACTGGATAAGACGAGCGATATAGCTGCAACATCATTCCTGTCGCCAGCCTTAAGGCGTTCCCGATGCATTGCCCGGTGCCCCCTCGGCAGCGGCATCGCCACCGCTCGCGGCAGGCGCGCCGTTGAGCCGTGCGGCGATCGCCGGGGCGCCGACGCGGACGTCCTTGATCGCGCGTTCGCCGGTTCCCAGCGGCGGCACGTTCGAGCCGTTGAGCGTAACCGTCAGCTTGTCCGGGCGACCGACGTTGATCATCGGATCCTTCGCGTCACGCGGCACGTCGAACCGATCGCCGGCCTTCATCGTCCCCAGATACAGCGTCTTGTTGTCGGCATCATAGACGCGCATCCACACTTCGTCGGTCGCGGCCAGCGTGACCTGCCCGGTCTCCAGCGCCGGCGCCGCGGGCGCCGCTGCGGGGGAGGCCGGCGTCGGGCTGGGCACTTCGGCAACCGTCGCCACCGATCCCGCCGCAGACCCGGACGTGGTCGCGCCGCCACGGAACAGGTCGGTGCCGTACCAGATGCCGACCAGGATCAGCACGGCCAGCGCGATGCCGAGCGCGATCACCGCCACGCCGCGCGACGGTACCCGCGACGGATCGGACATTTCATAGGGTTCGTATTCGGGCGTGCGGCGCACGATCTTGCCGAGCTCGGCACGCACGAGATTGGCTACGCGTACCTCGTCCGCGCCAACCGCGCGCGCATAGGCCTTGGCGAACCCGACCGCATAGGTCGACGACGGCAAAGTCGCGTAATCAGACGCCTCGATCGCCTCGAGATGCCGCAGCGGCACGCGCGTCCGGCCCCCGACATCGGCGATCGTCAGCCCCTGTGCCTCGCGCGTTGCACGCAGGATATCGCCGGCCCGTTCGGGCGAGGCGGGCGGAGGGATCTGCCCGGTTGCGACGTCGTCCATTCTTGTCTCCGATTATGGGCTGTAGCGCGCGCCCATCAAGGCGGGTCATGTTCCAGAGCCAATAACCCATGTCAACGCGAAGGCCCTAGCGAAACCCGCGCGTCAGGCGAGCTCGACACCGTTTTCCGTTGCCCAGTCGGTCAGCACGGCGCGCATGTCGCGCGGTGGATCGGCGAGCAAGGCCGTCATCTTCGCGGTGATCGCCGCCAGATCGAGCGAGCGCGCCATCGCCTTGATCGGCCCGACCGCCGCCGGGGTGATCGACAGCCGGTCGATCCCGATCCCCGCCAGCGCCATCGCCTCGAGCGGCCGCCCGCCCATCTCGCCGCACACGCCGAGATCGACACCGGCCGCGCGCGCAGGCTCGACGAGCCGGGCAAGGAACCGCAAAATCGACGGGCTCAGCCAGTCATAGCGCTCGGCGAGCTTGGGATTGGCGCGGTCGGCGGCAAACAGGAACTGTGTCAGGTCATTGGTGCCGACCGACAGGAACTGGATCTTGGGCAGCAGGATGTCGAGCATCTCGGCAAGTGCCGGCACCTCGAGCATCGCGCCGTAGCGGATCGTCGTCGGCAGCTTGCGCCCGCGCCCCGCCAGCCAGCTCCGCTGCGCCTCGAACAGCGCCTTGGCCTCGTCGAACTCCCAGGGCTCGCTGACCATCGGGAACATGACGTTGAGCGTGCGCCCCGCCGCTGCTTCCAATAGCGCGCGCGCCTGCACCTTCATCAGCCCGTCGCGTTCGAGCCCCAGCCGCAGCGCGCGCCAGCCCATCGCCGGATTTTCCTCATCCGCGGCGGCCTTGTTGAGATAGGGCAGCGCCTTGTCGCCGCCGATATCGACGGTCCGGAAGATCACCGGCCGATCGCCCGCCACCTCCAGCACCTCGCGGTACAGCCGCTGCTGGCGCTCGCGCTGCGGCAGCGTCGCGGATACGAGAAACTGGAATTCGGTCCTGAACAGGCCGATCCCGTCCGCACCGGTGATGTCGAGCGCGGCCGCATCGTCCCGCAACCCGGCATTGACCATCAGCGTCAGCCGATGGCCATCCTTCGTGATCGGCGGCACGTCGCGCAGCGCCGCAAACGCCGCCCTGCGCTTCTGCCGCAGCGCAAGTCGCGCCTCGAACGCCTCCTCCATCGCCGCGGAGGGTCGCGCGAACACATTGGCGTCGGCACTGTCGAGCAGCAGCAGATCGCCCTCGGCGATCAACCGCCGGACGCCGCGGACACGGCCGAGCACCGGCACGCCCATTGCCCGCGCGACGATCGTCACGTGCGCGGTCAGCGACCCTTCCTCGAGGATCACGCCCTTCAACCGGCGCTTGTCATACTCGAGCAATTCGGCCGGCCCCAGATTGCGCGCGATCAGGATCGTGTCCTGCCTGAGCCCCATCTGCGCGGCGGTACCCATCTGGCCCGACACGATCCGCAGCAGGCGGTTCGCCAGATCCTCGAGATCGTGCATCCGGTCGGCGAGCAGCGGATCGTCGATCTGCCGCATCCGCTGGCGGGTACGCTGCTGGACGCGCTCGATCGCCGCCTCCGCAGTCAGGCCGGAATCGATCGCCTCGTTGATCCGCCGCGCCCAGCCCTCGTCATAGGCGAACATCTTGTAGGTCTCGAGGACCTCCTCATGCTCGCCGCCGACGCCGAACTCGGCCTCGCGCGTCATCCGCTCGATGCCTTCGCGCATCTTGTCGAACGCGGCATAGACGCGGTGCCGCTCGGCATCGGTGTCCTCGGCGACGGTATGCTCGATATGGATGCGCGGCTGGTGGAACACGGCAAAGCCCGCGCCCATCCCGTCCACCAGCTTCTGCCCCGGGATCCGCATCGCCGCGGTCGATTGCGGGCGATCCGATCCGCCGCCCGCGGTGTCGATCAGCCCGGCATTGGCGATCAGCTCGCTCAGCACCATCGCGACGGTCTGCAGCGCCTCGATCTCGACGTCCTGATATTTGCGCGTTTCGGCATGCTGCACTGCAAGAACGCCGACCGCGCGTTCGCGCCGGATGATCGGAACCCCGGCAAAGCTGTGATAGCGCTCCTCGCCGGTCTCGGGCTTGTAGGCGAAATCGGGATGGCTCGCCGCCTCGTCGAGATTGAGCACCTCGACCTGCTGCGCGATCGTGCCGACCAGCCCCTCGCCCAGCGCCAGCTTGGTGACATGCACCGCCTCCTGTGCAAGGCCGCGCGTCGCGAACAGCTCGAGCACGCCCTCGCGCAGGAGGTAGATCGAACAGACCTCGCTATCGATCGCCGCGGCGATGATGCCGACGACCGAATTGAGCTTGGCTTGCGCGGTCGTGCGCGCGGCCATCACGTCGTGAAGGCTGGTGAGGATCTCGCGGGCGGAGGCGGCGGCCGAAACGGGCATGGGGAGGAGCTACCAGATCAAGCGCTTGGGTGCCACGCAACAAAAGTATTCTTCTGCGCAAGCCCGGTCTATCGTCATTGCTGCGTGCCCTGCCTCAAACGTCGAACAACCCGTCCTGGCTCCCGACCGGCGGATTGAGGCCCAGATGCTTCCACCCGCCCGCATTCATGCACCGCCCGCGCGCGGTCCGCGCGACGAGGCCGAGCTGGATCAGATAGGGCTCGATCACCTCTTCGATGGTGTCGCGCGGTTCGCTGAGGCCCGCTGCCAGCGTCTCGACCCCGACCGGCCCGCCGCGATAGATGTCGGCGATCATCATCAGATAGCGCCGGTCCATCGCGTCGAGCCCCAGCGCATCGACCTCGAGCCGGTTGAGCGCGGCGTCGGCGGTGCGCGCATCGACGATCTCGGCGCCCGCGACATCGGCAAAGTCGCGAACCCGGCGGAGCAGCCGCCCGGCGATGCGCGGCGTGCCGCGTGCGCGCCGCGCCACCTCCATCGCCCCGTCCTTCGAAATCGCGAGCCCGAGCAACCCAGCCGCGCGCGTCACCACCCGCTCGAGCTCGTCGACGGTATAGAATTGCAGCCGCACCGGGATGCCGAAGCGATCGCGCAGCGGCGTCGTCAGCAGCCCCTGCCGCGTCGTCGCACCGACCAAAGTAAAGCGCGGCAGGTCGATCCGCACACTGCGTGCCGAGGGCCCCTCGCCGATCATCAGATCGAGCGCGCGGTCCTCCATCGCTGGATACAGCACCTCCTCGACCGCGGGCTGCAGCCGGTGGATCTCGTCGATGAACAGCACGTCGCCATCCTCGAGATTGGTCAGCAGCGCGGCAAGGTCGCCCGACTTCGCGATCACCGGCCCCGAGGTGGCGCGGAACCCCACCCCCATCTCGCGCGCGACGATTTGTGCGAGCGTGGTCTTGCCGAGCCCCGGCGGCCCGAAGAACAGCACATGGTCGAGCGCATCGCCGCGTGCCTTGGCCGCCTGGATGAAGATCCGCAGATTCTCGCGCGCGGCCTTCTGCCCGACAAATTCGTCGAGATTCTTGGGGCGCAGCGCCGCATCCACGTCCTCGGGGCGGCGGGCTGGCGTGAGCAGGCGTTCGGCATCGGTCATCAAGCCCGTTCCCTACCCGTTCACGCCCGCCCCTGTCACCCCGTCGCGCGCGTCCCGCCCGACCGGCCTACCGAATTCACGGGATCAGTCGGTCCGCGCGGAGCTGTGCGAACAGGTCGAAGAACGCATCGTCGGTCGGCTGGTAGCGCGTAAAGCCCATCCGCCGGCTCTTGCCCATGTCGGTGACGACCTCGATCGGCCGACCAAGATCGGCATCGGTGTGCCACGGGGAGGCGAGACGCGTGAGATCGGCCTCGACCAGCCCCTCGCGCTCGGCGATCCGCTGCCACACGACCGCGTCATCCGCCATCTGTTCCTCAAGCGGGACGATCGTGCCGTCGAACGGCGCCGCCTCGATCCCGAACCAGTCGGCGATCCGCGACCACATCCAGCTCCAGCGGAACACGTCGCCATTGACGATGTTGAAGTCCTGGTTCGCCGCCTCGGGCGTCGTCGTTGCCCAGACGAGCTGTGCCGCGAGCTGACGCGCGTCGGTCATGTCGGTCAGCCCGTTCCACTGCGCCGCCGATCCCGGAAAGCGGAACGGCCGCCCGGTCTCGCGGCAGAGCGTCGCATAGGCCGCCAGCGTCGTCCCCATGTTCATCGCATTGCCAACCGCCTTGCCGATCACCGTATGCGGACGGTGCACGCTCCAGCTGAAGCCGTCGCGCTCGGCAGCCGCGAACACCTCGTCCTCCTGCGCATAATAGAAATTCTCGACCTCGAGCCGGCCCTGCTCCTCGCGGAACGGCGTCTGCGGCAGCACGCCCTTACCATATGCCTCGAATGGCCCGAGATAATGCTTCAGGCCTGTCACCAGCGCGACATGCCGCACCGACTTGGCGGGACGCAGGCCGTCGAGCAGGTTGCGGACCATCGCGCCGTTGACGCGGATATTCTCCGCCTCGGTCGCCTGGCGCGACCAGGTCGAGACGAACACCGCGTCGGGCGCAAGATCCTTCAGCGCGGCGGCGGTGCCTGCCGCGTCGGTCAGGTCGGCAGCGACCGGGTGCACGCCGGGCTGGTCGGACGGACGCCGCGCGAGGCCATGGACCGTCCATCCCTGTTCGATCAGCAGCGCCGCCGTCGCGCTGCCGACAATACCGCTCGTGCCAACCACCAATGCCGTCCGGGCCATCGTCATTCTCCGTTTCGCTTGAACGCAGTAGCTAGGCATCGCCAGCGACGCGTTCTAGACGGCACCATTCGGGGCCCCGGGCACCTTTCGGGATCCAGCGACGTTCAGGAACCCAGTATGACAACGCCCCCCAACTCTGATCTCGCCCCCGATCCTGCCCCCGTGACCGACGACTGGCGCGAGGACTGCGCACCGCGCCGGGTGCTCGACCTGTTTGCGACCAAATGGACGAGCATGGTCCTCCACACGCTCGACGCGCGGCACGAGGGCGGCGCGCGCACCGGCGTCCTCCACCGCAGCCTGCCCGGCATTTCGAAGAAGATGCTGACGCAGACGCTGCGCGACATGGAAACCAGCGGGCTGATCCTGCGCGACGTGCTCGCGACGATGCCCCCCGCGGTCGAATATAGTCTGACGCCGCTCGGCAGGCGGTTCGTCGAGCCGGTCAATCTGCTCTACGACTGGGGCCGCACCAATGCCGATGCGCTCGACGCGTTCGGCCCCGGCCCCGCGCCCCGCCGGTCCGCCAAACGGCCGAAGACCGACTGAGACTAGGGCTTCGACGCCTTGCGCAGCGCCAGCCGGACGAGCGCGTCGAGCGTCGCGCCCGGCCCCAGTTCCTCGTCCGCCGCCGCCACCGCGACGCTCGCCTCGGCAGGCCGGAACCCCAGGTTGAGCATCGCCGACACCGCATCCGCCGACGCCCCTGGCGCCGCATTGACCACCGCGGGCCCGAGCCCGAGCGCGATCCCGCCGACCTTGTCCTTCAATTCCATGACGATACGCTGGGCGAGCTTCGGCCCGACGCCGTTCGCGCGCGCGACCATCGCCTTGTCGCCGCTGGCGATCGCCCGTGACAGGTCGACGGGTTCGAGCGCGGACAGGATCGCGAGCGCAACCCGCGCGCCGACGCCCTGCACCGCGGTCAGCAACCGGAACCAGTCGCGCTCGTCCGCGCTCGAAAATCCGACGAGCCGCTGGAAATCCTCGCCCACCAGCAGTTCGGTGAAGACGGTGCAGGCCTCACCGATCGGCCCGAGGGCCGACAGCGTGCGCGCCGACGCGCCGACCAGATAGCCGACCCCGCCGACATCGATCACCGCATGGTCGATCCCGGTCGAATCGAGCCGGCCCTTCAGATGGACGATCATGCGCCTACTCCCGTGCGTCGCGACAGCGCCGCCGCGCTCGCGACATGATGCGCGTGCGTGATCGCCACCGCCAGCGCGTCGGCGGCATCGGGGCCGGCGAGTTTCGCACCGGGCAGCAACACCGCCATCATCGCCTGGATCTGTTTCTTGTCCGCGCCGCCGGTGCCGACGACGCCTTTCTTGACGGTCGAGGGGTGGTATTCGCCAATATGCAGCCCCGCCCCCGCCGCTGCGAGCAGCACCACGCCGCGCGCCTGCCCCAGCTTCAGCGTCGACTGCGCATTGGTGTTGCCGAGCACCTCCTCGACCGCGGCGCCATCCGGCCGCTCGGCGCGGATGACGTCGAGCAACGCCGAATACAATGCCGTCAACCGCCGCGGCAGCGCCATCGACGGATCGGTCCGGATCTGGCCATTCGCGATATGGCTCAGCCGGTTACCGTCGGCACGAATGACGCCCCAGCCCGTGGTGCCGAGGCCGGGATCTAGTCCGAGGATGATCATGCGAAGAAAGAAGACTGGTTCGCGCGGAGGCGCGGAGGCGCGGAGGGGGTGCGCTTCTGACCGCTGTCGCGCATCAGCGCGACCTTCACGCCATCGGGCATGCCTGCGGGTGTGATGCCGCTGGCGCGGAGGACGCATGCACGACGCATCTCTCTCCGCGCCTCCGCGCCTCCGCGCGAACCAATCTTCCTTCTCACTGGCTCAACCCAGCGTCTCCATGATCTCGTCCGAGATCTCGTAATTGCCCCAAACCGTCTGCACGTCGTCGTCATCGTCGAGTGCGTCGATCAGCTTGAACAACGTCGCCGCATCGTCGGCATCCACCGCGACCATCGTCTGCGGCCGCCAGGCGAGCTTCGCGCCCTCGGCCTCGCCGAGCTTCGCCTCGAGCGCCTTGGCGACTTCATGCAGGTCGCCCTGTGCGGTCCAGACCTCGTGCCCGTCCTCACTTGACGTCACGTCCTCGGCCCCCGCCTCGAGCGCAGCCTCGAACACCGTGTCGGCATCGCCCGCGCTCGCCGGATAGGAAATGAGCCCGACGCGGTCGAACGCATGGCTGACCGACCCGCCGGCACCTAGGTTACCGCCATTCTTGCCGACCGCGACGCGCACGTTGGTTGCGGTACGGTTGCGGTTGTCGGTCAGTGCCTCGATGATCAGCGACACGCCGCCCGGCCCGAAGCCCTCATAGCGGATCTCTTCGTAATTCTCGGCATCGCCGCGGCTCGCCTTGTCGATCGAGCGCTGGATGTTCTCCTTGGGCAGCGACGCCGCCTTGGCCGCATTCACTGCCGCGCGCAGGCGCGGGTTCATGTCGACATCGGGCAGGCCCATCTTGGCCGCAACCGTGATTTCCCGGCTGAGCTTGCTGAACGCCGACGAGCGCTTCTTGTCCTGCGCACCCTTGCGATGCATGATGTTCTTATATTTGGAATGGCCTGCCATCTGTGCCTCTATAGCTGATGCGCCGCTCTTAGGCTCCGGCACCCGATTTCGCCAGAGCATCGATTTTCGCCTCAATCGCGTCGAGCCGCGCGAGCACCAGATGGTCGATCTTGTGATGCACGCGTAAAATGTCGAGCTCGGCGCGCAGATTGGTCTCGTAATCGAGGCTCGCGGCGAGCCGGTCCTTCGCCGATTGCCGATTCTGGCTCATCATGATGATCGGCGCCTGGATCGCCGCGACCGTCGACAGCAGCAGGTTGAGGAAGATGTAGGGATAGGGATCGAACGCCGCGTTGAAATGGGTGAGGATGTCCGAATTGAGGATCATCCAGCCGAGCAGCACCGCAGTGAACGCGATGATGAACCCCCACGACCCGCCGACCGCCGCAACCCGGTCCGAGAGCCGCTCGCCGAACGTCGCGCGTTCGTCGGCCAGGTCGGCGGCGTCGCGACTGACCGTAGTCCCCGCCTCGATCCCCGCGAGCACGCGGCGTTGCTCGTCGTTGAGCTCGCCGGGGGGCTTGCCGAGCAGGCGGTGCGAGAGATCGTCGAGCGGAGAGGATGTAGCCATGGCGAACGGCGTAACCGCGATTGCAGATTAAGCCAGCGCGCAAAACCGCGCTTGCGACGAGACCCGCGAAAGACTCCTTGCCCCGATGCGCCCGCACCTGCCAAACGCGCGGCATGACGGTTAGCGTGAATATGGGCACCGACGGCAATGGTACGGCCGTCGGCGTCGACCTGGAGGAACTTCTCGCCACGCGCCTGCTGGTGCAGGGCAATTCGGGATCGGGAAAATCGCATCTGCTGCGCCGCCTGCTCGAACGGTCGGCGGGGCATGTCCAGCAGATCGTGATTGATCCCGAGGGCGATTTCGTGACGCTCGCGGGCCCGCATGGCCATGTCGTGATCGAGGCGGGCGACTATAGCGAACGCGAGATCGCGCGCATCGCCACCCGCCTGCGCGAACACCGGACGTCCGCTGTGCTCAGCCTCGAGGGACTCGAGGTCGAAGGGCAGATGCGCTGTGCCGCATCGTTCCTCTCCGCGCTGTTCGATGCGCCGCGCGAGCATTGGTATCCGGTGCTGGTGGTCGTCGACGAGGCACAGATGTTCGCGCCCGTCACCGGCGGCGAAGTGTCCGAAGAGGTCCGCCGTGCCTCGCTCGCGGCGATGACCAACCTGATGTGCCGCGGCCGCAAGCGTGGTCTCGCCGGCGTGATCGCGACTCAGCGTCTGGCGAAGCTCGCGAAGAACGTCGCGGCGGAGGCGTCGAACTTCCTGATGGGCCGGACCTTCCTCGACATCGACATGGCGCGCGCCGCCGATCTGCTCGGCATGGAGCGGCGTCAGGCGGAGGCGATCCGCGACCTCCAGCGCGGGACGTTCATGGCGCTCGGCCCCGCGGTCTCGCGCCGCCCCATCACCGTGAAGATCGGCGACGTCGCGACCTCGGCACGCAGCGGCAGCCCCAAGCTGACCCCGCTCCCCAGCGCCGCGCCGATGGACCTGCAGGACCTGCTGTCCGAGCCCGTGGTCGACGCCCCCGAACTCGGCCTGCTCTTCGATTCGCGGCCGCGGCGCGTTCCGGCCGAGGAACTGCTCGACGGTATCGCCCGCCCGCCCGAGCCGCGCACCGCCGCGCCCCCGCCGCCCGAGAAGACCGATGACGAGGTCGAGGCGGTCTATGCCGACGTGTTCCGCGCGATCGTCGAGGATCCCGAATCGACGCTGCGCCCGCCCTCGGTGCTGTTCCAGGATTTCCAGGTGCGATGCCGGATGGGCGGCCTCGCCAAGCCCCCGCTCGATCTGCCGGGCTTCGTCCGCCGGCTGAGCTGCGCACGCGCCGGCATCTTCGACATGACCGACGAGGCGTGGACCGCGGCACTCGATGTCGCCAGCGGCCTGCCTGACGACATGCTCGGCGCCTTCCTGCTGGTCGCACGCGCCGCGCGTGAGGGCGAACCCTGCCCCTCCGACGCGCGCATCGCCGCGACCTATGGCACCAGCTCGCTCGGCCGCGTGAAGCGCCTGATCGGCTATATCGAAAGCCGCAACCTGATCGTCTGCCGCACAGACCTGGCGGGCAAGCGCTCTATCACGATCCCGGGACTCGGCTGGACGACACTGCCGGCAGAAGCGGCTTAACTAGACCGCGAAAGCGAAGACCAGTCCGGCGACCACGCCGATCTGCACGATCGCGATCATCTGCAGCCGGCCGACGAACGGCTGCTTGCGGGTCTTGTGGCGAAAACGACGGCGCGCCCAGAAGGCGCCGGGGCTGCCACCGAGCGCTGCGAACCAGAGCAAACGGGATTCGGGGATGCGCCATGCGCCACCGCGCGATCGGCGCTTGTCCAGCGCGAACGCGGCGACCGTGACCGCGTTGATCACCAGAAACAGAAATGACGCCGCAGCGATCGATACGAGCATGGCTCACCGGTACCGCGTCGACGTTGACGCGGCGTCCACCCCGGCGTCGATGACGCATCGCGAGGGAGACACCGCGCAGAGTCCGATCGTCAGATCATCCCCAGAGCCTGGAGGTACACCTCGAGGATCGCCTCCTCCTCCTGATATTCTTCCTTCTTCTTCTTGCGGATCGACAGGATCTTGCGGATCGCCTTGGGGTCGTAGCCACGGCCCTTGGCCTCGGCCATCACGTCCTTGATGTCGTCCGCGATACCCTTCTTCTCTTCTTCGAGACGCTCAGCGCGCTCGATCAGCAGACGCAGTTCGTCCGCTGCGACCGCGCCGCCGCCCATGCCGTGTTGGCGTTCGTCCGTCATGATACTCGTCCCCATTCGCTCGAAACACAGACCCGCATGCGGCGACCGGGGTCCCAAGGACCACCGATGAATCGCGCCGCTGCAAGTGCGGCGCCGCGTCTAGGCGGTAACCGTTCGCGGCTCAAGCGACCCCGGGTCAGACGACCGCATTCTTGGCGACGCTAGCCTTCATTCGCTCGAGCTGCTCGGGCGTGGCGTCGCCTTGGTGCTGCGCCTTCCACTGCGAATAGGGCATGCCGTACACCGCCTCGCGCGCCGCATCCTTGTCGAGACCACCAGCGTCCTCGACCCAGTCGGACAGGCAGTTGCGGCAGAATCCCGCCAGACCCATCAGGTCGATATTCTGCGCATCGTCGCGGTGGCGCAGGTGGCGGATCAGCCGGCGAAAGGCCTGCGCCGCTACGGCATCGTCGAGTGTGTCCAGCGTGTCGCTATCGTGGTTCATTCGTATGCTCCGTAGTTGATCCCACCGAGATAGGGTTTAAGGCCCGTGGCGGCAAAGACCTCCCCCAGGAAACGCAACGCATGACCATGGCCATCGCACCCCGCTCGCGCAAAGTCCGCATCCTCGCGACGCTAGGCCCTGCCAGCAGCACGCCCGAGATGATCGCGACGCTGTTCCGCACCGGCGCCGACGCGTTTCGCATCAACATGAGCCACGGCGACCAGCAGTCGAAGATCGCGGTGATCCAGGCGATTCGCGCGCTGGAGAAGCAATATCGTCGTCCCTCGACGATCCTCGCCGATCTCCAGGGCCCCAAGCTGCGCGTCGGCAAGTTCGACGGCGGCCGCACGGTGCTCGAAACCGGCTCGACCTTCGTGCTCGACCGCGACACGACGCCGGGCGATGCGACCCGCGTCGAACTGCCGCATGACGAGATCTTCGCCGCGATCGAACCGGGCGCGCGTCTGCTGCTCGACGACGGCAAGCTGGTGCTGCGCGTCGTCTCGCACAGCCCGCGCGAAATCACGACCAGGGTCGAGGTCGGCGGCGCACTGTCGAACAACAAGGGGCTGAACGTTCCCGACGTCGTCCTGCCGATGGCCGCGCTGACCGAGAAGGATCGCAGCGATCTCGACTTCGCGGTCGACCAGGGCGTCGACTGGATCGCGCTGTCGTTCGTCCAGCGCCCCGAGGATCTGTGGGAGGCACGCAAGCTGATCGGCGGCAAGGCCGCGCTGCTCGCAAAGATCGAGAAGCCCGCCGCGATCGAGCGGCTCGAGGAGATCGTCGAGGCGTGCGACGGCGTGATGGTCGCGCGCGGCGATCTCGGTGTCGAAATGCCCCCGCAGGCGGTGCCGCCGCTGCAGAAGCGCATCGTCGAGGTGTCGCGCCGCATGGGCCGCCCGGTGGTGGTCGCGACTCAGATGCTCGAATCGATGATCACCTCACCCTCGCCGACGCGCGCCGAGGTCTCGGACGTCGCGACCGCGGTCTATGACGGTGCCGATGCGATCATGCTCTCGGCGGAAAGCGCCGCGGGCGCATGGCCGGTCGAATCGGTCGCGATGATGGACGCGATCGGCGTGTCGGTCGAGGCCGATCCCGAGCATGGCGACCGCATGCACTTCACCGTGATGAAGCCCGATCCGACGACCGCCGACGCGCTGGCCGAGGCGGCGAAGAACATCGCCGCGACGGTATCCGCGGTCGCGATCATCTGCTTCACCACCTCGGGCTCGACCGCACGGCGGATCGCGCGCGAGCGGCCTTCGGTGCCGCTGCTGGTGCTGACGCCGAGCCAGGACACTGCGCGCCGCCTCGGCCTGTTGTGGGGCACGCATGCGGTCCACACCCGCGACGTCGAGTCGTTCGAGGACATGGTCGCCAAGTCGAAGCGCATGGCGCTGCGCCACGGCATGGCGAAGGCGGGCGACCGCGTGATCGTGCTCGCGGGCGTGCCGTTCCGTACGCCGGGTTCGACCAACGTGCTGCATGTCGTGCGGATCGTCGGCGACGAGCTGAAGGGCCACCACTCGCAGGTCTGAGGCGGCTCCCCCTAGCGCTCCCCCCTAGCGCTCCTCCGCCAAATCCGCGATGGCTGGTACAAGGACCGGACGGGGGAGCAACCGCATGACGTTACGCGAAAAGATCGGCTGGGGTGCGATGAGCCTGCTCGGGGCGTGCGCGCTCGCGGTGGTGGCGTTCCAGCGCGGCGAGCATGTCAACGCGCTGTGGATTGTCGCCGCGTCGGTCTCGGTCAATTTGATCGCCTATCGCTTCTACGCCCGCTATATCGCGCGCAACGTCATGCAGCTCGATGCGACGCGGCCGACCCCGGCCATCCGCCGCGCGGACGGGCTCGATTATGTCGCGACCGACCGCAACGTCCTGTTCGGTCACCATTTCGCCGCGATCGCCGGCGCCGGACCGCTGGTCGGGCCGGTGCTCGCCGCGCAGATGGGCTATCTCCCCGGCACGCTCTGGATCCTCGCCGGCGTCGTGCTCGCAGGCGCGGTGCAGGACTTCATGATCCTGTTCATCTCGATGCGCCGCGACGGGCGGTCGCTCGGCGAGCTGATCCGCATGGAAATGGGTGCGGTGGCAGGCACGATCGCGCTGATCGGTGCCTTTGCGATCATGGTCATCATCCTCGCGGTGCTCGCGCTGATCGTCGTGCGCGCGCTCGCGGGCAGCCCCTGGGGGCTGTTCACCGTCGCGGCGACGATCCCGCTCGCCTTCGCGATGGGGATCTACACGCGCTGGATCCGTCCGGGGCGCATTGGCGAAGTCTCGATCCTCGGCGTCATCGGGCTGCTGCTCGCGATCGTCTATGGCGGCCAGGTCGCCGAGTCCGCCTTCTGGGGCCCGGTCTTCACGCTGACCCCGGTCCAGCTGTGCATCCTGATGGTCGGATACGGCGCGGTCGCGTCGGTTCTGCCGGTCTGGCTGCTGCTCGCCCCGCGTGACTATCTGTCGACCTTTCTCAAGATCGGCGCGATCGTCGCGCTGGCTATCGGCATTGCGGTCGTCGCACCGCCGCTGCGCATGCCCGCGCTCACCAAGTTCATCGACGGCAGTGGTCCGGTCTGGTCGGGCGGGCTGTTCCCGTTCCTGTTCATCACGATCGCCTGTGGTGCAGTCTCTGGCTTCCACGCGCTGATCGCCAGCGGCACCACGCCCAAGCTGATCGCCAGCGAAGGTGACGCGCCGTTCATCGGCTATGGCGCGATGCTGATGGAAAGCTTCGTCGCGATCATGGCGCTGGTCGGCGCAACGATCCTCGATCCCGGCATCTACTTCGCGATGAACAGCCCCGCCGCGGTGCTCGGCACCGACGCGGCGTCGGCGGCCGCCGCGGTCACCAACATGGGCTTTGCAATCACGCCAGAAGCGCTGGCGCAGGCCGCGCGCGATGTCGGTGAGACGACGATCATCAGCCGCACCGGCGGCGCGCCGACGCTGGCGGTCGCGATGGCGGAGATCTTCAGCAACCTGATCGGTGGTCAGGCGATGAAGGCGTTCTGGTACCACTTCGCGATCCTGTTCGAGGCGCTGTTCATCCTGACCGCGGTCGATGCCGGCACGCGCGCCGGGCGCTTCATGCTGCAGGACCTGATCGGGCTCGTGGTGCCGTCGTTCCGCAATGCCTCGGCGATCGGGCCGGGCATCGTCGCGACCGCGCTGTGCGTCACGGCCTGGGGTTTCTTCCTCTATCAGGGCGTCACCGATCCACTCGGCGGCGTGAACACGCTGTGGCCGCTATTCGGCATCTCGAACCAGATGCTCGCCGCGGTCGCGCTAATCCTGGCCACGGTCGTGCTGTTCCGGATGAAGCGCCAGCGTTATGCCTGGGTGACGATCCTGCCCGCCGCATGGCTGTGCCTGTGCACGATCACCGCGGGGCTGCTGAAGCTGTTCTCGAGCGATCCGAAGGTCGGCTTCCTCGCGCATGCGTCCAAGTTCGCGGACGCTGCGGCGCGCGGCGAGATCCTGGCGCCCGCCAAGACGATGGCGGAGATGCAGCGGATCATCTTCAACGACCGCATCGACGCGGCGCTGATCGCGCTGTTCCTCGGCGTCGTCGTGTCGATCCTTGCCTTCGGCATCCGCAGCTGCCGCGCGGCGCTGAAGGTCGATCGCCCGACCGTGACCGAGGTTCCGCCCATGCTGGTCCCGGCCGAATGACGCCGCGGATCCGGCATCTGCTGGCACGCGCGCGGGAGACCGCGCTGATGATGGTCGGCCAGCCCTCCTACGCCGCCTATCTGCAGCACATGGCCGAGAATCACCCCGGCCATGCGGCGATGGATCCCGCGGCGTTCTTCCGTGACCGCGAACAGGCGCGCTACGGCGGCAAGGGCGGTGGCCGATGCTGCTGAACGACCCGCCACGCTCGATCGTCGCCGCGCTGCGCAGCGAGACCGGCGGCGATCACGACCGCGTCGACACAGCCTATGGCAACTTCGACCTCGCCGCGCCCGACAGCTATCGCGCGTTCCTCCACGCGCACGCGCGCGCGCTTCCCGCAGCGGAGGATGCACTGGCAGCCGTCCCGGGCCTGGCGCACTTCCGCCCCCGCACGCCCCTCCTCGCCGCCGACCTCGCGGCGCTGGGCGAGACGATGCCTCTACCCCTGCCCTTCACGCTGCCCGCGGGCGACGCGGCGGCTTGGGGCGCGCTCTATGTCGTGGAGGGATCACGGCTCGGCGGCATCATGCTCGCGCGTACCGTGCCCGACGGGCTGCCGACCGCCTATCTCGGTGCGCGCCATCTGTCGGGCGAATGGCGCGAGCTGCTCGGTGCACTCGACCGCGCCGCGACGCTTGTTGGAACAGACAGGTGGATCGACCAGGCCATCACCGGCGCGCGTGCGACCTTCGACCTGTATCGCCGCGCCGCCGCCGCGCGCTAAGCCTCAATCCTCGATCGGGGCGGTCATGATCACGCGTAGCCCGGGCATGTTGTCATGCTGCGCGATCGATCCCGACAGTCGTCCGACCACCGCGTTCATCATCCGGCTGCCGAACCCGACGCGCGTGCCGGTCTGACCGACGCCCTTGTCCGCGACGATCAGCCGGATCTGGTTGCGATATTGCTCGAGCGCGATCAGGATCGGCCCCGGCTGTCCGCCATAGGCATATTTGCTGGCATTGATGACGAGCTCGGTCAGGATCAGCCCGACATTGACCGCACGGTCGGTCGGCATCAGCACCGGTGCGAGGTCGAGCCGCATCTGCGCGCCCCAGTCCTGCCCCAGCGTCCCCTTCATGTCGCCCGCCAGTTCCTCGAGATAGCGCGCGAGGTCGACCGACTGGACCTGGTCGTCGCGGTACAGCCGCCGGTGCACCAGCGCGACCGCGGACAGCCGTGCCTGCGCCTCGGCAAGATGCGCGGTGACGTTCGCGTCGCCCGCCGCCTTGGCCTGCAGCGCGAGGAACGCGGAGACCATCTGCAGGCTGTTCTGCACACGGTGATTGACCTCCTTCATCAGGACGTCCTTCTGCTCGATCAGCAGATCCTTTTCGGCCAGCGTCCGCTGCAATTCGCGGTTGAGCGCGCGCATCCGGTTGCTCGCATAGCTGTCGTGGAACATCCGGCGCAGCCGATAGCCGGCCTCGATCTCTTCGAGCGACCAGCGCCGCGATTCGCCGCGCACCTCTTCGGTCCATGACGCGAACGACGTGCGCGGCGTCAGCTGCTCGGCAGGGTCCCCGGAGGTCGCCTTGTGCGGATTGCCCGCCCATTCGATCTCGGTGATCCGCTCGGCGCGGAACCACAGCAGCACCGCGCCCTCGTCGATCAGCGGCATCGCGAGCAGCCCGCTCGCCTTCGACCGATAGCGTTCCGCCGGCGGGTAGAGCGTCGACAGCGCATGCGTTGCAACGATGTCGCCTGTCCCGCGGCTGCGGATCCACTCGACCAGGTCCAGTACGTCTCTGTCGTCCGGACACTGGCCGTCGCACTGCACCGCGCCGTGCTGGACGAGTGCGAAGCCGTCGCTCGCCAGCATCCGGCGCAGGTCGTCGCCGACCGCCGCCGCGGTCCGCTGCGCGCTGCCCTCGGTGGCCATCTTGAGCACGACGACGTCTTCCACCGACCGCAGCCGCAGGCGTTCGCGGTATCCCTCGGCCTCCTCCTTCGCGCGGATCTGTCGGGCGAGGCTGCTCGCCAGCGTGCTCGCGGTCGCGCGGATATCGGGCGCCAGCGTCCGCGGCGTCATGCTGTGGCAGGCGATCATCCCCCACAACAGCCCGTCCTTGACGATCGAGATCGACGCGGACGCCGCGACGCCCATATTGGTCATGTAGCGCAGATGGATCGGCGACACGCTGCGCAGCGCGACGTCGCTCAGGTCGAGCCTCTCGAACCCAGCAGGGCGCAGGATCGCGGGTGTATAGACCGCATGCGGGATCGCGCGCGTCCGGTTACGGACATACAGCGCGCGCGCCTGTTTCGGGATGTCGGTCGCAGGAAAATGATGGTTGAGAAAACTGTGCAGCGCAGGGTCGCGATCCTCGGCCATCACGCGTCCGGATTCATCGTCGAGAAAGCGATAGACCATGACGCGGTCGAACCCGGTCAGCGTCCGGAACGCGACCGCCGCCTGTTCGCACAGCGCCTGGAGACTGCCCGACCGCTCGAACGCGGTCGCCATCGAATCAAGCCAGCCGAGCACAGTCGCGGCGCTCGACGGCGCCGTCGTGGCGGGCTCGAGCTCGACGAGGACGTGTTCCTCGCTCGCATGCAGGACCATGTGGAACTGCTCGCTGGTACCCGCGACCAGCGTGCCGACCGCAGCGCCGATCATGCTGCCGCGCCCGGACCGCTCGGCCAGCACTGCGGCGACGCCCTGGCCGATCAGCGTCGCCAGGTCCGCGCCCAGCCAGTCGGGGGTCAGCCGGGTCTCGATATCGCCCGCGCCCGCAACGACGCGCAAGCTCGCCGCATCGGCAACGAGCAACAGCCCGTGCGGCTGGATCGCGCCGGGAATGTGTATGGGCTCCCGATCGCAGGCCGTAAGGTCCAACGCGGTATCAGTCACAGATGCTGGGCCTTTCCCTCACGCCGCGACCATGTCGTTTCTGGCGCGGAAAAGCAAATAAGCCAAGGCAGTTACGCCACCGGTGCCATCGCCTCCACGCGCGCATCAGCCCGGTCTGCATAGCGGCGCGCGATAACCGCACAGGCGATCAGCTGGATCTGGTGGAACAGCATCAGCGGCAACAGGATCACACCGACCTGCGCCGCAGGGAACAGCACGCCGGCCATCGGCACCCCCGACGCGAGGCTCTTCTTCGACCCACAGAACAGCAACACGATCGCATCCTCGCGCGGCAATCGCATCAGCCGCGCGATGGTCAGCGTCAGCGCCAGCACGATGGCCAGCAGGGCACAGGAGAGCAGCCCGATCAGGAGCAGGTCGCCGAGCGACACCCGGCTCCACAGCCCCTCGATCACCGCCGCGCCGAACGCGCCATAGACGACGAGCAGGATTGATCCGCGATCGACGATCGTCAGCATCGCCTTGCGCCGCGTCACCCATGCGCCGATCCAGGGCCGCAGCACATGCCCCGCCACGAACGGCACGAGCAGCTGGACGATGATCGTCTCGACACTTTCGATCGACATCCCGCCGGCATTGCCTGCGTTCCGCATCAGCAGCGCGACCAGCGCGGGGGTGATCAGTATGCCGAGCAGGTTGGAAAAGGATGCGCTGCACACCGCGGCCGCGACATTGCCGCGCGCGATCGCGGTAAAGGCGATCGACGACTGGACCGTCGAGGGCAGCAGCGTCAGGAACAGCACGCCCGTCGCCATCCGCTCGTCGACGAAGGGCAGCGCGGTCAGCCCGAGCCCGAGCGCGGGAAAGGCAATGAACGTCACCCCCAGTACGGCGAGGTGGAGCGGCCAGTTGCGAAGTCCGTCCCAGATCGCAGCACGCGACAACTTTGCGCCGTGCAGGAAGAACAGCAGGAAGATTGCGACGTCGGCGACATAGCCGACGATCGTCGCCGCCTGTCCCCGCGCCGGCACCAGGCTCGCCAGCACGACGGTGCCGAGCAGCATCAGGATGAACGGCTCGAAGATCGATAGAAAGCGCCGGATCACGGATGCGCGGTCACATAGGCCTCGAGGGTAGCCAGATGCCCGGCGATCGCCTCGTCATCGAGGAAGCTGCCGAGGAAGCTGTTGCGCGCCAGTGTCACGATCTGCCCGCGCGACAGGTTGCGCGCACGCGCGGTCTGCCGGTAATTCTCGCCGATATAGCCGCCGAAATAGGCCGGGTCGTCCGAATGGATCGTCGCACGCAGGCCGAGATCGAGCATCCGGTCAATCGGATGGTCCTCGATCCGGTCGACGTTGCGCAGCGCGACGTTCGACAGCGGGCACACGGTCAGCGTCATCGCCTCGCGCGCGAGCCGCGCGACCAGCACCGGATCCTCGAGCGCACGATTGCCGTGGTCGATCCGGTCGACGCGCAGGATGTCGAGCGCCTCATGGATATAGGCGGGCGGGCCCTCCTCGCCGGCATGCGCGCACAGCAGCAGCCCGGCTTCTGCCGATGCTTCGAACACGCGCGCGAACTTCGACGGCGGATGCCCCATCTCGGACGAATCGAGCCCGACGCCGATCATCTGGTCGAGCCAGGGCTCGGCCTGTTCGAAGGTCCTGAACGCATCCTCCTCGTCGAGATGCCGCAGATAGCTCATGATCAGGCCGATGCTCATCCCGTGCTTCGCCCGCGCCGCGTCGATCCCGGCGAACAGGCCGTTGGCGACGACGTCGAACGGGATACCACGGTGCGTGTGCGTCTGCGGATCGAAGAAGATCTCGGCATGGACCACGCCGTCCTGCGCGACCCGGTCGAAATAGGCGAGCGCCAGATCGTGGAAATCCTCCTCGGTCTTCAGCACGGCCGCGCCCGCATAATAGATGTCGAGAAAGGTCTGAAGGTTGGTGAAGCTGTAGGCCGCGCGCACGTCCTCGACGCTCTTGAACGGGATCGCGACCTTGTTGCGCTCGGCGAGCGCGAACATCAGCTCGGGCTCGAGGCTGCCCTCGATATGCAGATGCAGTTCGGCCTTGGGCAGGTTGGTGATGAAGTCGTCTGTCATGCTCGATCCCGTCGTGATGTGCGTCACCGCGCAACCATTCCGCGCGTCACGCACTTTGCGCAAGGTCGAAACCCGTTGCATGACATCGCTGTCACGTTACCGCGGACCGGCTATTGCCGCCTCTTACCGATCACGCGAAGGACCCATCGATGCCCACAGGACTGGTCGCACTGCTCGACGACATTGCCGGGATCACCAAGCTCGCCGCGGCCAGCCTCGACGATATCGGTGCTGCGACCGGCAAGGCGGGCAGCAAGGCGATCGGCGTGGTGGTCGACGATGCCGCGGTCACGCCGCGCTACATGGTCGGGTTCTCGCCCAAGCGCGAATTGCCGATGATCGGCAAAATCGCGCTCGGCTCGTTCCGCAACAAGCTGCTCTTCATCCTCCCCGCAGCGCTCGCGCTCAGCGCGTTCGCACCTTGGGCGCTGACCCCGTTGCTGATGATCGGCGGGACCTATCTCTGCTTCGAGGGTGCGGAAAAGATCCTCGAAGCGCTCGGCGGCGGCCATGCCGAAGCCGAAGCCACCGCCCCGATCGATCCGAAGACGCTCGAGGACCAGAAGGTGTCGGGCGCGATCCGCACCGACTTCATCCTGTCGGCGGAGATCATGGTCATCGCGCTGTCGGACGTCGCCGCCGAACCGATCTGGGAACAGGCGATCGTGCTTGCGCTGGTCGGCGTCGCGATCACGATCCTCGTCTACGGCGTCGTCGCGCTGATCGTGAAGATGGACGATATCGGCCTGCACCTGACCGAGCGGAAAAGCCCCGCGGTCCAGGCGTTCGGACGCGGCCTGGTCAAGGGCATGCCGGTCGTCATGTCGGTGCTGTCGGTGGTCGGCACCGCGGCGATGGTCTGGGTCGGCGGGCAGATCATCGTCCACGGGATCGAGGATTTCGGGCTGACGACGATCCCGCACTTCATCCACGATGCCGCCGCGGGCGCCGCCGCCGCGGTGCCGGTGGCCAAGGGCGTGGTGAACTGGGTGGTCAACGCCGCATTGTCGGGCGTGGTCGGCCTGATCCTCGGTGGCGCGATCGCACTCGCCCTCCACGCCGTGAAGAAGCCCAAGGCGCACTGAGCGCTAGCGGCTCCTTCCATTCCCGTCATCCTGACGAAAGTCAGGATCCAGAGTCAGGAACGTCAGCGTCCGTTACCCTGGATCCTGACTTTCGTCAGGATGACGGCATGGGGGGAACAGCCTCCCCGGCAACCGATGCGCCCCTTATTTCGCCGTCCACTTGTCCATCCAGCCGATCACCTCGCCATACCATTGCAGGCTGTTCTTCGGCTTCAGCACCCAGTGATTCTCGTTCGGGTTGACCAGCAATCGCGACGGAATCCCCCGCCGCTGCAACGCGGTGAAGCTCGCGAGCCCCTGCGTGTAGGGAATGCGGAAATCCTTCTCGCCGGTGATCACCAGCATCGGCGTCTTCCAGTTGGCGACGTAGTTGACCGGGTTCCATTTCTCGAACGCGGCAGGATCCTCGTAATAGGTCTTCCCGCCATGCTCCCACTCGTCGAACCACAGCTCTTCGGTCTCGTACGCCATCGCACGCGCATCGAAGACGCCGTCATGCTGGACGATGCACTTGAACCGGTCGGGCCACTTCCCCTCGATCCAGTTCATCATATAGCCGCCGTACGACGCGCCGAGCGCGCAGGCGCGGTCGCCGTCGAGCCAGCCGAATTTGGCGGTCGCCGCCGCCAGCCCCTTTTGCAGATCCTCGAGCGGCCAGCCGCCCCAATTGTTGCTGATCGCGTCGGTGAAGGCCTGGCCATACCCCGTCGACCCGTGGAAATCGACCGCGACCAGCCCGTAGCCCGCACCCGCGAACACCGCCGGGTTCCAGCGATAGGACCAGCTGTTGTTGCTCGACCCCTGCGGTCCGCCGTGCACCATATAGGCGACCGGGACCTTCCCATTCTGGGTCGAGGCCGGGCTGCCATACGGCTTCACCGCATAGCCCCAGACGGTGTCGTCGTTCGCGCCCTTGAAGTTGAACCGCGTGACGGTCGGCATGTCGATGCCCGCGAGCTTTGCCGCGTTGACCGAGGTCAGCCGCTCGCGTTTCGGCATCCGCTTGCCCTTCACCGCCAGCGCGTAGAAATCGTCGGGCGTGGTCAGGCTGCTGATCGCGACGACCACGCCCTTCGGCGTCGGCACGACCGCACCGACATGGCCCTCCTGCGTCAGGCGAGTCACCTTGCCCGTCACGGGATCGACCGCGAACACCGGCGTTTCCTGCGTGTCGTCGGCGGTGACGTAGATGCGCTTGCTGTCGGGGCTCCACGCGATCGACGCGACCGAGCGATCCCAGCCCTGCGTCACCGCGCGGACCTGACCGCTCGCCAGGTCGCGCGTCATCAGCACCTGGCGATCCGCTTCGAACCCGGCGCGCGCCATCGCGAACCAGGCGAGCGTCCGGCCGTCGGGCGACACCGTCGGCAGATTGTCCATGCCGGTGTTCGCCGCCGTCAGGTTGACCGGCGCTGCGGAACCGTCCGCGGGGACCGAGAAGATGTCGAGATTGGTCGAAATTGCCTCGATCCGCCCCGCCTCACGCAGCGCGAAATACAGCGTTTTGCCATCCACGCTCCACGACACTTCCTCGCCGCCGCCGAACGGCTTGGACGGCGCATCGCCGATCAGGCCGCCCGTCACCGCGACGCCGTCACCGGTTGCACCCGCGGCCGTCAGCGGCAGCACGAACAGCTGTGACCGGTCGCCGTTCGACCATGTGTCCCAGTGCCGCACGAACAGCTGGTCGTAAGTCCGCCCCGCCCCGGCATTCGGGTCCTTCTTGACCATGGCGGGCGCAAGGCTCGGCGCGCCGGGCTTGCGGTCGGCCCAGATCACCAGCTTGTCGCCGGTCGGTGCGACCTTGAACCCGCCAAAGCCGCCCTCGAAGCTCGTCAGCTTGCGCGGCGTGCCGCCAGCGATCCCGATCGACCAGACCGCGTCGCTGCCGCCCTTGTCCGACTGGTAATAGACGGTTGCGCCATCGGCGGAGAATTGCGCGCCGGTCTCGTTCACATCGGCTTCGGCGATCAGCGGCTCGGGTTTCGCACCCTTGCGCGTCAGGTCGAGCCGCCACAGGTCGAACCGCCCGCGATCGGCGGCGAGATCGGTCTCGCGCTGTTCCCACACCAGCCAGCGGCCGTCCTTCGACACGGCGGGCGAGGACACGCGCGACAGCTTGACGACATCGTCGATGGTCAGCTGGCGGGCGGTGGCAGGGGCGCTTGCAAGAGCGAGCACGGCGAGGCTTGCGGACAGCAGGATCTTCATGCGCGTCTGCATAGAATGCTTGCACGATCGCGCGCAATCGCCACGTCGTCGCGCACGATGACGCGCAAATCCTCCTTCCCGCCCGTGGCCGCCGCCGATGCGCGGCTGCTCGTCCTCGGCAGCCTGCCCGGCGACCGTTCGCTTGCCGAAGCTCGCTATTATGCGCATCCGCAGAACCAGTTCTGGGCGCTGATGTCGGGCGTCGTGGCGCGCGATCTGGTCGCGCTGGCCTATGACGAGCGGCTGGTCGCGTTGCGCGATGCGGGCGTGGCGCTGTGGGACGTGATCGGGTCGGCGCACCGCGTCGGCAGCACCGACGCCGCGATCCTCGATGCGCAGGACAATGCGGTCGCCGACCTTGTCGCGCGCCTGCCCGACCTCCGCGCGATCGCGTTCAACGGCGCCACCGCGTTGAAGCTCGGCCGCAGACAGGGGCTCGGAACGCTCGGCCCGCAGATCGTCGCGCTGCCGTCGAGCAGCCCGCTCCACACGATCGGCCGCGCCGCCAAGCAGCCCGCCTGGGACGCGCTCGCCCCCTTCCTCGCCGTGTCGCGCTAGATCCGCACCGCGCCCGCCGCACGGACATCGGCGATCGTCGGCCAGCCATTGACCGCCATCAGCAGATCCGCCTCCGCCAGCAGGCATCGCAGCACATGCGCCGCCCCCGCCGCCCCATCGAGCGCGAGGCCGTACGCATAGGGCCGTCCGACCCCGACCGCGCGCGCGCCGAGCGCGATCGCCTTCACCACGTCGCTCCCCGACCGGATCCCTGAATCGAACAGCACGGGCACGTCGCCCGCCGCCGCGACCACGTCCGGCAGCATGTCGATCGCCGCGATCCCGCCATTGGCCTGCCGCCCGCCATGATTCGAACAATAGATCGCATCCGCTCCCGCATCGATCGCGCGCCGCGCATCGTCGGGATGGCAGATCCCCTTCAGGATCAGCGGCAGCGTGGTCAGCGAGCGCAGCCACGCCATGTCGTCCCAGGTCAGCACCTTGCCGAACACGCCCGCCCATTGCCGCACCGCCGCCGCACCATCCTCCTCGGGCGGCCTGGCGAGCATCGCGCGAAAGACCGGATCGGAGAAATAGTTCATCAGCACCGCGCCGCGCAGCTGCGGGAAGTTCGCGACGTTCAGGTCGCGCGGCCGCCATCCCGTCACCCAGGTGTCCAGCGTGACGACGATCCCCTTATACCCCGCCGCCTCGGCCCTGCGCACCAGGCTCTCGGCCAGTGCCTTGTCCTTGGGTGTATAGAGCTGGAAAAACCCGGGGGTATCGCCCAGCGCACCCGCCACGCTTTCGAGCGGATCGTTCGACAGCGTCGACGCCATCAGCGGCACCCCCGTCTCGGCCGAGGCGCGCGCGGCGGCGAGGTCGCCGTGACCGTCCTGCGTGCAGATCCCGATCACCCCGACCGGTGCCATGAAGATCGGGCTCGGCAGGCGCATCCCGAACAGCTCGACCGACAGGTCGCGTTTGCTGCAATCGACCATCATCCGCGGCGTCATGCCCCAGTGCCGGAACGCGTCGGCATTGTTGTTTTGCGTGAATTCGTCGCCGCAGCCACCCTGGACATAGCCCAGCACCGATGGCGGCATCGCCGCGCTCGCGCGCTGTTCGAGCGTCGCGTAATCGACCGGCAGCTTCGGGATCACGCCGCTCAGACCGGCGTTGTAAATCGCGTTCTGGTAATCGCCGAAATGCGGCATCCGCCTACTCCTATCGACGGCGTTACACCCGTCCTGACGGCGAATGTAGCGCTCAGCCGTCGAGCCGCGCCAGAAATTCCTTTGCCTGTGTAAGCGTCGCGTCTTGGTCCGCCGGTTTCATCTTCGCCCAGTTGCGATACGGCATCGCCAGTCGCGGGTTGCGATCGAGCTTCTCCGCGTTGCGCACCAGGAAATCCCAGTAGAGCGCGTTGAACGGGCAGGCGTCGGGGCCGACGCGCTGCTTCACGTCATAGCGGCAGTGCCCGCAATAATCCGACATCCGGTTGATATACGCCCCCGACGCTGCATAGGGCTTCGACCCCAGCAACCCGCCATCCGCGAACTGGCTCATGCCCAGCGTATTGGGCAGCTCGACCCATTCATACGCATCGGCATAGACCTCCAGATACCATTCATGGACCTGCTTGGGGTCCGCGCCGATCAGCAGCGCGAAATTGCCCGTCACCATCAGCCGCTGGATATGATGCGCATAGGCATGGTCGAGCGTCTGCCCGATCGCCTGCGAGAGGCAGTGCATGTCGGTCTCGCCGGTCCAGTAGAAGCCCGGCAGGTCACGCCTCGCGCCCAGGAAGTTGCGCTCGACATACTCCGGCCCCTCGCGCCAGTAGATGCCGCGCATATATTCGCGCCAGCCGATGATCTGGCGGATGAACCCCTCGGCACAGTTGAGCGGCACGCGCCCGGCGGCATATTCCGCCTCGACCGCGCGACACAGGTCGACCGGATCGAGCAGCCCCGAATTGATATAGGGCGACAGCACCGCGTGCCACAGGAACGGCTGGTCGGTCAGCATCGCGTCCTGATAATCCCCAAACCGCGGCAGCGCGTGCTTCAGGAAATGCCGCTGCTGTTTCAGCGCATCGTCGCGGGTCGTCGCGAAGTCGAAGGCATCGAGGCTGCCTGGATGCTCGCCGAACCGCGCCGCGACCATCGCGAGCACCTCGGTCGTGATCGCATCGGGGGCAAAGGAGAGCGGGCGCGGCATCAGCAGGTCGGCCTTGGCGGGCTTGCGGTTGTCCGCATCGTAATTCCATTCGCCCCCCTCGGGCTTGTCGCCGTCCATCAGCAACCCGGTGCGGCGGCGCATCTCGCGGTAAAAATACTCCATCCGCAACTGCTTGCGCCCCTCCGCCCAAGCCTCGAACTCGGCATGGCTGGCGAGGAAACGGTCGTCGGCGCGGATCTCGACCGGCAGGCCGAACAGCGTTTCCCACGCGTCCAGCATCCCCGCAACGCGCCACTCGCCCGCTTCGGTGACAATGATTCGCGCCGGATCATGCCGCCCGATCGCGCGCGCGACCTCGCCGGTAAAGCTGCCGGTCGACTCCAGATCGTCGAGCGTCACGTAGTCGACGGTCCAGCCCGCCTCGCGCAGTGCCTCCGCGTGATGGCGCATCGCCGACAGGATATAGGCGATTTTCCGGCGATGATGGCGGACATAGGTCGTCTCGTCGGCGACCTCCATCATCAGCACGATCGTCGCCGCCGGGTCGGCCCCGTTCAGCGAGGCGATCTGCAGCGAGAGCTGGTCGCCGAGGATCGGCACGAGCGTGGTTTTCTTGGAGCGCATCGCATCCTACATGGCGGACCATGACCGCTCCTACAAACCCGTTATATCTGGGCCAGAACAGCGCCCTCCCCGCCTCGCCCGAAGAGGCCGTGCTCGATTACGTGCCCAACCCGCGCGTCGGCCGGACCTATCTGGTGCGGTTCGCGGTGCCCGAATTCACCTCGCTCTGCCCGGTCACCGGCCAGCCCGATTTCGCGCATCTCGTCATCGATTATGTCCCCGGTGAGACGATCGTCGAATCCAAGTCGCTCAAGCTGTTCCTGGGCAGCTTTCGCAACCATGCCGGCTTCCACGAGGATTGCACGGTCGGCATCGGCGAGCGGCTTTTCGACGAGATGAAGCCGGTCTGGCTGCGGATCGGCGGCTATTGGTATCCGCGCGGCGGGATCCCGATCGACGTCTTCTGGCAGTCTTCGGCGCCCCCTGCCGATCTCTGGCTGCCCGATCAGGGCGTCGCCCCGTATCGCGGGCGTGGCTGACGCCGTCGTCGCATGCAGTGATGTTGATAAAGTTTAACATCAAAGCGTGTGCTGCAGTGCAATATTAATGCAACTTTCATACCTTGTCAGCCGTTGGAGGTGAGCGCGATGCCGGGTTAGCCTGTTATGCGCGCTCAGACAAAGGACAGGGTATGGCGTTACCGGCGGACGGGACCAAGATCACGCGGCTGGCACTCATTGGCAATTTTTTGCCGAGGCGGTGCGGTATCGCGACCTATACGACGGACGTGTTCACGGCGATGCGGGCGCGCTTTCCCGAGGTCGCGGTCGACGTCTATGCGATGGATGATCATCCTGGCCTGTACGAGTATCCGCCGGAAGTCGTTGGAACGATCCCCGAAACTGACCTGACCGCCTATCTGGATGCCGCGCGCAAGATCGATGCGAGCGGAGCCCAGGCAATCTGGGTTCAGCACGAATACGGCATCTACGGTGGCCCGGCCGGGGACTATCTGCTCGCGCTGCTCGACCGCACGACGCTGCCGGTCGTCGTTGCGTTGCACACGATCCTCGAACGTCCCAATCCCGACGAACGCCGCGTCATGGAGGGCCTGTTGCGCCGTGCCGCGCGCGTCATCGTGATGGCGGAGCGTGGCCGCGACATCCTCCAGCGCGTCTATGGCGCCAGCCCGCGGCAGATCGTGATGATCCCGCACGGCGTGCCCGATCGCGACCTCGTCGAACCCGACACGCTGAAGGCGCAATTCGGTTGGGAAGGCCGCAAGGTCGTGCTGACCTTCGGGCTCCTCGCACCGAACAAGGGTATCGAAACAGTGATCGAGGCGCTGCCCGCGGTCATCGAACGTCATCCCAATCTTCTTTACGTCGTGCTCGGCGCGACGCACCCCAATCTCGTCGCGCATCAGGGCGAGGCGTATCGTGATCGTCTCAAGGCGCTGACCGAAGAGCGCGGCGTGGCGGGCAATGTCGCCTTCATCGACGCGTTCGTCGAACATGATGAGCTGCTGAGCTATCTGCAGGCGGCAGATATCTATGTGACGCCCTACACCAACCCGGCGCAGATCACCTCGGGCACGCTTAGCTACGCCATCGGCGTCGGCAAGCCCGTCATCTCGACCCCGTACGTCCATGCGACGGAAATCCTCGCCGATGGGCATGGCGTTCTTGTCCCGTTCGGAGATGTCGCTGCCTTCGCGCGCGAGATCGACATGCTGCTGTCGAGTGATCGCGACCGCCATCGCTTGGCCGAGCGCGCCTATGCGCGCGGTCGTACGATGATCTGGCCACAGCTTGCCGAAACATCGATGGCAGAGATCCGCGCGGTGGTCGCGGCACGCCCTTTTCGTCTGGCCAAGCCTTCGCCCCCGTTGAAGCCGCTTGCGCCTGACTTCGCGGCCGTCGAACGGATGAGTGATTCGACGGGCATGCTCCAGCATTCGATCTACTCGATCCCCGATCGCCGGCATGGCTATTGCATCGACGACAATTGCCGTGCGCTCATGCTGATGAGCGCGATGCCGGACATGGATGAGGTCCAGCGCGACAAGTGGACGACGATCTATGCGTCGTTTGTACAATATGCCTGGAACCCCGACGAGCGTCGCTTCCGCAACTTCATGAGCTTCGACCGGAGCTGGTGCGAGGATGTCGGGTCTGAGGATTCCAACGGTCGCACCGTCTGGGCGCTCGGCATCACGGCACGCGATGCGCAGTTGGCCAAGCATCGCGACTGGGCGACGGCGATGTATGACTCGACCGCATCCTGTGCGCTCGAGCTCGGCAGCCTGCGCGCGCAGGCCTTTGCGATGCTCGGCGCGGCGGCGATGCTCGAGGCGAGCCCCGGGCATCAGCTCTCGCTGTCGATCCTGGCAAAGTTCCCAGATGTCCATCTGGCACTGCTCGAGAAGACGCGACGTCCCGAATGGCAGTGGTTCGAGATCGTCCTCGCCTATGACAATGCGCGCCTGCCACAGGCGCTTATTCGTGCGGGCCAGGCGCTCGGCCGCCAGGACCTGATCGATTGCGGTCTGGCGACACTCGAATGGATCGTCGCCAAGCAGACCTCGCCCGAGGGTCGCTTCCGCGCGGTTGGCACGGAAAGCTTCGGACGCTCCTATGAGGATCCGCTGCAGTTCGACCAGCAGCCGCTGGAGGCACAGGCCACCGTCGATGCCTGCATGGCGGCGTTCGAGGCCACCGGCGACCTGCGCTGGCGTGACGAGGCCGAGCGTGCCTATCGCTGGTTCCTGGGCGGGAATGACCTCAATCTGCCGCTCGCGAGCATCGCCGATGGTGGCTGTTTCGATGGATTGATGCCGACGGGATTGAACCGCAACCAGGGTGCAGAGTCGATTTTGGCGCTGCAATTGGCCAATTGTGCGATTTCGGGGGTATCAAACGCAGCCCAAAGCGTGGCAGGAGCCTCGCGCGTCGTCGCATAGCCTCGCTAGCGTCGGCGTCCCAAGGTGGAACGGCACGCGAGGCATAAGCACGATGGACCTGTTTACCCACCAGCTGCGGTTGCACGCCGACCCGTCACGGGTCGTCGTCCGGCCCTTTCATATCGCCTGGGCCGGCAATGCCGGTGCACCCAGTCGTACCGAGCGACTGGTCGGCGAAGTTCTCGAGATGACGAGCGCCGAGGCGCGGATCCAGCTCGAGGTGGTGCTGAAGGATTTCGAGGCGCGGCACTGGCAGACGCGGCGCGTGTTCATGACGCGCTACGACCAGATCGAGGACATGCTCGGGCTCAACGGCGCGGATATCGGTGATGAGAAGCGCCAGCTGATCGGCGCCTATTTCTGCCATGAATACAGCTATGCCGCCGCCGCGCTGATGAACCCCAGCGCGGTGCCGCATTTCGACCAGTCGGGGATGCCGCCGGGCAGCCTGCGCATCCTGATGTCGATGCGCGCGGTCGGCGAAGGTCACATCTCGTCGGTCGCCTTCCGCGAAGGCATCATCACCGACCAGAATCTGATGAAGCTCGCGCCCGAGCCGCCCTTCGCCACCGCGACCGACGCGGTCGGCAGCGGCGAGGACGAGATGCCGCAGGGCCCCGTCACCGTCTATCGCCACCGCGACAGCACGCTCAGCGGCACCGTGATCTTCCCGATCACCCAGGCGCAGTCGAAGGGGCTGGAGGATCTGCGCATCGTCCGCTTCCAGCACGACAATGGCGACTATGAATGGATCGGCACCTACACCGCCTATAACGGCTCGGTCATCCAGTCCGAACTGATGCGGACGCGCGATTTCCGCGCGTTCGATCTCGTCCCGATGACTGGCCCCGCCGCGCGCAACAAGGGCATGGCGCTGTTCCCGCGCAAGGTGAACGGCCAGTATATGATGATCGGCCGGCAGGATGGCGAGAACCTGTTCCTGCTGAAGTCGGACACGCTGACCGACTGGGACGACGGCGAGAAGATCCTGACGCCGCTCTATCCGTGGGAGCTCGTCCAGATCGGCAATTGCGGCCCGCCGATCGAACTCGACGAGGGCTGGTTGCTGCTCACGCACGGCGTCGGCGCGATGCGCAAATATTCGATCGGTGCGGTGCTGCTCGACAAGGACGACCCGTCGAAGGTGATCGGCCGCACGCAGCAGCCGATTCTCGCCGCCAAGGATCAGGACCGCGAGGGCTATGTCCCCAACGTCGTCTACAGCTGCGGCGCGCTGCGCCACGGCGATGCGCTGTTCCTGCCTTACGGGATCGCCGACAGCTCGATCGGCTTCGCCTTCGTCAAGATCACGGACATGCTCGCCGCGATGAAGTGAGGCTACCCCGCACCCCAACCACCACCCCGGCGAAGGCCGGGGCCCAGTTGGGGGACGGTAGTAACGACTAACGGCCCTCCGTTACGTCGACCTCCCCAACTGGGCCCCGGCCTCCGCCGGGGTGGTGCGAAATACCTCGGCGCACGCGTGTATCCTGTTCTCCCGCGAAGGCGGGAGCCCAGTCTGGGTCCCCGCCTTCGCGGGGAAACACTCTTTACTGCGACGCCGCCATCGTCCGCCGGTACATCACCCAGGTCAGCAGCGCGAACAGCAGGGTTCCGCCGACCAGCGCGATGGGCACGAACCCCTCCCCGACCAGCGCCAGCGGCGTCTCCTGGTTGGTGAGATAGACGATCCCGGCAAACCCCACGCCCCATAGCGACTCGCCGACGATCATCCCCGTCGCGGTCAGCACGCCCATCCGCCTGGCAAGCTCGGGATCGCGCGCGCGGTCGGCCCAGCGGTCATAGGCATAGCCGACCACCGCGCCGATCGTGACCGGCAACGTCACCGCCATTGGCAGATACACGCCCAGCCCGACGCCCAGCGGCGGCAACCGCAGTTTGCCCGCCTTGCCCAGCAGTTCGTCGAGCGCGATCACCGCGACCCCGGTCATCGCGCCATAGCCGATCATTGCCCAGTTGAGATTGCCCCCCAGCACGCCCTTGGCGAGCGCCGAGATCAACGCCGCCTGCGGTGCGGCCAGCGCATTGGGCCCAGCCCCCGGCGCACCCGCAAAGCCAAGCGTGCTGCCGAGCAGGTTGAGTACCGGCGGCACGACGATCGACCCGAACACCACGCCGATCAGCAGCGCGACCTGCTGCTTCCACGGCGTCGCACCGACCAACTGCCCGGTCTTCAGATCCTGGAGATTGTCGTTCGAGATCGTCGCGATGCCGAACACCACGCCGGTCACGATCAGGCCGTAGGCGACCAGCGCCTGCGTCGTCCCCGGCTCGACCGCACGGCCGAACCACGACACCAGCAGGATCGATGCGGCGAGGATGGCGAGGATGCCGATGCCCGATACGGGTGAATTCGACGCGCCGATCAGCCCCGCCATGTACCCGCACACCGCCGCGATCACGAGGCCGATGACCAGGATGAACGCAAGACTCCCTGCGATCAGCCCGATCGCCGACGCCTCGAGCGGCCCGCCCTGGAGGACGGTCCACAGCAGGATCCCGATCGGCACGAGCATCGCCAGCGACGCGATCCCGACGATCCCGATCGGGATGTCGCGCTCCTCGAGTGCCAGCACTTCGCCGCCGCGCTTGGCTGCCGACGCCGCCAGCGCCGATCGCACGCCGCCGACCACGGGCCCTGCGATCTTGAGCAAGGTCCAGATCGCCGCGACGCCGATCACGCCCGCACCGAAGAACCGCACGTCCGACCGGAACACGGTCGTCGCGATCACTTCCGCGGTGCCGGTCACGCTCCCCGCCGAGGTCAGGATCGGCAGCAGGATCCACCAGCCGATCACCACGCCCGTAAACATCGCCATCCCGACCGAGATGCCGACCAGATGCCCCGCGCCCAGCAGCGCGAACGACAATCCGCCGGAAATCCCGGTCGCGCCTGCGCCGACGCGGAACCACGTTGCTGCCTCCGCGGCGACCAGCTTGGTCTGAGTCAGGATCGCGAACCCGGCTGACACCAGCGCGTTGACGACGATGATGCCGAGCCCGCGTGCGCTCTCCTCGCCGCCCTCACGGCTGCCCGCGCCGACTTTCAGCACTTCGGCGGCCGCGCGGCCCTCCGGATAGGGCAGCACCGTGTCGACGACGAGTGCACGGCGCAGCGGGACCGAGAACAGCACGCCGAGCACGCCGCCGAACATCGTGATCGCCGCGGTGGTGAAGAACGGGAACCCCTGCCACCAGCCGATCATCACCAGGCCGGGCAGCACGAAGATGATCGCCGCCAGCGTGCCCGCCGCGGACGCGATCGTCTGGACGATGTTGTTCTCGAGGATCGTCGAATCCTTGAACAGCCGCAGCACGGCCATCGAGATCACCGCGGCGGGGATCGACGTCGCGAAGGTCAGCCCGATCTTCAAACCCAGATAGACGTTCGCCGCGGTAAACAGCAGCGTGATGATCGCGCCGAGCACGACCCCGCGAAAGGTAAGCTCGCGCATGCTCGTCTCGGGCCCGGTCTCGGATACGCCCCGCGTCGCGTCGGTCATCAGATCGTCCTAACCAGAAACACGTGCCCCGGCGGAGGCCGAGGCCCAGTCGGAACGTCCTCCAACCGGGCCTCGGCCTCCGCCGGGGTCCTAGCCGTCAGGATGCCGCGCTCTTGCCTTGAGCGCAACCGGCCGGATCAGCGCGCCACCATCCGCCGCGCGAAATGCACCGTGACCGCGCGCGTCACGCTCTCCGCGATCCGCTGCCGTCCCTCGTCGCTGTCGAGAAACGCCGCGTCCTGCGGGTTCGAAATATAGCCCGTCTCGAACAGGATAGAGGGCATGTCGGGCGCCTTGAGCACCATCAGCGACGCCATGCGGTGGAAATTCGGTTTGAGCGGCATCAGCGGCTTGGCCTCGCGTCCCAACAACCGCGCGAACGTGGCGGACGCGTTCATCGTCTCGCGCTGCGTCAGGTCGATCAGGATCGACGACACGTCGGCAGGCGCCTCGCCCAGATTCACCCCGGAGATCACATCCGCCTTGTTCTCGCGCGCGGCTAGCCGCGCCGCCTCCTTGTCGGACGCCACCTCGGACAGAGTATAGGCAGTCGCGCCGCTCGCGCCTTCGGATCCGGTACTGTCGCAGTGGACCGAGATGAACAGGTCGCCCTTCAACCGCCGTGCGACGCCGTACCGCTCGCGCAGCACGAGGAACCGGTCGTCGCTCCGCGTGAGCGCGACCCGCACCCGCCCCGAAGCGAGCAGCGCGTCACGGATCGCCTTGGCGACCTTGAGGGTCACGTCCTTCTCGCGCAGCCCGTCAGGGCCGATCGCGCCGGGATCGACTCCGCCATGCCCGGCATCGATCACCACCAGCGGACGCATATCGTCGCCCTCGACCCGCGGCAGCGCGATCCCGCGCGCGCGCGGCGGCACCGGGATCGACACTTTGTACCGCGGCGCCGGCCGCGCGGCGAAAGTGACCGGGAAGAAATTCAGCGGGCCGGCGATACTGGCCTGCGCAAAGGCCGCATCGTCGACACGGCGCAAGGCCAGCGTCAGTTCGCGTCCCTGCGAATCGAACCCGCCATCCGCCACGATCACCGGCTCGGCCAAGTCGAACAGCATCCGCAGCCCGGTGCCGCCGTGCCGGCGCTGCGTGATGCGGGTCACGACGCCCCCCGGCCTCACGGTTCCGCCGGGCTTCGCGTTCGCGATATCGACCGCGATCTGCCGTTGTCCGGTCAGGATCTGGCTCACGCCGCTGCCGACCGGTGCATCGAAGCGGATCACGATCTGCGTCCGGCCGATCGCGATGCTCTGGACGGTCGCCGCCAGCGCGGGAACGCCGGACAGCCAGCCGAGCAGCAGGGCGATGATCGCAACCATCCTGCGTCCATGCCGTGCGACCGCGCTGCCGGTCCAGCGAAAAGCCATTCTACACTCCCTGGATCGGTCGAGCCCGACCGAAACGAGACGCCTACGCCACGCCCCCGCAAGAGGATCTTGCGGAGCAGGGTTAATAGCCTGTTTGCCTTGGTTTTCCCATATCCGTGGCTGCCGGCGCGGCTGCCGGACAAATCGCCGCGCGGAAATACAGCGTGTGAAAATGCCGGGTTTCAAGGCTTGGGACGGCCCCGCGCCGGGCCAGTTGCGGGATCTGCAATGCGGTGCTAGTCCTGCCGTGCACCCGTGCGTCGCTAGAGTTTGCCAGCGACGCGCCGGTCTCAACGCCCGCCTTCGGATCCTCGACGGCGCGGCAATTTCAGGTTGACGCTCGAATGACGCATTCCCCCCGCCCCGCTCACCGATCGGCCTTCGCCGACGGGATCGCGGTCGTGCGGGCGCCGCAGGGTGAGTTCCCGCAGCATGCGCGTCGAGCAGAGGCAGTTTCGCATACCTTCCGCGAGTCCGGGCGTCCGTGTCCGACCGCACCACCATCAAGCGCGCGACGGCTGCCATCAGGCCCGGCGCGCGCGCGGAGAATCTATTATGACAACGCGTATGCTGATCGACGCACGCCACCGGGAAGAAACCCGGATCGCCGTCGTCAAGGGTAACCGGATCGAGGAATTCGATTTCGAAAGCGCCGAGCGCAAGCAGCTCAAGGGCAACATCTACCTCGCCAAGGTCACGCGGGTCGAACCGTCGCTCCAGGCGGCGTTCATCGATTACGGCGGCAATCGCCACGGCTTCCTCGCGTTCAGCGAAATCCACCCCGATTACTACCAGATCCCCAAGGAAGACCGTGACGCACTGCTCCGCGAAGAGGCCGAGCATGCCGCCGAGGAGGCCGCGCTGCGCGCCGACTATGACGCGGACGACGAAGAGGGTGACGACGAGGACGATATCGAGCGCTTCGAGGACGATGGCGGGGTAGATCCCGACGTCGCCGAGGAGCTCGAAGGCGGCGAAGAGACCGGCGAGGCCCCGCGTCGCAAGCGCAAGCCGAACGGCGACGAGGCCGCGGTCGAGGATCTGCGCGAGCGTCGCATGAACCTGCGCCGCCGCTACAAGATCCAGGACGTGATCCATCGCCGTCAGGTGCTGCTCGTCCAGGTCGTCAAGGAAGAGCGCGGCAACAAGGGCGCAGCCCTGACCACGTACCTGTCGCTGGCGGGCCGCTACTGCGTGCTGATGCCCAATACGAGCCACGGCGGCGGCATCTCGCGCAAGATCAGCAACGCGGGCGATCGCAAGCGCCTGAAGTCGATCATGGCCGACATGCAGCTGCCGCCCTCGATGGGCTGCATCGTCCGCACCGCCGGGCTGCAGCGCAGCAAGGTCGAGATCAAGCGCGACTTCGATTACCTCGCCCGCCTGTGGGACGGGATCCGCGAGGCGACGCTGAAGGCGTCGGCGCCCGCGCTCGTGTATGGCGACAGCGACCTGATCAAGCGCGCGATCCGCGACATCTACAACAAGGAAATCGAAGAGGTCATCGTTGAGGGCGAGGACGGCTATCGCCAGGCGCGCGAGTTCATGCGCCTGCTGATGCCCACGCACGCCCGGCGCATCAAGCATTACGCCGACCCCGTGCCGCTGTTCCAGCGCGCGGGCGTCGAGGACCAGCTGTCGGCGATGTACCATCCGGTCGTCCAGCTGAAGTCGGGCGGCTATCTGGTCATCAACCCGACCGAGGCGCTCGTCTCGATCGACATCAACTCGGGCCGCTCGACGCGCGAACACAGTATCGAGCAGACCGCGACCGCGACCAACCTCGAGGCCGCACAGGAAATCGGCCGCCAGCTGCGCCTGCGCGACATGGCCGGGCTCGTCGTCATCGACTTCATCGACATGGATAACAATTCCAACGTCCGTAAGGTCGAGAAGGCGATGAAGGAGGCGCTGAAGAACGATCGTGCGCGCATCCAGATCGGCCGCATCTCGTCGTTCGGCCTGATGGAAATGAGCCGCCAGCGGCTGCGCACCGGCGTGCTCGAAGCGTCGACGCGCGCCTGCCCGCATTGCGAGGGCACCGGCCTGGTCCGCACCGCATCGTCGTCGGGCATCTCCGCGCTCCGCCTCATCGAGGACGAGGCCGCCCGCGGTCGCGGCTCGCTGCTGACGCTGCGCGCGAGCCAGGAAGCGGCCGTCTACATCCTCAACCGCAAGCGTGCCGACATCGCCGAGATCGAGGATCGCTACGGCGTGATCGTCGAGATCATTCCCGGCCAGGACGAGGAAGGCGCGCACATGACGGTCGAGGCCAGTGGCCCGCCGCCCGCGCATCCGCCGAAGTTCGTCCAGATCATCGAAGAGGACGAGGACGATCTTCCCGAAGAGATCGAGGACGAGATCGAGGAGGACGAGGTCGAAGAGGCCGAGGCCGAACAGCCGCGTCGTCGCGAGGGGGGCCGCGAAGGTGGTCGTGAGCAGACCGCGCCACGTGAGGGCCGCGATGCCGATGGCGAGGGCGGCAAGAAGCGCCGTCGCCGCCGCGGTCGTCGGGGCCGGGCACGCCCGGGTGAGGACGGCGCCGTCGGTGGTACGAGCGAGGATGGCGCGTTCGAGGACGTCGACACCAATGTCGAGGAAATCGACGAAGGCGTCGGCGAGATCGTCGAAGTCGGCGGTGGCGAGGAGATCGAAGGTACGGCTCCGGCCGAACAGGCCAATGGCGTCGAAGGCGAAGGCCGTCGTCGTCGCGGACGTCGCGGACGTCGCGGTGGTCGGCGCAACGACCAGGGCGGCGAGCAGGGCGGCGAGCAGACCGGCGCCGAGACGGGCGAGTCGATTGCCGTCAGCAGCATCGACACCGCGGCACTGATCGCCGAGGCACCCGAGCCGGAAGCGTTTGCGCCGGTCGAGACGTCCGAGGCCGAGTCGGTGTTCGAAGACGTGCCGTCCGCGCCGGTCGCCGAGGCTCCCAAGATGCGTCGTCGCCCGCGCGCCCGTGCGGCCGCCGCGACGATCAACGCTGACCCGGTCGCCGAAACGGCGCCCAAGTCGCGTCGGGGTCGCAAGCCGCGTCCGGTCGAGACGGCCGACGAGACGACCATGGCACCAGAACCGGTCGTATCCGAAGTGCCCGTCACGCCCGAGCCGCAGGAACAGGCCGCTCCCGATCCGGTTGCGGCAGAGCCGGCGCGCAAGCCTGCACGGCGCCGTCGCGAGGCGGTTGCCGATGCGACGATGGACGAGGTTGGCGCTACGCCTGCCGAGACGCTGGAGGCGTCCGCGCCGAAGCCCAAGCGCGCGCGTCGCAAGGCGAGCGATACGGCGGTCGAGCTCGCAGCCGTCGAGGAGGCCCCTGCCAAGGTCGCCAAGCCGCGTGGTCGGCCGCGCAAGGCCGCGGTGATCGAGGCCGGCGACGCCGCCCCGACCAGCGAGGTGCTTGCCGCGCCGGTCGAGACCACGCCGCCGCAGGTCGAGGTCCAGCCGCAGGACGCCGACGCGCCGGGCACGAACGACGACCCCGATGGCGCGCCGCGCCGTGGCTGGTGGCAGCGCACCTTCGGCTGACGCCAAGCCATAGCCGTTGAGACGGGCGCGATCGAAAGGTCGCGCCCGTTTTCATTTCGGCGCATTCGGACCAATTGGTTCCGGCGATCGGCCGCTTGGGTCGTGCTACGTCCTGCAGCTCACCATCGGGCGTCGGCGCCGCGCACCTCGTCGTCCCCGCCATTGCTCCCCCGCCGCCGATCGACGATACTGCGCGATATGAAGCGCTTCGTCGCGGCCCTGACCGCCACCCTCCTGCTCTGGGCGCAACCCGCACAGGCGCAGTCGATCCTCCGCGATGCGGAAACCGAAACGATGTTCGCCGAAATGTCCGGCCCGCTGATCACGGCGGCAGGCCTGTCGCCGCGCGACGTCAAGGTTGTGCTGATCAACGACGATTCGATCAATGCGTTCGTCGCGGGCGGCCAGACCGTCTATGTCCATTCGGGCCTGCTCCAGGCGGCGGACAATGCGAACGAAGTCCAGGGCGTGATCGCGCACGAACTCGGCCACATCGCCGACGGTCATGTCGTCCTCTCCGATCGCGGGACCAAACCCGCGATGGGCATGTACCTGCTCTCGATGGTGCTCGGCCTGGCGGCGATGGCGGCGGGCAGCGGCGAGGCGGGCGCGGGGATCATGGCGGCCGGACAACAGGCCGCGATGGGCAATTACCTGGCGTTCAGCCGCACGCAGGAATCCACTGCGGATGCGAGCGGCGCCAAATATCTGCGGGAGGCCAACGTCACGGGCCGCGGCATGCTGAGCTTTTTCAAGAAGCTGCAGCAGCAGGAATATCGCTTCGGCACCGCCAATATCGACCCGTTCATGCAGTCGCATCCGCTGTCGGGCGAGCGCGTCTCGGCGCTGACAGCGGATCTCCAGGCGTCGCCCGCCTGGGCTAACAAGCCCGATGCTGCGCTCGAGGAACGTTTCCGCCGCGTGAAGGCCAAGCTTGCCGGCTATGTCCTGCCCGCGCCGCGCACGCTGCAAAGCTATCCGCCGAGCGACCAGTCGATCTACGCGCATTACGCCCGGGCCTATGCCTATCATAAATCGGGCTATCCCGACAAAGCCGATGCTGAGGCGGACGCGCTGGTGAAGGCCAAGCCCGACGATCCCTATTTCCTCGAGATCAAGGGCCAGATCCTGCTCGAGGCGGGCAGGCCGGTCGAGTCGCTCGTCCCGTTGCGCGAGGCGACCGAGGGTTCGCGCAACAACCCGCTGATCGCCACGACGTTCGGCCACGCGCTGATCGCGACCGAGAACAAGGCGAATTATCCCGAGGCGACGAAGGTCCTGCGCACGGCGGTCGGCCGCGACGATGAGAACCCGTTCGCCTGGATGCAGCTCGGCACCGTCTACGAACTGACCGGCGATACCGCGCGTGCGGCGCTCGCCACCGCCGAGCGCGCGAGCATGGGCGGCGACATGCGGACCGCATCGGCCAGCGCGCGCTATGCGCTTGCCAACATCCCCGCCAACACCCCCGACTGGATCCGCGCGCAGGATATCGCAATGGCCGCGCAGAACGAGATGGACGACAATCCCAAGCAGTATAAGCGGCGCCGATGAACAAGATGATGTTGCCCGCCATCGCGGCGGTCGGGGCGGTCCTGGGCGGATTCGCGGTGTGGGGCTATGATCGCCAGGGCGGTGGCGTCGAGCGCGCACAGGTCGAGGCGATCGTCCACGACTACATGCTCGCGCATCCCGAGATCCTGCCCGAAGCGATGGAGAAACTGCGCGACCGCGAGTCGGGCAAGACGGTCGCTGCCAACCGCGATGCGATCGTCACGCCGTTCGGCAGCGCCTGGGCGGGCAACCCCAAGGGCGACGTCACGCTCGTCGAATATTTCGATTATAATTGCGGGTATTGCCGTGCGAGCCTGCCGATGATCGCAAAGCTGATCGCCGCAGACCCCAAGATCCGCGTCGTCTTCCGCGAATTGCCGATCCTCAGCGCAGAAAGCCGCGTCGCTGCCCGCGCGAGCCTCGCGGCCGCCCAACAGGGCAAGTTCGCAGCCTTCCACGACGCGCTCTACGCCGGCGGCCCGGTCAGCGACGCGACGATCGCGGCGGCAGCGGCGAAGGCCGGGGTCGACATCAATCAGGCCGGTTTCACCAAGACCGCCGATGCAGAGATCGGCAAGAACATGGAAACCGCGGCCAAGCTCGGCATGACGGGCACGCCAAGCTGGGTGGTCGGCGACCGCATCCTGTCCGGCGCACTGCCGCTCGAGGACCTGCAAAAGGCGGTCGCCGCCGCCCGCGCCGGATAAGCCGACTTCGCAAACCCCCATTTCGTCATCCCCGCGGAGGCGGGGACCCATATTGGCGAACGTCCGAGTCTATGGATCCCCGCCTCCGCGGGGATGACGATGGGGTCGCGTCAGGCCTTACTTTCACACCCCACCACCCCCATCTTCCCCTCACTTAAAAGGGGCCCCAATGACCGAACCGATCCTGTCCGTTGCGGGCGTCACGAAGACCTACAAAAGCGGTACCACCGCACTCCACCCCGTCGATCTGGACATCCGCAAGGGCGAGATCTTCGCGCTGCTCGGGCCCAATGGTGCGGGCAAGACCACGCTGATCAGCATCATCTGCGGGATCGTCACGCCCAGCGCAGGAACGATTACCGTCGCGGGCTTCGACGCGATCCACGACTATAAGCAGGCGCGCAGCCGCATCGGTCTGGTCCCGCAGGAGCTGAACGTCGACATGTTCGAGACGGTGCTCGCCACCGTCACCTTCAGCCGCCGCCTGTTCGGTCGCTCGGGCCACAGCGCCTATATCGAACAGGTGCTGCGTGACCTGTCGCTCTGGGACAAGCGCCATGCGAAGATCATGGAATTGTCGGGCGGGATGAAGCGCCGTGTCCTGATCGCCAAGGCGTTGAGCCACGAGCCCGAGATCCTGTTCCTCGACGAACCCACCGCGGGCGTCGACGTCGCGCTGCGCCGCGACATGTGGAAGCTCGTCCACCGCCTGCGCGAGGGCGGCACGACGATCATCCTGACCACGCATTATATCGAGGAGGCCGAGGAGATGGCCGACCGCGTCGGCGTGATCAACAAGGGTAGACTGCTGCTCGTCGACGACAAGGCATCGCTGATGAAACAGCTGGGCAAGCGCGAGCTCGATCTGGCGTTGCAGGAGCCGATGACCGCGATCCCGCCCGAGCTGGCCGAATGGGACGTATCGCTGCAGGACGAGGGCAAGCGCCTGCGCTATGTGTTCGACGCACAGGCGGACCATACCGGCATCCCCTCGCTCCTGCGCAAGCTTGCCGAACTCGGCATCGGCTTCAAGGATCTCGAAACCAGCAAGTCGAGCCTCGAGGACATCTTCGTCGATCTCGTCGGAGAGCGCGCATGAACACCCCCTTTCTCAACTGGCACGGCGTCTGGGCGATCTATCGCTTTGAAATGGCGCGGGCCTTGCGCACGCTGTGGCAGAGCCTCGTCACCCCCGTCCTCACGACGTCGCTCTATTTCATCGTCTTCGGCGGCGCGATCGGCAGCCGGATGCAGGAGGTCGGCGGCGTCGGCTATGGCAGCTTCATCGTCCCCGGCCTGATCATGCTGTCGCTGCTGACGCAGAGCATCGCGAACGCATCGATCGGCATCTACTTCCCCAAATTCACCGGCACGATCTACGAACTGCTCTCCGCGCCCGTGTCCGCGATGGAGATGGTGATCGGCTATGTCGGGGCGGCGACCACCAAGTCGGTGATCATCGGCCTGATCATCCTGGCGACCGCCGCCTGTTTCGTGCCGCTGCATATCGCGCATCCGTTCGCGATGTTCGCCTTCCTGATCCTGACGGCCGTCGCGTTCAGCCTGTTCGGCTTCATCATCGGCGTGTGGGCGAACGGCTTCGAACAGCTGAACTTCGTCCCCGCGCTGCTGATCACGCCACTGACGTTTCTCGGCGGCGCGTTCTACTCGATCGACATGCTGCCCCAGCCCTGGCGCACGCTCAGCCTGGCCAACCCGGTCGTCTATCTGATCAGCGGGTTTCGCTGGAGCTTCTTCGGGCAAGGTGATGTCGCGGTCGGCATCAGCCTCGCGGTGACCGCGGCGTTCCTCGTCACCTGCCTCGTCGTGATCGCGTTGATCTTCAAGACCGGCTGGCGGATGAAGAACTAGGCGCGCCACGCCCCGTACGCCATCGGCCGCACGACCAGCGCGTTGATGTCGATCGCGATGTGAAACGCGATCGCCATCCACACGCTGTTCGTCAGGCCGTAGAGCACGGACAGCGCCACGCCCGACAGCGTCGTCGCGACGACGCCGCGCCACCCCTGATAGCGATGCACCCCGCCGAAGCAGAGGGCGGCGATGATCGTCCCGGCCAGCGCGCTGCCGGACACCAGCGCGATCAGCAGCGGGAGGAACAGGCGGAAGAACAGCTCTTCGCTGACCCCGGCACTGATCGCGAGGGCGATGGCCGGGAGAATGTCCTTGCGCGTCTTCGGCAGGACATCGGGGAAGGTGCCGATCTGGAACGCGCGGCGGCCGCGGCGCCACAAGACATGCGTGATCGCCGCGTTCGCGAGCGTGCCGAGCGCCATGCCGAGGATCAGTGGCGCGATCGGCAGGCGTGGCCAGTCGTCCGGCACCAGCGCGATTGCCGCAGGCTGCGCCGCCGCGAGCGGGTTCTGGCCGAGCAGGACGAGGCCGACCAGCGCGGGCAGACCGAACGACACCGCCAACCCGACCGCCCAGGCCGTCATCCGCCTTGCGGGGCTACGGCCCGGTCGTGTCGGCAGGCGAACGCGAAACGTCCGCCCCCGCCACAGGATCGCCAGCATGTAAACGGCGACGATCGCGAGCAGTGTCTGCGCGACCATCACCGCGACCGGTCTAGTCGCGCAGCAGGTCGTTGATGCTCGTCTTCGACCGAGTCTGGGCGTCGACGCGCTTGACGATCACGGCACAGTAGAGCGCGGGCTTGCCCTCCCCGCCGCCGATCGAACCCGGCACGACCACCGCATAAGGCGGCACTTCACCCTTGAAGACTTCGCCGGTCGCGCGGTCGATGATCTTGGTCGACGCGCCCAGATACACGCCCATCGACAGCACCGCGCCCTCACCGACGCGAACGCCCTCGGCGACCTCGGCACGCGCGCCGATGAATGCGCCGTCGCCGATGATCACGGGGTCGGCCTGAAGTGGCTCGAGCACGCCGCCGATGCCGGCACCGCCCGACAGATGGACGTTCTTGCCGATCTGCGCGCAGGATCCGACGGTCGCCCAGGCGTCGACCATCGTGCCCTCACCGACATAGGCGCCGATATTGACGAAGCTCGGCATCAGGATCGCGCCCTTGGCGATGAAGCTGCCGCGGCGCGCGACCGCGCCGGGAACGACGCGGATGCCGGCCGCGCGGAACTCGGCCTCGCCCCAGCCCGCGAACTTTGACGGCACCTTGTCGAACGCGGGTGCGCCGCCCGATCCGCCGTCGATCACGACATTGTCGTTGAGGCGGAACGACAGCAGCACGGCCTTTTTCAGCCACTGATTGACCTGCCACCCGTCACCGGCGGGCTCCGCAACCCGCGCGGTGCCTGCATCGAGCATCGCCAGCGCGCTGTCGACCGCATCGCGGATCTCGCCCTTCGTCTCCAGACCGAGATTTGCCCGGTCGTCCCAGGCGGTGTCGATGATCGTCTGCAGGTTGCTCATGATGTCTCCAGGATGGTTTCCAGCCACGGCGCGAGCACCGGGATGGTGAAATCGATATGATCGCGTTCCGCGCCCGGCGACTGTTCGGACCCGTTGTCGACCCACACCGTCGTCATGCCGATCGCCTTGGCGGGCAGCAGATTGCGGACCATGTCGTCGACGAACAGAGATTGGGCGGGGTCGATGTCGAACGCGGTACAAAAGCCTGCATAGGCCGATGCATGCGGCTTGGGCATCAGGTCCATCGCATGGATGTCGTGGATCGCCTCGAAACTCGCGCCAAGCCCGAGACGGTCGAGGATCTTCAGCGCATAGGGCGTGTCGCCGTTGGTGAAGATCAGCTTGCGCCCGGGCAGCTTGGCGATCGCTGCGACCAGCGGCGCATCATGCTCCAGCACGTCCATCTCGATGTCATGGACATGCGCGAGGAACGCGTGCGGATCGACGTGATGCTCGGTCATCAACCCCGACAGCGTCGTGCCGTGATTGTGGAAATAGCCCTTCTGCACGCGCCGCGCCTCGTCATGCTCGAGCCCGAGCAGGTCCTGGATGAACCCGGTCATCCGTGCGTCGACCTGCGAAAACAGATCGGCGCTCGCCGGATAGAGCGTGTTGTCCAGATCGAAGATCCAGTTGCGGACATGGTCAAGTCGGGCAAGCATCAGAGCGAACCTCTAGGCATCGTGGCGCGCAGGGACAAGCCGGCGCGGTGGGATCGAGCAGAGCGCTACGCAGCAAATTTGGCGGACACTGGATAAGCTACCGCTCGGTACCTATATCCGATGCATGACACGCTATTCCCTGCTCGATCTCGTCCCCGTCGTCCAAGGCGGCACCGTTTCACAGTCGCTCGCTAATGCGGCCGATCTTGCACGCCATGCCGAGAGCGTCGGATTCCAGCGTTACTGGGTTGCCGAACATCACGGCATGACCGGTATCGCCTCCGCCGCCACTGCGGTCGTGATCGCGCATATCGCCGCCGCGACCAATACGATCCGCGTCGGATCGGGCGGCATCATGCTCCCGAACCACGCCCCGCTGGTGATCGCCGAGCAGTTCGGGACGCTCGACGCGCTGTTCCCCGGCCGGATCGACCTGGGTCTCGGCCGCGCGCCCGGCTCGGACCAGAGGGTGGCCCGCGCGATGCGCCGCACGCTCGAAACCGACGCCAACGCCTTCCCGCAGGACGTGATGGAACTGCAGAGCTATTTCGCCAATGACGGCCAGACCGGGATCGTCGCGACGCCGGGCGCGGGCGCGGATGTCGAGATGTGGATTCTCGGCTCCAGCACCTTCGGCGCGCAGCTCGCCGCCGCACTCGGCCTGCCCTATGCCTTTGCCTCGCATTTCGCGCCCGATGCGCTCGATGCCGCACTCGCCATCTATCGTCGCGATTTCCGCCCCTCGGCGCGGCTGGCAAAGCCGCACGTCATGGCGGGGTTCAATGTCTTTGCCGCGGATACCGACGCCGAGGCCGAATTGCTCGCCAGTTCGCAGCAACAGTCGTTCGTCGCGCTGCGCACCGGTAATCCGCGCCAGTTGCCGCCGCCGGTCGCGGGCTATCGCGAATCGCTCGGCGCGCAGGGCAATCAGATTCTCGACCATGTCCTGCAATGCTCGGCCGTGGGCAGCCCGGCCAAGGTCGCGCGCGGGATCGCTGCGTTCGTCGAGCGTACCGGCGTCGACGAGGTGATGGTGACGAGTGCGATCTACGATCACGAAGCCCGCAAGCGGAGCCTGTCGATCACCGCCGACGTGATGCAGGAGTTGAAGATCGCGGCCTGATCAGCTCGCGGCGGGGAGCCTCAGGCGGACCATGAGTCCGCCGAGGTCCTCGCTCTCCTCGAGCCCGACTGTGCCCTCGTAGATCTCGGCGACGTCGCGGACGATCGCGAGCCCGAGACCCGTACCCGGCTTGCCCGTATCGAGCCGCACACCGCGGTCGAAGATGCGGACGCGCTGCTCCTCGGGAATCCCGACGCCGTCGTCCTCGACCAGGAACTCGACGAACCCGGCCTGCGCGCCGACCGTCACGAAGACGCTGCCACCGCCATATTTCGCGGCGTTCTCGATCAGATTGCCGAGCATCTCGTCGAGATCCTGGCGTTCGACATGAACCTTGAGCGTCTTGTCCCCGGTAATGTCGATGCGGACATGCCGATACAGACGAGCGACAGCACGTTCGACCGATTCGAGGCTCGGCCAGACATCGGCCCGGCTATGCGCCGAACCGCGCCGGCCGACCGCACGCGCACGCGCGAGGTGATGATCGACCTGGCGCCGCATCGTCCGCGCTTCACGAATGACGGTATCGGCCAGATCGTCCGATTGCGCGGTCGCGGCGTTCATGATCACGGTCAGCGGGGTCTTCAGCGCATGCGCGAGATTGCCCGCATGCCGTCGCGCTTCCTCGGCCTGGCGTTCGTTATGCTCGATCAGCGCGTTCAGTTCCTCGACCATCGGCGCGACCTCGATCGGCATCGCGCTGCCCACCCGGTTGGATTGGCCGGCGCGCATCCGCGCAATCTCCTCGCGGACACGGCGCAGCGGCCAGAGTCCGTAGAACGTCTGCATCGCGGCCATGATGATCAGGCCGAGCCCAAGCAGCGCGAAGCTGCGAACCAGCGTGCGCCGCAGCGTCGTGATCTGCGCATCGAGCCCTTCGCGAGCCTGCGCGACCTGGAAGCGCCAGTGGATCTTCGATCCGGGCAGGACGACGTCGCGTTCGACGACCCGCAGCGATTCGTCGCGAAACTGTTTGCTGTCGTAGAAATGCACGTTCAGATCGTCATGCGACGACCCGAACGCCAGCCGTCGGTCCCAGAGCGAGCGTGATGGGAAATCCTCGCGCCCCCGGCCCGATACCTGCCAATACAGGCCGGAACCGGGCTCCAGAAACCGCTGGTCGGCGGCGGCTTCGCGCGTGAAGATCACCTCGCCCTCGGGCCCGATCTCGGACGAGCTCAGCAGCGAGCGGAGGACATACTCCAGCTGGTCGTCGAAATTGCGCGTCACCGCGCTCGACAGGACACGGTCGAGCGCGAACCCGCCCGCCCCCAACAGCACCGTGATCCACACCGCGGCGATCAGGATCATGCGTCCCGACAGCGATCCCTTTGCCCGGGCCTGCACGTGAAGCGGCAGGTCGGCAGCCAGCGGGGGCGTGTTCATCAGCTATCCGGCGCAATCATGTCGGTCAGGCGTCGGGATCTTCGAGGCTGTAGCCAAGCCCGCGGATCGTCGTGATCACGTCCTGACCCAGCTTCTTGCGGATACGCGTCACGAACACCTCGATCGTGTTCGAATCGCGATCGAAATCCTGGTCGTAGATATGCTCGATCAATTCGGTGCGGCTGACGACCTTGCCCTTGTGATGCAACAGATAGCTCAGCAGCTTATACTCCTGCGCGGTCAGCTTCACCGGCTCGCCCGCACGCGTCACCTTGCCGCTGCGCGTGTCGAGGCGGATGTCGCCGGCGGTCAGCTCGGACGAGGCATTGCCGCTCGCGCGGCGGATGAGCGCCCGCAGACGCGCGATCAGTTCCTCGCTCTGGAACGGCTTGGCGACATAGTCGTCCGCACCCGCATCGAGCCCGGCGACCTTGTCCGACCAGCTGTCGCGCGCGGTCAGCACCAGGACGGGCATGACCTTGCCCTCCTTGCGCCAGCGGTCGAGCACGGTAAGGCCGTCGATCTCGGGCAGGCCGAGGTCGAGCACGACGGCATCGTAATTCTCGGTCGAACCCAGGAAATGCCCCTCCTCGCCATCGACCGCGAGGTCGATCGCATAGCCGGCGCCCTCGAGGGTATTCTTGAGCTGAGCCCCGAGATTCGGCTCGTCCTCGACGATCAGAACGCGCATGATAATCCTCTCGCTTGAATTGCTCGCGGCCAGGCTACTGGCCGGTGCGGCCGATGATCTGGCCAGTCCGGCCATCGACGTCGACCCAGATCACATTGCCATTGCGCAGGAACTTCAGCGTGTAAATGCCGCTGCCCGCATCATAGTCGAAGCCAAGATACTGCGCGCCCTGCATCATCGGCATCACCCGCGCCTCGATCTCGCGCAGCGACAGCGACCGGCCGGTCCTGCGCGCTTCGAAGGCGGAACGCTGGTCGCCGTGCCGCTGATCGGGCGCCTGCGCCACCGCAACGCCCGCCGCCAGCGGCGTCAGCATCGGGAAAGCAGCAAGAGTTGTCAGGAACAGCAGCATCTTCATGGAGGTGGCATAGGCCCGGCGCATTGAACAGCCTGTGAATGAGGGCGACAGCAGGACGACAGCATAGTGTAACTTGCCTGCATCACCCGGCGACCCTAGGTGACCCGGACATGGCAGCACCTATTCTCGCATTCGAAGGCCTCGGCCTTGTCCAGGGTTCTGGATGGCTTTTTCGCAACCTCGACATCCATATCGGTCCGCGCGATCGCCTCGCGCTGATCGGCCGCAACGGCGCGGGCAAGACGACCTTGCTCAAGCTGCTCGGCGGCAGCATCGAGGGCGATGAGGGCCGCCGGACGATCGTCCCGGGTACCCGGGTCGTCATTCTCGAGCAGGAGCCCGACCTGCGCGGCTTCGCGACCTTGCGCGACTATGTGATGGGCGGCGACGACGCACCGGTCAGCTACGAAGCCGATTCGATCGCCGACCAGCTCGGCATCGACTTGTCGCGCGAAGCCGCATCCGCCTCGGGTGGCGAGCGCCGCCGCGCCGCGATCGTCCGCGCGCTGGCGCAGGACCCCGACGTGCTGCTGCTCGACGAGCCGACCAACCATCTCGACATCGGCGCAATCGAATGGATCGAGGACTGGCTCAAGCGCTTCCGCGGCGCGTTCGTCGTGATCAGCCATGACCGTACCTTCCTGACGCGTCTCACCAAGCAGACCCTGTGGCTCGATCGCGGCGCGATCCGCCGCGCCGAGGTTGGGTTTGGCGGGTTCGAGGCGTGGACTGAACAGGTCTATGCCGAGGAACAGCGCCAGGCCGAAAAGCTCGACGCGCGCCTGAAGCTGGAGGAGCATTGGCTGCTTCGCGGCGTCACCGGGCGGCGCAAGCGCAACCAGGGACGCTTGACCAAGCTGCACGAGATGCGCGCCGAACGCGCCTCGATGATCGGGCCGCAGGGTTCGGCCAACCTCGTCACCAGCAGCGACGACACCAAGTCGAAGGTGGTGATCGACGCCAAGAACGTCACCAAGGCGTATGGGGACCGGACGATCATCGGCGACCTGACGCTGCGCGTGACGCGCGGCGACCGGATTGGTATCGTCGGCCGCAACGGCGCGGGCAAGTCGACGCTGTTGAAGCTGTTGACCGGCGAGATCCAGCCCGACAGCGGCTCGATCAAGCTCGCCCAGACGCTCGACGCGGTCGTGATCGACCAGCAGCGCAGCCTGATGGCGCCTGAAAAGACGGTCCGCGAGGTCGTCGTCGATGGCGGCGAATGGATCGACGTGCTCGGTGTGCGCAAGCATATCCACGGCTATCTGAAGGAGTTCCTGTTCGACCCGAACATGGTCGACGCCAAGATCGGGTCGCTATCGGGTGGCGAGCGATCGCGACTGCTGCTGGCGCGCGAATTCGCCAAGCCGTCGAACCTGCTCGTGCTCGACGAGCCGACCAACGATCTCGACCTCGAAACGCTCGACCTGCTGCAGGAGGTGATCGGCGATTATGACGGCACCGTCCTGATCGTCAGCCATGATCGCGACTTTCTCGACCGGACGGTGACGATCACGCTCGGGCTCGACGGATCCGGAACCGTCGATGTCGTCGCCGGCGGATACGAGGACTGGGAAAAGCGCCGTGCGACCCAGACCAGCGGCAAGCGGGCCTCGAAGAAGGTCGCAGCGACCGCGCCGCCGCCCCCCGCGCCGCGTGCGAAACTGACCTACAAGGATCAGCGCGATTATGAGTTGCTCCCCAAGCGGATCGAGGCGCTCGACGCCCAGATCGCGAGCGATGCCGCAAAGCTTGCTGCGCCGAACCTGTACATGCGCGACAATGCAACCTTCGCCAGGCTGACCGCCGCGATCGAGGCGGCGCGCGCCGAAAAGGAGGCTGCGGAACTCCGCTGGCTCGAACTGGCTGAGCAGGTTGGCGAATAGCGGCAGCTAAACCGCTCTGAACCATTTGGAACTTGACACATGTTACCGCGTTGCAGCATCCCGCCATTGTACGTTTTGGAGAGTCTTATGAAGCTGAAGAACCTGACCGGTAGCGCGCTCGCTATCGCTATGATGTCCACGTCGGTTGCAGCCGTTGCTGCGCCTGCCAACCCTGCGTCGAGCCTGTCGGTTTCGAAGGCACGCGTCGGTTCGGCAACGACCGGCAAGAACAAGGCTGCAGGCGCTGGCGTTATCGCCGGCCTGATCGCCGCTGGCGTCGTTGCGATTGGCGTTGTCGCCATCGTCAAGGACGACAACGACAACGATTCGGACAGCAACTAAGCTGTTCTGAGGGTCGGCGCTTCGGCGCCGGCCCTTTTTACGTTATTTGCTGATCGCGCGCCGGGACCGCCCCGCTAGATCAACGATATACTGCCAGGCAACACGCCCGGAACGACTTCCCCGCTGCGTTGCCCATGTCAGGGCCTCGTCGGGCTGAAATGGCAGATCGTGCAGCGCCGCATAGCCCTCGACGATTGCCAGATAGCCGTCCTGATCGACGGCATGAAACCCCAGACTGAGTCCGAACCGATCTGCCAGCGCGAGCTGGTCGTCAATCGAATCGCGTGGATTGATGGCACTTTCCTGTTCGGCGATATCGCGTGGCGCCAGATGCCGGCGGTTCGCCGTCACGGCCAGACGCACATTGGCGGGACGCGGCTCCGCGCCGCCTTCAAGCACCGATCGCAGCACGCGCGCCTCGGACGAAGTATCGATGCCGAGATCGTCGACGAAGACGATGAAGGCGCGATCGACAGGTGCCAGCATCGCGAACAGGCCCGGCAGCGCGGTCATGTCGGCGATCTCGATCAGCGCGACATTGCCCTGTTCGGCCTGGACCGCGGCGACAACGCTTTTCACCAGCGCCGATTTACCGGTACCGCGCGCGCCCCATAGCAGGACGTCATGCGCCGCGTGACCGCTGGCGACACGCCGGACCATCTCCAGCAGCAGATGCTTCTGCCGATCGATGCCGATCAGCAGATCGAGCGGCAGCGGGGCGAAACCGCGGATCGGGACAAGCGCCCGGTTGCGCCACACATAGGCGGGAAACGCCAGACAGTCCGCTACTGGCGGCGGCGGCGGCGAGAGGCGTTCGAGGGCGGCGGCGATCCTGTCGAGCGGGTCGGTCATCGCGCGGTCATGACGGCACCGCCGCCGTGCGACAAGGTCTAACGGAGCTCGGCGAGATGGCTGGCGATGGCGCGATCCCCGGGGGCCAGCGCCACCGCCTTGGTCAGCACCTGCCGCGCACCGTCCAGCTTGCCCACGCCCGCCAGCGCGATGCCATAGGCGTCGGTCGCCGCTGCATTCATCGGCGCAAGCGCATGGGCCGCGCGCGCATAGCGAAGCGCAGCCGTATCTGCGCCGTCACGCGGCGCCGCCCCGGCATAGGCGCGCGCGAGATCGGTCAGCAGCCCCGCGTCACGATTGCCGATCCGCCGGCGCACCGCTTCGAGCGTATCGATCGCCGCGGTCCAGTTGCCCGCCATCACGTGCCAATGGCCAAGGATTCGCTGGCCGGTCAGGCTCTGCGGATTTTGCGAAAGATACAGGGCCAGCGCGGTCGATGCCTCGCGTTGGCGCGAGACCCGGCTCAGCGCGTCGACCAGGCGCAGCATCGTCGGTTCGTCGAAGCTGAGATCCGCAGCACGCGCATAAAGCGGTGCAGCGTCCGCGTAACGCCCCGCCACCGCGAAGGTGTCGCCCAGCGTCGACTGGGCGGCGGGCGCGCCGGGGCTTGCCCGCGCAAGGTTGCGGGCGCGGGCAAGCGCATCACCCGGCGCGCGCGCTTGAATCCGGCCGCGAATCACCGCCAGCAGAGCGCCCGGATCCCCCGGAACCTGCAGGATCGCCGCGTCGAGCGTGCCGACCTGATCGTCGATCGCGAAGGCCGTCGCCATCCCGGTGGCACCGCGGTTTGCGCGATCGAGATCCTGCGCCACACCCTCGCGCTCACGGTCCGTCGTTGCGGTGGCGGCTGCCGCACGCGCGAAAAGCACGAGCGCATAGCTGTCGGCGTCCGCACGGGTGACGATCGGCCTCAGCACCTCCCGCGCCCCGCGCGGATCACCCGACCGCAGCAACGCGGCGCCCAACAGCCGGCGCACGCTGACGTTGAGCGGCTGTTGCCGCGCGAGACCGCGCCACATCGCGCCGGCCTGTTCGAACCGCCCCTCGGCATAGTCGAGCACACCGCTGAGCAGGATCGCACCGGGCATGCTGTCGATCGCCCCGCCAGTCTTCTGGAGCAACCCGCGCGCGAGTTCGGTCCGGCCCGCGCGCGCCGCGAGCACCGCCTGGAGATACAGCGCCTGCGGGCTGCCGGGTCGCGCCCGCTGCGCGCGTCGCGTCGCCGCCAGCATGGCGCGATACCGCCCGGCATCACCGAGCGTGGCGGCATATTCGATCAGCGCCGGATGATAATAGGCATCGCGTGCAAGCGCGCGCTCGAACCAGGGGAGTGCTGCGACCAGGCCGTACCGCCGGCGGACAATTTCGCCCTGCAACGTCAGCGCCGCGGGCTCATCCGGCAACAGCGCGACCGCGCGCGTCGCAGCATCCGCGGCGGTACCGACATCGCCGATAGCCAGCGCCACGCGACCGAGCGCAGTCCAGTTGCGCCCGTCGCGAGGCTGCTCTGCCACCAGGCGGCCAAGATCAACGCGGGCTGCAGCGCCGTTGCCGAGCAGTGCCAGCGCGGCGGCGCGGATGCGGCGAGCATAGGCGGCCTGGCGCGGTGCGGCGCGGTCGGCCGCCTCGATCGCACCGACCGGGTCATTCTGGAGCAGCCGCGCCTGCGCCTGGAACGGGTAGAGCGTGGCGATCGCGATGCCTGCATCGCGCGCGCGGGTCAGTTCGGCCTCGGCTGCGAGCCCGTCTCCCAGTTCGAGCAGGGCGCGTGCAAGGACCACATGCGCAGGCCCGTTCGACGGCGCCGCCGCGATCGCCGCCTGCGCATTGGACCGGGCCGCGCTGTAATTGCCCGACTGCAGCGTGATCCGCGCGTCGCGGAGCAAGCGTCGCGCATCGGGGGGATCGCGCCGCAGCGTCAGCAGCGTCGCCGTCCCCGCGACCGCCACCACGAGCAGCGCGATCGCCAGCAGACGGGCATGGCTCCGCGTGAACACACGCCGTCGCCGCGGTGCGCGTCTGCGGCGCAACAGCGGATATCGCGGGTCACGCATGGAGATCATAGCTTTTGAGCAGATCGTACAGCGTCGGCCGGCTGATCCCGAGCAGCTTGGAGGCGCTCGAGATATTGCCCCCGGCACGGCTCAGCGCGCGACGGATCGCCTTGCGATCCGCCACCTCCCGCGCCGCCCGCAGGTTGAGCCCATCGGCCGTGTCGGCGGTACCGCCGAGGTCGAGATCGGCAGCGGTAATCAGCTTGCCGTCGGCCATGATCACCGCGCGCTTGATCCGGTTTTCGAGCTCGCGAACATTGCCCGGCCAGCTCCAGCCATCGATCGCCGCGCGCGCATCAGGGGCGAGGCCGGTCACGCCCGCATTCATCGTCCTGGCGTACTTCGCCAGAAAATGCCGCGCGAGCAGCGCCGCGTCGCCGCTGCGCTCTGCTAATGAGGGGATCCGCACGACGATTTCCGCCAGCCGATAATAGAGATCCTCGCGGAACCGGCCCGTCGCGACCATCGCGTCGACATCCTGATGCGTCGCGCAGACGATCCGCGTGTCGACCGGGATCGCCTTGCGGCCGCCGACCCGCTCGATCACTCGTTCCTGCAGGAACCGCAACAGTTTGACCTGCAGCGTCAGCGGCACGTCGCCGATCTCGTCGAGGAACAGCGTGCCGCCTGCCGCCTGCTCGATCTTGCCTTCGGTGGTCTTGATCGCGCCGGTGAATGCCCCCTTTTCATGACCGAACAGCTCGCTTTCGAGCAAGGTCTCGGGAATCGCCGCGCAGTTGATCGCGACGAACCGGCCCCGCGCGCGCGGCGACGCATCATGGATGCCGCGCGCGAGCACTTCCTTGCCCGTGCCGCTCGCGCCCAGCAGCATCACCGCCACATTGGCGGGCGCGACCCGTTCGAGCGTCCGCGTCACCAGCGCCATTTCGGGCGAGGCAGCGGTCACGCCGCCAAATCCCGTCCCGCTCGCTGCTACCCGCGCCGCAAGCCGCCGGTTCTCCGCCTCGAGGCCATGGACGTGGAACGCACGTGCGACGATCATCCCGAGCACGTCGATATCGATCGGTTTGGCATAGAAATCCCACGCCCCCTCCGCGATCGCGGTCAGCGCGCTTTCGCGGGCGCCGTGCCCGGACGCGATAATCACCTTGGTATCGGGTTTCAGCGCGAGGATTTCGCGCAGTGTCGCAAAGCCTTCGGTGACGCCGTCGGGATCGGGTGGCAGGCCGAGATCGAGCGTGACGACGGCGGGTTCGTGCGCACGAACCGCTTCGATCGCGGTGGCGCGGTCGCTGGCGACGACAATCTCATAGCCCTCATACGCCCAGCGCAGCTGTCGCTGCAGCCCGAGATCGTCCTCGACGATCAGAAGCACCGGGCGCGCCTCCACAGGGGATGCCGATGCGCTCATGCCGCCGCCTCCATCGCATCGGCCGCCGGCAACGATATGCGGAACCGCGTCCCCTCACCTTCCCGGCTGAAGACATCGAGCGATCCGCCCATCGCCTCGACCAGTTGCAGTGCTTCGAACGCGCCGATCCCGAACCCCAGCGGCTTGGACGAGGCGAACGGCCGGAACAGCTGATGGCGGACGAAAGCAGGGCTCATCCCGGACCCCTGGTCGATCACGTCGATCGCGATGGTCGCGCCGTTTGCCGTGACCGCGACGACGATCGAAGCGTCGCGGTCGCTCGCTTCGATCGCGTTCTGGATCAGGTGGCCGAGCACCTGTTCGAGCCGTGCCGCCTGCGCCCGGGCGAGCACCTGTCCGGTTGCCTGTGCCGCGATCGGATGCTGTGCGCGACGCGCGCCGACGACGCGGTTGACCAGCGCTGCGACATCGACCGGCTGGAACGGCTCGCTGGGGGCCGCGTGCGTTTGTGAAAGCCGGGCGAGCAGCGCATTCATGCGATCGGCGGAGTCCTGGAGTGTGGCGACCATGTCGACGCGGAACGCCGGATTGTCGGCGTGACGCTCTGCGTTGCGCGCGACCAGCGTCAACTGGCTGACGAGATTCTTGATGTCGTGCAGGATGAACGCGAAGCGGCGGTTGAACTCGTCGAACCGCTGCGCGTCCGCGAGCGCGGCATGCGCGCGGTCCTCGGCAAGGTAGCTCGCCGCCTGCCGGCCCGCGACCCGCAACAGGTCGAAATCCTCCCAGTCCAGCGCGCGATCGACCGGCGGACGGGCGAGGATGATCGCGCCGACCAGTGCACCGCCATGCACCAAAGGGACGATCGCCCAGGCCACGGGGCATGCGCTGAGCCAGTGCGGCACGCTAGCGCTCTCCTCCGCCGGCGCCGTGCCGCGCCGTACGGGGTCAAGTTCGATGATCCGCGGGCTGAGACGAAGACGCTCGGCCAGCGCCCGATCCGACATCGGCGCCGGCGCCGTCGTCATCTCCCAGTTCCAGGCGGCGGCGCTGCTCATGCCCAGACCGTCGGGGACCAGCAAGAGACCGCCCGGGCTGTCGGTCAGGTCCGCCACCGCCTTCACGATCCGTCCGTCGAGCGGCGCGGCGCCGTCGCCCGGTGCGCCCAGCGTCTCGGTAAAACGCTGCCACTCTGCGCGATAGTCATAGCGATGGCGAAACAGGTGCTTGGCGATCTTCACCTTCGCCCATGCGCGCAGCCACGACGTGGCCAGCAGCCCGAACAGCGCAGCGGTCGCACCGCAGATGATCGCGGTCTGGATCAGCCGCGCGTGATCGCCGCCATAGGCGTCGGCGACGCTGGTCGCGACGGCGGTGATCCCGACATAGCTGATCACCGCGATCGCGGCGAGCGACCGGGTGGCGACGCGACGCGACACCGCGAACGTCCAGTCGCCGCGACGGGTGACCGCAACGAGCAGGAGCAGCGCCATGCCGATCATCGCGACACCGCGTACGGCAACGATCACAGGCGTCCAGCGCGGCGCGACATAGGCGCTGACAGCCAGCAGCAGATCGACGCTCCACATGATCGTGACCGCGACCACGACCAGACGCCCGCCGTGCCACGCCGCGTCGGGCGGGGCCCGTGCTGCCTGATGCAGATGATGGACCAGCACCAGCGCGCTGATCGCCACCATCATCCCGAACACGAGCCGTGCCGATTCGGTCTGTGCCTGCGCATCGGCATCCATCGGCACCAGTTCGACGACCGCGAGCAGCGCGCCGATCACCGCGATCGCTACGACGGTGCCATAGACCGCACCCAGCGCACGATTGCCGGTGCGTTCCCGGCGTACGAGCGCGAACATGAAGCCGAGCCAGGCGATGGAGCGCGCGCTCTCGGCGATCCGGGTGCTGACATCGCGAAAGTCTATGCCCGACACGGCCAGCGCCCAGAGCGTCGTCAGGACGAGCGGGCCGACAAAGGCCGCGTTCGACCAGCCGCCGGCCGGCCGCTGCGCCTGCCTGAACACGAGCGCGCCGAACAGCAGCGCGGCCAGTGCGTGCGTCCACAGGATCAGCAGCGCGATCATGCCACGTTCAGCGCGCGCCGGTCGGCCACAGGACGACCCGGAGCGTCTGCAGAAGGATCAGCATGTCGAGGAAGGGCGAATAATTCTTGGCGTAATACAGATCATATTCGAGCTTGTGCCGCGCATCCTCGATCGATGCGCCGTAAGGATAGTTGATCTGCGCCCAGCCCGTGATGCCCGGCTTCACCATGTGACGCTCGGCATAATAGGGCAGATGGGTCTCGAGTTCGTCGACGAATTGCGGCCGTTCGGGGCGCGGACCGACAAAGCTCATCTCGCCGCGGAGCACGGTCCAGGTCTGCGGCAGTTCGTCGATGCGGACCTTGCGGATGAAGCGGCCGATCCGCGTGATCCGGGGATCGTCCTCCGCCGCCCAGACCGCCTTGCCCGCGACCTCGGCATCCTGCCGCATCGAGCGGAGCTTCAGGATGTCGAACCCCTGATTGTACAGGCCGACGCGCCGCTGACGATAGAAGGCGGGGCCGCGCGACTCGATCTTGATCGCAAGCGCGGTGACCAGGATGATCGGCAGCGTGACCGCAAGCAGGATCAGGCTGGCGACGATGTCGAACGCGCGCTTGAACACGCTCGACAGCATCCGGCCGCTGGCGAAACCGTCGGAGAAGATCAGCCAGGACGGATTGACGCTGTTGAGATCGATCCGCCCGGTTTCGCGTTCGAGAAAGGTCGAAATCTCGATGACCTGGACGCCGGTCGTGCGGACACGGAGCAGATCCTTGAGCGGCAGCGCGTTACGCCGTTCCTCGAGCGCGAGGACGACTTCGCCTGCGTTCAGGTCGACGATATGCGCCGCCAGGTTCGGGATGTCGGCGCGGGGAATCGCACCGTCGACCACCGCCTCCGCCTCGCCCATCGCGACGAAGCCCGCCGCGACGAAGTTGATCCCGGGCTGTTGCGAGAGCGCGAGGATGCGTGCGGCACGATGGCCCGCACCGAGCACGACGATCCGTCGCTTGAACGTGTCGCCGCCCAGAGCGCGGCCGAGCACCGCGCGGACCGTCACCAGCAGGACTGCGGCGATCAGCGTCGCATAGAGCAGGTTGGACCGCCAGAAGGTGAGCGCGGGGACCAGGAAGAAGATCAGCGACTGGAAGATCACGCCGAGCGAGAAGGCGACCGCGAGCCGCGCGGCGGCGAACCGCAGCGACAGGAAGGAGGCAACACCATAGGCGCCGACCGCGACCAGCGCGATCTGCAACGCCGCGGCGAAGGTCGCGAGCTGGAGCACGCGCGTGTGGATCGGCTCGACCGCCATGCCGATCTGATGCGCGCGGACCACCCACCCGATCTCCCCCGCCACGACCAGCAACACGGCGTCGACGATGCCGAGCAGCAGCACCGCATAGGGGACATAGTGTTTGAAGAGCCTGATCATCGTTCGGCGGGATCCCGACAGGGTGACTGTAAACGCACCCGACACCTAGCTGTCTCTTTGCACCAATTCGCAAACAAAGGCTGAAGACCGCGCGCTGGCGGGGTGGTTTGCGATTGGAAGTCCCGGATTGGTCGTTATACGGTCTCCCGAGTGGAGGTCGCATGACAGTTCGAACGATTATACCCGTGATTCTGTCCGGCGGTTCCGGCACCCGGCTGTGGCCGATGTCGCGTCCCGAGATGCCCAAGCAGATGCTCGCGCTGACCGCGGAGCAGACCATGTTGCAGCTGACCGCAGGCCGCGCGCAGGGCGAACGCTTCGCCGCGCCGATCGTCGTCGCCAACGCCGCGCATGCCAATCTGGTCGAAGCGCAGCTGGCAGACGCAGGCGCCGAGGCACAGGCGCTGATCCTCGAGCCGATGGGCCGCAACACCGCGCCCGCGATCGCACTGGCGGCGATCGCCGCGGGCGAGACCGGTGCCGGCAGCGGCGACGCGCTGCTCGTCATGCCATCCGATCACGTCATCGCCGACCTGCCCGCCTTCCACGCCGCGATCGCCGCGGCGCTGCCGATGGTCGCGCAGGGCTGGCTGGTGACGTTCGGCATCGCCCCCGACGCGCCTGAAACCGGCTATGGCTGGATCCAGGTCGGCGAGGAGCTGGCCGCGGGTGTCCACCGCGTCGCGCGCTTCGTTGAGAAGCCGCCGCTCGACAAGGCGGAGGCGATGCTGGCTTCGGGCGATCATGCCTGGAATGGCGGCATCTTCCTGTTCTGCGCCGATGCCTATCTTGCTGCCCTTGCGCAGCATGATCCCGGCATCCTGGTCGCGACGACCGATGCGATGAAGCTCGCCCGCCGCGAAGGCACGCGGGTCTATCCCGATGCCGAGGCCTTTGCCGCATCGCCCGATGATTCGATCGACTATGCGGTCATGGAAAAGGCCGACCGCGTTGCGGTGGTGCCGGTGGCGATGGGGTGGAACGACGTCGGCAGTTGGGACGCGTTGCATGCGATCAGCGCGCGCGACGCGGACGGCAATGCGCATCGCGGCGATGGCGATGGCAGCGTGCTGGCGATCGACACTAAGAACTGTCTGGTGCGCAGCGACGGCGTCAAGGTCGCGCTGGTCGGGGTCGAGGACCTGATCGTGGTGGCGAGCGGCAACGACGTGCTGATCATGCCGCGCGGTCGCAGCCAGGAAGTGAAGAAGCTGATCGCAGCGATGAAGAACCGCTGAGGCTTTTTCGCCAATAGTGAGAACGGACAAAGGGCCGGGGATCGCTCCCCGGCCCTTTTGCTTTGGGTCGTCTTGGTCGGAACGGAGGACCGGCAAAGCCGGCCCTTTTCGTCGGACGGGACTGGGGGCTTTCGCCGCCCAGCCCGCCGGCTGTTCTGATCCTGTGTCCGGGGCAGGTTGCCCTGCCCCGGTCCAAGATCAGAAGTCCATGCCGCCCATGCCGCCCATGCCGCCGCCGCCGCCCATGGGCATGGCGGGCTTGTCTTCGGCCATTTCGCTCACAGCCGCTTCGGTCGTGATCAGGAGGCCTGCGACCGATGCCGCGTTCTGCAACGCGGTGCGGACGACCTTGGTCGGATCGATCACGCCGGCTTCCACCAGGTTCTCGTAGGTGTCGGTCGCGGCGTTGAAGCCGATGTTCGAGTCGTTGCCGTCGAGCAGCTTGCCCGAAACCACCGCACCGTCATGACCCGCATTCTGCGCGATCTGGCGAACCAGAGCGGTCAGCGACTTGCGGACGATGTCGATACCGCGCGTCTGGTCTTCGTTCGCACCGGTCAGGCCGTCGAGCACCTTGGTCGCGTAGAGCAAAGCCGTACCACCACCGGGGACGATGCCTTCTTCGACGGCTGCGCGGGTTGCGTGCAGCGCGTCGTCGACGCGGTCCTTGCGCTCCTTGACTTCGACTTCCGACGAACCGCCGACCTTGATCACGGCAACGCCGCCGGCGAGCTTGGCAAGACGCTCCTGGAGCTTCTCCTTGTCATAGTCGCTGGTGGTGTTCTCGATCTGGCGACGGATCGCTTCGGTACGGCCCTTGATCGTCTCGTGATCGCCGGCACCGTCGACGATGACGGTGTTGTCCTTGTCGATCGTGACGCGCTTGGCGGTTCCGAGCATGCCGAGCGTGACGGTCTCGAGCTTGATGCCGAGGTCTTCCGAGATCATCTCGCCCTTGGTCAGGATCGCGATGTCCTCGAGCATCGCCTTGCGACGATCGCCGAAGCCCGGTGCCTTGACCGCTGCGACCTTCAGGCCGCCGCGCAGCTTGTTGACGACGAGCGTGGCGAGAGCCTCACCCTCGATGTCCTCGGCGATGATCAGGAGCGGACGACCCGACTGAACGACGGCTTCCAGGATCGGGAGCATCGCCTGCAGGTTCGACAGCTTCTTCTCGTGGATCAGGATGTAGGGATCCTGAAGCTCGACGGTCATCTTCTCGGGGTTGGTGATGAAGTAGGGCGAGAGATAGCCGCGGTCGAACTGCATGCCTTCGACGACATCGAGCTCGAATTCGAGACCCTTGGCTTCCTCGACGGTGATCACGCCTTCCTTGCCGACCTTCTCCATGGCTTCGGCGATCTTCTCGCCGACTTCACGGTCGCCGTTGGCCGAGATGATACCGACCTGCGCCACTTCCTTCGAACCCGAAACCGGCTTCGAACGCGCCTTGACGTCCTCGACGACCTTGACGACGGCGAGATCGATGCCGCGCTTCAGATCCATCGGGTTCATGCCCGCTGCGACCGACTTCATGCCCTCGCGGACGATGGCCTGCGCCAGGACCGTCGCGGTGGTCGTGCCGTCACCGGCGATGTCGTTGGTCTTCGAGGCCACTTCGCGCAGCATCTGCGCGCCCATGTTCTCGAACTTGTCCTTGAGCTCGATCTCCTTGGCGACGGTGACGCCGTCCTTGGTGATGCGCGGTGCGCCGAAGCTCTTGTCGATGACGACGTTGCGGCCCTTGGGCCCCAGGGTCACCTTGACCGCGTCGGCGAGGATGTCGACGCCGCGGAGGATGCGCTCGCGCGCGTCACGACCGAATTTTACGTCCTTGGAAGCCATGTCAGCTACCCTTTCAAACGAATGTTGTGAATGTTGAGACGAAAACGGTATTTTTGAGCGCGGTCCGGACCAGCCCTAAGGGGCGGTCCAGGCCACGTCGGCGTCAGCCGACGATGCCCAGAATGTCCGATTCCTTCATGATCAGCAGATCTTCGCCGTCGACCTTGACCTCGGTGCCCGACCACTTGCCGAACAGGATCTTGTCGCCAGCCTTGACGTCGAGCGGGGTGATCGTGCCGTTCTCGGCGCGGGTCCCGGTGCCTATGGCGACGACTTCGCCTTCCTGCGGCTTTTCCTTGGCGGTGTCGGGGATGATGATGCCGCCGGCCGTCTTCTCTTCGGCTTCGAGGCGCTTCACCAGCACGCGGTCGTGCAACGGACGAAAGTTCATGGGATCCATGTCCTTTAGGTTTGTGACAGATTTCTGGCACTCGACGATATCGAGTGCCAACAGCCGTCATATGTGCCGCGTCCCCGGCATCGTCAACGGGCGCCCGATCGAAAATCGCGTCAATCGTTACATTCCACGGGTCAGGACGAGCCCCAGCCGATCACGCCGCGACCAGCGCCACAGCAGCAGCACCGACACCACCGCGAGCCCTGCGAACAGCCCCCACCACACGCCCTCGCCCGCAAGCGGCGTGCGGAAGCCGAGCAGGATCGCGGTGCCGAAGCCGATCACCCAATAGCCGAACAGCGCGATCAGCATCGGCGTGCGGGTATCCTGCAACCCGCGCAGCACGCCCGCCGCGACCGCCTGCGCGCCGTCGACGAGCTGGAACACCGCGGCCACGCCGAGGAACCGCAGCGCGAGCGCGACGACGACCGCGTTCTGCGGCAGGTCGGGATCGACATAGACGCCGATCATCAGCCGCGGCACCGCCCAGATCAGCAGTGCGCTGGCCGCCATGAAGCCGATCCCGACGACCAGCGCGACATTGCCCGCGCGGGTGATCCAGACCCGGTCCTGCGCGCCGTACGCCATGCCGACGCGGATCGTCGCCGCCTGCGCGACGCCGAACGGCACCTGAAACGCGACCGCGGCGATGTTGAGCGCGATCGCATGCGCCGCGACCTCCGCAACGCCGATCAGCCCCATCAGCAGCGCCGCGCCGCCGAACAGCGCGCCTTCGAAGATCCAGGTCAGCATGATCGGCGTGCCGAGCCGGACGATCTCGTGAAAGCGCGACCATTCGGTCCGCCACCAGCGGCCGAACAGGTGGAAGCGCCGCAGCCGCCGGTCCGTCGTCAGGATCACGCCGTACGCGATCATCATCACGCCGAGGCTGGCGACGCTGGCGAGCGCCGAGCCCTCCAGCCCGAGCGCGGGGAAGCCGAGATTGCCGAACACCAGCAGCCAGTTGCCCGCGATCCCGACGACTAGCGACAGTCCGGTGACGAGAAACGCCCAGCCCGGCCGGCCGAGCGCCGCCGCCGCGGTGCGCATGACGCCCGCGAGCACGCCGGGCAGCAGCGCAAAGGCGATGATCGTCATGAACCGGCCGGCGCGACGCGCGACCTCCGGGTCCTGGCCGGCGAGCCGCATCAGCGTTTCGCCCTGCGTGAGAATCAGGATGACGGGAAGCGAGCCGAGAATGCCGAGCCACAGCGCCATCCGCACGCTGCGCCGGACCTCGCGCACCGCATGCGCGCGGCGGCCGAGTTCGGCGGCGATCAGCGGCGCCGCCGCGCTGGTCAGCCCGATCAGCGCGAACATCAGCAGATTGAAGACGAACACGCCGAGCGTCGCGGCGGCAAGATCGACCGTGCCGAGCCGCGCGACGAAGATCACGTCGACCGCGGACACCGCCATCTGGATCAGGTTCGCCCCGACCAGCGGCGTGGCGAGCCGCAGCAGCGCGCGAAACTCGGCGCGGGCATCGGCGGGCGCCGGGCCGGTGGCGATGGGAACGGGTTCGATCACCCGGCCGCCCCTAGCGGGATTTGCGGCGTGGGACACCTGGGATCTGTGCGGGGGGTGTGCGGGGGATTGGGGTGGGTCGGGCGCGGGACTGGCTGGCCAATGGATTGGTCCTTTGAGGGCGGCCGGGGTCGCCCCCCCACCTCGGTTATCCGCCCCCCTGCCCCCCCTTCGTCATCCTGACGAAAGTCAGGACCCAGGGTCGCGGGGTGCTGTCCTGCTTGGCTCTGGATCCTGACTTTCGTCAGGATGACGGAATTGGGGTGAGGGTGCGGTGTGATCGGGGCGGCGGGTTGTTTGGAGAGCGTTGCGGCGGGGTTGGCGGCCCTGCCCTTCCCGTCCGTCATCCTGACGCAGGTCAGGATCCAAGGTTGCGGGGCGCTGTCCTGTTTGGCTCTGGGTCCTGACTTTCGTCAGGATGACGGATTGCGGTTGCCGGCGCGCGCGGCGCAGCGCCGGCGGGCGACCGCTGGGCGAAACGGATAAGCGTATTGCTCCCGCATGACACACGCGGCTATCGTCGACGGTGAACCGGCGTTGCCGGCATCGCACCAACCGGCCGTGCCGGTATGAGGAGACGCAGGTGAAGCTGGTACGCGGCGCATGGAAGCTGTTGGTCGGGATCAAGGACGCACTCGTCCTGATCGCGATGCTGCTGTTCTTCGGTCTGGTCTTCGCGGCGCTCAATGCGCGGCCGGGGACCAAGGCGATCAAGGACGGCGCGCTGGTGCTCGACCTGAACGGCTCGATCGTCGAGCAGCCCGCCGAACCCGCCGCCTTTGCCGCGCTGTCGGGACAGAATACGCCGAAGCAGTTCCGCCTGCGCGACGTGGTGCGCGCGATCGATACCGCGCGGACCGATGGCCGGGTGAAGGCGCTGGTGCTCGATCTCGACGGCTTTACCGGGGCCTATCCCGCCGCGCTGGGCGAGATCGGCGACGCGATCGCGCGCGTCCGCGCCGCCAAGAAGCCGGTGCTCGCCTATGCCACCGCCTATACCGACGGCAGCTACCGGCTGGCGGCCAATGCGAGCGAGGTCTGGGTCAATCCGCTGGGCGGCACGCTGTTCATGGGGCCGGGCGGCAACCAGCTTTACTATAAGGGGCTGATCGACAAGCTGGGGATCACGACGCATGTCTACCGCGTCGGCCGCTACAAGTCGTTCGTCGAGCCCTATACGCGCACCGACCAGAGCGACGATGCGCGCGCGGCGAGCCAGGCGCTGTACGGCACGTTGTACGATCAGTGGCGCGAAGCGGTCGCCAAGGCCCGCCCCAAGGCGCAGATCGCGCAGTTCCTCGCCCGCCCCGACGCGCTCGTGCTCGCCGCCAATGGCGACATCGCGACCGCGAACCTGCGCGCAGGGATCGTCGACAAGCTCGGCGACCGGACCGCGTTCGGCAAGCGCGTCGCCGCGATCGCGGGCGCCGACACGAGCAAGCCTGCGGGCAGTTTCAACACCATCACCTATGACTCCTGGGTCAAGGCCAATCCCCTGCCGACCGGCGGCGACGCGATCGGCGTGCTGACCGTGGCGGGCGACATCGTCGACGGCGAAGGCGGCCCCGGCACCGCGGCGGGCAAGACGATCGAGAAGGCGATGCTCGACGGGCTCGCCAAGAAGAACCTCAAGGCGCTGGTCGTGCGCGTCGATTCGCCGGGCGGATCGGTGCTCGCGTCCGAACGGATCCGGCTCGCGATCCTCGAGGCGAAGAAGAAGGGCCTGCCGGTGGTCGTGTCGATGGGCGGCCTCGCCGCGTCGGGCGGATACTGGGTGTCGACGCCCGCCGACGTGATCTTCGCCGAACCCGGCACGATCACCGGGTCGATCGGCATCTTCGGGATCATCCCGACGTTCGAGACCGCACTCGCCAAGATCGGCGTCACCACCGACGGCGTGAAGACGACGCCGCTGTCGGGGCAGCCCGACATCACCGCCGGCACGACGCCGATGTTCGACACGCTGATCCAGGCGGGGATCGAAAATGGCTATCGCCAGTTCATCGCGCGCGTCGCCGCGTCGCGCAAGCTGAGCCCGGCGCGGGTCGACGCGATCGGCCAGGGCCGCGTCTGGGACGGCGGCACCGCACGCCAGATCGGGCTGGTCGACCGGTTCGGCACGCTGAAGGACGCGATCGCGGAGGCCGCCCGCCGCGCCAAGCTCGATCCGGCGAAGATCCATGCCGAATATCTCGAAAAGCCGCCGGGCGTCCTTGCCCAGCTCGCCGCCGGTTTCGACACGGGTGACGACGACACCACGACCGGCAGCGACGCGTTCGGCCGGATCGCGCTCGACCGCCGCCAGATGGTCGCGCGTGCGGTCGGCGACATGAAGCGGCTGGCGACCTCGGGCTCGATCCAGGCACGCTGCCTCGAATGCGGCGGCATCGGCCCGAGTGCGGGCGACGGCGGCGATGCGCGGCTGCTCGACCTGCTGCTCGCGCGGATCGGCCTGTAATGCCGGGCGCGTCGCCCACGATCGGGACGGCCGGGGCCATCACGATCCGGGCGGCGCGACCCGAGGACGCCGCCGCGATCGCCGCGATCTATGCGCCGCACGTGCTGGTGGGGACGGTCTCGTTCGAGACGGATGCGCCCGACGCACGGCAGATGCGGACGCGGATGGCGGCGTCGGACGGGCTCTATCCCTGGCTGGTCGCGACGGTGGGGGATGCGGGCGGGGTGATCGCGTTCGGCTATGCCGGACGGTTCCGCGAACGCGCCGCCTATCGCTTCGTCGTCGAGACCACGGTCTATGTCGCGGATGCGGCGCAGCGCCAGGGTGCGGGGCGGCTGTTGTACGAGGCGCTGATCGACACGCTGCGCGCGCAAGGGTTCACCCAGGCGATCGGGGTCATCGCGCTGCCCAATGACGGATCGATCCGGCTGCACGAATCGGTCGGGTTCCGCCGCGCCGGGGTCTATCGCGCGGTCGGGTACAAGAACGGCCAGTGGATCGATGTCGGCCACTGGCAATGCGCGCTGAACGACGCGGCGGTGCCACCGGTCGAGCCGCGCCGCTTTGCCGAGGTCGGCGTCGTGCGGGGCTGACTGCGGACTAGCGGCGTGCGCGGTAGGCGGGCAGCGCGAGGTGGAAGCGGATCGCGGCGGCGCGCAGGCTGAACCCCGCGCTCGCCGCGACGACCGCGGACCAGCCGATCGGCACCCCCAGCAGCACCAGCCCGACATAGCTCGCCGCGGCGAGCGCCGCCGCGGTGACATAGAGTTCGGGACGCATCAGGATCGAGGGTTCGCCCGCGAGCACGTCGCGGATGATCCCGCCGAAACAGGCGCTCATCACCCCCATCAGCACCGCGGGCACGGGCGGCACGCCATAGCCCAGCGCCTTGGCCGCGCCGAACACCGCATAGGCGGCGAGCCCGATCGCATCGAACCAGCCCAGCGCCTCGTCGCGCCACCAGCGTTCGGGCGTGATCCAGATCACCAGCGCGACGATCAGGCACATGCTGGCGGCGCGCGCGTCGTGCACCCAGAAGACCGGTGCGTCGATCAGCAGGTCGCGCACCGTGCCCCCGCCGACCCCGGTGATCAGCCCGAAGAAGATCGCGGTGACGACGGTCTGCCCGCGCTTGGCCGCGGCGAGCGCGCCCGAGGCGGCGAACACCGCGAGCCCGGCGAGATCGAGCCAGCGCGCAGCGGCGGGAAGGACGTCGGGCGACAGGATCGTGGCGGGCAGCATCCCCCCGGCCTAGCCGCTGTGGCGCGCGACACAAGCGAGGCCGCACCCGCGACCGGATTTTGCGCGATTTCCCGGCTGAGGACAGACTTATCCACAGGTGGGGATAATTTTTTGTGGATAACGGGGAAAAGTCCCCGGGCAGCCCGTGCCCGGGGCGCAATTTTGCCGGTTCTTATCCTTTTGTGCACAGCCTGTGGATAACTTGCTGTGGATAACGGGGACAGATTGCTGTGCCTGCACGACCCAGGATGCCCGGAGCGAAGATGAACGCGACGTTGTTTTGGGTTCATGCAACCGGGGGTAAACGCCGGCCGTTACGGACACAGATCATTACAAACGGGAGTAGATTTTATGCGTAAGTTGATCATGGCACTCAGCGCGACCGCCCTCGTCCTGCCGACGCTCGCGGTGCCGATCTCGGCCGCCGATGCGCAGCGCGGCAAGCGCGAATGGCGCGGTCGCGACGGGCGGACCTATTGCAAGAAGAGCAACGGCACGACGGGCACGATCATCGGCGGCGTCGGCGGCGCGCTCCTCGGCCGCACGGTCGACACGCGCGGCGACCGCACGGTCGGCACGCTCGGCGGCGCGGTCCTGGGTGGCCTGGCCGGTCGCGCGATCGACAAGGGCACGAGCAACAATAATCGTCGTTGCCGCTAAACCACGCACCGCATTGCGGACTGATGCGTTGAAGGGGGGCGTCGCGGGAAACCGCGGCGCCCTTTTTCATGTTTCGAAGGATCCGAAAATGACGACACGCAGCGGTTCGGCCAGCTATGAAGGCCTCGGCAAGAGCGGCAAGGGCCATGTCTCGACGCAGTCGGGCGTCCTGTCCGACTCGCCTTACGGCTTCAACACGCGGTTCGAGAACGAGCCCGGCACCAACCCCGAAGAACTGATCGCCGCCGCGCATGCGAGCTGCTTCACCATGGCGCTGAGCTTTGCGCTCGCGGCCAAGGGCTATGAGGCGGGCACGCTCGAGACGAGCGCGAAGGTGACGCTCGACAAGGATGGCGACGGGTTCAAGATCACCAAGTCGGCGCTGACGCTGAATGCGAAGGTCGAGGGGATCTCGGCCGACGAGTTCGCGACGATCGCGGCGGATGCCAAGGCGAACTGCCCGGTGTCGAAGGTGCTGAACGCCGACATCACGCTCGACCACACGCTTGCCTGATCGACGCGCCGGCATGCGGATCGCCGCGACCGTCGCCCTCGTCCTGCTCGGTGCGGGGCTCGAGGCGGGGGTCGTCGGTGCCGCCGTGGCCGGTGCACAGACGATCGCCGGCGTCGCACGACGCGACGCCGGCGACTGGCAGCGATACCGCGCCTATGATCATGATCGCCCCGAACCGGGGCAGCGCGGCTATTTTGCGGACCGGTATTTTCGCGATGGCCGCTATTATGCGGTGCGCCGGCTGAGCCGTGCGGATCGGCTGTATCGCGGCGCCGACGGTCGCTATTATTGTCGCCGCGACGACGGGACGACCGGCCTGATCACCGGCGGGCTGGCCGGCGGTGTCCTCGGCAACGTCATCGCGCGGGGTGGATCACGGCTGATCGGCACGCTGGTCGATACGCGCGGCGGTGCGTTGCCCGGCCGGTCGGTTGATCGCGGCCGGATTCGCTGCCGCTGACCCTCCGACCCCCGCGGTCAGATGATGCCGCCGCCGAGCATCAGCCGCAGCGTGAAGATGATGATCAGCACGATGTTGAGATTGCGCCCGGCATTGCTCGACGACAGTGCACCGACCGCAGCACCGACGATGCCGATCGGGATGACCAGCCAGTTCATCCAGCCGAGCAGCGGGAAGAAGGCGACGAGACCCAGTGCGAGGGTGACGAGGCCGATGAGGATCGAGACGAGGTTGAGCATGACCCGGACATGGCGTCTCGACGGGTCGCAGGCAAGATCGCGGGCCGGCCAACCAAGCGTACCGCGACAACGCTTTCTTCACCCGCACTCCCGCATTGATGCCGGGTGATGACCCGTTTTGCCCGTACGATCCGCCTGCCCGCCCTGGCGTTTGCCCTGCCGCTCGCGCTGATCGCGTGCGGCGAGCCCGCGGTCGATCAGCAGGACCCGACGCGCCTTGAGGCGGACCTTGGCAACGGCAATGCGGGCGACCCGGCGCTGAACGCCGCGCTCGCGGGTCAGATCATGGTCGACCCGACGCTGTCCCAATCATCGAACGACGACGCGATCCGCCCGCCGCCCGAGCCGATGGGCGGGGCGATGCCACCCGAGGAAGCGGGCCGCCGCGCCGATACGGTCGATCCACGTACACTGAAGCGCGCGCCCGCCGCTGCCGGTGGCTGTCCCGCCTGCCGCCAGGCCGACGCGGCGCTGACGCTGGGCGCGCTGGCCGACCAGCAGACGTTTCCGAACGCGGCGGCGTGTGCGCGGACGATCGGCTATTCGGCGAGGTGGGCGAATCGCCTGCCCGCCGACCTGCCCCTCTATCCCGATGCGCAGCTGTCGGAGGCGGCGGGTTCCGACCAGGCCGGCTGCCGGCTGCGCGTCGTGCACTTTTCGAGTCGCGCCACGCCGCAGCGGCTGCTCGACTTCTATTATACGCGCACCGCCGACACGGGCTATTCGGCCGACCACCGCAGCGACGGCCGCCGGCACGTGCTCGGCGGTCTGCGCGGCGGCGATGCCTATAGGGTGTATGTCACGCCGCGCGTGGGCGGCGTCAGCGACGTCGATCTGGTCTCCAACGCCGGGCGCTGAGCGACGCCGCCGTGTCCAAGGGCGAGCGCCGCGCATGCCCGTCAAGCGCGGCTTTCCGTTTTCCGCGATTCGCGCTAGGGCGCGGGCATGTCTCCCCTTCTCTATGTCATGGTCGGTGGCGCGGTCGGATCCGGCGCGCGCTATCTGACCGGGCGCGCGATGACCGCGCTGCTCGGTGCCGGCTATCCGTTCGGCACGCTGGCGGTGAATCTCGTCGGCGGGCTGCTGATGGGCGTGCTCGTCGGCGTGCTCGCGCGCCATTCGGCGCCCGAAGGCTGGCGGCTGCTGCTCGGCGTCGGCGTGCTCGGCGGGTTCACGACCTTTTCCTCCTTCTCGCTCGACGTCGTCACGATGATCGAGCGTGGCGCGCCGGGCCTCGCGCTCGGCTATGTTCTGGTGTCGGTGATCGGTTCGATCGCCGCGTTGTTCGCGGGTCTCTCCGCAGTAAGGGCCGTCGCATGACTGCGGGCAAACACGATAGCGATACGAATTTCCGCGAGTTCAACGTCGGATTCGACGATGACGGCATCCGGCTGGACCGGTGGTTCAAGCGGCACCTGCCCGAGACGAGCTTCACGACAGTGGCGATGTGGGCGCGGACCGGCCAGCTGCGCGTCGACGGCGCGCGCGCGACGCCCGGCGACCGGATCGCGGCGGGCCAGATGCTGCGCGTGCCGCCGCCCGAGGCGGACAAGGCCACCGCCGACGTCGACGCGCCGCGGCGCGTGCGCGAGCGCGTGATCCTGTCGGACGAGGAGACCGAGGCCGCGCAGGCGATGGTCATCCACAAGGATTTCCAGGCGTTCGTGCTGAATAAGCCGCCGGGTCTGGCGACGCAGGGCGGCACCAAGACGACGCAGCATGTCGACGGGCTGCTCGATGCGCTCCAGTATGACAATGAGGGCCGGCCCAAGCTGGTCCACCGGCTCGACAAGGATACGTCGGGCGCGCTGCTGGTCGCGCGGACGTCGCGCGCAGCGGCATTCTTCGCCAAGGCGTTTTCGGGGCGGACTGCGCGGAAGGTCTATTGGGCGCTGGTGGTCGACGTGCCGTCGATCGAGGACGGCATGATCGAGCTGCCGATCGGCAAGCAGCCCGGCACCGGCGGCGAGAAGATGCATGTCGACGAGGCCGAGGGCGCGCCCGCGCGGACCCGGTACCGCGTGATCGAGCGCGCGGGCAACCGCGCCGCCTGGGTCGAGCTGCAGCCCTTCACCGGTCGCACGCACCAGCTGCGCGTCCATATGGCGGCGATCGGCCATCCGATCGTCGGCGACGGGAAATATGGCGGCGCGGCGGCGTTCCTGACCGGCGGGATCTCGCGCAAGATGCATCTGCATGCGCGCCGCATCAAGGTGGACCATCCCGATGGCGGGTCGATCGACGTGACCGCCGAACTGCCGACGCATTTCGCGGAAAGCCTGAAGCAGCTGGGCTTCGAGGAGTCGCTCGGCGATGCGCTGGTGCTCGACGAGAAGACCGCGCCGTCGCGCGAGGAGATCAAGTCGCGCGCCAGGGCGCATGCGAAGTCGGTGCGCAAGGAGCGCCGCGGCGAACGGCGCGGGCGTGGTGTGGTCGAGGAGAAGACGGCGGGGGGCAAGCCTGCGGGGCCGAAGACGGGTGGTTCGCGGACGGGCGCGGGGTCGAAGTTCGGCGCGCCCAGGAGTGGGCCGCGGGTCGAGGGTGCCAAGCCTGGTGGCCGGGGTCGTCCGGGGGGGAAGCCGGGTGGGCCTAGGAGCGGGCCTGGGTCGCGGTGATCTAGCGGGGTGGTCTCGCCCATTTCCAGTACCACCCCGGCGAAGGCCGGGGTCCCGTTGGAGAGGTTGCAGTAGCCGGGTGCTGCGCGCCGTTAGCACCGTCCCCCAACTGGGCCCCGGCCTTCGCCGGGGTGGTGGTGATTGTTGGGTGCCCTCCCGTTCCCCCGCGGAGGCGGGGGTCCAGGGACCACGAATGGCACGCTGCTTGAGTCCTGGGCCCCCGCCTTCGCGGGGGAACGGATCAGCGCGAGCGTTACCGCAACAGCCGCAACCACACGGCTTCAGTCACCGTGCCGAACACCGCGTGCGCGGTGTGGTTGAGAACAATAAGGCGGCGAGCGAGCCGAGCGGGCCCTGCAGCAGGCCGGGGTCGCGGTGGTCTAGCAGGTCGACGGCTACGCTCTCTTGACACCACCCCGGCGAAGGCCGGGGCCCAGTTGGGGTGGTTGCAGTAACCGGGTGCTGCGCGCCGTTAGCACCGTCCCCCAACTGGGCCCCGGCCTTCGCCGGGGTGGTTATTATGGTGGGGCTCTGCCCGCCTACTCGTTCCCCTGCGGAGGCGGGGGTCGCGGTCATCTCGCGGACCAACCTCGCCCCATACCTAACACCACCCCGGCGAAGGCCGGGGTCCAGTTGGGGAGGTTGCAGTAACCGGGGGCTGCGCTTCGTCAGCACCGTCCCCCAACTGGACCCCGGCCTTCGCCGGGGTGGTGGTGGTGGGGGTGCCCCCTGCCCGTTCCCCCGCGGAGGCGGGGGTCCAGGGGGCATGATCGGGAGCTCTGCTTGGGCCCGAGTCCCCCGCCTTGCGGGGGAACATGACGATGCGCGTTCCGGTTTGGCGTTCCCTCGTTCGCCCGGCTGATCTACGAGACGGGGATGCGCTGGAAAATCTCATGATCCGCCTCGCCGTGTTCGATTGCGACGGGACGCTCGTCGACAGTCAGGCGAATATCTGCGTCGCGTGCGAGCGGGCGTTCGAGACGGCCGGGCTCGTCCCGCCGCCGCGCGCCGCGATCCGGCGGATCGTCGGGCTCAGCCTCGTCGAGGCGATGCAGATCCTGGTGCCGCAGGGCGACGAGGCGCTGCATCGCACGCTCGCCACCGACTACAAGGCCGCGTTCCATGCGATGCGGACGAGCGGCGAGCTGATCGAGGAGCCGCTGTTCGAGGGGATCGCCGACGTGCTGGCGACGCTCGCCGACGATGGCTGGATGCTGGGCGTCGCGACGGGCAAGTCGGACCGCGGGCTCGCGCATGTCCTCGCCGCGCACGGCATCACCGACCGGTTCGTGACGCTGCAGACCGCGGACCGGCATCCGTCGAAGCCCGATCCGGCGATGCTGTTCGCGGCGATCAAGGAGGCGGGCGCGACCCCGGCGACGACCGCGATGATCGGCGATACGAGCTATGACATGGCGATGGCACGCGCCGCGGGCGCACGGGCGGTCGGTGTCACCTGGGGCTATCACGCGGTCGACGAGCTGGCGGAGGCCGGCGCGGACGTCGTCGCCGAGACGGTGCCGGCGCTACGCCATCTGGTGACCGCGTCGTGACGGAGGCCGATCGCCTGGCGCAGCGGCGCTGGTTCGTGCTGGTCGGCGTGCGGCTCGCGGGCGTGGCGGGCGCGGTGCTCGGGCTGGTGCTGATCGCGCGCGCCTATAGCTGGGGGCCGAAGATCCTCGGCACCGCGATCGTGCTGTCGGCGATGGCGATGATCGCGATCGTGCCGCGCAGCCTGGCGCAGCGCTGGCGCACGCCCACCGAATGACCGGACAGGACGCATGAAGAGATTCTGGACAGACGTCGCGATCGATGCGGATCGCGTGGTGACGCTCGACGGCAAGCCGGTCCGCACCCCCGGGCGACGGCCGCTCGCGCTGCCGACCGATGCGCTGGCGCAGGCGGTCGCGGAGGAATGGCGCAGCGTCGGCGAGACGATCGATCCGCGGACGATGCCGCTGACGGGCCTCGCCAATGCCGCGACCGATCCGATCGCGAACGATCCGGCGCAGTTCGCCGCACGGCTGGCGGCCTATGGCGAGAGCGACCTGCTCTGCTACCGCGCGGACGGCCCGCCACCGCTGGTCGAGCGGCAGGCAGCGCGCTGGGACCCGCTGCTCGACTGGGCGCGCGCGCGGTACGACGTGACGTTCGCGGTGACGGCGGGGGTGATGCACGTCGCGCAGGCCCCCGCGACGATCGCGCGGCTGCACGAGGCGGTCGCGGCGCATGACGATTTCCACCTTGCCGGGCTGTCGCCGGTCGTCACGCTGACGGGGTCGCTGGTGATCGGGCTGGCGCTGGTCGAGGGAGAGATCGACGGCGATGCGGCCTGGGCGGCGGCGGGGATCGACGAGGACTGGTCGATCGAGATGTGGGGCGAGGACTGGCAGGCGGCGCAGCTGCGCGAGCTCAAGCGCCAGGAATTCGCGCGCGGTGTCGCGTTTCTGGCGATGCTGTAGGCTTTCGTCATCCTGGACCCGATCCAGGATGACGGGGGGTCAGCGCGTCAGGCGGCGGATGAAGCCGATCAGGCCGGTCTGGCGCGAGCGCTTGAGGCGTTCGGCGGCGAGGATCGTCTTCACGCCGCGGATGCAGCTGTCGACGTCGTCATTGACCAGGACGTAATCATAGCCGTCCCAGTGGCTGACCTCGTTCGCGGCGCGCGACATGCGGGCGTCGATCACTTCGGTCGAGTCGGTACCGCGGCTGGTGAGGCGGCGGTGGAGTTCCTCCATCGACGGCGGGAAGATGAAGACGCGGACGACGTCGCCGCCCGCGATCTGGAACAGCTGCTGCGCGCCCTGCCAGTCGATGTCGAACAGCACGTCCTTGCCGGCCGCCAGCATCTCCTCGACCTGCGCGCGCGGGGTGCCGTAGCGATGGTTGAAGACATGCGCCCATTCGAGGAATTCGTCCTTCGCGACCATGTCGCGAAAGCCCTCGAGATCGGTGAAATGATAGTCCTTGCCGTCGACTTCGCCCGGGCGCATCGACCGGGTCGTCACCGAGACCGACATCTCCAGCTCATGCTCGTCGGCGAGCAATCGGCGCGCGATCGTCGACTTGCCGGCGCCCGATGGCGAGGACAGGACGAACAGGACGCCGCGGCGACGGAAACCATGCGGGTCGGACGGAAGTGTGTGGGGCATGCGCGCCCTTGCCGCGGACTGCGCATGGGCGTCAACCCATGCACAGCCCGCGCGTGTCATTCTGGCGGCGGATCAGTAGCCCGACTTGCGCGCCCGGTTGCGGTCATAAGCCTTCTTGGCCGCATAGCCGCCGCCGAGGATCATGCCGAGCGGGCCCATGCGACGCAGCACGCTCATCGCGACCACACCCTTCACTGCACCCGAGGTGCCACCGCTGCCGCCGCTGCGACGACCCATTTCGCGGCCAACCAATGCACTGATGATACGTCCGATCATGACTTAACCTCTCCGAAAACCTGGTCCTTGAGTTCCGCTGCACCGCGCAGCACCGCCCAGCCGATCGCGTAGGTCACGGCCAGCGGCACGACGATCTTGAGCACGTTGGCGGTGACCGCACCGATGATCGCGCCGTCCGCATTGCCGTCATCGCCGCTGAGCGAGTCGATGCCTGCGCCGATCAGCGCGCCTATGGTCGTTGCGCCCACGTAATTTCTCCTCCGCGTGTGGCGGGTTAGCGCGCGAACCGCGTTTGGGTTCCCGCAGGTGCGCCCCTCCCCCTTCCGTTCGCCCTGAGCGACGTCGAAGGGTGTGCCGCAAGCGACGGTGCTTCGACTTCGCTCAGCACGAACGGGGTCGGGGGAGGCGTTAGCGGCCGAGCATCGATTCGGGCCGCACGACCCGGTCGAAGGTTTCCGCGTCGACCAGCCCGAGTGCGAGGCCGGCCTCTTTCAGCGTCAGCCCCTCGGCATGCGCGTGCTTGGCGATCTTCGCGGCCGCGTCATAGCCGATCTCGGGCGCGAGCGCGGTGACGAGCATGAGCGAGCGGTCGAGCAGGTCGGCGATGCGGTCGCGATTGGGTTCGATGCCGTCGACGCAGCGCTCCGCGAAACCCTCCATCGCGGTCGCGAGCAGGTCGATCGAGCGGAGCACGTTCGCGCCGATCAGCGGCTTGAAGACGTTCAGTTCGAGATGCCCCTGCATCCCGCCGATGGTGGCCGCGACGTGATTGCCCATCACCTGGCCGGCGACCATCGTCAGCATCTCGCACTGGGTGGGGTTGACCTTGCCGGGCATGATCGAGCTGCCGGGCTCGTTCGCGGGCAGGTCGATCTCGCCGAAGCCGCAGCGCGGGCCACTGCCCAGCAGGCGGATGTCGTTGGCGATCTTGGTCAGCGCGACCGCGAGCGTGTTGAGCGTGCCCGATAGATGAACGAGAGGATCGTTCGAGGCGAGCGCCTCGAAGCTGTTCTCGGCGGGGATGAACGGATGGCCGGTCAGGTTGGAGACCGCCTTGCAGAAATCCGCGGCGAACCCCCTGGGCGCGTTGAGCCCGGTGCCGACCGCGGTGCCGCCCTGCGCGAGCCGGTTGGTGCCGTTGGTGACGCCCGGCTCGATCCGGCGGCCACAGCGATAGACCTGATTGGCATAGGCGCCGAATTCCTGCCCGAGCGTCAGCGGGGTCGCGTCCTGCAGGTGCGTGCGGCCGATCTTGACGATGTCGTCCCACGCATCCGCCTTCGCCTGCAGCGCGGTCCGCAGCCGGTCGAGCGCGGGAAAGAGCCGGCGCGTCACGGCGAGCGAGGCGGCGATGTGGAGCGCGGTCGGGAAGCTGTCGTTCGACGACTGGCTCATGTTGACATGGTCGTTGGGATGGACCGGCGACTTGCCGCCGCGCGTGCCGGTGAGCATTTCGTTGGCGCGGCCGGCGATCACCTCGTTGACGTTCATGTTCGACTGGGTGCCGCTGCCGGTCTGCCAGATGACGAGCGGGAACTGGTCGTCGAGCGTGCCGTCGATGACTTCCTGCGCGGCGGCGTCGATCGCGTCGGCGATTGTGGCGTCGAGGCCGTGCGTGCGGTTCACGCGCGCGGCGGCCTGTTTGACGAGCGCGAGGGCGTGGACGATCTCGATCGGCATGCGTTCGCGGGTACCGAACGGGAAATTCTCGACCGATCGCTCGGTCTGCGCGCCCCAATAGGCCTGAGCGGGGACTTCGATCGGGCCGATCGAGTCGGTTTCTGTGCGGGTGTTGGTCATGGCCTACCTACGCCGTCATGCCGGGCTTGTTCCGGTATGGCGGCGTAGAGCAGAAGGCCGACATGGGAGTAAATCCCATGTCGTCGACCGCGCGGTGCGCGTCGGCCGGCCGTTCGCGTCGCTTTGCGACCGGCGATCAGCTTTGCCTGATCGCCTCGCTCCAGCTCACTTCTTCCGCTTGAAATCCACGGCGACGACGTTCGAGCCGTCTTCGATCGGCACCGCGGTCGGGCCGTCATTCTCGGCGGGGTCATGCTCGCCGAGCGACTCGTCCGCGCCTTCCTGCGCCTGGAAGCGCAGTTCGAAGCTGACCGCGGGATCCTGGAATGCGGTGATCGCCGAATAGGGGATGACCAGCTTCGACGGGACCTGGTTGAACGACAGGCCGATCGAGAAGCGCTCGTCGTCGACGACGAGGTCCCAGTAGCGGTTCTGCATGACGATCGTCATCTCGTCCGGGAAGCGTTCGATCAGCCGCTTGGGGATGTCGACGCCGGGCGCCTGCGTCTTGAAGGTGATGTAGAAATGATGCTCGCCGGGAAGCCCGCCGGCCTCCGACACGGAGCCGAGCACGCGGCCGACGACGGCACGCAGGGCTTCTTGCACGATCTCGTCGTACGGAATCAGGCTATCGGGCAGTCCATCACTCATTCCCTCTGGGTAGCGGTATTCGGATGGCGGTCAAGATTGCATGCGTCGTGGCGCACGTTATGGGAGGTGGCATGCGCACCGCCACGATTTCCCGCTCCACCGCCGAGACGGCGATCGACGTCACCATCAACCTCGACGGGACCGGCCTGTACGACGTCGAGACCGGCGTCGGCTTCTTCGATCACATGCTCGAACAGCTCTCGCGCCATTCGCTGATCGACCTGCACGTCCGGACCAAGGGCGACCTGCATATCGACGAGCATCACACCGTCGAGGATACCGGCATCGCGATCGGCCAGGCGTTCGCGCAGGCGCTCGGCGACAAGCGCGGCATCGCGCGCTACGGCGATGCGCTGTCGCCGATGGACGAGACTCTGACCCGGGTGGCGCTCGATATCTCCGGGCGGCCCTGGCTCGTCTGGAAGGACCTGTTCTCGCAGAGCCGGCTGGGCGGCATGGACACCGAGATGTTCGAGCATTTCTTCCACAGCTTCGCGCAGGCCGCGGGCATCACGCTGCACGTCGAGACGCTGTACGGCACCAACAATCATCACATCGCCGAGGCCGCGTTCAAGGGCGTCGCGCGCGCATTGCGCACCGCGATCGAGATCGATCCGCGCAAGGCCGACGCGATCCCGTCGACCAAGGGGATACTGTGACGCTCGCGCTGATCGATTACGGCGCGGGGAACCTGCATTCGGTCGAGAACGCGCTGCGCACCGCGGGCTGTAGCGACCTGATCGTCACCGCCGACGCGGACGTCGTCGCGAAGGCGGACCGGATCGTGCTGCCCGGCGTCGGCGCGTATGGCGCGTGCGCGGCGGCGTTGCGCGCGGTGCCGGGGATGGTCGAGGCCATGAACCGCCGCGTGCGCGACGAGGGCGCGCCGTTCCTCGGCATCTGCGTCGGCATGCAGCTGATGGCGGACGCGGGCGAGGAGATGGGGACGCATGCCGGGCTCGGCTGGGTGCCAGGGCGCGTGCGGCGGCTCGAGCCGGGGACGATGGACGCGAAGGTGCCGCATATGGGCTGGAACGACGTCGTGCCGGCCACCGCGCATCCGCTGATCGCGCCGGGCGAGGCCTATTTCCTGCACAGCTTCGCCTTCGAAGGCGCCGACGTGCTCGCGACCACCGATCACGCCGGCCCCGTCACCGCGGCGATCGGCCGCGACACGATGATCGGCGTGCAATTTCACCCTGAGAAGAGCCAGCGCTACGGCCTGGCCTTGCTCGAACGTTTTCTGGAGTGGCGGCCGTGAGCCTTATCGTTTTCCCCGCGATCGACCTCAAGGCAGGGCAAGTCGTCCGCCTCGCCGAGGGCGATATGGACCGTGCGACCGTCTATGGCGACGATCCCGCGGCGCAGGCGATGCTGTTCGCGAGCGCAGGTGCCGAGCATCTGCACGTCGTCGATCTCGACGGCGCGTTTGCGGGCGCGTCGGTCAATGGCGACGCGGTGCGCGCGATCGTTTCGCAGTTTCCGGGGCATGTGCAGCTGGGCGGCGGGATCCGCACGCGCGCCAATGTCGAGGGCTGGTTCGATCTGGGCGTGTCGCGGGTCGTGATCGGCACCGCGGCGCTCGAGGATCCCGACTTCGTGCGCGGCGTGGCGAAGGATTTCCCCGGCGGGATCGTCGTCGCGGTCGACGCGAAGGACGGCATGGTCGCGACCAAGGGCTGGGCCGACGTCTCGACCACCAGCGCGGTCGATCTCGCGCGCCGGTTCGAGGATGCGGGGGTGGCGTCGTTGCTGTTCACCGATGTCGGGCGCGACGGGATGCTCAAGGGCTGCAATGTCGAGGCGACGGTCGACCTGGCGCGGTCGGTCGACATTCCGGTGATCGCGAGCGGCGGGGTGAAGGGGATCGCGGAGATCCACGTGCTCGCGCTGCATGTCCGTGATGGCGTCGAGGGCGTGATTACGGGGCGCGCCTTGTACGACGGGCGGCTCGATCTCGCGGCGGCGTTGAGCGTGGCGAAGGCGGCATGAGGGTTCACGCGGAGACGCGGAGCCGCGGAGAGTCTTTTGGCGCCGCAGGCAGATATGGGTTCACGCGAAGGCGCGAAGGCACGAAGTGTAAGCAGAAGCCCTGCTCTGCCCTTCTCCCTCTTCGCGCCTTCGCGCCTTCGCGTGAATCAATCTTAGCGGCTTCGCCGCGTCTCCGCGTCTCCGCGTCTCCGCGTGAACCCCTTCTTCGAGCACACCCATGACCGTCCGCGCGCGTGTGATCCCGTGTCTCGACGTCGCCGACGGCCGCGTCGTGAAGGGCGTGAACTTCGTCGAGCTGCGCGACGCGGGCGATCCGGTCGAGCAGGCGCGCGCCTATGACGCCGCCGGTGCGGACGAATTGTGCTTTCTCGACATCGGCGCGAGCCATGAAGGCCGGGGCACGATCCTCGACGTCGTGCGGCGGACCGCGGCGGTGTGCTTCATGCCGCTGACGGTCGGCGGCGGCGTTCGGACCGCGGACGATGCGCGCGCGCTGTTGCTGGCGGGCGCGGACAAGGTCGCGGTCAATTCCGCCGCGGTCGAGCGGCCCGAACTCGTCGCGGACATCGCCGAGCGCTTCGGCAGCCAGTGCTGCGTCGCGAGCGTCGATGCGCGGCGCTCGGGCGAAGGCTGGGAGGTGTTCACGCATGGCGGCCGGCGCGCGACCGGGATCGACGCGATCGCGCATGCGGTGAAGCTCGCCGACCTCGGCGCCGGGGAGCTGCTCGTCACCTCGATGGACCGCGACGGGACGCGCAGCGGCTATGACCTCGACCTGATCCGCGCGATCGCCGACCGCGTGGCGGTGCCGGTCGTGGCAAGCGGCGGGGTCGGCGGGCTCGACGATCTGGTCGCCGGGATCCGCGACGGCCATGCCAGCGCGGTGCTGGCCGCATCGATCTTCCATTTCGGCCAGGCGTCGATCGGCGACGCGCACGCCGCGCTGGCCGCTGCGGGGATCCCGGTGCGGACCCCCCTGCGGTCGGCCTGACCGGCATGGCGACGCTGCCGCTGGTCGCGGTGCAGTCGGGGCATAGCGGCGTGGTGCATCCGCGCACCGGCCCCGAAGCGTCGGACATCGCGCTGTTCGCGGTCGCCGCGATCGGCGTGTGGCTGGTCCGCCGCGCGCTGCGCAAGCGGTTCCTGAAGCGGCCGCCGCGCGCAAAGGATTGACCCGCCCGCGCGCCTGCGTCAGCACGCACGGCATGGCAGACCCCGTTTTCGACCGCCTGGAGGCGACTATCCGCGCGCGCCGCGATTCGCCCGCCGACACCTCCTACACCGCCAGCCTGTTCGCGCGTGGCCGCCCGAAGATCGCGCAGAAGCTCGGCGAGGAAGCGGTCGAGACGGTGATCGCGGCCTGTTCGGGCGACGAGGCGAGCATCGTCCCCGAGGCCGCCGACCTGATGTTCCATCTCGCGGTGCTGCTGGCGGACGCCGGGCTGAGCCTCGACGACGTGCGGGCGGAGCTGGAGCGGCGCGAGGGTGTCGGCGGGTTGGTCGAGAAGGCTGCGCGGACTGCCTGATCCGCCACCTCCGTCATTCCTGCGGAGGCGGGACTCCAGACTGGCTGGCCGCGCGGATTGATCGTGATCCTCCGAGGATATGGATCCCCGCCTTCGCGGGGATGACGAAGGTTGGTAGGATGCCCCGAAAGGAGCAAGCCCCATGCCGATCGACGCCACCCAGCCCTATGACGACCAGAACATCTTCGCGAAGATCCTGCGCGGCGAGATCCCGTCCAAGCGGGTGTATGACGACGACTTCGCGATCGCGTTCCACGACATCAACCCGCAGGCGCCGACGCATCTGCTGGTGATCCCCAAGGGCGCCTATGTCTCGTGGGACGATTTCTCCGCGCGTGCGGGCGATGCGGAGATCGCCGGGTTCATCCGCGCGGTCGGGACGGTCGCGCGCGCCGCGGGGCTGGTCGAGCCGGGCTATCGCCTGCTCGCGAACATCGGCCAACACGGGCATCAGGAGGTGCCGCACCTGCACGTTCATGTCTTTGGCGGACGTCCGCTTGGCCCGATGCTGGCCGGATAGCGCGGCTTTCCGCCACTAAAGGATTGCGCGTAATAAAATTGCCATTAGGCTTCCCGGCTTGAGCAAGGGGGCCAGTGAACAGGCCCTCACAACCCCCGGGGGGAACCGAATTGATTTTTGGTCGCGTTAAGTCACTGGACGCCATTCTGGCGACGGCGGAGAAGAAATCGCTCCACCGATCGCTGGGCGCGTTCCAGCTAACCATGCTCGGCATCGGTTGCGTGATCGGCACGGGCATCTTCGTGCTGACCTCCGCCGCCGCGCAGAAGGCCGGGCCGGGCATGATCCTGAGCTTCGTCGTCGCCGGCGCGGTCTGCGTCGTCGCCGCGCTCTGCTATGCCGAGATCGCGGCGATGGCCCCGGTCGCGGGCTCCGCCTACACCTACACCTATTCGGTCATGGGCGAGCTGCTCGCCTGGACGGTCGGATGGGCGCTGATCCTCGAATATGCGGTGGCCGCGAGCGCCGTGTCGGTCGGCTGGTCCGGCTATTTCGCGGGCTCGATATTGCACGAGACGTTCGGGATAACACTCCCGACCTGGCTGTCGCACGGGCCGTACATGCCGGGCGGGTTCATCAACCTGCCCGCGGTCGTCATCTCGCTGCTGATCACCTGGCTGCTGATGATCGGCACGACCGAGAGCGCGCGCGTCAATGCGGTGCTGGTGACGATCAAGGTCGTCGCGCTGACCGCGTTCGTCGCGCTGACGCTGCCCAAGACGCATGGCAGCAATTTCGAGCCGTTCCTCCCCACCGGCATCCTCGGCAGCAACGGGCTGGGCGTGGTCGGCGCGGCGGCGACGATCTTCTTCGCCTATGTCGGCTTCGACGCGGTCTCGACCGCGGCCGAGGAGACCAAGGATCCGCAGCGCAACGTGCCGATCGGGCTGATCGCCTCGCTCGGCATCTGCACCGTGTTCTACATGCTGGTCGCAGCGGGCGCGATCGGCACGATCGGCGGACAGCCGCTGTTCGGCGCCGACGGCGTGCCGTTCACCACCGGGTCGGCCGAGCTCGCCCGCGCCTGCCTGATCCCCGCCAACGCGCAGGCGCTGGTCTGCTCGAACGAGGCGCTGGCGCATGTCCTGCGTCAGGTCGGCTATGCCAATGTCGGCAACTGGATGGGCTATGCCGCCGGTCTCGCGCTGCCGTCGGTGATCCTGATCCTGATGTTCGGCCAGACGCGCATCTTCTTCGTGATGAGCCGTGACGGCCTGCTGCCCGAAGTGCTGAGCCGCGTGCATCCCAAGTGGAAGACGCCGCATATCGTCACCGCGATCACCGGCGTGTTCGTCGCGTTCGCCGCCGCGTTCCTGCCGGTCGGGCAGCTCGCGGACATCGCCAATGCGGGGACGCTCTACGCGTTCATGATGGTCGCGATCGCGCTGCTGATCCTGCGCAAGCGCGAGCCGAACCGGCATCGTCCGTTCCGCACGCCGGCGGCCTGGATCGTCGCGCCGCTGACGATCGTCGGCTGCATCGGGCTGTACTTCTCGCTTCCCTATGAGGCGATGGCGGTACTGCCGATCTGGGGCGCGGTCGGCCTCGTGATCTATTTCCTCTATGGCTACCGCAAGAGCTATCTCGGGCGCGGCATGGCCGATGGCGGTGAGCCGATCGACATGGCGCCCCCGGGCAGNCTGCTGCCGGACCGTCATCCCCGCGGAGGCGGGGATCCATACCCTCCAGCGGTTGCGAGTCTATCGCGCGGCCGGCCAATATGGGTTCCCGCCTGCGCGGGAATGACGGTTCGGTTCGTCAGCCGATATGCTTGGCGGCGAGCGCCTTCATGTCGACCATCGGGCGGGCGCCGACATGGCTGATGATCTCGGCTGCGCAGACCGCACCGAGCTTGAGCGAGGCGTGGAGGTCGTGGCCCTGCGCCTGGCCGTGGAGGAAGCCCGCCGCGAACAGGTCGCCCGCGCCGGTCGTGTCGACGACCTTGGCGATCGGCTCGGCCTTCACTTCGGCGCGCGTGCCGTTCTGGATCGCGCAGGCGCCGTGTTCGCCGCGCGTGACGACCAGGGTCGGGACCTGCCCCGAGATCTTCGCGACCGCCGCGTCGCAATCCTCGGTCTCGGCGAGGGCCGCCAGTTCGCTCTCATTGGCGAACAGGATGTCGATCAGCCCGTCGCTGAGCAGCTGGCGGAAATCGCCGCCGTGGCGCGAGATGCAGAACACGTCGCTGAGCGTGAAGGCGACCTTGCGCCCTGCACCGCGTGCGCAATCGATCGCGGCGCGCATCGCGGCGCGTGGCTCTTCGGGATCCCAGAGATAGCCCTCGAGATACAGGATCGCGCTGTCGGCGATCATCGCGGTGTCGATCGCCGCGGCGGGGAGGAACTGCCCTGCGCCCAGGAAGGTGTTCATCGTCCGCTGGCCATCGGGCGTCACGAAGATCAGGCAGCGGCCGGTGGTCGGGTCGCCGGCGCGGACCGGGGTTGCGAACTCGATGCCGATGCTGCGGACGTCATGCGCGAAGACCTGGCCGAGCTGGTCGTCGGCGACCTGGCCGATGAAACCGCACTTGCCGCCGAGCGCGGCGACGCCGGCGACGGTGTTGGCGGCCGACCCGCCCGAGATTTCCATGCCCGGCCCCATCTTGGCATAGAGCGCATCGGCTTCTTCCGACGAGAACATCAGCTGCATCGAGCCCTTGGCGACACCGATCTCGGCGATGAAGGCGTCGTCGGCGGTGCTCAGAATGTCGACGATGGCATTGCCGATCGCGACGACGTCATAGGTAGGCGTGCTCAAGGGGAGGTCTCCGGACCGAACGGGAAAAGCTCGCCGTAATTCGCGCGGGCGGCAGGCGCAACCGCTGCGGCGCCGGGTGCCCCAACCGTGGACGTCAGCGCAGATAGGCGACGAGGCTGAGGCCGGCGACCTTGCCGAACACCGAATAGCTCGCCTCGAGCATCGTCTTGCGCTGCATCAGGTCCATCGAGATCTGGCCGTAATCCGCATCCTCATTGTCCGAGACGATCTTCTCGAGCAGCGCGGCGCGATCGGCCGCGCGCGCGCCGAGCGTCTCGATCTGCGCCTGGCGGAGGCCGTTGGCGGCGTTGAGCCCGCGGACCTGCGGCAAGGCGGCGTCGAGCTGCGCGATCGCGGTCTTGAGCGCCGCGGCCTGGCCCGCGCTGGGGCTGGCGCCGATCGGCCCGGCCTAGGCCAGCGTCCGGAACGCGGCGAGCACGCCGTCGCCGAGCTCGCTCGCGGTGACGCCATAGGTCAGCGTCGCGCCGCCGCCGATCGACGCCGAGGCGCGGACGTCGTCATTGCCGAATGCGGCCTGCGTCGTCGTGCCCGCGGTCTCGGCGAGCGTCGCGGGCTTGAACGGGATCGCGTCGCCCTGCGCACCGGCGAACAACGGCTCGCTGCCATCGGTCGCGTTGAGCGCCGAGCGGAACTGGCTGAAGGCGCTTTCGATCGCGCTGCCGAGCGCGGGCGTCGCGCCGGTGCCGACCGCGGTCATCAGCTGTGTCCGGAGATCGCCGGCGATCGTGTCGATCGCGGTGATATTGGCCTCGTAGAGCGACAAGGTCGTGCCGAGCCGGGTCGTCGCCGCGCTCTGCGCCGCCTGCATCGACAGCGCGCTGCGCGCGGACAGCGTGCGGACCGCGGCGCTGCCGAGATCGGCGAGGTCCTTCGCCTTCTTGCCCGAATTGAGCTGCAGCTGCGTCTGCGCGAGCCGCTGCTGCGCCTTCTGGACCGCGTCGGTCAGCGTCCGCTGGAGCGGGATGGTGGCGATGCGGGTCATCGATGCTGGTCCTATCTGATCATGCCGAGAAGCGTGTCGTACATCTCGCTCGCGGTGGTCATGACGCGCGCGGCGGCGGCGTAGCTGTTCTGGAGCACGACCATCTGGCCGAGCTCCTCGTCGATATTGACGCCCGAGACGCTGTCGCGGCGGTTGATCGCGTCGTCGCGGCGTGCGCCCATCTGGTCCGCACGATCGGTGGCGCGCGACGCGGCGGATCCCGCATCGCCCAGCACGACCGCGGAGAAGCGCGCGATCGTCATCGTCCCCGCATCGCCGAGATCGACCGCGCTCGCCAGCGCATCGACCAGCGCGGTCGCGCCGCGCCGGTCGCTCGGCCCCAGCGCCTTCGTCCCCACCGCTACGGGCTGGAGGCGTGCGAGCGGGAGGCGGGTCGGATCGGCGAGCACGTCGCGGCGGACCCCGGCGCTGTCGAGCCCCGCCCCCGCCGCGCCCAGCCCGGTGATCGCCGCAAAGCCGCGCCCGGTGCCGCCGCGGTCGGTCGTGTCGGACAGGACCGAGAGCATTGCCCCCGATTCGGCGCGGGTGGCCGAGAACCGCAGGCGCCCGGCATCGTCGAGCGCGAACTGGCCATAACCGCCGAGCGGACTGGCGTTGAGTTCGTCGATCAGGTCGCCATAGGTCGGCCCCGTCGCACCCGTCAGCGCGTAGCGCGCGACCAGCCGGCCCGACGAATCGCGCAAGGCGAAATCGACCGCCTCGCCGGCGGCGAAGCGATGCGGATCGGCGGTGGTGAACCCCGAGGGCACGAGCATGCTCGTGTCGCTGCGGACGATGTCGTTCAGCCCGAAATAGTGCGACAGGCCGATCCCGGCCCGCGCGCTCGGCCGCGCCGTGTCCTGCGCGACCGCGACGCCGGTGCCTGCCCCGGTCGCGGCGATGGTGAGCGTGCCGTTGGCGAACGACGCGGTCGCCGCACCGCCCAGGCCGGTATTGATCGCCGCGATCGCATCGTCGACCGTTGCTGCCGCGCCGAGCGCGTCGAAGTCGAGCGTGGTGCCGGCGACCATCGTGCCGTCCGAGCGCGTCACCGCGATCAGCGCCGCGCCGGTGAACCCCAGCCGGTCGCCACCAGTCAGCGCGGTCGCGCGACCGGTGAGTGTCGCCGGCGGGGGAACCGCCGAGCCGGTGTTGGACGCGGCGTTGATCGTCCGGGCGAGCCCCGCGAACAGCGTCTCGACCCGCGCCGAGAACGCCGGCAACTGCCGGTCGCGCAGGTCGAGCAGCCCGCCGAGCCGCCCGCCCATGGCGGGCGTATCGAGCGTCGTCCCGGTCGCCGCGCCGAGCGTGCCGTCCGCCTCGGCGAACCGCACGTCGATCGTCGGATAGACCGGCTGCGCGCTGCCGACGCCGCTGGCGGGATAGGAGAGCTGGCGCAGCCGCTGGTCGAGCAGCGGGACGCCCGAGGCGGTATCGATCGTCACCCGCCCGCTCGGCTGTTCGCGCGCGGTGATGCCGATCAGCGCGCTGAGCTCCTCAAGCGCGGTGGTGCGGCGGTCCGCGGGGCCCGACGCGCTGCGCCCCAGCCCCTGCAGCCGCGAGATCGAATCGTTGAGCGTGTCGACCGTGCGCAGCAGCGCGTTGACCCGCTCGACCGTGTCACCAACCTCGCCCTCGATATCGCCGCGCAGCACGTCGACGTCGCGACCGAGCTGGCGCATCGATCCGATCGCGTCCTCGACCATGCCGACAAAGGGCGCGGTGACCGCGGACCCGCCATTGGCGCCGGCCATCGCGGTTGCGGTCGCGGCGATCGCGTCGAGCCGGGCGGGCAGCGCAGATTCGGCCCCGGTCGCGCCGAGCAGCGACTGCAACCGGTCGAGATAGCCCGCCTCGACCTCGGCACGGCCCGCATCGCCGCTGCGGCCATAGACGGTCGCTTCGAGGAACTTGTCCGCGACGCGGCCGGGTTCGCCGACCACCACGCCGTTGACGCGGCCCGCAGTGACCCCCGTCTGCAATGCGACCGTCTCGCGCGCATAGCCCGGCGTGTTGACGTTCGCCAACATGAACACCACCGGCTTCAAGCGCCAGCGCGCGGCGTTCCAGGACCTGCTCTATCAGCAGGAGACGCGGCCCGGTTCGGCGGCAGGCGGCGACGGCCAGGCCAAGGTGCCGACCGGGATCCAGATCGGCGCGGGCGTGAAGACCGGCGGCGTCTACCGCATCACCGAACAGGGTGCGCCCAACCAGACCGGCAACCGCTATGACATCGCGATCCAGGGGCGCGGCTATTTCCAAGTGACTTTGCCCTCGGGGCAGATCGGCTTCACGCGCGACGGATCGTTCCAGCTGTCCGAACAGGGCGAGCTGGTCACCGCGGACGGCTTCCGCGTCGAACCCGCGATCGTCATCCCGCCCGAGGCGGTCGACGTCGCGATCTCGAAGACCGGCGAGGTCCAGGTCAAGCTCGCCAATGATCCCGCGCTGCAGACCGTCGGCCAGATCCAGCTCGCGACCTTCGTCAACGAGGCGGGGCTGGAGGCGCAGGGCGGCAACCTCTTCCTCGAAACCGCTTCGTCGGGGCAGCCAACCGTCGCCGCGCCGGGCCAGCCGGGCTTTGGCGACACGCTGCAGGGCTTTGTCGAGGCGTCGAACGTCAACCCGGTGTCCGAGATCACCGCGCTGATCACCGCGCAGCGCGCCTATGAGATGAACAGCCGCGTGGTGAAGACCGCGGACGAGATGCTCGCGACCTCGAGCCAGCTCCGGTGAGCCGCCTGGCAATCGCCCTGGCGCTCCTCCTCGCATCGGGGATCGCGCTCCCGGCACACGCGGCGGATCCCGCCGAGACGCCCGTCGCGGTGCTCACCCGCGCGATCGCGCGCGGCGACATCCTGAGCGCGGCCGATTTCGAACTGCAGCCGCGGGCCGCAGTCGCCGCGCGCGGCGTGCTGGCGGCGGATGCGGCGAGCGGACGCGAGGCGGTGCGCGCGCTGCCCGCCGGCACGATGGTCCGCGCCGGCGATCTCGTCGCGCCCCGGCTGGTGCGTCGCGGCGAGGCGGTGACGCTGTCGCTCCAGGGGCGCGGGTTTGCGATCACCACCGCCGCGCGGGCGCTGGCGGCGGGCGGCATGGGCGATGTCGTCCGCGTCGTCGCGCTGTCCACCAACCACAGCGTCGATGGCGTCGTCACGGGCGCGGGCAACGTACGCGTCGCCGCGCAATGAGGAGACATGCAATGACCAGACCCGCGACGATGTTCTTGATTCTTGCCGGCGCGACCGCCCTGTCGGGCTGCGGCACGGTCGGCCAGCTCAAGACGATCGGCAAGGCGCCGAAACTCAGCGAGATGACCGCGGTCGACACCCCGCTGACCGAGGATTCGCTTGGCCAGCCAAGCCGTCGCCCGGCCGCGCCGCCACTGGCGCTGGCGCCCCCCGACGCATCGCTGTTCCGCGCGGGCGCGGGTGCGTTTCTCGGCGACCAGCGCGCCGCGCGCAAGGGCGACATCCTGACCGTGCGGATCAACGTGGCGGATCGCGCCGAGGTCGGCAACACGACCGCGCGCACACGCGGCGGCTCCGAGAATGCCGGACTGACCGCCGCGCTCGGGCTCGGCGTCGCGACGCCCGACCCGCTGATCGCCGGCAATTCGAAGTCGCAGTTCAACGGATCGGGCAATATCAGCCGGTCCGAGACGATCAGCATGACGATGTCGGCGATCGTCACCGACGTGCTGCCCAACGGCAATCTGATGATCCGCGGCCGCCAGGAGATCCGCGTCAATTACGAGCTGCGCGAGCTGATCGTGACCGGCATGGTCCGCCCGCAGGACATCAGCCGCGACAACAGCATCCGCCACACGCAGATCGCCGAGGCGCGGATCAGCTATGGCGGCCGCGGCCAGCTGACGCAGGCGCAGCAGGCGCGCTGGGGCCAGCAGATCTACGACGCGCTCTTTCCGTTCTGAGGCGCGCGCCCGCGCTGCAAATAATCCGCGCGGCGCGACCAACTACCCGGATTTCTTCCCAGAATAAGGAGCGGGTCGGATCTGACCGCTCCGTCGGCGAGCCGCCGTACGGCTCAAGGACGCAGAAGCGACCGACTATTCCAGAAGGAAGAATATCATGGGAATGTCCGTTAACACCAATGTTGGCGCGATGGCGGCCCTTCAGGCCCTCAACGAGACCAGCAAGGGTCTGTCCGTCGTCCAGAGCCGCATCAACAGCGGCCTGAACGTCGCATCGACCAAGGACGATTCGGCAGCCTTCACGATCGCCCAGGGCCTTCGCGGCGATCTGGGTGGCCTCAAGGCGGTCAACTCCTCGCTCAGCCGGGCGAAGAGCGTGGCCGACGTTGCGGTCGCAGGCGCAGAGCAGATCTCGGACGTCGTCAACCAGATGAAGACGCTCGCCAAGCAGGCGTCGGACGATGGCATCAGCGACGAGAGCCGCGCTGCGTACAACAAGGACTTCACCGCCCTTCGCGACCAGATCAGCACGATCGTCGATTCGTCCGAGTTCAACGGTACGAACCTGCTCAAGACCGGCGGCGGCACCGTGAGTGCGTTGCAGTCGCTGACCAATAAGGCAACCGGCACCGACACCTACGATCCCGATACGCTCTCCATCGCCAACCAGGAAATCGACCTGCCGGCGACGGAAACCGCGTCCGCGGGCGTGGGTACCGGTGTGCTCGGCCAGGATTCGGAAATCGACACGGCTGCCAAGGCCAAGGCGATGGTCGATACCCTGGACACGCTGGGCAGTTCGCTCAACACCAAGCTGAGCGATCTCGGCTCGGGGTCGCGCAAGATCGACGCACAGATGACGTTCACCAGCAAGCTGTCGGACGCGATCGAAAGCGGCGTCGGCAAGCTGGTCGACGCGGATCTGGCCAAGGAATCGGCGAAGCTGCAGGCACTGCAGGTCAAGCAGCAGCTTGGCGTGCAGGCGCTGTCGATCGCCAACCAGGCACCGCAGACGATCACCTCGCTGTTCCGGTAAGCCGGTACGAGACACGATCCCGCCAAGTCCCCCAAGCACATCGGCGGGGGGTCGTGGAAACCGGGGTGGCCGATCGGCCATCCCGGTTTTTTCATGCCTGTTTTAAGGCGGCGGCGCGCCTCGATACGGGTAATCCCTTAATAGCCGTGCGGCCCGGTTCGACTAGGGTCGAGCGAACCGGCGGGCGGGCCAGCCGCGAACGGCCGGAGAGGATGAGGTCATGGACTACCGCGTTTCCCTGTCGCTCTCGGTCACCGACCCGCATGCGCTGTGGTCCGCCGCGGCGGCCTGTGCGCTGACCGCGCCGGGCATGACGCTCGACGACGTCGTCGAGACGATCGGCAGCGAGCATGATCCCGACATCGCCGACTGCATCGCGCTGCTGCTGCTGTCGCCGCGGATCACCGGCGCGCGAATCGAAGACTTCGCCTGCCGTCGCGCCGGCCGGCCCGAGCGCGTGGCCGACGTCACCCCGTTGCCGACCCGCCCCCGCGCGACGCGGCACGGGCTGAACGCCAACGCCTGAGACACGCCGGGCCGGGGTTCGGCGCAGCGCGCGGACTTGAGCGCGATCAGGCGCGGCGCGCCGCCACCTCGACCAGCAACACGGCCGCGATCGTCGGATCGACCCGGCGCAGTGCCGTGGAGACGTCCTGCGCCAGTCGCCGTGCATCGACCGGCGTCGACGCGGAGGCATGCAACCGCGCGAATTCGATCGACGCGACCAGCGCCGCCTCGCGCAGTTCGGGCCGACGCGTCTCGATCGCCCCCGCCCCCGCGACATCCGCGGCCTGAAGCACCAGCTTGACCTTCAGCCGTCCGTCCGCGCGATCGCCCTCGACGATCGGTACGTCGAGCGGATCGAGCATCACGAACAGCGGCGACGGCCTTACGGGTTCACCTTCCGCCCCGCCTCCTTCCGCCCCGCCCCCTTCGGACGCCGCCGCGCCCGGCGCCATGACCGGCGCGGCCAGCAGCGCCGCGATCAGCAGCGCGATCTGCTTGGGTGAAGGGCGGGTGCGCATCGCTCGGGCTCCGGTTTGTTGCTTCGTCGGGACGTCGCCCCGAATGCCGGCCGATGCCGACGATCCGCAGGTCTTTGCCTCTATAATAGGAGGATAGCGGAGGGATGGAGCGCAAGTGAGCCACGATCAGAAACCCGCGCGCGTCAGGATCGTCGCGAACGGTGCCGAGACGGACGCCCGTCGGCGCGGCGATGCAACGGCGATCGCGCCGATGCCTGCGGCCGGACCGGGCGATGGTCATCATGCCGCTGCAGGCAACAGGGTCGCGACGATCGTGTTCGCGCTGCTGTTCCTTGGCGCCGCCGCCGCTGCCGCGGTCGCGGTGACCTTGGCCTTCGCATGATCCGCCTCGCCATCGCGCTGGCGATCGGCGCGGGGCTGGCCGGACCGCATGCCGCGCGCGCTGCCGAACCGTCGCATCCGAGCGCGCCGCACCCGAGCACGACGCCCGCGCAACCGTCGCCACCCGCCCCCGCCCGCCCGGCGCCTGTACCCTTTGCCGCCGAGCTCGCCGCGCAGCCGCTGCCGCCGGCGCGCGCCGCCTGGACCGCGATGAGCGAGCAGGCGGCCTGGGCGGCGCTCGCGACCGCCACGCCCGCGACGCGGCAGGCGACACGCTGGCGCTACGCGGTCGCCCTGATCGCGCGCGACCGCGCCGGCGAGGCGCTCGGCGTGCTCGACGTGATGGCGGCCGACGATACCGGGCTTGCAAAGGTCGCCGCGTGGCGGCGCGCGCGCGGCGTCGCGCTCGGGCGGCTCGGGCGGACCGATCCGGCGATCGCGGCGCTCGACGACCCTGCGCTCGCGACCGATCCCGAGACCTGTCTGTGGCGGATGCGGATCCTGGCGGAGGCGGGTCGTGCGGCGCCGGCGCTACGCGTGCTCGGCTGTGCGATGCCCGCGCTGAACGCGCGTGGCGCCAAGGCGCGCCGCCCCTTCATCCTCGCCGCCGCGCGCGCGGCGATCGACGCAGGGAGGCCCGGCCCGGCGCGCGACTGGCTCGATCGCATCCCGGCGACCGACGCGGCGGCCGCGCTGTTGCACGGCGAGGCGGACCGTGCGCTCGGCGCCGCCGCGACGAGCCGTCGCTGGTTCGATCTGGCCGCACGCACCGGCGATCCCGAACAGCGCGCCGCAGCCACGCTCGGCACGATCGAGACCGATCTGGCCGCGCGCACGCTCGCCCCGCCGGCCGCGGCGCAGCGTCTGGCGGCGCTGCTGTTCCGCTGGCGGGGGGGCATGATCGAGCGCCGCGGGCTGATGCTGGCGATGAGCCTCGCCACCCGCCGCGGCGACGAACCCGCATTGCTGGCGGCGGCCGCCGCGCTGCTGCGCTATGGCAATATCGGCGCCGACGCCGCGCCGCTGTCGGCGACCGTCCAGGCGCATCTCGTCGCGCTGGTGGCGCCGCAATCGACCATGCCGCTCGGCACCGCCGCCGGTCTGCTCTGGGATTACCGCGACCTGATGCCGACGGGCGCGGACGGCGACCGCGTGGTGTGGATGCTCGCCGACCGACTGCAACAGGCCGGGCTCTATCGCCGCGCCGCCGAACTGCTCGAACGCCGGCTGTCCACCACGCAGCGCGACGTCGAACAGGGCCCCTTGTCGATCCGCGTCGCGACGCTGCGGATCCTTGCCGGCACCCCCGAAGTCGCGGTCCGCGTGCTGCGCGACACCGCGATGATTCCCTATCCCGACGCGATCCAGGACGAGCGCCGCCGCCTCCAGGCGGTCGCGCTCGAACTGCTCGGCCGCCACGCCGAAGCGGTGGCGACGCTCGCCGACATCCGCGACGCGACGCCGATCCGCGCCGAATTCGACTGGCACGCGCGCGACTGGTCGGGCTTAGCCGCCAGCGGCACCGCGCTGCTGCCCGCCCCCGGAGCGCGCGGCGGCCTGTCTGCGGAGGGCCAGGCGATCGTCCTGCGCCAGGCGATCGCCCATGCGATGCTCGGACAGGAAGCCGCGCTGGCGCGGCTCAACCGGCGCTATGCCCGCGCCTTCGCCGCGCTGCCCACCGCGCCCGTGTTCGCGATGCTGACCGCGCCGGTCGGAGGCTTCGACCCGGCGCGGCTCGATTCCGCGATGACCGCTCTGTCCGCGGCAGGCCCCGCGGGCGCGATCGGCGACCTGCTGACCGCGGGACAGGCGGCGCGGACGTCGACGCGGCTGGACTAGGGCGCCGCGCCCCTGCCCACGGATCATGCGCGCCGCCTGCGAGTTCAACCTGTTCACCAGGAGAGCCGCATGCCCAGCACGATCGCGCAGATCATCACCGAGATCGCCGCCGAGATCACCGACGACGCCGCGCGGATCGAGGCGTCGGCGGACCGCAAGGAGGAGGCCGCGCCCGGGCCGATCGGCATCGCGGTTGCGCTGACGACGGGCACGCTGCTGACCGCGGGTGCGGCGACGACGGCATTCCCGATCCAGAGCATCTCGAAGCTGTTCGCGCTCGACCTCGCGCTCGCGGCGATCGGCGACGACGTCTTTGCGCGCGTCGGGAAAGAGCCGTCGGGCGACCCGTTCAACTCGATCGTCGATCTCGAGCGGACCAAGGGCGTGCCGCGCAACCCGTTCATCAACGCAGGCGCGCTGGCGGTCGTCGATATCCTGGTCGAACACCGGCCCGAGGACGGCGACGACCCTGCGGTCGCCCGGCTGATCGGCCGCGAGACGGGGTCCGATGGCATCACGTTCGACGAGGAGGTGATGGCATCCGAGCAGGAGGGCGGCGACCTGAACCGCGCGATGATGAGCTTCATGCGGCATCACGGCAATCTCCATGCCGATCCCGATGCGGTGATGGCCGCCTATGTCCGCAACTGCGCGATCGCGCTCGATTGCCGTGGTCTTGCGAAAGCGGGCGCGTATCTCGCGGCGACGCGGCGGACGCCCGATGACCCGGAGGCCGATGCGGTCGCCAAGCGCCACCGCACCGTGCTCGGCCTGATGATCACCTGTGGCCATTATGACGGGTCGGGGGATTTTGCGGTGCGGGTCGGCCTGCCCGCCAAGAGCGGCGTCGGCGGCGGCATTCTCGCAATCGTGCCCGACCGTGCGGCGATCGCGGTCTGGTCGCCCAATCTCGATCAGCACGGCAACAGCATCCTCGGCATCCGCGCGCTCGAGATGATCGCGCACCGGACCGGCTGGTCGGTGTTCGGACCGCCGCTGGTCTGACGCTCAGGCGGCGAGCCGGGTAACCGTCACCCCCGAGGATTGCGGGTCGGTGTCGCCGGGTGCGCCGATGATCGTGTCCCCCGGCAGCTCGGCAAAGTCCGCCGTCGCATCGGTGAACGGGACGACCGGCCGCCCGAGCAGATAGCCCTGCGCCACGTCGCAGCCGATATCGTGGAGCACGTCGAGCTGTTCGCGCGTCTCGACCCCCTCGGCATGCGTCAGCACGCCCAGTTCCTTGCCGATCGCGACGGTCGCGCGCAGCACCGCCATGCAGCGCGGATCATTCGCCGCCTCGGCGACGAAGCTGCGGTCAATCTTGATCCGGTCGAAGCGGAAGTCGCGCAGATGCGCGAGCGACGATTGCCCGGTGCCGAAATCGTCAAGCGACACCTTGATGCCGAGCTTGCGGATGCGGTCGAGCATTACTGCTGTCCGGCCCGCATCGTCGATCAGCGCGGTCTCGGTGATCTCGATCTCGACCCGCTCGGGGGCGACGCCGTGGATCAGGATCGCCTGGGTCAGGCTGTGCAGCAGCCCTTCCGACTTCAGCTGCGCGGCGGAAATGTTGATCGCGACGTTGAGATGCGGCGACCAGCCCGCGAGGTGGCGGCACGCCTCCATCATCACCCAGCGGCCGATATCCTCGACCAGTCCGCATTGCTCGGCGATCGGGATGAAGACGCCCGGCGGGATCCAGCCGCGCACCGGGTGGTTCCAGCGGATCAGCGCCTCATAGCCCGTCGTGCCCCCGGTGAGCAGATCGACGACCGGCTGGAAGGCGAGCGCGAAGCCGCCCGTCTGGACCGCTTCGTGCAGGTCGTCGACGATCCCCTGACGTTCGGCGAGCCGTTCGGCGAGCCCGGGCAGATAGGCCTGCGCGCGCCGCCGTCCGAGACGCTTGGCCTCGTACAGCGCCATGTCCGCGCGCTTCATCAGGTCGTCGGCGGAACAGGCGCCCGAAAAGTGGGAAATGCCGATGCTGCAGCTCGGCAGCAGCCGGCAACCGTTGATGACGACCGCGCCGCTCAATTGCGCGACGATCGAATCGGCGAGCGCCGCCGCCGCCTCACCCGTCTCGCTGGCGAGGATCGCGAGCTCGTCGCCGCCCATCCGCGCGATGAAGCTGTCCGCGGGGAGCAGCCGCGTCAGCTCGGCCGCGACATGGACCAGCAGCTGGTCGCCGACCGCATGACCAAAGGCATCGTTGATCCGCTTGAAATCGTCGAGGTCGATCATCAGCAGCGAGAAGGGCGTGCCGATCCGGATCCGCGCCTCCTTCTGCTCACGCAGCGACCGGCGGTTCCCCAGTCCGGTCAGCGGATCATGGTAGGCCAGGTGCGTCAGGTTGCGCAGCGCCTGCCGCTCCGCGCTGACGTCGTTGAAGGTCAGCACCACGCCCTTGGACTGCATCGGACGACACTGCATCCGATAGACGCAGCCATCGTCCATCGCCCATTCGCGGTCGAACGTCGCGTCGGTCCGGATCCATTGCTGCATCGCCGCGCGGATCTCGGCGCGCCGCTCGGGCCGCCAGCCGCGATGCCGCGCGACGATGTCGATACAGGCGGTGATCGTCATGCCCGGCGCGATCGCCCCGTCCGGGATCGCGTACATTTCGAGGAACCGGTGGTTGAAATGCTGCAGCCGGGCATTGCCGTCGATGAACACCAGCCCGTCCGACATGCTTTCGAGCACCGCTCTCAGCGTGTGCCCCTCTTCCTCGCGCGTCGTCCTGAACCGCTCGAAGGTCAGCAGGCTGGCGAGGCAGGTGACCGACACGCCGAACGCCATGCAGGCGGCGACGAGGCCCGGCGACAACAGGCTGCCGCGGACGTCGCCGATGCTGCCGATCACGATATCGCCCGACAGCGCGACGAAATGCGTCGTGCAGATCGCGAGCGCGAACAGCATGCAGGCGGCGGTGCGCGACCGCGCCCAGCCGCGGTGGAGCTGCCACGTCGCCATCAGCACCGTCCCGAGCACCAGCCCGGTGATGTTCGTCGGCCAGGAAAACACGTGGACGCAATCGGTCATGCCCGTCAGCCCGACCGCATGCATGCACCAGATGCCCGCGCCCGCGATTGTCGCCGCGGCGATCCGCGCGACGCGGCGGCGCAGGCGGGTGACCGCGACCAGCGGCACGCCGACCAGCGCGATGCCGACCAACGCGGACAGGATCGTGATCGGCACGTCGTAGCGGAGCAGGAGGTCGGGACGATAGGCGAGGATCGCGATGAAATGCGTCGCCCAGACGCCGAGCCCCGCGGCGAGCGCGAGCGCGGCATGCCGCCAGCCGAGCGGTTCGCCCGGCCGTGTCGCGGTCCGGTCGAGATCGATCGCGAGCATCGCCACCGACCAGCTCGCGGTCAGGCAGATTCCGACTGCGACGGCGACCAGCGACCCCGAATGCTCGAAATGAAGATTGAAAAGGGGAACCACGATCTTTGCTCTCAGGACGTAACTCCCAATCGCATGAATTTATTAAAGAAAGTTATAACCGAAACGGCTTGATAGGACCCCTTGCCCGGCCGGCACGATCAATTGCCCACTGAGGCGACCACGGCCCGGGTCACGTCGCCCATCAGCCGCATCCGCACCGGAATCGGCTCGCGCGTGCTGGCGATCATCACCGCGACCGCATAGCGATGGCCGTTCGGCGCGACGAGCAGCCCGATATCGTTATAGCCGGTCGACAGGCTGCCCAGGTCCTGACCGGTGCCGGTCTTGTGCGCGAGCGACCAGCCCGGTCGCAGCCCCGATTTGAGCCGCAGCGGCCCGGTCTTGCTCGACCGCATCAGCGTCAGCAGCGACGCGGTCGAGCGCGCGCTCAACAGCTTGCCCTGCGCGAGCAGCGACAGGCCAAGCGTCACGCCATTGGCGGACGCACCGTCGTATGGCGCCGCGAGATAGCGGTTCAGCGCCTTCGCCCGCGCCTCGTAGGTCATCGCCGCGCGCGCCTGGAGAAAGCCCCAGCCCCCCGCCCATTCGGGCCGCCATTCGAGCCCCGCGGTCTTCGCCTGCAGCACCCGTTCACCCGGGCCGAAGGTCACGCCCTCGACACCCTTGGCGTCGAGCATCCGGTTGATCGCCGCGGGCCCACCGACGCGCCAGAGCAGCACGTCGTTGCAGGTATTGTCGCTGCGCGTCATCGCACCGCGCAACAGCTCTTCGATCGTCGTCGTATAGCCGTCCGCGCCGATCAGCGCGCGGATCGGCTGGTGGAACAGCGTCAGGTCGGCACGCGTCAGCGTGACGCGGTCGGACAGCGCCATCTGCCCGCGGTCGACGGCGTCCATCACCGCGATCGCCACCCACAGCTTGCTGACGCTTTGCTGCGGACGCCGCGTGTCACCGTCCCAGGCCACCACCCAGCCCTCGTCGATGTCGCGCACGGTGATGCCGACCTGTCCCTTGAAGCTCGCGCCGAGCGCCTGGACCGCGTTGAGCAGGTCCGCCGCGGGCTGGGGCCTGGTCGACGGCCGCGTCGGCGCCGATGGCCGGGGCGCCGGCGCCACGGTCGTGACCGTCAGCGGCGGCGGTGCGGGACGCATCGGCTGGCGACCCGCGGGGACGCACGCGCCCAGGCTGGTGACCGCGGCAAGGATCCCGGCGAGGCGATGAGACACTGAAATTGACACGATAAGTTCCCCTTGTCCGCTGCTTAGCGCGCTGAGCGCTGCGCGGAACCCGAAAGCTGCCGCACCCGCCGCGTTTCGGGTTCCGCCGGTCGCACGCCGCCGATCCGCCGCGACCCGGCTTTGGCCCCGGTGGCGGTGCCCCGCCTACCACGTCCGCCGCCCCTTGCTGGCTGGAACCGGGACAATCGATTGCGTCAATTCTGCAACATTATGACGTCCATATGAAAGTCGTGCGTATTTTCGGTTGCAAAGACGGGACCGCTATGGCCGTTTGTTGCCAGGACAGGTCAAGGACGAAGCCGGACAGGCGGCCGTCCTTGCGTGTGACAGGGCAATTTCCGCAGGCGCGCCAAGGGGAATCGGCGGTCTGGAACGGCGATGATGGGGGAGGATCCTGAGAGCCACTTTTCAAAGGGGGCTTAGGATGATCAGATACACGACCTCGACCGTCGCACTGGCGGTCGCACTTCTTGCCGGGTCCGCCGCCTTCGCAGCGACGCCCGGCAGCGGCCAGGATGGCGCCGCGCCCACACCCGCACCGGCCAGCGCCGTGCAGGAAAGCGTACCCGACGCCGCCAGCGCGACCCCCGAACCGTCGAACGACATCGTCGTGCTGGGCACGCGCCGAACCGATCGCACGCTCGCCACGTCGCCGTCGCCGGTCGACGTGATCAGTTCGGCCGAACTGACGTCGCAGCCCGCCGCCAACATGATCGACGCGCTCAAGAATATCGTGCCGTCCTTCTACGCCGGCCAGAATTCGATCTCGGACGCCTCGACCTTCGTCCGCTCGCCGTCGCTGCGCGGCCTCTCGGGCGATCAGGTGCTCGTGATGATCAACGGCAAACGCTATAATCGCTCGGCACTCGTCCAGGTCTATGGCGGCAGCGACACCGGGCTCGGCCGCGGCGCGCAGGGCCCCGACATCTCGGCGATCCCGTCGCTCGCGATCGGCAATCTGCAGGTGCTGCGCGAAGGCGCGACCGCGCAATATGGCTCCGACGCGATCGCCGGCGTGCTCAACTATGGCCTGCGCGAGGATCAGGGGATCGAACTGGTCGGTCGGGCCGGCCAATATTATGCGGGCGACGGCGAAAGCTATCAGATCGCGGGCAATGCGGGCGTGAAGGGCGACTGGGGCTTCATCAACGTCACCGGCGAATATGTCGACGAGGGCCAGACCAGCCGCGGCCGCACCCGCCCCTCGGCCGCCAATTTCGCGCAAAACTTCCCGGCGCTCGCGAACCAGCTCCCCAATTATCCGCTGCCCGTGCAGATCTGGGGCAATTCGCCCTCGCACGGCTTCAAGTCGGTCTACAACTCGGCGATCAACGTCACCGACAGCAGCAAGATCTACGTCTTTGCCAATTATGCGCAGAGCAAGGGCAATCAGAGCTTCAACTACCGCGCCTCGGTGTCGAGCACCGCGGTCGACACGAACGGCGTGGTCCGCAATCAGGGCGCGAACGGCGCGTTCAACAACACCTTCTTCCTCACCCCCTGCCCGACCGGCAACGCGACCTGCCCGAGCGGCGGCTTCGTTCGCGACGGCAACACCTTCCGCTTCGGCACGCTCTACCCCGCCGGCTTCACGCCACGCTTCGTCGGCAAGACGCAGGAAGTGTACGGGGTGCTCGGCTACAAGGGCACGTCCGGCGCCTTCAGCTATGACCTGTCCGGCACGCTGGCGCGCAACAAGCTGTCGCTGTCGATGTATGACTCGGCCAATTTCTCCTACGGCCCGGCGACGCAGACCAGCTTCGACTTTGGCGACCTGATCCAGAAGGAAACCAACTTCAACGCCGACTTCACCTATGCCGCCGACCTCGGTCTCGCCGCGCCGCTGACCATCTCGGCCGGCGGGGAGTTCCGCAAGGAAACCTACGAACAGACCGCGGGCGACACGCAATCCTATGCCGCGGGACCCTATGCGATCGCGCAACAGCTCTTCACCCAGACCGCGCCGGGCGTGTACGTCGCCTCCGGCACGACCGCGGCGCAGGGCGTCGGCGCGAGCGGCTATGCCGGCACCAGCCCCGCCACCGCAGGCAAGTTCAGCCAGAAGGCCTATGCCGCCTATGTCGGGCTCGAAACCGACCTGACCGACGCGCTGACGGTCGGCGCGGCGGGCCGGTACGAACATTACAACACGTTCGGCGATGCCTGGGTCGGCAAGGTGAACGCGTTGTACAAGTTCGCCGACGCCTTCTCGGTCCGCGGCAGCTTCGGTACCGGCTTCCACGCACCGTCGCCGGGCCAGTCGAACGTCTCGATCGTCACGACCTCGTTCAACAACGGCGTCGCGTTCCAGGCGGGCACCTATCCGACCAACACCGCGGTCGCGCAATATTATGGTGCGAGCAACCTGACCCCGGAAAAGTCGACCAACTACGGTCTCGGCTTCATCCTCGAACCGGTCCGCGGAATGACGGTCACGGTCGATGGCTACCGGATCAACCTGCGCAACCGGATCGGCCTGACCTCGCCCTTCATCGTCACCGCGGCGGACCTTGCCGCGCAGCCGGCGCTGCTGCCGGTCGGTGTCGGCGGCCAGGTCCAATATTTCACCAATGGCTTCAAGACGCGCACCCAGGGCATCGACGTCGTCGGCACCTACCGCACGCGGTTCAGCGAGGCGGAGCTGAACTTCTCGCTGGCGTATAACTACAACGACACCAAGGTTACCGAGTTCGATGCCCGGGTGGTCGGCACCGCGCAGCTGATCGACGCGGAGAATCTCGCGCCAAAGCACCGCGTCGTCTTCAACGCCGGCTGGACGCTCGACAATCTAAGCCTGAACGTGCGCGAGAATTACTACAGCTCGTTCACCAGCGCGCAGGATTACGGCCAGACCAACGGCGTGCCAAACCAGGTGTTCAGCGGCAAGTTCGTCACCGATCTCGAGCTCAGCTACACCTTCGCCGAGCATTTCACGGTCGCGGTCGGCGCGCAGAACTTCACCGACGAGCATCCCGACCGGCTCAAGCCTACCTCGACGGTGCAGATCTATCCGCTCACCGGCGGCACGTCGGACGGCCAGGTCTATCCGCGCAACGGCGGGCCGTTCGGCTTCAACGGCGGCTTCTACTATACGCGTCTGCGCGTGAAGTACTGAGACCGGGCGGGGGGCGCCGCGGTGCCCCCCGTCTTCTCGCCACCGGATCAGTGCGCGGCGGCGGGGTCCACCGGCCGGGCGGGCCGCGGCGCCAGCCAGATGATCGCGGCGGACACGAAGAAGATCAGCGCGGCAAAGGCGAACAGGTGGTTCGTCGCCAGCGCGAAGCTTTCCTGCTCGACCACCCGCTCGATCAGCCCGCGCCCCTGTTCCGCGCTCAGTCCGTGCTGCTGCGCGTTGGCGATCACCTGATCGCCATTGTTGAGGATGTTGGTCAGCTCGGCGCGGTTCGTCTGCGCGTTGTTCTGCCACATGGTACTGCCGATCGAGGTGCCGATCGCCGCCGCCAGCGTCCGCAGGAAGCTCATCACGCCCGCCGCCGACGCGGTCTCCTCCGGATTGACCGCGCCCAGCGCGATGATCGTCAGCGGGATGAAGAAGAACGGCATGCCCAGCCCTTGGACGAGTTGCGGCGCCGCCAGGATCCAGAAATCCGCACCGCTGAACCAGAAGGTCCGCAGCACCGACGTCAGCCCGAGCCAGAAGATCCCGAAACACACCAGTGCGCGCGGATCGACCTTGTTGCTCAGCTTGGCGACGATCGGCGAGAAGATCACCGCGAGCACGCCGTTGAACGCGGTCACATAGCCCGCATCGCTCGCGGTATAGCCCATCGTTGACTGCAGCCATTGCGGGATGATCACGACCGACGCGAAGAACGTCCCGAAGCTGAAGGCGAGCGCGGTCACCGCGACGGTGAAACCCCGGTGCCGGAACACGCGCAGGTCGACGATCGGATTGCCCGCGGTCAGCTCCCAGATCAGGAAGGTGACGAAGCCGATCGCCGCGATGATCGCGCAACCGACGATGAAGCTCGACCCCAGCCAGTCATGCTCGCGCCCCAGATCGAGCATGATCTGCAGCGCCGCGATCCACACGACCATCAGGAACAGGCCGAAGCGGTCGATCGGCACGATCTCGGTCTTGGTCTCCGATTTGCGCAGCAGCGTGAAGACGCCGACGATGCAGAAGATCGCGATCGGCAGGTTGATGTAGAAGATCCACGGCCAGGACCAGTTGTCGCTGATCGTCCCGCCCAGGATCGGCCCGAGGATCGGCGCGGTGACCGTCGTCATCGCCCAGGCGCCCATCGCCGCCGCGCGCTTCTGCGGGGGGAAGATCGTCAGCAGCAGCGTCTGCGTCAGCGGCATCAGCGGGCCGCCGCAAAAGCCCTGCCCGATCCGGAACGCGACCATCGCGCCGAGCGACGAGGCGAGACCGCACAAAGCGGAGAAGACCGCAAAGCCGATCATCGCCGCCATGAAGACGCGGATCGTCCCGAACCGCCGGACCAGCCAGCCGGTCAGCGGCACGCAGATCGCCTCGGCGACCGAATAGGAGGTGACCACCCAGGTCCCCTGGGTCGGCGACACGCCGAGCCCGCCCGAGATATGCGGCACCGACACATTGGCGATGGTCGTGTCGAGCACTACCATGAAGTTGGTCAGCGCCAGCACGAAGCCCGCAAGGATGAGGCGCGGGCCGGTCAGGACCGGCGCGGACGTGTCGGCGGCCATCGATCCGTTCCTAGCGATCGCCCGAGATGTCGATCTCGGCGTCCATCGACAGCCCGACGCGCAACGGATGATCGCGCAGCTCCTTGGGGTCGAGCGCGATCCGCACCGGCAGACGCTGGACCACCTTGATCCAGTTGCCGGTCGCGTTCTGCGCGGGGATCAGCGCAGACGACGCGCCGGTCCCGCCGGCGAGCCCGACGACGCGGCCGTGATAGACGACGTCGTCGCCATGCAGGTCGGAGATCAGCGTCGCATGCTGGCCGACGCGGACATGCTGCAGCTGGCCCTCCTTGTAGTTCGCGTCGACATAGAGCTGGTCGACGGGAACGATCACCATCGCCGCGGTGCCGGGCGCGAGCCGCTGGCCGATCTGGACGTTGCGCTGCGAGATCACGCCGTCGATCGGCGCACGGACGACCGCGCGCGACAGGTCGAGCCGGGCCTGGCGCAGCTTGGCGCGCGCGGCGAGGACCTCGGGGGCGTTGTCGCGCGTGGTGCCGCGGGTCAGCGCGGTGTTGGCGGCGCGATCCTCGAGTGCGGAGGCGCGTGTCGCGGTCGCCTGCGCGATCCCCGCCTGCGCGATCGCGACATTGGCACGCGCGGTGCGCAGCGCATTCGTCGCCGCGGTCACCTCGTCACCCGATACCGCGCCCGCCGCGACCAGCGCCTGGCGACGCTGATAATCGATCTGCGCGCGGTCGAGATTGCCCTGGGCGAGCAGCAACTGCGCGCGGGCGGCACCGATATCGGCACCGCGCGCATTGGCCTGCGCCTGGAGCGCATCGCCCGTAGCCGCGGTCTGGCCATAGCGGCGCTCGGCGCCTGCCAGATCGGCTTCGGCCTGCGCGACCGCGATCTGCAGGTCGGCGTCGTCGAGCCGCATGAGCACCTGCCCGCGCTTGACGGTCTGCGTGTTGCTCACCGTGACCGCGATCACCTGCCCGCTGACCAGCGGCATGACCTGCGCGGTTTCCGCCGCGACATAGGCATTGTCGGTCGTCACGCGCTTCGAAAGGACCAGCGCATCGTAGACGAAATACAGGACGGCGATCACGACCAGCACGGCCGCGAAGATCAGCAGCAGCCGCTTGCGCTTGCCCGGGTTGGCGGTGTCGACCTTGGGGCTGTCCTTGGGATCGGCCTTGGGCTCCTCGGCAGGAGTCTGGTCGCTGTCGTGGGATGGGGTGTCCATCATCGTGTCCCGCTGGTCTGGATAAGGGGTTGGAAGCCGCCGCCGAGCGCGCGCACCAACTGCACGTCGAGCGCGAACCGGCGCGAATCGATCGCCGCGACCGAACGCCGCGCGGTCAGCACGGCTTCCTCGGCGCTCAGCACGTTGAGGAAGGTCGACAGGCCGCCGCGATAGCGCAGCTGCGCGACCTGATACGCGCCTTCGGCATCGACCAGCGACGCGCGCGCATCGCGCATCTGTGCGGCGACCTGGCGCCGGCTGGTCACGACATCCGCGACCTCGCGCAGCGCGTTGATCACGATGCGGTCATAGCTGCCGACCGCTTCGTCATACTGGCCGCGCGCCTGCCGGTACTGGCCCTGCAGCGCGCCGCCGCGAAAGATCGGCAGGCTGATCGCCGGGCCGACATTGCCGATGCTCGATCCGCCCTTGAACAGGTTGTCGAGGCCGAGCGATTGCAGCCCGATCAGCCCCGACAGGCTGAGATTGGGGTAGAAATCGGCGCGGGCGACCTTGATCCGGCTCGCCGCCGCTTCGGCGCGCGCGCGCGCAGCGGCGACGTCGGGACGCCGGCCGATCAGGCCGATCGCCGCGTCGGCGGGGAGTTCGGTGGTGAGCACGGGCACCGCCGGCCGGGTGATCGACAATGCGCGATCGGGCCCGGCGCCGAGCAGCGCGGCGATCGCGTTCTTGGCGAGCGCGATCTGTTCGGCGTTGCTGGCCAGGTCGACCCGCGACGCCGGCACCGCAGAGCGCGCCTGTTTGAGCTCGGCCTGCGTATCGAGCCCGATCGCGACGCGCTCGTTCACCAGCCGCTCGCTCGCGCTGCGCACCGCATTCGCCCGCTGCAGCACGTCCTGTTCGGCATAGAGCCGCGCAAGATCGGCATAGCGCGCGGCGATATCGGTCGCGAGCGTCAGCGCCGCCTGCTCGCCGTCGAGCCGCGCGGCCTCCGCCTCCGACGTCGCCGCGACCAGTGCCGCACGGTTGCGCCCGAACAGGTCGAGATCGAGACCTGCGTCGAGTGCCAGCCGGCCCGTGTCGTTCCAGCCCTTCGGAATGAATTCCGCGGGGATGCCGTTATTGTAGCTCTGCTTGTTGAGCCCGACCGTGCCCTCGGCGTCGAGCCGCGGCTGGTTGGCGGCACCCGCCTGCTGCACCGCGCCGCGCGCGGTCCGCACGCGGGCCGCCGCGATCGCGATGTCGGGCGATCCCGCCAGCGCCTCGGTGATCAGCGTATCGAGCTGCGCATCGCCGTAACCCCGCCACCACTGCGTCGCCGGCCACGCCGCATTCGACGCCGGGCCGTTCGACGCGAGGCTGTTGCGCGATGCATAGGTGTCCGCGGATGCCAGGACGGGCGGCGGCCCCAGATCAGGCACCGCGCAGCCGGCAAGCCCGGCTGCGATTGCAGTGCAGCCGGCGAATCGAATCAGTCGCATTGAATCATCGTACTCCTGCGTACGCTCGGCAGATGGTCCCGGGTCGTGGACTTGTCAATAAATAATCGTACCGTATAGTACGACTATGTCCGAGCCGAAAACCCGCCGCGATCTGAACCGCGAAGCCCGTCGCGAGACGATCGTGGCGACCGCGCGCGAGGCGTTTCTCGACCATGGCTATGCCGCCACCTCGATGTCGACGATCGCCACGCAGCTTGGCGGGTCGAAGGGGACGCTCTGGGCCTATTTCCCCTCCAAGGAGGATCTGTTCAGCGCGGTGCTCGACGATGTCACGTCGAACTTCCGCCAGAGCCTCGAGGATGCGCTGCGCCCGGGGCGCGACTGTGCGACGACGCTGCTCGATTTCCTCGAACGCTTCCAGGCCAAGCTGCTGCATCCCGACAGCATCCGGCTCCACCGGCTGATCGTCGGCGAAGGCGGGCGGTTTCCCGAGATCGGTCGCATCTTCTATGCCCGCGGCCCGCAGATCGTGATCGAGCAGCTTTCACTCTATCTGCGCGGGCGGATGGACGCCGGCGACCTGCGCGCCGATGATCCGGTGCAGGCGGCGATGCACCTGCTGCTGCTCGCCCAGACGCAACAGAATCTGCGGCTCTGGGGAGTGGTCGGCATGCCCGGTCCCGAGGAAGCGCGCCAGCAGGCGGCGCGCGCGCTCGATCTGTTCACGCGCGCTTATGGGGCAAAGGTCGCGCCGTAACGGCGTTACGCGCGGGTACCGGGAGCCGGAGCGTCCTCCCCCGCTGCAACCGTGTCGCCACCACCGCCGCCGCCGCCCTGTCCACCACCGCCCCCGCCCGATCCCCGGGCGGCAGAGGCGCCGTCGCGCTCGCCCTTGCCGCGTCCGCCGCCCGCGGCCGGCCGCGTCGGGCCCTGCGCGGGCAGGACGAGGTCGGTCGGGACGGGCGCCAGATCGAGTGCGGCGCGCACGAAATCGCGCAATGACACGACCAGCGCGTGCGTCGGGACCGGGCGGCCCGCCGCGAGTTCGCCCGCGGCCTGTACAGCCAGCCGGACCTGCTCGTCGGTGCCGAGCAGGATGATGTCCGACAGCGCCGCCTCGACCGCGTCGCGGATCCGCCGGCCGCGGTCCGATCCCGTGTCGATCGCGACATCCGCGGCATCGGCAGGGACCGCCTCGCCCCGGTGACGCAGGTCGCGGCGATGCGCGGGGTCGACCGTCAGCGTGCCCGTGAACGAGCCGCCCAAGGTCTTGTAGGCCGCGATCAGCGTACGCAGCCGTTCGTTGATCTGCCGGTTGATCCGCTCGCGGCGCTGCTGGATCGTCATCATCGTGACGAGGCGGATGCCGACGCCGATCGCGGTCACCAGCGCGAGCCCGAACAGCGTCAGCAACGTGGTCTGCCAGGAACTGAAGTCGATCGTGCGCATGGTCGCTCCGCTATTCCGGGGCGCGAGGCTCCCGATGCGGCATCAACGCGCATCGCGGGTCGATGCCCCCGGGATATCGTCAGGGTCGCGCGGCGTCGGCCGGTCGACCCGGAAGCCATATCGTGCGATGGCAAGTCTCGTGACGTCGCCGGAAAACGATCTGCCATGCCCCTGATGCTCCTGATGGTGCTGCCGTTCGCGGCGGCGCTGATGCTGGCGCTCGGCGCACGTGGCGGCCGTCGCATGCATGTCGGGATCGCCGCCGGTGCGAGCGCGGCGGGGCTCGCGCTGCTGTTTCTCGCCGCGCCCGCGGTCCTTGCGGGAACCCCGCTGGCCGCGCGGATCGCGTGGATCCCGGCGCTCGGGCTCGATCTCAGCCTGTGGCTCGATCCGCTCGGGCTGCTGTTCGCCGGACTGATCCTCGGCATCGGCCTGCTCGTCGTGATCTATGCGCAGGGCTATCTCGCCAAGGCTGAGCCGACCGGGCGGTTCCTGTCGTTCCTGATGCTGTTCCAGGGCGCGATGATCGGCATTGCGCTGTCGAACAACATCCTGCTGATGCTGATATTCTGGGAACTGACCAGCCTGTCGTCGTTCCTGCTGATCGGCTTCTGGCGCGACCGCGCGGACGCGCGGCAGGGCGCACGGATGGCGCTGGCGGTGACGGGCGGCGGCGGACTCGCGCTGATCGCGGGGATACTGCTGCTCGGCCAGGCGGCGGGATCCTATGAGCTCGCGACGATCCTGACGCGCGGCACCGCCGTCCAGGCGTCGCCGCTCTATCCTGCGATCCTGACGCTTGTCCTGCTCGGCGCGTTCACCAAATCGGCGCAGTTCCCGTTCCATTTCTGGCTGCCGCACGCGATGGCCGCACCCACGCCGGTCAGCGCCTATCTCCATTCCGCGACGATGGTGAAGGCAGGCGTCTTCCTGCTCGCCCGGCTGTGGCCGGTACTCGCGGGCAGCGACTTGTGGTTCTATCTGGTCGCCTCGACCGGCCTCGTGACGATGCTGTTCGGCGCGGGCGTCGCGCTGTTCCGCAACGATCTGAAGGCGATCCTCGCCTATTCGACGATCAGCCAGCTCGGGCTGATGGTGATGCTGCTCGGCTTCGGCACGCCCGCCGCCGCCGCGGCGGCAGTATTCCACATCCTCAACCACGCCGCGTTCAAGGCGGCGCTGTTCATGAACTCGGGCATCGTCGATCACGAGACGGGGACGCGCGATATCCGTCGCCTCGGCGGGCTCGCCGCGCTGATGCCGCTGACCGCGACGCTCGGCACGCTCGCGGTCGCGGCGATGGCGGGGCTGCCACCGCTCGGCGGGTTCATCTCCAAGGAGATGATGCTCGAACAGAGCCTGCATGCCGCGCACGATGGCCGGTCCTGGCTCGTGCCCCTGCTCGCGACGATCGCGGCGACGCTGTCGGTCGCCTATTCCCTGCGCTACGCCACCGCACAGTTTTTCGGGCCTCGCGCGACGGGGGATGTCGCCGCGCCGCATGATCCCGGCATGGCGATGATCGGACCGTCGATCGTGCTCGTGCTCGTCGCGCTCGGCTTCGGGTTGTTGCCGATGACGATCGCCGGGCCGCTGGTGCGCGCCGCGACGGGGGCGGTGATCGGCGGCACGCCGCCCGCGCTGGATCTGGCGCTGTGGCACGGGATCAATCCCGCCTTGGGGATGAGTGCGCTCGCGGTCGTGATCGGTGCGCTGCTGCTGTGGCGCCGCACGCCGGTCGCGCGGCGGCTGGACGGGCGGCCGGCGCTCGATGCCAAGCGGCTGTTCGATGGCGCGATGGCGGCGATCGTCGCGCGCAGCCGCGATGCCTCGCTCGCGATTCACGCGCCGTCGCTGCAACGCTATCTGTTCATGCTGTTCGTGGTGGCGGTGCTGTTCGGGATCGATGCCGCGCTGACGCCCGGCGGGCTGCCCGCGGGGACGCGCGCGACGCTGCCCGCGTCGCCGGTCGCGGTCGTCGCCTGGTTCGCGCTGGTCGTCGCGACCGGCATCGTCGTGGCGATGCAACGCCAGCGCTTCCTCGCGCTGGTCTTCATCAGCGTCATCGGCCTCGTCATCGCGCTCGCCTTCGTCCACCTCTCCGCCCCCGACCTCGCGCTGACCCAGATCGCGGTCGAGGTCGTGACGATCCTGCTGATGCTGCTCGCGCTGCACCTGCTGCCCAAGGTTCCGCCACAACTCTCGAGCCTGCCGCGCCGCAGCCGCGATGCGCTGCTGGCGGCGGTCGCCGGGATCGGCACCGGCTGGGCGGCCTGGGCCGTGATGACGCGCGACCTGCGCGACACGGCCTCGTCCTTCCACTGGGCGAACAGCTATCCGGGCGGCGGCGGGACCAATGTCGTCAACGTGACCCTGGTCGATTTCCGCGCGTTCGATACGTTGGGCGAGATCATCGTGCTCGGGATCGCCGGGCTGGCCATCTATGCGCTGCTCGAGCCCGCGGCGCGCGGCACGGCGGGGCGGCGGTTGCGCGAATGGCGGCACGACATGCCCCATTCGCCTGAGCGCCACCCGATGATGTTCGTGATGGCGACGCGGCTGCTGCTGCCGCTCGCGCTGCTGGTCGGCCTCTACATCTTCCTGCGCGGGCATAACCAGCCCGGCGGCGGGTTCATCGCCGCGCTGGTCGTCTCGATTGCGATCCTGCTGCAATATCTCGCCTCGGGCTTCGACTGGACCGACGACCGCCGCCGGATCGGCGAACATCCGCTGATCGCGGTCGGCGTGCTGATCGCGACCGCGACGGGGCTCGGCTCGCTCGTCTTCGGCGCGCGCTTCCTGACGAGCAGCTTCGGCTATTTCCACATTCCGCTGGTCGGCGAGGTCGAACTCGCGACCGCGATGTTCTTCGATACGGGCGTCGCCTGCGTCGTCGTCGGCGCGGTGATGATGGCGCTCGCCCAGCTCAGCCACGTCGCGCAGCGCGCGGCGCGCAACCGCGATCAGGCCGACGAGGAGACATCGGCATGAGTCTGGAATTCCTGATCGCCAGCGGAATCGCGGTGCTGACCGCAGGCGGCGTCTATCTCGCGCTGCGCGGCCGCACCTTTCAGGTCGTGCTCGGGCTGACCTTCCTGTCCTACGCGGTGAACCTGTTCCTGTTCGCGATCGGCCGGCTCGTCGTCGACCGCCCGCCGCTGTTCGCCAAGGGCGTGACCGACCATGCCGATCCGCTGCCCCAGGCGCTGGTGCTGACCGCGATCGTGATCACCTTCGGGATGACCGCGCTGGTCGTCATCCTGTCGCTGCGCAGCTTCCTCGAAAGCGGATCGGATCAGGTCGACGGCATCGCCGACGCCGTCCCCGGCCCGGAAGAGGATCGCGCATGACGCTGCTCGACCATCTGGTGATCGCGCCGGTCGTGATCCCCGCGATCATAGCGCCGCTGACGCTGATGGTGATGCGGCGGCGGCGGCATGTCGGCGTCGCGCTGTCGCTCGCCGGCTGCGTCGCGATGCTGGTCGTCGCGCTCGCGCTGTTCGGCATCGCGCAGGACGATGCGATCCGCGCCTATCCGCTCGGCGGCTGGCCGGCTCCGTTCGGGATCGTGCTGGTGCTCGACCGGCTGTCCGCCATGATGCTGGTGCTCGCGGCGGTGCTCGCGCTGGTGGTGATGCTCCACGCGGTCGTCACCGCGGTCGACCGCAAGGGCTGGCATTTCCATCCCCTGTTCCAGTTCCAGCTGCTCGGACTGAACGGCGCGTTCCTGACCGGGGACCTGTTCAACCTGTTCGTGTTCTTCGAGGTGCTGCTGATCGCCTCCTACGGGCTGATGCTCCACGGTCAGGGGGCGGCGCGGCTGAAGGCGGGCGTCGCCTATGTCGTCGTCAACATCGTCGGCTCGGCGCTGTTCCTGATCGCGCTGGGGCTGCTCTACGGGCTGACCGGCACGCTCAACATGGCCGATCTCGGCCAGCGCATCGCCGCACTGGGCGCGGCGGACCAGGGGCTGATCCGGCTTGCCGGTCTGTTGCTGCTCGCGGTGTTCGCGCTGAAGGCGGCGGTCGTGCCGCTGCACCTGTGGCTGCCGCGCACCTATGCCGCGACCGCGCCGGTCGTCGCTGCGCTGTTCGCGATCATGACCAAGGTCGGCGTCTATGCGATGATCCGGGTCGTGCCGCTGATCTTCGGCGATGCCGCGGGCGCCGCCGCCTGGGTGCCGGCGCCGTGGCTGCTGCCCGCCGCCGTGCTGACCGCGATCACCGGCTTTTTCGGCGTGCTGGCCGCGCGCGCGATGCGCGAACAGGCGGCGTTCGCGATCCTCGGCTCGACCGGGACGCTGCTGCTCGCGGTGTCATGCTGGACGCAGGCGACGACCGCCGCGGCGCTGTTCTATCTCGTCCACGCGACGCTGGCGGGCGCGGCGCTATTCCTCGTCGCCGACGTGACGCTGCGCCGCCGCGGCCAATATGGCGACGCGATCGTCCCCAGTCCGCGCTTTGCGGGCCAGCAGGCGACCGGGCTGCTGTTCCTCGCCGCGACGATCGCCGCGGTCGGCCTGCCGCCGCTGTCGGGGTTCGTCGCCAAGCTGTTCATCCTCCAGACCAGCGTCACGGCCGAGCCATGGCCGCTGATCTGGGCGACGGTGCTGGGCACGACGCTGATCGGCGTGGTCGGCTTTGCCCGCAGCGGCAGCACGCTATTCTGGAAGGCGGCCGACGATGCCGACCCGATCGCGGGCGCGGACCGGTCGCGCGCCGAACTGATCGCGCCGGCGACGCTGCTCGTGCTGCTCGCGCTGCTGACGCTCGGTGCCGGCTGGGCGACCGCGCAGGCACAGGCGACCGCCGCGCAGATCTATGCCCCCGATCGCTATGCGGCGGCGGTCCTGACGGAGGCGACGCGATGATCAAGCGCCTCCTCCCCCACCCCGCGCTGACCGCGATGCTGGTCGTCGTCTGGCTGCTGATGGCGAACAGCATCACGGTCGGCGGGATCCTGCTCGGTCTGGTCTTCGGGATCGTCCTGCCCAAATTCACCGAGCCCTTCTGGCCCGATCGCCCGCGCGTCCGCTTCGGCCGCGCGCTGCTCGGCTATGTCGGCCTCGTGCTCTACGACATCGTCGTCGCCAACTTCGAAGTCGCGCGGCTGATCCTGTTCCGGCGCAACCGCGATCTCCGCTCGCGCTGGCTGGTCGTGCCCGTCGCACTGTCGTCGCCCGAGGCCATCACCGTGCTCGCCGCGACGATTAGCCTGACGCCGGGGACGGTCTCGTCCGACGTGTCCGCCGACGGGCGCTTCCTGCTGGTCCACGCGCTCGACGTCGCGGACGACACCGCCGAGATCGCGCGGATCAAGACCCGCTACGAGGCGCCGCTGCTAAGGATCTTCGCATGATCGCCATAGCCTTGCAGATCGCCGCCATCGCCATCGCGCTCGCGCTGCTGCTCAACGGCTGGCGGCTGTACCGCGGGCCAGCACTCGCCGACCGGATCCTCGCGCTCGACACCATGGTGATCAACGTCATCGCGGTGATCGTCGTGATCGGCATGATGGGCGGCAACGACACCAATTTCGAGGCCGCGCTGCTGCTGGCGATGGTCGGGTTCGTCAGCACCATCGCCTATTGCAAGTTCCTCCTGCGCGGGGACATCGTCGAATGAGCGGCCTCGTCGAGATCGTCATCGCCGGACTGATCCTGCTCGGCGCGGCATTCGTGCTGATCGGCAGCTGGGGGCTGGTCCGCCTCCCCTCGACGATGGAGCGGCTGCACGGCCCGACCAAGGCGACGACGCTGGGGCTCGGCGGGCTGTTGCTGGCGTCGGTCGTGTTCTTCCAGGTCCGGCTCGGCGTCTGGACCGCGCACGAGCTACTGATCTCGCTGTTCCTGTTCATCACCGCACCGATTTCAGCGAACATGATCGCCAAGGTCCATCTCCACCGTGCGCGTACCGGCGACCGCCCCGATCACGACGGCATTGCGGGGCCACCGCCCCGCCCCGACCCGGATGGCGAAGGCGACTGGGCGACGTTCGAGGCGCCGCATACGGACACGCAGGCTTCGATCGAAAACCCCTGAGCGTCCGCACGGGGGTCGCGCAACCGCGTCAGGCCGGCTGTGGCCCGGGCTGTTTCGGATCCACCACGAACTTGGCGAAGGTGGAGATCGACCCGCCCGGCCGATCGACCTGATCCATCACCTTCACCTCGGCAAGCCAGCGGTCCGGCGTCACGGTGAACAGCTGATAGCCGCGCTGGTTGTTGAGCAGGCTGACGTTCGGATTATGGTCGAGCGCGCGCGTCTCGCCCGCATAGCGCGCACCGCCGGTGCCGCCCGACGAGATCGAGGTCGCGAGGAACTCGGTCGCGATCGCGGGACCGCCAAGGTCGTTCGCGTCGCGCGGGACCGAACCGACGACATTCTGGTGCAGGTCACCGCTGCCGATCACGACATTGGTCAGCCCGCGCCGCGCGATGCCGTCGACGAGCCGCTGCCGCGCGAGCGGATAGCCGTTCCAATTATCCTTGCCGACCACCGGCGTCGTCGCGCCGTCCTTGCGCGCGTCATAGGGCATGAACAGCACCTGCTGCGCGATGAAGTTCCACCGGGCGTCATTGGCGAGCCCGTCGTCCAGCCAGCGCTCCTGCGCGGCCCCCAGCATCGTGCGCCCCGGCCGGTCGACCGGCACGCAGGCGTCGAGTTCGCCCCGCGCGATCCCGGGCCGCTCGCAGAGCTGGTCGCTGCGGGCCGAGCGCGTGTCGAGCACGTGCATCCGCGCCAGCGTGCCGTAATCGAACCGGCGATAGGCGCGCCCGGTCCCGGGCCGTTGCGCGCGGCGGACGGGGACATGCTCGTACCAGGCCCGCAACGCCGCGGCCTTGCGCGCCGCGAACACCGGCGGCGGGTTGCCGTCCTTGTCGAATTCGCCCGCCCAATTGTCGTCGATCTCGTGATCGTCGAACGACATGATGAACGCGACCGCCGCGTGCGCCGCCTGCAGGTCGGGATCCGCCTTGTACTGCGCATAGCGGCGACGATACTGGTCGAGCGTATGGGTCTCGGCGCCGAGGTGCTTGCGCGGACTGGGCTCGGCCCGGGTCGCCATCTCGTAGATATAGTCGCCATAATGGAAGACCGCGTCGAGGTCGGGCTCGCGCGCGACATGCGCATAGGCGGTGAAGAAGCCCGTCTCGAAATCCTGGCACCCCAGCATCGCCAGCCGCAGCCGGTCGAGCGACACGCCCGCCGCGGGCGCGGTGCGCGCGGTCCCCACCGGGCTCGATCCGGCACCCTGGACGAGGAAGCGATACCAATAGGGGCGGTGCGATCGCAGCCCGTCGACCTCGACATGGACCGAATGCGCGAGCGCCGCGTCGGCGACCGCCGCGCCCGTCCGGACGATCTTGCGGAAACCGGGGTCCTCGGCGATGTCCCAGCGGACCGGAACGTCATGCGGCGGCATGCCGCCGTCCGGGGTCTGCGGCTCGGGCGCCAGCCGGGTCCAGATCACGAACCCGTCGGGCCAGGGGTCTCCGGAAGCGACACCGAGCGTGAACGGATCGCGCGTGAACGTCGCCTTCGCCAGCAGCCGCGGCGCCCCCGCCCCGCCCAGCACCGCGAGCGAGAGGCCGGCCTTGACCAGATTGCGGCGATCGAACTGAGCCATAAGGACACTCCCTGCGGCAGCGCCCGCCTGCAGCGCCCTACCGGCGTCGCAGCGCGACCTGCTATGCCGGAAAGACGGAGCAGCCGGGCAAAACCCGACAAACAAAAGAACGGGCGGTGGCGATCCTAGGGATTTCCGGGCCCGCCCGCCGGGCGGATGGCGATCGCGTCTTTCCCGTAAGCGACATCGACCTGATAGGCCGCCTGCACCGCCTGCAATGCGCGGTCGGTATCGGAAATATGAAAGCGGCCGCTGATCGGAAGCGCCTGCAGGCCGCGATCCTCCAACAGGATCGGCCGCGCCGAGTAACGTTGAACCTTGCCGATCAGCACCGCGAGCGGAACGTCGGACGCCTCGAACCACCCCGACTTCCACTCGGGCGCGCTCGCCGCGATGCGCGGTTGCGCCGTGACCTGCCCGTCGACGACGCGTGCGCCGTCGCCCTTGTGCAGCACCAGATCCGCTTCCCCGGCGACGCCGACCTCGACCGCACCGCGGTAGACGACCACGGCGGTCCGCGTCGGCGACTGGCGATCGACGTTGAACGCGGTGCCGAGCACGCGGACGGACGTGGTGCCGCTCGCGACCCGGAACATCCGGCTGCGTTCGTGGTGAATGTCGAAATAGGCCTCGCCGCGAACGAGCTCGGCACCGCGGTGCCACGGCAGGATCCGCACGCGCAGCTCGGTGTCGCCGCTCAGGTCGACGCGCGACCCGTCCGCGAGCACGACGGTGCGGCTCTCGCCAGGGCCGGTGCGATAGCGCGTCGTCGCCAGCATCGGCACGAGCAGGAGAATCGCAACCAGTATCGCGCAGGCAGCAGCGGTCAGCAGCGGCGCCGATCGCCGACCGCGACGCGCGCGATCGACCCGCGGGGCCGGCGGGATCGCGGCCGCAGGGGCGCACGCCGCGGTCCCGAGCGCCTCGACCAGCGCTTCCGATTGCCAGAGCGCCTGCATCTCGGCGAAGACCGCACGGTGCCGCGGCGACGCCGCCATCCACGCATCGAAGTCCGGCCCCGCCGCGGCATCGAACGCCGGCTGGTTGAGCCGGTCGATCCACGCGGCGGCATCCTCGGCGATCTGGCTCTCGCGGCTCATCGCCCGCGCCCGCACGCGATCGCCTCTCCCGGCATCGCCTTGTGAAGGTCTGCCAGGCCGCGGGTGATGTGTTTCTCGACTGCCTTCGGGCTCAACCCCAGATCCCTCGCTATCGCCGCACAGCTTTGCCCCTGCAAACGCCGGCGGACAAGCACGTCGCGGCGCAGCGGCGGCATGGCGTCGAGCGCCTCCCGGAGGATCGCGACCGCCTCACGGCCGACCAGCACCCGGTCCGGCAGGGGCGCCTGGCTGACGGGCTCCTCCGCGCGTTCGGCGACATAGCGGCGGTCCCTGCGATGATAGTCGACCAGCAGGTTCGCGGCGATCCGGAAGCCCAGCGCATAGATGCTGACCAGCTTCTGCACGCGCCCCTGGTGCACCAGCCGCGACAGCGTCTCCTGCACGACGTCCTCGACGACATCGACGCGGCTGGTGCGCGCGCGGACATAGCGGCTCAGCGTCGCCGCGATCGCGCGCCAGTCCTCGACCGCGGGCTCGCCCGCGCGGGTGTCGATCTGGGGAAGCGTCGCTGGCATGGCTCGTCCGGGTTGTTGATCCCGGCGACCTAGGCCGCGTTTGTGACAATTTCGGAGAGGGTGCGATAAGGAGTTCGCGCGGACGCCGCCCGATCCCCCAAATTGCGCAGCACCACCGTCAGTATAAACGCCGACCTGCATCAGACTTCACTGTCATATAACTGAAACCAAATACTTTGTCGGGTTTCCGGGCGCCTGCCCGTCTTGCCCTCGAACCAACTCGGGGGGAAATCATGTTTCATAGAATTCGTCTGGCGCGGCGTCTGCTTGCGTCCGTCGCACTGTCCGGCCTTGTCTGCGCGCCTGCGATCGCGCAGACCGCACCACCGGCACCACGCCAGTTCAGCTTCGACGTTCCCGCACAGGGTCTCGCCGACGCGCTCCTCGCCTTCTCGCGCCTGACCGGGCTGCAGCTCGCGACGTCGCCGTCGCTGCTACAGGGCGCACGCAGCCAGCGCCTGCGCGGCCGGATGACCGCGGAACAGGCGCTCGCGCGGATCACCGCGGGCAGCGCGGTCGACGGCAGGATCGTCGGCGGCACGGTCACCGTCGCGCGGCACATGGGGCCTGTGACGACGGCATACGCTCCTGCCGCGGCGCCCGGTGGGACCGAAGCCCAGGGAATCGCGCAGGCCACGCAGCCTGACCCGCTCGCCGATGACGGTGCCGACATCGTCGTCCGGGGCTACCGCCAGAGCGTCGCCAAGGCGCAGCAGATCAAGAAGGCCGCCACCGGGTCGCAGGAGGTGATCCTGGCGCAGGACATCGCCGCGTTTCCCGACCAGAACCTCGCCGAGGCGCTCCAGCGCATTCCCGGCGTCGCGATCACCCGCGACAGCGGCGAGGGTCGCCAGATCTCGCTACGCGGCCTGGGCGCGGATTTCACCCGCACGCAGCTGAACGGCATGGAGGTGCTCACCAATACCTCGTCGGGGCTCGACAGCCGCTCATCGGTCAGCCGGTCGCGCGCGTTCGACTACAGCATCTTCGCATCCGAGCTGTTCAACAAGGTCGTCGTCGAGAAATCCTATGCGGCGCAGCAGGACGAGGGCGGCATCGGCGGCACGGTCGGGCTGCACACCGCCAAGCCGTTCGACTATGACGGGCTCACCGTCGTCGCGTCTGCCCGCGGCCAAGCGAACCAATATACCAAGACCGTCACACCGCGCCTCGTCGGGCTGATATCTGACCGCTGGGGGGATTTCGGCGTACTCGCGTCAGTCGCGTACAGCACCGCCGAGACCGTCGAGTTCGGCTATCGCAACTGGAACTGGTCGCAGATCAATTTCGGCGCGGCCAATGTCGGGCCCGCCGTCTCCGCGGCGGACCGCGCGCTCCTGGTCGGCGCGACCGGTGCCGCGCGCGTCTGGAACAGCCGTGCGCAGACTTACGCCACCTTCTTCAACAAGCGCGAACGCCTCGGCGTCACCACCGCGCTGCAATATCATCCCGACGACCGCACCGACGTCTCGCTCGACCTGCTCTATGGCCGGCTGAACAACGACCGGCGCTCGGGGGTGATCGGCGCCGCGGGGACCAACGGTGTCGCCGCGAACAACGTCACGGGCACGCAGCTGCTGACCGGCGTCACCTTCGACGATTTCAACGACATCGTCGGCGCGTCGTTCGACCGTGTCGACATGCGCACCGAATCCAAGGTGACGCATGACCAGACGACCTTCTGGCAGGCCGCGCTCAACGCGCATACCGATCTCGCCAGCAACCTGACGCTCAACGTCCTGGGCGGCTGGTCGCGATCGACCTTCGCATCGCGCTATGCCCAGGTCTATCTCGAGGCGGTCGGCAAGAGCTATTCCTTTTCCGGGCTGAACACCGCCTCGCCGCGGACCGACTATGGCTTCGACACCGCCGACGCGTCGCAATGGGACCTGCAGGGCCTCGAGACCCGCGCCGACCGGATCGAGAGCGAATTCTACAACAGCAAGGCAGAGCTTGCCTGGACGGTCGCCACGGGGTCGACGATCAAGGCGGGAGCGGGGTTCAAGCGCTTCACCAATGGCGGCTGGCAGCGCAAGGTCGCGCCCAGCTACGAGAACAAGCCGGGCGTGCCCGACGTCCCGACCAGCGTCCTGACCGACAGCACGCTCGCCCCCTATGTGATCGGTGATGTCGCCGGCACCTACGCGCTGCTCGGCCAGAGCATGACCGTCGACGCGAACAGCACCGTCGCCGGCACCGCCTATGACCTGACCGAACGGACCTATGGCGCCTATCTGCAATATGACCTCGCCACCCGGCTCGGCGCGATCGGCCTGCGCGCCAATGTCGGCGTGCGCTATTACCATACCGATCTCGGATCCGCGGGGACCGCGCTGGTCGGCAGCGCACTTGTCCCGGTCAGCGTGACCAACCGCTATGACGGTTTTCTGCCCGCAGCGAACCTCGCCTTCGACCTCAGCCGGTCGATCGTCTTCCGGCTGAGCGGCAATCGCAATCTGAGCCGCCCTGCGCTCAGCGACATGCGCGCGGCCGGAACGCTCAACCTCGCCTCGTTTGGCGGCACGATCGCGGCCGGCAACCCCAATCTGGAGCCGTTCATCGCCGATTCGATCGAGACCTCGCTCGAATATTATGACGGCACGCGCGGATCGCTCGCGATCGGTGCCTTTTACAAGCACATGGACTCGTACATCACGTCGGAAACGCGGCTCGTATCCTATGCCTCGACCGGCTATCCCGCGGCACTGCTGCCCGTCGGCGTCGACCCTGCGGTGCTTGTGAACTACACGCGCCCGATCAACGGCCCCGGCGCGTCGATCAAGGGGATCGAGGTCGCCGCGAAGCGAGACTTCGACTTCCTGCCTGCGCCGTTCGACAAGCTCGGCATACTCGGCAACGTCACGGTCGCCAGCGGGTCGACCGACGTCTTCTATGCGGGCGTGCCGGTCCGCCTGCCGCTGCCGACATTGTCGAAATTCTCGTCGAACGCGACGCTCTATTACGACACCGATCGCTGGGGCGCGCGTGGCTCGATCGCGACGCGCTCGCGCTATCGTTGGGGCGATGGCGGCAACGGCAATATCGGCGAGTATATCAAGGGCACCACGAACCTCGACGCGTCGGCGTATGTCAATCTGACGCCGCGGTTCAAGCTGACGCTCGACGTGATCAACATCACCGACGAGCCGATCGTCCAATATGCCGACGGCACCGCCAAGCGGGTGATGACCAACACCGTCAGCGGCCGCACCGTCGCGTTCGGCGGGACGATGCGCTTCTGAACGAGCACAGGGGCAGGTCGGTCACCGGCCTGCCCCTTCACCGTCTAGATCCGTCCACGGCCCCGAGGGCCTGTACTCGACCGATACCAGGAATAGCGTGCGCCCCGTGCAGCAACAGCCGCCTTGATGCCGAGCGGGCGCATCCGGGCCCATCTTACAGACACGCTAGGTTACGCGTCCTCGTCATGGGGTCAGGCGCGCAGTAAAAGAGGGCTAGAAACGACGATAGCCCCGAAGCTTTCGCTTCGGGGCTATCGTAGGATTTGGTTGCGGGGACAGGATTTGAACCTGTGACCTTCAGGTTATGAGCCTGACGAGCTACCGGGCTGCT
>NZ_JACYUP010000007.1:0-140136 GCF_014841795.1 Sphingomonas sp. CFBP 13733
GCCCATCCGCATCGCTGACGGCATGCAGTTTGGTGTTCATGCCGCCTTTCGTGCGGCCGATCAGGCGGCCAAGATCCCCTTTTTCACCCGCAGACTTGATGCCGTGCGGTGAGCCTTCAGGTAGGTCGCGTCGATCATGACCGTTTTCGGTACGGCTTGCGCTGCCGCGAGCCCCTCCATCATGCGCAAGAAGACTCCCCTCTCGCCCCACCGCTTCCAGCGATTGTAGAGCGTCTTGTGCGGCCCATAGTCCTTCGGCGCATCACACCAGCGTAGCCCGTTGCGATTGACGAAAACGATGCCGCTGAGCACCCGCCGATCATCGACCCGAGGCTTGCCATGGCTCTTGGGAAAGAACGGTTGCAGACGCGCTATCTGCTCATCCGTCAGCCAGTACAGGTCGCTCATCCACGCTCTCCTCACGGAGCCTGAATCAGAGCGCGCCTCTCACATCAATGGGTCCTGACCCTAGGCCGGATCGGCTGGACCGCACCAGCGAAGACCTGAGCCGATCGCATCAAGCAGTCTGTCTGAAGAAAACACGGCTATCGAGAATAGGCTCTGCTATGTCGCTTATCCCAAGTGATATGCTGTAATCACGGCACCAAACGACGGGTAACTCGTGCCTCATTATATGCGTTGCGTCCCAATATGGATTACTAAACGGCAATTTCGTGAGCTTTCAGCAAACCGATCGCTTCGTCGTTAAATATCTGTTTATCTTGAACATCGGAGTGATTGAACCTAATTGCATGTCCCCCCAAAGATACAGAGATTATAATGAACGATGATATCAACGCGGTCGAGTTGGCCGCTGAACTGACTGCTGCATGGTTGGCCAATCCTAACACCCGCACGAATGCGGAGGATGTGCCCGCATTTTTGCGGTCAATGCATGACGCTGTCGCTCAGCTGTCAGGCGCAGCTACTTCAGCAGCCCCGGAAGAAGCTGCGCAAGCTTATGAACCTGCTGTCACGGTGCGTAAGTCGCTGGCGTCACCCGATCACATCATTTCGATGATCGACGGCAAGCCATACAAAACATTACGTCGCCATCTGACGGGCAATGGCCTTACGCCTGAGGAATACCGTACCCGCTATAACCTGAAGGCTGATTATCCCATGGTCGCACCTTCGTACTCAGAAGCACGGCGGACCATGGCCAAGTCGATCGGTTTGGGGCGCAAACCTGTTCAGACAGCCGAAAAGGCTACTGATGATTTCTCTAAGGCTCCCCGCAAACCTCGCGCAACCAAGGCTACCGAGGAGGCATAAACGAGGCGGGGAGGCTAGTCCTCCCGTTTCGGTTCGGCTTCGCTAAGTTTCGGACGCCGCAAAAGCTTCTTGGTTCTACGGCACGCTCGTTGCCGCTAGCAGCCGTTATCGGGATGGTAACGGCTGCTAAATGCCTATGCCGTAGGCCTTGGCCATGTTTGCATCCCTCTCGACCCGCATAGCGGTTATTAGCCTGATCGTCGTTCTGGCGCTCGCATCGCTGGCAGGCTTGCTGGCTGATGCATCAAACCAGACCAGCCGCAGCTTTGGTTTGGTCACGCATTCGGCTGAAATTATAGAAACTGCCGAGGAAGCGCTTGGTGATCTGCGTGATGCGGAGTCAGGGCAACGCGGCTTCGTTCTTACTCGCAATCCGGCATACGCACGATCTTTTGCGGAACGGATTGCCAGCTCAACACGCCAGATCGAGCGCGTAGTAGCGCTGACGATCGACAATCCGCTCCAGCACCGACGCGCACGTGAGATCAGTAAACTGATAGCCGATCGCGGCGTAAGTTTACGTCAGCCACTGGATCTGGGTCGCGGGGGTAATTTCGCTGCAGCCACAGCGGTAATTGCGAGTGGTCGGGGCCGCGAACTGACCGACGCCATTACTGTGCGTGCGCAGGCTTTCCTGGAGGAAGAGCGGGTCCTTCAAACGACCCGGGCCGAGGCAGCTAACACGCGCCTGGCAAAGGGCAAGTGGCTGGCTTTGATCGGAGCCTCTATGGTGGCGATGCTCGTTGCGATCAGCTTCGCACTGCTAGTCCGCGGCATCCGTCGGCCACTTGGCACTATCATGCAGGCCATGACCGAGCTCGGCCAGGGTGAGAAAGCGCGTATCGACACGGCCATGGGGTCAACCGAGTTTGCGCAGTTGGCGCAGGGCTATAACGTAATGGCAGAGCAGCTCGAGCAAGCGCTAGCGGAGCAGGCGAGTAGTGAGCGGCATCTGCAGATCGCCAACGCCGAGCTGCATACAAACAGTCGAATTCTGCAAGAATGTAGTGAGGTGATCGAATTGCTCGGTGGGATGGCGCACCGCATGCAGGCGGCACGAACTGATGACGAACTGGCTCAAATCATCCGGGTTTTCGTACCCCGTGTGCTACCCAGGCTTCCAGGCGCGCTGTATGCTCACAACAATTCTCGCAACCTGCTGGTGTCGGTCGCTGACTGGGGAGGGCTAGAAGTCTCCTCGGACGGCTTCGCGCCAGACCAGTGTTGGGCGCTGCGACGGGGTCAAAGTCACTGTGTGACAGCACCAGGGGGTGACATCGTCTGCGGCCATGCAGGAGCGCAGGAGATATACCACTGTGAGCCATTGCTAGCGGGTGGCGAGGTAATTGGCGTTCTCTACCTGCAAGGCCGCATCGATGCAGAGAGCCGCTTTCCCCTGACCGTTCTTGCCGAAAATATCTCGTCGGCGTTGGTCAATCATCGGCTCCAGCGGAGCCTGCGCGAGCAGACGATCCGCGATCCGCTGACCGGCTTATTCAACCGCCGCTATATGGAGGAAGCACTCGCCCTGGAGATCGCCCGGGCCAGCCGCTCTGGCGTACCTCTCAGCCTGGTCATGTGTGACATCGATCATTTCAAGCGCTTTAACGACGAGTTCGGCCATGATGCCGGCGATGCAGTACTGCAGGCGGTATCTGCGGAGATGCGTAGTCGTTTCCGCGACGGTGACGTGGTCTGCCGCTACGGTGGCGAAGAGTTCACCATCATTGCCCCTGGGACGAGCGCTGAGGCTCTTATGAGCCGAGTAGAGACTGTTCGTCAGGCGATTAGTGAGCTCAACGTTCACAGGAATGGCACTACGCTAGGCCCTACAAGCATGTCGTTCGGCATCGCTACCTGGACGAACGCCATGGCTCGCGATGGTTCGACCTTGATGCAGGCGGCAGACAGCGCACTATACCAAGCCAAGCGTGACGGCCGCAATCGGGCGCTGATCAGCCGTCTTGCTGCCTGATTATCTGCAATGCACCCGCATAGGCAGCTACTCGGCAAGAGCGCACGGCCGCCAAGATCTATGCGACGAACATCGTCCAGCACGATGGGGCAGGCATCTCGCAGATCGCTCGATTTCCCGAAACGTCGTGCTAAGTGAGCGAGGCCACCGTTCGTTTCGGCGCCTGACAGGCTGCCGTGATACGTCGTGCAAGAACCGACTTCTGTCTGTCGCATATGTCTCAGTTTTTTCAGCAAGACGATGTTTTGCCAGTGGCGCCGAAAGGAATCTTTAGCGATTTCTGCATATTACCTAGCTGACGATGATGCCCGATCGCCGAACTATACGAAGTGCTGCCGCACGTGTTGGCCTGCCCCGGGGACTGCGTCATCAATTTGGCAAGCTACTGATTGGGCAGGTAAGGGCCAATCCCTCCGTGATCATCGCTACCAAATCAGTCCACTCAGACGCCAACTCCGTCGGCAAGCATAATGTACGAAATCTCACTTCTAAAATTCGCCTGCCTAGGTTCATTTTAGGACCTAAAGCAGTCATCGTGCTGTTGGTAATGGCGGTGACTCTTTGCCTAGGTAGTTTGATATATGTTCAGCACACCAACAGTCTGATCGTTAACCATGACATGGAAACAGCAGTATCTCTGAGCGAGATTGCAGCACGTTTCGATCATGAAGACGGTAGTTTGTACCGTTTGCTGGTCGATGAGGCGGCAAGCGGCCGATCGCTTGAGCTAGAAACACGCCTCGCCGAGATTAGACGTCGAATCGATCAAATCAGCGCGGATTTGGTCAAGCAACGTAAAACCCTAAAATACAAGGATCGTAAACGGGCAACGGAGGCTGTCGCTGAGCTAGCCAAGTATAACGAGGCTGTTGGCATCGTATCGTCGATGCTTGAGATAAGTTTTCCGACTAGCGTTGCAATGCTTCAACCCTTTCGAAAGAATGCCGATCACGTACTTGCCGAGGTCAAGGCGATCGCGGCGTCTGGCATTTCTGATGCGCATTACCATGCGGAAGCAGCAGCATGGCGGACACGCCTTTTGGTTGGGTTTGTCACCGGTGCCGTATTGATCGTGGCAGCGCTTTCGTATATTTGGCTTACTCTTGCCGCCCAACGTGGCGTACAACTTCAGGCCGAAATCAAACGCCGCGGCAAAGCGGAACAGGAAGCGCTGCTATTGGCGCGGACCGATGCCCTGACCGGCCTCGTCAACCGTCGGCAATTCGGTAGTACGCTCGAGAGCGCAGTTGAATCTGCAACAGAAATAAGCCGCCAACTATCAATCATGCTGATCGACCTCGACGGCTTTAAGAACGCGAATGATACTTATGGCCATGCCGCAGGCGACGCTGTTCTGAAAGCAGTGGCCCATCGTTTGCTTACTGTTTTTGGTGCTCACAATACGATTGCCCGTTTGGGCGGAGACGAGTTCGCGATACTGATTTCGGAGGTTCCCGACGGTGAAAGCGCGATGCATTTGGCTCAGCAGGCAAGCGGCATACTTCATGAGCCGCTAGCATGGCGTAGCAACATGATCGCGATAGGCGCGAGCATTGGCATCTCGCGGTTTCCGGAGGACGGGGCAGGTGCTAGCGAACTTCTGCATGCGGCTGATATTGCGATGTATGATGCCAAGCGCGGCAGCAAGGGAGGCGTTCGACTGTTTTCCCAGGCAATGGAAGCAGAGCGCGTCGAGCGGCGACGACTTGAGCAGGAGCTCCGAGACGGTATCGCTCGAGGCGAGGTTCAGCCATTTTATCAGCCAATCGTCCGCTTCATCGACAATAAACTATGTGGTTTTGAGGTTCTCGCGCGTTGGCGACATCCCCGCCTTGGCTTGTTGGCCCCCGATGCGTTCATTCGCCTCGCCGAGACCACCGGGCAGATCACATTCTTGACGAAATCGATCCTACAGCAGGTTTGTGTCGATGCGCTACAAATGCCCGCTCATCTGCGACTAGCAGTAAACATCTCGCCTACTCAGCTCGAGGAAGTGGGACTCGCAGAATCATTGATTGCGATCATGCACGCGCAGGGCGTGTCGCCCTCCCGCTTTGAAATCGAGATCACTGAAGACGCCGTGATGGATGATCTCATCACTACTGAACTCGCAATTCAAAAGTTCCGCGACAGTGGAATATCAATTGCACTCGATGATTTCGGCACTGGATATTCTAGTCTATCCAACCTTCATCGTCTAAGATTTGACAAACTCAAAATAGACCAGAGCTTTATAAGGTCGTTGTTGGAAAGCCCGGAGAGTGAGAAACTTGTCGATGCGATTATATCATTGGCGCTAAGCTTTGATATGATAGTTACCGCCGAGGGCGTCGAGGATGTAAATACCGCCGAGGTATTAGCTAGTAAGGGATGTACGCAGGGGCAGGGCTATTATTTCGGTAGGCCAATATCGTTTGTCGATACACGTCATATTTCAATCGGATTTGGTAAAGTAGCTGCTTAACGAGCGGTTATATTCTGTGAAACTCATCGCCTGATACGTCTTACCGCAAGCTGCTCAGGGCATACGGCCGTTTGATCAATCGCCCGTGTTAACTAATCGCACATATCCCATGGTTATTAGCCCGTCTAAATGATTGGGATGCGTGTGAAGTACTTTTCTATCTTAGCGGGCCCCGTCCTTACTATCAGCATGGTTTGGCCGGCAGCTACCGCGCCGTCAGCCGTTCTGAATGTACCAGTCGCCGCGAGGGTCATTTCCTTTGTTCAACCGACGCCTGTCGGACTCGTACCGATTGGGATCGTTTACCAGCCCGGTAATGCGGTATCGGAAGCGGAAGCGAACGACATGGAGCGCATGCTGACCGGCGGTTTCACGTTAGGTCGTGCCACGCTGCGCACGCGTCGGGTGGCGGTATCCAACCTGGGCCAGCTAGCGAGCACAAAGGTGGCTTTCATCACAACGGGCCTGCGCGCGCATCAGGACGAGGTCGCTGCAGTTGCCAGCGCGCAGTCTATTCTAACCATTACTGCCGACGCTGGCTGCGTCGTAGCTGGAAGATGTATCGTGGGAATCACTGGGGCGAGTAAAACGCAAATTATCGTGAACAAGGCGGCCGCGCATCGAAGCCGCATTCGGTTCGGGTCGGCCTTTCTCATGCTTGTGAAAGAAGTCTGACCCATGCGTCTCTTCTTGCGCCTGCTGGCCACCGGTGGGGCCGGCATCATGATGCCAGCCGCCCATCTCAATGCACAGATCGTCGACTATGCGACGTTAAGTGATGCCTTTGGTGAACCGATTACGACGAGCGTGACGGGTAAGCCACAGCGTGCATCGGAGGCACCCGCCTCCGTCACGATCATAACGCGTGACGAGATCGCCCGGTCTCCCGCGCGGAGCGTGCCGGAACTCTTAAAGGCTTACGCGGGGATCGACGTCAATCGCTGGACGGCGGGACAAAGTGACGTGACCGTCCGTGGCGGCGTCCAGACCTATAGTGCCCGCCTGCTTGTTCTCGTTGATGGCCGCCAGGTCTATCTTGACCACTACGGCATGACGAACTGGAATTTGCTTGGTGTCCAGCTGGACGAGATTCAGCAGATCGAGTTGGTCCGTGGGCCCGCTAGCGCCTTGTTCGGCTTCAACGCCGCCAGCGGTGTCGTCAACATCATTACGGCCGGAGCTGGCACGGAGCCGCACTTTAGTGGAACCGCGGAAATCGGTACTCGCGGCTATGCCAGGGCGGGCGGATCAGTTACCGTACCAGTCAGTCCGACAATCGGCTTGAAGATAACCGGGGGGCGCCAGAACGAAGACGAGCGGACTATTCCGGGTGCGCTTTATCAACCGCCACGGACCCGGCATGTTTATGCCGATCAGGTTAGCGCATCGCTGACGATCCAAGCCGACGCCTCGACCTTAATCACGCTCGATGGCGGCCTGACCGGCAACCGGCAGCTCGAGTTTCTGCCGAGCCAGATTCTGACCGAGCAACGCTTTCGCAACCAGACCGCGGGACTGCTGGTGAACCGGGATACTGACTGGGGCAGCCTGACCGGTCGAATTTACACCAACTGGCTGCAGGCGGACTATGGCGTCACAACGCCTGATACCGATCCCTACAGCAGCGTTGCCGATCTTCGCACAAGCAACCGTATTACCGTCATGTCGGGATCGGGCCTCATCGGCCTCGGCGCATCAAACACCCTGCGGCTCGGCGCTGAGTATCGCGACAACCACTTGACGTCAGGCAGTCTGTATTCCGATCGGATCGGTTATCAGGTTGCAGCCCTCAGCGGTATGATCGACCTCCGTCCAACCGAGCGCATTTCCGTCACTGGCGCTTTCCGGCTCGATCATCTTTGGCTGGATCAAAGTGGAACGCCGGCAGCACCGCAGATCGATCCGATCTCAGCCTATCGACGCTCGATCACACCGATCAGCTTTAATGCGGCGGTAACTGCACAGGTTAGCGACAATGGCAGACTGCGCATCAATGGCGGACGTGGATTGCAGTTGCCATCACTGATCAGCCTTGGTCTTCGTGTTACGATCCCGGTTGCCGAAGTTCCAATCCCAGTTTATTTTACCGGTGATCCACGCCTAGCTCCGGTTAGCGTCTGGAGTGCGGAGACGAGTTACTCGCATACCTTTGACTCGGGTGTCCACTTTGACGCCACCCTCTTTTACACCCGTACGGAAAATCTGGTCGCGTCGCCGGGTGGGTCTGTCGATGTCACAGTCGTGCTGACGCCAGAGCCGGTTGCCGTTACGAGATTTGCTAATGTTGGATCTTTTGAAAGCCACGGCGTCGGATTAGCTGCATCAGGAACAATATCAAAAGACCTGAATTGGTTGGTGAACTACAGCTTGGCTAAGATTGATGAGAACATTCCAGCCAATCGTAATGCCACGCTTTATGGAATTTTTCCCAAAGGGGCCACACCTCAGCATCGGGCCAACTTGAGCATTGATTATACCGTTCAAGGTTGGTCAGCAGCCGCTTTGGCGCATGTTACGAGTGCTAGCTATCAAACTAGTTTCCTTCCATCAACGGAACTGACGATGGTACGCGTACCGGCAACAGTTACGCTGGATGGAAGAGTTACCAAGATGCTTGGTGCAAAAACCACAGTATATTTAGCAGGAGAGAACTTGGCTAAAGCTCGTGGTGCGTATGGCTCTCCTGTTCCGGCTGATCGTCGGCTTCGTCTAGGTATTACCTCCAAGCTATAGGCCATGAAGGTCAACCGCCATTGGGGTAATTTTGGCGGTATCCATAAGTATATTATAGCGTCGGGGTCGCACATATCCTAAATTTCGGATGTTTCGAAGGTCGCTCCTTTAGCGATATTAATCAATCCGATGACGGCTTCTGTCGCGTCGCAAAAGGGGTCCTTTTTGCGACATCCGGAGGCGCTTGCCGGCGAGCGTATCCAGGTACATTCTACGCTTATGGACACGCTAGCTGATCGTCTCAATTATCTCGGCCGGAACTACATCGTTTTTCTAGGCCCGTTGATACTTTTACAGGGCGTGGGATACGCCACCACTTCTTCGGCGCTGGTATGGGCGAGCAGTGCGCTCATTGCCCTTCTCGTATTGAACAAGATCCGCATGATGAGGAGAGGTGCGGGAGCACCGCGCTGACCTCTTAGAAAGCGCAGATGCTTTCGACCGCATTCGTCCCAACCGGTCATCCCTGATGCAAAAATCAAAGGTTTGCATCAGGATCGAAGTGGCAGCAGGTCGACGCTGGGCGGTAGCTTACTGCGCAGACAGGCAGGCTTGGCCATTGCCTCTTAGCGAGCGTTCGTTCAGCCTCCTGGCATTCAAGGGGGAACGCTATGTTTTTGGCAATTGTCGCGTTGATGTCGACGGTGGGCATCCAGGGGCCTATCGGCACGCCACTTGCGCCCCCGGCCCCCGGCACGGTCCCGAACAACCCTTCTAACGGACAGCGTATCGTCGAAGCAGCCTGCCTTGGACGATTAATCTATACGTTCGACCGGGCAGCATGGGTAAGTTCTGATGCATTGACCGCGACCATTCCAAAGGATCAACTGACCGGCATTGGCGGGTATATCGTTGAGGCATCCGATGTTCAGACGCTGCGTGTCACTTATTATCGCGGGAGTGCTGCGGCTGCCCGAGCATTCTTTGTGGCAGATGTGCGCGAGGGGAAAGTCGTGCGCAAAGAACTGCTCGCCACGTCCGTTGCTCTAACCGCCAATCAAGTCGTTCTCGCGCGGGCTCGCGATGTGGCGGCGGAGAGGGCTCGCGAGCGTTCGTACAAGCCATGTACCCCACTTCCGTTCAACACGGTTGTGGTGCCGTCGCGCAACGACGGTCCTGTGGCGGTCTACCTTTTGTCGGCTCAGCAGGATGCGGGGACGTATCCCATGGGTGGAAACTATCGTGTCATCGTAGCGCCGGATGAGACAGTCTTAGCTTCTCGCCCCTACAGCGTCAGTTGTCTCAGCTTAACGGTGCCGAAACTGCCGGCCGGAGCAAAACCGGTTGGGTTCGTGGTCAATCACCTTCTCGACCCGGTTCCTACCGAAATACACGTTTTTGCTTCTTATAGCCTTCGCATGCCCGTGTTCGTTGTCACGCCGGACAAGCGAGTTTGGGAAGTTCAGGGAAGCAAAATCGCCTTGTCCACAGCAAAATAGGAGCGCGTACTGCGCTTCCTGCCGACGCCAGCTGCCTGTTCGGTATGCCGCATAGCGTCGAACATAGTTCGCCACGTTTATCTACGTTCGATCGAGCGAAAGTCTGTAGGCAGCGAACTGAGTCGGCCGTAATCATAAAAGCAACGGCTCACGTAATCCAACTTTGTAAGCATTGCGCCACCCAACTGCTATGTTTTAATCGAACCGTACAAATCAAGCCATAGCCAAACATGCCGGTCTCACGGAAGGACGTTTCCACAACAGCTATGCGGCCATTTTTTGAAAATATTGGGCTTGTAAAGGTTACGTAAGTGGAATGCCCCTCATCGTCTTTCAAAGGACCAGCAAGACCCTTCCAGTCGCAATTCGGCCTGAACCCCGGCGTATTGTACGTAGCTTGCTGTTCTACGAAATCCTCATATTCCTTGGCAGACACCCCCAGTTTTGCGTGATACTCCGGCACAGTTTCGGCTAATCGAAAAGTGCGATCAGCGGCGCGAACATCGTTCGGATATGCTGGCGCGTTACGGTTGATCGCAGCAGTATAAGCAGCTTGCAAAACTGCACAGGTACGAGTTGCAGAGGCAAAGGTTCCGAGAATCTGATAAGGCTGGCTTGGCGATGCTGTCACCGACAGAGCGAGAGATCCGAGAATGCTACCGGAGAGGCCTATCGGCATGGGTTCTAGCCTATTAAAATTGGTAGCCTCCTATACTTATCATCTGCAACCGGTGAGACTGCAAACCACAAACCCCAAAATTCTCGAAATTCGATCCTATTTTAAAACTCGAAGCTGGTACGGGTCGCGTTGCACAAGGGGTCGAGATCCTCGAAAAAGGCCTGCGTGGGATCGGCGTGGCGGATGACAGGTGACGCTAGGCACAGGAAATGTGCCGCGTATCAGACCAGCGAGGCCTGCCGGGCCAGCAGCTGAAGATTGAATGCCGCGGCAGCCATGGTGAACTCTCGGCTGCTCCAGTGGGGCTGCGGCATAGGCTTAGGCGATGCCTAACGCCGCGCTTGCACCAGTTGGCGTACCATCCTGATCTCTATGCCGCCCTGCGCTGGCGGTCTTGCCGGCTTCGGCATGGTACGGATTAGGTAGATCGCTTCTGCGGCACCATCGGCGCCTTGTTTCTGCACGCCACTCACCTCCGATTGGATGGCGCCGAGCTCAATCGTGCGCGGCGGCACGGTTGTGAAGCCGCCACCTGCGCGCGCTTGTGCCGCCGCGATCAATTGTTGCCACACACCCTCATCGATCACGCCATCCGTGTTTGTCATGCGAACCGCACAAGCATGGACCGGAGGCGCTTCGAGCGTAACACCCATATTGCTGGTGCCTGCCTGAATGACCCATCCGTGCCCTGGATCGTCGCGCAGATAGTCCTTTATTTCCGTCGGGGTCAGCGCACGCGCACCGGGAAGCTTTGCCATAATGGAGTCTATCCGCGCCTCGTCCGGAAAAACTCGCCCGCAGATCATGTCGAAGACCTTCATCTGCCCCTCACCACGGAATTGCGGAGCATCCGCAGAGGAGGGCGCGGCAGCTTGCAGTGCAAGAGCAATCAGGGCGGCAAGCATCTGTTTTCCTCTTCCTATGATGTCTAAACCTGCCACAGACGTCGATGCCGCGCCAGTTGCTCCGCTGCTATCGTCTCCATCTCATCCGTCCGCCTAGTGTTACAGCAGGCCGAGACTGTTTAAAAAATCTATTTTGCGTGAAGGCGGCTTTTGCGAGATTCGAGCGGAAAGCGAGGTAGCGAGTTTTCAACGGCCTAGGTCCATTTTGCACGCGGTTGGGATGCCTGGTGCGGGCTAAAGCGTGACGATCGCTGCTAATAACGATACGTTTTCCCATCAGTAGGCAGCGGAGGGAAAATGCGTAAAAGTGAACTTATTCAACGCATAGCTTTATTGAATCCAGATCTTCCTGATCCGGTATGTCGCATGTTGGTAGAGAAGCTATTTAACGCCATTATCGATCATCTTCGAAATGGGGGTGCAGTTGAGCTGCGCAGTTTTGGACGCTTTTTTCTTAGCCAGCATGCCAAGCGAACCATTCGAAACCCTTGGACAGGGGAAGCATTTTTAAAGGGTGAGTTCCCAGCGGTAAGGTTTCGTCCGGGTAAGTTGATCTGTGTTCGGATAAATCTCGAGGTACTTACGAAAACCGGAAAACTGTGATGCAAAACAAAAGGTTTTGTATCAACGATCTCGTTACTTGCGATCATGGGTTGGAGTGCCCGATCCCCTCAATGGCTTACCGCTTAGGTACGAATATCTGCGTTTTGCCGTCAGCCCCATTACGGAAAATTGGAGCGGCGCTGCCGCCCAAAGCCTGAACCATGTCGCGCTTCAACGTCGCGGTATCAGGCATCCCTGTGTAATATCGCCACCCAGTAAAATCGGTCTTGGTCACCGTGGCCAAGAGGTAACCTTCGACAGTGGCCGACTTACCCTCTTTCGATGCACTGATCGCCTTCATGATGTCCGTCACCGGGATGATCTGAGCGATGGGATCACCCTTTCGAGCCGGCTTGGCCGTCCGTTGTCGACCAGCCTTGTCATCACCGTATAGCTCGTATGACGCCGCGCCCGCAGTGAACTGGCCTAGGTCGCATGACGGCTTTTTCCCTGCCGCACTTGAATAGTCGATGTGCATCAGCTTTGGCAGCAAGCTCATAGAAACGACGATGTTTGCATCTGCTTGAACAGTCATATCGATTGGTTTTGCGACAGCTCCGGCATCAGACGATACGGAGCACTCGGCCAAGGCGGGGCTCGCCGCGACAAAAACTGCTACAGCCGCGGACACGGCCAATCGATTACGCACAAGCGGTCCCCTAAAAATCTCGTGAATAGCTCAAGCGTGTTGGCGCGATCGTCAAGCGCGATATCCTTATTTCGCGTTTTGACAAATACTCCTGATGCAGAACTCGCGAGTTTTGCATCAGGTTAGGAACGGCGGGAAACTCGGCATTGCGCTGATGCAGAAATCCGATGCGCTCCCGATCACGTGTGTCGGGGCCTGGTGGCTAGTGGTCGTTCCCGGAGCAACCCACCAAGTCGAAGAAGGCCTTCCAGCTGAACGTTTTGTCCCCTGTGCCTGCCGAGTTCGGGAAAAGCATGTGAGCTGGTGCAGGGTCGCCCCTTCGTGGAACGCCCTCGATTAAGTCGTAGGCAGCATCGAAACCGATGTACTGCCTGTTACCCTGTGGGCGAGGACCTCCATCCGGATCAGGTGCGTGCCACCCTTTCGCTGTAACATCCTCCGTTGAAGCTATGTTCTGAAGCCCATCGGTTCCACCGTTCCATGGCAGCCACCACGACGTATCTCCTGACTTCTGATCGTGGATCGCCAGGGCGAGGTCGCTCGGCCAATCTGGCCCGCTGGCGACCTGACGATAATGAGCCGTCCAACGGGGATAGTGCCGCAGCACATATTGAGCGCGCTCTACCGGACACTGGGAAACCGACGATGCGGCAAGAGCGAGGAGTCCAAGCATTATCACATTCCCCTGTTATCGCGTCCTACCTAGCTTCAATAGGAACGTGTGAAAATGTGCGCTTTTTGTCGTTCTGGTTGTTGCAAAAGGGCTGAGTTTCGGACGTCTCGAAAGTCGCTGGTTTTGCGACAGTAAGTGGCTGAAGGCAGCGTCCGTTGCGTCGCAAAAGGGGTTCTTTTTGCAACACTGCTACAAGTCTTTTCGAAACTGAAGCCTGTCTGCGTTGGCAGAGGCGTTGGTACCGCGCGGCGCTCACGTCAGCTTGACCGCGTGCAAACCCGTCTTGGTGGCGATAATTAGATAGCCGTCGGGCGTGATTGCCAGATTGCCGCCATAAGAGGTCTTCCATGCCACCGGATAGGCGGCGCCGCCCAAATCCACTGCGAAAGTTGTGGCGGCGCTCGCGACGAACAAGTGGCTATCCGAGATCACGACGTTGCTCTTGAGGTTCTCGCTACCCCCGACGTTGATCGACGCCGACACCAGCCCGGTCGTCGCGTCGATCACGTCAACGATCGTGCTGGAGGAGCGGACCGCGTAGAGTCTGCCGCCATGCGCGGCGGGCTGGCCGGTGTAGCTGTAGCTCGAGCGCCAAAGCGGCCTGTCGTTGTTCAGTGTGAACGCCGCCAGCGGCAAGGCGTCGCCGATGTTGTAATTGTCAGTGAAGGTGACGATGCGTCCGTCGGCGAGCATGGGGGCGCCGACATAGCCGCCCGAATAGCTGATCCCGTTCCTGGTGAAGAATGGGTTCCTGATCGCCTGAGCTAGCGTACCGTCACCGCGATTCAGCACGACGAGCACGCCGGCATTAAAATAATAGACGTAGCGTTGATCGACGGCGACGCTTTCGCCCTCCATGACATAGCCGGAATATTGGTTGGTGATGGTCGCTTGCCAGCCCTTAGTGCCAGAGGCCGCGTCCGCTTTGAAGACGGCGTTACCGTAATAGCCCGCCGCGAAGAAAAGCTCGTCGCCGACCAACGTCGGAACGCTGCCCGCGCTGAACTGCGCGTCATAAGTCGCGGTGCTGACATAGCCGCCAGTAGCGGCGTTGATGACCTGCAAAGGAGCGTCGCTAGATGTATCGTTCGGCGCCATCGCGGCGACCCGGCCATTAGCATAGGACGGGCCGAAAGGCAGCGTGTTTGGATAGACGTTCTTGCTGCCGAGGTCGAAGCTCCAGCGCAGCGCACCATTCGTCGTCGACACCGCCTGTGTGTAGATATGGCGGTCCGCTTGCAGCACGTTGAAGAACACGCTGCCCGACGTCGCGGCAACGTCGCTCGGCGGGTTGGCGGTGGCGATCGTCCAGGCATCGGCGAAATTGGCGGCCGAGAACCGCGTCGCCACATAGCCGGTATGGCCTGGATTGCCCTGGACCGTCGACCAGTTGCCGTCGGCGGCGATCGGCGCAGCGGCGGGAAGCGGCGTAGACGTGGGTGTAGGCGTCGGCGTCGGTGATGGCTCGGGCGTCGGCGTAGGCGTCGGCGTTGGTGAGGGGGTCGGAGCCGGCGCGACGATAACGCCGCCGGAGCCGCTTGCACCGCTACCACCGTCGCCCCCGCCGCAGGCGCTCACCAGAAACAGCAACGGAAGGCTCACCAACGCCGATTTTTTCATGTGTCCCCGCATGTTGCGCGCTATTATTTTGGTGCAGCGTTGTAGCAAGTGTCGGAAGCACGGCAAGCGTCCGGTGCCGCCCCAATCCCGGACATCCATGATGCAAAAATCAAAAGTTTTGCATCAACATTAGTACCTGACCTGTAGCGTGACGACTGTCAGCTGATCTTTGATTTTGCCAACTAACGTCACATTGCCGCTCGGCGAGTCAGGGCTGTTCATTGCGATAATGGCGGTGGACGTCATTTGAGCCGTAAAGAGAGGCTGGAAGGTCGTTGCTCCCGGCGCTGTAATAATGGTGGTCCTAGCCCGATCATCAGCCCACGCGCCGTAGCCCCAAGCTGTCCCGATGAAGCGTAGTGAGCGGCCGGGAGGTGGCGGCGGAAGGGACGGTTCATCGGATTTCCGCTGTCCATCGCATCCCAATTTGTTCAACCGGCCGTTGGAGAGTGTGCCTCCCTCATAATCGGCTTGGAGCACGTAGCAGCGGCCGTCGCTCAATGAGAGGGTGACTGGCAAAAAACCGGACGACCATGCCGCAACGACATGTGCTTTGCTCGTTTCGGCTATCGCAAATGCGCCAACAACCTTGGCATGGCCCACGGCCGAGCCACGCAGGTAGAGTGGATCGACGTGGATCAGGCTCCATAACGCCGTATCAGGGATGCGGGTTAATGGCGGCGCACTGGGGTCTGAGGGCACCGCGACACCTGGTCGTAACCCCCCGCCACTGTAGCCAGCGGGCGGGACGAGCTGCGCATGAGCGCTGATCGCAGCGGCTGCTATCGTGATTCCCGAAATTGCGCGGGTACATACCGATGCCTTGTTCTTCATCTGCTAATCCCTGACCCGCGTAGCTTACGACTGTACCGGCAAAGAGCGAGCTGGCATGCCGATCGCCAGCTTGATGCAAAATTCACGGGTTTTGCATCAACGAAAGAACGGCAGGGCACCTTGGGTTCCGCCGATGCTGAAGATCGATGCACCCAATACACCCGTTTCATAACCAGTTTCCTGGGGTGTGGACGCGAAAGCACCCAGTCTGCTTTCCACCAAGTCGCGACGATCGGAGCGGCCTAAGATGGTGGTTAGCAGTCCGGCCGCTTATAGGAGCGCAGCATGGAATTAGCGGACGTTATTTTGCGGGCGAGCCGCGCTCATCTAGCTTGGTCTCGCCTCCTCGAAGACGCCGTATTGCAGTAACCTTTCCGCCAGCGAGATCATAGGCAACCGCGTCATAGGACCAACAGCAATGCGCTGGAACGTTACCGCCCCAGCTCCCGGCTGAATTAAAGTACTCGATAAAAAGGAGGCGTCCCGAGGACGAAAAGCCGGGAGATACTTTGAAGACAACACCGTCAGCAGACAGCTTTTTACCAAATGTATTGATCCAGTCTGCCTTGCTGTGAGCTACCTCTTTGCCGTCCTCAAATACATGCACGGCGTCAGATAAAAGCGCCGCATAAGCGGCTGTGTCTTTTGTTTCGATTGACCGAACGAGTTCCTCGCTTAGCCTACCTTGGCCCGGTAGTGACGGAGCAGGTAGGACCTGTGCGCTGCTCGGAAGCGACGCGGCCATAATCAAAGTAACGCCAACTATCTTGCCAAGCATCGCTCTCGCCTTTTTATCTAGCGACCGCTTTTAGGAGCTCGGCCGACGTGAGCAAAGGCCCTGAATTGGGCGGGAGCGGACATAGGCTCGTCGCATAAGTGCTAAGTTTTGCAACAGTTGAAGCAACTACCGGCCTTCAGATGCTCGATCGTCGCATAACTCGGTTGCAGAACGAACCAGTTTCAAGACACATTTTGCGACGCTTAGTTTAGAGATAAATGCCGGGAGGCACGGCGGGGCAGGATAGGCGGCTAGCGGATATGCTCCACCTTAAGTCCTCTAACCTTTACTTTTTTCCACTCCCGGTCGGCAGTAAGCGCGGGAACACCAAGCTGCATCGCGAGCGCTAGACAGGAACGATCACCGAGGCCGCGCCCAAACTCCTTCGTTTGAATGTGCAGGCCAGCGGCCGCGTACGCTGCCTCCACATCGTGCGAACGTACATCGAGACGAAGCTCGTCTAAGAGCTCGCGGATGGTGGCCGCGTCCAAACCGCTAAGCAGGAGCTCCTTGATGACCTCCTGTAGATTCACGGCCGAGATCGCTGATCGTCCGACGTGCGGTGTGACCTTGTCAGCGCCTGGCTCATCCCGAACCAGTGCCAGCACCGCAGATGCATCCATTACAACAGATGTCATGCGGGATTTTCCTGCAGGTCCGAATGGGAAGGCTCGCCTGCCTCCGCGACGGCCTCTGCCTTACGATCAGACAGAAAGTCGTCGACTGTTCGGGTCTGCTTGGCATGCTCTCGATAAAGGGCCTGAGCTCGAGAAACCCCGTGACCAATCGGGGACAGGCGGACCTGATCGTCCTCAACCGTCAAGATAACCTTCGCATCTCCATGGAGGCCCATCGCTTTGCGAACCGATGCGGGCAGAACCATCCGACCGTTACTGGCTACTTTAACGTCTATGGACTGCGTGGCCATGGCGGCGCTTCTCCCTAATGCCTCTGCGGATCCTATGCCACTTCACGCAATATGTCACAATGCCAGCTGTAGCATTGGGCTGCCCCTCTCACGTTAGCTTGTTTATTCTGGGTATACCCTGAGTAAGCATGTGGTTTGAACACAAATCCCGTTCACACAGGGTCGGTAACAGCGAAATTGAACACCTTATTCAGGAGGTCTAGACCCTGCTCGCACACATAGGCGTCTGGCTTACCGGCGTGGATCGCGAGGCCGGCCTATGCCTTCAGAGGGCGATCGTCGGATTTGTAGTCGATGGAATGAGCGTCGGCACGCATTGCATGTTTGACGTTCGGTTCGCGGCTGCCATCAGATCAACGTCATCTAGATCGCGGCAATCGATCCACCATTTGGCGTCAGTGACCCGAAGGCAAGCGTTACAGTCGGCGTCGCTGTTTGGGTTGGTTAGCGCTGCGAGCCGCTTGTTCCTGACCGTCGACGCCCAGCTGATTTGCCGATCAGTCCCAGTCAGCGGCGGAAGAACAAGGTGTGAGACAGCGGCGCTGCTTAACGCTGCCGCAGCGACCTCCTCAGCCCGCTTCTCCGCAACGAAGCAGTCACGACAGGTAGTCGTCTTCAGCCACTTGGCCTTACGTTCCTGCTGGCTTTCAAAGCCGGAGAGATGATGAGCCTGCTCATGACCGCAGGCATGAATGATCCGATGTTCCATGGCATGGATGATGCTCGCTAGCAGTTTGCGCGCAACGCCAATGAGTCAGATTGATTCAGAATCGCGGCCAGTGGCTGACGACTGAACGGGACAAAGGTCCAGCCAACTAAGCTGGCGCAACGCCGTCAGCGTTCACCAGATCCGGGCCAACCAATGTGCCGATGAGCCGGACGCGCTTCTCTACCAGATCTACGGGGGTTCGATGCAGCTCCAACTCGTAGCGGCCACCGACATCGCGGCGAAGATAGAAGGCTCCGCCATCGCGGACCAAGGTGCCTATCTCATTGATCCTGGTACCAATCGCTACCATCGCTATGTCGTCGCTCCGTTGATGATCATGCAAAATTGTGGGAGATCCTTGGGGCAGCCGATGCTCCTTGGTAGTCCCCGATACTGCTAATTCGTTCCCGACCGGTCTCTAAAGACTGATATTCCGCCGCGCCATTTCAACGAATGCCATATCCCCGATTGGTGAGTGGGGCTCGGCTTTGAAGATGTCGGCCAAATCGAGCAGATCCTCGTTGGAAAGGTCCGCGATCGAGGCTTCGATCTCGGCAAGCTGCCGCACCGCGTGATCGCCGCGATCGGCGACCCGCTTCATTCTTGTCTTGAGCATGCCGCCTTTTATCATAAACGTCGCGGGGGCGGCAGGGGCATCTACGGCCGGTTGGCTGAAGTCATTCGGCCAAAATGCCCGCTATCTGCAGGCGGAAGAAGCTTCACTAATGGAGAACCGCACCGCGTTCTGGCAACAGATCCCAAAGCGGCAGGAACGCACAGCTTCAAAGAGTGAACGGCGCCATCACGGTGCATGCGGACCGTCCGCATTTACGGTAAAACTGGTGGATAGCGGCCCGGCCGTTTTCGGGCGGCGATTGCGGTAAACAGACGTTCGTTCAGACTGTGGGGCAGGGGGCTACCGCCCGCGTTCTGGTGCCTCCCAACCAAATGCTACCCACTTGACTAACTACGGGTACCCCGTACATGCTATCGTATGCAGTCCGTCATCGAAACCAGTGCCTACCTTGCGGCCGCGAAGGACGTTGGCATGAGTGCCGAGGAGCAGCAGATGGTGGTCGATCTGATCGCTGCCAATCCGGAAGCCGGTGAGATCATGCCGGGGTGCGGCGGGGCTCGGAAGTTAAGGGTAGCGCGACCGGGCGGCGGTAAATCTGGCGGGTATCGGGTGATCACCTACTATGCGGGCATGAATGTACCGACGTTCCTGCTGACCGTCTTCGGGAAGAACGAAAAAGCTAACCTGACCAAGGGCGAGCGTAATGCTCTTGCCACTTTTACCAAGACGCTGACCGACAGCCTTAGGAGGAAAAAATGAAGAGTGCCTTCGACAAGATCGCAGCCGGCCTCAGTGACGCTATCGCTCATGCCAACGGGGAAACGGGTCACGCAAGGGTAGCGGCACCCATCGATGTGGCGGCGATCCGCAAACGTACGGGTAAGACACAGGATCAGTTTGCCCGCGCATACCATCTCCCGCTGGGTACAGTGCGGGACTGGGAGCAAAGCCGCAGCCAGCCAGATGCGCCGGCGCGAGTCCTATTGTCGCTGATCAAAGCCGAACCAGAGACCATCGAGCAACTCGTTCAGCGGGCGTAGCGTCCTGAACAAGAACGCAATGACGATGATGTTTGCCAGCAGAACGGCCAAGTGGCGGCAGCGTTCGGCACGTAGGCCAGAAGTTACCGAAAGAGCCCTATGCTACGCCTAATCCACACCGCAGACTGGCAGCTAGGTAAGCCGTACGGTCGCTTTGATAGTGATGTCCGCGCAGCACTTAGCGAAGCGCGCTTCGATGCGATCGATGCGATCGGCAAGGCCGCGGCCGAGCATGACGCTGCGCATGTCTTGGTCGCTGGCGACGTCTTCGATACCGAGGGTCCAGAAGATCGCGTCATTGTGCAGGCAGTGTCACGGATGCAGCGATATGCCTGCACGTGGTGGCTGCTCCCCGGCAATCACGACTTCGCCCGCAACAGCGGTCTTTGGGACCGTGTCCGCGCCAAAGGGGCGGCGAACATCCGCGTCATCACCGAGCCCGTGCCATGCGAGCTGGAACCTGGACACTGGCTTTTGCCGGCACCACTCACGCACCGGCACAATCTTGATGACCCGACGGCCTTGTTCGACACGATGGAGACGCCGGGCGCGACACTGCGCATTGGCTTGGCCCATGGTTCGATCCGTGATTTTTCGTCGCGCGGTGAGGCGCAAAACCAGATCGCTCCCGATCGCGCACAGCGCTCCAGCCTAGACTATCTGGCGCTCGGTGACTGGCACGGAGCGCTGCGGGTCGATTCACGAACCTGGTATTCCGGCACACCGGAGAAAGATCGGTTCCAGCGAGACGAACCGGGATATGCCTTGCTCGTGGCGCTGGAGCAAGGCGTGGAGCCGATCGTGTCACCGATCCGCACGGGCAAGTTCCAATGGCTGATGCGGGATTGGACGATCCCTGACGCGGACGGCTTTGCCGCCGAGTGCGATCGGCTGCTTGGCCCGATCGAACCGTCGGCAACGCTCCTGCAGCTGTCGCTTGCCGGCATCGTCAGCCTGTCCGACCGGATCACGATCCTTGGCAAGCTGGACAATGACCTACGCCATCGCCTTCGGCATCTGGCGGTTGCGGCAGACGACCTGGTGGGTCGGCCAAGCGAGCAGGACCTGGCGGATCTGCAGGTAGAGGGGATGATCGGAACGGCTGCCGCAAAGCTGATGCGCATGATCGAGGCCGGCGGTACCGACGGGGTCACGGCCAAGCGGGCGCTCGAGCGCCTCTTCGTGGAATATCAGCGCGGACAGGACGCAGCATGAGCCTCAAGATCCGGCGCATCGCGCTGGCCAACTTCCGTAAGTTCCGTGAGCCGTTCGTCCTCGACGGGCTCACTGACGGCTTGAACGTCATCATCGAGCCCAACGAGACCGGCAAGTCGACACTGCTGGAAGCCATGCGCGCGGCCTTCTTCATTCGGCACAACACAGCCAACCGGCTGGCGCGGAGCTATGCGCCGCACGGCGAGGCCGTCGCCCCGCAGATCGAGGTCGGCTTCGAGGCGCGAGGCGAGGACTGGCAGGTTAATAAGCGCTTCCTGAAAGGTGCGTCGGTCGAGGTGCGTGGACCAAACGGCCGTGCACAAGGCGAAGATGCTGAAGCTCAGCTGCAGGCATTGCTCGGCGCGCGCCGTGACACGAGCCAAGCCGGCGACGCGGCCGCTCACGGTGCGCTGGGGCTGCTTTGGGTAGGGCAGGCGCAGGCGCTCGAAGTCACGGCCCCGGGCGATATCGTCCGCGATAGCGTGCGTGCGACGCTAGAGGCTGAGGTTGGCACGATCATGGGCGGCGCAGCCTACCAGCGTGTCCGGCCCCGGATCGACAGCCAGTTCGCAGACTATTGGACTAACACCGGCCGGCCTAGCGGTCGCCAGACGACGGCACGTACCGAGCATGACGCTGCCGAGAGCGTTGCGACCGAGGCGGCCGCCCGGCTCGCCGCCCTTGAACAAGGGTTCTCCGATCTCGAGGCCGCTTGGGCTAGGCTGAAAGTGTTGGACCGTGATCTTGCCGATACGACGGACGCAGATCGGCGAAAGGCTCTCGTTGGTCAGATCGACGTGGCGCGGTCTGCTGCGCAGTTGCGCGATACTAGGCTGGCCGAGCGAGGCCGCCTTGCTGATCAGGTTAGGGGACTGGAGGACCTCACCGCGCGTCTCGCTGATGCTCGGAAGGCTGTCAGTGACACGGCCGCAGCACTTGGCAAGGCGCGTGAGAAACGATCCGGCCTGGAAGAGGAATTGACCAGCACGCGTGAGCAAGCGGGTACGGCGCGTGATAGGCTGGCGACGGCCCGCGACGATAGGCGCAAGGCGCATGCCGCACTTGATGCTGGCAACAAATGCGTTGCGGCGCGAGCACGTCAAATTGAGATCACGCAGGTACGCCAGCGGCATGCTGAGCTGCTGCCCCTCGAAGCCGAACTGGAGGCAGCGCGCGAACTCGGTACGACCGTGATCCCCTCCAGCGTCATCAAGACGCTGGAGGAACGCGAACGTGCCGTCGACAAGGCGCGCGCGGCAGTCGAGGCGGGCGCGACCCGGATCGAGTTCGCGGGCGATGTCAGCGGTGTTCGGATCGACGGAATGCCGGTCGAGCGCGGTGACCAGACGCTATCGCGTGAGACGCGCATCCAGCTTGGCGAGGCTGAGTTAATCATCCGACCGCCAGCTGGGCTGCAAAGCGCCGAAACGGCGCTCGCCAACGCCCGCGATGACCTGGGCGCCGCGTTGGCCGACTACGGGGTGACAAGTGTCGCTGACGCGCGGTCACGTAATGAGGTTGCACGTGATGCTGTCGCCAACGTGCGGACGCTTGAAGCGCAGATATCTGGAATCACGCCGCCCGTGGCGCTGCTCGGTCTCGACGCCGGTGCTTCGGCCCTGAAGACCTTCATGGCAGGATTGCCGGAAAGCACTGAAGGGGAGGGCAGTGAGAAAGGACCGGACGTCGACGAGTTGAGCGTGATCGCGGCGGAGGCGGATTGCGCGCTCGCAAGGGCGGAGGGCGTCGATGAGGCGGCGTCTGCGCAACTGCGCGAGCTGGAAGCGCGCAATGCGCCGCTGATGGTTCAGGCGGCTAGCGCAGAGCGTGATGCTGCCAACGCCGTAGCGCAGCTGGCTGCTTTGGAAGGCAAGCCTGAGGTAGATCGTCTGGATGAGGCTATGCTGGAGGCACGTCAGCGAGAAGCTGCTGCGCTGGTTCGTCTGCAGGATGCCGAACGTGCTGCGACAGCGCATGATGTAGCGGTGATCGAACGCCAGATCGGGGTGTTGGACAAACGTATCGAGGTCGCCCGGACGCAGCGGATCGATCTGGAGAAGGTGGTCGCCGGGCTCGAGGCCCGGATTGAGGCGGAAGGCGGCAAGGGACTGGCGGACCGCGCTGCTGCTGCGCGAGAAGAAGCGGATGCTGCGGCCGCCAACTTGGCGCGCGTGACGCAGGAGGCGGAAACGCTGAAGCTGCTTCGCGACACGCTGGAAGGTGCACGTGCAGAGACCTCACGGACGTTCGTCGGGCCCGTCGCCCGGCGGGCGCGTCGGCACATCGAGCGGCTCCTGCCCGGCTGCGATCCTAGCTTTGGGGATGATCTAGGCCTGACATCAATCATGCGTAGCGGGCTAGGTGAAAATTGCGGTGACCTTTCCCGTGGCACCCAGGAGCAGCTTTCGGTGCTCACTCGGCTGGCCTTCGCGGACATGCTGCTGGAGCAGGGTTTACCAGTGTCGCTGATCCTCGACGACCCGCTCGTCTATTCGGACGATGCCCGCCTCGATCTGATGACCGAGATCCTGACCGACGCGGCGTCGCGAATGCAGGTGATTCTGCTGACCTGCCGTGACCGCGCGTTCCGACATCTTGGAAACAGGGTAAACCTAATCGGAGCTCGGTGAAAACGACGACTGGAAGCCCGGTGGTAGAGATTGAAGCGTCCGCTTTCCGGCAGCGATCGTGCTAAGCGGACGTCTGTTCAGACGGGGCCACCGTTACATTTTCGAGCGCTAATGGTAGATGGCAACGACTGCTTTTGAGCACGAACCGGCACACTCGGTGGTTTGCTCAAACTCCTTTGCTCGAGGCGCCAGTCCATCGGATCGATTTAGTTGAAACCTCACTTGCTTCGGCCACGGGACGCAATCATTCTGGCCGTACAGGGGAGGAGAAATGGCCAAGGATCTGATGAGTTGGGCTGCGGAGCAGCCTGACTGGGTAAATGACAGCCTTCGTCGGATCGCTGCGGCGGCAGATCATTCTATTGCGCAGACGGATGCCGACTGCATCCTCGACAACGTGCGTGCTGCGGCCGGTGCCAGCTCTTCACCCCACCCCATGACTGCAATCGACGCCTCGCAACTCGGTGGCCCCTCGGGCGAGACGCGGCGGACGGTGCTTGCGCAGCTAGGTCCCGTGCAGAACATAGACCGCCTAGCCGGTGGTCAGAAGTTGCGCATGGCCGGTGTGGGCATCACTCTAGTGTATGGGGAAAACGGGAGCGGGAAAAGCGGCTACACCCGCATAGCCAAGCGGCTGTGCCGGAGCCTAACGTCGGATCAGCTGAGGGGGAATGTCTTCGACGCCGGCGGCGGACCTATGCGGGTGCATGTGCGCTACCAGGTCGGCGACGATGCGGTGACCGAGCTCGAGTGGGATCCCGCGACACCGCCTCCATCACAACTCCGCCAGATCTCTGTGTTCGACAGTCATAACGCCCGGCTCTACGTCGATAGCGGCAACAGGATCGCCTATCTGCCCCGCGAGCTCGCAATCCTCGAACACCACGGCGAGCTGTGCCAGCGGATGGCCGCGAAATTTTTGGCGGACGAGAAGGTGCTCACGCCGCGGCTGCGCGTCGGGCTGCCGGCCGGATACACCCCGGGTAGCGTAGTCGCATTAACCCTCGCCAAGCTGGACTCCAGGGCCCCCTCGCTGCCCACCGAGGACGAGATCCGCAGACTGTCCGAGTTGAGCCAGCCGGACCTCGCTGAGCTTACCCGCCTCGAAGCCGAGCTCGCCGCAGATCCGGTGGCGCTGGCGGCGACGCGTCGCCGCGCCGTCACTGTGCTAACGCGCGTAGGCCAGGTGCTGGCGACCCTCCAAGACGGACTCTCGGAGACGGTGGGCGAGACGCTCGCGTCGGCCCGGCGCGAGCTGGGCCAAGCGGTGGAGGCAGAGAGGATCGCAGCGACTGTTAGTTTTGGGGACGAACCTGTCGCGAATGTCGGCGGCGAGTCTTGGCGCATCCTGTTTGAGGCAGCCCGCGAGTTCGCTGCGGCTGGCGTGGAGATACCGCCAGAGCGCCTGCCCGAGACGACCGGCGACCTGTGCCTCCTGTGTCTCGAGCCGCTAACCCCGCCGGGCGCTGCGCGGCTCGCCCGGTTCAATGACTTCGTGAGCGGCGAAGCTACGAAGCGCGCCGACGGCGCGCGCGATACCCTGAAGAAGCTCTTGGCGCAGGTCGAGCAGGTCAAGGTGCCTGAGGCAACCGTCGTCGAAGAGACCCTGTCTGGATACGGACAGCTCGACGCGACCAGGGCTGCGGCCGTGGTCGACCTCCTCAAGGGGCTGGCCGGATTTGAGGCAAGGCGCGCTGCACTTCTGAACGAGACGGCGACGCCGGCACCTACGCCGGATGTTACTGGCCTCGTAGATACAGTCGCGGCGGAACTCACACGCCTCGAGGCCGAGGCTGCGTCGCTCCAGCGGAGCGCTTCGCACACCGAGGCGCTTGACGCCATGCGGACACGGCTGGCCGAACTCCAAGATCGGGCCAAGCTCGGGAATGACCTCGAGACGGTGCTCCAGCGACTGCGTGACGTCTCGGAGCAGAAGTTGCTGACGGTTTGTCAGGCGCGGGTAGCCACGCGGTCGATCTCGACGCAGATCACCGCCCTACGCAAGCAGCTCGTGACCGAGGAGCTCGAACGAAGGATCGCAGAGGAGATCGCCGCGCTCGGCCTGACCCACCTCCCGTTCAAGGTTAGCGACTCCAGCTCCGGTGGGAAGAGCCTCTTCTCAGTTGGCCTGCACGGCGCCGGCGCGGTGAAGAACAACCAGGTGCTGTCAGAAGGCGAGCAGCGGGCGCTGGCGCTCGCGTGCTTCTTAGCCGAGATCGGAGGCGACGACGCGCGCTACGGAATTCTTGTAGATGATCCCGTCTCTTCGCTTGACCATCTGCGTATTCGCAAAGTCGCGCACCGTCTCGTGACCGAAGCGAAGAAGGGACGGCAGGTGATCATCTTCACGCACAACCTGGTGTTCTTTAACGAGGTGATATCGGAGGCCGCCAGAGCAGGAGACGGCGCACCGCTGGTTAAGTCAGTCGTCGCTAAGACCCAATCCGAGGGCTTCGGCGTGATCCGGGAGAACCGCGAGCCCTGGGTTGCCGACCTCGGCGCGCGGATCGAGACGCTGAGGCTACGCGCGAAGAAGCTTAAATCCCTGACTGACTTTGACACGGACGAATACCGGCGGCAGGCGAAGGACTTCTACTCTGATCTGCGCGAATCTTGGGAACGGGCGGTCGAGGAGGTGGTCTTCGCGAAGACGGTTGTAAGGTTCGTGCCGGACGTGATGACGGGTAGGCTTAAGGAGGTGACCGTCACTGACGAAGACTACCGGACGATCTTCTTCGCGATGAAGCGGGCCTCGGAACGTTCAGGCCACGACATGTCAGCCGGCCGCGACATCCCGCAGCCGTCCCCGGACGAGATGGAGGCCGACCTTACGGTGCTCGATAATTTCAGAATCGAGCTCGGCAAGCGGCGGAAGGCGACGTTTGCAACGCGTTCCGCTCTCGAGAATCCTGTAGGCGCGACGCTGCTATAGGTGAGGCACTTGTCCGCTGGAGTTATAGTCATCAGGACGGCGGGTTTTGCCACTCTGGTCTGAAATTTTGAATAAAAACAATCGCGGAGTGATTTGTGGCGACGCGCCCGAACTTGGCAAATTTGCGCGCAAGCTCGTAAGTGCGCGCCTACTGCCTACGTGTGAGGCTGGCGATGAATTTTCCAAGACGTCGCTCGATCCGAACTCAGCGTAGAGGACGCTTTGCGCATCCGTTAATCAGCGAACGAAACCCGCTGAATCGATTGCAGGAGTTTGCGGCGCCCAAATCACTACCTTGAACGAATGTCTGTTTTGGGCCGCACAAGTAGGCCCTGAATGATTCGGAATGGGGCCTGGCGCCTCGCCAGCAACGCTAACGCTTGGTGGATAGCGGCCTGCCCGCTTTCGAGCGGCCCGTTGCGGTAAGCTGCCATTCGTTCAGGCGGCCGGGCAGGGGCGCGAACGGCGGCTTCCTGGTAGAGAGCGGAATAACGTTCTCAGTTGGGACCTACAGCAGAGCGGATGTGTATTTTCTAATCTGAAGATCGCAAATTTCAACTTACGATAGTTAAGTTAACTCGCTTCCGTCCCGATAGCAGTAGGCTGCGATGATAGGCGGTAGCCCGTTTACGGCGGCCGTCGTCGGCAATTGCGAGCCAAGCCATCGCCTCAGCAACGCGAGTGCCCGGCTCGAGGGGAATCCGCGCCAACTCAATGTCGAACGGTGCAAAATAGGCGGGTTGACCTTGCCATTCGGTAAGGCGGTGCCTTGCTTGCTCGATCGACCAACCGTAAAGGTGGATACCAAGATCGACGAGCGCGCGGGCGACGCGGAAAAGGAGCCAGTGGGTGTGCCCGAGCGCATCGTGAGGATCGCCGTATGTGCCGGCTTTCTCCGCGAGTTGCTCAGCGTAGATGCCCCAGCCTTCGACAAAGGATGACGCGTATTCGATGCGGAGCGGGTGGGGCGGGGTGATACCTTCCAGACCCAGTTGGATCATATGGCCCGGCAGCAATTCGTGTGCCACGACGCTGGGGAACGTCCAGCGCGGGCGACGGCAAATATCCTTTAGATCGACGACATATGCGCCGGCGCGAGTCGGAGTTGGGACCTCTCGATAGCCGCCGCGGCCAGCGGCGATCTCCTCTGTGGATAACGCGCGGGCGCTGGCGTTCAGGCACCAGGGAGGGAGCTCGCCGAACGCCGTCGGGATTTTTGCTCGCGCGGTGGCGAGCATGCTGTTCATGTCGCCAATTGCGTCGGCACGGCCAGCGTTAGTGTCCGGATAGAGAAAGCGCTCGTTCTGCCAGAGTTTGGCATAGCGCGCCGCGACCGTCCCTTTGGGCGCGCCAATCCGATCGAACAGGTACGTGGCACGGGCGTGGAGGCGGTTCAGCTCGACAAAGAGTCGACGTTCCGCATAGGCTGGCGTCATGGTGCCGAGCGAGCGTTGCAGTTGTAGCGCGTACCAGTCCGCGCCGCCCTTGAACCGTCCGACCCCGGGAGCGGATGGTGCGATGTCGCGGAGACTTTCGAGCGCGGCGATCTGTCGTTCGATCGCGGGATCTGGGAGCGCCGCCCGGAGAGCGTCGACCGTGCGATCGAGAGACAGGCGGGGAGCGACGATGCCTGCTTTGGCGTCGGCGAGGATTGCGGTGGTGTCTGCGTCAATCCTGGCTTGAACCGGACGTGCCGCCTTCCAGGCGCCGGTCGTAGGGGTGACGCGGTAAGGGCTGCGTCCGGTGCGGCCGAACGTGGACCGCGCGATGGCGGCGTCGACCGCCAAACCGGCTCGCGTTGTGATCAGATCAAGGCGGCCACCGGGCTGCAAGGCGTGTGGGTCGAAGGGGGCGAGAAGACGGAGTGCTTCGTCTGGATCGGTCGCCGCGGCCGCGTCGAGCGCTTGGCGTAGAGACGAGGCGGTCTGGGCGTGCACGTTAAAAGGGAAGAACACTGATGACGCCAGCCCAGCGAGCATATTCCTGCGGTTTGGCGTCATCCCACATACTCGCGTTCGCCGTGAGCCAAGTCGAATGGCGTGACCCAAGGGAGGTGTGCTTCGACTTCGCTCAGCGCGAACGGGGTGGGAGCGGTCACGCTACCGACGGAGCAGGCGTCGGGAAATTGGCGAAGCGTCATGGAGTGCGCATCATCGGGTCAATGCCACGCTGTTGTTGGCTTGGGTGATCTCGGGCTCGTCTCCGGTAAGCGCGACGCGGATGGCCAGCGTCGCGGGATCGAGGCGGGACGGGACCGCAAGTTTCACAGTCGCGGTTTTGGGCTTGAGATCGAGCGGTGCGGCTAGCGGGGGGATGCGCGTGGTGGCGACGACCTTGCCCGTCGCGTCGATCAATTCCGCATGGCCGCCTTTTGTGTCCTTCGCGCCAAGGCTGTGGACGGTGATCGCTGCGCTCCGACCCCTCATGACCACGTCGTCCGTGCCGATGCCGAGGTCCCCGCGCTCGTCTACTGGAGTGCCCGGCTCGATCAGCGCGAAGTCGAACACCGTGGTGCCGGGCGCGAACGTCACGTCAGTGCTGGCGCTGCGTTCGAGCGTCATGGTCTGCGCAGCGCCGATCGGTGTGAGCGTCTTGCCGCCGTCGCCGCTGGTCGACGCCTGCATCGACCAGCGGCCGGCGGTGACGGTCCAAGTCGACATCGTCGCGCGCTGGGCGTGATCGNGCGTGTTGCGGCGCCTAGCTCGGCGAAGCGCCAGCTTACGGTGTTGCCTGGCCAGCTCTGGTTGCGGCGCAGCGCGATGCCTCCGAGGCGCTCGCGTTGGAGGATCTCGCTTGGCTGGTCGACGCGGTCGCTCCACCAATGGCCTTCGGTGTACATGTCCATGTGCTGCGACTTGTCGGCGATCGCATCTGCGTGGAGTGCTTCCAGGGGGGCGGTGTCGCCGGTCGCGGCCCAGGCAGTGTAGCGGGCGAACGGGTCTTGCGATTTGGTGGCGGCTAACTTGGCACGGGCCGCGGCGCCACCGGGAAGTGCGTCGAACGCGTTCTCGTTGAACTCGGCGAGTGCCCCCGCACCCGCCTTGGCGAGGCGTGCTTCGATCGGACGCAGGTATTTCGCATCGCCGGTGTAGCGCCATGCGGCCCAGGTCGCCTGGAGCGAGGTGGTGATGCCGCCGCCGTCGCCGGTGCGCTCGGCGTCGGTGCGCCAGTTGATCTCATTGGGATAGCTCCAGCTGCTGTCCGGACCCTGTTTGCCATGCGCCATCCAGCCGTCGATCACGCCGGTGACGAGCCCGCGTGCGAGCGGATTGGCGTTGTAGAGGCCGACCAGCATCGGGCCGTGCATAACGGTGAAGGCATAGGGCTTCTGCCATTCCCATGCGCCTTCGCGGTACATCTTCCGCCCGCCATACCAGTTGCTGGCGAAGTGCATGTGCCCGGCGGGGTTCTTGAGTATCACCGTCTGGAGGGCACGCGTGGTGTCCATCAGCCGCTCGATCGCCTTGGGTTCGCCCCAGTTCAGATAGAGGCGTTCGGCGTTGCTGTTCAGGCCCTCCTCGTACGCGTGGAGTTCGTCGGCTGTGATGTAGCCGAGGCCGTTAACGATCATGCCGTTCTTGTAGACCGCATCCGACAGCGCGCGGAGCGAGGCGTTGATCTTGTCGGGCTCGACACCCATCAACGCAAGGCCGGGCCATTGCTGCGTCAGGTCGGTGTCGTCAGAGAGGCCGCCGCCGAAATCACCGTAGGGGACTTGCCGTTCGTCGATCCACCACATGACGAACTCGCGGACACGCTTGAGGTCTTCGAGCTGTCGGAAGGCCCATAGGGGTACACCTGCGGGGGCCACTGGCTGAACGAAGGCGGGAAGGTTTTCTGGCCGATAATTGATGTCCGCCCAATAGGTGCGGGCGCGCGCGTTATCAGGGTCGACGCGAAGCAGGTCGGAGATGTCGGCGAAGAGGCGCTGGTAGAGGCCGGCGCGCTTCGACGCGGTGTGTTCCTCGACGAGAAAACCCCAATTGTCCTTCACTTGCGTCATCCGGTCGGCAACGTGTTCGATAAGGGCGGCGGCGCGAGTTTTGAAGACGAGGCGGATCTTCGCGCCGTTCAGCGCGGCGGCATCGAAGCCCGGCTCAGCGCTGGCTATCGTCAGATACATGCTGTCGTTGGGCAGGATGCGGTCGCGCAGGTCGAGCCAGAGCGTACGTGCTTCGTTCGGGCGGACCGAGACGGAGAGGTCGATCACGTCGCGGCCCGGCCAGATCGGGTCCTTCACGCGGACGTTGAGCGCGATCAGGCCGGCGGCGTTGGGCTCGGCTTTCAGCGCGGGGATGTCGATCGCGAGGCCGTCGAGGCCGTCGTTGAGGTTCTGCCAGCCATAGTCGAACGCGCGTGCCAGCGGGCGGTCGGGAAGCGCGTCGCCGAAGCTCGCCGGGATGAGGATGTGGACGATCGGCGCGGCGTCCTTGCGGCGTACGGGGGCGCCGGATGCGCCGCCGGTGCCTGCGCCGACCGCGGCTTTGAGGCCGACGGAGGGCATCGCGACGACGGTGCTGCGCTCGTCCGAAGCGAAGCGGCCCGCGATGTAGGCGTTGAGGGGCGCGAGGGCGGCAAGGTTGGGAGAGGCGGTTGCGTCGACGGTGTAGGAGAGCTTGAAGCTACCTGCGGGTTCTGCGCCCGCGCCGATGTCGTAGGCCCAGAACTCCTGGATCGGTTGCTCCTGCATCGTGTTGGTGAAGCTGAGCGTGCCGCCGGTGCGGGGGGCGAACTGGTTTACGCTGCGGACCGTGCCTGGAGCACGGGCGCCGATCAGGGCAGTCTTGGTTCCGTCGCCCCAGTCGAGTCGGCCGTACGCGGATCCGCGGATCTCGACGCGGTTGACGCGCTCGCCAGGGGGGATCGTCAGATCGTAGCGCTTGCCGCCTTCGACATAGGTGTTCCAGTCGGGCAGCTCGAAATAATCGTCGCGGCCGGGCAGGCGGGATCGGTTGTAGACGCCGGGCCAGGTCGTCTCGGCGATGCCGTCTACGCCCTTCCACATCCATTGCTTCAGGTCCTTCGCGTCGACGAACTCGACCTTTCGGACGCGCGTTACGTCGGCATCGAGAACGGGCGGTGTGGTCTTGTCCCAGCCGTAGCGGTGAAGCCAAGCCGTGCGTCTGGCGGCGGGGCCGGTCGCCGGGGCGGGGGACGGTTCGCGCTTGTCGGCGAGCGCGGCGACGTCGGAGGCTGTGAGCATGTGGTCGTAGACGCGGATCTCGTCGAGGTCGGAACCGCGCATGAAATTGTAGCGGCTCTGCACTTGGTGCGGCGACATTACCCGACCGGCGAGACCGAACTGGTCGAGGCCGCTGTCGAGGTCGGCCTTCTGGTCCTTCCGCGCGACGAGCTTGCCATCGACGAAGAGCTGCACGCCGACCGTCTCGTCCCAGGCGAACGAGACATGCGACCAGGCGTCGGCAGCGAGCGCTTGCGGTATCGTCCAAGCGACCCGGACTTGTGAAAGGTTGGCGTCGGTGACGAAGGCGTCGAATCCGTGGCCGTTCCAGTCGATCCGCAAGAACGCCATGTCCCAGCTTGAATGGTCCGCGAACCCGGCGCGGAAGATCACGAATGGGGCTTCGCCCACGGGGGTGCGGGCGCGCCAGAAGAACGCGAGCGTGCCGCGGTCGGCGCGGATGTTGCCGGGTGCCTTCCACGCGACGTAACCGTCGTCCGCCCATCGCGCGGCGCCGCCGATCGCGCCATCCGGGGTGACGTCGACGCCGCTGCGGAAATTGGGGACGGGATCACCGGTCGCGTAGTCGGCGGTGAGGCTCTTGTCGGCGGACGCGCGGAAGAGGAGGCCGGTTGCGTCCTGTGCAGCCGCAGTCGTGACGCTGGCGACAGCTAGTGCGAGGACGGACGCCGTGGTGGAACGCTTCACTGCTCTCTCCTTGCAGCCAATCGGCATTGAGCGATCTGGCTAAATCTCACTGCGTCGCAAATGCGCCCCCGCGAACGCGAGGACCCATGCTCGGTCCCGTCCTTGCGTAAGAACAGGAGGGCGGGACAACCCTCAGTCGGCGTTCACTCTCGCCAAGCGCGGCGAGAGCAGGTGCACGACGGTGATCGCGATCAGATACGTGCTGCCCGCGACGGCGAAGATCAGCGTGTAACTGCCTGTGGTCTGGAGGACGTACCCCGTGAACTTGGCCATCATCATGCCCCCGATCGCGCCGACCGTGCCCCCGATCCCGACCACCGACCCGACTGCGCCACGCGGGAACATGTCCGAAGGAATCGTATAGAGGTTGGCTGAGAACGCCTGGTGCGCCGCCGTCGCCAGACCGACGATCCCGACCGCGAGCCAGAGATTGTCGACATATTGGGCGAAGAAGATAGGCATCACCAGGAACGCGCAGGCCAGCATCGTGATCTTCCGCGCGAAGTTGGCGGAATAACCGCGTTTCATCAGCTTCGACGAAGACCACCCGCCGGCCACGCTGCCGAGGTCGGAGAGCAGGTAGATCGCGACTAGCGGCGGTCCGAAGCTCTTGAGATCGAGATTATAGGTCTTGGCGAGAAAGTCCGGCGTCCAGAACAGGAACAGCCACCAGATCGGATCGATCAGGAACTTGCCGAGTGCGTACGCCCACGTCTCACGGTAGCCGAGCAGCTTGATCCAGCCGATCTTCTTCGCCGGGTCAGCCGGATCGCTCTCGATATGCGCCAGTTCCGCCGGCGACAGCTTGGCCACTTCGCGGGGGCGGCGGTAGATCGCGATCCAGGCGACGAGCCAGACCAGGCTGATCGCGCCGGTGATGATGAACGCCATCCGCCAGCCGAACGCGATCGTGATGATGGGCACGATCAGCGGCGTGATCACTGCGCCGATGTTCGCGCCTGCGTTGAAGACGCCGGTCGCGAAGGCTCGCTCCTTGGCGGGAAACCACTCCGACACGGCCTTGATGCCTGCCGGAAAATTGCCTGCCTCCCCTAGACCAAGCACGACGCGGGCGGCCGAGAACTGGAACGCGTTGCCGGCGAATCCACACAGCGTGTGGCCGAGCGTCCAGATCACGAAGGCGACTGAATAGCCGATCCGCGCGCCGAGCACGTCGACGATCCGTCCAAAACTAAGATATCCGATCGCATACGCGGCCTGGAACCAGAAGATGACGTCGGCATAGGTCGTCTCGTTCCAGCCGAGTTCGGCGGAGATGGTCGGCTTCAGCACGCCGATCATCTGTCGGTCGACATAGTTGATCGCGGTCGCAGCGAACAACAGGCTGCAGATCAGCCAGCGATAGCGGCCGATCTTGCCGCCTACTCCTGCGTCACCGATCGCGCCGTTCGCGTCGGGCGCGCCCACCTCCGGCATGTTCATGCTCGCCATTGGCTTCTCTCCTAAAGACAGCCTCTAGCGGGCCTTGATGGTGCAGTGGACGGCGAACCGTCCGTCGAAGCGCGCCTCGACCCGGTCGCCGATCGCGACCGGATGGACGCCGGTGACCGCGCCGGTCGAGACCCATTGTCCCGGCGACAATGCGATTCCGCGGGCGGCCAAGTGTTCGAGCAGATAGCGGACCGCGCCGAACGGCCCGTCTAGCATCGTCGCACTCGTCGCGGCACCGATCAAGGCGTCGTTGATCAACAGCTCGACCGGCCATGCGTTGACGTCGCCCTCGCGCCACCCCTCGGCATCGGCGCCGACGACCAGCCCGTTATTGTTGCCGAAATCGGACACGGTGACGGTCGGCCCGAGCGCGTTGATGCCGGGGAAAGGCGAACTCGCGATCTCGATCCCGACATGCACCGCGTCGACCATCGCGCGGGCTTCGTCGATCGTGTAGGTCGACTTGGCAGGGTGGGATGCGGTGCCGATCCTGAGCAGGAATTCGGCTTCTGCCGCGGCAAACCCTTGCGCGAACACCGGCATAGCGACCGGATCGGCGCTGGCCATGACGATTTGATCGGCGAAGATTGGGCCGGTCAGGCGGTCGATCCCGTCGAGCGGCGGGTTGATCCGTCCGACCTTCCAGCCCGCCACGACGCCGTCCGCGAGCAGCAGTGCCGCGTCCTGCACGGCATAGCCCTCATCGAGCGTGACCGGCACGTCGCCGGGAAACTCGAAAACGACGCCGCCGTCGCGGCGCGCGTCCACGAAGGTCTGGGCGATCCGTGTCGTGTTGGTCGTGTTCGGCTGTGCCGCCAAGAACCCCTCCTGTAATGTCGTTCTATTTTTTCGAAGCGTATGGGAAACCGGTGTCATTGACAAGTCGACTTGCTCAGCCCGCGAACAACGACGTCCAGTCTTCGTTGTGAGCGTCGTTCGCGGCGCGGCCGAGCGCGGCCATAAGCGCAGCGTCCTCAAGCACTTCGCGAGGGATGCCAAGGCCTTCGTCCGTCAAGCGCGCGACGATTTCCGCCGGGCTGCCCTCGAATGCGAGTATGGCCAGCCTGTTGCCGGCGGGGTCGACGATCGGCTGTCCACTGCGCGATCGGCGGATCAGGAACGCGGTCCAGGCGCCGAATGCCGCGACGACGTGCGTCGGCATGCGTCCGGCGCGGCGGTTGGCGATCAGCGTGTCGCCGAGGCGATAGGGCAGCTTCTGCGAACCGTCCTGTGCGATCTGGTCGAGCCGGTGGACGATTACCGGGTTGCGGAAGCGCTGCAGGACGGCTGCGCGATAGTCCTGGATGTCGAGCCCGTGGACGGGGGGCAGCATCGGGATGATGTCGCGGACGATCATCGCGTCGAGGAACGCGGCGAGTTCCGGGTCACGCATCGCGTCGACGACGCTGCTCGATCCGCGCAACAGGCCGGCATAGGCGAGCGTGGAATGCGCGCCGTTGAGGATTCGCAACTTGGCCTTTTCATAGCCGCCGACATCGGTGGTGACGGCCGCGCCGACGCTGGCGAGGTCGGGGCCGAGCTGGCACCCGATGTCTTCGATGACCCATTGTGTGAACGATTCACGCTGGACCGCGGCGCGATCCTCGACGCCGAGCGTCGAGGCAATGTCGCCGTAGAGCGCGGCGTCGCTCGCTGGGGTGATCGAATCGACCATCGTCGAGGGTATTCGCACCTCGCCCGCGATCCAGTCCGCCAGCGAGGGGTCGGTTCGGGTCGCGAAAGCCAGAAGTGCTGCGTGCAGCTTGGCGCCGTTGCTCGCCAGATTATCGCACGGCATCGGCACGAACGGGACGGTCCCGGCGGCCCTGCGCGCGGCGAGGCCGGCGACGATCCAGCCGACGACGCTGCGCGGAACCGTGGTTCCGGCCAGGTCGTGGACGATATCGGGATGGCCCATGTCGAGCGTGCCATCGCCCCCGAGACAATAGCCCTTTTCGGTCACGGTGGTCGTCACCAGCGCGACCGCCGGGTCGGCAAGCAGCGAGTGGGTCTCCGCCGCGTCCTCAGGCCCGAGGAAGCGGCGGTGCGCGCCGATCACGCGCATCGACGGATCGGCGTCGCGGATCGCAAGCGTATAGAGCCCGTCCTGCTCCGCCAGTGCGTCGATCGTACCGCGCGTCCGCATCGATACCGCCGCGATCCCCCAGCGAGGATCGTGCGTAAGCAGGTCGTCGACATAGGCCGCCTGATGCGCGCGGTGAAATGCGCCGGGGCCGAAATGGACGATGCCGACGCCGCCCGCTGACCGTGCCTCTGGGCTTTGTATGGATGCGGGCAGGGTGGAGAGGTTTGCAAACGACAACCGGTTCACAGCGTCACGCCTCGTTTCCAGATCGCGATCTCGCGTTCGCCGTTGCGTTCGGCGGCGGTCTCGGCGCCCGACGCGACGTCCACGATGCGCGCGAGCAGCGCTTCTTCGGTCGCCGGAAAGCCATCCTCCAGGACGGCGCCCGCATCGAAGTCTATCCAGCCCGGCTTGCGCGTGGCGAGATCGGTATTGGACGCGATCTTGATCGTCGGCACGGGGAAGCCGAGCGGCGTGCCTCGGCCGGTCGTGAACAGGATCGCTGTCGCCCCCGCCGCCGCCAGCGCGGTCGAGGAGACGGCGTCATTGCCCGGCGCCTCCAGCAGCGTGAGCCCATCGACCCGGATGCGCCCGCCATAGTCGATCACGTCCGAGACCGCAGCGCGCCCGGCTTTCTGGACGGCGCCGAGGGACTTTTCCTCGAGCGTGGTGATGCCGCCGACGACGTTGCCGGGCGAGGGATTCTCCGACACCGTCTCGCCGTGATCGAGGAAGTAGCGTTTGAAATCGTTGACGACTGCGACGATCCGGTCGAACACGGGCTCGCTGGCAGCGCGGTTCATCAGCATCTGTTCCGCGCCGAAGATCTCGGGGATTTCAGTCACGAGGACGCGGCCGCCTGCCGAGGTGACACGGTCGCTCATTCGACCGACCAATGGGTTCGCGGTGAGGCCCGACAGGCCATCCGACCCCCCGCATTTGACGCCGAGGACGAGCTTGTCGACACCCACGGTCTGGCGCGATGCCTTCGCCAGCGCAGCGAGTTCGGCGACTAGCGCGCAGCCCTCCGCGATCTCGTCGCCACTGGCCTGCGTCGTCAGCGTTCGGATCATGCCGCGGCGGGCCTCCGGGATCGTCGCGAGCAGCGCCCTGATCTGGTTCTCCTCGCAGCCCAGCCCGACGATCAGCACGCCGCCGGCATTGGGATGACAGGCGAGGCTTGCCATGATGGTCCGCGTGCCTTCCAGGTCCTGACCGAGCTGCGAGCAGCCGTGCGGATGCGTGAAGGCGTGGACGCCGTCGACCGTATTACCGACCAGTGCTGCGGCCTTCGCGGCGATACGCTCCGCGGTGCGCGCGACGCAACCGACGGTCGACAGGATCCAGATTTCGTTACGCGTGCCGACAACGCCGTCGGCGCGGACATAGCCTTCGAATGTCGCAGTAGATGCGACCGGCGGCGATGCAGAGTCGACCGGATCGAACCGGTAGGCGAGCGTGCCTTCGAGCCCGGTCTTGAGATTGTGGGAGTGGACGCACGCACCGGGGGCTATCGGCTGCGTCGCGGTGCCGATCGGAAAGCCGTACTTGACCACCGGATCGCCCACTGCGATCGGAGCGAGCGCAACTTTGTGGCCACGCCCGATGTCGGCGGTCAGGATCAGGCTAGCGGCGTCGACGCCCTCGCCGACCGTCACGATCTCGCCCGCCAAGGCATCGTCAAGCAGTGTCGCGACGCCGTCGCGCGGATCGACCCTCAGAGCAGTCGCCATCGCATCCTCTTCTATCGGTAACCGGTGTCAGCATTATGTGACGACCCAGGCTTTTCCGCAAGACGGCTGGGTCGGGTCGGGCTATGTCGTCTTGATGCAGAAAACCGGCCAGCCGACGATCAACGACGTTGCCCGGATCGCCGGGGTTTCCAAGAAGACGGTGAGCCGGGTGATCAACCGATCGCCGCTGCTCAACGACGATACGCGCAAGCGGGTAGAGGACGTGATCGGCGAGTTGGGCTACATTCCCAACCCGCAGGCACGGGCGCTGGCGCTTCGGCGAAATTTCCTGATCGGACTCGTTCACGACAACCCAAACGCTCAGACCGTGCTGAACGTGCAGCAGGGGATGCTCGAGGCGTTGCAGGGGACCGAGTTCGAGATGGTTGTACGACCGCTCGATCGCGGATCGGCGACGATGCTCGACGACCTCCGCCACTTCCTCGAACGGCAGCGACTTTTCGGGGTGCTGTTGATGCCACCGGTCAGCGAGAATGATTCCGTCGCCAAGCTCTGCGACTCGATCGGCTGTCGGTATGTCCGGATGGGCTCTGCGGTGATCGACGATACCGATCACATGGTCGCGTCGAACGACCGTGAGGCGGTGCGCATCGCGACCGAGTATCTGATCGAACAAGGGCATCGCCGGATTGGTCTGGTCGCCGGACCGCATGGATTTCGCTCGGCGCGCGAACGACGCCTGGGGTTCGAGGACGCCTTGGCTGCAGCGGGGATCTCCCTGCCGCGCAGCATGATCGCGGACGGCAACTACACGTTCGAGTCGGGACTGGTCGCGGCGGAGCGGTTGCTTGACGTGATGCCCCGACCGACTGCGATCTTCTCGTCCAACGACGAGATGGCGGCGGGGATCATTCACGCTGCGCGGCAACGTGGGCTCGACATTCCAGGCGACCTGTCGATCATCGGCTTCGATGATACGCCGATCGCCGCGCACGTCTGGCCGCCCCTGACCACCGTGCGTTGGCCGATAGCATCGATGGCACGCTCGGCCGCTTTGAAGTTGATCGCAGGGGTCGGTGACGGCAGCGATCTGGTCGAAGAGCCGTCGCTGTTCCTCTCGACACTGATCCGGCGCGCCTCGGTTTCACCGCCGGCCGGCACCGAGACCCGATGAACTGACGGGATTGAATGTTGCGCAATCTGCTGACACCGGTTACCAAGTCGGGTGAGGATCGCGCGAAGCGGCAGGGAGGATGGACGATGACAAGGGCTCTGGAACTGCATCCGGACCGCCTTTTTCCGGTGGAGCCTGCGATGCGTGCGATTGCGCGGGCGTTGTACGCCGAAGTGGCGACGTTGCCGATCATCAGTCCGCACGGCCATACCGATCCGACGTGGTTCGCGGACAACGTCAACTGGACCGACGCGACCTCGCTGCTGCTCGCGCCCGATCATTATCTCTACCGGATGCTCTACAGTCAGGGCGTCGAACTGGATGCGCTGGCGATCCCGCGGTTGAACGGCACGCCCGCGACCGATCCGCGTGCGGCGTGGAAGCTGTTCGCCCAGCATTATGCGCTGTTTCGCGGCACGCCGTCGCGGTTGTGGCTCGATCACGTGTTCGCAGACGTGTTCGGGATCGACGTCGCGCTCGAAGCGTCGACCGCGGACCGGTATTTCGACATCATCAGCGAGAAGCTTGCGTCCGACGCTTTCCGTCCTCGCGAGCTGTTCGACCGGTTCGGGATCGAGTTCCTCGCGACCACCGAGGGCGCGCATGACGATCTCGCCGCGCATCGCCGGATCCGGCAGTCGGGCTGGGACGGGCGGGTGGTCACGACCTATCGCCCCGACGGCGTGATCGACGTCGAGCATGAGGCGTTCAAGCCGGCGATGGCGCGGTTCGCAGAACTGACCGGCGAGGACGTGTACGACTGGAAGGGCTATCTCGCTGCGCACCGCAAGCGCCGGGCCGACTTCCGTGCAGCGGGTGCCACTGCCACCGATCACGGGCATCCGACCGCCGCGACCGCGAACCTATCGAACAGCGGGGCGGAGGCACTGTTCGCCAAAGTGACGCGCGGCGATTGGACGTCGGCCGACGCTGAACTCTTCCGCGCACAGATGCTGACCGAGATGGCGGCGATGTCGGTCGAGGACGGCATGGTGATGCAGATCCATCCCGGATCATCGCGCAACCATAATGCCGGGCTGTTCGCGAGCCATGGCCGCGACAAGGGCGCCGACATCCCGACGCGGACAGATTACGTCCATGCGTTGAAGCCGTTGCTAGACCGTTTCGGCACCAGCACGCGGCTGTCGATCATCCTCTTCACGCTCGACGAAAGTACGTATGCACGAGAGCTGGCGCCGCTTGCCGGGCATTATCCGTGCCTCAAGCTCGGGCCGTCGTGGTGGTTTCACGACAGTCCTGAGGGGATGCGTCGGTTCCGCGAGATGACGACCGAGACCGCCGGGTTCTACAACACCGTCGGGTTCAACGATGACACGCGGGCGTTCCTTTCGATCCCGGCGCGGCACGATGTCGCGCGGCGGATCGATTGCGGATTCCTAGCGCGACTGGTCGCCGAGCACCGCCTTGCCGACTGGGAAGCCGCAGAACTCGCGCATGATTTGACCAGCGGCCTCGTGCGTCGTGCCTACCGTCTCGACGAACCTCTTTTCGCTGCGCAAGCGGCCTGACCGGAGTCCCTTATGTACGACCGCACCTACTACGCCACGCATCCCGACATGATGGAGTGCGTCTCCAACGACGAACTGCGCGACCGCTACCTGATCCAGGACCTGTTCCGCGATGGCGAGTGCGTACTGAACTACACGCATGCCGAGCGCTTCGTGATCGGCGGCGTCGCCGTTGCGAGCGGTAGCGTGAAGCTGCCCGACCAGGCCGAGCCGGCGTCTGCGGCAGGACACCCGTTCCTCGAGCGGCGCGAACTCGCCGTCGTCAACGTCGGCAAGGTCGGCGGCACCGTCACGGTCGACGGCGAGACGTTTACGCTCGGCAACAAGGACTGCCTGTACGTGACGATGGGCGCGAAGGACGTCCAGTTCTCGGGCGACGGCGCGCGCTTCTATCTGGCGTCGTGCCCGGCGCACAAGGCATTCACGACGCGTGTGATCTCGGTTGGCGATGCCACCACGCTGGAGCGGGGCAGCCTCGAGGACTCGAATGAGCGGACGATCTATCAGATGGTCATCCCCGGGATCTGCGACAGCGCGCAGCTCGTCATGGGGCTGACGGTCCTGAAGCCCGGCTCGGTTTGGAACACGATGCCGCCGCACATCCACGAGCGTCGCAGCGAGATCTATTTCTACTTCGAGCTCGACGATCTCGAGAAGGACCGCGTGTTCCATTACATGGGCGAGGGCGAGGCGACCCGGCACATCGTGATGGCGAACGAGGAAGCGGTGATCAGCCCGCCCTGGTCGATCCACATGGGCTCGGGCACCAAGGCCTATGCGTTCATCTGGGCGATGGCGGGCGAGAACCAGGATTATACCGACATGAACGTGCTGGATATCTGCCAGCTGGCGTGATGAATTCCCCCTCCTGCGTGCGGGAGGGGGCTGGGGGTGGGTGCCCACTCACCACCATCGATCCGCTTAAGGAAAGCGCGAGCCCACCCCGGCCCCCCTGTAAGCGGGGGGAGGAGAAGAGCATGACGAATCCCTTCGATCTGACCGGCACGGTCGCCGTCGTCACCGGTGCGAACACCGGCATCGGCCAGGCCATCGCGGTTGCCCTTGCAGCCGCAGGCGCCGACGTGGCGTGTGTCGGACGCACGCCTGCCGAGGATACCGTCGCGCAGATCCGCGCGCTGGGGCGCAAGGCCGAGATCGTGTCCGCGGACCTTTCGACGATCGAGCCTGTCCAACGCGTCGTCGACGAGACGGTGAGCAAGCTTGGCAGGCTCGACATCCTCATCAACAACGCCGGGATCATCCGTCGCGCTGACGCAGTCGATTTCACCGAGGCGGACTGGGACGCGGTGATCGACACCAACCTGAAATCGGTGTTCTTCCTCTGTCAGGCGGCGGGGCGACACATGGTCGCGAATGGCGGGGGCAAGATCGTCAACATTGCGTCGATGCTGACGTTCCAGGGCGGCATCCGCGTACCGAGCTATACCGCCTCCAAGTCGGGCATCGGCGGTCTCACCAAGCTGTTGGCGAACGAATGGGCGAGCAAGGGCATCAACGTCAACGCGATCGCGCCGGGCTACATCGCCACGAACAACACGGCCGCTTTGCAGGCCGACGAGGAGCGCAACGCGTCGATCCTGGGGCGCATCCCGGCGGGCAAATGGGGCGACGCGTCCGACCTCGGCGGGGCGGCGGTGTTCCTTTCATCGGCCGCGGCGAAGTATGTCCAGGGTCATATCCTGGCGGTCGATGGCGGCTGGCTGGCGCGCTGAAGATCCTCCCCGGTACTGGGAGGATTAGGTGAAGGGGTGATATGAGCAAGTTTCTGGCGTTCGGCGAGATCATGCTGCGGTTGTCGCCACCGGGGCGCGAACTGCTGCTCCAGACGCCCAAGCTTGACGTGTGGGTTGCCGGCGCCGAGGCCAATATCGTCACGCAGCTAGCGCGGCTCGGCCACGATGTCGGCATGGCGACGATGGTTCCCGACAACGACCTTGGGCGTGCTGCGATCACCACGCTGCGGGGACACGGGGTCGACACGTCGACGGTGACGCTCGGCGGCGAACGGATGGGGCTGTATTTCGTGACCTCGGGCGCAGGGTTGCGCGCGACCGAAGTGATCTACGACCGTGCCTGGTCGTCATTTGCCGAAGCACCGGTGAGCGCCTGGGCCTGGAACACGCTGCTGGCCGGCGTCGATCGCTTCCACTTGTCCGGTATCACGCCGGCGCTTGGCCCCGTCCCTGCGGAAAGCGCACTCGCTGCCGTCGAGGCCGCGACCGAACGCGGCATTCCGGTGTCGTTCGACGGAAATTGGCGTGGGAAATTGTGGGAGCGGTGGGATTCCGATCCGCGCGCGATCCTGACCAAGCTTGTCGAGCATGCCGACCTGATGTTCGGCAATCACCGCGACATCGCGCTGCTGCTCGGACGCGATTTTTCGGGCGACGCGGAGGATCGGCGACGCGAGGCGGCGGTGGCGGCATTCGAGGCCTTTCCGCGGTTGCAGACGATCGCGTCGACCGCGCGGCATGTCGAGCATGTCGACCTCCACCGGTTGTCTGCCCGCATCGATACGCGTGCAGAGCATGTCCAGACTGACGAGGTCGTGCTGGCCGGCATCGTCGACCGGATCGGTGGCGGCGACGCGTTCGCGGCGGGCGTGCTGCACGGGCTGCGCACCGGCGCGGACATCGGCGAGGTTGCGCGGATCGGCCTTGCGCTCGCGGCGCTGAAGCATTCGCTACCTGGGGACGCCAGCCTGTTCCGGCAGGCGGATATCGATGCGTATCTCGCTGGTGGCCTCGATGTCCGCCGTTGACGGCTGGACGCGGCGCTCGGCGCTTGGTGCGGGCGCGGCGACTTTGATCGCGGGCGCCGTGCAAGCCACGGTGCCGCTTGCGCCCGTCGAGGTACGATGCGCTGCCGGCGCGTTCGTCGGGATGCCACTCGGGCCGGGGAGCGACGGCGTCACGGCGTTCAAGGGCATTCGCTACGGTCGCGCCAAGCGGTTCCGCGCGCCCGAACCGATCCCGCGCGCCAGCGAGCCGGTATCCTCCTTTGCGTTCGGTGCGGTATGTCCGCAGTCAGGACCGTACGGGCCGCAATCCGAGGACTGCCTCTTCCTCAACATCTGGACCGCCGCCGCCGACCCGCGCGCGAAGAACCCGGTGATGGTCTATATCCACGGCGGTGCCTATTCTAACGGTAGCGTCACCGATCCGCAGAACGACGGGCAGGCGCTGGCGGCACGAGGCGACGTGGTCGTGGTGACGGTCAACCACCGCCTTAACGCGCTCGGCTATCTGTATCTCGCGCGGCTCGATTCCCGGTTTCCTGATAGCGGCAATGCGGGGCAGCTCGATCTGATCCTCGCGCTCAAATGGGTGCGCGACAACATCGCGGCATTCGGCGGCGATCCAAGCCGGGTGATGGTGTTCGGTCAGTCGGGCGGGGGCGCGAAGATCGCGACGATGATGGGCATGCCCGCCGCTGCCGGCCTGTTCCACCGCGCGGCAACGATGAGCGGCCAGCAGGTGACCGTATCGGGTCCGCTGAACGCGACGGCCCGTGCGCGCGCATATCTGGCGAAGCTGGGCGTAGCCGAGACCGATCTGTCGCCATTGCTGACACTGCCGGTCGAGAAGGTGGTGGAGGCGCTGGGCGCTACCGATCCGATCATGGGCGGAGGGGTGTATTTCGGCCCGGTGCTGGACATGACCTGGCTGACCCGCCACCCATTCTGGCCCGACGCGAACCCGCTCGGCAACCGCATTCCTATGCTGCTCGGCAATACGCATGACGAGACACGTGCGTTCATCGGCATCGATTCGCCAAAGGTTCGTGGGCTCGACTGGAGCAACGTCGCGACGCGAATGGCACCCGAGCTACGGATCGACATCCTGCCCGAATGGGTGGTGGCTCAGTACCGCGCGCAGTATCCGGATTGGTCGCCGACCGACGTCTTCTACGGAGCGACGACCGCCGGCCGCAGCTGGCGCGGCCAGGTCATCGAAGCCGAGGCTCGCGCCGACGCGAAGGCGCCGGCCTGGGTCTACCAAGTGGATTTCGCATCGCGGACCGAGCCTCGACGCGGGGCGATGCACACGATGGACATCCCCCTGGTGTTCGGCACGCTGGGTGCAGAGGGATCGCAGACGGGCACGGCAGCGGATGCGCGCGCGGCATCGAAGGCAATGCAGGACAGCTTCGTCGCGTTTGCGGTCACCGGGAATCCCAACCATGCGGGTGCGCCGAAATGGCCGATCTACGATCGTGCAGCGCGATCGACGATGATCTTCGACGCGCGGTCTCGGGTCGAGGCCGATCCACGCTGTTGGGAACGCGAGCTGTTTGCGCGCGTGCCGTACATACAGCCGGGGACCTGACGCTATTTGCGGGGGATCGGATAGGCGATGATCAGGACGAGCGGACCGGCGCCGGTTTGGCGGATGCCGACCGTCTCGCCATCGAACAGATAGGCCGTCATGCCAGTCCGCAGGTCTTGCGTAGCCCCGCCGGAAGAGACCGCGCCGGTGCCAGATACGACATAGTAGACCTCGTCGTGCGCGATCCGGTGCAGTCCGATCGCGCTGCCTGAGTGCAGGATGCGTTTGCGGAACTCCATCGTCCGGCCGGTCACGCCGTCGCTGATCCGGTAGGCGGTGCTGGATCCGATTGCACCGTGTGGCGTGGGCTCCTCGCGCATCGTTGCCGCCTCGTCGACGATGACCATCGCGCGGGACGCAGGTTTCTGGGCAGCACTCGCCGCGCAGAGGAAAGCGCTGATCGCGATGGCTGTGATTGCTGCCCGTGACATCCATGCATCTCCTGTTTCGTACGATGTGGGACGCGGCATGTTGACACGTCAAAATTCATGCGACATTGTTCTGACACCGGTTACCTAGGCACGCAAGGGACGGGGGAAGGACCTGCAAGAGCTGGCCTTTCGGGAGAGGATCGGGTGTCCCCGTCGCACGATACGGGTCCAACTCTCCAAAACAGTCAGGTCGGCGGCGCAATGACGACACGTCGACCGCGCAACCGGTGTCATCGGCAACGGCCGAATGGGGAGTGGAAGCAATGGAAGTTCAAGCATCGGCAGCGATTCGGCGAATGGGCTGGCTTGGCGGCGTGTCCGCCGGCAGTTTGGTCCTCGCGCTCGTACTGCCTTCGATCGCATCGGCGCAGGCCGCACAGATTCCCAACAGCGTGACGCCAGGAACGCCTGCACAGGTCGATCCGTCGCCCGCGCAGACCGCGGTCGTGCCACAGGGCGACGTAGCCGATCCCGCAGCAACGACTGCACCGCAGACCGGACCTGAAACGGTGCCCGCCGAAGGCCAGACCGCCGAGATTGTCGTCACGGGCTTTCGCAAATCGCTCGACGCGGCGCTCAACGTGAAGCGCCAATCGGTTTCGGCGGTCGACGCAATCGTCGCCGAGGACATTGCCAAGTTTCCCGACCAGAACCTCGCTGAATCACTGCAGCGCATTCCCGGCATCTCGATCCAGCGTGACGCGGGCGAGGGGCGCGCGATCACCGTTCGCGGCCTGGGCGCTCAGTTCACTCGCGTTCGGGTCAACGGCATGGAGACGGTCGCCACCTCGACCGACGGCGCGAGTTCGAATCGCGATCGTGCGTTCGATTTCAACGTTTTCGCGTCCGAGCTGTTCAATTCGATCGTGGTGCACAAGACCGCCGAGGCCTCGCTCGACGAAGGCTCACTCGGCGCGGTGGTCGATCTGAACACGGGCAACCCGCTCGGCGGCAAGATCGGCTTCACCGCGGTCGGCTCCGCGCAGGCGAGCTACAATGATCTCAGCAAGAATTTCGGACCGCGCCTCGCTGGGTTGCTGTCGTGGAAGTCGGCTGACGGGACGTTCGGCGTTTCGGCGTCGGCAGCGTATTCGAAGACAAACAATTTTCAGCTCGGTAACAACAGCGTGCGCTGGGCGCAGGGCGTGTTCGACTCGGTCGACGGAACGCGCTGCTTCACCACACCGAACCGCGGCGGCGTCTATGTTCCGAGCGCCGCCTGCACGAGCGCCGCGCTCGCCTTCCATCCGCGCATCCCACGCTACGGGACGATCCGCCACGAGCGCGAGCGGCTGGGGATCACCGGCAGCGTGCAATGGTCGCCGACCGATGCCACCAAGATCTCGATCGACGGCCTCTATTCGCGGTTCAAGGAAACCCGCGAGGAGAAGTGGGGCGAAGTCCTGCTGCGCTCCAACGAGCGCTCGATCGACATCAGCAACTACGCGATTGATGCGAACAACAACCTGATCAAGGCGACGCTCAACGACGCTTGGGTCCGCACCGAGCATTATGTGCGCGATTCCAAGACAGAATTCTACCAGATCGGCGGCAGCTGGGATCAGGATGTCAGCGACACTTTCCGCTTCACGCTGATGGGCGGCGTTTCGAAGTCGGATGCGACGATCCCCGTCGAGACGACGTTCGTCTTCGACGACCGCGACGCGCAGGGCTATAGCTACGACTATACCGACATGAAGCGGCCGACGCTCACCTTCGGCACCAGCGTCACCGATCCGGCCAATTTCCAGCTCGCCGAGATCCGCGATCGTCCATCGCAGACGATCAACAAGTTCCGCACCGCGCAGTTGCGGACCGAATGGGACGTGACCGAGGGGTTCCAGATCAAGGCGGGTGGGCTGTACCGCAAATTCACCTTCGATACGGAGGGCTTCTCGCGGGACACGGTCGTCTGCCCGAATGCCGGCGGACGCGATCTGGTGCTGGGAACGCTGACCTGCTCGCCCTCCACGCAGTTCGGGCCTACCGCGGTGTACGGCTTTCCGGCGGGGAATCTCGGCGAGCTGTTCAACATCGGCAATTCTGGCCAGCCCGCGGGCACTACGACCAGCTTCCTGATCCCCGATATCGATAAGGCAGCGGCGTTTACTGGTCTGTACGGGCGGACTCCGACCGTGCTCGTCGGCGATACGCGCAGCGTGTCCGAGCAGGTGACCGGCGGCTACACCGAGTTCAACGTGAAGGGCGACATGTTCGGCCTGCGCTACGCCGCAAATGCGGGCGTGCGCTATGTCCGCACCAAGCAGCGCTCGACCGGGCTGTCGTCGGCGACCGCCGCCGGCGTCACCGTGAACACGCCGGTGACGGTCGGGCGGAGCTATGACGATTGGCTGCCCGCGATCAACGTGGCGCTGTTCCCAACGGAAGACGTGATCATCCGCGGGGCGATCTCCAAGGTGCTGACGCGGCCGAGCCTGGGCAGCCTGACCCCGGGTGGGTCGGTCGACGGCTTCAATTACCGCGTGACCTTCGGCAATCCGCAGCTTGATCCGTTCCGCGCGACCGCGTTCGACATCTCGGCCGAATGGTATTTCGCGCCGCAGTCGATCTTCTCGGTCGCGTTGTTCAAGAAGAATGTCGAGAGCTTCCCCGTCACGCAGACGCGGAGCGGGACGTTCGCGTCGACGGGCCTGCCGCTTTCGGTGATCCCGGCAAGCTCGCCAGCCGCGCAGCAGCCCGAATTCCAGGAATGGCAGATCAACTCGCCCGTCAACGGCACGGGCGCATCGCTCAAGGGCATGGAGATTGCCCTTCAGTCGACGTTCCGCTTCCTGCCCGGGTTCCTAAAGAATTTCGGCGTGCTGGCGAATGCGACGTTCGTGGATTCGAGTGCCAGCTACTCCCAGGGCGGTCCGGCGACGACGATCACGCAGCCGGGCGGCGCGCTCGGCTCATTGCCAAATACGACCCGCACCGCGACGCTCTATGGCCTTTCCAAGCGCGCCTATAACGGCACGCTGTATTACGAGGATGCCAAGTTCAGCGCGCGCGGATCGATCAGCTATCGTAGCCCATATATCGATGGGGCATCGGCGACTGGGAACCTGTTCGAGGGGTATAATTCGTCGCTGAACGTCGATGCGTCGATGCGCTACAAGCTGACCCCGGCGTTGGAGCTGTCGGTCGAGGGCACCAACCTGACCGACAATTTTCGCAGCCGGTATACTGATCTCGACGCAAACCGGAATTACGAGAACAATCACTTCGGCCGTACCTTCCTCGTCGGCGCACGCTTCAAAATGTAAGCCGCGCCGGGCATGGTCTCTTCTCTCCTCGGGCGCATTCCTCACGGAGTGCGCCCTTTTTTAATGGGCCGAAGCGTATGATCGATCGTCGGAGTGCAATCCTGGGTTCGCTGGCCGTCGGTCTGTCGGCCAGCGGCGATGCGCAGACTCCGCCGCCCGCCCAAGTCGGTGGCCGGTGGCCGCGGCAGCCGGACCCGACCGAAACGATCGACCTCTGGCCAGCCGGAGCGCCGGGTGCGCCGCGGAACTTGCCGGTCGAGATCGTCGAGGACCGGGCGACCGGTGCCGCGGCTACCGATCGCGCCGTCCACGGTATCGCCCGCCCGCGCATGGTCGTGTTCCGGCCCGCCAAGCCGAACGGATCGGCGGTGCTGGTGATGCCGGGCGGCGGTTATGTCCGGATCGTCGTCGACCGCGAGGGATACGAGATCGCACGCCGGCTGGCGGATCGTGGCTGGACTGTGTTCGTACTGTTCTATCGGTTACCCGGCGATGGCTGGGCGGCTGGGCCGGACGTTGCCTTGTCCGATGCGCAACGGGCGATGCGGCTGATCCGCGCACGCGCCGGCACATACGGGATCAAATCAGATCGTGTCGCAGCGATGGGGTTCTCGGCGGGAGGCCATGTCTGCGGTGACTTGGCGACGAGGTTCGCGCAGCCAACCTACACGCCCATCGACGCTGCGGATCGAAGCAGCGCACGGCCCGATGTCGCGGCGCTCATGTATGCGGTGCAATCGATGACGCTGCCGCTCGCGCATCCCGGATCGCGCGCGCTGTTGCTCGGAGCCTCACCCACGCCGGCCCTGGAGAACGCGCATTCGACCGCCTCGAACGTGACGTCGGCGACGCCGCCCTGCTTACTAGTCCACGCCGAAGACGACCGGAGTGTCGTGGTCGAGAATACGTTGGCGTTTCGAGCGGCTGCGATCAAGGCCGGCGTGGCGGTCGAAACACACCTGTTCGCGACCGGGGGGCATGGCTTCGGCTTGAGCAGGGCGGTCGGCAAGCCAGTCGCGCTATGGCCGACGCTGTTCGAGGAATGGGCGCGCGCGCAAGGCCTTGGGTGAGCGAAGCGCGCCGAGGTCAGAGCGCCTCGTACCGGAAGTCGCGAAAGCGCGCCTCGCCGCTGCCGGCCGAATACAGCCCGGGGCGCAGCATCAGGAACCCGCCACGGACATTATGGTGATAACCCGACACCTCCATGCCGCGATCGAACCGGTGCCAGCTCTTGCCCGCATCGCCGCTGGTATGGATTGCGACGATGTGACGAGTATTCGTGATGCGGATCCGCATGCGGCGTCCGTGCGGATTGGCTGGCCGCCCACGCTCGTTGCCATATTGATGCGTGACGAACCGCCGTTCGTCGAAGCCAAGCCCGCAATACAGCCTATCGTCGTAGAACAGCACGAGCCCCGCCGTGCCACCGGGCGCGGTCTCGACGTCGCATTCGAACCGATACGCCTGATCTCCTGCGATCAGCATCAAAGGCGATGAATCGACTGGCGCCGTGCCGGTGGCCTGGAGAATCAGCGCACCGCCCTCGACACGGGCTCGACCGCGTTCGGCCGGGCCGGGCCGGAAGAAATTCCATTTACTGCCGACTTGCAGCCTGCGAAAATCGTCCGAAAGCGGTTGGCCGTGGGGCACCGCTGCGCCCCCCTTCGGCTTGGCCAGAGGCTTTGACAGATCCCCGCCGGTCATCGCGAACCAGCCATTGGCGGTCCAGCGGATCGGATCGAGCAGCGCCTGCCGGCCGAGCGTCCAATAGCCGTTTTCGAAACCGTGATAGATCGACCACCAGCTGCCGTCGGGCGCCTCGACGAGGCTGGCATGACCGCGCGACCACCATTTCTCGTCTGTGCTGACGGTTCGCACGACCGGGTTGGCGGGGTCGTTGGTCCAGGGCCCGTGAATCGAGCGCGAACGTGCGACGATCACCATGTGCCCGGTCGGTGGTCCGGCGGTGCCGCCGACCGCGGTGATCATGTAGAACCAGCCGCCGTGACGGACGATCTTCGGCCCCTCGGGACTGAAGCCCTCGACGTCCCATGTGTCCGGATACCGCCACGGATCATAGACATGCTCGACCTTGCCGACCGTCGACAGACCGTCGTCGGCGAGCCGGATGCGGTCGCCCCCGGAAAGGAACAACCAACGCGATCCGTCCTCGCCGACCGCGTGGCAGGGATCGATATGGTCGGGCAGCCCGAGGTCTATCGGGTCGGACCAGGGGCCGTCGATATGATCGGCCCAGATGACGTGGATCGCGTTCGGCTTGGCCTTGACCGGGATATACAGGAAATACTGACCGTCATGCTTCTCGAGACTGACCGCCCAGACCGAGCCGATGTTCTTCGTCAGCGCGGCCTTTCGCGGTTGCCAGTTCACCAGGTCGCGGCTGTGCCAGATCGTCAGCCCCGGATAGGAATCGAAGCTGGAGAAGGTCATGTAATAATCCGCGCCATCTTTCAGGATGGCGGGATCGGGATGGTCGCCGGCGATCAACGGATTGAGGAAGCGGCCATCCCCGAGGTCGGCTACGCGCTGGCCTTCGAAACCGCGCCGCCAACCGTCGTCGAAGCGCGACACGCACGCGCCCTGCTTGGGCAGTTCCGCAACGGCGGGCGTAGTCGGAACGAGCGCAGCCGTACCGCCCGCCAATGCCAGTCCAAACGTCTCGCGGCGATTATAGGTCATGCGCTCGTCCTGTTCTGATTTGGCGTCGTGACCTGAATGTCGAGACCGGTCGTTCCAGCATGATGCTGCCCAGGTCGATGGTTGTCACCATCCAGCCGGACAGCACCGAACCATCAGAACGAGAAACGCATTCCCGCCGTGAACTGACGGCCGCTATGCGTCAGCACATTCAGGCGGTTGGTCTCGTCGACGAACTGATCGTTGACCTGATCGGTGAGGTTGATCGCCTCGATGCTGAACTTGAGGTTGTCGGTCAGGTTGTACGACATTTGCGCGTCGACGTTGGTCGTGCCGCTCGTGCCGTTATACGCGTTGCCCTCGGTGCCAGGCACCGCAGTCAGATAGCGCGATCGATAGGCGATCGAGCCGCGGATCTGGAATTTTGCGGTTTCGAAATACAGCGTGCCGTTAGCGGCATGCCTCGAAAGCCCGATCAACGGCGCGATCACCGATGCACCACCGGTCGCCGACGTCAGGTATTGGATGTTCGACGTCACGTGCGTGTAGTTCGCCAGCACGCCGAAGTTGGACAGGAAGCCCGGCAGGAAGCTGAAGGGCTGTTGCACGTTGACCTCGAAGCCCTTGAGCCGGCCACCGCTCGAGTTGACCGGCTGGCTGACGATAAACAGATCGGTCGGTGATGCGCTCGTACCGGCCAGGAGCGAGTCCGGCAGGCCCAAGCTGCTGAACGGAACGGTGGTGCTCAGCGACTGTACGAAGGTGCCGATGTCCTTCTGGAACGCCGACACCGCATAGATCGCGCCGCGCGTCGGATACCATTCGACCGAAACGTCGAGATTGTCCGATTCCGTCGGCGTCAAATCGGGGTTGCCGCTGCTGAACGTACGGTTGCCGCCCGAAACGCTGAGGTTGCCACCCGGTGCGATCGCCGAGATTCCGGCGCGCGCGAGCGTCTTTGCCGCTGCGAGGCGCACCAGCAACGTATCGGTGACGTCCATCACCAGGTTCCCTGACGGCAACCAGCGATGATAGCTCCGGTCCGCGACGACGAGGTTGGTCGCGACGCCCTGTCCTGCGTAGCCGGTCGAGCGCTGGTCGGTGTTGGCGTAGCGCACGCCGACATCGCCGCGGATCGGCAGCCCGCGATCGGCGAAGTTGAACTCCGCCATGCCCCAGCCGCCGATATCGTCCTCACGCACCGTGATGAACGATCCGCGTGCGCTGGCATTGTTCACCCCACCGGTCGCGTAGAGTGGGTTCGAGTAGATCCCGTAGAGCTCGGCGAACTTGGCGAGATCGGGGACGACCCATGCCGTCGGCGTACCGGCTGGTGTGTCGAGCCCCTTGCCGAAGCCTGAGAAGAGCGTCGTCGCCGCGGCGAGCTGTGCGGGCGTCAGCGTCTGCACGACCGACTCGCCCGACAGACGCCGCTGCTCGGTCGAGCTGTAGTCGAACCGGCGCCAGTCGACGCCGACCTTCAGCTTTAGCAAAGGATTGACCGTCCACTCGGCAAACGTCTTGGCGTTGGTGAAGCTGTTGTTGACGGTCTGCGGACGGATGCGGACTTCCGACGTGCCGTTGACGAAGGCGAAGCTGTTCGGGTTGGTCAGGTCCACGCCGGGCTTGATCGTCGGAAACCGCATGCGGAAATCGTAGAAGAAATTGGGCGTGTTGGCCGCATCGATCGTCACGGTCGACTGGATCGGGTTGCTGAACGCCGAATCCGCATAGCCGACGACCGCACCGATCTTGAAATTCTCGCCGAACTTCTGGTCGAGCGTACCGGTGACCTGGTAAAAATCGGTGACCAGCTTGTCGTAGCGCGACTGCGTGCGCAGATCGACGTTGTCGAACGTGCCGCTGATGATGTTGTTGTCGCCGTCCACCACGCCGTCGCGGATGACCGTCTGTGGCTTGCCAGTGCCCGACCGGCTGAAGCTGATCGCCTGCAGCTGCGATTCCTTGCGCGTGCCGTCGAGCCGCGAATAGAGCGCGTCGAGCGAGATCAGCGTCTTGGGGGTAGGCTGGAACTGGACCGATCCTGCCGCACCCAGCCGCTTCTGGAAGATGTCGTAGCTGACGAGGCCGGGAATACGCGGATGGTACAGCCCGGTTACGGGGTTCGGATCGTTGATCTGTGCGAGCGTCTTGCCCGGCAACCGCGACGCGGCGTTGAACCCGGCGTTGAACCCGCCATACGTCCAGCGCGTGATGTTCGCGCCTTCCTCCTTGATCGCACGCTCTTCATACGCGACCGACAGCAGGACGCCGAACCGGCCGTCATCCGACGTCTTGGTGATCAGTCCCGAAATCTTTGGCGTCACCTTCTCGCGCAGGTCGTTGTAGCTGGCGCTCGCCGAGATGACCGCGGTGGCCTTCTTGTAGTCGAACGGGCGCGACGACTGCAGGTCGACGGTGCCGCCGAGCGAACCCTCCTCGACGTCGGCGGTGGCGGTCTTGCGGACCGCGATGCTGTTGAACAGGTCGGACGAGAAGATGTTGAAATCGAACCCGCGGCCACGGTTCACGCCGCCCGAATTATCGGTACCGCCGGTGGTGCCGATCGCCTCCATGCCGTTGATCCGGACACGCGTATAGTCGGGGCCGAGGCCCCGCACTGAGATGTTGCGGCCTTCGCCGTTGACGCGGCTGATCGAGACGCCGGGGATGCGCTGCAACGATTCCGCCAGGTTGAGGTCGGGAAACTCGGCGATGTCTTCCGCCTTGATGACGTCGACGGTCGCGGTCTGCGTGCGCTTGATGTTGATCGCGCTGTTCAGGCTCGCGCGGAACCCGGTCACGACGATATCCGGCGCATCCGCAGCGAGCGGCGCACCGGTCACGTTCTGCTCGGGCGGCAGGGCAGGGGAAGCGGGGGGAGTGTCGGTATCGGTGGTGTTGCCAGCGGCGCGCGCTTCCTTCTGCGCGGTCGTTTCCGGCACGCTCTGGGCGTGGCCCATCGTCGCCAGAGAGCAGGCGACGATCGCGCTCGACATGGCCAACACGGATTTGAAGCTGCGGATCCCAGTCATACTCACTCCCCTAACTCCGGCACGATGTGCCCGCTGCCGGCTTCGTTGGAGCCGGTCTGTCGCAATCTGTGTTAGGCCGGGTGCGGTCGCCTAAGCCAATCTCATTCCGACATCGATCGATGCGAACGATGCACTGATCGAAGACCCGCATAACGCTTCGTTCTCGGATCAAGTCATGGGTTGGCTCGATCAACCCGTTTTAGGACTTGGACCGACCCCATTCTGGTCGATACACCGAACTCGAACACTCGCGCAGATCGAGTGCTGGACTGGAGAGCGAAGCATGACGATCGCCGCATCATCCCCCGCCGAAGATGCGGTCGCAGGAGGCGTGACCGGGCGTCCGACCGCGGTGCGATACCGCGTGATCGCGCTCATCTTCCTGATCACGTCGATCAACTATGCCGACCGTGCGACCTTCTCGATCGCGGGGTCTGCTGCATCGACCGAACTCGGGCTGTCGTCGGTACAGACCGGCTTTATCCTGTCCGCCTTCGCCTGGGCCTATGTCCTCGCGCAGATCCCCGGCGGGCTGCTGCTCGACAAGTTCGGTACGAAGCGCGTCTATGCTGGTGCAATCCTCGCTTGGTCGCTGTTCACGGCCACACAGGGGCTGACCGGGGTGATCGCGGGCGTGTCCGCAGTTGCCATGCTGTTTGTGCTGCGGTTTCTCGTCGGCCTTGCCGAGGCGCCGTCGTTTCCTGGCAACGCCCGCCTCGTCGCCGCCTGGTTTCCCGGTGCCGAGCGTGGCACCGCGTCGGCGATCTTCAATTCGGCGCAGTATTTCTCGCTCGTCGCCTTCGCCCCGCTGATGGGCTGGCTGGTGCACAGCTATGGCTGGCGCGCGGTGTTCTGGGTGATGGGCGCGATCGGCCTGGCTGCGACGGCACTGTTCGTCCGCTACATCCACAGCCCGGTCCGCCATCCGAAGATCAACGCCGCCGAACTCGCGCATATCGAGGCGGGCGGCGGGCTGATCCGGATGGAGGATGCTGCCAATCGCCCGCAGGCCTTCTCGTGGACGAACCTGCGCCAGCTGCTCGCGAACCGGATGCTGCTCGGCATCTATCTCGGCCAGTATTGCATCAACGTGCTGACCTATTTCTTCGTCACCTGGTTCCCGATCTACCTGGTCAAGGAACGCGGGCTGAACATCATGGAAGCCGGCTTCGCCGCCGCCGCACCAGCGCTGTGCGGCTTCGTCGGCGGGCTCGTCGGTGGCTACACGTCCGACCTGCTGCTCAAGCGCACCGGCTCGATCGACATCGCGCGCAAAGTGCCGCTGGTGTTCGGGATGCTGCTGGCGACGCTGATCATCGCCTGCGTGTTCGTCGAGGGGGAATGGCTGGTCGTCACGCTGATGGCGGTCGCGTTCTTCGGCAAGGGCGTCGCGTCGCTCGGTTGGGCAGTGATGTCGGACGTCGCGCCAAAGCAGCTCGCCGGGCTGACCAGCGGGGTGTTCAACATGTTCGGCAACGTCGCCGGGATCGTCACGCCGATCGTCATCGGCTTTATCGTCGGCGCTACGGGCTCGTTCGATTGGGCGCTGGTGTTCGTTGGCGCGCATTGCCTGCTCACGATCTTCTCGTTCCTGGTGATCGTCGGTCCGATCCGCCGTGTCGAGCTGGCCGCATGACCGTCGATCGACGTACGCTGCTCGGGGGTGCCGCGGCCGCGCTCGCCACATTGCCTGCCGCCGTTCGTGCGGCGCCAGCGACGTTGCGGGTTACAACGCCTATGGCAGCGCCGGAATGGGCCGTCCTGCAACGCCGCTTGCTCACTGCCAATGCCGAAGCCTGCGAAGCGTTCTACGCAAAGTATATCGACAGTCGCGGCTGGCTGCGCGTGTTCGAGCGCTGGGGTGCGAACGATGGTCCCGACGATGCGGCGGAAGCAACGAACGACTGGGCGATCCTGCACGCGCTGGGCGGTCCCGATCGTATCCGCGACCTGTACGCACGGGCGTGGGAGGGTCACCTCAAGCAGTTCACCGCCGCGCGCACGGTCGACGTGCCGATCGCACGCAAGGGGATGTATTTTCGCGAGTTTCCTGTCCAGATGGACTGGCAGCACAATGCGGAAGGGCTGACGACCTTCAACATGATGGGGCTGTCCGGCCCGCGCGACCTGAAGCTGATCGAGCGCACGCGTCGCTACGCCGACTTCTACACCGGCCGCGATCCGACCACACGCAACTACGACCCCAAGCTGCGGATCATGCGCAGCCTGATGAACGGAAGTCGGGGGCCGATGCTGCGCCGCGCGACCGAGCTCGACTGGGCGGGCGATCCGTTCGCCGCCGGCGAACGCTTCCACATGGAACACGGCGAGACGACGTACGCGCAGACGCTCGCGCATTATGCCGACTATGGCGACGTCGTCGGCGACAATCCGCTCAACCTTCAGGCGACGACGATAGGGCTCAACGCGTATGCGCTGGGGGCAGGGGATCGATACCGGACCTGGGCGCTCGACTATCTCGACGCGTGGGTTGGCCGGGCAAAAGCGAACGGCGACATCATCCCCAGCCGCGTCGGTCTGGATGGCATCGTCCCGCGCGACTGGTGGAGTGGCGTCTATGGCTGGGGCTTCTCGCCGATCGTGCCGCAGACCGGCAAGCGCGAGAACCGCAACCGCATACCCCGTTCGATCACCGCGTTCATGACCGGCACGCTGCTGACCGGCGATCAGCGCTATATCGACGTCTGGCGCCGCCAGACCGCGCGGATCAATGCACAGGCCAAGACGATCGGCGGTGTGCTGTCTACGCCGACGATGCACGGTGCGGACGGCTGGTATGGCTGGCAACCTGGTCCGTTCAAGACCAACGGCTTCGAGATATGGTACATGTCGCAGGCGCCCGCCGATCGCGCGGCTGCCGGCGATCATCCGTGGGTGAGCTTCCTCGAAGGCAAGAACCCGAGCTACGCCGTAACCGCGTTGCGCGCGGACCTGAAGGCCGTCGCCGACCGTGTCGCTGCGCGCGTGTCCGATCCGACGACGCCGGAAACCCGGCTCGCAGACTGGCCGATCGACATTAACCCGGCCAACGTCACCAGCCTAGTCCAGCTGATGACCGGCGGCCTGCACATTGCCCGCCCGTCCTGGTCGAAGACTTCGCCATCGCAAGGCGGCGTCCCGCTCCACTGCCGGCTCCGCTATTTCGACGCGGATCGCAAACGCGCCGGCGTGCCGGAGGACGTCACTGCGCTCGTGCATACGCTGGGCGACACGACGACCGATGTGACGCTGGTAAACCTGAGCAACAGCCAGCCGCGGACGGTGGTGGTGCAAGGCGGCGCCTATGCCGAGCACCGGATAGACGCTGTGACGATCGACGGCCGCACGACCGACGTCGCCGGCGCCGCGGTCACGATCCGGCTCGAGCCCGGCGCCGGTGCGCGCTTGAGCCTGCGCATGCGCCGCTACGCCAACCGCCCGACGCTCGCCTTTCCGTGGGACCGCTAGCCGCCCGGCTTGATATACGGCGCAACCGCGAACAGCAGGCGTTCCTCGCGCCGGGGATCGTCTTCCATCCGCACTGCCCGATCGAAGATCATCGTCGAGCGTCGCACCAGATCATAGTGACGCCAGATCGGCACGCTCGCACAGTTCGGATCGCCGGTCCGCGCCATCGCGATGAACGCATCCGCCATCCGCCCGGCCAGCCGTCTCGCCTCCGGCCCATCACCCGTCCGCGCGCTCGGCTGCTGCGTATTGTCGAACACTAGGCCGATATCGAGCGTATGGAACGCGCCGAGCACGCCGCCCGCCTCCGGCGAAGGAAAGTCGAGCTGATACATCCAGGTCGGCGCACCGATCTTCGCGCGTTCCTCGGCCTGGATCAGATGCCCGGGCCAGGACCGACCCGCGGTCGATGCCGCCAGCAGGATCTGCCCCGGCGTCCGATCGGGATAGAGGTCGCGGTAGCGCGCGATGACGTGATCGGGGGCGAGGTCCTTGGTCATCTCCCGCACCAACCGCGCGGGTAGGTTCTCCCAACTCGTGTCGCCGCGCTTCAGGATTTCCCCAATCCACAACCCGGTCTCGTCATGCGTATTGCCGACGATCAGCGGGATATGCGCCGCCTCGCGCGGGGCGTCGGGAAAGAACGGATGACGCGTCAGCACATGATGATCGAGCGTTGAGGTAAAGCTGATCTCACCCTTGCCTTCGATCGGATCGGTCGTCGCCATCGCCTCGACCAGCCGATTGATCGGCAGCACCTTCAGCGTCGGAAAGTCGCTCGCGCCCGCCTTCGCCATGAACGCCCGCGACCGGATCGTCGCGTGGTTCGGCCCGGCCGCCGTAACGTGCTGGCCGCTCATCGTCGCGGCGGCGTGAAACAGCGGGCGCGCCTCCGCCATCGCCATCAGCGTGACGATCTTGGCGCCACCACCCGATTGGCCAAACAGCATCACTCGCCCCGGATCGCCGCCGAACGCCGTGATGTTGTCGCGCACCCATTGCAGCGCGAGGACGATGTCGAGATTGCCGACGTTCCCCGACTCCGCCGGCCCGCCAAGCTGCGCGAGATACGCGTAGCCGAGCGCCGCCAGCCGGTGGTTCAAGGTAACGACCACCACGTCGCCGCGCCGCACAAGATTGCCGCCATCATACAGCGGATCGGACCCGGACCCGTGCGCATGCGCGCCGCCGTGGATATAGACCATGACCGGCCGGCGCGACGCGTCGAGCGCAGGCGTCCAGACGTTGAGGAACAGGCAATCCTCGCTGGTCGCCTCGGTGGCCTTGGTCTGTGGCGAGGCTGCGCCGTAGCGCGTCGCGTCGGCAATGTCGTTCCACGGCGTCGGCGGCACCGCATGTGCAAACCGTCGCGCCCGCGTATCCGCGCCGTAGCGCACCCCGCGAAAGACCAGCACGTCCCGGTCGACCGTCCCGCGCACCCGCCCGTATCGCGTCGTCGCGACGGGGCTCGCCGGTGTACGCGCAGCAACCAGCGCCGGTGTCGCTACGAGCCCGGCGAGCACCGCGCGCCGGTCGATCACGCCGCGGTTTCGGCGCACAGTCGCCGCATCGGCTCCAGCGCCGGGTTACCGTTGTCGCGCCGCCACGCCATGTGCAGCTCGACCGGCTTCTCGGGCTCGGTCGCAAGCCGGCGGAATTGCACGTCGTTCATGTGCAGCCCCGATGCGGATTCCGGCACGATTGCCGCGGCGAGGCCGGCATGGACGAGCCCCAGCATCGAATGGATCTGCGTCACGTGCTGGACATAGTGCGGCGACACGCCGGCCGCGTCGAACAGCCCGATAAGCATCTGGTGGAAATACCCCGCGCCCTGCCGCGCATACATGATCAGCGGCAGGCCATCGAAATCACCCAGTTCGAGCACCGCCTTCGCCTGTCGCGGATCCCCCGCGGGTAGCGCGACGACGAGCGGCTCGACCTGTACGCAGACGGTGTCGAACTCGTGACGATCGAGCGGCGGCCGCACGAAGCCGATGTCGATCAGCCCGGTCAGCAGCGCATCGACTTGGTCGGTCGTCACCATCTCGCGCAGTTCGAGGTCGATATTGGGCAGGCTCGCTCTCGCTTGCGCGACGATCTGCGGCACCAGATTATACCCCGACACCGCGGTGAAGCCGATCGCTACGCGTCCCGCATCGCCCTTCGCCACGCGCCGCGCCGACAGCGCCGCACTCTCCGACAGCCGGACGATCCGCCGCGCCTCGATCAGGAACACGCGACCGGCGGGCGTCAGGCTCACCTGCCGGCTGGTGCGTTCGAGCAGCGTCACGTCGAGGATCCGCTCGAGCAGCTGGATTTGTCGGCTGAGCGGCGATTGCGTCATGTTCAGGCGCTGTGCCGCGCGCCCGAAATGGAGTTCCTCGGCGGCGGCGACGAAGCAGCGAAGCTGGCTGAGTTCGAACATCATCGCCGCACTATCCGTCGGTTTTCGCCCGCTGTCACGCCGCCTTGGCAAGAGCGGTGGGGGCGACCTTCTCGATCAGCACGCGGAGCCGCTCGTCCTCGGCTGCGGACAAATCGGTCAGCGGCGAGCGCACCGGCCCGGCATCGCGGCCGACGACACGCATGCCCGCCTTGACGATTGACACCGCATAACCGCGGCCCTGGTTGCGCAGCGTGATGTAGGGCAGCACGAAATCGCGCAGCTGGTTCAGCACCTCGACCCGGTCGTCGGCGCGCACGGCCTTGTAGAACGCCAGCGCCCATTCGGGCAGGAAGTTGAAGATCGCCGACGAATAGGTCGTGACGCCCATCGTTAGATACGGCGTCGCGAACGTTTCGGCGGTCGGCAGGCCGCCGATATAGGTCAGCCGGTCGCCCATTCGCGCATAGACGCGCGTCATCAGCTCGATGTCGCCGACGCCGTCCTTGAAGCCGACGAGGTTGGGATTGCGGTCGCACAGCCCGGCCAGCGTATCGTCGTCGAGGATCGCATTGTCGCGGTTGTAGACGATCACGCCTAGCCCGGTCGCCTTGCAGACCGCCTCGACATGCGCGGCAAGCCCCTCCTGCTTCGATCCGACCAGATAGGGGGGCAGCAGCAACAGGCCGTCCGCGCCGGCCTTCTCCGCATCGCGTGCGATCCCGGTGGCGATCGAGGTGCCGTAGCCACAGCCCGAGATCACCGGCAGACGTCCGCCGGCTTCGGCCACCGCGGCGCCGACGACCTGCGCGACTTCGGCTGGCGTCAGCGAAAAGAACTCGCCCGTGCCGCCCGCCGCGAACAGGCCGGACAGTTCGTGCTCGAGCATCCAGGCGCAATGCTTTCGATACCCGTCCTCGACGAACGCGCCGTCGGCATCGAAATGCGTGACGGGAAACGACAGTAATCCGCCGCCAAGGCGCTGCGCCATCTCAGTCGGGCTCATGGTCGTCATAACGTGCATCCCCTCGATCGTTTGGTCCGCGCTCGTGTCGCAGCCATGTCGAGGATCTTGGTAGGTTGCGTGGCCGTGCGGGTCCAAACCAAAGGCGCGCTCGATCAATGCGCGTAGTAGCTCGATCTCGTTGGGGCATGATCTTCCTACCGCGCGAGGCTTGGTAGTATGTGAATTCGATCGCAATCTTGACACTATTTATCGGCGGAATCGAGACCGGACGACAACCCACGGATGGTCGGGCAATCGGCGTTCCCAAATATGTCACTTCACGACTGCCATGGCTGTTTGTCTTCCATGTGGACCGTACAGAAAGCGGAGCGAGTTGACGTCCAACCAAATAAACGAATGGCCAACGCAGGAAAGCGGGAAAGACCGCGCGAATGTCGGTGTAATCTTGTTTTGAGGACCGCTGCCGCCTTTCGTGCAAATATGAACCAGCGTCCGAAGTTGGGAAGTGAGGGAAGAGGCCTGAACGTCTGCTTGTGGGTCCGCCCAGTCATCGGATAAGTCTTTTCCACCCAAGCCAGATACCGCTTATTGATGTCACCACACCGGCGATCGAGAACAGCCAGATCAGTCCATCCCAGGCCGGCCGGTGCAATGTCAGCGTGTTCAGATCCCATCTGTGGAGGAGGTCGAATACCCAGCGGTACGCCCTCTGTCGTTCATCGACCGTCCGGAGAACTTCCCCGGTAGCGGGATCGACATAGAACCAAGTCTGCGCCGGATCGGCAAAACGCAGCCGCAACACTGGTAGACGCGGTAGCATCCCGACCGCATACCAGTATGCATCGGGCGCCGTCAGGCAATCGACCGAGAGTAGCGGCGCGGAGCTCTCCAGATGACGTACGGCCCTCACGATGGCCACCTCTGTAGCTTGGGATGGCGCGAGTGTGACCGCATTCAACACTACTCGCCGCCCGTCGTGATAGGACAGCAGGACGAGGGGGGTTCCCGCATGGTGAGTCAACTGCGCTATCACCGCACCCTCGCCTGCTATGCGGAGCCGGTCGAGTGCTAGGTCCGGCATCGGATCAGATGCCTGATAGATCCGCACAGCCGCATCGTCTGGCTTCGTCCCGCGAAACAGATGGCCGGGATCGACCGACAGCCATCCGCTGAAGATCCAGGCGATCAGGAAGATACCACCCACCAGCCCCGCGACATGATGCCACAGCATCCAGCCGTCGTAGGGCGTCATTCGCCCGCCTTTGAAGCGCCGTGCGCCAATGCGGGTCCGCAGGATGCCGATCCACATCCCCGCGACCGCCGCGGCGATGCAGGGACCAGACACCCATAGCACGACCTGACGCCAAGCCGTTTGATCCTGTCTTAGAACCGTCGGATAGAGCCAGTGCGGCACCGAGCCGAGCCAATTCCAGAACCGCTCGCGACGGGTGGTCACTTGAAAGACGGTGCCCGTATTCGACGACACATAGGCCTCCGTGCCGGACGCGTCGGCAAGCGCAACCTTCCAAAGTGGACGGTGTCGATCGAAGCCGCCAGCAACCGTCCACTGATCCCGGGTCAGCCGTTCTACGTGCCTCGTCGGTGCGTTGGCAAAGCGGCCAGCGACCCGACCGGCGTAACGAGCATCGACTGGCCGCAGGACGGTACCGCGACTGGCGGCGAGAGTGGTGTGCGTTCCATCCCACCCGGTCACGCGCCAGACAGGCGCGCCGTCGCGCATCTCGAGGAACAGCTCCTGCGATAGCCGTCCGCCGTCCAGCGGGGGCGGCACGTTCACTGCTGCCCAGTCGATCGCCTCGCTCCCAGCCAGCTTATCGGCTGGCGAGAGGGAGGGATAAGGCACGTAGACCATCACCAGCCCGGACAGAAACCACATGGCGAAGAACAGGCAGCTGGCGATGCCGATCCAGCGATGAACGAGGTACAGCCAGCGCCGGGCAGTCTTGCCAAGCGCCGGCCGCCTGAGGGCGTTAAAAGCTGGCACGAAGCGAAACGTCGACCGAGCGGGGACGGCCAAGGACCCACTGCTGATTGTTGTACGTGTTTAGCGCGTAGGCCCGGTCAAACAGGTTGTAGCCGTGGATATTGACCGCCAGGCGTGGTGTCACCGCAAAGGAAAGCGTGGCATCGACCGTGGTGTAGCTGGGGACGCGGAAGCTGTTGGCGTTGTCCGAATAACGACGCCCGACGTAGCGCAGCCCGGCGCGCGCCTGGAGCGAGCGCGTTGCGTTCAAACGCAGCCAGAGATTGGCAAGCGTCTCGGGGACGTCTGGCGGGGTGTTGCCGTCGAAGCTCGAGCCGCCGGAGACGAAGTCGTCGAACGTCGCGTTGAGCACGCTGCCGTTTGCATCGATCCCGACGCCGTAGGGCAGATCGAGCGATACCGCGGCCTCGATCCCCCTGGCCGATCGCTGGCCGACCTGCTCGACCGGGCTCGTCGGGGTCAACTGTGCCAGCAGGCGTTTCTTGACTATGCGATAGGCGGCGAGGGTGGCGGTGCCGCGACCGTCGAGGAACACCGCCTTGGCGCCGACCTCAACTTGGTCGCCGACCGCGTTGCTGAACTGAACCTGCCCGGTCGAATAGGTGGTCAGCGTCCCCAGAGGATCCACGCCGGTGGCATACTGCGCATAGAGCGACACCGTCGGGATCGGCTGATAGACGCTACCGACCCGCCAGGTCACGTTATGCAGCCGCTTGTCGAGCGCGAACGTCTCGGTGCTGACGCCGCCTGGATAGTCGATCGACCAGCGGCGGATCTTGTCGTGCTCGTAGCGCACGCCACCGACGATCGAGACATGCGTGCCGAGTTTCAGCCGGTCCTCGGCAAAGACCGCATATTCGGTGGTGCGCGTACGATAGCGCGGTGCGATCCCCTGCGTGTCGACGATCGGACCTGGATCGAACGCTAAAGGATCGACCTCCGAAACCTGGGGGTCCGAACCGAAGTTGTGGGAGTAGGTGAGTTTGATGAGGTTGACGTCAAAGCCCACGACAAAGTCGTTGCTGACGCCATCGGCGATGCCTGTCCTGAGCGTCACGCTGCCCTGATCGCCCCATTGCGTCTGATCGTGGACGATGCCGGTCATGTCGGTGCGCAGGATGCGCCCCGGTGTGCCGGTGTTGCCGCTGCCGTTGGCGCAGACGCCGTCCGCGGCGATCCAGCAATAGGTTTCGAGATTGAGCCAGGAGCGTTTGGAGGTGAGACGATAGGCCTGGTTGCTGACGGTGACCGCATCGCTCGGCGTCCAGTCGACCTGCAGGCTGGTACGGTTGTCGCGGTAGCGGATAAAGCCATCGCGTGTGTTGTAGTTTCGCTCCCCGATGCGGTCGTCGAGCCGTCCTTCGATCAGCGGCGTGCCGAAATAGCGCATCGGCTTCTGGTCGCCGTAATCGTCCCGTGCGGTGACGACGAGCGTGTCGGTCGGTGCCCAGCGCAGCGTGCCCGAGACGGCATGGCTGCGCGACTGGCCACGATCGACATAGCCGTCCGATCGGCGATAGCTGCCGTCGATGCGATAGGAGAGGCGCTCGGTGATCGGCCCGCCTGCGCCCGCCGCGACATGGAAGCTGTCCTGCGAGCCGTAGCCGATCTCGCCCTCCACGTGCGTCCGCTGCGTATCGGGTTTACGCATCAGGACATTCACCGCACCGCCCAGCGCGCCCTGGCCGTAGAGCACCGAGGCTGGGCCGCTCAGGATGTCGATCCGCTCGACCATCCACGGATCGGTCGGAAAGGTGATCGTGCCGGCAGCCGGGAACAGCCTTATACCGTCGATCAGCTGAAGCACGGATCCCTGGCCGCTGAAGCCGCGCGCGGCGAGCGCGGTGCCGCCATTGCCGGGGTTTCCAGCGTTGCTGATGCCCGGTGCGCGGCTCGTCGCGTCGATCACCGACAGGTCGCCGCGCGCGCGGATCGTGGCGCCATCGATGACCGAGATCGTCGCGGGGGTCTCGAGCGGCGTGAGGCCCAGGCGGCTGCCGGTCGCGTTCGGCGTGGTGAGCGTGTCGCGCGCCTGCTGGCCGACAACCAGAATGTCCTCATTGTCCGAGACAGGCAAAGACTGAGCGTTGAGCGGTGCTGCGAAAACAGGTGACAGCAAAGCCCCCGCCACCGCGAGGCGAGACAATAGGAATGGCATTACGGTAATCCCCGGGGCGTCGAGCGAACCCGGCAGGGACCTCCCGCGAACGGCCGACATCCGCGCCAGCCGGACGCGATTGCGACCGGCACGCATGCCCGTGCGGTCCCCACCGCACACGTCGTCGCTCGACGGAGTACCGTGCCGCGGCCACCCCCTGGGCCAGGCAAGAGCGACCAGACGCCGGCAGGTCTCCTGGCTCACGGGTCATCACACGATGCACGGCCTTCCCAGGCCCTCATGACGAAACGTCTGGCCCAGTGGCTGCTCCTTCCTTTGCAGGAAGAAGCGAAATGCATCGCGCTCGCCGCTTACAGTTGCAGGGACAGCCTCGGCTTCAGGTGGCAAACCACCCTCACCGCGTTCCCTATTAAGCCCCTTTCGGGGCACCGACGCGATCATGCCGACCGTCTCCAGCGGAGCAGGTCAGCGGGGACGGTGTATCCTGACGAAGACGATCCGGCAATTGGTCGACGCGACGATCGCAAAAGTCCAAACGGAGTGTCGGTGCCCATTAACGAATGTCGGAAGTTGGGAAGCGACAGATGCGTCGAGAACGACCGGAATTGGGTCAATGCGCTCCGGCACGCACGGGTTGCGGCAAAGGATCTCCGTAGAAGATGCCTCGGCCATCGGTCGCCAAGTAGACGCGGCCGAAGAGGCGAGGATCGCCCGTGATGACTCGGTATCTAAGACCCCATTGATGCGCGTCGTCGTTAATCCGAAACCAGCGCGCGCCCGCGTCGGTCGAGCGCCACAGCCCGCCCAACGTCTTCGTGACCCCGAAGGCATAGAGAGTCGGCACGTGCCCGCCGGGCGCCGCCTTGCCGAGACCGAAGCTCACGAAATACATGTCACGCAACAGCGGATTGGCTGGCGTGGACGCCACGAACGTTCGGGCTCCGTCGCTAGTGTGGAAGAAGCGGCCGCCTAGGATCAGCCAGAGCTCGTTGGCCGTTCCCGGCGTTGCCGCCGCCATTGGTTGAAACTCCCGTGCCGCCGGGCGCGAGCTGGCAATGCTGGCCGGGAGTCCCTGCGCGGGTGCCTGCGTGAACGTCTTCGCCCCATCACGACTGACGAATATACGCGCACCAGTATAGTCGATCGCGTACCAGGCAAGGGGGTCGACCTTGTCGGCGACCGCATAGGTGCGTTCCGGTAAACCCTTGGGTCGCCACCAGATCCGCCCCCTATCGGCCGTGGCGAGCGTCACTAGCCCAGACACCAGGAAGGTGCTCCCATCCGCTGAAACAGTGATCGGTGCCTGGCCATCGGCGTCGATCCGCCGTGGCGCGGCGGGCCCGATCGCGATTGGCGACGCCAGCATCTTATGCCAGCTGCGGCCTCCATCCTCCGACCAGCCGAGCGACGCCCCCTCAGGATCGGGAGAATAGCCTGATGCGCTCCGAACGATGATCTTGGGCACCACGCCGGCATAATCGACATTGTTAGTCTGCGGCAGGTCGGGATCGGCGAAGGCCCGCTCCGGCGCGCGGTCGAGCCGATCGTGGACGAAGCCGTGCGTGTCGCCGATGCCGGAGATCAAATGGGGCCCCTCGGGCGGACTGACGAGGCTGAGCGGCACCGCCTCTTCGATCCCGGTGACCCAGGGCCGCCAAACCATATCGGCCTTGTCCGCTTGCCTGGTCCGGAACACCGTCAGCCCCGTGGCATAGGCAAGCGTGGCACCGTCGAACGGATCGAACGCCAGACCCGCGATCCAGCCGCCAAACCCACCCTTGTCGAGCCGGAGCCAGGGGGCCGGCGAGAGATCGCGTGAACTCCGCTCCCGCAGGCTCGACCAGTGCGCGCCGCTGTCGGACGACAGCCAAACGGTATCGCGATGGTTCCAGCGATCGACCGTCGACACCGCCAGCCGGCCGGGATGGAGCCGATCGAGGCTGAGCCCCATGTAGCCGCCCTCGGCCTCGTCACCGCGCTCAGGCGTGATGTTCGTCCATCCGCCCGACCTCGGGTCGAGCTTCCAAACCTCACCTAGTGCGATCCCGTTCGGACCGATGTCGGAGCAGTAATCGATGTAGAGCATGCCCTGTTGGTCTACTGCCGCCTTGACGGGCAGCATGGTCGAGGCCGGACCTCCGGTGACGGCGCTCCAGCTTCGACCGGCGTCGGTCGAGCGGTACAGGTGTTGCACCGTTGCATCTGCGACGCCGGCATACATGGCGCGCGACCGGCCAAGGGCAGTTTCGCCCGGCGGGCCGAAGACGACGAAGGAGACGCCGCCATGGGTGTGGTTCGCGGCGGGACGGCCAAGCCCCTTCCACGGGAAGCTCTCGACCTTGTGCCACGTCCGGCCGCTGTCCTCACTGTCCCAAAGACCGTCGTGCCGCGATCCGAAGAACAGGTGCGTCCGCCGATCCGGATCAATCGCTAGGCGTTCGCCCAGACCGCGACCGTCCTCGTTGCCGCCCATGCTGAAGGGAACCGGCGTTATTTGCCAGGAAGCGCCGCGATCGGCGCTCCGCATGATCGCCGCAGGTTGGTCGAAGTACATGCCCGCGGCGAGGTAAATGATGTCTGGGTCTACCGGGTCCGGCGCGATGCTTTCGACGCCCATGTAGCTGTTCTGCGCTTGGCCGTCCTGGAGCGCAATCCAGCGCTGCGTAAGGGCATCCCAGCGATAGGCGCCACCCACATCGGTGCGCAAATATGCAAGGTCCCTTTCGGCGACGCTGAACACGATGGCGGGCGAGAACCCGCCGCCACCAATCACGACGTTGTTCCATTTGTACGGCAGTTGGGAGGGAACATGCAAAGTGGGAGCGGCAGCGAGCGAAGCTGCCGCGAGTCCCAGAAGCGGGATAACGAGTTTCACGCGGTCACCCTCTCCGATGTGGCCATTTAGCGAAGCAGGATCGGGACGGATAGTCGAGTCGTCTCACATATCGGCCTAGCCCCCGCCAGAAACGCTACACTCGATTCAGGTGCTGATTCGTAGTTCGAAAACAAATTTGAACTGGTGTGTATCGTCGGATTAACGTCCGTCCGCTTTTGGGCGCGGTGCGATCGATCACGAACGGCCGTATGTGGGTTTGCCTGCCCTCCGATGCTTGGCAGTTCCGCCCATTCCCAGACGCTGGACACTTTGTTAAGATTATCGAATGTTAGCCACGCCACCCCCGATCCCCCAATGCGTAGCGAGCATGGCGGAAGTTAAATCTCAGTCAGTCGTGCTTTTCGGGCGCGGTGATGCGATGCGAACTTTCCTTAGCCAAGAAGAAGATCGCAGCGGTCCATTCGAGATATCTCTTTCGCCAGATAACGATGAGGGTAATGCTACCGCTATTTTGCGCTTCAATATGGAAACGCCATTTCGCGCGATTGGGGGCGTAATGTATCACGCGCCACGAGCAAACTTGCGCGTGTTAGGGTGGGCCCTTCAACCGCCTTTATGTTCGCCTAACCTAAAGCGTCCTTCATCGCGAATGTCGGCTAACCACCACATTCAGCCGTTCCGACGCCGATCGCGCCCAATGACCGAAAGCGCCCAAAATCAGACGCCGTGGCGGGTAAGCTTCGTTTCTCAAAACAGCCATTCATTCACCAAGATGGCTCCCGATTGTCATTCTCCAAAGGCAGTTTTGAAAAGGTGACGGGGCCTGATCTCAGGAGAACGTATAAATTTGGCTGCTGCTGACAGCTTCGAACCGCACCGGCGCTCGTTTAATCCTCCATCGTGAGACAGCCTAGCGCGAGACAGGGAGCAACTTACGTTCGCGGATGCGGGACGATCGATGCTACAAACACCGCTCAGAACGCTTCAAACTTGATAGGTAAGCAGGTGCGTCCTATCGTGGCACGCGGGTTATAAGCGCCGTGGTTGGGATGGTATTAGAGTGCTGATGCTCCTGCCAGTTGCCCTACTGATGTTCCAAGGCACGCCAGAACCATTGACGCAGCGGCCGTCAGTCACGGCTATCGAACCTACGCCGGCGCCGGGATCTGCAGATAGAGAGATCATCGTAAACGCGACTAGGAGGCCCCGAGTGGCGGGCATGGTCAAGCGGATGACCGGTGATAGCGATGCGCAAATTCCACGCTGGAATACGTCGATTTGCGTTACTGTCCGCGGCGTCCTGCCGGACAAGGCGCAATATATCGCTGAAACGGTTGCAGCTAATGCGCGAACGGTCGGTGTGCCGATAGAAGGCAAATCATGTCCGTCGAATGTCGAAATTATAATCTCAGATCAGGCGGATGCACTGGTAAGACGCTTTCTGCGTCGTCAGCCAAATATGTTTCGGAACGTGGCCAAGTACGGTCTCGCTCGCTCGCGGAACCGGGCCGAACTGACGGATCCTCGTCCGGTCCGATGGACTATGGGCAGAGCTACTGAAAAGCGCTTGGATGCGGCATCGCGGCTTTCCCAACCTTCGCGAGAGGATAAAAAGCAAATACTTGTGATCATCGATTTGCCCCGGTGCGGCGATGTCACGTGGGAGCAGCTGAGCTCCTACGTCTCAATGGTCGTGCTTGCCAATCCTGTGCACAGTGTCAGCAGCGACATTCGATCAATCATGTCGCTGTTTGACGCTACCATTCGTGATAAGCCCAATAACCTCACAGATTCAGATCGTCTTTTGCTAAAGGCTCTATATGCGACCGAGGAGCAAGTCTCGGCGGCGTCGCAGCGATATGCCATGACGGATTACATTGTGAGGGAGCAGAATAGGCGTCGATCGAGATGACCATTGCGGTATGGCTTATGGAACTCCGATAAAGCAGTCAGCCTCACCTGCCCCGATATCTATACATTGACTTCAACCTACTCGACGTTAGCTTTACTCCTTACACGGCCCACTTTAGTTGCGCGTAACCTCGGTTGCTGGCTGGACCGCTCAACTTGGTGGCAGCGCTAGCTACGAGGTGTTCAAGCATGAGCTACCATACGGATCGTCGAAGCCGAACACGAGCCATTGCTATGTACCTGACGCTTCTTTTGATCGGCGCGACGCTGGGACTTCTTGTCAGGTGCGGCGTGATTACAGATCACGTACTTTGGTAGAATGGCCGAATGGCACTTGAAGGTGCGCCGTCCGCCACAATGGGCCATTCGGTCCGGAGGCGGCGCGAACGTGGATAACGCCCAATTTCGGCCATTCTGCTTACGCCAAAACACAGACGCGCAAGCCGCAGCCTTGATGGTAGCTTACATGGCTATAGGTTAGAAATGCGCCGACCGATGCGGGTCAAGGGCGGACTCGCTCACATCTGCTGCGGATCATCAGGGTCTCACCTATCGATCCTGAATAGAAGGTCGACGGCAGGGCTGAAGCAGAGCACTACGGCAAGAACCACCACGAACGTCAAAAGGAGGTTGGTCGTAAATGCGCCAGCCGAAGGGTGAACCAGCCTCCTCAAAATTCCGCAGACCAGCCATATTGGTGCGGCGAATAATGAAGCGATCAATAGCACCCACCCCAGACTTGCCAGAATATGAGTTTCAGCACAACCGATTGAGGGATCGCACGTACCCAACAGACTGCCCAGCAGTACAATACAGCCGATGCCAGACGCAAGAAGCCCGACCGTAAGACAACCAAACCGCCAAGCCTTTCGTAGGTGGGGAAAGAGTGGATTTTTGCTCATGCTGCGATCTTAGTAACAATCGGAACCTCTTTGAAGTAGCGGCTTCTGGATCTGCTACACTACTGCAGGACGCGGACCGTCCGCGCTCCACCACGTCGCGACATTCCTTGGCGGATAAGCAGACCTCAAAACCGGTCCGGCGGGAAGGGCCCAGTTGTTGCCGCTTGACGGGTCGTGCAGCATACCCAAGACCGGTCATCCGTTCATAGGCGCTATGATAGTGCTGACGGATAGAGGAATATCGGTATGCCACTGCTCTGGCTTATAAGCCTTCAGGCTGCGGCAACCTGGAATCCTCCCGCTCAGGCAGCATGGGCAGGGGAAAAGCCCCCTATCGAGGTCCGCTTGCATGCGGCTACCTTGTCCATGCGCGGGGATGCGGCCATCGAAGTCGACCTTATCGCAAAGGACAATACCTTTGCCGTATCGCCGTTGCTGCAACCCACACGGGGCATTGCGTTTGAAGTCATCTCGGAAGATGGGCAACCGGTCGTGCCTGCTAAGCCAATGGCAGGCTCACCGCCCCCGCCTCCTCTTAAGATAGAGGAGCTGATCGCCATATCAGTAACATCGCCTTACCGCGTCCTCACTCACGAAAGCGCAAAAACGATCTTCCCAGGAGCAGGCCGATACAAAGTGAGAGCCCGGGTATTCCTCTTCAACTTCCCGTCCAAGCCAGTCCGCTATGCCCAACTAGTATCGGATACAATCACGGTGAACGTCACAAGGTAGAACACAACCGTGCCGCTCGCGACGGCGGCTTTTGCTAGAGGGCGTCTGAAAAGCCACCGGCCTGCTGTCCACCAATCCCCGCCTTTTCGCTTCCGCTCATAATCGGTCATCCCGGTTGCGCGTCGGCTTGCCCGCAATCTACCGATTGTTCAGCTGCTGATACGCTTAAGAGACGGAGAGCATGCGGATCTCACCCTCGCGCTGCCATCCCTTTGATGTGAGAATATAGCGAGCCTCTAATTCTCCACCGCAGAGGCCAGTGCACGAATAGGCGAAATGAACGACGGCGCTTTTAACGTCGCTACTAATCCGTGGAACTCCGACAGAGTAGATGAAGGCTTCTCGGATGTGTTGGCCGGGAATAGGCGCGTGCACCGCTGCTCGCGATCGCGCATCGTCGTCTGCAATGGGATACCCTTGGGGGATTTCATCTTTAAGCCTAGGGCAAATCGTCAGAAGATCGGGGCGACTTTGGTCAGGAGCGACGTAGTAGGAATCAAATCCTTTGTTGTGGTTGATGCTTGGCAGATCGCGCAGGGCGATGCTTCCAATCTCGCAGACGACTGTTAGCTGTGCCGAGCTTGGAGAGGCGGCTGTCATCATGAGGCCGACCACTAAAGCAATCATCTGCTGTCTCCCGGCTACATCGTCGAGGCAAACTCACGGCGGCAATTGTAGCCCGTCAACGTCTGCCTTGATCGAACCTCGCCTAAAAGCAGTCGGGCCGCAATCCACCAATCCCGGACACTCCCGAAACCTGAACCTATTTGAAAATCGAGACTGGTACGGGTCGCGTTGCAACAGGGGCCCCCTTTACAACGGTAATCATGATGCCGCTTGCTAGGACAGCGCATCTCGATATCATCTCGACATGAAACTTTTGGCTGTTCTTCTCACCTTTGCATCCCCCGCGGTAAGGGAAGAGCATAGCTATCCCCCAAAAGGATCTGGCCAGCAACGAGCAGATTTTGAACGCGGGCAAGCCAACCAAGCGAAATTCGAGCAGCGCCTTTTTACTGAAGCGGGCTTCAAGCCGTTGGCTGACATGATTAAAGCGAAAAGGATCGTTCGCCGGTCACTGTTTGAGGACCCATACATGATGCTTCCGATTCCTGGTGTTGAAGTAGAGCATCTATCGGATGGGACAGTGACCGTCCGGGTTGTGGGGCGGGCCGGCGAAAGCGAACCGGTAAAGCTGCCCGCCGCGGCGTGGAGGCATCTAACGAGCTTGGAAAGAAAGATCCTGACACCGAGGCCGTATGTACCCTGGGACCCGCCAAAATCCGATCTGCCGTCACCACCACCTCCGCCAATATGTCACGGCTGGATCGTCCGCTTTGGCGCGTCTGAAAATGCGGTACAGGGCAGCGGAAGCTGGGCGCAATGTGGAGGTAAAGACCAGCCTGGTATGGCCTTTGCTGTGGAGATGGCGAGGCTTGCCGTAGAAAGTCATCCAAGTTGCAAGTTCGATCCTACAAATCCGTTTTGGTCATTCAGCACCTGTTTCACGCCCGCCCCACACCAGCGAAAAACTGACAAACGGATTCACACGTTGCGAAAGGGCCCCCTTTCGCGACACGGCCCCTGCCAGCTTCGATCCTCAAAATAAATTCTTTTCGGAAAACACAGCCGCATCGTGCGACGTCCGCTAACACTATCTGCCTTCCCAATAGCCGCCGGACCGCTTTCCTTCCCCTTCACGACATTAATGGCTGACGATCATGCGTCAAAAATCGTCCGTACGGAGATGAACGAATGTCTGAATTTGGGGAGCGGGGAAGGGCGCGCGAATGACCAGTTCTGGGTCGTCAATATGGGTCAGCCCCGCCGGGCTGCTGGCGTCGGCTCCCGACCAACATACGCCGTTCGTTGGGAGGTGCGGGAACATCGGCTTGTGCCAAGATCCGCCGTTAGGCGGACATCACCCTTCCGGGCTGCAACGCACACTAATTTCAGTCGTTCGCCGCCGACATTCTCAATCCTGAGAACTGCCGATCGTTGATGTCGCCACCACGCGGACAATGGTTGTCACAGTACCGGCGAAAAACTGACCTTGCGAGCGCGGGTGTGATCACCCGCGCTCGTCTCACCTCAGACAGGCTTGGCACCAGCCGTGCCGCATTTTGCAAACTTGCCATTCGCGCTCTTGCAACGGGCCGGCTTGGCCGGTGCTTTGGGCGGGCATTTCGTGAAGCGTCCCTTGGCGTCTTTGCACGGTGCGGCGAATGCAGGCGCCCCACCGGCAATTAACGACAAAGACGCGGCAGCGACGAGCAGGGTGCGCATGTGGCAAATCTCCAAGCCCTTGATGGGCAAGGCGATGCTATGCCGACCGCGGTATCGGTCAACTAACAAAGCCTTCATCACATTCGCGGAGCTTTCTGCCGGTTGTGCGTTGGTCACCAACAACACTGAGAGGTTGCCATGACTGACGAGAGCACGCCGAAGCCTAACGAAAATGTCCGGGTAAAATCCAAGGACGCAAACCCCGCCGACGACGGTTTCGGTAAAGGAGATGGCTACTCGGGCGACGAGTACGATAGCATGGACCATGCCGCGGAGCGTCACCTACAGAACCGGGACCGTGCGCCTGGTGTCGAGTCGGTCGAAAGGGATGACGGCAGGGATATTCCTCGCGAGGCTGGTAAGCGAGCATATATCGACAACAAAACGGGTGAAGTTCACGGCAGTGGGGCCAGCGCAGGTGGCGGTAATCCGGGTGAGGACATTGACCTCGACACGTCGCGAAGCGGGCCTGAGGAATAGCTATCCGACAGTATCTTAGGGACTAGCGACGGAGCGCTCAGCGCTCAGCACTCAGCGCTCCGTCGCGCAATTTTGCAGTTAGGCATCACCAATGATCTCGACCCGCCGAAACGGGTCGAGGTTTGTCTTTACATTGACGCCAGCTTCTCAATGTGATGCTGAACGGCTGGCGCGATGGTCGACGCGACCTGCTTTAGCGCGGGAGCCAAACCGGAAGTGGCAAAACCCTGGTGAAGGGCGAGTGCCTGCTGGTGAGCAGTCTTCTGCTGCTTGATATAAAGTGCATCACGGGCTGGTCCCTTGGACGCCTTGAGCGCAGCAATATTCTTGCGGCCCATCGCGTCGAGCATCGGGGGCTTTGGCGTCAGGCCGGACTTCGTAGCTGCGGCCTTCACATCAACAGTGCTCTTGTTGTGGTCGCTTACCATCATCGTGGCGAACTGCTTAAGCTCGGCGTTCTTCGTAGTGGCCATCACGAGATTGCTCGATTGGATCTCATATTGGTCCGACGCGCCAGCTTTCATGACATAGGTAGCAGGGGATGGCACGCTTTGTGCCGCTACCAGTGTGGGGGTAGCGATCAGCGCTGCCGTGAGAATAAGCCGCTTCATAATCTTCTCCTACGCCTTGTATTGGCGTAAGTTGATAAGGGATCAGTCGATCATAGTGTTCCCTTATCGATCGACATCCCGCCCCTCTCTTAATCTTGATTTATACGATTCGCGGGTTCACGCCGATCGCGTGACCGATCAGGCCGCCGGGGGTGCCGCGGATCTGAGTAATTCTTGCGAATGATGGCATGTTAGAACTGTGGTCTATCTTCTATTCTCTAGCTCAAAACATGAAAATTCGCCGTGGTTAGAACGGCTACGTACGCTTGCGACTAAGTAGGACTCGGCAGGCCTATCATATGTGAATACGACTGGGTTGGGGGATCACATATGATCGACGAACTGGCTGCGGATGCTGCGCGCTTTGGCGACGATGACGAAATACGTCGCATTCTCGAGGAAGTGGCGGCACTTACGAGAATGGGATTTGTCGCGGTCGCGCGCGTAACGGAGGCGCGTTGGATTGCGTGCCAGGTACTCGACCAGATCGACTTCGGTATGTCGCCGGGAGATGAGTTGCGCATCTCAACGACGATCTGCAACGACATCCGCAAGTCCGGCAATGCGGTAGTGATCGACGACGTCTCCGCCGATCCGCGTTGGAACTGCAACCCGGCGCCCGCGCTCTATGGCTTCAAGAGCTATGTGTCGCTGCCGATCATCCTTTCGGACGGCACGGTTTTTGGAACGCTGTGCGCGATCGATCCCCATCCGCGCAAGCTGGCGCGGGCGGACATGGTACCGACGCTCAAGCAATTCGCGGACCGCGTCGCGAGCATAGTGTCGCAATGCCCTGCAATTCAACCCCAAATGCCACGGACCATATCTACGTGAGAATGGGATCGTTGATTAATGCACCGCCGGACGCGGAGCGGGACGATGCACGATAAGCTGCATGCTGATCCACGGCAGCACATCTCATGTGAAAGGTAGCGACTTTACGTCCTGTGCCCGTTTGCGAGCCCAGAGGAACATCACGATGGCACGATACTTCTTCAATACGGCTGACAACCGGCATGAGCCTGATAGTGAGGGGACCGAGTTGGCTGATCACGCGGCAGCGAGGAAGCATGCTCTAATTTGCGCCGGTGAGATCATGCACGGCGAACCAGCTGTCTTATGGGACGGTCGAGATTTTGTCGTCGACGTGACGAACGAGCGGGGTCTGATGCTCTTCAGACTCACAGCTTATGTCACCAATGCGCCAGCCAGAGGCGATACGAAATAGCTAGTAGGCTGTGTTCGCAATTGCTGGTTTCGGGCGAAAAGTTGACCATAAGCCACTGCGTGCTGGCCGCCTGTGACACGAACGAACTGGTGGCGCCAACACACCCGGAGGTGTGATTGGCCGGACCCGGCAGACTGCATGACAGTGAGGTAGCCGGTGTTTCCAACGTGCGAAGTTGATGCCATTATTAGTAGGGTCAAATAGACCGATCACAGAATGAGATAATAGATGGTGGGGATTGTCATGAATCGGTTGAGCGTAGCTAGATTTTCAGCGGCATGCGCGATCACCTTCTCAGCTTCTTCCGTTGCCGCGCAGTCGGGAACCGACTTACGGCATGACAAAGCTGACATATTCGTGGCGAGGTATGCAGATTGTATTATACGGGACAAAAACAAAAGATCGGTAGCTAGCCAATTTGTCAGATCAATACCCAATACGGCAGAATACGTTGATTTGGCGTCAAAGGCGTCAAATTCTAAATGCCTTTCGGTTGACGCTAGCAGACCGGGCTCTGTTACGATGATGATAATCCAGCCGGACGTTTTTCGGGGTGCCCTGTATCCTGCACTATACCGCCTTCAATTCCGGAAGGCGCCAGATCTGGGCCTTATAAAAGACCTTCCCCCCCTCAAGTTAGCTGATGAATTTAATGGTCCTGTTGCAGCACTGCCGGCCAGTTACCGCCCGGAACGTGCGCTCGGCGATTGCGTCGCTCGATCGTCACCGGTTGCTGCTCACGTTCTGCTAATTTCACGTCCATGGAGCTTGCAAGATACTAGTGCCACTGAGCAATTGAAGCCGGCAATTGCGTCATGTCTCGGTGAGGGCAAGACGATCAGCTTAACGCGGCGCGCGCTAAGGGCATATATTGGGGAAGCGATGTTCAAGCTCGTGTCCGCATCCCCGAAGGGTTGAGCTTTCAGAAGCCGCAATGCCGAGCGACGCCACGCGGCAGTCTCCATCTGATCCTCTATCGCGCAGAGACAATTGGCGCTTCAACAATGTCCGTCGTCCACGCCGGCGATCGCATCTCCGACCGCATCTTCCACTCGCGGTTGAAGCCCTGCGACGCCGTCACCGCAGTCCACGTCACGAATTTGCCATTGATTGCGTCGAGTGCGCCCATCAGCCGGTCTCGCTTGGCCGTATCCTCTTCGAACAGCGTGCGCGGCCGCTCGTCCTCAGGCAGCAGATCGTTGAGCATGATGCCGGCCTTCGTGTACGCGTAACCATCCCGCCACGCCTTCTCAGCCGCTCGCCTGGCCGCCGCGATCAATTCGAAGCTGTCGTTCGTCATCGGATGGAGGGTAGGCGCGGACACCGATATAAGGCTGCGTATTGTCGTACCGGGCGCGGGTGTAGGCAAGGCGGCCAATCTTGCATCGTTCGGGATGACTTTCGGAAGCCATCGATTTCTAGGCAGTCATTTCGAACGACCGCTTAAACGGAAGGCAAGCGCTGCCGTGGAACCCGATGAATGAACGGCGGAAGTTGGAAGGCGGGGAAGGGCACCCGAACGGCGACTTATGGGTCTCTCAGACCTCGGTGCGTTCGGCCAATTCCAAAGCGTCCTCCACGTCAACGCCCAAGTAGCGCCGTGCTGTCCATCTTGGCATGGCCGAGAAGGATCTGAACGGCGCGGAGGTTGCCAGCCGCCTTGTAGATGATCGATGCTTTCGTGCGCCGTAGCGAGTGCGTCCCATAATCCTGCGCCGGAAGGCCGATGCCGACCATCCATTCGCGCACAAGGCGGGCATATTGCCGCATGCTCATGTGGTCCATGTCGTCGTTGCGGCTCGGGAAAACGAAGTCGTTCAGTGTCCCCCCACGTCGCTCCAACCATGCCCGCATCGTCTTTCGCGCCGTGTCCATGATCTCGAACTGAATCGGTCGTTTGGTTTTCTGCCGAACAACGACGGCGCGGTCACGGACGCGCCCCCCGGAAACTACATCGCCAATCCGCACCCTGACCACGTCACAGCCGCGCAGCTTGCTGTCGATGGCGAAGTCGAACAGCGCTCGGTCGCGCAGTCTCCTCTGCTAGTCGAGCCAAAAGCGAATGGCCCAGACCTGTTGCTGTTTCAGCGCCCGCTTCGCATCAATCAGCCGGCCTTCGTTCCAAGGCCGAAGTTCGTGAAAGGCGGGGTCCATTGACGAGTGACCCATCGATCATCTCCATCGGCCCAGATCGGTTGATCGAGTATACGCATGCGCAGTAAACCGCCGGTTTAGAAATGTGGTTGATCAGCCGTCGATGATGCTGATCGAGCTGTCGGTTCTGGGCGGCGCCGCGCAGTCTTTGTGCGGCCGGAAGTGGGTCCTCGTCAGCGCGTAGCGGCTTGGTTGCAAGGTACGATGGCTTTGCCCGCTGTCGTGTCAGCCGCTACCCAACGTGTGATAAGTAGAGGACATGCGGTGGCGAGCGTCAAAATCAGCGGACTTTCTAAGAGCTTCGGCGACACCACAGTGCTCTTGCCGACCGACCTGACGATCGAGGAAGGCGAGTTCATCGTCCTCGTCGGGCCGTCGGGTTGCGGCAAGTCGACACTGTTGCGGATGATCGCTGGGCTTGAGGTGCCAAGCACCGGAAGGGTGGCGATCGATGGACGCGACGTGACCGATGCGGCGCCGTCGGATCGCGGGCTGGCGATGGTGTTCCAGTCCTACGCGCTGTACCCGCATCTCACAGTCGCGGAGAACATCGCGTTTCCGTTGAAGGTCGCAAAAGTCGCCAAGCGCGAGATTACCGAGCGCGTCGCGGAGGTCGCGGCGATGCTCGATCTGTCGGATCTGCTCGACCGGCGGCCGCGGGCCTTGTCGGGTGGGCAGCGTCAGCGGGTATCGATCGCGCGCGCAGTCGTGCGTCGACCGAAGGTATTGTTGCTCGACGAGCCGTTGTCGAACCTCGATGCCAACCTGCGTGCGCGGATGCGGCACGAGTTCGCGCGACTGCATCAACAGCTCGGTGCGACGATGATCTACGTCACGCACGACCAGCTCGAGGCGATGACGCTCGCCAATCGTATCGTCGTGATGAGCGAGGGGCGCGTTGAGCAGGTCGGGCCGCCGATAGACGTGTATCGGCGACCGGCGAGCCTGGCGGTCGCCGCGGCGATCGGGTCGCCGGGCATGAACCTGCTCGCCGCAACGATCGCGTCGGTCGACGCCGACGGCACCACGGTAAGCCTGGCAGGCGGCGAGAGGGTGAGGACCGGCGCGATCGTCCCGGCGGCTGCAGTCGGTTCGCCGGTCACGCTCGGCGTTCGCCCCGAACATCTGTATGTCGACAACGGGGGACCGTTCGTTGGCGCAGTCGAGCTGTTCGAGCGGCTCGGGCCGCTGTCGTTCGCGCATCTCGGTGCACGCGGCGCGGCAGATACGATCGTCGCTCAGTTACCGGGCGATCGGTCGGTGACGCTCGGCGAGACCTTGCGCGTCGGCGTCGCGACCAACGACGCGCATGTGTTCGGCGCCGATGGCCGCGCCTATCCCTTCACACTGCCGCCGAGCAGCCCAGTCAGATAATAACGCTGCATTGCGAGGAACAGCAGTAGGACTGGCATCGTCGTGACGACCGCCGCCGCCATCATCAGTTCGCCGTCCGCCGAATGCTCGCGCGCGATCGCGGCGACCGCGACCGGCAGCGTGTAGAGATGCTGGTCGGCCAGCACGATCAGCGGCCAGAGGAAGTCATTCCACGAGCCGAGGAACATGAACAACGCCAGCGTGACGACGATCGGGGTGAGGAGGGGCCGGACGATCGTCACGAAAATCCGCGTCTCGCTCGCGCCGTCGATCCGGGCCGCGTCGATTATTTCATCGGGGATCGCGAGCGTCGCCTGCCGTACGAACAGGATCGCGAAGATGCCAGCGAGCGATGGCAGGATGACGCCGGCATAGCTGTTGACGAGCTCGAGCTGCTTGAAGATCAGGAAGAGCGGCAGCATCGCGACCTGGCCGGGTACGACCAGCGACGCGATCAGGATCTTGAGCAGCCGCTCGCGCCCGCGGAAGCGCAGTTTGGCGAAGGCGTAGCCGGCCGGCACCGTGAGCAGCAGGCCGAGCAGCGTCGAAATCGCTGCGATGGCGACGCTGTTGAACAGAGCGGGGACGATCCGGTAATCAAACCACGCGCCGTCGATCAGCCGCCGGACGAGCAGCTCGTGGTAGTTCTCCAGCGACCAATGCGATGGCCAGAGCGGCGTCGGGAGTTTGCTCGATTCCCCGCGCGGCATGAACGATACGATCACCATGTAAAGCAATGGCGCGATCGTCAGCGCGGTCAGGGTAACAGCTGTCGCATTGGCGAGGATCGCGCGAAGTTTCAAAGCCATTCGTAGCGCCTCCCAATCCGCGTCTGGACCGTCGTCAGCGCCAGGATCATCAGGAAGAGCACGAAAGCGACCGCGCTGGCTTGGCCCAGGTTCCACCATTTGAAGCCCTCATCGAACATGAAATACAGGATCGTCGTGGTGCTCTGGGCAGGGCCGCCGAGTGTCATGACATAGGGCTCGGCGAAGATCTGGAGGAAGCCCGCGACGCTCATCACAGCGGCGAGCAGCAACGTCGGGCCGATCGCGGGGAGGGTGACGTGGCGGAAGCGGCTCCAGCGGCCCGCGCCGTCGAGCCGTGCGGCCTCCATCAGGTCCTGCGGCACCGCGGACAGCGCGGCGGTGAAGACGATCATGTTGTAGCCGAAGATCTTCCAGGTGACGAAGATCAGGATCGCCGGGATCGAGGTGTGGGGGTTGCCCAGCCAGTCGACCGGGGCTGCTCCGACCGCCGCAAGTGCGCGGTTAATCAGCCCCGAGCGTTCGTTGAACAGGAACCGCCACACCACCGCGGTCGCAACGATACTGGTGACGTAGGGCGCGAATAGCAGCACGCGCCACAGCGGCTTCCACCGCACCGTCGCGTCGTTGAGCAGCAGAGCGACGGCGAGCGACGCACCGATCGCCATCGGCACGCCGAGTACCGCGAACAGGGCGGTGTTGCCGATCGCGCGCCAGAATAGCGGGGTCGAGAATAGGTCGACGAAATTGCCAAGCCCGACGAAGCGCAGGTTCGACCAGTCGGCGAGCGCGTAGATCGAATAATCGGTGACTGACAACGCCATCGCTAGCGCAGTCGGCACAACGAAGACCAGCGCGATAATCGCGAGGACCGGCGCAGAGAATATCCAGGCGGCGCGCTCCTGGCGCGTCATGCGAGCGTGCCCGCTTCAACTAACGCGCGGCGCTTGGCCAGCAACTGGTCGATGCGCGTGTCGAGACCGGCGAGCGCCTCAGCTATGGTCTGAACGCCCCGCACGACGCGTTCGGCGGCGAACTGGATCTCGAGTTTGATCCGCTCCCACTCGATCACCTTCGGCATGGTGGCTGGGAAGCGCATCTGTTCCTTAAACGGCGCGAGTATCGGCGCGCGGAGTTGTGGCGACGACCAGGCGCTCAGGCGAGCCGGGAGATTGCCGATCATGGTCTGGTAGCGGAGTTCGCTGGTCGGGGAACTGAGGTGGCGGACCAGTGCCCAAGCTTCCGCCGGACGCGGCGTCGCGGCGGAGACGCAGAGGCTGGTGCTCAACCCTGACACCGCGCCGACACCGCGCGGACCGGCGAGCCGTGCGGTTCCCCAACGCGCGGCGGGGATCTCCGCGGCACGCCGATGCAGGTCGAGCAACGTCGTCGGCCCGGTCGGCCAGATCGCGAAATACCCCTGTGCGAAGGCCGCAACCGGATCCTGGATCTCGGTCGAGAGTGCCTTGGGCGCTAGCCGTTCGGCGAAGATCCGCGCATAATAGGCGAACGCAGCCTGTGCCTCCGGCGTCTGGAAGTTGCCACGCGTATTGTGTTCGCGCAGCATCGTCGCGCCGGTCTGGCCGAGCATCGTGATGAGCGTGTCCGGCCAGTTGAGCAGCAGCATGAACACGAAGTCGTCGGGCCGTTGTCGCTTGATCGCGCGGCCCATGTGGAGCCAGCCGTCCCAGTCCTTTGCCGGCTCGTTGTAGCCTGCCTTGGCGAGAATATCCCGACGGTAGAACTGGACCTGAGGCGCGACCGACCACGGCGCCGCGAAGTCCCGACCGCCGACTCTCGTGGCGTCGAGCACGCCAGGGAACATGTCGGCGACTAGCGCGGCGGATGGGACGGGGGCGATTGCACCGATCGTGGCGAACTCTTGGACCCAGCCATTATACAGCATCAGCACGTCGGGCATCGCGCCGCCCGCCTGCGCGGTAAGCAGCTTCTCGTGCGCTGCGGTCGCCGGGAGGGATTGCACGTCTACCGGTATCCCCGTTGTTGCAGTAAAGGCAGGCATCAGCATCGGCGAATAATCGCCTTCATAGCTCATCGCCCAGAATTTCAGCGGTTCGGGGCCGCGCGTGCCGGTACAGGCCGCCAAACCTAGCGTCGGCAGGAGTCCCAATGCGGCTCTCCGCGTCCAGTCCTGCGCCTGCTCCCCCATCACCGGATCGTGGCGCATCGCAGCGTCCGGCGCTACCCCCATCGCGACACGGTAACAGCCGGAAAAATTCCGCCAGGTTAAGGCCTTGGCCGAGTTTGCGCGGGCGATCGGCTTGCTCCCCTGCCGACGATGCGCTTAAGCCGGACGCAACGAACGCCGGTGGGGGGGCAATGCCGGCGAACAGGGAGAGAAGTCATGCGTATCCTTTGCCGCCGTCATCTGCTGTCTGGCGTCGCGCTGCTTGCCGCAACGTCGGTACAGGCACAGGTCGCTTCACTGGCCACCGATGCGCCCGCGGACCCGGCCCCCGACGCAGCAGGTGAGATCGTCGTGACCGGTTCGCGCATCGCCCGCCCCGATTACGCGGCGCCCAACCCGATCGTCTCGTTCAGCGCGGCCGACCTCCAGCAGTCGGGCAACACCAACGTCACGACCTTTCTCCAGCGCGTGCCGGCGCTCACTAATTCGCGCGACAGCACGCGGACGGCGGGCAACGCGCAGGCCGACGGCAGCTTCGGGCAGGTCGGGCTCAACCTGCTCGATTTGCGCGGGCTTGGCCCCAACCGGACGCTGGTGCTCGTCAACGGCCGCCGCCATGTCGCCGGCCAGCCCGACACCGCTGCTGTGGACATCAACGCGATCCCCACTGATTTGATCGAGCGCGTCGATGTGCTCACAGGCGCGGCGTCGGCTGTGTACGGCGCAGACGGCGTCTCCGGCGTCGTCAACTTCGTGCTGAAGCGCGATTTCGATGGCGTCGCGGCCCGCAGCCAGTTTGGCATCTCCGAGCGTGGCGACGCCGCCAACCGCTTCGCCTCGCTGATCGCGGGCCGCAACTTCGCCGACGGCCGTGGCAATCTAACGCTCGCCTACGAGTATAACGCCGACCAGCCGCTCGCGAACGACGATCGTCGGTATCTCGCACAGGGCGACCGCCAGTATTTCGTCAACCTCGACAATTACGACCCGACGCGCCCTGGCAGCTACAAGGTCGGACCGGTCGGCGACCTGCGCTACCCGTACAGTTCGAACCAGGGCATCGTGTATATCGGCGACCAGGTTTTCCGCGGCGACGGCGCGCTCTACACGCCCGGCCGGTTCCTGCAGAACGACGGGTATTCGATCGGCGGTGACGATACGCCCGTCGCGGGCTATATCGGCGATATCTTCCCGCGTACCCGCCGCCACGCGGTCAACGCGCTGACGCATTACGACGCGTCGGACGCGTTCAAGGTCAGCCTGGAGGGCAAGTTCGTCCAGTCGACCGTGACCAGCTTTGGTGGTTATGGCGGCAATTATCCCGCGACAGTCGCGCTCGACAATCCGTACATCCCGGCAAGCATCCTCGCAGCGGCGACCGCAGCCGGGCTCGGCTCGGTCGACGTCAACCGCAACAACTTCGACATCCCGCGGCGTGGCGAGGAAGACCGCCGGCGCACCTATCGCGGCGTCGTCGACGTCACCGGCCGGATCTCGGAGCATGCCAGCTACGACGTGTCCTATACCTATGGCCAGACCGACGTCCGCGCGACCAAGCTCAACGACCGCCTCAACGTTCGCTTCCTGCACGCGCTCGATGCGGTGCGCGGGCCGGGCGGAACGATCGTCTGCCGTTCGGCCGAGGCCCGCGCGGCCGGCTGCATTCCCGTCAACACGTTCGGCGGCAACACTGTGGATCCGGCCTCGTTCGGATATTTCCTGAGCAACCCGGCGAGTGATGCACGGCTCACGCAGCATGTCGCCAACGCCTCGCTGAACGGTGACTTCGGGCAGTTCTCGGCGCTGCCCGGCGGCCCGGTCGCGTTCGCGGTCGGTGGCGAATATCGTCGCGAATCAAGCAGCTTCCGTCCGGCGCAGGCGATCACCGACAATCTGTTCTACCAGTATGACGAGTACATCCTGCCGACCCCGTCGAGCGGCCATTTCGATGTCTGGGAAGCGTTCGGCGAATTGAACGCGCCGATCCTGAAGGACGTACCGTTCGCCAACCTGCTCTCGGTCGGTGCCGCGGGACGCTATTCGGATTATTCGACGGTCGGCTCGACCCGTGCGTACCAGTTCAACGGCATCTACGCGCCGATCCGCGAGATCAGCTTCCGCGGCTCCTACGGCCGCTCGGTCCGCGCGCCCAACATCGGTGAGATATTCCGTCCGCAGACCGGCAGCAGCAACTTCTTCTCCGATCCCTGCTACATCGGCAACCGCACGCTCGGGACGCAGTTCCGCACCGCGAACTGCCAGGCGCTAATCACCGGCGCCGGAGGCAATCCCGCCACCTTCACCGCGCAGAACAACCCGAACGCGACGATCTTTATTCCTGGCACGCAGCAGGGCAATCCGGACCTGCGCGCCGAAGTCGCCCGCACCTGGACAGCGGGCGTTGTGGTGCGGCCGATCTCCGGGTTGTCGATCGGGCTCGACTGGTACGACATCCGTCTGCGCGACGCGATCAATACGCCCGATGCGAACACGATCGCGTCGCTGTGCGTCGATCAGCCGACGCTCGACAACGCCTATTGCAAAGTGATCAGCCGCGAGCGCGGCACCGGGTTCATCAACGGCTATGTCGTCCAGCCGCAGAACGTCGCGGCGTTCCGCACTGCCGGTGCCGAACTCAACATTGCCTATCGCTTCCGGACGGCGCGAGCAGGCGCGTTCGATATCCGGCTGGTCGGCGGCTATCTCGACAAGCTCGAACAGGTCGCCACGCCGGGCGCCATAACCGAGGACAATGTCGATCAGCCGTTCCGTCCGAAATATACCCTCACCTTCTCGCCGAGCTGGACCGCGGGGGCGCTGACGCTGAGCTACAACCTGCGCTGGCAGGACGGCGTCCGCCGGTTCGCCAAGGTTGATACTGATGCGAACCCAAGCCTCGTCGATCCGCGCTATCTCCGGTACAAGGAGCTGTGGCAGCACGACGTGCAGACCGAGGTCGCGGTCGACGAGAGATTCTCGTTCTATGGCGGGGTCAACAACCTCGCCGACCAGAAGCCCGATATCGGTTTCGAAACCAACGTGCCGATCTCGCCAGTCGGCCGGTACTTCTATGCTGGCGCGAAGGTTCGGTATTGAGCCGCTCGGGCGTTGACGTTGGACGATGCCTCGACGACGGACGCCTGATCGCCAAAACGAGAAAAAAGACGCCGTGCTAACCAAAGACATGCTGAGCCTTATCACGATGGAGGAAGGGGCCTTCATCGATCCCAGTTGCACAGTCGTCGATCCGCACCGCCTGACACTGCGCAAAGGCGCGTTCGTCGGCCCCGAGGGACTGATCGACGCCGGCGGTGGCGTCGAGATCGGCGAAGCGGTGCGGATCAGCTACCGGTGCACGATCATCTCGCTGACCCACCACATCACACGCTCGGTCTGGCGACGGGGCGTGGACGGGGATCGACTTCGGCCTGTCCTGATCGAGCGCGGTTGCTGGGTAGGCGCCAACGTCACCATTTATCCGGGCGTCACCGTGCGAGAGGGGTGCGTCATTAATGCAGGATCGGTGATCGCGAAATCTACCGAAGCACATGGACTTTACTGTCCACCATATGCCGTGCGTATCAAAGACCTTGAGTTCGAGTGACGGCTGATCACGATCGCGTCGTCAAGACCAACTATCTACGTTCCACCCGCCCGAAGCTCTCGTACGAGGCTCCGAAAAAATGGCGTATCGCTAAATGAACGAACGGCCGGAGTTTGGGTTAGCCTATGGGGACCTGAATGACCGTTTGTTGGTCAGGTGTTCTCATGGAGCTCGTGCGTAAACCCATTCCTCTAACGCTCAACTGGATTGCCAGCGGATCGCATCGATCAGCGCGCGCATCGCAGGACTGACCCGCCGGTCCGGATAATAGAGCCTGCACCCGGGATAGGGCGAGCACCAAGCACCGAGAACCTGGATCAGACGCCCGTCCGCAATTTCGGCGGCCACGTCGTGCTCCATCATGTAGCCGAGGCCTGCACCCGCCCGCACCGCTGCCGATGACAACACTTCGTCGTTGACGATCAGTTGCCCCGCAACGCGCATCCTGATGTCGCGTCCGCCCTCCTCGAACTCCCAAGGCAGCAAGCCGCCGCCGCCCAGCTGTCGGTAATTTACACAGATGTGGTCTTCGAGATCGGCCGGACTTATCGGGAGTTTGCGGCGGGAGAAGTAGCCCGGTGTGCCGACCACGACCGTGCGCAGGTCGGGGCCCACCGGCACCGTCACCATGTCGCTGTCGATCGCGCCCGCGAGCCGGATTCCTGCGTCAAACCCGCCAGCGACAAGGTCGATCAATCGGTCATCGACAATCACCTCGACTGAGATGTCAGGATGATCGATCAGGAATGCAGGCAGGCGCGGCGCTAGAATCGTGCGCGCGGCCCAACCGAACGTCGTCAGCCGCACCGCTCCCGTCGGCGTGTCCCGCCAGTCAGCCAAGCGCGACAGGCCGCGCGCAACTTCGCTCAGAGCTGGCCCAAGCGACCGCAGCAGTTGCTCGCCCGCCAAAGTCGGCGCGACCGAGCGCGTGGTCCTGGCTAGGAGGCGAACGCCAAGCCGCAGCTCCAGTGCCTTCATTGCATGACTTAGGGCCGACGGAGACAGGCCGAGTTCTGCAGCTGCGCGCGTGAAGCTGCGCAACCGCGCCACGGTCGCGAATGTCGCCAAATCGTCAAGCTCGCCGCGCCGCATTGATGCATCATGCTCACAAGCCCTTGCACCTAACAATGACTAATCGTGGTCGCGCGCGCTCCTTATTTTCCGGATGAAGCAAGGAGACAGTCCATGAGCCTTAGTCACTATCGCACTCTTGGCCGTTCGGGCCTCGTCGTCAGCCCGCTTGCGTTGGGCACTATGACCTTTGGCCTTGGCCAGTGGAACGCTGACGATGCCAGCGCGCGCAAAATCTTCGACGCCTATCGCGAGGCGGGCGGCAACTTCATCGACACCGCCGACATTTATTCTGGCGGTGGCAGCGAGGATCTAGTTGGTCGCTTCATAAAAGAGACGGGTTCACGCGACGAGGTGGTGCTGGCAACCAAGTTCGGTTTCAATGGATCTGCCAGCCCGCTGACCGCTTCGCAGTCCGGCGGCGGCAACCCCAATGCGGGCGGGGCGGGAGCCAAGAACATCCACCGCGCGCTCGACGCCTCCCTCCAGCGGCTCGGTACCGACTATGTCGATCTCTACTGGATGCACATTTGGGACGGGGTGACGCCCGCCGAGGAGTTGGTCGAGACGCTCGGCGCGCTCGTTCGCTCCGGCAAGATTCGCTACTACGCCTTCTCCGACATGCCAGCATGGCTGGCTACTAAGGCGGCGACAGTCGCATCGGAGCGCGGCGTCCCCGGCCCAGTCGCGATGCAGGTCGAATATTCGCTGGTGGCGCGCGATGTGGAGGCCGAGCACATTCCCGCCGCGCGCGACGCCGGCATGGGCGTACAGCCATGGAGTCCGCTCGCGGGCGGTTTCCTGTCAGGCAAATATCGGCGCGACGACACCGCCGAGACCGGTCGACTGAGCGGCGCCAACCCCTTCGGCGACAGCAAGTTCGTCGATCGCAACTGGGACGTGCTCGACGTGGTGAAGGCGATCGCCTCCGAGATGGACTGCAGCCCCGCACAAGTTGCGCTCGCATGGACGATGGCGAAGTCGGGGGTGTCATCGACGCTGATCGGTGCCCGCTCGGTCGAGCAACTGAAGAGCAATCTGGCTGCTGCGTCGCTCACGCTGGACGATCGCAAAATGGAGCGCCTGAATGAGGTGAGCGTCCCCGCCCCGAGCTTCAGCGCCGCGCTGGCATCGCCCGCCATCCGGAGGATGATCTTCGGCGGCCAAGACGTGCGTGGATGGGGCGAGTAAGTCCCCGCTACCACCCAATCACGATAACCAACCCTGTCGCAGTTTCAGGGTGCTACTGGCTCTGTCGTCACTGAAAGCTGCCAGTCCGATTTTTCTGAGATTACGACGTTGATGACGGGTCATCGGTCGCAAAAAAAACGGTCAGCGCCGAGATGAATGAGTGTCTGAAGGTGAGAAGCCGGAGATTGGATGCGAATGACCGCAACTGGGTCACCTCTGCCCGATGGTCTCCTAGTCTCACATCAGCATGATGGATGCATCGGGCGCTTCGTAGACGGTTGTAAGCATAGCCTCGACCCGATCCAATCCCGCTCGAGTTAGTTGAAGATTGAATGTAGCGTCCGCTTGGGCGTCAATGATATTGCGCTGGCGCAGTACGGCCACCCACCTGGTAGCAGTTGAGATTGCTACGTCCGCATAGGTCGCGATCTGGTTCAAGCCTACCGCGCGGCCTTCTGCTTCGGCCAAATAAATGCCGATGAGGAGCGATCCAATTGGGTCGGTGCTGAGGTCAGCGCCGAAGAGCTTGACTCGTGCATCGTGGACATGGCGTATACGAAGCGCCGCCTCCCATAGCCTAGCTGGCGGCAGATCACGGCCGCCCTCGTGCCAGAACAGAGTACTAATCAGGCGGTCAGGGTCAGAGAAGCGAGTGACCAGAAGGTTCGCTGCGATTGAAGTACCGTCAGGGCGCAGATATCGCTTCTGCAATCGGACTGGGGCGGCAGCCGCTTCTAGTACCGCTAGCATATTGCCGCTTCGCTGCAAATCCCGGGGGTCGGTGATCTGCCTATATGAGATCCCAATCAAGTCGCTTTCACGGCGCTGCAATAAATCGAGAAAGCCCTGATCTGCCTGCAGGATGACTCCATCGAGCGTTGATACACAATGAGCTGCCGGCATAGTTACCCCGCAAACTAATTGGATCGATAATATATAATAGTGAGGGCTTGGTGCAACGGGAGTGTCGTTGCCGTGCCGGCGATCTAACCTGCTGCTACGTCCGCGTCAGCTATCCATCACGCGACACGCAGATTGTAGAATGGGCTTCCCGGCGAGGTGAATGAACGACCGGAGTCGAGGAGCGAGGGAGCGGCCGGAAATGACCGCAACTGGGTCTCCGCTGACGCAAGGTCCTGACCGGAAGCCTCACGCGATCTGCCACCTTATCGCCTTAAAGACCTCGCATGATCTGCCAAGTTTCGTTCCGGACCGGCGAAGGAAGGCAGGCTGGACGTCGATAGGAGGCTGGAAGTTGCGCTTCAGAGTATTCGCGAGCTGGCTTCTCCGAATAGGCGTCGTCGCCTTATTCTCCAGCGGGTCCGCCATACATGCGGGCGACGTTCACCGTACCGCGATAATTGCTGAAAAATCGAACCCGGCACAGAAAGTCTATTGGAGGCCTGTAGTTAATGGGCGTCTTCCGAACGGTGTGCGCTATGCGATCCTCGCAAGGCAGTCAGACGAGCCTGGCATAAGTCTGCTCATGCGAAACGAAGGTGGCTTCATCGAGGAGCAACGGCCGGGCGAGCGCGGGTTGACACACCTTATCGAGCATCTCGTATTCGTCAGTCCGACGATAAACGCGCCGAACGATTTGCATCATCTTGTGAAGATCGGTTTGCCGCTAACTTTCGCCGCCCCTTCCGCCGGTACCACAAGCTGGCGAGAGACCAATTACTTCGTGTCGACCAGAACGACGCGCACGGCAGACCTCGACACACTGCTGCGTCTATTCCGCGAGGTCGCGACCGACCTCACGTTCAGATCCGATGCAGTCGACGATCAGCGTGCGGACGTGATGCGCGAGATGGCCGGCAGGAAGCCCGGCAACGTGATCTACGCCGACTATATCGCGGGCATAGCACCAGGCTCTCCGACGGACGTCATCGACGGGCAAAATTCCGACGACGTACCGACAGCGAGCGTAGAAACGATCCGCGCTCTATACCACCGCCTATACCGACCCGAGAACATGATGGTCGTGATCGTCGGAAACGTCGATCCGACCACCGCGAAGGCTCTTATCACCCAGCGTTTCGGGAGTTGGAAAAGCATCGGGTCGCCGGTCGGCCATGTCCCTGTTCCGCGCTTGCGTTACGATCGCATCGCGCCGATCAGTTTCTCAGCTCTGCCGCAGGGGCGCAGGACAGCGCTGATCACCGTGGCAATGCCGACACTTTCGTCACCCGGCTCCAAAAGATCGCAGATGGACGCAGAGCTCATGGACAGGCTGGCGATCCGCGCGGTCAACAATCGACTGGCAAGAGCTCAGCCAGGCAGTCCGTCCGGAAAGGTCGGAATGTTCATCGAGAATGGCGAGCAAGGCCACCGGCTTATCATGCTTTGGGACAACTTTACGGGCGACGCATGGCAGCCTGCACTGGTCGACCTCAAACGTACCACATGCCGACTAGGTACGGCGGGCCTCTCTGCAGACGAATGGGACAGGGCGAGGCGTGACCTGATCCAGGAGCTCGAGCAGATTACTGGAGACATGGGCCACGCCAAGAACGTCGAACTGGCAAAGGATCTATCTCACGCCATCGCCGCAGACAGGGAGCTGATCGCTCCGAGCGCTTTGCTGCGACGTGCTCGGATCTGGTTGCCGACGATCGATGCAAGCACTGGGAATGCTTGGTGGCGTCAGCAATGGCAGAGCGGCCACGAACATGTCCGGGTCGAAGCGCCTGAGCTTGCCCGGGTGGTGGACCCCCGTCAGGCGATACGGACCGCACTGGATGCAGCATCGTCGCGAGCGAGCTGCCACTAACTACGACAATAGCCAGGCCGGAACAGGGAGACACGGATGGGAATCGTCCTAATCGTCGCAGCGGTCGCATCGCAGACCGGACCTATGACGGTCGTTCCAAAGGTCGTGGATTTCGACCTTGCCAAGGTGCGCCCCAGAAAACCGACGTGCTTGGATCGAGGGCAGTCAGACGAGATCATCGTGTGCGCTCCAAAGGGAATGGACATCTGGCTGGGTGACGTAAGCGGATTTGCCGCCAAGCAACTGAATGCCGAATTCAAAGGGCCGCTGAACGCCGAGACGACCATTCACGTCATTCAGCAAAAGAGCCTCATTGCTACGACCCCGGCAGCGGCCGTGACATTGAAATGGCGTTTCTGATATTTCTGGTCGCGGGAAAATCCCGTGTTCGACCGCAATCCAAACTGAACCGCATCTGCCGTTGCCAATGTTACTCGCCCCACTTTTCTAAAGCTTAATGAATGTCCGAAGCTGGTGAGCCAGAACCTGGCTGTGAATGACCGAGATTGGGTAAATGTACCTCGGCGTCTTCACCCGAGATCAGCTCCTGCACTCATCCAGAAGCATTTGCAGCCGCTCGGCATCGTCAGGCGTGGCGGGGTTGTAGATAATCATCCCCAGTTCCGGCCTTCCTTCGACGGCGAACGACGAAAACTCCATCGCCAGCAGCCCCGCGTCGGGATGGTGGATACGCTTTACTCCTTCGCCGTGAGCGACCACGTCGTTATCCTGCCACAGCGCTTCGAACTCAGGGCTGAGCCGAGACAACTCCATGACGAGCTTTATCACCTCGGCGCTGGTGCTAGCGCCGGCGCGCGCCACGTCGGCGCGGAAGGCGCCGACGACGAAGCAGGCGATGCTGTCGAAATCGGCATTGCGGGCGCGGACGTGGTCGCTGCCGAACATCAGACGCAGAATGTTGCGTCCCTCGCGCGGCAGCTTGGAATAGTCGGTCAGTAAGACCGCAGCGGCACGGTTCCAGCCGACAACGTCCCACATCGCGGTCTTGATGATCGCTGGGCTGAACACCATCCCGTCGAGTACCCGTTGCAGGCGAGGGGTGATGCCGTCGACCGGCTGATAGCGGGCCTCTGGCAGACGACCCAGTCCGAGCATGTAGATGTGCTCGCGCTCCGGCTCGGTCAGCATCAGCCCCTTCGCAATGCGATCGAGGACATCCGCAGATGGCGCGCCGCCACGGCCCTGCTCGAGCCAGGTGTACCAAGTGGGACTGATATTCGCGCGGCTCGCAACCTCTTCACGGCGCAAGCCGGGCGTCCGGCGGCGACTGCCGCTGAGCCCGAAAGTCGCCGGGTCCAGGCGAGTGCGGCGGTCGCGCAGGTACGTGCCCAGCGAATTTGGTGCTTCAGTAGACAAGATGTATCCTGTTGCAGCTTATACCACGATAAGACCACTACTTTAACAGGGTCGGGCGCAAGGCGATACATCCCTCGTCAACGAGGAGATTTCCATGCGCGTGTTCTTGACCGGTGCGACCGGCTTTATCGGCTCCCATGTCATTCCCGAACTACTCCACCGCGGTCACAATGTGCTCGGACTCACTCGCTCCGACGCGGGCGCGCAGCAGCTCGAAGCGGCTGGCGCCGATGTTCATCGGGGCGACCTGGAACGACCGGAGACCCTTGCGAGTGGTGTCGCTGCGGCTGACGCGGTCATTCACTGCGCATTTGATCACGACTTTGCCAACTTCGTCGAGAATACTCGAAAGGATGAACGCAACATCGCCGCGATGGGCGATGCGCTGGCGGGAACCAACAAGCCGATCCTGATAACCTCGGGCATCGGTATTGGAACGCCGCGCAACGGCGGTCCTGCGACCGAGGATGTGCTCAACCCGCTCCACGCCAATCCGCGCATCGTGACGGAGCTGGCCGCCGCAGCGCTGATCGCCCGCCGCATCGATGTCCGCACCATTCGCCTGCCGCAGGTGCACGATACTATCAAGGCCGGTCTGATCACGCCGCTGATCGCCGAGGCCCGCCGTGCTGGGGCGGTGGCGTATCTTGGCGAAGGGAAGACACGCTGGGCTGCCGCGCATATCAGCGATGTCGCCAAGCTATACGTGCTGGCTCTCGAGCGCGGCGAGCCGGGCGCGCGATACCATGCGTCGGTCGAGGAGGGCGTCGATGCACGCACGATCGCAGAGGCCATCGGCGAGGGAACCGGATTGCCGGTACGTTCGATCGCAACCGAAGACATCGAGCGCTTCTTCGGCTGGATGGCTCCCTTCGCCGCTCTCGACATGACCGCGTCCAGCGTCTTGACGCAGGAGCGGCTGGGATGGGAGCCTACAGGTCCCGATCTACTCACCGATCTCGCCGCGATGAATCATTACGAGCCCATGATCGGATAACAGATCGCCGTTGCACGCTGATGAGAGTAGTTCCGCTGGCGTGCAGCGGCGTGACTATAGCCTGAGGATCACACCATGGCCTCGGCCGGTTACGTGAATGAACGGCCGATTCTGGGATGCCGCTTTCGGGCACCGAACGACCGCTTGTGGGTCGTAACGCCAACAGGCCATTCGTTGAAGGAAGCCACCCGGCAGTCGGTCTAAGCGTCGGAGCGGACTGCTCGTTGAAACGGGCGCCACTGCATATGCCCGAATAATGGCGTCACGATTAGATGCGGTACAGCGAGAGCCGCAATGCCCGCGAATAGGGGGCGAACGCCGGAAGGGTCAGAGTGTAACAAGAGAACGCCTGTTATGGTAGCGAGCAGTATCGCGGCGACCAGTATCGGAGCAGTTGCTCGGAGGTAGCTGCCCATCGTTGCACAACCGATCTGCGTACGACGTTCGAACGTTTGGGGTGCGGCATGCAGAACGAGAAAGCCCACCGAAAACCCCACGAGTGGCGGCAGAACGACAAGGGCCACCGTCCCGACCAGGAGGCGCAGGTCTTTGCGCTGACATGCTTTTACGACCAAATACGCTGCGGCTATTGCGCCGATCAACGCCATTGTCGACACCATTGCGGGCAGCACGTTTGTCGAGGTGCCCCCAAGACGAAGAATATCGGTCAGGTTCGTGGCATGGAGTGTGGCGGGGGTGGCGACAAGGCTCGTTCCTCTCGCCACCCTCTCCAACGGCCGATCCGCTGGTGCATCTTCCACGCCGAAATGAACTGCCGACGCGACGAGAAAAGCCGGAAGTGCGACCGCTGGATCAATGACCCACCAACAGAGGCAAACTGCACCAACAAAGACGTATAAGGCGACGAACAAAGGGCGTTGCCGCGGCTCGACGATTGCCAAGTCGCTGGCGCCATGTGCCATGCCGATGAAACCTATCGCCACAACCGCAAAAGCTAATTGTACGGTCAACGCGCTAATGGAGGCGGCGGCTGCCGCCCCTAGAAGCAGGCTCCAGCCCCAGGCTGGAGCGCGGGCGATCATGACTGATGACCGCGTTCGGTGCTATGCTGCTCCAGCGCCTTGTCCAGATTGCTTGCCGCATAGAAGGCGTAAACAACCTTGGCGACGACATCCATGATCAGAATTGCCCAGACTGATGTCGGATCCATGATGATCTTCATTCCTTCAGGACCGATCAGGAAGACGATTGGATAGAGGAACCAGATAACCGTCAGGAAGGCGACGTTCTTATTGTATGCCGTGCCCAAGGCCATGCCCCGGCTTTTCGCCAGCATGCGTAGCGGCCCCCACAAGAGGTACAGAACGCCGAGAAAGGCGACGCATGACCACGCATACCAGACCCATTTTGCGAACGATGGGCCGGTTAGCGACGACACCAGTCCCGTAGCTATCATTAGCACGTCAAGGACGATGATGGCGGTGAGGTGGCCGCCAACCTCGCCGGTTCTACCATGCTCATGGAAGGCCAGAAGAACGAGGCTCGATAGCAGGATCGGCGTTGTCACCGACCAATCGAGGTATCTTGCGAGATAGGTGACCGAGCCGTCGAGCTTGAACAGCGTACCAATGCCGAAGGCCATTGCCAGATACGCCGTAGCTGCAATGAACGGCACGCTGGCATGCAGCAGCGTATGGTGGCCGGACGGGTGACTTTATCTTCCCCGTCGCATAGATCGCCAGCGAACCCAGCGACATGATTGTGAACCCAAGTAGGAAGGCAGTCTGATCCATGCGGGATCCCCAGCACAAGGGGGCGACCCGATGCCGACCCAAATCGCATAACATGGATTGTATCGTTTTGTGTCCACGCCGGAGCAAAGTTCATCGGCTTGTCATGAAGCGCGGTCGATAGGAGACGAACGGACACTTCGTCAGTGAATTAAGCCGGCGGACTTTCCTGCGCGACGCTGCGTAAGTAATCACTGGTACCGGATGCCTTCATGAGCATCGTATCGACTAGCCGTTGTCCTCTGCAGCCCCGGCGAACTGGATTGCGCGGCTTTGGTATCACGATACTGAAGCTTGGCTGATTGTGGAACGCGCGGTCGCCTGGATCGCTAAGATGGACCGCCTATCGCTCACCCACAAACTGAAAGTTCCGCATGTTCAACGGACTCGGCCTGCCGGTTTTGCTCGCCATCTTTGCCGCCTGCGCAGGCGTAATCTGGGTAGCGGGCGTGAAGCTAGCTGATACGACGGACATTCTGTCCTCGCGCCTTCACCTAGGCAAGGCGCTCGGCGGTATCATCGTACTCGCAATAGCCACCAACCTGCCCGAGGTCGCGATCACCGTCAGTGCGGCGCTGGCAGGCAATCTGGGGGTGGCGGTCGGCAATATACTAGGCGGCATCGCCATCCAGACGGTTGTGCTCGTGGCGATGGACATCGCCATGAAGGAGCAGGTGCCTCTGACCTACCGCGCCGCCAGCCTCACGCTGGTCGTGGAGGCGGTGCTGGTCGTGGTGGTCTTGATCGTGTCGATCATGGCGACGCAGTTGCCGGGCACGCTGATTGCGGCTCGCCTGACTCCCGGGGCGGTGTTGATCGGCGTCTTGTGGATCATTGGCGTGTGGCTTTCCAGCAAAGCCAGTAAGGGGCTGCCTTGGCAAGATACGAGCGGCACGGCTCCCGACGCGCAAAAAGAACCCAAGGGCCACTCGCAGGCGAAGAAGGATGACGCCTCTGGACAGCGCGGCGAGAGTACGATTCACGTCGCATTGGTCTTCGGCGCTGCGGCGCTTGCAACATTGGCAGCCGGTGTACTCTTAGAGCGAAGCGGCGATGCCATAGCGGAACACATCGGCCTCAGCGGGGTCATCTTCGGGGCAACGGTGCTTGCGGCCGCCACGTCGCTGCCCGAGCTTTCGACCGGTATCACCTCGGTACGCATGAAGGACTATCAGCTGGCCGTCAGCGACATCTTTGGTGGAAACGCCTTTCTGCCAGTGCTCTTCCTCCTAGCCGTCGTCGTCTCAGGCAAGGCAGTGCTGCCTGATGCTCAGGCAAGCGACATCTATCTTGCGGGCCTTGGAGTGTTGCTGACCTGCGTTTACGCCGCAGGCCTGATTTTCCGACCCAAACGTCGAATTTGGCGCATGGGCATCGATTCCTTCGCGGTGCTTACCCTTTATGCCCTCGGCGTGGGCGGCCTGTTCGCAATATCTAGCGGTCACGCCAGCTGAGCCGCTTATTCCAAAACGCGACTTTCTGAGGTGGAAGCCAGCTTTTGAAACTAGCCGTGTTGAACATGAACAGGTGTCCGATGTTGGGAGGAGAGAAGGAGCACGTGTATGGCCGATTCTGGGTCGTCGGGGCTGCTCGAGGAGGCTTTGCGTTACCCTCGCGCTCACAGCCGCAAACAGTCGTCGCCTATGACATGCTGGGTGCTTATAGGTTGGCCTGTTCCTCTTTGTTTAAGTCAGCATCGGGACCGTAATAGAGTTCAGCGCACGCGCCGCGCAGGCAGCCACCCTCGATCTCGATATCGTCCCGATAGGCGTCCCCGATGAAGCCGAGAGTGTCGACGTGCTTTGCCTCGAAATACATCGGATGCACATCGTTGCAACCAGCACCGTAAACGACGCGGCCGACTTTCGACCAGATCGATGCCATCGTGCACATGCCGCAGGGCTGGAGTGTCGAGTATAACGTCGCCCCGCGCAGCTCCAGTTCTCCGGTTTGCTCACAAGCCCGACGGATAGCCATCATCTCGGCATGGGCCGTTGCGTCAGGCAACTCCTTGGTCTGATTACGTTCGGCTGCAATCACCTTCCCGTCTAGCACGATGACGCAGCCAAGCGGGGAGGTTGAGGGATCGGACCCTTTGGAGCGTGCGACATCTATCGCCATTTGCATCCAATGTTCGTCGGTATCGGTCTGCATTGCGTATCCATCTAATTGCAGTTGCTGTAAGATTTGGCGTGTCGATCCGGTTGCGGCGTCAGCTTTGAACCACCCTGACGGTCGCTTCCGTGGGATCGACCGGATCCATCACGAAAACCCCCGCATCACGGTTCGCGACAAGCCATGCGACGTGCGCGGCAGAGATGCGCTGGCCCGGCACCAGTCGAGGGACGCCCGGCGGTGCGGGCGCGATCATCTCTGCTGCGATCCTTCCCTCAGCCGCCTCGTAGGCCACCATTTCGGCTGGGCCGTAGAGTGCCGCAGGCCCGGGCATCGCCATGTCGACGGACAGGGTACCGATCCCGGGCATAGGCGAGATTGCCGACAGGATGGAGGGATCGGAACCGAGCTGATTCACGAGATCCTGCAAGCCGCGGACGAGCTTGCGGAGATCGGACCTGGTTGTGCCCAGCGACAGAACGGCCAGGATATGCCGGGCGTCGGATAGCCCCATACTGATCCGGTGATGCTTGTAGAGCCAGTCATCGATAGCATACCCCGATACGCCCAGCACCGAGACGTCGATCAGCACCTTGGTGACGTCCAGATCGGCATCGGGCGGCAGATGATCGCAACCTAACACTCGCAACGGGGCAATACCGGCAATCTTTCTGCGGACCTTCTCCGCCAGCGCAATGACGCCGTTCCACATCTGCTCCCCGTTCAACGCGTGATCTCGCCGGGTCGCGTCAAGCGTTGCTAGGATCGGTACCGATGGGCTGGTGGTCTCGAACAGCTCATAGGCCATCCACAATCGCTGGCGATCGATCAGGTCGCCCTTGGCGACGATCACCGATCCCTGCGCGAGAGCCCCCATCGTCTTATGGGCGCTGTAGACGGCGGCATCCGCCCCCTTGGTCAGCGGATCGTCAGGCAGTCCTTCACAAAATGCGAACGCACCACCCCAAGCGGCATCGACGATCATGGGAATACCGTGATCGTGACAGACAGTGGCGAGTGCCGCGATATCGCTCGTCACGCCGTAATAGGTTGGGCTGACGACGATGAACGCCTTGGCGGTTGGATTGGCCGCCAAGGCGGCGTTCAGCGCCTGCGGCTCAACACCATGCTCAATGTCCCATTCCCCGTCGATCTGGACCGGCACGATGGCGGCATTGAGCCCCGTCGCGAGCGCGTAGGCACGCTCAGCCTTGTGGGCATTCGCCGCGACCAGAATGGTGTCACCTGGTCCGGCGACCGAGGCCATAACCGTGTGAAGACTCTGGGTGGATCCGCCGGTTACAAACCGGCAGAAGTCGGCATTCCAGGCCTCCGCCGCGATCTCGTGCGCACGTTGAAGGGCCAGCTTGCCTTCGGTACGGTCGTCGAGCCCCTTCGGCGTCAGCACGTCGGCGTGGAAAACGCGCTTGCCGAGCAGTGCCTTCATCCCGCCAGGAATTACTGCACCCTGGTTGTGGCCCGGCGCTCCAAATCCGATGACCGGCCTCTTCTCGATCGCCGCCAACGCATCGGCCAACGGCGCACTCTTCTGATCCATGCCGAACCCTCTCCTGATCGAATGGGTGAAACGCACGGATACTGGAAAGCCCCTCCACGATGGTTGATCTTCTTTATCAAACAAGCAGTTATCCGCCGAAGGCGGACATGGATCAAACCTTCCGCCTAGCTGGCTAGGGCGCTCATCGATAGCAAAGCCCTTTCCAACATTCCGTCACCAAGGGTACGAAAGAGGAAGAGCTATGAGGAACGAGATGCCGATCAACGTCAACGCGGCGAGTGCGGCGGAGTTGGACACCATCTCGGCGCTAGCGGGGCACGGGTTCAAGATCGTCCGCTATCGTGAGGAACGTGGCGGGTTCAGTGACCTGAGACAACTTGATGAAGTACCCGGTCTTACCGGTAAGGCCGATGGGGCGACTGCTTCACTGACCGTCGGCGATTGCTGACTCAGGCGGGCGCCAGACTTTGGAACGCCGCGATAAGAGCCTGTTCGTTGATCGGTTTGTCGAGAACGATCATCGATGGCCGACTTACATGGCATGCTTCGCGCGTGCCGGTCACGAAGATCACGGGCGTCGGCCCATGCTCCAAGATGATGGCTTCCACCGCGGCAGGGCCGGTACCGGCTGAGAGATTGACGTCGGACATGATGATGGAGGGAGGCCTCAATCTCGCAGCATCGATTGCCTCATCTTGCGAGGCAGCCTGATCAAAGGATATGCCGCCAGCCCTCGCGATCAGCTGGATGATGTGGTCGGCGATGAGGAAATCATCCTCGATGACGAGCACATGGCACATATGACGGATCCCGATAAGCTGAGCTCTTAACCAATGTGGTCACGCAACGGGCCCGCCACGGCGTTAATAAATGTCAGACAAGGTCGAGAGCTCAGATCGGCGCTTCGATTGCGAAGCGAACACCTTCCGGCAAATATTGGATTTCCGCCTTGCCGCGGATGTGGCGTGATAGGACGCGCTCAATCATTCTCGTACCAAATCCAACACGTGTTGGCATAGCAACGATAGGTCCATCCTGCTCCGCCCAGGAGAAGGTAAGTCGGCGTTCGGTTGCATTGCCGTTCAGGTCCCAGCGTATGCTCACCTCACCCTCCGGTACCGAGAGCGCTCCATATTTGATCGCATTGGTCGCCAGCTCGTGCAGTGCCATAGACAACGCAAGTGTCACTTCCGGGGTCAGCCGTATCGTCGGGCCGATAGCGGAAAACCGTCGACCGTTGCTGTCCATGAACGGCGCCAGCACCCGCTCGACAATCTCACCGATTGCCGCGCCTTCGATCTCGTCCTTGAGCAGCAGTTCGTGCGCAGACGCGAGGCTAGCGATGCGGCCCGACACCGCATCCCGAGCCTCAGCAAGGGACCCAGCATCGCGTAGCGTCTGACTGACTACGGCACTGACCGTCGCAAGTGTGTTCTTCACGCGGTGTGTCAGTTCATGGGCCAGAACCGAACGTTGCTCCTCGGCGAATTTGCGAGCTGAAACATTGCTCGAAAAGCCCGAAACCGCCAACGGCGTGCCATCCGCACGGCGCTGCAGCGCGCCTTGGGAATGGATCCAACGTTGCTCACCTTCAGGCGTCAATATGCGGTATTCGACGTTATAACGCGTGCCATGCTCGATAGCGCTGTTCAGCGAAGATCTGACGAGTTCGCGATCCTCTGGGTGCACGCAAGCCAACAAGCCTTCCACCGATAATATCTCTCCGGTCGGCCTTCCAAAGTTCGTCAGGCAACTTGGCGAGTAGCTGAGCCGCCATTCTGGCAGGTCGATGGTCCAAGTGCCCAGTCCGCCAGCATCGAGCGCAAGCGCCAAGCGCGCTTCTCGTTCGGCCAAAGCGACTTCACGCTTCGCCAGCTCGGCACTTAGCGTGTCGCGGTCGCGTTCCAACTGTAACAGCCCGTGCCGCTCGAGCGTGACATCGAGCTGGGATGCAACGAAGTAGCGTAGGCTGCCGGTCGCGTCATGCACGGGCGCGACCATGAGGCGGTTCCAGAACGGCGTGCCGTCACGACGGTGATTCAGAAGGTCGATATCGATCGGCTCGCGGCTAGCGACCGCATCCTTCATACGTCGGACGTCGGCCTGATCGGTCAACGGTCCCTGCATGAAACGGCAGTTCCGGCCAACAACCTCGACCGCCGAGAACCCCGTCAGAGCCTCGAACGCACGATTGACGTAAACCAGCGGGTTATCCGGTAGCGTTGGATCGCTGACGACCATCGGCGTAATGCAGTGATCGAACGCCGCAACGAAGGGGTCATGCTCGTTTAGGCGGGACGCAAATGCATCGATAGCCTCGCGTACGACACCTGAGGTATCGTGCGGTCGAATAGGCGAAGGCGGGAGGGGCTGACGGTCCAAAGCAGGAACGTCCTAGCGGTAAGACGTTGATGGATCAACGTAATCGAATTTATGTAGAACTTCTGTCATCTGTCGTCCCAACTCGTGAGGCCATGCGATTGTCGGTTATCACCGGAAATCAGCGGCTAGTCTGGGACCACTCTGCGGCGAACGCGGGTGCTGCAATGAAGCTCGCCGGCTGCGGGGATACGGGCGGCGGATCGCAGACACCCTCTTCAATGTAGCGCATTGCGGACATCAGACCATTCCGGGAGAAGGGCTTGGGTATGACGCCATGCCCACCGGCAAAGTCGGCTGGGATCTTAAGTGGGTTTGCAGTGACGAAGACGACTATCGCGTCCGCCCATCGCTTCCGGATTAGTGCACAGACATCCAGACCGCTGGTGCCTTTCGCAAGCTGTAGGTCGACAAAAGCCAGGTCCGGGTGGAGATCGCCTGCCAAGTCTTCAACTTCATAGAGAGACACGGCCTCGCCGACGACACGGTGACCGGCGTCTTCGATCATCGCTTCGATATCCATGGCCAAAAGAGCTTCGTCCTCGACGATCGGCACGTTCAACGGCGGTTGGGCACGTACACTCATTAACCGTCCACCGGGAATGAGAGAGATACATGAACCCCGGGGGCGGCGTCGGACCACATGACGTCGGCCCTGACTTGCTTGGCGAGGCGGGAGATAAGCATCTTGCCAATGCCGTCCGGCTGAACGTCATTGCTGGCTAGCCCATGGCCATCATCGGTGATTTCGATCAGGGCATTATTGCCTTCTAGGGCGGTGCGGACGGAAATCGTACCGGCTCGCCCGTTGGCAAATGCATGCTTGATGGCGTTGGTCGTTATCTCGTTGAGGATCAACCCAAGCGATGCCGCCTTACTAGACGGCACCTCTATTTGCGAAATATTCGAAACCAGCTTGATGTCGTCGCGTCGGCTGGCACCAACGACGTCGCTGATTAGATTTTCGGTAAACGCCCCGACGTCGAAGCGGGTGACGTCGTCCGACTGATAAAGGCGGCGATGCACTGTCGCCAGCGCATCAACCCGTTCAAGCATAGTTTCAAGTTTTGATGAAACGGCCGGGTCTGATATGCTACGCGCCTGCAAACGCAGAAGTGAACCGATCATCGTAAGATTGTTCTTTACGCGATGGTCGACTTCGTGAAGCAGCAGAGTTTTCGCATCTAACGCGGCCTCGAGGTCTGACGTGCGCGCCTCGACTTCCTGTTCGACCAATAACTTCTGCTTTGAAATGATAGTCTGCGCTTTGACGCGGTCAGTAACATCAAGCTGGGAGGCGAAGAAGAATACAACCTTACCGGCGTCATTGCGTACAGGGCTCAGATACAACGCGTTCCAGAACGCAGATCCATCTTTTCGATAGTTTAGGAGGTCCACGGCAATGTCGGTCTGGGCGTCGATTGCCCGACGCACTTTAGCCACCTGCTCCCGGTCGGTGTCGGGACCTTGCAGGAAGCGGCAGTTACGGCCGATGATTTCACTTCGATCATAGCCCGACAGCGTTTGAAAGGCTTCGTTGCAGAAGACGATCGGGTTATCGGTCTGCGCGGGGTCCGTGATGACCATAGGCATTCGGGTAGCCCGAACAGCCGCGGCAAAAGGGTCCGCTCGCCCGTGCTCGTAATCGAGCGCTTCCGTCAGATGCCAATCGTCCCGCTGCTTCATCACGCCTCCGTGGAGCGTGCCGACCAGCCGAACTCCGTGCCGGGACTAAATCGTTTTGATCGGCTTCCGTTCCGCTGAGAGATCGAGTTCGTCTCACTAAGGCATGGCTATTGGGCGGCATGGCTTGCGCGTACAAGGCCTCTTGAGATCAAGAATCGGCGCCCCGTCTTGCAGGCTGGAAGCTGAACGAATGGCAGAAGTAGGGAAAGCGAAAACGGCTCATGAGTGTCCGCTTGTGGGTCGCTTTGTCCAAACCGTCAGTTTTGTCTAAAGTTGTTATTTATGCCGGTAATGCGATCCACAATCGTCCGAATGGCATCTTCCTCAAGCGGCTCGGTGTCGATTGAATTGTGGATGCCGATGCCCTCGACCAGCGCGTCCAGCGCCCTTGCCGTCAACGGATCAAAGAAGCGCTCGAGCGCCACGCGACTATTGCTCATCCATCGCTGCATCACCGCGGCGACGGGCGGATGGCGTGCGGCAAAGGCATAGAGTTCGTAGCTGAGCAGCAAGGTGCGCGGTGTCGCCCATATCGATCCCGCGATGATGGCGACGATGGCCGCCTTGGCGCTGTCCCGATCGCCTGCCATTGCCATCCGCTTCGCAAATTCCTCCGACGATTGCTCGGCCAGTTGCAGAAATGCCGCTGCGATAAGGTCGTCCAGTGTCGCGAAATAATAGGTGACGGACCCGAGCGGCACGGCTGCAGCCGCCGCGATGCGGCGATGCGTGGTGCCGGTCACGCCGTATTCGGCGACGACATCCAGCGTCGCTTCGACGATCCGCTGTCGGCGTTCAGGATCTTTCCGCTTCGTCCCGCCGCTCACGGCACCCCCTTTGCAAAGCGCATGTACATTTGTACAAATTGTTCGTCAGCGGGCGTCGCTCCGCTGTCGTAGCATATAGGGAGGACGGGGGGCATGCAGGAAGCAATAGTATCGCGGCGCACGATCATTGGTGGTGCAACGGCGCTCGCGGTGCCGTCGATCGCACGCGGCAGCGGGACCGTGGCACATACCGTGTTGGGGCGAAGCGATGGCGTCTGGTTGAATGCGCCCCGTCGCTGGAACGTGGATGCGAGGGGAGAAGTGACACTGGTCACCGATCGGGCCACCGATTTCTGGCGCGAGACGCATTATTGCTTCACACGGGATTCCGGTCATTTCCTTGGTTTCGCCACTCCTGCCGCGTTCACGGCGCAGCTGCGCATTCGGGGGGAGTATCGACAGCTTTATGATCAGGCAGGTATCATGATCCGGGTCGACGAGCGTCGCTGGATCAAGGCCGGAATCGAACTGTCCGATGGCCGCGCGATGTTGAGCAGCGTCCTGACCGATGATCGCTCGGACTGGGCGACCAGCCCTTACGCACACGATCCACGCGATTTCTGGATGCGTGCCACGGTCGCCAACGGTGTGTTGCGGTTGCAGGTGTCGGCGGATGGCATAACGTGGCCTCTTGTTCGATTGGCACCGTTTCCCGTGATGTCTTCATATCGCGTCGGCCCCATGGCCTGCACGCCCGAGCGCGAGGGGCTGGGCGTACGGTTTTCCGATCTGCGGATTACCCCGCCGCTCGCCAAAGACCTGCATGATCTGAGCTGAATGTGATGAGCGAGAAGACTAGGATGCTGGCGGGCGAGCTTTACACCGCCGACGATCCCGAACTGGCCGCCGACGCGGCGCGCACTGCGGCGTGGATGGCTCGGTACAACGGCATGGCTGACGCCTCAGCGGCCGCTCGCGATCGGTTGCTACGCGAGGCAATGGGGGACGTCGGAGAAAGGGTAACCGTCCGAGCGCCATTTTACTGCGACTACGGTTATAACATCCATCTCGGCGCAGGAGCGTTCCTCAACTTCGGCTGCGTCGTGCTCGACGTCGTGCGCGTCGATATCGGTGCCGGTACGCAGATCGGGCCGGGCGTGCAGATCCTGACCGCCGACCATCCCCGCGACCCCGCTCTGCGAGCGCGGCTGCTGGAGTTCGGACGGCGAATCTGGATCGGCGCGAACGTTTGGATCGGCGGTGGCGCATTGATCTTGCCCGGCGTGACGATTGGTGACGATGCGATTGTCGGCGCCGGCAGCGTGGTCACCCGTGATGTCGCAGTCGGAGAGACGGTGGTGGGTAACCCCGCACGAGCGGCACGACGATGATTGCGCAGGGTCCACTGGATGCCGTGGTGCCGATCCGGGACGGCAAGGCTCATTTCGAGGTTCTCGACGGGCTGCGCGGCACCGCAGCGCTGCTGGTGGTGGCGTTCCATATCCAGGGCATAACGGTGCTATTCAACGCGCCACAACTGCTACTGCCGCATGCGTATCTGGCTGTCGATTTCTTCTTCGCGCTGTCGGGCTTCGTCGTCGGCTATGCCTATGACGATCGTTGGGGAACGATGTCGACACGCCAGTTCCTAATCCGCCGGCTGATCCGGCTGCACCCCCTCGTCGTGCTGGGCGCGGTGCTGGGGCTGCTCAGCTATGTGGCGGACCCGTTCGCGGGCAATCGGCAGAATGCGCCGGGAATACTCATCGTGTTCGCGTTCGTCATGGCGTTGTTCGCTTTGCCATCCGCGCCGCTGGCCAACCGCTTGGGGGACAGCCATCCGCTGAATGCCCCCGCCTGGACGCTGTTACAGGAATATATCGGCAATCTGGCCTATGCGCTGGTGCTCCGGCGGCTCGGAACGCAAGCGCTGGCGATAACAGCGCTTATCGCTGGACTGGTGTCCGCGGCGATGGCGCTGTCGCTGGGGTCTTACGACACCGGTTGGGGGCTTGCCAATTTCTGGGGCGCGCCTGTGCGGCTTGCCTATCCGTTCATCACCGGTCTGCTGATCTTCCGCCTGCATGACCGGCTGCCGCGATGGCGCATCGGCTTCGTGCCGCTCAGCCTGATCCTCTGCGTCGTCTTCGCCGCCCCCGTGCTGCCCAGCTACGGTGGCCTCAAGTTGAACGGCCTGTATCAGGCATTCTGCGTCCTTCTGTTGTTTCCAGCGATCATCGTGTTGGGGCGGCATTCGGGCGGCGGTCGGATGGTGAGCCGCCTATGCCGTGCGGCAGGGCAGCTATCCTACCCGCTGTACATCACGCATTATCCCTTTGTGTACCTGTACATGAATTGGATCGCTGCCGGTGGCACGACGACATGGGCCACGGTGGCGGTTGCGGCGGCCCTCTATGGTTTCACGATAGCCTTCGCCTTTGCCGCTTACCGCTGGTGGGACCTGCCGCTTCGTCTGGCCTTGCAGCGGCGACGGGTCGAGCAAAGGGGCCGCTACTGACATGTCATCGTTGGCCAGAGCGGTTCCGGCGAATGACCTGATGCGGATATCCATGGTATCCCACCTGAATGAATGGCCGGAGTTGGGAACGAACCGGGGGGCTCTGAAAGTCCGGAAATGGGTCGTCGCGATTTTTGCTCATCAAGCATTCCCCCGATCAAGTTCGTCCCTGGATGTCATATCCGCCAACTCCCGCCATTCGCCGAACCGTGCGTAGAGCGTTGGTAGGACGAAGAGCGTCAGCAGCGTCGCCGAGATAAGCCCGCCGATGACGACGGTCGCGAGCGGCTTCTGCACTTCAGCCCCGGCCCCGTGGCCGAGCGCCATCGGCACGAAGCCGAGGCTGGCGACGAGCGCCGTCATGGCGACAGGGCGGAGGCGGGCGAGCGCGCCGTCGTGCGCGGCGCGGACCCTGTCGATGCCGCGCGCCATCAGGTCGTGGATCGACGACACCATGACCAGACCGTTGAGCACGGCGATCCCCGACAGCGCGATCAAGCCGACCGCGGCCGAGACCGAGAACGGCATGCCGCGCACCACGAGCGCGAGCACCCCGCCAATCAGCGCGAGCGGTACGCCGGTGAAGACGATCACCGCGTCGCGCACCGACCCGAGCGCGCCGTACAGCAGCAGCATGATGACCGCGAAGCAGACGGGCACGACAAGGAGCAGCCGATCGCGTGCGGAGGCGAGGTTCTCGAACTGCCCGCCCCATTCGACATAGATACCGGGCGGCATCCTGACCTCAGCGTCGATGGCCGCACGGGCGTCGGCTACGACGCTGGCGACGTCGCGGTCGCGGACGTTCGCCTGGACGACCACGCGTCGCTTGCCGTTCTCGCGGCTGATCTGGTTGGGCCCATCGACGACCGCGATGTCGGCAACCGTCGACAGCGGGACGAACCCGCCGCCCGACGTCGGCACCGGCACCTGCGCGACTTGCGTCAGGTCGGAGCGCGACGCTTCGGACAGGCGGATCACAACGGGGAAGCGACGGTCGCCCTCGAAGATCAGGCCAGCCTCACGCCCGCCGATCGCCGCCGCCACCGTATCCTGCACGTCGCCGGCGGTGACTCCGATCCGCGACATCGCCATGCGGTTCGGCCGGATGTCGAGCATCGGCAAGCCCTTCGTCTGCTCGACGCGAACGTCGACTGCGCCACGCGTCACGCGCAGGATCCCGGCGATGCGCTCAGCCGCGGCATTCATGCCACCAAAGTCGTCGCCGAACACCTTGACCGCGATGTCGCCGCGCACGCCGGCGATCAGTTCGTTGAAGCGCATCTGGATCGGTTGCGTGATCTCGTACGCATTCCCGGGCAGCGTCGAGAGACGCTTTTCGATCCGTTCGACCAGCTCTGCCTTGGCGAGGGCAGGGTCGGGCCACCGCGCCCTCGGCTTGAGGATGACGAACGTGTCGGTGGCGTTGGGCGGCATCGGATCGCTTGCGATCTCGGACGTGCCGGTGCGCGAAAAGGCGAAACGGACTTCGGGCTGGCGCGCGAGCATCTTCTCGACCTGGAACTGCATCGCCTGGCTCTGGTCGACCGAGGTGCCGGGAATGCGGACCGCCTGGACGAGGATGTTGCCCTCGTCGAGTTGCGGCAGGAACTCCTGGCCGAGCGTGGTGAAGGCGACCCCGGCAATCGCGAGCGCGCCGACCGCGATCCCGAGCGTCAAGCTTGGGCGGCGCATCGCCTTGCCCAGCCCGGGTTCGTAGCGGCGACGCAGCCAGCCGATAATGCGGCTCTCCTGCTCGTCGACCGGCCTGCTCAGTCCTATCGCGATCGCCGCGGGGACGAACGTCATCGACAGGATGAAGGCGAAGACGAGCGCAATAATGACGGTCAGCGCCATCGGTTCGAACATCTTGCCCTCAACGCCGGTGAAGGTCAGCAGAGGGGCGTAGACGAGGATGATAATGGCTTGGCCATAGACCGACGGTCGGATCATCTCGCGCGCTGATGCTGCGATCAGATCCAGGCGGTTGCGCAGCGACAGCGGTTCATCCCGGCCGTGCTGCGCCTCGCCAAGGCGACGAAGCGCGTTCTCGACGATGATGACGGCGCCGTCGACGATCAGCCCGAAGTCGAGCGCGCCCAGACTCATCAGGTTCGCCGACACCCCGGCCTGCAGCATGCCGATGCTGGTGAGCAGCATCGTGACCGGGATCACCAGCGCGGCGATCAGCGCGGCGCGGAAATTGCCGAGCAGCACGAAGAGCACGATGATGACCAGCACGGCTCCTTCGGCGAGGTTGCGCCCGACGGTCGCGATCGTCGAATTGACCAGCTCGGTGCGGTCGAGCACCGGCTTCACCACGACATCGACGGGCAGCACGCGGCCGATCTCGTCCAGCCGCTTGCTGACGCCGGTCGAGACGGTGCGGCTGTTCTCGCCGATCCGCATGACCGCGGTGCCGACGACGACCTCGTGGCCGTTTTCGGATGCCGATCCCATGCGCAGTGCCTGGCCGGTACGGACGGTGGCGATCTGGCTGAGAAGAATCGGCACGCTTTCGCGCGTCGCGACGACGGTGCGGGCGAGTTCATCGGCGTTGCGGACGCGACCGTCGGCGCGGACGGCGAGGCCTTCGCCGTTGCGGTCGACGATGCCGGCCCCGGCGCTCGTGTTGTTGCGCTCGAGCGCGGTGGCAAGGTCCTGCAGCGTGATCTTCATCGCTGCCATCCGCTGCATGTCCGGGACGACGAGATACTGTTTGGTATAGCCGCCGAGGCTGTCGACGCCGGCGAGACCCGCGCTGCTCTTCAGCTGCGGCGTGACGATCCAGTCCTGCACGGTGCGCAGATAGGTCGCCTTGTCGGGTTCGCTGACGAGATGGTCGCCCTCGGGCGTGATGTAGCTGCCGTCCTTCTGCAGGCCGGGCTCGCCGTTGCGGTGATTGACCTGGTCGAGTTCGCGGTACTCGACGGTCCACATGAAGATGTCGCCGAGCCCGGTGGCGATCGGCCCCATCTCGGGTGTCACGCCGTCGGGCAGGTCGGCCTTGGCGGTCCGCAGCCGTTCCGCCACCTGCGACCGTGCGAAATAGATGTCGGTCTTCTCGTCGAAGACGGCGGTCACCTGCGCAAACCCGTTGCGGCTGAGCGAGCGGCTGTATTCGAGCCCGGGGATGCCCGCGAGCGCGGTCTCGACCGTGAAGGCGACCTGCTTCTCGATCTGGTCGGGCGAGAGTGCAGGGGCACGCACGTTGATCTGCACCTGGTTGTTGGTGATGTCGGGGACGGCGTCGATCGGCAGCCGCTGGATCGCGAAGACCCCGGCAAGCGCCGCGGCGAGCGTCAGGAGGAGGACGAGCCAGCGCTTCTCGACGGCGAAGGTCACGATGCGGGCGAGCAATGACGAGGTGGGCATGGCCTAGTCCTCGTCCTTCGCGGCGCTTTTGCCGAGTTCGGCCTTAAGCGTGAACGCATTGGTGGAGGCGATGCGTTCCTCGCCCGTCAGGCCCGCAGTCACGGTGACGGCGCCGCCATTGGTGCGGCCGAGCGTCACCGGCGTCGCCTTGAACCCCGAGGCGGTGCGGACGAAGATGTGCGGCTTGTCGCCGATCATCTGCACCGCGGCGGAGGGCACCGCGACGCTGCGGTCGCCGCTGGCCGGAAGCAGGACCGAGACGCCGACATTCTCGCCGACGCGCCACGTCCCGGCGGCATTGTCGATCGTCGCGATCACGGGGACCAGCCGTGTGGTCTCGTCGAGGATCGGCGAGACGAGGGTGACGCGTCCGTCCTGACGACGGCCGGCGGATGTCACCTCGACGCGCGCGCCAGGCTTCACGCGTCCGGCATCGGCGGGGACGAGCGACATCGTCACCGATACCTTGGCGAGGTTGGCGACGCGGAACAGCTCGGAATCGGCCGCGATCTGCTGGCCGAGCGTGGCGGACCGGGCAATCACCTGACCGGCGATGGGCGAGCGTACCGCGATGCGGTTGAGCGCACCGCCGCCGCCGCCGGTGGCGGACAGCTGCTGCCGCGCGAGACGCAGCGCGATACCGGCCTCCGTCGCGGCGGTGCGGGCCGCGACGAGATCCTGTTCGGGCGATACGCGCTCGGCGAACAGGCGCTGTTCGCGCCGCAGGTTCGACCGGGCGAGCGCCGACCGCGCCACCGCGGCCTCGACCTCGGCGTTGAGCGATGCCGCCTCGCGGCTCTCGATGATCGCCAGCGTCTGGCCGCGCCCGATCGACTGGCCGAGATTGCGCGTGAGCGAGACCAGCCTGCCGCCGATCGTCGCGGCGACGACCTGCACACCCTGCGGATCGCCCTCGATCGTCGCTGGAAGTTCGATGGCGCCGGCCACGCCACCCACCGTCGGGCTGGTCACCTCGATGCCGGCATCGGCGATCTGCTGAACCGACAGAGTGGCGACCGCGGGATCGCCCGTGCGCCTGTCGTTTTCGGCACCCGCTCCGGCGCTGGCATTGCTGTCCTGCTCGGGCGAGCGTTCGCAGCCGGCGACGGCCAGAGCGATGGCGAAGGGCGCGATCGCCCGCATGATGGCGATGGTCATCGGTCGGTGTCCTTGGGCAGGGGCGCGGCGGCAGTGAGCCGCTCGAGACGGGCCTGAGCGTCGTGATAGGCGGCCAGCGCATCGATCGCTGCGGTTCGGGTTTCGACAAGCGTTCGTTCGGCGTCGAGCAGATCGAGCTGGCCGAACTTGCCTTCGCGGTAGCCGATGCGCGCGATCCGCGCGGCCTCCTGCGCAGCGGCGAGGGCAGGGCCGGCCGCGTTGCGCGCGGTCGTGGCGGCGTTCGCTGCATCGACCTGCGCTTCGGCGATGCCCTGTTCGGTGTCGAGCAGGGCTATGCGGCGCAGCGCCGCCGACTGGTCGCGCTGGGCATCCGCCACGGCGACGGCGGCACGGCCGCGGTTGAAGAGGGTGAGCGGGATCGAGACGCCGAAGACCGCCGCGACGTCGTTGGTCTGCTCGAGCCTGCGTGCGCTGGCGCTAAACGTGAGGTCCGGCACGCGCTGGCTCCGTGCGAGGCGGATCTGGGCCGTCGCGGCATCCAGATCGGCGCGCGCCGCGGCGGCGGTCAGCGTGCGCGCGGCGTCGGGAGCAGGCGACGGGCGGATCGGATCGACGCGCTGGAACCAGGCCTCGTCGAGCGGTCCGACACCCATGCGAAGAAGCCGGGCGAGGTTCGCCACGGCAATTGCGGCGGAACGCTCCGCGCGCTCGACCGCGCCATCGGCGGCGACGCGCGCGACCTCGGCGCGCTGTTCCTCGAGCGGCGACGCCCGACCGGCCTGCACCCGCACGCTGGCGACGCGCAGGACCTCTGCGGCGATGCCGCGCTGATCGCGGGCGATTCCGAGGCGGCGCTGCGTGGCGATGGCGACGACATATGCCTGCGTGACGCGCAGCCTCAGGTCGGCGCGCGCGATATCGGCCTGTAGACCGGCGCGGCCGATCAGCGCATCGGCGACCCCGATCCTGGCGCTGCGCTTGCCCCCGCGTTCGAGCGGCAGCGCGAGGCCGACGGTCGTCTCGTACGAGCGCAACCCCTGATAGATGCCGGTTCCGGCGACGTTCTCGGTCTCGGCGATGACCGACGGGTTCGGACGGAGCGCGGCGACGCGACGCTGTGCCTCGGCGGCGCGGACGCCGGCGGACGCTGCATCCTCGAAAGGCGAGGAGGCGCCTGCGCGGGCGAGCGCCGCCGCGAGCGTGAGGACCGGTTCCGCGGAGGCGGGCGGACTGGTCTGGGCCTGCAGCGACGATGCGCAGGCCCCTGCGGCCATGACGGCCGCGATGATGCGATGCATTTGGATGCTCCTGACGACGGGGACGCGGGCGCGCACGGCGCACCCGATCGACGCGTCAGGCCTGGGGTGGTCTCAAGGCGGCGTCGGCATCGCGGCCGACGAGTGCGGCGTCGGAAACGGACGCCAGCGTGGAACCGGCCGGGCCAGCCATGCCGGCCAGCGTGTCGGCATCCGGCGCGCTCATGTGATGCGCGTGGCAGCTGCCATGATGATGCGGATACCCTTTGTCGGCGTCGCCAGCGACCTGATCGCCGTCGCCATAGACGTGCGACGCGGCTTCATACTGGCTCGTCTCGATGCAGCCGCCAACCTCAGCCGCATGCGCCACCCCGATCCATGCGGTCAGGACAAGCATTAGACAGGCAAGGAGGGGCAAAAGCCTACGCATCGATCCGCGGGTAGCAGATAACGGCGTTGCTGTAACTGGGTACGGGGGCTCGACACAATCACTCCGGGTTTGAGAATGAACGAGTGACCGGAGTTGGGGAGCAGAGAGGAGCCTCTCAGCGTCCGACTATGGGTCTGGCCGGAAGCTGTAGGGCAGGGTGCCGTCGCCCATTCTCGGCCGTTTAGCTCGTCGGCTCGCCAGCCCGAAAGCAGCCATTCGTTCAGGGTGATCTTTTCCATCCCGGTCATTCTTGATGGAAAAATCAAAAGTTGTGCATCGTCCCTCTGATATGATCGTCAACGATATGTCGACTCCAGTTGGTCAATGAACGATTGACCCATCGTCAACAAATAATTGTCGGAGAAGATCGTGCAAATCAGTGAGCAGCAGGCCGTTAGGGAGCAAACCGCCGCTATCGTATTGGACTGGGCAGCGGGCCGTCAGCCTCCTTTTACCGGTGAAACCGCAGAGGGGTTTGCGGAAGCTATTACGGTAGCGCACCTGGTTGCAGATGAGGGAAGGATCAGCCTTCATCGCTGGATCGACGCAGCACGGCGAACCGGGTTGAGCTGGACAGATATCGGAAACGCCCTTGGCATCTCCAAACAGGCGGCACAGCAGCGGTTCAAGTCTGCCGAAATGGGGGACGAACTGGCGAGCGAAGAAGGTGAGGAAATTGTCCGTCTTGGGGCTACCGCGTTCAACGAGATGAGCATCCTGCGCGAGGAAGGCGGGAAGGGGAATGAACTGGTCCGTACTGGCGCTCTCACACTGGTATTTCGGCCAACTACCCACCTGTGGGAATATCGACGTAAAATTGGCACAGCGTCGATAACGGCGGAGATGAAAAAGGCAGGATGGATATACGTGTCTAGCTGGGTGCCATTTCACTACTTCAAGCGATCAGTACCCGCTGAGTGATCTCGATAGGCCGCTTCTCCGATGATCGCTTCGAGAAGCGGCCGAGTTTGTGTTTGTGATGCAAAATTCACGGATTTCGCTTCAGCCTAAGCACGGCAGGAAACCGGGGGCTGCGGCGATGCAAAAGACTAATGCATCTAAGATACCCGTTCAGTAGGCGGTTTCCTGCGGTGTGGCGCCCCAAAGCGGAAGGTCCGCTTTCCTTCCCCTTCACAACATCCACAACGGACTATTCTGGGCAAGCGCAGTCAGCGCGGGGGTGAACGAATGTCTGAAGTTAGGAAGCGGGAAAGGGTGCGCGAATGTCCGGATCTGGGTCTTACGGCCTCCTGCTGTGGGGCAGGGCTACTCAATCATAGACGCTGGAGTTACAAACTGGGGCGTCGCAGAAATGGTCTCACATTCGGGCTGATCTTCCACGCTCAGCCATTGCCGACCGCAAGGCCAAACTCACGCGAATGAAGCTCCGTCGTCGACGACACAGGGCTTCAGCAACATCGTACGACGGACGCGATCAGGCTCGGCTAAAGTACGCGAGGGTTTACCTATTAGGTAGCCCTGGATTGCCGAGCATCCTTCCCTTGCGACAATCGACAGCTGTGCGAGCTGTTCGACACCCTCGGCCAGTACCGGGATGTTCAACGTCAGGCCTAGCCCCGCAACCGAGCGTAGGATTGCTACTGCTTGATCGTCACGTTCGATCTCAGCCACGAAAGACGCGTCCAGCTTGATGCGGTCGAAGGGGAAAGACCGAAGAACGTCAAGGGATGAATACCCTACGCCAAAGTCGTCTAGGGCAATGGCGATGCCCATGGCCTTGAGAGCGTTGAGTTGGCTCAGCGCGAACCGGCGGTCGTGGATGATGGCGCTTTCGGTCAGCTCAAGCGACAGCCGCTCGGGCGGCAGGCCGCTGTCCTCCAGTGCCGACCGGACCGTGTCCACAAGTCGCGGATCGGCAAGGTGTATCGGCGAAAGATTGACGGCGACGGGATGCCTGTTGGGCCACAGGGCGGCCTCAAAGCATGCCTGGCGTAAAATCCAGATGCTGAGCGGGACGATGTCCCCACTCTTTTCCGCCAGCGGGATAAACTCTGATGGCGGAACCATCCCCCTGGTCGGGTGCCTCCACCGGACCAATGCCTCGTAACCCGAGATTTCCCCCGAAGGGAGCGCCGCCTGGACCTGATAGTGAAGCTCGAATGCCTCTGTATCGAGCGCAATCCTGAGGTCAGCGATCAATTCGCGACGCTCTCGGATCGCGTCATCCATCTGACTATCGTAGAAGCAGGGTTCGCCGGAATGCGCGGATTTGGCGCGGTACATGGCAAGGTCCGCCTTGGCGAGAAGCACGTCGGCGTCGAACCCGTCATGCGCGGCGAGCGCGACGCCGATGTTGGCTAAAATCGCTGCAGTAAACCGGTCGAAAACGAAGGGTGCGTCGCATGCAGCGCGTAACCGACCCAGAAAGTCATGCAGGTCGCCTGCACCTTGGTATGAAATGACCGCCGCAAACTCATCGCCGCCAAGGCGTGCGACACATTCGCCCGGCTGCAGGAACGCGGTGAGGCGCGCGGCAAGCGCAACAAGCAACTGGTCGCCCGCCTGATGGCCGTAGGTATCATTCACGACCTTGAAGCGCGATAGGTCCATCATGACCACGGCCATGCAGGAATAACCGCCCTTGATCAGAAAACGCTGCTCAAGCTCCTCGATAAAACTGATGCGGTTCGGCAGATCGGTCAGACCATCGTGCATCGCCATCCGGCGCAGCCGGGTATAGGATTCGGTCTGGGTGTGACCGTCGATCAGGGCGCTGATCGCTGCGCAGCCGACGATTATACAAGTCGCTACCGCTGTGGTAATGGCGAGCGCGACCATCGTCAGATCCGACAGTCCTTCACCAAGTTGCAACACGGTGACCTGCATGGCGGCCATGCCAGTAAAATGCAGAGCTGCAACCGCGAGCGCGAGCAGCCCTATCGCCTTGGAGTTACGCAGTCGGCTGTGACCCTTTAGAGTATGAAATGCGCTAGCGCTTAGTCCACATGAGAGCACGACTGACGCAAGGACATAGCGCCAGTCCCATGTAACGATACCGTCCACACGGTACGCCGCCATGCCGACATAGTGCATCACGGCGATGCCAGTACCGATGATGCCTCCACCAGCCGCGCCGCTCCAGGAACGACGTTGCACAGCGAGAGCCAAGCCGGGCACCGCGAGGAAGGTCACTGCGAGAAGCGAAAACAGGGTGAGGATGGGATCCAGAACCACTGGCGCAGTCGCTCGAAAGGCCATCATAGCGACGAAATGCGTTGCCCATACCATGGTCCCTGCGCTGACCGCAGTGAGCACGACCCACCCGAAGCGGCTGTAGCCCGCGGCCGCCCTCACGCGATGGAAGAGCTGAACGGTAGCGGCGGAGCCGATCAGGCAGATCAGCAAGGCCAGTCCGACCAGGCGCAGATCATGCTCCTGCGTTATGCAGAGCGCTACCCGCATCATGCTGCAGCACCCCGCGTGAGCAAGTCCAATCGCGCCTCAAGCGCCGTCGACGCCTGCCGGGCCAGTCCGATCAGATAGGCTTTCTGGTCTGCCGATGCGGGCGATCGACGCTTGGTGTCGAGGATACATAACGCCCCTACATCAATTCCGCTTACTCGGCGAAGAGGCGCTCCGATATAGTAGCGGATGTAAGGTTCACCGGCGACAACTGGCAGGTTAGCGAACCGCGGGTCGGCTTGAGGGTCGGCGGTCTCAAGTATTTCGGGCCGATCGAGTGCAAAGCTGCAAAACCCACTGTCGCGCGGAATGCAATTAATGACGAGGCCGTGCCCTGCCTTAAACCACTGTTGATCGTCATGGATCAGGGACAGGAGCGCGATCGGCGCATCGAATGCGTTGGCTGCAGCAGCGACGAAACGATCAAATATGGGTTCGGGAGCGGAACCCAGAATGCTTAAGCCGCGAACGGCGTGAGAGCGCATTCGCTCTCTAAATAGGCTCTTCAGCATTCGTCTCTCTTCATCGCGCGCGGCGGCGATCACCATCACCGTCGAACGATTAAAGAACCGTTTCGAATGAGTTGGTACCCCGCAAAGAGTGCTGAATAAACGCTCGCTTACCGCCAGTATCACCAAGGGAGTGGAATGACGGCTTTCTTCTTCATCACGACATTCGCGAGCCGATAGCCGGGCTTCAAAAATTGGTCATTCGCAAAGATGAACCAGCGTCCGAAGTTAGGAAGCGAGGGAAGGGGCGCGAACGTCCGGTTCTGGGTCTCACTGCGGGAGGGGGCTAGGTGAGTAGCTGCCAAAAGGCCAGACCGCCTCGTCGATGCTCTCGGGAAAGGTGATGGGCCGGTGGCGTGCTGCCGACCACCACCTGCTCGACCAACTGCAGATACGGCTGGCCGATCGATCATCAGGCAACACATCGTCAGTCTGCTGTGAGGCTGACTCACGGTAAGCAGCACGGCAAGCACCGAGGTAGCTTAGGGGCAGCGTAGCGTCGGGGCCGACCGAAATGAACGGCCTTTCCGCTCATTAATTGCGAGCCGACTTGCCGCCGACCGCGCGTCGTGCTCGACTCTCAAGGACAGCGCGGAGACGCCGAGGGGAACTGCCGAAATGACCGACATCACATTGCATTCGCCGAACCTAGATAAGCTCGAAATCGGCAATCTCAGCGCCAAGTTTAGCGCGCGCGGCGACCGGATCCTGCGCTACTATATCGACATTCGGCACAAGACGATGAACCTGCACCGCGAGCTTGGTGCGCCGGAGCTGTTCATTCTTCAGAGCAAAGTTGACGCCCTGTTAGCCGACTGGGATGAAAAGCTGGTCGCGTTCGAGACGAAAAGGCTTTTCCAGACCAGCAAGGGCGCGGCCGACGACATGACCGCCGATGCCATCCGCGACCAGGAACGCATAAGCCGCATCCTCGCTCACACGCTGACCATCGATGACGCCATTGACTGGGAGACGCTGAAGGACCGCAGCGAATACCCGATGCCGTCCCGCTTCCCGGAACCGCAGCCTACCACAGTACCCCGCCCGGAACCCGCCTACGAGGCGTTGCACGTCGGCCTGCTTGATCGGTTGCTCGGCAAGCGCCGCCATCTCGAGGAGCAGGCCAAGGCGCGCAACGCCCGCGCCGGCGAGGAGTGGCGGCGGTCGGAAACGGAGCGCGAGGCGCTGCACGCGGTCGCGATGACGAACTGGGAAGCGCGGGAGGCCGCTTTCTGGGCCGAGCACCACGGCGCCAAGGCCGAGCACCTGTCCGCGCAGGCCGCTTGCCACTCCAAGGTCGACGCGCTGCGCGATGCGGTCGCCGACCGCGATCCCGATGCTGTCATCGAACACGCATCGCTGGTGTTGGAGAACTCGGACTACGGTATCCTATTCGAGAAGTCCTACGAGGTTCAATATCGGCCGGACGACCGCCTGCTGCTGCTGGCCTACAACCTTCCCGCCCCAGACCGGCTGCCGCAGACGAAGTCGGTTAAATTCGTAAAGGCCACCGGCGAGCTGGTCGAGACGAAGATCGCCGAGCGCGACCGCAAGGCCAACTTCGACAGCGCCTGTCACCAGATATGCCTCAGAACCATCCACGAGCTGTTCGAGGCCGACGTCGACGGCAATGTCGATGCGGTTCTTTTCAACGGCATGGTCGAGTTTGCGGATCCGGCCACCGGGCTCCAGCGGCGATCATGCATCCTGTCGGTCCTCGCCAAGCGCGACGACTTCTGCCGCATCGACCTCGCTCGCGTCGATCCCAAGGCGTGCTTCAAGGCGCTCAAGGGGGTCTCTGCCGCCAGCCTCTCCGCGCTCGCGCCCGTCCCACCTGTCATTGAGATGGACCGCGAGGACCGCCGGTTCATCGAAGCCCGCGAGGTCGGCTCCACCCTCAACCAGGGGACCAATCTCGCCTCCATATCGTGGGATGACTTCGAGCACCTCGTCCGCGAGCTGTTCGAGAAGGAGTTTCTGAGCCGCGGCGGCGAGGTGAAGGTCACCCAGTCCTCCAGCGACGGCGGCGTCGACGCCATCGCCTTCGACCCCGACCCGATCAGCGGCGGCAAGATCGTCATCCAGGCCAAGCGCTACACCCGCACGGTTGGCGTCGCCGCGGTCCGCGACCTCTACGGCACGGTGATGAACGAGGGCGCGTCGCGCGGCATCTTGGTCACCACCTCCGATTATGGCCCCGACGCCTACCGCTTTGCCAGCGACAAGCCGCTGGCACTGCTTAACGGCGCTAACCTGCTGCACCTGCTTGAGAAGCACGGCTATGAGGCCAGCATCGACGTTGCCGGCGCACGCGCCGCGCGGTTTCAATGAGGTAGCCGGCCGATGGGCGCGGCGAAGGACGACCGATCACACCAGCACCATGCTTGAACACCTCAACGGCGGTCCTTCACAAACCAGCTGTGAAGCAACGTGGGTCCTGCTTCAGCCGATGAACGAACGGCAGTAGCTGGGAGACGAAGAATGCGGCTTGAGTGTCGTCTTTTGGGTCCTTTCGGAAGATGAAGTTTTTCAACAGACGTGCGTCATGCGTTCCTAGGAGTCAGCATCGACCGCGCACCTGAACCCGATATGGACCGATGCGGTGTCGACCATTTGCGCCTGCCGCGCTGCCGGCCGATATCGCGCACAGTAATTCGGCGCGCACAGGAACGAGCCGCCTTTCAGAACGCGGCTTGGAATACGGATGTGCGGCTGTTCGGGGTCGTAGCTATCGTCCGGCGCCAGGCAGCACGAGGAGGCGGGACGCGTGTGGCAATCCGTTCGATACCAGTCGCTGGTCCATTCCCAGACGTTGCCGATCATGTCGACCAGACCATAGCCGTTGCACGGGAAGCTGCCGACGCGGGTGGTGCGATGTCCCTTGGGACGGCGATCGCCGTGCGGGAACTCGCCCATCCAGATATTGGCCATGCGCTTGCCGCCTGGCATCATCTCATTGCCCCAGGCGTACGTGGCTTTCTCGATACCGCCGCGTGCCGCGCATTCCCATTCCGCCTCGGTCGGCAGCCGTTTGCCAGCCCAGGCGGCATACGCGGCCGCATCCTCATGGGTGACGCAGGTGACGGGATGATCAAGGCGGCCGGCAAATACCGTGGTCGCTGCCTCGGGCCGGCGCCACTGTGCATCCGGTACATAGACCCACCAGTCACCTACGTTCCGAGCGGATGCCCCACCGCGGGGAGCACGGAATACCAGCGCCCCGGGCACGAGCCGATCTGCGCCGACGCCGGGATAGTCCGCCGGATCGAGCGGACGCTCGGCAACCGTTACATAGCCGGTGGCGGCAACGAACCGCGCGAATTGTCGGTTGGTCACCGGATGCCGGTCGATGCGGAACGCGTCGACTTCCACCGGGCGCACCGGACCTTCTTCCGGGTAGTGATCCTCCGCGCCCATCCAGAACACGCCCGACGGCACGGTCATCATCGGATCCGGGTCGGCAATGTCGGTCATCGCGTTTCGCCTTCAAGGTTGCTCGCGCGTCAGAACTTGCCACGCAAGCCGATTGCGTAGCGGCGATCGGCAATCCGTTCCTGCCCGATCGGCCCATCGATGAATATCGCCCGCTCGCGATTGGGCTGATTGGTGAGGTTGACGCCCGAGAAGGTGATTGCGAATTGCGGGTTGATGTCGACCGATACAGTTGCGTTCAACTGGCTGCGTTCGTCCTGGTACAGGGGCAGGTTGTTGGTCAGATCGACCGCCTCGACGCGCAGGAACGGGTCGCGAAAGGTGTAGCGGACGCGCGCATTGATGCCGTATTTCTCGTAGAACAGCGTCAGGTTGTAATTGTTTTTCGAAAGGTCGCGCAGCGGCAGTTCGAACTGCTGGGCGACCCCGCCTGTCGCGAACCCCGGCACGGTGAACGTCGTCTCGCGCTTGCCGTCCTGATAGGTGTAGTTGGCGATGATTCCCAGGCCGTCGAGTCCTTCGGGCAGATAGGTGAAGCTGTGCTGGAAATTGACCTCCAGCCCCTTGAGCGTCGCGCCGCCCGCATTTACCGGCTGGTTGATGCCGACGCATTCGCCGACCGCACCGGATTGGTCGATCGACACCGGGTTGAAAATCCCCGTTGCGCAGTTGTTCGGATCGAACGGCCCGCGCGCCGGATTGATCAGCGTGGGTACGACCGCGACCGTCGTCACCAGGTTCTGGTACTTCTTGTAGAAGCCGCCGACCGACAACAGGCTGTTCCGATCGAAGTACCACTCGACCGCGGCGTCATATTGATCGACCGTCTGCGGTCGCAGATTGGGGTTGCCGGCGCTGACATAGACGTCGAGCAGCGGGAACTGCACGGTCGGCGACAACTGGCCGAAGTCCGGCCGCCGCAGCGAGCGGCCATAGGACGCCCGCACCAGCACCGACTGAACCGGCTCGGCGGTCAGGATCGCGTTGGGGAGCCAGTAGGTATAATTCTGCCGAACATCGAGGTCGCCTGCGACGCCGTTCGCCAGCGTGACGCCCGATGCCGTCTGGCTGGTGCGTACGACGCGCACGCCGGCGTTGCCGCGCAGGCCGATGGAGCCGATCTGCGTGTCGAGATTCACGCGCAGATAGCCCGCGTAGCTCTCTTCCTTCACGCGGAAACGCGCGCTCAGATCCTCGGGCGGCACGGCCGCCAGCCCCAGCGCCTGGCGGACGTCGCCGGGGTTCCGGGTCAGCAGGCCCGACGGCACGACGAAGCCACCCAGATACTGGTCGCCGGTAAAGTCGAAGAAGTCGGTCGGGGCTGTCGCATACAAGTCCGGCCGGCTGGCGGCGGTGATGCCGGGGAACTGGCGCGACGCCTGGGTCGTGCGACGGCGGCGGGAATCGGTCTGGTTGAACCGCGCGCCGGCCTGGATCGATCGGATCGGGCCGAGATCGGCCTTCCATTCCAGGTCCAGACGCTGGGCATTCTCGACGTTGCGAAAATAGCTGGCGTTGTCGCGACCGATGAACGTCTGGTAATAGGCGGGGTTGCCGATGTTCGCGAACAACGGGCTCGACGTATCCGGAGCGAAGAACAGGGCTTTGCCGGTGATATCGAACAGGAAGGGCGGGCTGATCCGGCCGTTGGCGTTGCCGAAATTGGCGCTCGCCGGATTGTTGTACTGGCTGACCAGCTGGAAATTGGCGTCGGTCGTGTCGGATCCGGCGCCGCTTGCCTCCGCCCTGATCGTCAGGGCGCCGAATTCCCATTCGGCGCCGCCGGCGGCAAGATAGGACCGGGTGTCGCGCAACGGGCTGTTGTTCTGTGGCCGAAACTGGGTGCCGCCGATCTTGCCGCTGACCAGCTGGTCATAGCTGAAGCCGCTCGCGTCGCGGCTTTCGATCACGCGGTCGCCGGGGAATGCCAGCTCGGCGACATCGGCGGTCTGCTGGATGAACACGCCGGCCTCGTTGCCGACGATTCGCTGGTCGACATAGGTACCGTCGAGGAACAGCTTCAAGTTGCTGGCCGCCTGCCATTCGACTGAGCCGCTGGCCGATGCGTTGCGGCGATCCCGGGTCGAGAAGAATTGCTGTGCATAATTGGGCCGCAGATAGGGGTCGGCGGTGCCATCCCCGTCGAGGTCGACGCCGGTGCGCGCGGCATAGCGTACGTTGAGCACATCCTCGCGAACCGACTGTTCGCCATATGCCCCTGAGACGACGACCCCGATGTCACCGATGCCGGTTTCGAACGTACGCCCAAACACAGCGGACACGCGCGGATTGAACGCGTCGGCATTCTCCGCATATTCCATGTCCGCGCGGATCGAGGCGATCGGCTTGCGCAAGCCAAGCCCGCGATAGGTGCGCAGGTCGACGATGCCGCCGACCGACCCTTCGATCTGATCGGCGGTCGCGACCTTGGTCACGCTGACCGAGGCGATCAGTTCGGCGGGCAGGTCGTCGAAGCTGATGCCGCCGCGCGCATCGCCCGACGGGGTTGTCGCGCGCCCGTTGATCAAAACGAGGTTCTGGTTCGACCCGCGGATCGACACGTTGCTGCCGACACCCTGCGAACGGTCGATCTGCACGCCGCTGACATTCTCCAGCACTTCGGCCAGGTTCTGGTCGGGAAGCTTGCCGACGTCCTGCGCATTGATGACGTCGACGATCGTGTCCGACGCGCGCTTTTCGTTGATGGCGCTGGCCAGGCTGGCCCGGATACCGGTGACGACGATTTCGGCTTCGGCGGCCGGCTGCTGCTGCGCGGCGACTGTTGCCTCCTGTGCGAACGCCGGACCGGCGATCAGCGCCGATACCGCCGCGCCTGTCCCCATTGCAGCCCGCAAACGGCGTTTCAGTGTCGAACCACTCATGATGACATCCCCCTTATCCACCGGCTGTTCGCCGTATGCTGGGGAGGCCCATACCGTGGTCGAACCGCTATGACAATATTGTCATTGCGTTCGCCGGCCGCCTTCTGTCTTGGTTGCGTCGGTTAGATCGGCTTCTTTACCGTTGCGCAGCCAGCGCTGGGGAAACTGGGCTGCGGTGGATCCATCGCGACGGCGGAAGGTAGATCCTTCGCCAAGGCGTTCGGTAAAGTTCACGTGATGACCGCCGCCGCGTGCATTCAGTTGCCCGAACAAGTCGCGGCGCATCGCCGTTACGACTGGCTGCAGATCCTTTGACGCGATCAGGTTCCGGGTTTCCTGCGGATCGGCCTGAATGTCGTAAAGCTCCTCGGTGTCCCAGACGCCGTGATACTGGATCAGCTTGTACCGGTCCCCGCGCAGCGCGAAGGTGGTGGGGGTCTGCGGATAGTTATATTCCCAGTAATATTCGTAAAGCAGCGAACTTCGCCACGGGCGGGCAGGGGCTTGCCCTTCAAGCTGCGGTACGAAGCTCACGCCGGAGAATTGCGCGGGGCGCGCGACGCCGGCCAGATCGAGGATCGTCGGCGCGATGTCCAGATTGGCGACCATGTCCGTCACCGTCTTGCCGCGCTGGATCACACCCGGGCCGTAGGCGATCAGCGGAACGCGCATCGATTCCTCATACGCGTTGCGCTTGTCGATCAGCCCATGTTCGCCGAACATGAACCCATTGTCGCCCATGAACATGACGACGGTATTGTCGAGCAGCCCGTTCTTGCGGAGATGGTCGAGCAATCGGCCGGTGGATTCATCAACAGCGGCCAGCGTCTGATGATATCGGCGTTTGTATTCCTTGAGATCGAGTGTTGAATGATAGGGAAATTCGACGCCATGCCAGCTGTTGCGCTGGTTATGCACCCAACGGGGCTTGCCGTCGCTGTCTGGTGACTTTGTCTCGTCATACGTTGCCGGCAAGGCGATCGGAGTATTCCTGTACAACTCTTTGTGCCGCGTCGCCGGTTGGAAATCGGCATGCAGCGCCTTGTGCGAAAGGTACAGGAAGAACGGTTTCTTTGCGTCGCGCTGCTTAAGCCAGTCGAGCGCGTAATTAGTCAATTCGTCGGTGATATAGCCCTTTTGCGGTACGTGCCGCCCATCGACGTTCAACTGTGCGGTGCTGCCATCAGCCAGTCTTGGCCAATAGACACCCTGACCTTCGAAACTCACCCAGCGATCGAAGCCGGGGCGCGGGTCGTCGTTCAGTGCGCCCATATGCCATTTGCCGAAGAACGCGGTTTGATACCCCGCTTTCTGCAGATATTGCGGGAAGTAGATCTGGCCGCTCTCGTCGCCGGCATTGTTGTCGACGATGCCGTGGTCGTGCATGTACTCGCCGGTCAGGATGGTCGCCCGACTGGGCGAACATAGCGATGACGTGACGAAGGCGTTCTTCAGATGGACGCCGTCCCGTGCCATTCGGTCGAGCACCGGGGTGCGGATCTCGCGGTTCACGAACCCGAGTTCGTCGTAACGCTGATCATCCGTCAGGATAAAAATTATGTTCGGATGGCGCGCCGCCGGTGCTTCTTTCGCGGCGCGTACCACCGCCGGTCCTGATGGGCGAGCATGGGCCGGCACGTGGATCATCGCCAGCACTAAAATACTTGCGCTGCGCACCGTGCGCCAAGTGCATGTACCGGTTTTCATACGCCGTCCCCCCGCTCAAGCATTGACCGATGCGTGTCTGCCCCGCATCCCTAACAGGCCAATTCGTATTCGACAATATTGTCGGTGCAAGTAGAGGAAGCGGGGTACCGTGACGCAGTCCAGTCGACCAAAGCGGTCAACCCTTGCGGACATTGCCGCGGCTGCGGGCGTATCGATCAAGACGGCATCGCGCGTCATTCGTCACGAGCCAGTGGCGGCGGCAACCCGGGAGCGGGTAGAACGCGCGGTGGCGGAACTGGGATACCGACCGATCACCGCGCCACGTAGCGCGGCCAGCGATCGTTCGTACCTGATCGGCCTGCTCCACTTTCCGCCGATTGCGACGTTCGTGTCCGGCCTGATCATGGGTGCCAGTGAACGCGCTCGGCAGGAAGGATATCATCTTGTCGTTGAGGCATGCTCGGTCGGAACATCTGACGAGCGCGCGAGATGGGTACGGCAACTGGTCATTCAGTCCAACCTTGATGCCATGATCCTGGCTCCGCCGCTGGGTGACGATCCCGTTATCTTGGCGACGCTGGCCGAACTGGCGCTACCGACATGCAGCATCGCGCCGGGTGACATCTCCCCCAACTATCCTTCGGTCGCGATCGACGATCGCAGCGCGGCACGGGAGGTCACAGAGCGGCTGCTGAAATGGGGGCACCGCCACGTGGCATTCCTGACTGGCGCGGGGGGGCGCACCACGACAACCCGCCGCCTCGCCGGTTTTCGAGATGCCGTCGCCAAATTCCCTGAAGCACGTGCGACGGTGGTCGAGGGCGATTACAAATTTCGCTCGGGGTTTGAGGCAGGGCAGGAATTGCTGTCAGGCAAGGATGTGCCAACCGCCGTATTTGCCAGCAACGACGAAATGGCGGCAGGTATCCTGGTGGCCGCGCACAAGCTGGGGCTGGCAATGCCGAGCCAGTTGTCGGTATTCGGGTTCGACGACGATGTAATCGCCAACGCGGTATGGCCGGCTTTGTCCACTGTGCGCCAGCCGGTTCACGAAATGGGTAGCGCCGCGATCGCGCTATTGGTCGAAGGATCGCTTAGGCCCTCCGCGGGAGCCGGTGACGTGCCCTTGCACCAGCAAATCCCGTATGAGATCATAGAGAGAGAGACCAGCGGTCCGGCGCCAAATCCGTGACCAAAGCATGGCAAGGCTGTGACGCCGTTCGCCCCTATCGTCGCGCCTATCTCGGCTGGCACGGTCTTGCATGGGCCGGTGCGACGATCGCCTATCAGCCATTTCTTTCGTTCCTGCTGCCACTCAAGATCATCGGGATCGGCGGGCATCCCGATCCGATATTGCTCAGTAAGGCGGTCCTTCTGGGCGGGGTGACTGCGGGGTTTGCCAATTTAGGTTGGGGGCTCGTCGGCGACCGTGTCGTGGCGCGGGGCGGCGGGCGGCGATGGTTGATCTTAGCGGGACTGGTTGGGGTTCTACTTAGCTATGTCATGCTTGCACTGGCCAGCACGCCTACGGAATTGCTCTTGGCGCTTTTCGGCTTTCAACTCGTGCTGAACCTCTTGTTGTCGGCGCTGGTCGCAACCGCGGCGGACGAGGTGCCTGTTCATGACAAGGGACTGTTAGGGGGCGTACTGTGCATCGGCGCGCCCGCCGGTGCACTGGTCAGCGTGGTCACTACGTTGCCTGGCATGTCGGTTGAGCGCGGACTGCTCTGGATCGCGGCCATGATCACGATACTTGTTTTACCCTACGCTCTTCAACAACGGTACCCGGTGCAGAGGGGGCCTCAGCAATCGCCAACGACTGTGGGGGAACCCGCCGAAGCGCAAAGTTTCATGCTGTTATGGCTGGTCCGCTTGCTCTTACAAATTGCGAGCAAGGCAGTCTTTTTCTTTCTCATCTATTATTTTGCTGAAACTGTTGGGCAAGTCCTGCCAGCCGCGATCGCGCAACTGACTTTGATCGCCGCCCTCATCGCACCGCCCGCCGCGTTGTTCCTGGGGCGAGTGTCCGACCAGTACGGCTGCCACCGCGTGGTGCTGTTGGCAATGATCGCCGTCATGGCGAGCGGGTTGGTAATCATGGCGATACAAAGCGACTTGGTATCTGCAGTATTAGGATACCTCGTGTTCGCAAGCTCCGCAGCGATCAGTCTCTCGCTTCACTCGGGATATTCGATGCTCCGGCTACCTGTCGGGTTGGCCAGCGGGAAAGGACTAGGTTTGCTGAATCTCGCAAACACGTTACCGGCGGTTGCGGTTGCCGCTCTTGGCACGGCCATAGTGCCCCAGCATGGATATAGAACGCTATGCTGGATCCTTGCCGGTGCGGTAGTGGTGGCGGGCAGTTTCTTGATCCCGCGCAAATCCTGAGGCAGATCGGCCTTCTATGGTAACAGCTTGGAACCGATAGCGGACAGCGAGGCGGCGGTCTGCTCGAGTGCTTAGCGTCACGGCGTCAACCTGAACGGGCGTCTGATTTCAAGGAGGGAACAAGACTTCCTAAGCGTCTGTTTGTGGGTCTATTTAGCCGTGAAGCCGCCGTTCTGCTTATTCTTGTAGATCTGAATTTCCGAGGTTCCCGCTATTCGTCGTCTGAGTAAAGCCCTGAAAACCTTCCGTCCTTAAGTCCACCAATAAGCCAAGTCTGCGGCGTGCCTTTCTCAAACGTCACCACGTAAGTCTCCTCGCGGCCGCCCGCCAGATCCGCTTTCAGGAGAGTCAGTTTCTTGATCGGTCCCTTTTTTGTCAGCGGAGGACCGATTTTAGATATCTGCTGTTTGCACGCCTTGAGAAGTTTTGGCTGCATCATGTCCGAGGGGCAGGTACCGGTAGCCGTTCTAGTTGAGATCGTCCTCAGTGCAGCAGAGTAATTACCCTGCGCAGCGGCGACAGGTGCTGACATTGCAAGTACCGCGCCAGCAAACAGAAACGGAAGGTATAATTCATTATCAGTCCCCCATTGATCTTGCATATTTTCTAATGTCTCAAAGGGGCGGTGGCCATAGCAAAAGCGCGGTGTTGGGGGATTGGTAGCTGACGGCTCGCTTGGTTGTGCCAGCCCGGCGAGCCTTATTGCAGTGACACTCGGCGGATTGCCCTTGTTCCGTTTTAGCACTGGCGTTTCCTGCGTGCTGCTGTTCTGGGGTGGGTTCATCCTGCCGCATCTGCCCGGCGCGACCGTCGGCGATTTGTCTGGATTAGCTGTCGCGACGTGTGGACTGGATTTCGGTCGTCCGCTGGCCTCAGCAACGCTCGCAGATGATCGAGCACAAGCCAGCTGCGGCTAGACACAGAAACGCAAGGCCGATAATAAGTCTTATGTTAAATCAAACGCTTATCTGCATTTTTGACACCGTGGTTAGCTTAAAGTTCGGGCCGAGGGCAACCGACTTTGCATGTTGGGCATTCTCGTGTGCCGCACTCCCGAGGACGCCCTGGTGCAATTTAAGATCGCGCTGCTGAAGCAGCAGCATGACGAAATCCTGTCAGCCGTTGCCGAGCTCACCAAACTGTTTGCGGGCTCTTTCGAGGACGCTGTACCGCAGCTCGGAACTGCACGTACAACGCTAGCCCGACTGATTGCAAAGCACCTCAAGACCGAAGAGGAAGAGTTGCATGCGCCCTTGCGGGCGCGCAGGCTTACGACACAGATCCCAGCTTTCGCCGATATCGCCGCGGAAACGCGTGATCTTCGCTTGGCATATTCTGCCCATATCGGCGACTGGCATGCTCGAGCCGTTCAAGCCGATTGGTCAGGATATACCGCCAGCGCACGCCGGCTTCATGCTGCACTCGAACGGCTAACCAGGCGTGAGGAAGAAGAGATTTACCCAGCTGCGCAGCGGCTCTTGTCCGAGTTGCGCTAACGCCCTCACGCGCTGAAACGATAATGGGGCCGGAACCGATAGCAGCGGTCCCGACCCCGTCGATCGAAGGATCCCCCGTCGAAACGGTAGATCGACAGGCTCAACGCATTAGCGACGATTCCGGTCCACCACCCCCGTTATACGGTTCATCCTCAATTTTCCATGAACGAGCCGTTCCGGCCGTTCCACTCGCCATACGGCACACCACCCGAAGGACTTCACCCGAAGGACATCAACCCCGAAGGGACATCAACATGACCGTCATTGCACTTTCGGCTCGCCGCAGCTCGCTCGCGTCATTCGAGAACGTTTACGCCGTCGCCATTCAGCTTCGCGAGAATACCGGGGTCAACCAGTTCGTGGTCCGCACCGACAATCCCATCCAGCCCTTCCGCGTCTCCCGGTGCCGGCCACATCACCCGGAGAGTCTTCTTGCCCTGGTCGCCTGACCGGGCGTCGATTGTCAGCCTGCGCTCGATACATTGGTTATGATCTGCGCAGCCGTGCAGCCTTCACACAGTTCAGCGTTCGTCGCGTACAGCACCGGTAGCTTCTGCTCACGCATCACGTTGCACATCCGGCCACGACGATACGTCAAGCTCTGCAGCCAGGCCAACTCGGTGATCGCCTGCTCGATCGGCGTGTCGTACAGCAGATACTAAAGGCGCATCTGGTACGGGTTCTTGTCGCGCAGGATCTCCTCGATATCCTTGTAGCCTTCTCCGTATCCCGTCGTGTTGCGAACGTCGCTCGCGAGCGCGGTAAACGCCTCCTGCAACTCCGTGATCGCGAGATAGGCAACGTCGAGGCCGATGCCGACCGTGGCGCCTGCAAGCACTCTGCGATCGACCGATATCTGCGGATCGCCGTTGTCGTCCTTCTCATTGTTCTTCAGCACGTCGAGCAGCGGCAGGTCGTAATCGTACCCCCGCATCATGTCCTGGACCTTCATCATATTCTCCTTCGGGTGAGGCCTCGGACTTGCTCCGACCGTCACGCGCCTGGTTTCATGGCCGCATGACGAACATTGACAATTCCGCCACCTGCGGCAATGTCTGTATGTCACGACAAACAAGGTCAACCAGAAATGCAAACTTTTTCCAGTCGCGACTTTAATCGCGAACCGGGGCGCATAAAGCGCGCTGCCGTGGACGGTCCCGTCATCATCACCGAGCGCGGTCGGCCGATCATCGCGGTGATGCCGTTTGCTGAATATGAGCGGCTAAAGGCACCCCCCGGCAACATCCTCGACGCGCTGGACATGGACGAGGTCGGCGATATCGAGGTCGACTTCACGCGACCGCAATCCTTCCCGCGGCCGGCAGTATTCGACTGATGTACCTACTCGATACCAACGTCCTCTCCGAACTGCGCAAGCGCCGCAGCGGAAAGATCAATCCAGCTGTGGAAGCATGGGCGAGCAGCGTCGATCAAGCCGACATGTACCTTTCAGTCATTACGATCATGGAAGTCGAGCTCGGCATTGCGCTACTCGAACGACGCGATTCTAGACAGGCGGGCGTGCTACGGCTCTGGCTTCACGAGAAGGTTATGCCGGCGTTTACCGGTCGCGTCCTGCCTGTGGACACGGCGATCGCGGTGCGCTGCGCGCGGCTGCACGTCCCGGAAACCAAAAGCGAGCGCGACGCGTGGATCGCGGCAACGGGGCTCGCGCACGATCTGACGGTTGTTACCAGGAACCTCGCCGACTTTGCGGGAACCGGCGTGACACTCCTTGACCCCTGGACCTTCGCCGACTGAGCAACACGACGTCGATATGCGCAAAATCAAAAGGTTGCGACGCAGATCCAGCGCACGATTTCGGAATCGTTCATCATACCCCGTCTAATCTCGATCAAGGTATTGGAGGTTGGATGACTGATGCACTTCCGGACTCCCCTTCTGCCGATCGGCAGCCGGTGGATGTCCCGCTGAACCTGATGGAGATGGCGCTCGCCCTTCTGGATCGCGAAGACCAAGGCGGAAGCGTTTCGGCGTTTCTCCTTCAGGAGGCGATCGAGGCCCGGTCCACTCAATAAGGGGACCGGCAAGAGGATGTTCGGAATCGTACGCTAAGCGCTCCGACCGTCCCGATTGGGATCGAGTTTCGGGAAAGTACCTACTGATCTATCCAGCCGGTAAGCTGCCGCTTACCGCTCCCTCTCGGTCATAACATGCCGATGTTATGCAGCCATTGCTTGACCTGTCCGGGCCATTCCCGCGAAATCGGATCAGCCGTGGGCCGCATTCCGAAAGCGTGCCCCCCCTTGGCATAAAGCCGCATATCAACCGGCACCCCGGCATCACTGAGTGCCAAGGCATAGGCCATAGGTTGCCGGATTGGGTCCGTAGGGTCGTTCATTGCGTGAAGGATAAACGTGGGCGGTGCTTTCGGGCTGATTGTCACCCATGGCTGAAGTTCGAGGCTGTTCCTGCCCTTGCTGTCGTTCAGCATACGCGCCGTGTAGGCGACGATCGCAAAGTCTGGCCGGGGCGATTGCTGGTCAGCCGCATCCGTCAGCGGATAGGTGCGCTCATCCGTGTTGCTCATGTTCGCTGCCAAATAAGCACCCGCTGAAAAGCCGATTACACCGACTTTATGCGGATCGAACCCGTGGGATGCTGCCTGCTCCCTCAAAAGCCCCATCGCCCGCTGTGCGTCCTCCAAACCCAACAGCACCTTCGGCCGCTGGCCCTGAGGCCACGCTTGCGGCACCCGATATTTCAGCACCGCACAGGTCATACCTTGTTGCACCACCCACTCGCAGATTTCGGTGCCCTCTAAATCAGTCGCTATGACTTCAAATCCGCCGCCCGGCAGGACCAGTATTGCGGTGCCGACATTACGCCCTTTCGGTCGATAGAGGGTCATTGTGGGCCGGGTGACATAGCTCGCCCAATGCCATTTACTTCCTCCCACAAGTCCCGTCCCATTACCGGTCCCCTCAGGCCGATCGCCGGAGTCCGGTTTGGCGAGAGGCGTGCTCGCAGGCCAGAGCGGCGCCTGAACCCCCTCCTCAGGGGCCTGCCATGTGCCCGCCCGCTCATTTTTGGCGAGAACAACCTTGGCAGGCAAATTGTCGGCCTTGCTGATCTGCCCGTAGGCCGTACCGGCGATGCTGATTGCAAGGAGAGAGGGCACGACGAACCGGAACCGCGACAAACCATATCTCCTGCTTTGAGGAAGCAACCTTCCTGTGGGATCAGGCGATTGCAGAAGTGGAGGTTAGCGGGCCAAGCTCATCGCGCAACTGGTCGCTCCCCGAATGGGAAGGGCATGGGGATGGCCGGGACATTCTCATTGGGATCGAAAAATGAGAACGTGAGGGGGTTTTCGCAACTCATATGTGGTGATTAGACGGTACATGAAAGCGGGGGATGCTAGGGCATGAAGACGATTGGCCTGATCGGTGGCATGAGCTGGGAAAGTTCTGCCGAATACTACCGCATTATCAACGAGGGCGTGCGAGACCGGCTCGGCCCGACCGCATCTGCCCGCTGCCTCCTGTGGTCGCACAATTTCGCGGAAATCGAGGATTTGCAGCACAAGGGCGATTGGCTGGGTCTGACGACGCGGATGATCGATGCGGCACGACGCCTCGAAGCGGCGGGGGCGGACATGCTGCTAATCTGCACCAACACCATGCACCGCATGGCGGCCGACGTTCAGGCCGCGGTAGATATTCCCCTGCTCCATATCGCCGATCCTACGACCGAACGCATCAAGGCGGCCGGCTTTAAGAAGGTCGAACTGCTCGGCACCGCGTTTACGATGGAACACGCCTTCTACAAGGGAAGGCTTACCGCCCAGCATGGTCTCAACGTCGTCGTGCCGGACGACGATGACCGCGCTACCGTTCATCGTATCATTTATGAGGAGTTGGTTGCTGGTAAAATCTCGCGGGCATCGCGGGAAGCTTACCGCGCGGTCATTGCCCGCCTCGTTGAGAGCGGAGCGCAGGCCGTGATCTTGGGATGCACCGAAATCATGCTGCTGGTTCGGCCGGAAGACAGCCAGGTGCCGATCTTCAACACAACCGCCCTCCATGCGGCAGCGGCGATCGATATGGCTCTGGCTAGCTGACCGCGCGCTCCCCGGAATGATGAAATCTCAGGAATGCATGCTTGAGGGGGAGCGATCTACCGCATCGCCTTTCGATCGTAATCGTCCGAAGCGAACGATTTCCAGCGGGAGAACCCGGGATCACTGAACGCCCGATCCGAGCAATGTTTACCTGCGGAAGATACTTCTGCCGGGTACTTTTTTATAGCCTCAACAACACCTTGAGCCTCACCAAGACGCTCTCGTTTTATCTTTGAGAAGTACCAGGTCTGAAGCACATAAAGCCCCTTTCTGGCGGGAGCATTGGCTCCAAGCTGGTCGGCGTTCCTTTGCAATGTCCGGATCACAACAGCGCAGTGTAGATCGTCTGAAGGATTGATCGCAGAAGCGCTAGCAGACGCACAGCCCGCTAAAACGAGCAGCGTCGCCCCTAAATAAGCCTTGTTCATACCTGCTCCTGATCTATCGCCCCTTGAGGTAGCGCGTGAACGGTAAATGCTTGATTGCTTGGCAAACGTAATTGCCGGAGGCCCTGACAAAGGTGCAGATATCAGGAATTCATGTCAGGTCGCGAAGCGGAATGTCGCGGGCATTCCCGAAACTCTATCTAATTTTAGGAATTGCAGCCGATTGATCGTTGACGTAGCGCCGTCACGTTCTCGGGAGTCTTTCGAAATGACCCAGCGTCACCGCTAAAGCGGCAAAGCATACGCCAGCGGAGTAATCCGCCGACTGGACTCTGTTTTCGAGAACATCATGCAAAGACTGAATAACAAGACGTGCGTCGTCACCGGCGCTGCGCGTGGTATCGGCCGCGCAATCGCAGCACGCTTCCATAACGAAGGTGCGGTCGTCATCGTCACCGACATCGATGAAGCAACGGGAGCGGCAACAGCGGCTGAAATCGGGTGTCTGTTCGAACCGCTTGATGTGCGCGAGGAAGCTGACTGGTTGCGGTTGGCTGGTATCGTTCCCGTAGCCGACGTGGTCGTCAACAATGCTGGCGTGACGGGGTTCGAAGCGGGCATGACACCGCACGACCCGGAACACGCCAGCTTAGCGGACTGGCGTGAGGTTCACCGGGTCAACCTCGACGGGACGTTCCTCGGCTGTCGCTACGCGATCGGCGCGATGAAGGCTGCGGGGGCCGGTTCGATTATCAACATATCCTCCCGCTCGGGACTAGTCGGCATCCCCGCCGCTGCGGCGTATGCCTCGTCCAAGGCGGCGATCCGCAACCACAGCAAGACGGTCGCGCTCTACTGCGCACAACAGGGCTGGAAGATTCGCTGCAACTCGGTCCACCCGGCCGCTATCCTCACGCCGATCTGGGAGCCGATGCTGGGCACCGGTCCCGATCGGGACGCCAAGATGCAGGCGGTAGTAGCGGACACGCCTCTCAAGCGGTTCGGGATGCCCGATGAAGTCGCGGCTATTGCGGTAATGCTGGCCTCCGATGAAGCGACCTACGTCACAGGGACGGAGATGAGCATCGACGGTGGGCTACTGGCCGGTTCTGCCGCTTCACCCGGCTGATGGCAGCAACGGGCGTGGTCGATCACGCCCGTTGCTGCCATCAGCGATCGAGAAATGCGAAACGATGCGCCATCCCCCGTTTGGAAGCGTGTTGCTACGACCATGCTGCCCGGCCATGAGGTGGCATGACCGCTGTTCCGCTCGGCCCGCTCGTCCCCGAAGCCACCTGTCTTCTGCCGGGGTTTCAATGCCACAACGGCGTAGCCGTCACGCTCGAACCGCTCTCCGCGCGGCACGTCGATGATCTTTGGGAGGCAGGTCAGGCGGCAGACGTATCGTGGGCCTATCTGAAGTACGGGCCCTTCCCAACAAAGGACGACATGGCCGCGCATATCACGCGGATCAGCGGCCTTGAACGGCAACCCTTCTTCGCCGTTGTTCCAGCATCTAGCTGCAAAGCTGAAGGATGGGTGTCGTTCTGCAACATCGCGCCCGCCGACGCTGCAATCGAAATAGGGAGCGTTTGGTTTTCGCCCGGGCTGCAACGCACCCGCGCCGCCACGGAGGCCATTTTCCTGTTGATGCAGCACGCTTTCACACTCGGCTACTTTCGTGTCGTATGGCGGTGCAACGACCTGAATGCGGCATCCAAGCGTGCTGCGCGTCGGTTCGGCTTCACCTACGAAGGAACGTGGCGCGGTGACTGGATCGTAAAGGGTCGCCGGCGCGATACGGCCTGGTTCTCTATTCTGGAGCCAGAATGGCCGGCACGACGCACACTGTTCGAGATATGGCTTAGTGAAAGCAATTTCGACACGGATGGCGTCGCGTTCAAACCATTGTCGCCAGACACCTGAGGGAGGGCGCTTTCTCATTGGGATCGAAAAATGGGAAAGCGGCGGGTGTCTCCGCAAGTGCCCCTTCTTGCATCAGGGGGTCGGCACGGGACAGCGATATGCGACCTTGTAGCTCTGCCCCCAGCAGTGGAGGAAGCCATCGAGAACGCGAATGTTCATCGGCCAGCGAACCGCTCTTGGTTTGCCGTCCGGGCCGACCGGGTCCTTTAGCTCGGCCGGACGGGGCAGAGCTGCGAGTTTCGCACGAGCAGCTTCCAGCTTCCGGCGATCTCCTCGAAGGAACGCGATGCTTCCGTCCACGTAGAAGTTCCATCCCCACTTCGCATCGTCTGCTGCGGGATGCCTTCCCGTTTGGAAAAGCCTGATAGCGTCAGCATACTGGCCAACGTCGGCCCGTAGCTGGCCCTCATGCCATGAGAGGAGGGTATCGGCAGGTCCCATGCTTCCATGCGCCTCCCGCCAGACCCGGATCAGATCAGCAGCTTCCTTGGCACAGCCTTTTGCTTCGAGCGTCCGCCATCCCCCATTCATATCCTGATCGAACGCGGGAAGATCGAGCGCCAACATGGCGGATCGATCATATTGGCACTGGCTCGCGCCATCGGCGGGAGCCAGTGCGGCAAGAGCAAGCGCTGCTACGATCATCGCATATCCTTGTTTATTACAGGCCCGCTTAGGGACGCCCAACATGTTGCTGGACGGTCGACCTCATTTACACATCAAATGAATGAGATGCCGAGGCTTGTCGTACGTGATTGACGTGCAACCGCGAAGTACGTCGGCACCAACATAGACGATGTATGCTGCCCGAGATGGCTTGCGCTCCCCGTTGACGACAATGTCGTCGGTTATCTCAGACGGATCAGGTTCCTCGTCTCGTATGGAGTTGGCGCTTCCGAAATCAGCGGTGCGTACCAACAGCCGATCAATGCTGACCGGCCCTAAATCCAGCGTTCGGCTCAATCGCATCACGCGAGCCGGACGTTCGACGCCGTGCGAGATCATAACTCGCTGCGGCGTACCACTAAGGGCTCCGTCAAGTTCCTCACTAATGGCGCCTCCGGCAGCAGCGCTGGCAACGGTGGTGGCAAACTGAGGCGCGAACGCGAACTTGATCGACTTACCCCCGATCATCTTGGACGTTGCAGCGACCCACCAAGTGTCGGGCAGCAGAGGAATTGAGCTTGTACGTTCCGCCCCATTCGCCTCCCGCAAACGATATCGCACTACAGGTGCCGGCAGCGCATAGGGTCCCGCCAGCCCGTCCGCAAAATCATACGCATCTGCCTGCGACCATTTTGTGGCCACTCTGCTTGTATGGGAGCCAACGGTCAGATCGGCGTTCTGCGTGTAGCCTTTGACCAGAATCGGACCGACCTTGTTATCCGGATTCCGAGATACAGATATCAACTGGAAGCGCCGCGCGGCCTTGGCTCGTTCTTGCTCTGCATTGGGACCAAACAGGCCCAAGGCGACGGAGCGTCTCAGCGACAGCACTGACGGCATTCCAGAGCCGGAAAAGGTGTCTACGGTTTGGCCGTTTACCGAAATCTGCAACTTCCCATTTGGCGGTACGTCGATGACATGCCCCGCCTCGCTTGCCATGACGGTAGGCGCAAGCGTGCCTACCGCGATCGGGGCAAAAACCGCCCATTTTCTTCTCATAGTAAGCGATGCGCCTCTACTTTTTAGCGATGGGTCCTGTGGCCACGGGCTCGGAGCTCTTCATCGATGAATTCTATGGCCGCTTTTAGGCGGCCATCCGCTAGCTCACGAATAGGAACGGCGATCGAGACAGCCGGAGCATTCCGAGAGGGATCGAATATCGGGAAAGCAAGGTGCCGTCGAAATGCCTGGTTGACCGCATGTGTGGTGGCGCAGCAACACACGAAGATTGCGCAGCGCGTCAGGAGGATCGATGACGACCAAATCGTTCTTTGCAACTCGATCGGGTTCCCGATCAAGGCTAAGCGCCGTTGGAAAGGCAATCAGCTATCTAGCCCTGGCATTTGTCGGCGCGCTTCTCGTCTCGGCTGTGGCGAGGGGCCTTCTCGGCGCATCCCTTCTTCAACTCGCGCAAGGCGGCACGGCGACAGGTACGGCGAGGGCAGTGTTATTGCTGCTTGGGTTGGTTATTGCACCGACCGCGCTGGTTCTCCGAATCTTCAAAGAGCCGTTCCAACTCTCGGCATGGGCATTCGGCAGCGCAATGAGGCTCACAGTTTGTGGGCTTGCGACCGGCCTCATACTACTCGCGGTTATGGCAGGTTTGATGTGGCTGTTGGGTGCTGTCACGTTCGGCATCGCCACCCCGACCATATCATCGGCGATTTCGGGCTTGTTGATGTCCGCGATATTGTGGCTGGCTCAAGCAGCAGGTGAGGAAGGTCTGCATCGCGGCTACGCCTTCGTGCAGATTTGCCGTGCGATCTCGTTTTGGCCGACCGCCGTCTTGAGCAGCGCATGGTTCATGTACGGGCACATCGGAAACGAAGGCGAGACGGTGCTCGGCATCATCGCCGCAGGACTGCTCGGCCTGGCACTATCGTACAGCCTGCTAAAGACGGGTTCCCTCTGGTTCGCGCTCGGCTTTCACGCCTCGTGGAATTTCAGCCAGAGCTTCGTCTTCGGGTTTCACAACAGCGGGGGCAAACCCCTAGCCAGCCTGCTGTCCGCCACCCTCGACGGCTCGCCATTGCTGACGGGGGGCACCACCGGACCGGAAGCCAGTTTGCTCGTTCTTCCGGTTTTGATCGTCCTGTTCGCAATCATTCAGCGGGTCGCCGTCCCGACCTGCGAACGTTCGGACAGCCCGACATTCTCGACTCCGACAACTCGCTGACACTGCCTTCACGGTTGGAGGCGGCTGCGGGGCCGACCCGGTCTTCATAAAACGAACGGCCAGCGAGACGAAGCAGGCGTTCTCGAAATTGATCGGGAAATGGGAATGGCGATGCTACTGGGCGAGCGAAGCTGCTAGATTGCTGCCCAAGGGCCGGCATAGTTCGATGCGATGATGGCTACGCGACTTGAACGTGTTGGGACCGACACGCCGAAGCTCTCTATAGCCCAGTGACCGCCAGAACCTGTCCGCCGCCTCGTTCGCCTCAAGGACGGCAAGCCTTAGTTCCTGTGCTCCGCGAGCCGCTGCCCACTGCTCGATCGTGTTATAAATCGATCGGCCGATGCCTTGCCCTCTTGCGGCTGGATCAACGATCATGAATCCGAGATACCAGACGCCATCGCTTGGGTAGTCACGCAAGATGGCGCCCACGGCTATCAGGCCGTTTTCACCCCGCCAGCCCATAACGGTCTGATCGGCCGAACTCGTTTCATCGGGAACACCGCGGAACAAATCAATCGCGTTCGCCAGCGTCGTCGGCTCCCCGTCCTGCAACATGAAGTAGTCGGTGCACCGGGCATATAGGTCAGCAACGTCACCGGCATTATGCTCTGTGAGGACCGACGGCGGTTCACTGGTTGCGATCATCATCCACGCCTAGCTTGCCGGCTCCGCCGAAAACGACCTTTCCCACAGCGATCGAGACGGGGAAAGTTTTCCTATTAGGATCGAATATCGTGAACTGCCGGATCGGGAGAAAACCACCGCGGCGTTCATTCGATTACGAGTGCATTCTAGCCATCAAGTACATCAGCAACAGCAAGACGGCGATCGTGATGACGATGAGCATCGCGATTGGGAAGAGCAACCCGGCGCTGTTGTCGTGCCGCCAAGCGAGCATGAGAAACGTTGCTACCACGCCTATCGTAAGCCCACGCGGACCGAAGCCAAAGCTCCCGATACCGACCATCAGAACAGCCAAGCCAACTGAAACCCCAACGCGCGAAGCTGTCTTTGAGGGTCCCATCGGTCTTACGATGTCACCGACGATCGTGAGGCGCAACATAAGCATGCTCGCCGATGCCTATCCCCTTTAGTTGTCACGGCCGGAGCGATCCCGCAAGGGATCGGGATTTGGGAAGCACGCACCGCTCCTGCCCGCCGGCACCGATCGCGGGTTCGTCATTGCAGGCAGTACCGCCTTCGTTAATATGATGCTCCGTAAATCCCTCACTTGCTGCGATGGCCCGTAAAAACGGATCACGTAGGGTTCGTATTGAAGGTGATGCCTGTGCTCGTACTATTTGCCGCCCTCGCCCTTGCACCCACTCAGGCACCGGTTGAGGCTAAAGGTTGTACAACAACACCATTTGGTGTGACTTGCCGTAAGCAAGCGTCGCAAAAACCAACGAAGCATTGCAATACAACTCCGTTCGGTGTAGTTTGCTATTTGTCACCTTCGGATAAGCTAACGGGTCCCGCCAGCCTGACTACCGCAGGTAAAAAGGCAAAGAATTAAATGCCCGCAAGCTCGTGGGGGTTACGACGTGCAGGTTTTCTTCTAAGCAAAGCCGCCTGCGCGTTCGCGCTAGGCATTCCACTTGCAGCGCCAGTGCTGGCCTTGGCCCAATTTTCTCCGATGGTACAGGCGCAGCAGCATTTGCGTGCCGTTGATACGATGACAGCGCAGTTTACGCAGGTCAATCGCAATGGCCGTTCACTGGCTGGCGAACTTACGCTCAAGCGGCCGGGAAAAGTCCGCTTCCAGTATCAAAGCGGCGTACCTTTGCTTGTCGTTGGAGACGGTAACTCGCTCATAATGATCGACTACAAGGTTCGTCAGGTATTGCGCGTACCTGTCAGCAGTTCGCCGCTTTCAGCGCTGCCTGACCCAAGCAAGGATCTATCTCGGGTCGCTCGGTTGTCGCCGTTGACCAACCGCGACAAGGTGGTGCTTGAGGTCCGCGATCCCAAGCATCCTGAAAGTGGGACATTCACGTTTTCGTTTTCACGATCCCAAACATCGCCGGCTGGGCTGATGCTGGAAGGTTGGACCGTTTTAGATACCCAAGGCAATCGCACGACAGTCCACCTAACGGGCCAACGTCTAAACGGTGTGGTGAGCGATAAGGCGTTCACTTGGAATGATCCGCGTCCGAGAAGCCGCTGACACGACGTTCTCGAAAAGGAACTTTCAGCGAGACAGCCGGGTAGGTTTGGCCGATTGCCTACGTCACGGCCGACCGGCTTTCCCGAAACCTGTTCCCAAATGAATTGTCCCGAAATTGTCCGTTGGACATGGAGAAACGGGACGCCCGCAAACGAGGGTTTGCGTGACGATCGCTGGTCCTGTTCGATCGTGGGCGATCCATGTCACGCAACCCGTCACGCGATCTATGTGCCGCAAAGGCTGCTTAGCGTACGATTCCGAACATGCTCTCGCCGGTCCGCTCAATAAGCTGCCGACCTTGCACATTCTTGCCGGGGCCGTTTTCGGGAATCGTTGGTTAGGGTCAGGACTCATTGGTCATAGCCAGAAGATGACGGTGGCCGCGAGCGCGAAGGCAGAGAAGAAGAC
>NZ_JACYUP010000008.1:0-100233 GCF_014841795.1 Sphingomonas sp. CFBP 13733
GCTCATCCACGCTCTCCTCACGGAGCCTGAATCAGATCGCGCCTCTCACATCAATGGGTCCTGACCCTAGGAAATAGAATGACGGAGCTAAGTTTCGGTGGATCGCTTCGCAAATGCTCTTGCCGGTCATCCGATGAAAGACAATTCAGTAAGTAATGTCTTCAGAGATCAGTTCGCCAAGCTTAAGTCTCGTTTGATTGGCAGCCCGGAAGCGGAAGCCGAACAGGCGGTGGAACGCCAGCGCAAGCTGGCTGAGGTCTTTGCGCGGCCGCAACAAGCGAAGTTTAGGCGCGAAGTCTTCGCCCTGTGGGGCGCGCGCTGCTTGATCAAGAAGTGCGAGACTTTGCCTGCTCTGGAAGCTACGTATCCGGAAGAGCGGGAAAGGCCAAGGTCTTGCTGCAACGCTTCGCAAGCGAACCCTTTGTTTGGTGGTTTAATGAACACGTGGTTGGGCGGCGAGCTCGCTACCGCAAAGACGCTAAGACCCATAATCGGTCATTTTTGCATGGGCTTGGGCTTAATAAGTTCTGCCATTCATTCATGAAGATGAACGGCAGAGCTCGGGAGCCAGTCCGCTGCTTAACCTCAGTCGAACTTAAAGCGCACACCAAGCGCAAAGGTTCGGTCGATCAGCAGCGTGCTGGAGTTGAACTGCTCAGGGTTACCGACATTGCCGAACTTGTAATAGCTCTGCTGATTTGCCTTGGTTAGATTCACAGCGTCGAAGGTCAAGCCAATATCGTTATTCACATTCAAGGTGAGCTGGAAGTCCAGGCTTTTTTCCGGCGCGCGCCAGAAGCCGATCGGGTTGGCAAACGCCCGGGCTTCGTTACTCTGCAAGAACCCTTTGCGCCAGACGTACGATAGACGCGCACCAATCGGACCGTTGTCGTAGGCCAGCGTCGCATTGTACGACAGTTTCGATACGCCGAAGAAGGCCGACTTCGTCGAACCCGTAATCTCGCCGACAGCGTTGGTAAGCGGAATGGTCTGTTCGGAATCTAGGATCGTAGCGCTGCCGGTGACGCCCAACCCGTTCAGCGGACCAGGCAGATAGGTCGGGAAATAGGTCAGACCCAGTTCGACGCCCTTCAGGACGCCGTCCGAGGCGTTCACCGGACGAGTGATGTTAAACAATTCGGTATAGGTTTCATTGCGCGGTAGATAGTTGTTCGGGATCGCTTCACGCACTGTGAGGGGCACGACCAGCCCGTCGATCTCACGACGGAAGGCTGTTACGTAGATCGCGCTGTTGCGTTCGAAATACCATTCGACCGCCAGATCGATATTCTTCGAGTGCGTCGGGGTAAGGTTTGCCGTTCCCGACGTGCCCGAACCGAAGCCGATGCGCGACAAGTCGCCTGTCAGCACTGGATTGGGGTTCAGATCGCCGAAACTGGGACGCCGGAGCGTTTCGCCATAGTTGAAACGGACGCGCAGATTATTCCTGATCGCATAGCGCGCGGTAAACGAGGGTAGCCACTTCTCCGAACCGGTGGACACGCTCGTCCGAGCAAAGTTGGCACCGCGATCGAAATAGTCATAATCGGTATCGATCGCGACATAGCGTACGCCGGCCTGCAGCTGCAGCGGACGCCCGAAGATGCTGACTTCGCCATCGGCAAGCGCATAAGCGGCCACGTTCTTTTCCGAGATGCCGAACACCTGGCCGAAGCTCAGCTGATCGGAGAGCAATAGGCCGGGGGCCACGGCGCGATACAGCGTGCGGACGGCGTCGCGGTCCATGCTGCGCGGATCCGCCAGCACCCAGCTCGTCGGAATGTTCGCCTGACCGTCGAAGAAGCCGCTGTTGGTGAAGGGCTTGCCCTCGCCGAACGCCGCCAGCGTGGTGCCCAGCCCACCCGCGCCCTGGTCGCGCACGTAATTGTCAGCCTTGCGATCATCGAACCGGAAGCCCGTCTTGATGCGCCGCAGGAATCCTTCGTCCCAGCCATATTCGCCATCGAGCATCATTGTCAGCGCGCTACCGGTATTTTTGGTACCGCTGTCGAACAAATTACCGATCGTCCACGCCGTCGCGTCGGTCAGCACGGACTGATTGCCGAAGCTGTAAGACGGCAGCCCACCGCCCGCGTTGAAGTCCACGTCGATGTCGAGCGGCCCGCGATCCGTGCGGATGGCGAAGAACGAGGTCTTGTTCTTGCTGTCCTGATACGCGATGTCGGCCGAGATCTTGCCGCGATCGGCCACGTCCCACTTGGCGTTTAACGCATAGACATAGCTGTCGGTCTTGCTGGTGCCCGTGTCGCCGCTGTTGAACCCCGCGACCGATCCGACCTGACGCGACTTGATGATGTTCGTCCCGTCGAACAGCTCAAAGCTTGCTCCAGGATTGGCCGGCAGGTCGCCCCACCAGTCGACGAAACTGAAGTTCAGGCTGTTGAACGTCTTGCCCTTGAAGCCGGTGTAGAAGACTTCCGCCGTGTAGACCGAACGATCGTTAGGCGCCCATTGCAGCGCTGCATTGAACGCGCGACGTTCGCGCTTGCCGTAAACATCGGACGCGATGACCGCGTCTCTCGACAGATAATACGGCGTATTCACGCCATTGATGTTGAGCGTGGAGCCCGGCGCGGTGGGCAGACCTGCATCCAGGCCCGGCGTCCAGTTCTGGTTCCTGTCACCCGGGAAGATCCGCTGCAACGGGGTAAGGCCCGAACCCGCCGCCGGGTTTTCCGTTGCGAACGGCACCATCGCGCCAGCCTGCAAATTCTGGTTGCGGAATTGAGCGCGCGTGTAGCTGCCGTTTACGAGCAGCCCGATATCGCCAATGCCGGTTTTCCAACGGTCGCTGATTAACAGCGCAGCGTTTGGGTTCACTTTGTCAGCGAGTTCCGAATAGAGTCCGCGTACGAGGCCCGATATCGTGAAGCCGTCAAAATCGAGCGGGCGCCGGGTCTGAACATCGATCTGCCCGGCCAGGCCCGTTTCCAGCTGGTCAGCCGAGCGGGTCTTGTAGACGTCCACCTGCTTGACGAGGTTCGCCGAGATATCCTGTAGGGCGAATGACGTGCCGGCCGCGGTGAAGATGTTGCGCCCGTTTAGCGTCGTCAACGGATCGGTCAGACCTCGGATGGTGATCGTCGCCGCTTCGCCGCCGGCGCGATCAGTGACCTGAATACCGGTAACACGCTGAAGCGCTTCGACGACGTTATTGTCGGGGAGCTTACCGACATCTTCCGACACGATCGAATCGACAATCTGGATCGAATTCTTGCGCACGTTAAGCGCACCGACGATGCTGGCGCGGACACCTGTCACAACGATGTCAGCGTCGGTCTGATCAGTGGCAGTCTGGTCAGTCGCGGACTGCTCAGCCGCGGGCGGCGTCTGGGCAGCGTTGTTAACGACGCCCGCGGGCGTACCGGTCGCTGGCAGGCCGTTTTGATCCTGTGGCGTGGTCGGCACGGCCTGCGCATGTGCGGGGGCTCCCAGCACCAGCGCTGCGATCGATGCGGAACACAGAATTAATGATTTCATCGCCATCTAGCCTCTCCCTATCATGTCTATCCGACCTTATTGGCAGTCGGTATTACTCGGACATTCGTTATGATCGGAAGGACGTTAAAGCAAGGGTTATTTGGCCGACTACTCAGCAGGATATTTCAGCGAGGACTGAGGCGGTGCAATGCGGCGCCGTGCGGTGGCAGGCTTTTTACTAGCGTACCCGACGCCCTTTCCAGATCGCGTCGTATCCAAAGATCACGGACACCGACCGGTCCGTTCAGGCCGATCATGTCGAGGCAAAACCGCACAGATCGCCGGGATTTGTCGGTGTTAAATAGAGCGAGATAGCGGTCTCGCGATCCCGGCACACGCGCCGACCAGACCCGAATTCCGTCGGCGACGAAATGCGGCTGGTTGTCGTAGCTTGCTTGATTGACCGCTATGACCTCAGGGTTGGCGAGAAGGTCGAGCGTCGGGCGGTCGAGATAACGCAGGTCGCCGCCCATAATCAGCGGCGATCGCGCAATCGACCACAGGGTCATCAGTGTGCGCTGTTCGTCGGACGTAAACTTGGTGTCGCGCGCGCCCAGCGCCAGACGCCCAAGCGGGAGCATGTCCGCATCGGGCCAGCCGCCACGTACGCGGTGCGGGTTCCAGTTCTCCAAGCGGGTGAACTGCGCTTCGAGCAACGGCCACTCGTCCCAGAAATCGTCGCTGATCCGCCACATCTGCGCAAAGCGGCGAACGTGATCGGCACGGGATAGGGGCGTTTCTCCGGGCGACAGGCTCAGGATGATCGACCGCTTAGTCGCGACGATCGCGGCATGTGCAGCTTCGATCTCGGGGGCATGCGCGTCATAGGGGCGACTCATGTCGTCCATCTTGACCAAGTCGACGCCCCAGGATGCGTAGAGTGCGAACACGCTGTCGTAATAGGCTTGTGCGCCGGGCTTACGCATGTCGACGCCGTACATGTCCGGGTTCCAAGCACAGATGCTGGCGGTGTCGGCGATTTCGCGCGCGCGGTATTTCGTCCCGAACACCGGCAGGTTGTGCTCCACCGCCAGTCGCGGAATACCGCGCATCAGGTGGATGCCGAACTGCAGGCCGAGCGCGTGCACCCGGTCGGCGAGCGGGCGGAAGCCCTTGCCGCCGGCACTCGACGGGAACCGGTTCGGCGCGGGCAGCAACCGGCCATAGCCGTCCATCGCCGGGGTCGACTTGGTCGCGTAGGTGTAGCTGGTCGCCCCAGGCTCGTACCACTGAATATCGACGGTGAAGACATCATAGCCCGACGGTAGCAGCTTCTCCGCCATGATCGTCGCGGTCTCGATCGCCTGCGCCTCCGTGATCGTCGTCGCAAAACTGTTCCAGCTGTTCCAGCCCATTGGCGGCGTCGGCGCCAAGAGCTTCGAGCCAGCACTTGCGCCAGCGCCGATCGCGGCCGCGGGTACGGCTGCGGCTCCTGCTGCAAGGAACGTCCGGCGATCGAGACCGCTCACCGCAATGGGCCGTTGGCAACCGGTTCGCCGAAATTGGGGGTGCCGTCGGGCATGTACGTGAAGGTCTGGACGCGGGTGTGGCGGTTGGGATCGAACAGCGGGTCGCCCTTGATCGCCTCATAGTCGCGCGCGTGATAGACCAGAATATCGCGGCCGCGCTCGTCAACGGTGAAGCTGTTGTGGCCAGGCCCAAAGACCTTGTGCGCTGGCGAGGACTTGAACACCGGCTTCGGCGATTTCGTCCAGGCTGCCGGATCCATGATATCGGCATCGTCGCGCGCGGTCAGCATGCCCAGGCAATAGCGCGCATCGGTCGCACTCGCCGAATAGGTCATGAACAGCTTGTCGTTGCGCGCCAGCAGCGCCGGAGCCTCGGCGACCTTGAAGCCGCGGATCTCCCAATCAAGCGTCGGCACTGCCAGCCGCGCGGGCTTCGCCGCCAGCGTCAGCGGGGTTGCGAGCGGTGCGAGATAGAGGTTGCTGTTGGTCTCGATCCCCGGCTCGCGCTGTGCCCAGGCGAGATAGCGCGTGCCGCGGTGAACGAAGCTGGTCGAGTCGAGCGTGAAACTGTCCCACGGCGTCGTCAATTGCCCCAGCACGGTCCAGTTGCCGGTCATCGCGTCGGGTCCGTCGCAGACCACCGCGAAGGTGCGGATACGGAAAACGTCCTCGCCGCCGCCGCTCGGGCCTGCCGCGAAATACATGATCCAGCGGCCGTCGATCATGTGCAGCTCGGGTGCCCAAAGAAAACCGGACATCGGCCCGGTTTTCTCATGCCGCCACAACACGCGCTCCTTGGCTGTCGACAGCCCTGCCAGCGTGCGCGAGCGGCGTAGTACGAGCCGATCGTATTGGGGCACCGAGCCGGTCATGTAATAATAGCCGTCGGTGTGCAGAAAGACCTGTGCATCGGCACGCTGGCGGACCAGCGGGTTGACCGGCAGCGGCACTTTGGCCGCAAGCCGCGCGAGGGCGCCGCTTGCGGTCGCTGCGCCGGCACCGGCCAAGAACAGCCGTCGTGTGAAATTCATCATCATGGTCGGTTCTCCGCAATTGGCCAGCCATCTGCACCCCAGGCGATCGGTGCGATGCGCAACGTCGGGGTGCCTTTGGTCTGGGAATCATAGGCATGGTAGACGACATAGTCCTTGCCGTCGGTATCGTGCATCACGCCGGGGTGGCCGGGTCCGCGAAAGCGCTGCGTTTCCTGCAGGTCGGCGCGCAGGAAGATCGTCCCCCCGCCCTGCATCATCGCGCTGCCGTCCTTGCCGAGATACGGGCCGGTGATCGCCTTCGATCGGCCGACGACGGTGTAATAGGTGCTGTTCACGCCCTTGCAACAATAGTCGTAGCTCGCGAGCAGCCAGTAATAGCCGCCATGGACGATGATGAACGGCGCCTCGACCGGGGCGGGTCCGCCGGCTGGTGCGGGGCGGCGCGCGATCGCGTGAGGCTTCTCTACGGGGTCGAGTAGCTTGCCGGTCTTCGGGTTCAGCGCGAACAGCTTGATGCCGGTCCAGAAGCTGCCGAGCGATAGCCACTCGCGGCCCTGCGCATCGACGACATGGTTGGGATCGATCGCGTTGAAATCGTCCTTGGGCGTCGACATTACCACGAGTCCCTCGTCGCGCCAGCCATAGTCGGGCGCCTTGGGGTCGAGCGTCGGGCTGGTCGCGAGCCCGATCGCCGAGCGGTTCGAGCCGAAGGTGGAGACCGAATAATAAAGCCGGTACCGCCCGTCCCCGCTCCGCGAGATGTCGGGTGCCCACATCCCCTTGGTGCCCGGCACCGCTTTGGTCGCCCAGTCGGGCAGGCGCGACAGCGGCGGCGTACCCGCGGTCCAGTGGACCAGATCGGGCGAAGTGCGTGCGCTCAGCATCTGGCCGTCGAGCCCGGTGCCGTAGACGTAATAGGTATCCCCCGCCCGGATCATTACCGGGTCGTGAACGGGCACGATATCGCCGGTTAGACTGGCATTTAGTGTCGGCGGCGCATCGGCGGTTTGCGCCAGCACGCTACTTGCGAGCGTCAACGCGATCAGCCCGGTCGCCCATTTCGATGCGGCCATCGTCTCTCTCCCGGTAGGTACGCCCGCCGGTTGCTCCGGCGGGCGTCACGATCACTTCAGTTCGAGCATCACCACCGACATTGGTGGCAACGTCACCGACAGGGTGCCACCGCTCAGGCTAGCGCCAGTGAATGCCTTCGGTGCGACCGCGTTGGGCGCCTCGAAGGTGTTGAGCGCAGTCATCGTCGGCGCGGTCAGCACCTGCCCGGTGACGGTCTGCGCCGTCACGCCCGGCAGCGCGGCGGACACGCTGGTAGGCTTGTTCGGATCGAGGTTCGAGAGCGCGATCCGCACCACGCCGTCCTTGCCGCGGACGGCAGATGCGCTGACCGACGGCATCGTCCACTGGTCCTTGTTGTACCAGGGCGACTTGATGTCGATCGGCAAGACAGTGCCGTCCATGTACGGCTTGTACATCGCGAACACGTGATAGGTCGGCGTCAGCACCATCTTGCTGCCGTCGGTCAAGATCATCGCCTGCAGCACGTTCACCATCTGCGCGATCGCGGTCATCTTCACACGGTCGGCATGCTTGGCGAAGATGTTAAGGTTGATCGCGGTGACCAGCGCGTCCCGCAGCGTGTTCTGCTGGCGCAGGAAACCGGGGTTGGTGCCCGGATCGCCGGCATACCACGTGCCCCACTCGTCGACCGCGAGCCACATCGTCTTCTTCGGATCGACCTTGTCCATGATCGCCGAATGTTTGGTGATCAGCTCGTCCATCCTGAGCGTCTCGGACAACGTCTCGGCCCAGCCGCGCTCGTCAAACACGGTCGCGGACGCACGCGGCGGCCAGCCACCGGGGATCGTATAGTAATGCAGCGACAGCGCATCCACCTTGCCGACCAGCTCACGCGCCATTGTCTCGGTCCAGTGATAGTCGTCGACGTTGGCGCCGCTCGCGATCTTCATGACGCGCGTATTTGCGGGCGCCTTGATGAAGGTGGCGTAACGTCGCGTGACGTCGGCGGCATACTCCGCGCGCATGTTGCCGCCACAGCCCCACAGCTCATTGCCGACGCCGAAATACGGCACTGCCCACGGCGCCTTGTGGCCGTTTTTTGCGCGTTCGTCGGCCAGAGCGCCGGCGGGCGAGGTCATATATTCGACCCACTCCGCCATTTCCTGCGGCGTGCCGTTGCCGACGTTGCCCGCTATGTAGGCTTCGGCGCCCAGCTGTCCGGCAAGCTCCATGAACTCGTGCGTGCCGACCGTATTCGGCTCGGTCACGCCGCCCCAGTGCGTGTTGATCTTGGTCGGGCGCTTAGCCTTGGGGCCGATCCCTTCTCGCCAGTGGTATTCGTCGGCAAAACAGCCGCCCGGCCAGCGCACCACCGGCACGCCTATCCCGCGAAGCGCGGTGACGACGTCAGTACGAAATCCGCGGACGTTGGGAATCTTTGACTTGTCCCCAACCCAGAGCCCGCCATAGATGCCGGTGCCGAGATGTTCCGCGAACTGCGTAAAGATGCGGCGATCATAGGTCGGGCCGGGCGTGTCCGCATGGACGGTCACGGTTGCCGCAGCCGACGTGGGGGCGTCGGTCTGCGCGGTGCCGATACCGGCGGTCGAGAGCAGCAGCGCGGCGGCGAGGCCCTTCAGCGTGCGGGTCATTTTTGCCTCAATCATTAAAAGTCTCCACGGATTTGCGGGTGCCGCGCAGGAATGCGTCGGCGACGAGTGTGAAGGGGGTCGTGTCGACCTCGCTGCGCCCGTCGCGGACCAGGGCGGCGAAGCGCGCGTAGAGCCCGGCATATTCGGCATCGTCATGCTCGCTGCTGCCTTCGGGCAGCGTTAGCACCGCGCCGCCTTTGGCGAGACGGAGCGTGCCGGCGTCGGTGTCGACGACGATGTCCCAGCTTTGCGGGCCCGTCTGGCGCCAGTCGAGATCCATCGTGATCGGCGTGCCCGACGCACTGCGGAAGGCAAGATCGGCAGCAATGGGCGCGGCACGATTGGCCGGTGTCGACAGGGTCGCAGACGCAAGGAAGAACGGCTCGGGCAGGATCTCCGTCGCGATCGACAAGGCATTGATGCCAGGATCGAACACGCCAAGCCCGCCCGGCTCCCAGATCCACGCCTGGCCAGGATGCCAGACGCGGACGTCTTCGCGCCAGACGATCGACACGCGGTCGATGCGACGGTCGGCAAGCCAGGCCTTGGCGGGTGCGACACCCGCCGCGAACCGCGAATGCCAGCCGGCGAACAGCGTTGCGCCGGTCTGTGCGGCCTGAGCCTCGAGCGCGTCGACCTCCGCGAGTGTCGCGCCCGGCGGCTTTTCGAGGAACACGTGCAGGCGCTTGTCGAGCGCCATCGCGGCGAGCGAGTAGCGCACCTGCGGCGGCGTGCAGAGCGCGATTGCGTCAATCGCCGGACCGTCGGCGAGCAACGCCTCCAGCGACCTGAAGTTGGCGACGCCCTCGACGCCCGCATCCCGCGGGCTGACGCTGGCGACGAGGTCGAATTCGGCGTTGCCTGCGATCGCGGGGAGATGCTGGTCGCGGGCGATCTTGCCCATGCCGACAATCGCGATGCTGATAGCTGCCATACTCAGAGCGCCTTCACGACGACAGGCTGCGGTGCTGCCTTGGTCAGCGTGTTGCGCAAGGGAAGCGTGAACGGCGCGGCCTCGATCTCGAATACGTCGCCTTCGCGCGTTGTCACGCCGTCGGCGAATGACAGCGTTGCGGTGCCGAAGAAGTGGACATGGACATCGCCTGGGCGACGGAACAGGTCATATTTGAAATGATGCGTCTCGAGGTTGGCAATGCTGTGCGACATGTTCGCCTCGCCCGACAGGAACGGCTTTTCCCACAGGACGGCGCCGTCGCGGTGGATCCGGCTCATGCCCTCGATATGCGCGGGCGGCGTGCCGACCAGCAATTCAGGCCCGAGCGAGGCCTGGCGCAGCTTGGAATGCGCGAGCCAGAGGTAGTTGTGGCGCTCCGTGACATGATCGCTGAACTCGTTGGCAAGGCACAGACCAAGGCGAAACGGCGTTCCGTCCGGACCGATCAGGTAGATCCCGGCAAGCTCAGGCTCCTCGCCGCCGTCTTCGGCAAAATCGGGCATCGCGAGCGCGGCACCCGGTGCGACCAGACCCGAGCCATCACCCTTGTAGAACCATTCGGGCTGCTGGCCGCGTGTCCCTTCTTCCGGCTTGCCGCCCTCGACGCCTTCGAGGAACATCCGCATCGAATCCGTCTGCTTCTCGGCGTCCGCGGCCGCGCGGTGCATCTTGTCGCGGCCCTCAGCGGAACCGAGATGCGTCAGGCCGGTGCCCGTCATTATGAGGTGGGCCGGATCGACATGATCGATCGGTGAGGTCAGGCGACCAGCGGCGAGCTCAGCGGCGATGTCGACGCTCGCGCCTGTTCCACAAGCTGCAACTGCGCCGGCGAGATCGGTGCCATCGGCGAGCGCACGTTCGGCGAGCGCGCGGACGCTGTCTACGCCGGTAACGAACGTGGCCCCTTCACTAGTGGCAGCGATCACCGATCGCGTGCCGTCGACGCCAACATGCTGCAACAGGCGCAAAATCATCACACTCTCTCTCCTAAGCGGGACGCCGTTGTTACGGTTCGTCCCCAGTATCTTGATTTAGATGGCGGGAACGCCGTCGATAAGTCGCGGCACGGTCGTGCCGTCACGCAGAACCTCCGGCAGTAGTTCGGGCAGCAGATTCTGGTACGACACCGGCCGCAGGAACCGGTCGATCGCCAGGCTGCCGACCGAAGTCGTGCGGCCGTCCGACGTCGCCGGGAACGGCCCGCCATGGACCATGGCATGCGCGACCTCGACACCCGTCGGCCATCCATTGGCCAGGATCCGCCCCGCCTTGCGCTCGAGCCGCGGGATCAGGCGCGACGCCATCCCGGCATCGCCCGTATCCATCTGGATGGTCGCCGTAAGCTGACCCTCGGCGGCACCCAGTACGGCGTGGAGTTCGTCCTCGCTCGTGCAGCGTACCAGCAACGACGACGCACCGAACACCTCATGGCCCAGCGCCTTGTCGCTCAGGAACTGTGCGGCGGTCGTTTCGAAGAATACCGCCTGCCCTTGCGCAACGCCTTCGCCGACCTTGCCGCGCGCGATCTCGTTCACCGCGTCGTGGCCGGCAAGGGCGGCGATGCCCTGCTCGTAGGCGGCATGGATGCCGCTGGTGAGCATCGTTGCGGCAGGAGCCTCGGGCAACGACGTTGCGGCCGCGGACACGAATGCGTCGAGCCCCTCGCCCTCGAGCGCGAGCACGAGACCGGGATTGGTGCAGAACTGGCCCGCGCCCATCGTCAGTGACCCGACGAACGCCGTACCGAGCGCAGCGCCACGGGCCTTCAGCGCTTCGGGCAGCAGCACCACCGGGTTGATGCTTGACATCTCAGCATAGACCGGGATCGGGACTTCGCGAACCTGCGCCAGCTTGGCCAAGGCCAGCCCGCCAGCCCGCGAACCGGTGAACCCGACAGCGGCGATCCTCGAATCCTGCACCAGCGCGCTGCCAAGCTCGTTGCCGGGGCCGACCAGATGGGAGAACACGCCCTTGGGCAGCCCACACGCCGCGACCGCGGCATCGATCGCGCCAGCGACCATTGCGCCGGTGGCGGGATGTGCAGGATGACCCTTGACGACGACCGGGCAACCGGCTGCCAGCGCCGACGCGGTGTCGCCACCGGCAGTCGAAAAGGCGAGCGGGAAATTGCTCGCCCCGAACACCGCGACCGGACCGAGCGGGATCATACGCAAGCGCAGGTCAGGACGCGGCAACGGTGCGCGATCGGGGAGTGCCGGATCGATCCGCAACCCCATCCAGCCGCCACGGCGAACGACGCCTGCGAACAGCTTCAACTGGCCGACGGTACGCCCGCGCTCGCCCTCCAGCCGGGCGCGCGGCAGGCCACTCTCGCGCATCGCGGTGACGATCAGGTCGTCGCCCAGTGCGACGATCTCCGCGCCGATCCGCTCCAGGAAGTCCGCCCGTGCGTCATTGGTGGTCGCGCGGTATACGTCGAACGCGGCTTCTGCAGCGGCGCAGCCCGCTTCGACGTCGCCATGACCATGAACCGCAATCGGATCGCCTACGGTCGCACCCGTTGCCGCCTCGACGGACCAGAAGCCTGTATCGTGAACCTTGTTCGTGAAAAACACGTCGGCCATGTGGTATCCACTCCTTATACTCTGACATATAAGGCTCGTTTGAGTTTGGCAATCTACGACATTCCTCCATTTGGAACGGCGTGGTATCTGTCGAACAGGGAGCGCGAATGACTAAGACTCAAGACGTTAACGACGTCGTTGATGCGATAAGTGAACCGCCGCGGGCCACCCGTGGTACGGGAAGACGGTTGCACGGGGCCGTAGCTCACAAGCTGGGAACGGCGATATTGTCCGGGAAATACGCGCCTGGCGACACGCTTTCCGGGGAGGTCGAGTTCTCAGCGATGCTGGACGTGTCGCGTACTGCTTACCGCGAAGCCATCCAGGTCCTGACTGCCAAGGGGCTCGTGGAGAGCCGTCCGAAAATCGGAACGCGCATACTGCCGCGCAGCCGGTGGAACTTGCTCGATCCCGACGTTCTGGCGTGGTCGTTCGCCTGCGAACCTGACATCGGATTGATCCGCAGTCTCTTCGAACTTCGCGCGATCGTCGAGCCTGCCGCGGCGGCGCTGGCCGCCCAGAGACGCGAGCGCAGCGACCTCAAGATCATGAAGGATGCGCTGGCGGCGATGCGGCGGCATACCTTGGCCACCGAAGCCGGCCGCGCGGCGGACCGCGAGTTTCACGATGCGGTACTGACCGCGACGCGCAACGATGCATTGATCGTACTGAGCGCGAGCATCGGCGCCGCGGTCGGTTGGACCACTCAGTTCAAGCAGCGCGCACGTGCCCTGCCTCGCAATCCCATCCCGGATCACGCGCTGGTCTACGACGCGATCGCTTCAGGCGATGCGAACGGTGCCAGCACGGCGATGCGAACCCTGGTCGATCTGGCGCTGGAGGATACGAAGCTGGCGATGGCGGGCTGATCGCACGCCACCGTCGTTTCGGCGTCCTTTGCTCTGACTAACCGGAGCCTGGTTAAGCTGAACTCTGATTAAGGAACGGGAACGGGATCAGGCAGCGCGTCGGTCACGCGCGACCCCCATACCGCGTAGAACAGGATATAGAGTTCGCACACGGCGGTCAGCAGGAACGAGATCTGCAACCCGTAGGTGTCGGCGAGCCAACCCTGGACGATCACTAGCGCGCCGCCGGCTATTGCCATGATCAGCAGCCCCGACCCTTCTTCGGTCAGCGGCCCCAGGCCACGGATGCCGAGAGTGAAGATCGTCGGAAACATGATCGAGTGGAAGAGCCCGACCGAAATCAGCGACCACATCGCGACATGGCCGGTGGTGAAGGTCGCGATCAACATGACGACGAACGCGCCGATGCTCGCCACCGCCAGCACGCGCTCGGCGGGGATCGTCCGCATCACTACGCTGCCGACCAGTCGGCCGACCATCATACCGCCCCACAGGACGAACAGGTAATGCGAGGCCTGCTCGTGCGTGAGGTTGCCGATGTCCGGCTGGCTGACGAAATTGATGAACAGGTTGGCGACGCCGATCTCGGCGATAAGATAGATGAAGATCGCCGGAATGCCGAGTACGAGGTTGCGGTGCGACCACAGGGACAGCCCCTTACGCTCCGTCTTTGCCGAGCGCTGCGTCGATGCGCCCATCGCCGGCAACGGGAAGCGCGCGATGACGATCGCGAGCACCACCAGTACGCCGGCGACGATGAGATACGGCAACACCACCGACTGTGCGTCGGCGAGCCGTTCGGCCGGCGTGAGGACTGCCGTTGACCCAGCAACCGCGGTACCGGAGGTTGAGCGGCCGAGGATCAGATATCCACCGAACAGCGGCGCGAGCGTGGCGCCCGCCGAGTTGAACGCCTGGACCAGGTTGAGCCGCGACGAGGCGGTCTCAGGCGGGCCGACGACGGCGACATACGGGTTGGCGGCGACCTGCAGCAGCGTGATCCCACTGGCGATCACGAACAGCGCGAATAGCGTGACGCCGTAGGAGGGCAGCCGCGCGGCGGGTACCATCATCAACGCTCCAACCGCCATCAGACCCAGCCCGAACACCATCGCGCGCTGGTAGCCGACCCGTTCGATCAGCTTGGCCGACGGGATCGACGCGAAGAAATAGGCGATGAACCAGACGCTCTCGATCAGCGTGGTCTGTGTGTAGCTGAGGTCGAACACGCTGCGCAGGTGCGGCAGCAGCGTGTTGTTGATGACGGTGATGAAGCCCCACATGAAGAACAGACTGGCCAGCAGCGTCAACGCGGATCGGTAGCTTGGCCCCCCGCTTGGCGGCACTTGTGTCGCAGCACTCTCAACCTGTCGTTGCATCTGTATCGGCATCGCCATAATCGTTCATCCTCCGTGCCATGTCGGCGACTGATCGACGGACTTTGGTCGATCGTCTTTTCCCGCACGGCTTGCCCAGAAATATATTGTCTGACTATATAGCCGCATAAGGCGCGTCAACGGCGCCGAACGATTAAGGACGGGATGCGCGCAATGATTAAGTCGGTGTCGAAGTCGGGGATCATACTATCAGTCGCACTGGCGGCGCTGACGGCTCAGGCCGCCAACGCCGCGACGGCCAAGCGCGGTGCATTCGGCACCCTGCCCGACGGTACCGCGATCGAGGCGGTGACGTTGACCGGCAGCAACGGCGTCAGCGCGAGGATCATGACGCTCGGCGCGACGCTCCAGTCGTTCAGCGCGCCCGACCGCAACGGCAAGACGGTCGACATCACGCTCGGCTATGACGATGCTGCAAGCTATGTCAGCGCACCGAACTTCTGGGGCCAGACGGTCGGACGCTATGCCAATCGGATCGCCGGTGGCCGTTTCGAGCTTGACGGCAAGGCGTATCAGCTCCCGCTCAATGACAAGACCAACAGTTTGCATGGCGGCACTACCGGTTTTGACAAGCGGGTCTGGAAGATCGTCTCGGTCACGAACGGCGCGCAGGCGAAGGTCGTGATGACGATGACCAGCCCGGCAGGGGACCAGGGCTATCCGGGCACGCTTGCGGTCAAGGTCGCCTATGCGCTTGACGACAAGGGCGGACTGACGATCGACTTCGATGCGACGGCCGACGCGCCGACGATCGTCAACCTGACCAACCATGCGCTGTTCGACCTCGCCGGCGAAGGCTCGGCGACCGGGATCTACGGCCAGCGTCTGACCATCCGCGCCCGCCGCTATACGCCCGTCGATGCTGCGCTGATCCCGACCGGCGAGTTGAAGCCAGTAGCCGGCACCGTGTTCGACTTCACCAAGGGCCGGGCGCTGTCAGATGGCATCCGTGACGGCCGCGATCCGCAGATCGTCATCGGCCGCGGCTGGGACCACAATTTCGTGCTCGACAAGGGCGCGAGCGCGGAGCCCGGCTTGGCCGCCCGCGTCGAGGACCCTGCATCGGGTCGCGTGCTCGAAGTATTCACGACGGAGCCTGGCGTGCAATTTTACTCGGGCAATTTCCTCGACGGCTCGCTGGTCGGCAAGTCAGGTCACGTCTATCGGATGGGCGACGGCCTAGCGCTCGAACCACAGAAGTTTCCCGACACGCCTAACCAGCCGGCGTTCGGCTCAGCGCGCGTCGACCCGGGCAAGCCCTATCACCACCGCATGATCTACCGCGTCTCCGTCGCCCGCTGACCCCCCGCTGATCCGATTTCCAGAAAGCCCAATCGATGACCGACTTGACCACGCCTCTTCAGAAGCTTCGTTCGCGCGCCTGGTTCGACAACCCCGAGAACATCGACATGACCGCGCTTTATCTGGAGCGCTATCTGAACTTCGGGTTGAGCCTGGAAGAACTGCGTTCGGGCAAGCCGATCATCGGCATCGCGCAGACCGGCAGCGACCTCAGCCCCTGCAACCGCCATCACCTCGTGCTCGCCGAACGGCTGCGCGAAGGCATCCGCGAGGCGGGCGGCATCGCGCTCGAATTCCCGGTCCACCCGATCCAGGAAACCGGCAAGCGCCCGACCGCGGGGCTCGACCGCAACCTCGCCTATCTAGCGCTGGTCGAGGTGCTCTACGGCTATCCGCTCGACGGCGTCGTACTGACGATCGGCTGCGACAAGACGACGCCCGCCTGCCTGATGGCCGCCGCCACGGTCAACATTCCCGCGATCGCACTGTCGGTCGGGCCGATGCTCAATGGCTGGCACAAGGGCGAGCGGACCGGCTCGGGGACGATCGTGTGGAAGGCGCGCGAGCTGCTCGCGACCGGCGCGATCGACGATGAAGGCTTCATCAAGCTCGTCGCTTCGTCGGCGCCCTCGACCGGCTATTGCAACACGATGGGCACCGCGACGACGATGAATTCGCTCGCCGAGGCGCTCGGCATGCAGCTGCCCGGCTCGGCCGCGATTCCGGCGCCCTACCGCGACCGCCAGGAAGTCGCGTACAAGACCGGCAAGCGCATCGTCGACATGGTCGCCGAGGATCTGAAGCCCAGCGACATCCTAACCAGGGAGGCGTTCCACAACGCGATCGTCGTCAATTCGGCGATCGGCGGATCGACCAACGCGCCGATCCACCTCGCCGCGATCGCGCGCCACATCGGCGTCGACCTGCCGATCGACGACTGGCAGACGCACGGTCACAAGGTCCCGCTGATGGTCAACCTTCAGCCCGCCGGCGAGTATCTCGGCGAGGATTATTACCATGCCGGCGGGGTGCCAGCGGTGGTCGCCGAGCTGATGAAGCAGGGCCTGATCCACGAAGACGCGATGACCGCCAACGGCAAGAGCATCGGCGACAATTGCCGCACCGCGACGATCGAGGACGAGCGCGTCATCCGCCCGTTCGCGACCCCGCTGCTGGAGGATGCCGGCTTCATCGTCCTGCGCGGTAACCTGTTCGACAGCGCGATCATGAAGACGAGCGTCATCTCGCCGGAATTCCGCGAACGCTATCTCAGCAATCCGGACGATCCCGAAGCGTTCGAAGGCCCCGCGGTCGTGTTCGACGGCCCCGAGGATTACCACCACCGGATCGACGATCCGTCGCTCGGCATCACCACCGATACGCTGCTGTTCATGCGCGGTGCCGGCCCGATCGGCTATCCGGGTGCCGCCGAAGTCGTCAACATGCGTCCGCCCGCTTATCTCATCCGCGAAGGCGTTCACGCGCTTCCCTGCATCGGCGACGGTCGCCAATCGGGCACGTCGGGCTCGCCGTCGATCCTCAATGCCAGCCCCGAGGCGGCGGCGATGGGCGGCCTCGCGCTGATCCGCACCGGCGACCGGGTTCGCATCGATCTCGGCAAGGGCAGCGCCGATGTCCTGATCTCCGATGAGGAACTGGCCGAGCGGCGCCGCACGCTGACTGCGGCGGGCGGCTATGCCTTCCCGCGCTCGCAGACGCCGTGGCAGGAAATCCAGCGCGCCACCGTCGGCCAGATGGAAACCGGCGCCATCCTCGAAGGTGCCGAGAAATACCAGCGGATCGCGCAGACGATGGGTCTACCGCGCGACAATCACTGATAAAGATGCAGTATCGCCTTCCTATGTGAAGGCGATACTGCATAGGCCTTCAGCGTTGGCGCCGTACCGCTGGCACTTCGGAAAGGGCCACCGGTACGACACCCTTCGGCGCTGCACTCGATCGACGGATCAGATCGGTCTCGGCCTGCCGATACGGCGTGCCGTCGTTCCGGAACACCTCGTGAAACCAGATCGTCGGCTCGGCCAGCACGTACGGTTTCTGCCAGCTGTCCCAGGGTAGACGCGTCTGCGTCTTGCCATCGACGAACCCCCAGTTGATCATCCCAACATTGTAGCGCTTGCCAATCGGCAGCGAACCGTCAAAGGTCGAGCCGTTGCCACGCGCCATATACTCCGTGCAGATTACAGGACGATCGTAGGCCAGAAGCTGCCTGATCCGCCGCTCGAACGTCTCGGGCCAACTATAATCGTGGAATGTCACCACGTCCGATTGCGCAAGCTGAAGCTTTTCCATCGGTGAGGTCTTGCCGCCCGGCGTCCAATCGTTTCCGATCCACACGCCCGAGGTCAGCGGCTGGGACGGATCGGACTCGCGTGCCCAGTCGAACACCTGCGCCAGCAGTGCGCGAACCAGCGGCTCCTTGCCCTCCTGCCCCTTATACTGGTCGGCACCATTGTCGGGCTCGTTCCAGACGTCCCAGCCGAGGATCCGGTCGTCCTTGGCGAACGCACCGATCACGCCCTGCACATACGCCTTGTAGCCGGGATAGCGCGTGCGATCGCGTAGACCTGGCATTCCCGGCCCCTGCACCCACCCCGAATTGTGCACGCCGGGGATCGGCGGATGCTGCGGCCCGAGTTTCGGATCCGGATCCCAGCAACTGTCGAACAAGACGAACAACGGCTTGATCCCGTGTGCCCGAGCGATCGTCAGGAACGCGCCTATCCGCTGCTTGAAGCCCTCGGGGTCCTGCTGCCAGAGCTGGTCGTGAAGAAAGACGCGCATCGTGTTCATGCCGATGCCCTGCGCAAGGCCGAGCTCATAATCGATCCGCTTGGGATCCCAAGTTGCCGCCTGCCACATCTCGAGCTGGTTGATCGCAGTTGATGGCGCATAGTTTGCGCCGACCAGCCACGGTTGCGCGGCATACCATCCCTTGGCTTGTCCCTCGGTCCAGCGACCCCTCGCTTGGGCGGGGCTGACTGATAGGACGATCGCGGCAAGCAGGACGGGGGGCAGCGCCCTCATGGGCGCGACGATTCTTCCGACCGAAATCCTCCGATGCGGCTTATCGGAGCAAACTTCTCGTTCCGATCCATCCCGCATCTGCCTCGACGTGCGTTGTTTCACCGGTTGTCCTCTCCTGTTGAGCGATCGTGCCGTTCATTCACTTAACGACGCGCCACATCACCGCAGCGCTGTTCGCCGCGCCTTTGATCATCCTAGCTGGCCACGCTCCGGATCACCAAGAACCAACCGAAGAGTTGTTCGGTATTGTCCTACAAACGGTTGTCAGCTCTGTAGGATAATCTTAGCGTGGAATCAGGTCGCGTGGAAAACCATCGACATCGAAGGGGAGAGAGACATGAAAGCGAAGGCACTTCTCTGCGCATCCGTAGCCACCATGGCACTGCTTACCACAGCGTCCGCCAGCGCGCAGATCTCCGACAAATCGACAGCCGAAGTTCGGGCGGGCGGTCAGGATTCCCCCAAGCCGACCACCGCCTCCGATCAGAACGCGAACCCCGCCGCCCCGCAGCCATCGCTGCAGGAAAGTCCTACGGAGGGAGACGGCGAGATCGTAGTTACCGGCCTGCGTCGCAGCCTTCAGTCGGCGCAGGCGATCAAGCGCAATTCTGACGGCATCGTTGATGCGATTGTCGCCGAAGACATTGGCAAGCTGCCGGACACGTTCGCGTCGTCCGCGCTCGCGCGCGTGTCGGGTGTGCAGGTGACGCGGGGTGGTGGCGAGTCGGCGGGTGTCACGGTGCGCGGCCTACCCGATCTCAGCACCACCTATAATGGCCGCGAGATTTTCACAGCCGAAGGTCGTTTCGTCCAGATCCAGGATTTTCCTGCCGGCACGGTCGCAGCGCTGGAAGTCTATAAATCCGGCACTGCCAACCTGATCGAAGGCGGCATCGGCGGCCAGGTCAACGTCCGCGGCCGTCGCCCCTTCGACTTCAACGGCTTCGAACTGTCGGGATCGTTGAACGGCGTAAACTGGCAACAATCGGGCAAGATGTCCTGGAACGGCAATCTGCTCGTCAGCGACCGCTGGGACACCGGGATCGGTGAGATGGGCCTGCTCGTCAACGCGTCCTATGTCGGCATCAATTTCCTGGACTCAACGCGCGAGCAATCGCTGGTCGTCGCGACGACCAATGCCGTGAATGCGCCTGGCACGACCGGCGGTGTTCGCTATCCAGACGCGCAGTCGCTCTTCCTCGGCTATGGTCGACGCTGGCGGCCGTCCGCCAACGCCGCATTCCAATGGAAACCAACGCCGGAACTCGAGATCTATGCCGACGGTCTCTACCAAGGTTATCGGGGGCGCGATTCCAACCGGTTCATGTTCGTGCCGAACTTCGGCGGCGCCGATTTCCAGCTGAACAATGTGGTCACGCGCCCCGGCAACGCAAACGTCGCGCAAAGCGCGACGGTTTCGGGCGCTAACGCACCGGATGGCTATTATGGATCGGCCAACGGGACGACCAACACGTATCAGGCTGGCGGTGGCGCAATCTGGAAACATGACAATCTCCAGATTTCCGGAGACATCGCCTACACCGACAGCACCTACACGTTCGATGCGGTCAATATCGACTACACGTTCCGCAGTTCGCCGGTCCGCAACGTCGTCTTCGAGTCGCCAGGAACGGACGGTGGTCCGAGTTTCGACCTGGGCACCTTCAACCTGACCGATCCGGCGAATTACCTCAGCCGCGGCTTCTTCCAGGAATATACCAAGGTCGGCGGCAAGGACATCCAGTCGCGCTTCGACGTCCAGTACGACATCGGCGAGGGCCTGCTTAAGCGCCTGCAGTTCGGCATTCGCTACAACGATCGCGACGCCAACCGTGATCGCGGCGCGCCCTATATTTTCAACTTGCCGGCTCAGATCCCCATCACCGCGCTGCCGGTCAGCACCGAAAGCACGTTGGCCGGGTTCGGCTATAACAACACGCTGCCGATCCATACTTTCACCGCAATCCCCTCGAGCAGCATCCGCGATAATCTCGTCGCGTTGCGGAGCTTCTACGGTGCGCCGGCTGGACGACCGGAGTTCAATCCCTCGGAGAATTTCCGCGCGAACGAAAAGGCGCTGGCAGCCTATGCTCAAGTCAAATACGGCTTCGACATCGGCAGCGTCGTCGTCGACGGCGTGGTCGGTTTGCGGGCCGTCCGCACGAAAAATCAGATCAGCGGCTTCCTGCGCGACGAACAGACGCCGGGGAATTTCGTGATCACCCCGATCACCGCGAAGAACGAATACACCGATTACCTGCCCAACGTCAGCGCGCGCGTTGCCGCCACCGATGAACTGCAGTTGCGGCTCGCCTATACGCAGACGCGGACCCGGCCGAACTTCTTCGACCTCAATCCCGCACTGACCGTCGGATCGCCGCCGACGATCGATCCGAACAATCCGCCGAACTCGAACGATCCAAACAGCAACGCCCGCAATATCACGGCCGGCAACCCAAACCTGTCGCCGTTGACGTCAAACAACTACGACGCGAGCCTCGAATGGTATTTTTCACGGACCGGCTCGCTGACCGGTGCGATCTTCCGGCGTGATGCGCAGGGCTTCATCTCGAACACGACCGTCTTCACCACCGACCCGACTTACGGTCGCGTGCGCTTCACCAGGCCCGAAAACACCGGCGCAACGCGGTTCCAGGGTGTCGAAGTCGGCTTCACCAGCTTCCTCGACATTGACGGACTGCCTGACTGGGCGAAGGGCTTCGGCTTGCAGGCCAACGGCACCTACGTCGATTCTAAGGGCGATCTCGCATCGACGCTCGCGACGTCCCCCAACGTCGCCGGTCAGCAGCAACGCTTCAACGGCGTGTCGAAATGGACTTACAACCTGGTCGGGCTGTACGAACGGCCGTTCTTTTCGGCGCGGATCGCGTATAATTTCCGCTCGGACTTCGTTCAATATTACAGCCAGGAGCCGCTCGACGTCGACGTCAACGGCGCTCAACGCACTGGCGGGGTGATCGAGAAGGCGCGCGGGCAACTCGATCTGTCCGCAACGGTCACGCCGATTCCGAGCGTCACGCTGGCGTTCGACATCGTTAACGTTCTGGGCAATCCGATCCGGCGCTATCGCCAGTTCGATGACGCCGGCGATCAGTTCGCACGCCAGATCTTCTATCTCGAGCGTACCTACTCGCTCGGCGTCCGGTTTCGGTTCTGACCTGACCTGACCTGACCTGACCTGACCTGACACAGCGATCATAGGAGATACTGTCATGCGGATTGCTTTCTTCGCTACGCTGGAGCTCGGCGCGCTTATGTCGGCCTCGTACGCCACCAACGATGCGCCGAGTGTGGCGCCCGACCTGGATCTCTTGTTCGTGCTCGACTCCGGGCAGCCAGCGCAATGACGCGGCGTTGGGGACCGTGGATCGCAAGCACAATCGGTGTCGCTCTGGTAACGGCCGCGGCAGGCCTCGCCCGCAACCCAGTGTTCCAGGGCGCCGACCCGCATGCGATGATGATCGATGGCGAAATGTGGATCTTTCCGACTGGCGGCCCGGGCGGAAGCTGGGCCGCGGACCGGTTCGGTGCCTTCTCGTCTCGTGATCTCAAGACTTGGACCTCCCGTGGCGAGATCCTGCGCCGCGATCAAATCCGCTGGATCGGCGACGATGGCGCGAAGGCGCATTTCCTGTGGGCGCCGGGCGTTGCGACACGGGACGGCAAATGGTATCTTTATTATTCGGTCGGACCGCAGAACCCTACGCCGAGCCGGATCGGTGTTGCCGTCGCGGACGCACCGCAGGGCCCGTACCGCGACAGCGGACGGCCACTGGTCACCGGCGGTCGTCAGGCGAACGGGGAATTCGAGGCGATCGACCCGATGGCATTCGTCGACCCACGGTCCGGCAAGGCCTATCTCTACGCCGGCGGCAGTGCCGGCGCGAAGCTGCGTATCTGGGAACTCAGTCGCGACTTGGTCAGTCTCGCGCGCGAAGTTCCGGTACACCAGCCGCCCAATTTCACCGAGGGTGCGTTCATGCACGAGCGGAATGGTGTGTATTATCTCTCGTACAGCCACGGTCACTGGAACGGCCCTGATTACTCGGTCCATTACGCAACTGCGCCCTCCCCCATCGGCCCGTGGCGCTACCGTGGCGCAATCCTGACGAGCAACACGCGACATCAAGGGCCGGGCCACCACAGCTTCGTCCGTACACCACAGGATGAGTGGTTGATTGTGTATCATCGTTGGGACCAGCCCCCCGGTCCAGCGCCGCTTAAGGGCGAGCGCCAGGTTGCGATCGACCGGGTATGCTACGGCACCGACGGCACTATTGTGCCCGTTATTATGACCGAAGGCGACGCGGTCCCGAAGCTGCACGGAATAGGTAATTGCGCGAGCAATTAGCGATCAGGCGGCTGCCCGTCATCTGGACGAACGGCTACTCATGCCGCTCGCCGCGCGAATGCGGACAGGCGACTTTCCACCAGTTTCGCCTCAAAACAGACGTCCCGCTCTGCGCCCCTACTCGACTCCCGTTAGGTTTATGCGGTTGCCGAGATGCCTGAAGGCACGATCGCGACAGGTCAGTAGAATGACCTGCATCCGCGTCGCTGCATCGGTAAGAATCTCGGTCATAAGATCGAGCCGGCTATCATCGGAATAGACGAGCGGGTCGTCCAGGATCAGCGACACGGGTACGCCCTGCTCCAATAGCATGTCCGCAAAGGCAAGCCGGGTCAGGACGGCCAGCTGCTCCTGGGTGCCCCGGGAGAGATCCCCGCAGTTTTCGCCAAGACCACCGCGCACAATAGATGTCAGGCCCAGATCATCACTGAAGCTCGGATCACAGCCCGGTAAAAGTCGCTCGATATGGCGCCGCGCGCGGCGCGCAACAGGACCGACGAACGTCCGTGACGTCTCCGCACGCGTGCCTTCCAGCGTATCGCGAAGAAGCTTCAACGTGTCCGCCTCCTGCATCACTCGCGCGAGGTTAGCGGCCGCGTCCTCCGCTTCGTCTCGCGAGACCGCAGCGCGGTCCGCGAGGCCCTTGCCCCCTTCGGCTTCGATCCGCGCCTCGAGCCCGGCGATCACCTTCTCAAGATCAATACGCTGCGTCCGGGCAACCTCGGCGCATTTGTCCAACACGGCGATCTGCCGCTCGATCGCGGAGACGTCATGCGCCGTCGCTGCCCGCTCGGCATCCTGCAGGCTGACCAGCGCTGCCGCCTCTTGCTGACGAGCCTCCGACAGGGCTTCATCCAGACCGGCGACCTCAGACTTGCCTTCAAGGGCAGCAAGCTGTGCTTCGGCGTTAGCGGCATCACGCTCGGCGCCAGCTGCCTGAACCATCAGAGGGGCATTGCGCGCTTCCAGTTCGCGCAGGTGCATTGCTGCTGCCTCATCGCCTCCCTCGGCTCTCGCAAGCGGAGTCCGCTTCCGCCGCAATCGCCGTCAATGCGTCGAGGTCTGGCCCCTCTTCACTCCCCTCCCCTTCCGCGCTCTCGTGCAATCCCGCTACGAAAGTCTTCAGGGTTGAAGCACCACCTGCGATACCGAGCAGCGGCACGGCTGGGGTCATCCCGGCGATTTTCACCTCGAGCGTACGGGCGTTAGCAGCGGCATCTCGTGCAGCCTCATTATGAGTTCGCGCATCGGCGACACTCGCCACCCCGTGGTCAGCCAGTACAGCGCTCAGATCGTCGCGGGCGTTGACCAGCACTGTTTCGGCGCTCTGTAGCTCTGCTGGCGGCCGGATGATCAGCATGGCGCCACCAAGCTGAATGCGCGTCTCACGCGATAGCGTCCGGTCGCCAGGCTCCGCTGGCATGCCGTCGATCTGAACGCCGCTGACATCGCCCGTCAACTCGACCCGGGTCGCACCCGCCCCCACGGCCGCACGCGCCTTGTCGACGGCCCGTTCGCGCTCCTCCAACATCTTGATGACGTTGGGTGGAATCAGCGTCTTACCAAGCTCGCGCGCCACATCGAGTTGCGCTCCAAGAGGCAGTAGTTCGTCGTGCCGCTGACGTACTCGGGCGATCTCGACATGGCGTGCTTGGGTGGCCACCAGCCTGCCGGCAGCATCGAGCGCGGCATGGGCGTTTCGCCGGGTATCCCGGGCCGCCGCCAACCGATCACGCGCCGTACCCGCTCGCTCCCGCGCGTTGGCCAATTCCTCTTCCAGGGCAGATCGGTTTCGAAGGCGCTGGCAAGCTCTGCGACCGTCTTGCTGACGGCCTTGCGGGCATCGACCAGACGCGCGGTAAGTTCCTCGAGAGCCTTGACCTGGTCCGCAAGGCGACCTTGCTCGGCCCGCCGCGTATCGCGCAATTGCGCCGCGGATCGTGCGACGTCGACCTGATCGACCAGAACCCTTCGCCGATCTGCATCCGCCGTATCGGCAAGATCGCGATCCAAGAGCTTCAGCCTGGCCCGAGCAGCTTCAAGATCAGCGAAACCCTGCTCGAGGGCGGCGAGCCTAGTTGCGGCTTCGGTTGCAGCCCGCTCGGCCGCATCATGTTCGGTACGGGCTGTCGACTGTCGAGCGCCAGGCCGACCAGTGCTGGTCCAATAGTCTGCGAACTGGCTGTCGATTCGGGGCCGGACACGCTGATAGGCAGCACCGCCCATGATGGTACCAACCTCGGCTTCCAGCGTCGCGCGCACGCTGTCGCGGACAATCTCACCGGGAGGCGTGACCTCGAGTGCCTGCGCCTGCCCTACCCAGAGCAGTCCGAGCGCGCCGTATGCGGCCACGTCGCCGGCTTGGCTCGTAGCAAAGGTCGGGGCAACGCTCAGTGCCCTTGACCGGAGTACAATCGATTTGAAGTGCAGCCAGCGCTAGAATTTCTCGTTTTGTGATCGTTTTTGGAAAAGGCGGCAGCCCGCCAGGAACGTCGGCCGATCACCATCCTCTTCCCGAAAGCGGACTGTCGCCTTTCCATCATTTATTGCCCTTCAGCGGTCGAAAGTACGGAAAACCCGGTTCCCGTCACCCGTGTGTGACAAACAGGTGCTTGGTGACGCCTCAGCGAGCCTGCCGACGCTAACTGTGTATCTGTGTCCATTTCAAATACCGATCCCGGATCGCTTCGTGCTCGGATGCCGGAACTTGCTGGTAAAGCATGGCGATTGATACGTTGATCGCCGGGGCGATCTCCCGCGCCCCGATCGAGCGACGAGCGCGCCGTCCGCCATATTGCTCCGTCGACGAGCGCGATGCCTGCTTCCAGGATGCTGCGGTCCGCTTAGCTTTGCAATGACAGCGTGTTTTCGCCTGAGCCTTGTACCATAGCGGCGTGGCTTGAACACCATCCTTGGCCCGCAAGTGCGGTCGAATGCTGGGTCCCCGACTTCCGTCGGGCGGCCCGCAAGATACATGACCTTGCTACGGCTTGTCGGTGCGGGGAATACGTGGGGCGTGGTTACCAGTGTTGCCGCGTGTTCAACCGTCCCGGCTACCGGCGGTTGATGGAACGCGCGCCATGTCCTTGATCAAAAGTTTGCTCACGAGGTTCCGCCGGCGCCAAAGCCCTTCGAAGGATTTCTCGAACAGTGGTTCGGGAATGCTTCAGATCGAAGCGCTGGTGCAGGCACATGGCGACTGGCTCGCGCTGCTGGCCACAATACTGGAACGCGAACGCGTAATCACAGGTGCCGAACTCGCCCGCACCCTGTCCGAGTTTGCCGCGTATACAGCCGACGATCGCCCGGTGGAGGGGCAGATCCTTTCCTTCTGGGCTTCCCGCTTGAACGACACAGCGGCAACCGTCTGCATATTCTCTTCCGTCCATTAGCTCTATTATTCATGCTGAGTGGCGATCGCAGTTGATCGCTACGCTGGTCTTGGCTTCAGCCTGCGTCGAAAGTGAGAAAGCGGCGAGGCGTCGTGGGCTCTGGAACGTGCCCGGTCCGTCGCGTTCGAGCGACGTTTGAACCTTGTGATGTGGATTTGATAGACGGGCCCCGTCAGGAGTCATCGCAGACATGGAGCCGAATCATTCCGGGTTGCGAGTATTTTCACGAGCATGCTGACGATCGAACCGGGCAAACGTCCTGCCCAACGGACGCCTCCAACACCGACGCCGGGTGTAAGCACACCGGAGCGCGTTGCTCTGCTGACCGATCGTCAGCGGTCTTATCTCCGCCTGGTGCTTCAGAACCGCAGCTCGAAGGAGATCGCGGCAGCCACGGGTAGCAGCCACCGGGCGGTCGATAAGCAGCTGTTAAAGGCAAATAATATCCTCGGCGTGCCGACCCGTTATGATGCCGCGCGGCTCCTGGCGGAGTACGACGGAGGGGTAGAGCCTTTACCCCCTGCAAACGACCTACCTTCCGCGCCACCAACTTTACCGCTTCCCCTCCCGTTGCCGACCGCTGGGGCGGCAGCGAATATGCTCACCTGGAAGCAGGTTGCCTTCTGGACCGCGATCATCTCGATCGTGACCCCCTTGGGCCTAACTGCGGCCGGCATGGCGATCGTAACGCTGCTTCTCCTGCTTGGATTGAAACCACTGTGATGGGCGCTCGGTGCCCAAGGAGGCCTTATGCAATCACTTTCCGACACAAGCCGGATCGTCGCGGACGACCTGCGCCGAGCGGAGCGATCGATCACTCTAGCCACACGTGATACGGCGCAATTTCTACTGACCATACTCGAGGCGACGGAGGCCCACAGCTTATCTGCCGCGATGACGCAGCAAACGGTAAAGGCGACGGTCGCGGCACTGTCGGCCCTCGTTGATGTTCAGGATCAGCTGGCAATGCGAGCACATCTGTCTGTCGAGAAGGTCGGTCGCCAACTGGGCCTGACAGAAACGAACTGAGGCGAGAACTTGCCGAAGCCGCCATCTGTTTCGATCAAGGAGATCGACGTTCCGCGGATTGCGGAGGCTACGTCACCGCGGGGGTAACGGCGGGTAGGCCGCGAGAAATCCTATGAGCGCCCAGATAATCCTCGCGGTCATCTTTAACGTCGTCATGTTCGGCGTGCTGCTCTTCGCGGCACTCAGAGGGGGCAGGCCGGAACGATTGGGGGCGCTCATCAACATGGCGGGGTTCGCCACCACTACTGCTATTCGATTGATCGCGGCGAAAGAAGGCTGGGCCTTGGGTGAGGTATTGATCCTGGTGATTGATGCGGGCGTCGCTGCGGGCTTCTACTGGCTGGGCGTAACGACGATCCGCTTCTGGCCAATTTGGGCAACAGGTTTTGCAGTAGCCGACCTCTTCATGAGCATCTTCGGCGCTCTGCTGCCCGGTGTGCCACTCTTTGCCTACCATACAGGCCTTGGGATCTACGCTTATCTCGCGCTTGGCACGCTTGCGCTCGGCACGCTCCGCTTGCCGGCGAACGCCGAGCCCCACATCCGAAACGGATCGAGACGATTATGGGTGCAGCATCTGAACGAGATGACCTGATCGACGTCGTTGTGCGGCTGCCGCGCAAGGCGATAGAGGAGACGTTGCTGTCTATGCCGCCAGACGCGAGAGAGCTGTCCGAGCGCAGGCTTGCCGAGGCTAGGGCGGTGTTGGTCGGCCGGCGCCGGCGGGCGACCCACTTCAACGGGGTCCGCTTCTATGATCCGAGCTGGGACATGTTCCTGGAACTTTACGTAGCCGCATGCGAGCGACGCCGCATCGCTGTGTCCCAGCTATGTAAGCTGAGCGGAGGCTCGACGACCACCGCTTTGCGCCACATCGAGCATCTCGAGGCGCTTGGATACATAGTCAGACAAACGGATCCCGAAGACGGACGCGGCCTGATCGTCGGTACGCTCACTCCCCTTCTTGTCGCTTCGGAGCAGTGGCTCGATCTTCAAATTGCCGAGTTCCGAATACAGGATCGGAGATCGGGCTGACGATGTCTACGGGTCACACTAGACTCCGGTCTTTCAGCCACCAGTGACATATCGAATGCCCGAAAACGTCCAACTCGCTCCCCTGCTTGGACAAACGGCATCAGCCAATTTCGAGCCTGAACTTGCAGTCTCTCGCTGACTCAATTGCCATTTGCCTGCCACGCCTACCCGGCGCGCCGATGAGGAGGCTGCTCTACGTCTGCGCAACATGTCACGTAAGACTGCCGAAACGCCCGATTCTCACGCCGTTACCGAAAGCACGAGCGAGTGCGCGACGGCGTTACCGATAGCACGTGCCTCTGGGGACAGCGTTATCGATAGCACGAGCGAAGATCGACACGTCGTTACTGATAGCACGTGATTATCACCCATTCCGTTACTGATAGCACGATTCATCGCGCACGACCGACCCGCCAGTGATGCTTAACAATCGATGCTGTGGATCAGCTCGACGCTGACCTCCGCCGTCCACTCGGGCGCGCGTCACAACGATCAAGGGGGACGCTGTGCAGATATGAAAAACCCGGCACGAGGCCGGGCTTTTCGGGACGCCTGCTAGGGCGGATGTGAGAAACCTCACTTTAGCTGGCTTCCTTTCCTATTGCTACCCCAAAGCGTCGATCGTGGCGCCACGGTGTCGCTTTGTCTGCACGGGCTCCCCTCCCAGGGAGAACGAACAATGGCTACTGCCCATAGCCCCGGCCGGGGACTGCGCCGGTTTGACGAGCATGCCGCCAAGGCGACGAAACTTGCCGAGCAATTTTGCGGTCTTGAAACTGGAATGGCACCTTCCAAAGCGCTTGCGGCGCTCAAACGAGCGGCTCCTTACATAGGCGTGCCCCTGCGCGTGGTTTCCGTCATCGATCTCCTGTTTGCCTGGACGAAGCCGCAGGACTGGCAGGGTGGACAAATCCCCGTCGTTTGGCCGTCGAACGACCTGCTCGCGCAAAAGCTGGGCGTAACCGTCCGACAGGTTCAAAAGCTCTTAAATCAGGCACAGGCCTTCGGTCTGGTCAGCTTTCGGGATAGTCCGAACGGTCATCGTGGTGGACGCCGCGGGGCCGACGGCTTCATCACATGGGGCTACGGCATCGTCCTCGCTCCGATCGGCACTAGGCTTCAAGAATTTGCTGCCCGCGCGGCCAAGGGAGCCGCAGAGGACGCGGCACTGACAGTGCTCCGCAAACGCCTTGCCGCTGCCCGCAGGAATATCAGGGCTCTGGCCCAAACGGTATTCGATGCCGATCTTCACGATTTAAAGGCGGGTGACGATCTCGCGTTGGCGTTGATGGCCACCGACCAGATGCGTTGCGTCCGCGATGTCGGCCTTCTGACGGCCTGTGTGGAGCAGATCGAAGAGCGTGCGCGTCGTTTAGCCGGGGCTGTTTCGGCCGAGATCGCTGTCCCCAGTACCGGTAGCGATCAGGATGATAGTTCATGCTGGGATGGACCTAGGGACATCCACTCTACAACTACAAACCAACTCCAATCTGCTAAAGCAGATACCAGTAGCGGCTTGGCGGAAAAAAGTAGTGGAAATGGGGACGCCCTCTCCTCTCAACCTCAAACTGCAGTCGACGACGATCTGGAGAAACACGGTGTCGATCCGGAATTCATGATGTCGATCGCGCCGGAGCTCTGTTCCGGTCTGCTCCACCGCGATGGATCGTGGGGCGAGGTGGTCGCCACCGCGGAGCGTCTTGCGGGACAGTCGGGGATCAGCAATCACGCGTTCAAGGAAGCCTGTCGCATCATGGGCCAGCGAGGTGCCGCTGCCTCCGTCATCGCCACGATCCAGAAATACCGGCGCGGCGAGGTTCAGCGGCCCGGCGCGTATCTCCGCGGAATGAGCAGCAAGGCTGACAAGGGCGAATTGAACCTTGGGCGGACGCTCCACGGCCTCAAGGACACGAGCCGCACGGTCGCCATGCGGGGGATGTCCGATGGGACCGACGCGACGCCGATCGGGAGCCTGATGTCGCGGCTGGTTTCCCGGGGGGCTGAACTGCGATGACAGGATTTCGTCACCTTCTCAAAGACCTGGAACTCGTACTGCACACCGGGTCTCCGAATGAGGTTCACGGCGTTACCGATAGCACGAGTCTCGACCGGGTTTGCGGTGGCCCGTACCTATCAAAATGTGAAACACACCCCGATTTACCGGCTAAATCGCTCCAAATCCTCGTGCTATCGATAACGCGGTCGCTTATCCGACTGCAGGTTTGCGGCCGATCCGCTATAAGCGGCCTTGCTAAGTGAAGCTGGTGGGAGCCCCGACGATGGATTCGCGAGAAGTCGCTCTCTCCCAGGGCAAGCTGTTCGACTATCTCGACAGCCCGCTGCACGGCAAAGTCCGCGGCGAGCAGAGCATCATGGACTTTCCACTATTCTCGTTAGCGAAGCGGCCTCAGATGGAGGCCATGACCTACGAGATGGACGGCGTCAAAATCGAGATCAAGCCCAGTTCGAGCGGTATCGCGACGATGTGGGATAAAGAAGTCCTGATCTACGTCCTGTCGTTGATGGTGCAGCATATTGGCCGGACCGGGGGTGAAGTACAGAACGTCTTTACCTTCAATGCACACGACTTCTTCCGGGCGACCGGCGTCGGTCGCCCATCGAAGCGTGATTACGATCGCTTCATCGAAGCACTCGGTCGTTTACAGGGCACGCAAATCCGAACAAACATTAAAACTGGCACCGTGGGGACGAAGGGCTTCTTCTCATGGTTCGCGGAGGCGCAGGCGACAACTCGCGAAACAGCGAGCGGCGTCGATCAACTCATGCCGGTCCGCGTCCAGCTCTGTGACTGGCTCGTCCGCGCGGTTTCGCGTGACAGTCGTATCTATGACTACCACAACGACTATTTTCGTCTTGGCTCGATTGAACGACGCCTTTATGAATTGGCGCACTGCTATTGTCGTGATGAAGAATATGAAATGCCTCTGGAGATGCTGGGTGCGAAAATCGGCTCCACGTCGCCGCTACGCACGTTGAAAAGTCAGCTGAAGAAGATTGCGGCCGACAATAAGATGCCGAGCTACTCAATTGAAGTGCGCGAAGTTGTTCCGGAGGTCCCTGCGCGGGATAAACTAGGACGACGGGTCGGGAAGCCAGAAACGGTCGTTGTAATGAGGCCCAAGGATCGGTCGACAGGCGGTCGGGCTACGTTGGCCGCGTGATATCGATCCATATGCCTGACATCCTGCGCGACTAGCCGCGGCCGACGCCGCCCGACCGGCTTTGGAAGATGGCTTCGCGGTCGCGATGCTTTGTCGGGCACAAGGTGTTCAGAGGAGAGGGAGCCTTCGGCTTGTTGATTCGGTGATGATCACCGGACGACTTAACCGAGGCCCTCGATGCGAACCTCAGACGCAGCTCTCAAACTCGATTTCACCGAACCGTCAGTCACCGCTGCCAAGGCCGTCGCCGAAACCATTGCCAAGAATGGATCGCTCCAGCGCGACATGCTGTGTGGGTCATGGAGCAAGCCTATGGCGCTTCGACTGCAGATGGTCGCTGGTCGCTGGTCGCTCCGCGACATGCTCGAACTCGTCGAAGTCATGTACTTCGCAAAAGCAGGCCTTCCCGCCGATCCTGGCGCTTGTGTCGCTGCACTTACCGAACTGGTCGCCAATCTGCCGACCCACACTGTTCGCAGCGAAGAGCAGATTGAGCTCCAGCAATTCTCGACACCGGCGCCCATCGGGTACCTCGCCGCGCTCGCTGCGCGCATCGCGCCCACGGACCTGGTGCTCGAGCCATCTGCCGGCACTGGTCTCCTCGCTGAGTTCGCCTCCCGCGCCAATGCTCGCCTAGTCCTGAACGAGATCGATCCGGCTCGCGCCGAGATGCTCGCAGCCGACTCCCCCGGGGCTGCCGTCACGCGGCACGACGCCGAGCTGATTCACGACCTGCTGGCGCCGAGCATCCGGCCTTACGGCCGTTCTTATCAATCCGCCTTTATCGCGCAGCATCGGTCGTCACGCCGACCGCCAAACAGCGTTCCGGCATCTTCGCACCGCTTTGATGCGTCTGGGCACGGGAGGCCGCTGCGCCGCCATCTTGCCCGACCGCGTCGAGACGTCGAGTCGCGCGTGAGCGAAGGCGACCGAGGGTTGTACGCTGACGTTGCACCTTGAACTGCCGGCGAATGCCTATGCCAAGCATGCCACCAGCCAACCTGTGAAGATCATGGTGCTGGAAAAGGTGACCGGCACGCCTGCCGAGATGATCCGCTGCACGACGCTCGCCGATGCGCCCGCGGCGATCACCGCCAAGACCGCTCCGTCTGTGTCCGCGTCTGTCCCGCGCACGGCCTCGCTGCTCATCCGCCCCCGCGGGCGCAGCTCGCGTTTTGGCGGCTTGGCGAGCAAACCGCGGCTGAGCGCACCACCCGCAAAAGGCGCGCTGTCGCAGACCGCAACGCCGATCGATTACACCGTGTTTGTCAAGCCACTTCCGACGGGGGAGTCTGTCGGTGTGTACCTGCCCTATCGGCCAAGCCGTATCGCGATCGGTTGCGCGTCGGCGCATCCAACCGCGCTGGTAGAATCGATCGCGATGGCTTCGATCACAGCGCCGCGGCCAATCTATGTTCCGACCCTGCCCCAGGCTGTCGTCTACGCGAAGGCGCTCTCCGACGCACAGCTCGAGACGCTGATTTATGCCGGCGACGCGTTTGGGCGTAACCTACTCGGCCTGTTCAAATCCGTCGAGGAAGGTCTCTCAATCGCTTCTCCGAGGATGGCCGTCCGTACCGGACCGGCTTCTTCCTCGGTGACGGCACCGGCGCCGGCAAGGGTCGCCAGGTCGCCGCGATCATCTTGGATCAATGATTGCGCGGTCGCCGCAAGCAACCTCGGCGCTCCTCGCGCGAGCGGCAAGAGGCTTTGCGTCACCGTCGCCGGCTTCGGCCCCCCGCCTGCATGGTGAGGACGCGGATCGCGCTGTCGAGGCCATGATCGGTCGTGCACGCTCCCAAGGCGAACAGCCGAGCGGTGATGACTGGTTCCTAAGGGGCAAGCTCGCGATGGTTGGTGGCGAATAGTGTAACGACCAGCGCGCTATGCCGCTTCGCTCCACCGAGTTCCTAGCCGGTCTTGGCCCGTCCGGGTGACGATCGACTGACGGGGGCTTATCGCGCCCAGATCGCGATTCCGACGCGGAGCGGTTCCGTGGGGCGAGGCCGGAGTCTGCCCCGCGCCGTGTGCTTCTCGTTCAGGCCGCACGCTAACTCACAGCGATGGCCTTTGCGCCGGCTTCGCCGCGGTGTGCCAGGCGGGACGCACTACCGGCAGGCACGTCAGCCGCGCTTGGTTCCTGCAGTCCGGGCGGGATGCTGCGAAGCACGAACCGTCCCATCGTCATCTCGACATGCTCGGCGCGCGCGCGCCGTGTCAGCGAAAGCCGCACCAAGGTCCACGCCGCAACCATCATCCTTCACCACAGACACCGGCGCAGGGCGCGAGCACCAGCGAGGGAGAGTGTCAGAGCCGCCCGGGATAACAGGATTGAGGCAGAGTGGCACTTCCGGACGAGTAACGCGACAAAGACGTACTGCTTCACGGTTCCATGACCGCTGCCCGCCGGGCGGTCCATCCCCTCTCTTTCCTGAACGACCTAATTCGGCCGTCCACCCCCTCCAACCCGCGATCATTCGGGCCGAGTTGCCGTGTGCCACGGCTGCCCGCACCACCCCTTTGATCGGGGTTCCCCTGCGCGTCTACGCGCTTGCGGTGGAGGGGGCGTCCTGGCCGTCTTTTTTGGTGCTCAGTCGAGGGGACGGACCCCCCGGCGAGTAAAAAAAGGAACTTCGAAATGCAGAACCTCGTCATCCTCACCGGCAACGTCGGCGCCACGCCTGAAGTCCGCACCACCCAGGGCGGCACCAAGATCACCAACTTCTCCCTCGCCACCTCGCGTCCCAAGCGTGACCAGGACGGCAAGACCATGAAGGATGGCGAAGTTTGCCGAGTCGAGGACACCGAATGGCACCGGATCACCTGCTTCAGCGGCGTCGGCCAGACCGTCGCGCAGTATGTCGAGAAGGGCCAGAAGGTCATGGTCCGGGGCCGCATCCACTACACCCGCTGGACCGACGACCAGAATATCGAGCGCTACTGTGTCGAGATCATCGCCGACGAAGTGACCTTCCTCTCCTACGGCAAGAACCGCCAGGAACGCCAAGGCGCCGCGCAGGAAAATGAGGCCGATGACGTCCCCTTCTGAGGGAGGCAGTACGGGCCCGGAGCTGACGCTCCGGGTCTCTTATCGCGTTCATTGGCGATCAGGACCGTAAGGTCACAAGTTCAGGAAAACTCAGCTAAACCGCCCGCTTGAGCTGCTCGGGTTGCTTGTTGTCCGGTAGCGTCTGCCTAAGATGTCGGTGAACCATGCGATCGGTGAACGGTTTGCCGATAAACGTAGCCTTGTCGGGCATGACCCCCGGACCCGGACCCGGACCCGGACCCGGACCCGGACCCGGACCCGGACCCGGACCCGGCTTCCGGTTGCCGCTTGCGATCACGATTTCAATCCCGTGCCAATGGTGGGCAACGTGATGGGCTAGCGCAAACCCGTCGGTGTCGCCGGGCATCTCCACGTCGGACAACAGGAGCATCACATTGTCGGCATGATCGCCCAGGAGGGTCTTCGCCTCATCCCCCGTACCCGCCTTGTGAAAGCGAAACCCGGCGGCCACGAGAGCGTCGGACGCGTGCATCAGGATAAGCGGATCATCATCGACTACCAAGGCATAAGCGACGGTAGAGATCACCTTCCGATCTGAAGCCTCGTTATAAAATCTGGTTGCCGTTGTTGGCGTTTCGAAATGAGATGGCGTCTCCCGGCGAAGCCGGGACCGTCGCTCTATTCCGCTTCGCTTCACCGATGCCGTAGCCGGTCTCGGCCCTTTCGGGTGACGATCGACTGACGGACGCACAGCGCGGAAACGTCTTTCCGGAAAGCGGCAACTTCCTTCCATCCTGGCCCGGCCGGGGCTGCACCGCCGCGCAGCGCACTGTCCCCGTCGACATCGGGGCGCAGAGAGGGGCACGGACTGGGCAGGTGTCCACCGCGCCTGCGAGGGGCGCGTTACTGGCAAAGCAACGCTGAGCACGACGTTCCCGGCAGGCGGGCTTCCCCCCCGCTTTTGAGGCGCAATCCTTGGGCCGCCTCAGGGCCCTGTACGATCAACCCGCAAGGGGTCCGGGCGCTTTGCTACGGCTTTCTTGCCTGCGGCAACAAAGTGATCGCGGCCCTTCCCCGTCCTGTCGGGCGCCTGTCGAGCGGGGATGAACCCCGTCGGCTTCACAGGAGCCTCGGACATGTTCAACGATATCTGGATCGCCCGCAAAAACGCCATGTGCCTAGCAAGAACCCTCATGGTGGCAACCATCGTCATCGCCGTCGGCACGGGGTACGTCGTCATCACCGCCGAAGATCACGACAGCTCGCTCACGATCGTCAACGAATACGACCCTTACGCCTAAGCCTCCCGGGGGCTTCGGCCCCCCTCCCCTCCCCGCTCGTCAACCGTGAAGGCGCCGGAGCGGGCATCGAGCCCGCCCCGGCCCCGCTGCGCAAGCACGGCAGCGCCGCTGGACGACGCGCTTCTGCCCCCTTCTACCCACCGCTTGGGTGCGGGATCCAAATTCAGGCGGTATCTCTTCCGAAGGCGGGCAATCAGCTCCACGCCGTCCGGACAGGCGGCAGTTCCTCGAACACCTTCATCAGCCGCGGGTCGCGCAGGAGCGTCACCCATTCGCGGCCATAGGTTCGCGACACCAGATAGAAGGTAGACCCTTCGCACTCGACCATCCGACAGCGCTCCAGCTTGTCGACCAGCGAATAGTCGGAGCCGCGGCGTGCCACGATGTCTTCCAGCTCGGCCCGCATTAGCGTCCCGCATTTGCAGCACCGGGTCCGGACCAACGCCTTCATCCGGAGCATATCGCCAGCGCTGTCCATCCAGCGGGGCCACAGGGCAACGATGTCGGCAGCCGTTTCCATGATCAAACGATACGCCGCGATCGGCGTGGTCGTCCAGCATCAGCATGGACCTGAAGTCTTCCCGTGTCGACGATCCGCGCGGCATTTCGGGCTCGTACGTCCTGGCCGGGGCGCTCCCCCGCGCAAGCCCGCCAGCGGGCTTCTCCACTCCGTTTCGACCCTATGGGTGCGCGAGCGACCTGTGCCCCGGCCGTCCTGTCGCCTGTCGAAAGGCCCCGATCGTCGGGGTCAATGGCAGGAGACCATCATGGCCGAGCAAACGCCCCAATCAAACCACGCCAAGGGTGGCGCAGCGGAGATCGCCCGCCTCAACGACTGGCTGCGCGAGCATCTCACCGTCCCGGGCAACAACCGTATCGTGATGACCAGCGGGATCGCAGATCTGATCGGCGACGTCACTCTTTTCCGAAACTTCCGCAAGCGGGCGGAACTGCTCCGAGAGGTTCGCGACTTCGATGGCTTTGACGACGCCATCGACCCGTATGGCGAGCACGACCTGGGCCGGTTCCGGTTTGAAGGCACCGACTGCTACTGGAAGATCGACTATTACAATCACGACCTGAGCGCGGGTTCAGAGGATCCGGCCGATCCCTTCAAAACGACGCGCGTCCTGTCCCAGCCCTATCGAGGGGATGGACGATGGAAGCATTATCGATTGGCGAGATTGCGCGGAGCGCGATCGGCGGATGGAACTCCGCGCGTAAGCCTAAGCCGTCAGGTGCAGCGCATAGGACCGGCGCGCCGGTGCTGCGTAACAGCATCGAAGAAGGCACGTTCGAGGATATGTTTTTCGCGGTTCCCGCGAAGGGCGAAACCGACAAGACGTTGAAGGCAGCAAAGGAGCTTTGCGCGCGTCGTTCGGCAATCTGGGCGACGATCGGCCGCGAGGCGCGCAAGGCGTCGCGGATCGAGCGCGCTATCCTATCGCTCAACGGGAACGTGATCCTGATATTTGAGCGGATTCTAGAGCTGGCGCGGCTTAACGCAGGGCGGGTTTATCCGACCTATGAATGGTTGATGGAAAAGACGGGCATTAGCCGGGCAACGGTCGCGCGTGCATTGGGGATTTTGGAGGCAGTCGGCTTCATTGCCCGCAGCGCCGTTTCAAGCGGGTTGAGGTCGAGGGCATAGGGCCGCGGTACAAGCAAACGTCGAATGCCTATCGCACGATGCTGCCGGCGCGCGTCCTGGCCTATCTCCCGCGCTGGATGCGACCGGCGCCGGTCCCGATCGATCACGAGCAGCACCACGCCGACAGCGCGGCCGAGACGAAGGCTATGCTAGCCACCCTCTCCTGCCGCGACTTCGCGAAAGCCACAGTAGGCGGGCAGTTGGGGAAGATGCTGGAGAAATTTGGCGCGGCGATCGATCGGAAAGACAGCGAGTCTCAATTACAGACGCAACCGCTAATAGATTCATTTAATCATAGCTCGGATGGAGTTGGCCTAGTCGGCCAACACGTTTTCGCCTGATGGCGGGAGGCGAGGAAGCCACTGGAAAGGATCTAGAACGGTTTCCTTGTGGATAGTGCGGGAGTGTCGGCTGCGCCGCCACGATGCTCCACGATGGAGCAAGCGGCTTTGTCAGCTTCCATTTGAGCGCGTTCGTCCCGTTGAAACGGTGCAAAGGGTCACGAACACGACGAGAGCGGCACCGACTATAGCAGGAACAGCGCCCGAGCGGCGCCGAACCCAGCGAGCGCCGCAATTCCATAGCCTAGCAGATTGAGGCGATAGCCAATCGTTCGCCAGCGGTCGCGGCGTTCGTTGAGCTGATCGCGCAGGACGGCGATCATCCGGCGATCGTCGTCGGCTTCTAGCATCCGATCAATCATCGCGGTTAAACCGGCCGTCAGGTCGACGCGGCGCACGTCTGCCAACAGCTCTTCCGGATATTGTTTGAGAGCGTCGACCGTCATCGGCTTAGACGGGAAATGGCGACCCCAGCCATCGGCCGGGCGATCCCAGGCGAAACCGAACCGACCATAGAACCGCGTCAGGCGGTCGAACTGCGCCGCAGTATCTGGACGAACTAGGGTTATGGGATCGACGGCCACGCCGGGGAAGGTGCGTTGCGCCCATGCGGTAACGACGTTGAACACGAGCGTTCCTATCCCCTGCGCTCGCAAACGGGGATGGATCACCTCGACAAAACCGTCTGTCAGCTTGACCCCGGAACCGGAGAAACGGCCGAGGCTAGTCATCACCAAGCGATGCCATCCTAGCCTCGTCACATCGACCACCCGCACTTTCAATTCGCGGTTTCTCCCGCCTTCCTCTTCTAGCGTGCCGATGGCGATCAGGCAGCCCGAGGGCTGCGTTCCTACCTCGAATAAGGACCAGCTATAGGGTTCGTCATGCTCCCCCAGCGTTGGAAACAAGGCAGCGAGTTCGGGCGTGAGCAGCATCTAAAAGCCTCCTAACCTCCCCAAAACAATACGATATCGAAAAATATTAGGCAATATGCAAAATCCCTATTGCATAGCAAATGATATCGTTTAATATCGTGAGTGGAAGGACTGCCTTCCCGCCGATTTGCAGCGGCGATCACCAACCGGAGACAGACCCATGAACGCCACCCTCGCAACCCGCTTCGCTCGCAACGCCCGCCAGATTCGCGGTTGGGAAGCACTCGACAACGACACGCTCCGCGCCCTCGTCCCCTCGATCTTCGCGGAAGAAGCGCACGACAGCCGTTCGCAGCGTTACGTTTATGTCCCGACGATCGAGCTGGTCGACGGCCTTCGCAAAGAGGGTTGGGCACCGTTTTTCGCGGCACAGTCGAAGCCCCGCGACCTGGGCCGCATGGCGCATACGAAGCACATGCTTCGCCTCCGTCGTCCCGACGATATCGGCAACGCCGAGGCCGCAGAGGTCATCATCGTCAACAGCCATGACGGCACGAGCGCTTATCAGATGTTCGCCGGGATGCTGCGTTTCGTCTGCACCAACGGCATGATTTGCGGCGATCAGTTTCAGGAGGTCCGCGTTCCCCACAAGGGCAACATTCAGGATCAGATCATCGAAGGCGCGTACACCATCGCCAAGGACTTCCCGCGCATCATCGACGCCACGGCCGAAATGAAGGGAACGCGCCTTAGCGAGGCCGAGCAGCGCGTTTTCGGTGAGGCGGCATTGATCGCCCGCTACGGCGACGACGAAAGCCCCATCCGTCCCGACCAGATCATTCAGCCGCGCCGTTCGGCCGATGTGGGCGGCAGTGTCTGGAGCACGTTTAACGTCATTCAGGAGAACGTCATTCGTGGCGGCGTGCACGGGATGAAGCGCACCGACGAGGGCCGCATTCGCCGCAGCAAGTCGCGCGCGATCAACGGCATTGACCAGAATGTCAGCCTCAATCGGGCCATGTGGACACTGGCCGAGGGGATGCAGCGCCTAAAGGCCGCAGCCTAACAAAGGTGGGGGGACGGCATTGCAGCGCCGCCCCCCCGGTTTTGCCGACAATCGGAGACAGACCCCAAGCCGACGCGCGCCCCCTAACAGGGTCGCGTCGTGCCGTCACGGAGACAGACCCATGACGACCGTTGCACAAACCCGCTGGCGTCACCTGGCCCCAGCCCGCGCCGCTCTTTCCTTCGTCAACTGGCTGGACGCCAACACGTATCCGCCTTGCCGCGTATGCGTCGCGCACGAGCTGCGCCGCGCCGCTGGCATCCGAAACCGGAGGTTTGCACGATGACCGTTCCCGCATGGCGCGGCGCGATTATCGGGAAGGCCGATAATCGCGCGCATCGCTTCGCGATGCAGAAATCAACAATTTTGCATCATTTCAAAAACGGCTGTTTTCCGCGGCCTTCCGCTATGCACATTTCTGATACAAAAGAGGGCCATGATTTTGGGCTATGCGCGCGTCTCGACAGGGGGACAGGATTTGACCCAGCAAGCGGAGGCGCTTCGCGCCGCTGGTTGTCAGAAGATTATTCGCGAGACGCGCAGCGCCGGCGCCAACGCCGACCGGCCGAAATTACGGCAAGCGTTGAAGTCGCTGGAACCGGGCGACGTGCTGGTGGTGACGGCAATCGACAGGCTTGCACGCGACACGCGCGACCTTTTGAATATCTTGCACGAGGTCAAACTATCGGAAGCGGCTTTCCGATCGATCGCGGAGCCGTTGGTAGATACGTCGTCGGAGCTGGCCGAGGTAGTGATTGCCGTTCTCGGGATCGCAGCCAAATGGGAGCGAGGCCGGATCATCGCACGGACAACGGCGGGACGGGTTCAGGCGAAGGCGGCAGGGATCAAGTTCGGTCGCAAGCCGACACTCACACCCCACCAAATACGCGAGGCATCTGCACGCGTCGCAAGCGGCGAGACACAACGCAACGTCGCGCGATCCTTCAACGTGAGCCAAGCCACAATTTCGCGGATCGTGACGCGGACCGAGGAACAGCAAATATGAGCCGGTACGATTTTGAGGGGAACGGCGCGCGCCTCGCGATCGGATGGGACGCGCCGCTTGCGTCGTTCTTTCTGACCGTCTGGACGGACGCCCTGCAGGACGGTTCGGAAGACGAGCCGCCTTTGATTTGGTTAGGTGCGTCCTATGCCGAGGTCAGTCATCCCGGCGTATTGGTGACGATCGCGAAGCGTCACGTTCCGGAGATCCCGGCCGACCTGGCGCGAACGCTTATGGTCGACCAACTCAAGGCCCCTGCCCGGCCGCTTGCGGCTGGCAACTCGACAATGGACCGCCTCTTAAACACGTTGACCGGCCAACCGCCGATCAACCCGACAGCGCACTAGTCCTTATGTTCGGTATAGCCCTCTTGCTTCGCCAGCGCGTCAACAGCGCGCTCGATCGCCGTCACAAGCGACCAGCCCTTTTCTTCGCGGATACGCTGCAACAGTTCGTGCTTATCGGCCGCGAGACGGGCGTAAACCGACCCCATCGCGCCACGAGAAGGCCGACCGCGCGGCTTTGCTTGATCGTCCATAATGCTCCTACACCGATCGCGTTTGACGATGGCAGGAGCGATCATAGGCGATTTAACGATATCGTGCTAGGGTGGCGTCATCGGATGACGTAAGCACCCCCGGCCGAGTAACGGAGGAACGATAATGCAAGAATTATGGGACGGCATTCGCGGTATTAGCGAAGCGATCGGCTACCTATTCATTGCAGGATTGATCCTTTGGGGACTGTTCGTGCGCGGATCGACGCCCTTCGGGCGCAATCGCGGAGCAGGACGCGGAGGGGAAGGCCCCTACCGTTACGATCAATCGGCCCAAGAACTTTATGACCGCAATCTCCGGAAGGGTCCGGACAACCATTGATCCCGGCATAGCCGGTGGAGGCTTGAGCCATGCAGACGATCGTAATCAACAACCAGAAGGGCGGCGTCGGGAAGACGTTGTTTTCCGTTCACCTTGCTTGGTTTCTGGCCGAGCTAAAGGCGAGTGTTCTGTTCATCGACCTAGACGGCCAAGCCAACTCCAGCACCGTTCTACAGGCTGAACGAAAGGGCGGCTATGCAGCCGACCTATTCGAGACGGGTAAGCTAGATCCTTTAACCGCTGAACCCGGCATCACCGTTCTAGCCAGCGACGGACGCCTAGACACCATCGAGGCGGCGGGTGCGGATGCGATGATTCCGCAGTTTGCGACGATCGCGGGCGCGTTTGACTTTTGTGTCGTCGACACCCCGCCCGCCTGGGGCTGGCGCAACTTCTCTGCAATGGCTGTGTGCGATCATGTAATTGCGCCCATCGAATTGAAGGACTTCGCCATAAGTGGCGTCGGCAAGCTATTACAGTCGATGAAGAATGTTCAGGACAAGGGTAGAAACGGGAAGCCCGTTAACTTCCTTGGTTTGCTCGCTTCGCGGTTCAACAGCCATTCTAACCGAGAGCGTGACAACCTCCAGACGCTTATAAACGCGCTTGGCTCTGATATGTTGTTTCCGGGTGTAATTACTAACCGAGACGGATACGAACAGGCCATGTCGGACGCCGTTCCAGTTTGGACAATCAAAACTTCCGGCGCGAAAGTAGCGGGCGCAGAAATCCGGAAGATACTTACGACGGTTTACGACCGGGTTGCACCTAAGCAACCCGAAACGACGGAGGCTAAGTAATGTCCAAATTTGGAAGCCTACTTGGCGACGTTGCATTTACGCTTAATTCTAACGCGAGCGCGGTTGCTATTCAGATGATCCCGCTCGATCGGATCACGAGCGACCCAAACAATCCCCGCAAGATTTTCGATCAGACGCAGCTTGAGGAAATGGCGCAGTCGATCAAAGAGCGCGGGATACTCCAGCCGATCACCGTTCGCCCGCTGGAAGGCGGAACGTCGTTTATGGTCCGCTATGGCGATCGGCGCTTTCGCGCCGCTCGAATAGCGGGGCTGACTGAAATCCGCGCGATCGTGACGACGGCCGATGTTTCCGAAGATGATTTGTTCGATCAGGTCATAGAGAACGACCAGCGCGCGCCGCTGACGACCGCCGAAATGGGCGAGGCGATCGGAGCCGCGTTGGCGCGGGGCGATAAGGCAGCGGACATAGCGAAGAAGCTAGGACGGCCGAAATCGGTAATCGCGGAATATTCCGCGTTGCAGGAAATGCCGCCGTTCCTTCGCGCCCTGGCCGACACGACCGCAATCCGAACGCTCTACGAGCTTTATCAAGGTTGGAAGGCAGACCCGGCAAAGGTCGAGGCGTTCGTTGCCGACAGTGACGGAACAGGCATTCGACGAGCTGCCGCGCGTGAGCTTGTACGCGGAGCAGACGCGGTAAATAAGCGCCCGGCACCAGCTCCAGCAGCTACCCCAAACGCCGATGAGCCACCCCTACCGCTGGAACCAGACGACAAAAGTTCGTCCGGACGAACTTCTGCCGACGATGAAAAAGGTTCGTCCGGACGAACTTCCGAGCCAGCTCCAAACGGATCGACAGCGACAGACCCACCGGCCGCGATGGGAAAAGACGCGGAAAACCTACCAGCTCCAGTAACGAAGCCCGTTGCGAAGAATGCGACACCAGCAACGCCAAAGGGTGAGGGAAAGCCCGCGCAATCCACGCCTGAAAAATCCCGTGCGGCTGACAGCAGCAAGCCAAGCCTTCCTGTCATGGTGTATGGGCGAGCAGCGAGGCTTATCATGCCGCCAGTTGTTCGCGTCGTGTTTGACGATGACGGAGCGGAAGAGTCCGTTGATCCAAACGACGTTAGCCTTTTGGCTTTCGGTTCATAAAGGGAGGGGGATGGCGTCTGCCGCTTCGCGGCACCGTTCATTCAGTCGCTACGCTCCCCAAGCCCCCAAGCGGGGTCTTGGCCCTTACGGGTTCCAATCACTGACGAAGAGGCGACGCGGAAGAGCGCCGCAGAAAGTGCCGGCGAAAGCCGGCGCGTAGTTTGTAGAAAGGGGGGAAAGGACGCACGCGCCCTCTCCCCCGCAACGACAATCTAGGGGACCGAGGCTCAGTCGCTAAAGCTCCCTGCGCCCGCACCACTCCCCTAGATTCTCGCTGCCCCCCTCTCCCCGTTAGATTCCACGATGAAGGAGTTTGCGGGGTGTTCCCGCCAGCCAATGAAGGGATCGCAAAATGCGCTGGATCATCATCACCGACAAAATCGACGACGGTAACGCAGTCAACTTCGGCCAGTTCGACGACGAAACGCGGCGCTACCAGAACGAGAGCAAGGTTGCCGACGCACTGGCAACGATGCCGACCGAGTTCGAGCTTTTGGACGATGACGGCGAGGTCTATTTTGAGGGTCGCACCCGTTGCATCAACCACGGCGCGGACCTCGCTTTCGCCCCGCTCGATTGGGCCGAAGCCTACGGCTGCACCGAATTACGATATCGGCCCGTCCGTTCGGACGAACCTTGGAAAACCCTCTGATCCATTGCGGGCCGGGCAACGCCCCGGCCCCTCTTTTCGAGGATGCCGATATGACCACCACCAAGACCCGCGACGAGCTAGGCGAACAGATCATCACCGCAGGACTTGCGGAGAACGATTTCATTCTGGACCTTAATGGCGGTTTGACCGTGCCGAGCGGCTTCCCCCTGCCCTCCCCTTGGAATCTCCCTTCCCGCCTGTTCCGGTTCCCGATCGAGGTATGCAAGGCGCGAGGCGATCGGCCCCGCACGATCGGCCTTCGTCACCCTGATCTAGCCGGGCATCCCTTCGTGCAGCACGTCGAGGCCGCGCTAGGGTTCAAGCTGGACCCGAACGGCGCACCCAACGAAAACGGCTACAGCACTTCCGAAAGTTTCGGTTGGTTTCACGCGGTCGACCTCGTGACGGCGGGCCAGTGGCGCGCGTTGCTCGATACGTCCGCCTTCACCACCACCCGCAGCATCTTCAACGCGGTGGATTTTGGTTTGCGATATTCAGACCATAGCGAGGGGGGGAAGCGCCACGGCCACCTTTCCACGTTGGATGCCCGGCAGATCATGGACGAGCTTGGAGCCACCGAACCGACCAATCGCGCCTCTATCATTAGAGAACTCGGGAAACCGTCAGCTTGCAATTCAGAGGGCAAGAAAGGCGGCGAGCGTTGGCCGATCAACGGGAAAGCCAGCAGCCTTGAGGATCAGGCGTGGGCGATGATTTTCGGAATCGAAGACGGATGGTTTGAGTATGACCGCGCCGGATTCCTGCAATGGTCCGTGAAGGGACGCGACAGGTACAGCGGCGGGAATGCCGTCACCTACGTTGAGGCAAAGACAGGACAGGCAGCGTTCGCGTTTTAGGATGGGTAAGTGACGGCGCGGAAACAGGGGGGAAAAACCGCGCCGTCATAATCTGAACGAGGCGCGGAGGGTTACGATCCGATCGGCCGAAATTATGGAGGGGTGACGACGCGAAGACCGGAGGGAGAACGCGCCGTCAGAAGGATAACAGAGGGTAGGGGATTACGATCCGGGCGGAGCGAAAATGCCCCCGTGACGATCGGCGCNGGGCAAACAAGCGGTCAGAAGCGATCATTAGCGAAAGTTCGTCCCGACTAACGATTTTAACTCTTGTGGTATGATGGCCGGACGAACGATTTTAACTCTTGTGGTATGATGGCAGGATAGGCTTACAGCCGGTTTTGTAATACATTCCGCCGATGGCTACATTCATTGTTAGATTGGCTGACGACGTTGGCGCCCGGTTTGATAAGCTCGCCGCGAGTTATGGCGGACGGTCGAAGGCGTTGCGCCTCGTCATCGGGGACGCGTGCGATCAGGCGAAACCGCTTCCCGAGGTTCAGCCGTCGAGTGGTCGATACCGCGTTGAGATTAAGTTGAACGAGGGTGACGCGAAGCGGCTGGAGGCGATGGCCGACGAGCGCGGGTTGACGCGAACAGACTGGATTGTCGCACTGATCCAGACCCGGCTAAACGGTGCGCCGGTCCCGGTAGTCGACCAGCGGCAGACGCTAACAGACATTCGCATTCAGCTTCGCGGGATCGCGAAAAACGTCAATCAAGTCGTGAAGGCGTTCCACGCTGCGAACATGGAGGATAGCCGTTTGGAGGTAAGCCGCGAGGTTGCGCGCTTGGCCGCGATGGCGGAATCAGTAAGCGAACAAGTCGAGGCGATCGGTGACGCGATGCGCGGCGACCTATCCTATTGGAGAGCCGGGGATGAGTGACGGCCCGAAGATCGAGTTTCTAGACACCACCTGGCGCGCACCAGCAGGAGGCAAAACAACAGGCTCGAAAGGCCGGTTGAACATACCGGCTGGCAAAAGCTCCAGAGGGGGAGGGGGCGGGAGCGTTGCGGCGACAAAGGCAAAGCTCCAGCGGATCACGAACCGCGTCCCGGAGGTCATGGTCAAGGTTTCCGGCCGTCAACGTGGTGGCGGGCATACCGCCGCGCACTTGGAGTATATCGGCCGACACGGAAAACTTGAGGTCGAAACGAGCGACGGCGAAAAGCTGGAGAGCGTGAAGGACCTTCGCGAGTTAGCGCAGGATTGGGCCGAGGATGAAGCGGCGACCACCAAGCGCCGCGAACCGCTTACGTCAATTTCGATGGTTCTATCCATGCCGCCCGGCACCGATCCGGACACGGTGTATCAAGCAGCGCGGGCGTTCGCTCGCACCGAGCTGGAGCGCTTTCCTTACGCAATGGCGCTACACACAGACGCGGATCATCCGCACGTTCATTTAACGGTCGCGGCCCGAGGGGAAGGCGGGGAGAGGTTCAATCCGAGAAAGGACGATCTAGCCGGATGGCGCGAGAGCTTCGCACGCGAGTTACGAGCGCGCGGTATCGAAGCCGAGGCAACACCCCGCCGAGCGCGGGGCGTTATTCAGAAGATGGAGCGGACGCCTATCCGTAAGATACGCGATCGGGCGGAAGCCGGAACGGCCGAGCTGCCCCGCGTATTGCAATCGAGCCGAGCCGAGGCGGCAGCTATGGCACAGGAGAAGCCAGCCAAGGCGCGACCTTGGGAGGTGAGCGCGATCGTTCGGCAATCCGAGGTGCGAGCGTCTTACGAGAAGGCCGCTAGCGAACTGGACGCCAGCGCCGACCCCGCCGATCGAAAGCTGGCCGAGCAGACGCGGGCGTTCGTCGCATCGATGCCTGATCCAATGACACGGGATCGCGACCAAGCCCGGCAGATGGCAGAGGCGACAAGGAATGTCCGCGATAGCGAACGGGATCGGGAGGGTAAGCCAGTGACGCGAGCCGAGCCGGTTCCTCCAACAAGGTCAGAACGGCAACGGCCGACACAACAGCCGCAGCCAGAGCGGACGCCCGACAAGCAGCGCGAGATACCGAAGACGCCAACGCGGCCCGATCGCACCCGATAGATCGGCGGAAAGTTCGTCCGGACGAACTTTCTCGGTCACGACGAACAGACGGCTTTCCCGGTATCGACCTCATGCCTATGATCGCACCAGCAAAAACGCTCAAGGGATCTACAATGCCGAAAGCCAACGTAAGCTATAAGACCCCCGCCCTTGCGGTCCTGATGGCGCTGACGTTGGCGGCATGTAATCGCGACCCTGCGAAAGCCACGGTGCAAACGAAGCAGCCCGATACCGTTGTGACCAGCCGTTCTAACGGGAAGGCTGTCCCTAACCCCCGCAGGGGAAGCTATAAGAAATCAGACCCGAACGCTCCGGCTGGCTACCGATCGCCGGACTGAAAGTTCGTCCGGACGAACTTTCTGCCAGCTATCGCTCTTTACGGCGTGTCGGAAAGACAGGGCCACGCACCGTCATTTTATCGGGATCAAAAGGCTTTTGGAGCCGAACAACGTCGTCGTATGAGCCGCGCAACCACGTCTCGATATCGTCGGGATCGAGTATCGTAATCATGGCGTTGGGGTGGATCGGGCTAACCAGCGAATTGGGATCGCACGTCACCATCGTAAAGCCGTTGCCCTCCGCTGTGGTCTGCCAGAATCCCGCAACAGCGAACACAGGCTGACTTGGCACCGAGAACCACATTTCGCCTTTGAGGGGCGGTTTGCCGTCCTCCAGATCGTGCTTCTCCGGGGTGAACTCGCAGAACTCCGTGAGAGGCACGAGGCAGCGATTTTCCGGCTTCTCGGCCAGTTTGCGCCATTGTGGGAGCGCGAGGTTCCGCACGTTCGTCATGGGCCAAGGGGCTTTGCCGCCCGTAACGTCCCACGTCATCACGTCCCAGGCGCGTTCGCCGCCCTGTTCGCGGATGATGTAATTGCGGCTTTTTGGTCGCAGCTCGCGCGGATTAAACCGATTGTCGCGGGGGCGTTCGATAAAGAGCTTCGACGCCGATCCCCATAGGGTTTCCGGTTCGCCGTCCATGCGGGCGCGGTTGCACATTATGCGATCCCTAGTCGTCTATTGCGTGGTCACGGATCGCTTGAGCGATCTTACGCAGCAGCTCCAGAACGCGATCGTCGGTTTCGCCTTCCGCGAACGCTTCAACGATTTGGGCGGATTGTTCAAAGGCGTCGGGCTTATCCATTGCAGAATGATGCGGCATCGATAGCCGGGCGGCAACGTCTGTCATTCCCAGCCGTTTTTTTCGGTATCTAGAAACACGGCCTCGATGGTTTGGCAGCTCGCGTCGAACGTGGCGATGATGCGCAACCTATCGCGGTCCAACTTGGCTAGCGCTTTGTCCCGAACTTCACGGGCGCGGACTATTTCAGAATAGCGCGCTTGTTCGGCACGCTGGCGAGCTGGCGACCAGTGGGACCAGTAAAGCGACATTTGTTCAGGGAGCGGGGGCGGCTTGCGGTAGACCATCCCCGCTATTCTATCCGAAAGCACGAAGACGACGCCGCAAAAATGCGATCGGTCGCGCAGCTTTACCCGTTCCCTTTCTGTTCTTTGATGCGTTATGAGGGGCCGAAGGGAGACGCCAAAATGCTGCCGCTGATGCAGCCAATTCCGATCGCAGATATTCCGCTAGGCATATTTCCGCGCATTCTCGCAGCCGCTGGAGCTGGATTCCCCTCGCCCGCGCAGGACTGGGCCTGCGAGTCCGTCAATCTGGTGGACCTGTTACGATTGGATCGAGCCGCGAGCTTTGTTTTCCGGATCGAGGGAAGCAGCATGAGGGACGCCGGAATCCACGATAACGACGTGGTTGTGGTCGACCGAGACACGCGCCCGTCAGACGGTCACATTGTAATCGCGGTTGTAGATGGCGGGTTCGTATGTCGCCAACTGGTGTTCCGCGAAGGTGTGCCGCACTTGGAGGCGCGCAACGTATCGACGAGCTACCCCGTGACGATCGCAGATGAGGCGGTCGACGTGTGGGGCGTCGTGCGATCGGGCGTCCGCGACTACCGGCGTTAGATCGAGCTATGTCCTACGCAATCTGTGACGTGGCAAACTTCTATGTATCGAGCGAGCGGCTTTTTGATCCTCGCTTGCGTGGCGTGCCGGTAATCGTACTATCCAACAACGACGGATGCGCCATCGCTAGAAGCGAGGAAGCAAAAGCCCTGCATATAAAGATGGGCGATCCTATGTTTAAGACTCGCGACGTTGTAAAACGTCACAGAATACAGGTTCGTTCGTCTAATTACGAATTGTACGCCGATCTAAATAGGCGTTTCAATGCCGTGATTGCAGAATTTTCTGATACCGTTGAAGTCTATTCAATAGACGAGAGCTTTTTTCGTCTTCCTGTTCTTCCTAGCGGCGTTGGAGATGTAGCAACCGCTTACCGCGTCATTGATGCTATATCACGAAGCGTTGGTTTGCCTACCCGCATAGGCTTAGGACCAACACGAACGCTATCAAAGGTTGCCAATGCTCTTGCAAAAGCGACTGAAAAGATTTGGGGCGGCGTCGTCGACCTTCACGACGAGGAATTGCGTCGCCGGCTGTTCGCGCAATGGCCGGTCGGAGAGGTTTGGGGGATAGGTAAGGCTCTGGAGGCCCGCCTGAAGCCGCTAGGGGTGCGAACTACGGCTGACCTTGCTGCATTGCCCCCAGCGGTCGCGAGAGACGCCGGGACAGTCGTTCTGGAGCGCCTTGTGCGTGAGTTGAACGGTATCGAGTGCGCCGAGTTCACAGTTGAACCGGAGGCTATGAAGGGAACAGCCGTCACGCGGCAGTTTGGCGCACCTGTCAGCACCTTAGACGACCTATGCGAGGCGATGGCACGTCGCGCAGCTCGCGCGGCTGAGAAGATACGCGCGCAGGGGCTGGTGGCGTCTCGCATGATAGTCTTTGCGCACGGCAGCAAATACCGGCCGAATCCGCCGAGCGCATCGCGATCGGCGCGCTTGTCCCCAGCGAGCCATGACCCGCGCGTAATTGTCGCGATGGCAACGAGGCTTACCGAGGCGATGTTTCAGGAGGGCGGGGTATATACGAAATGCGGCGTGCTTCTGGAGGATCTAAACCCGGCCGGAGCGGCACAGACCGACTTGTTCGCTATTCCCGACCCGCGCGCTCCTGGCCTGTTAGCCGCGATGGACGGACTAAACGCACGGTTCGGGCGAGATACGATCACCGTTGCGGCGCAGGGGCGCGGGCCAAAGGCTTTCGACACGAAGCGCAGCCAGAAATCTAATTCGTGGACGACAAACATCGCGGAAATCCCGGTTGCGCGATGAGTACCGCGCGTTTTGAAACGACGATGGATTACGCGCGTCACCGTGCAGATATGCGGATCGTGTGCCATTGCGGGCGGACGATCAATGTCCCGTTCGCCAACGTGTTGAAGCTCTTTGGCGGTTTGCCGCAGACAATGCCGCAGGCGATTGCGCGGCTAAAGTGCAAGCGGTGTTTTAAGCGGGGGCAAGTAACTGTTTCACCTGTTCCAACCGTACGGCGATAAGTCGTTACCAATCAGAAACATAGTAAAGTCCGGCCGCTGCTCCAGCGAATAGGAGTGCACTGGAAAGACGCCCATAAGCCTTAAAAGATAGCGCTAGAGACTTGTTATCTTTTTTGTGCGTGAGGTAACGCTTATCAAGCCATTCTCCGATCGAGGGGAGAAGGATGCCCAGCAATGCACAGATGGCTAGGGTAAACTTAAATATACCTTCCCAACCTTTAGCGTCGCGGCTGGAAATCCAAGCCGTAAAGCGAATGACGAGATCGAGCACCGGCACCACGTTATTGATAACCGTCATCATCTTTGACGATCGGGCGTTGCGCGTGCCGCTACCGTGGGGCCGGGAATACCTCGATGGGGGGTAGGATCAGGGGAACGGTTCAACATGACGCCCCGGCCGTTGTCGTATCCGATCCGCGCACCCTCCCCGACGTGCGGCGTTTCCTTAAAGCGGTCGCGATCGTGGCGCACCACCTGGCTATCGTTGCCGAGCTGGTAAATGTTGGCTTTGTCGACGTGCAGCACCGCACCACGATACTCGCCCTTGGTCTTGGGATCGGCGTCCCGAGCTGTATCGAGGCGATGAATACCACGAGGGTTCATGCCCTGCGGTTCTGAATCCATAACGGTCCACTGGCCGCCAAGGTGCCTTTCGTGGAGGCGGCTACCGTTCATAATGACGAGGCGTTCGGCACGTTCGGGCGGTCGATCAGAACTCATGATCGGAGCCTTTCATTCTAATTCTGTGAAGAAAGAAAATCTTAAATCTCGAAGCTTGGGCTGCGAGGGTAAGACGACTCTTTTTCTCGCAAGCTTCTTTATCTTCTTCGGAAAATGTCGACGAAGAAAGATCGCAGAGAAGCCAAATACGAATGTGTTAAAAAGGCTTGTCACATCGCGCGTGTGGTCCATCAAAGCCATTAGCGAAGCGGCATCCTCAGACGACGATTTTTCAATCTTTGCGACGACCTCTAGATGCACCATCTCCGTCGAAAAGTAGAGAGTGTTACCCATCGTTTTGCACAGGTATTCACCCATTATCGCATCATCTTTACACTCGTCAAACGCTGCGGCCGTCATCTTAAAATCGGCATGGAAACCTATCTTATCGCGAACCATCGCGAGTAAAGCGCGCGACGGTTTTGGCTGGCCCTCTGCCTGCTTCGGAGAAAAATAATTCTCTAAGTCGGTCAATGCTGACTTTGCGTTCGGTTTTAGCTCTTTATCATAAATATCCGATATCTTCGGATAATGCTCTTTGTGAGTTTTCCAGCCCTCATACAAACGACCGGCAAGCATTCTTAGGTTGAGCATCGCCATTGCATGAGCGCCATGCTGGACGACCTTGATATCACTTTCTTCTCTAATCGAGGTTTGCATTTGCTTGTTTAGCATCTGCACATCGTTTGCGAGGCTAGTCATAACAAGGAAGAATGTTCGTTCCTCGTCGGGAACCTTAGCTAGCTGCGCCTTGGTATATTCAAGCTCGAATATCTCGATCATGGTTTAGGCGCTGTGTGATTACGTGGTTGCATTACCTCGCGTATGACGAAGGCAATTACCGCAAGCATCGCCCATACGATCCAATCCCTGATGCCGTGGGGCATGAAGACGGAATGGCGTGCAGCGTAGATCGCTTGCGGGAGGGTGGCGTTGTATCGATCAAGGCTGGTGGAGATTTCCAAGCCCAGCTCGATCGCAATCCCGATCGGAATTGCTGCGATCGATGCGACTGCAATGCGCCCGGCTTTCGTCATGCAGAAGTCCGCACGTCCTACCGCTCGCGGTCGGGAGTCGTGCGGGTTGGCGTTTGGCTTGGCGCTGCCGGCGTCTGCACGGTTGGGGAAGGTGCAGCGCGATCGGGAGTAGGTTCGGCCGTGCGCGTCAGCACAGCGGCTTGGCCTTTGTCGTATCCAATTCGAGCATTGTCCCCGACGCTAGGTGCATCCTTGAAGCGGTCGCGATCGTGGCGCGTTACCTGGCCGTCGTTGCCGAGCTGGTACACGTTCGCTTTGTCGACGTGCAGCACAGCGCCGCGATACTCTTCCTTCGACTTAGGATCGGCTTCCCGCGCGGTATCGAGACGATAGACCCCCTTGGGGCTAGAACCCTGTGGTTCCGAGTCCTGCTCGCGCCAGCCACCATCAATGCGCTTTTCGTGAATGCGCGTTCCGTCCGCGATGATGAGGCGTTCGCCAGTGTTCGCGCGATCGGCATCCGGACTCGCCCGGTTTGGGGCCGCTGCGTCGATCGATGGTTCAGCCGGTAGGCGTTCGTGAGAGGCAACGCGAAAGCCTTCAATTTTGCGCTGTTCGTCAAGATCAGCGCCACGGAAGCGCATAAGATCCGATGCGCGATCCCAAGTTTTAGCAGCGTCTTCTAGGCTGCGGCGATCGGGGTTGTTGTGAATGTCGCGAAGGGTATCCGCTAGGCGTTCATCGGGCACCCACTTGCCATTTTCTAGGTTACTACTGCCCACAACCTTTCCGTCACGACCGTAAAGAACGATCGCGTGAGCATTGTTGTTCTGCTGCAATTTCTCGATCGTATCGACTAGACCTTTTACGGCCTGATCGTGAAAATCATCACTTACTCCACGACCGAACCCGGTTTTGGAGTCGACGATTTCGAACTCACGGCGATCGTAAGTGCTTGCATGACTTAAATCTGGAGACGCAGCCATTCCGTGAACCTCGACACGGTAGCCCTTATCTTTCAGTTCATCCATACTTTTGGATGAATTGCCGTAGTTCGATAGCGTCCCACCATAAATGATATTCCGCCGCTCTTCTGCGGATATCTGCATGACACGGTGCGCGAGATTGCCAGCGTCAGAGAATGCGACTTGCGGAATATCTAAATCGCCGCGCTCGATCCGGTCGCGCATGTATGGAATTTGCGGCCTGATTTTATCCGGATCAATTTCGACGGCACCGCCAACACCCTCGAATTGAATCCGCATCGAGTTGACGATCATGCTCTTTCCAGAACCCGACTGCCCCGCTGTAAAAATAGCCAACGGCTCTTTTACAGCGGTCGATTTCTCGATTCCGGTTTCTGCTAGATCGCGAGCAAGCTTCTCGCGTTCATCGTCGCGCAATGGCTTTTGATCGTCACTCACTTTGTTTTGCGAGCTTCTATCTGTTCCATTGCGCGCTGCACTAAAGGGGCGCGGCTACTCTCTACATCGCCGCGCGTATCATAGTGCTTTGAAAGCGCCTCTTTTGCAGCAGCCTTTTCGGCGTCTGGAGCCTTATCGATCACACCACGAAGCCGACCCTGTTCTACGGCCCAGCGTTGCGAGTGGAGATAAGGGAGGTTCGCGTCGATACTTTCCCGAATAAGCTCCGCTTCCGTCTTCCCGGTAGCTAGTCCAACATCGGCCATCACGCGCTCCTTGTCCTATCAAATATAGGGTGCAAACGGCTAAAGATACAGAGCGTAACACCACCCATCCCAGCCAATTCGCTACCTACAAACGCGATCATCGCACGCAGCGGGCTAACCGTTGGGTAGGGTCGAACTTAGCCCAGCGAACGGCGATACCGACACGGATCGCGACGCAGCTCGCGTCCTGGCCGTTCGATAGTTGGCACCACGCAACGGTCCTATTCCAGCTTGTCCCGACCGCTTCGCACGAGAGGCGAACCGGCCGGGCGAAAGTAAGATATCCGTCCGGCCGTCGATTGTCCGCCCCGATGCCGCCACCCAGCGCGACAGCCATTGCGCGGCGTTGTGCGAACGGATCACCCGCAACGCCGGGTTGTCCCGGTCGCTGCGAGCCGTCGAGTTCAGTTGCACCGACACCGGCAAGGCGGATGCGTTCGCCCGACTGACACCGAATAGGACCGTCAACGTCGTGCAAGGCGATGGCGAGGCAGAGCAGCAGCATCGCCTATCGCCCCCGCGATCGTTGCGGGGGTTCGCGCCGAGGGGTTGGCGGAACAGGTGGCGCACCCTCGACCGCACGAGCTGGAGCGGGTTGGCGGGCTGGCGTTGCTTGTGAACTTCCGGATTGCTGCGTGCGATCGGGACCGCCGCGGACTTGCGGGGTTCGGAGGCCGGTTCCCTGTTCGACACGATCGGCAAGCTGCGACCGGGCCGACGCCAGCACCTTTTTTGCGGCTTCCGGATTGTCAGCCAGTGCCTTACCCACGACGCTTTCAATCATCTTCATGTTAGCGCGGGCGGTGCGATCGGCGCCGATGAGTTTTGAGGCGCGATCGTCGCCTTGATCGCGAACCGTGAATCGTTCGAGCTTGGCCGGGTCCGCGCGTTCGCCAACGTACCAACGCTTTTCGGCTCCGTCCCACCGTGCGCCAGCCGCCTTCGCGGCTTCACGCTCCTTGTAGGGAACCGCGAGATATTGGCGTTCAGCCGGGGCAGCGTCAGAGCCACGGGAAGGCCCGTCACGAGGCGTTGGCGGTGTTTGGGGCCGGTCAGGCGCACTTGCGGCCGAACGGTCCTGCGTCGGCTGGCGATCGGGTGTTTGAGGCGAGCTAGATCCTCGATCGTTCGCAGCGCGGTCAACCGACTGCTGGCGATTAGGTTCGGTCAGCTCGACAGACCACCGGGCGCGTTGCGCCTCGATCGTCTTCGTCGACCATTCGCCGGTTTCCTTATCCTGCGTGCGCTGCGGGACTTGGACCGTTTCACGCTCGCCGCGTTGAACCACAACGCTATCACCGATTGCCGCGCTCGAGCGCGCGAGAGCATCGGGAAGGCCGACACCCCAAGCGCGCCGACGATCACCGTTCGATAGTTCAACATCGACGTAAGGCGACGAGCTGGACGGATCGCCTTCCTTGAAGTTTGCCCGGCCAGTCTCGACCAGCTTCCCGCGAACGCCGTCCTTAAAGTCGGCCGCGCGATCGGCGGGGGGCGCACCTGGCACACGATCGGCGCTATCAGCACGACGCGGCGAGACACGTTCCGCGCCGCTGCGTTCGATCGGCGCAACGCTATTGTTCTGGCGATCGGCGTTGGCCTCCCGAAGCCGGTTCAATTCCTGTAGATCGCGTTCGGTAGGCTTGTAGCCCTTTACGCCGATATCCTGCTGCATCGCCTGCAACCAGATTTCGCGCTTAAAGGCGTCGGTCCCGGTGACTTGGATTTCACCCCAGCCGCGATGTTGAGCAACCGCGACCAGATCGCGTGCAGTCGCCGGGCTATCGGTATGCGCGACGAGCTTGCCGCCTTGATCGCGAAACGCCGGGTCTTTTGCTGTGCTAGATTCATAGAAACCGGGTTCGCCCGACCATTTGGATTTCTGGACGAAATAACGGCGCGCAATCTCGTCCGGTACGTCACCCGGTTCTAGCGACTGTTCGCGCTTCTTCGCGGTAGGATCAGACGGGCGATCCGGTTCGCCGGGAGCATCGCGCGAGGGAGCGGCCGAACGGTCAGGGTCCACGCGGCTATCGCGATCGATCGGTGGAACGCCGGCAGCGGTAGCACCCGGCCCCCGATCGCGGGCGCTTTCAGGTCCGACCGGGCCAATGGTGTTTTCGTTGGCTGGCGAAGGAGGCTGATTTTCCGCCGCGCCCCGTTCGTTATCGGCCGCTTTGCACGCGGGTTGAGCTACCGGAGCCGGATCATCGGCGCGCTCGGGTGGCGTGCTGGCGGGCGCGGTATCCTCCCGAAAAGTTCGTCCGGACGAACTTTCGCGGTCAGCATCGAGCTTTGCAGGGGCAACGGGAGGGGCTTCCGGCGCGGGGACGGCAGCGGCGGGACGCTCGATCGCGGGCGCATTGCGCTCCGTATCGCGACCCGGTTCCGGGTTTGCGTCGTCAGGCATAGGGCGCTCCTTGTTCGCGTCTGTTTGATGGGCTGTTCGCTCTTGCTCGGCGCGGGCGGCAGCAAACACCACCTCACGCACAGCTTCGGCAAATTGGAGGGAAATGGCGACATGCCCGTTCGGGCTACGCATCTTCAAATCGTTGAAATCGCTATATGCGCCGGGGTTGGCGTCGCGCTCCTGGCCGAACTCCGGAAAGATCGCCCGACCATTCACGGCCAAGGCAGCGGCGACGGCCTTATCCTTGCCGGGGTTTGGTCGACCTTTCAGCTCTTCCGCGCGATCGTCATCCCCAGCGATGATTATCGGCTTGTCGGGAAAGCGATCGTGCAGGGCGAGAGCTACGGCTTTGAGGTTGCCGGAATCGAACGCTGCAACAGTCGGGAAACCGACTTCCTCGCCAACGGTGCGGGCAGTCGCATACCCCTCGCCAATGATGATGACAGGCACCTTTTCCAACGAAGCGAGGTTGCCCCCCGCAACGTGGAACGTGCCTTCCTTGTGGCTATCTTTTGCAAACCGCTTCGTCCCATCGTCACGGATATATTGCATCGTCCATTGTTTGCCGGTGACGTCGATCGCGGGGAGATACGTCGTCTTTCCGTCGCGATCCGTAAGCGCACCTTCGGCCGGGCTGATGCCCTTTGCGACCATGTATGGCGTAGCCGCGACCACAGGCGACAGCCGATCAGCTTGACGGGTAACGCGCCGCGCAGTTGCGTCGAAGGTGGCGGTGCGTTCGGCCGCACGCGCTTCCGATTTGGCTTCAAATTCAGCCTTCAACCGGGCGGATTCTTCGGGGGCGATGGTGACGCCCTCCAACTTCCACGGCGTATCGATGCCGCTTTTATAATTCTTGATATGCCCGGCCGGATGCCCGTCGAGATACCCGACATACCGACCGGACTCCCGACCGCCCTTCTCACCCTCGACCGGGATGCGATGCGGCTTGCCGTCCATAATTGGGTGTTGCCCGGTTGGATTAAGGCCGAGGTCACGCATTGCACTCGCGAAGGACGCCCGGATATCGGATTCCGATAGCTCTTCCCGAGGGCGCTCGCGCCAACGCGCTACAACGGCCTCCGCGTCGGCTTTGGGGCCGACGTACCAACGCTTCTTATCCTTGTCCCAGCGCGCTCCAGCGGCCTTTGCTTCGTCCCGTTCAGCGTAGGGGACCGAGAGATATTGGCGATCGGCCATCGGTTATCCTCCTTCGTGGTTATGCGGCATCCCGCTCGCGGTCTTCGGGGTGCATCACGCCAGCCAGCCAGTTTTCGACCGCTACAACCTTGTCAGCACCGGCTTTGATTGCCTCGAAAGGATCGTCATCGCCCAAGATGAGCGCATTGGTATCGAGCAACGCAGGACTATCGATTTCCTCGTCCGTCAGCTCGCGCGGAGCCGGGGAAGCCTGTTGCGGGGCATCGGCTGGTGCATCCGCAGCGGCACCACCTGGAGCGGCGGGAGCCGGTTCCGTTGGCGGCGTTGGCGGTACTGCCCCGGCATCACGGGGAGCCTTATCCACCCAGCTAGGCGGGGGGAGCGCCGAGGCGTCGCTAGCTTGTACCTTTGGCGCGGGCAGAAGGCGCGACGTGAACTCTTCCATCTTGTAGTAAATGAGCTTCGCCGCCTTAATCGGCAAAACGCCACGCTTAAAGATTAGAATCTCGTCGAGCGGCATGGATAGAACTTCCTGCGGCAACATGAGTGCGCGGGCATGTTCGCTTTCCGATACGCTGTTGTTTGACTGCCCGAACAGTGACCCGCCCCGGCTTTTCGACTTAGCGCCAAGCCCATGTGTCCCGAGGCGATCGGATATGTCCTTGGCGTCCTTAAACTCCTTCGGGGTATAAACCACCGTAACGTCGCTGTTCGCGCTGATTTCGTCGGCACCGTCCTTCAACTGTGCTTTGTTTTGGACCACGATTAAGAGGTTCAAGCCGTAGCTACGAACGAAGGAAATTGCCGAGACGATCACCGGCACACGGCCGAGCTTCGCGAACTCGTCGAGCAGGATCAAACAGCGATGTTGCGTTTTCGGATCGTACTCACCGATATTTGAATCTGTGTTGAGGTCTACAATCTGCTGAAAGATCAGGTTGTAGAGCGGCGCAAGCCGGTCGATGTTGTTGACGGTCGCACCGAGATAGATCGACATTGGCTTTAGGCGCAGCTCGCGCAGATCGAAGTCACTCGTCGCTGTGGCCTTGTCGATATACGGATTGAGCCAAAGCCCGAGCTTTGTCGTGACGCTCTGTTTGATACCGGAAAAGGTATTGTCCGACGCCGAGGTAAAATCAGATAGCGCCGTAATGCACGCGATCGAGAGCGGCTTTCCAGCCGCCTCCCGGTCGATGATTTCTTGCGCGAACCGGGTCTTTGGATCGCCCGTCGTGATGCTGCGATAGATTTCCCCGATCGTGAACGGGAGCGTTGGCGTTGCGGCCAGCCAAGCGCCGACACCGACAAAAGCCGTCCGAGCAGCTTCCGCCCAGAAAGGATCTCCCTTTTCCGGCGCGGCGAACAGCATCGCGCCGATCTTTTGCAACTCGTCGACGACCTGAACGGGATCGGCGCGGTCGATATAGCCGATCGGGTTATAGCAGGACGTAAGCCCCTCCCGGTTGACCGGATCGAACAGATGCACCGCCTGGCCGTGCTTGGCGCGGAAGCCAGCCGTCTTGTTGAAGTTCTCTTGCTTCATATCGAGGCAGACGACCGACCCCGCCCAATTCAATAGATTGGGAATGACGATCCCGACGCCCTTACCGGCACCCGTGGGAGCCTCCAGCAGCACATGCGCTTCCGAATTTGTAGTTAGCCAGCGCCCGGCAAACTTACCCAACAGGATGCCGTCATTCGACCGAAGCCCAGCGGTTTCGATTTCCTTGGTGTTGGCAAAGCGCGCCTCGCCGTGGAGCGATTTGGTATTCCGGAACAGGAGTAGCGCGCCGATCGCCACCAGCGCCGCGCCGAGAAACGACCCGCGCATGAGCCACGTTTGCAGGATCGGATCATACCGATAGTACCAGACCCACTTAGGGATCGCGGCAAAACTCATATGCGAATTGATCTGTTTCAACGCCGCCAGTGCAATGAACACACCGATGACGAATGATAGAACAGCGAAGACGATCACGGCGCAGACGACAACAGCCGTCTTAGTTGCCGGACTTTTCCCCCATATACGGTTCAAAGAATACCTCCTTCACTTTCCAGCGGCCTTTAACCTTATGCGCTTGAACAACCACGTCGATAAGACTGCGAAGCAGACCACGGATATCGTCACGGGCAAGATCACGCCCGCCTTCCGATTCCTTCACGAGCAAGGTTAGCTGTTCAAACGCACCTTCGGCCGAACTGGCGTGGGTGGTTGTAATCGAGCCGGGATGACCCGAGTTGACGTTGCGTAGGTAGAAGAACGCGGTCCCGTCGCGCAGCTCTTGGAGCAGGATGCGATCAGGGCGCATTCGCAGAGAGCTTTCGAGCAAGTCTTTCGGCCCGATCTTGGCGAGGCTTTGCCCGTCCTTTGCGTACATCATATGGACGACGTTTTTATGCGGCATCGTCAGCTCGCGGGCGTCCTCGATCGTCAACAGCCGTTCGTCTTCCGGTATCTCCCGGATTAACGCCTTCGATATCGTGGTCTTACCCGAGGCGGTCGCGCCGCTGATGAGGACATTTTTCTTGCTGACGACAGCGAGCTTTAAGAAGGCTTTCCAATCTTTCGCGGCGTGCAGTCTTTTCAGCTCTAGATCGGTCGGAGAAATGGTGCGTGACGCCGGTTCTGTTTCATCGAACACGCCGCCATCTATTAGCGCGTCGAGGTCCATCGTGACCGTTGAGGGCTTGCGGAGCGTAGCCGACACGATGCCGTCTAGCGTCGCGGGCGGGATCACGAACTGACAGCGTTCCCCACTTGGGAGAACCGTCGAGCAAATTGGTGAGGTGGCCGATATGTCCTGTTTGGTGACGGCAGCGGCGGCACGGGCAAGCGTCATAAGCCATGCAAAATCAAGCTCTGGCATATCATGCCACACCCAACCGCCGCGCCGTTCTATGCCGACCTCACCCGGCCGATTGATGACAAGTTCGGTTACGTCGTCCGGCGCGAGAAGAGCGCGCAGCGGTTCCATGTAGTGATCGAGAAGATGGCTCGATACGTTCACTTGAGCGCGAGTCCGTAAACGTCCGCGAAATTGAAATCCTTCGCGACGAAAATGCCGACTTCCTCGCCCTGGTTCTTTTTGAGGACCGGGCGGATATTCTGCGACTGCTGGAGCGATTGCCCGGCCGCGTTGGACGGCTGCGACACGTTATAGCTTCCGCTGCTAGCAACTGCGTTCGATCCCGCCTGTCCGGCCGCATCGATGAGCGACAGCATGACAGCACCGCCGAAGCGCGCCCAAAAGAACGTATCGACACCGCCAGCCATGCCAGCCCGGCCGAGAGCGTCAGACGCGGGCGAGCCGAGTTCGATCGCAACGCCGCGAGGCGTCGTGGCGCGAGTCCAGACCACGAAAAGGCGGTTTTGCCCCTGCTGGAGTCCTCCCTGATACTGGCCGAGAACCTTCGTCCCCTTTTCCAGCAAAACGACACGACCATTCTCGCTGAACACGTCGCGCGGCACGATGCAGGAGGTATAGCCCGGCTGCGTCGAGTTCATCGCGGTTTGCAGAATGCAGGGGATCAGCGTCCCGGCTGTGATGAGGTAATTTCGGTTTGGCATCATCGTCGCGCGAGATTCACCGATCGACGATGCCCGGCGCAGCCGGTCGAGTTCGCCGGGCGCTTCCTGTTCCGCCGAAGCGTTCTGGATGCCCCCGAGCTGACCGCCGCCATTGTTACCCGCTGGCGCCCCAGCTTGCCCGCCCGGGCCGCTATCGTCGCCAGCACCGAACACGAGCAGCGGGGATCGGCGGCTTTGTTGTGCGAGAGTTTGCGCGGGCGACATTTGGTTTGCGCCCCCCTGCCCGGTCGCTGGATATGCGCCCGGTTGGATCGCCGGCACGACTTGGCCGTTCGCGAGCGTCGTCGTCCCCGGTGTACCTGGCGCGACGTTCAACGCCCCAAGCGTCGGCGCGTTGGGATCGGTCGCAGCGGTGGCGATCGTCGGCGTACCGTTCTGATATTCGGCAACCTGTCTTGCCGTATCGGTCTGCCGCTCCTTGGCGCTCTTTGCCATCGCCATAGTGTTTGTCGTTGCGGAGTCATCGCGGCCCCCGAGGTTGATCCACAAGAGCGCCGCAACGACAAGAGCGCCGCCCGCGATCGGAGCAATCTTGCCGGTCTGTTTCGCCCGGCTGACTGGCGTAATACCGCGCTGGATATCGGCCTGTTCGGGCGTGCGGTCGCGGATTGGCGGGGTACGGTCGACAGGCTCGCTATCGGTAATGGGCGGAATCGTGCTCAACGCTCTTCCTCCTTCATAGTCCGCTCCACGAGGGGCGAGGCGGTATCGGTGCCGTGGTCGACGCCGTAGGTTTTGGGGTTTTCGTTGTAGATGCAGACGACTTCCGCACCCCGACGGAGGCGGAATTGTTTGGCTACCGTGTGGATCACCATGAAATCGTCGCGCACGTCGAACGGGACTAGGGTTTCCTCACCCGTAGGTCGCACGAGGTAGACCGCTGGCATTTCGCGATTTGCAGGAAAGCGCAGCACCGTAAATTGCCCGTTGTCGGAGACTTCCGAGGGAGCGAGATCCGATGAGCCTTGGAGCGAATAGGCGAGGTTGCGCGGCCCTTCCAAAACGCCATGATCGAGCGCGCTTTTCATCGCGGTTTCCTGCACCTTGGCGAGCTGGAGCGCCGCTTGCAGGGTCCGCATCCGCTCTTCCTTCAATCGTTCGTCTTCCGGATACCGAAAGCGAACCTGAAAGAATGTGTCGCGGGCATTGGCTTTGATCGAGCCTGTCCGTGCGGTCAGCTCGAATGTGTAGTTTCGCAACTGCCCGGCGTGCATCGTCGAGACGATCAGGTTCGTAGGACCGGCGCGCTCGCGAGGCTTAATAAACACTAGGTTGCCGCGCGGAACGACCTCCCAAGCGATGCTATCGCCAACAGCGACGTTGACGATTTCCTCGTCACTACCGAACAGCACCTGTGTTGCCGTGCGGAAGACGCCGACGATCCGGTAAACCTGTTCCGGATCATAATTGACGGTGCGAACGCGTGGATCGGCAAAGCCAGCGCGAGGCGTTTCGGATGCCAGCGCAGGAACCGAGATTAGGCCCAGCGCCAAGGCCGCGAGTGCAACCCGCGTCATCGTCCGACCACCACTGGATCAGCGCGGTAGTTCTCGACTTGGAACCCGAGAGGATTCCGGTAGCGGTCGCCTTCCGCCATTGGCGCATTGGTGTAACCGAACGTCACAGTCGCAATCCAATCGGTTGATGTGGGTTCCGTGGTCGCGGTCTGAACGGTGCGCGTGAAGCGCACGTTAGCAACGCGGTTGTTGATGAAAGTGATGTTTGTCACCCGAGCATTTGCAAATCCGTTTTCACCAAGCACAGCCCGAGGGCTTTTAGGGTTTGCCACGTTCATAAGATCGGACAAGCGTTGTTGCTCTGGTGTAGTAGATAGGATTGCTACAGCGTTGAAATCTTCCTTACCAGAAGCTGAGTTCCAGCTTTCACGCAGACGAACGTAATTCGCGAGGAAATACTTGGAAACCGCTTCATCGTAAGCAATCTGTTTTTTGCCACTTAGCTCCGTTTGAACGTCGACAGCGCCCGTCGTTTGATTAACGCGGACGGTGACGAGTTCTATACGCTTGAGCGGCACGAGCATTGCGACAGCCCCAAGGCCAGCAATGCCGGTTGCAGCACCAACACCCGCGATGATGTAGGCAAACCGCTTCGATTTGATCGCAGCGCGGGCGCGGTCCTCGTCCCAGCTTCGCGCATCGGCGAAATACTTTTGGAGGTCGGACTTTGAGACACCTTCGGCCAATTTAGGCTCCTATCAGCAGCTAGCGAAGACCCGACGCGAGGCGTCGGGCGTGAGGGCGGACGTTGCCGCAGGATCGGGCGAGAAGACCTGTGCGGGCGCACCTGGCGCTGGTGGCGCTGGTATGGGAACCGGCACGCCCTTTTTACCGGGGACGTACACGACAGGCGGCGCACCCGGCAGGATGCTTCCGTAAGGGTTCGCTGGCCGCTTGTGTCGACCGTCACAGACAGCGAGCTTAGGCGTTTTGGACGTGGCGCACCCAGCGAGCGGACCCGCAAGAGCGATGACGATTGCCGCGAGTCTAAACCCGCGCGAGCGTCGGTTATTCAAATTGCAGATCATGACGTTCCCCGAGCTAGATTAAGTTTTCGCGACCGAGCCGCCACCGGAGGATTTTCCACCCCCGGCCCCGCGACCGCCGCCACTACCGCCCTTTGTCGGCAACCACCGTTGACCCGCAGCACGGGCGACGTTGCCAACAAGATCGCTCGCGCCAGCCGACGCGCCGCCAGCAATGCCGGAAGCGATTGCGGGAGCCTGAAAGAAGAAGAATGCGCCGAGCGCAAAGAATGCGATGTAAAACATTGCTACTTCTACAACATCGCCCGTACCGGCCTTTTTCAAAACCACATCGCCCATATCCGTTATGAGCGCTGCCATTGTCGTTATGATGGCGAGCAGAATAATGTAATTGAAGGCTTGGTTAAGCCAGCCGTTAAAGTAACGCTTCCCCCAATCGAAGAGGGATAAGGCGATGAAGATCGGCCCCATTGCAATGATAATCGCTAGCGATACCAAGGCCAGCATACTCACACCAAAACCTATAACTGCCGCGATTTCAGCAAAAAGCTGCACAACCAGCGACAGAACGTAGAGCTGAATTGCCTTTCCGGGTGAGGTCCACGTGACCAATCCGGCCTCTGTCTGTAGTCTGTCAGCGATTACCAACGACTGCGCCTCAAGGCCGTCAAAGACCGCCCCCATTGAGGTGTAGGACTTTCCAGCAACGGCTTGAGTAATAGCCTCTGGAGCGCCGTGGAAAAGCGGATTGGTAATCCAATCTTGGTAAGCAACAGTCGTTGCCGCTGCGAAGATAATCGCCAGCTTAACGCCACGGTAAACGAAGTCGGTAAGTGGCTCTTGGACAACCCCGCGCATGATCGCGAACGCATATACCGCAATGTATATGACCAGACCCGATAAGAGCGGCCCGCGTACTCCGTCGACTACGGATGCATAGCGAGCATTTAGAAATATATTGAGTTGCGTAGTAAGATACACATATGCGCTCGAAAAAAGATCGGGGCTGTCCATCGGCTTAATTTCCTAAGCGACGTTTGATGGTTGCAGCACGATCAACCCGAGACTGTGCCAGAACTGCGTCCCCGCACTCCACTTGTGGTTGATAGTTGTGGTCCCCGACGCCTGTTTTACACGCCTTGATGACGGTCGCTCGTTCCTGATCGTGCGTCATGAAGAACTCTTGCGAGCGCGGCTCGACTGGCACCTCTTTTTGACACCCACTTACAGCGAAGGCCGTCGCAATCAGCAAAACTGCGATCTTCACTGTGTCACCCTCCGCTTGATCGTCGCGGCGCGATCGGCAGCAGACTTTTCAAGCATTTGCTGGCCGACTAACTCGCGTTCCGCCGTGCGCCGCGCTTGCACCGCCTGGAACTGCATTAGATCGTTATCGATATGCGCTTGCTCGACCGCGATCCGGGCCTGAATGTCTTGCACCTGTTTTTGCGTTGTTGCCGTGTCGAGCGACTTGCGAAGCTGCTCTAGCCCCTGCGTTCGCGTGCCAGTCGCGCCATAGGCAGCCTCAGCAATTGCGGCGTCTGTCGCGGCAGAATTGCCAGCGGAATCGAGCGCCGTCCTGTTGGCACGGTCCCGATCGGAAGCGGTGCCATTCAGCGCGGGAATGTCCACGCGACGCCCGTTGCGGATATTCGTTGCAGCCGTGCCAAGCGACCCGAGCTGATTGTTCGCGCCGCTCATCAGCTTTTGGATATCCTTCGCTTCGGAAGGGATCCAATTTCGCGATTGCGGGCTGTTGAGGATCGAGCCGATATCGTTGACGTTGGTGATACCGTTCGCGGCGTCATACGCCTTCACCGCCTGATTATACGTCTCTTGCAGCTTGTTGAGCTGCGACGCGGCGGTCTTCGCCTGTTCCAGCAGCTTGAGGTATGAAGTCCCATCATAGACGGGGATGCCCTGCGCTGCCGCTGGTGCGGTTGTGCAGAGCATGAGCGCGGCGAGTCCGATTACATATCGTTTCATCGTCTTCTCTCCTTACTTGAGCCACTTGCGGCGGCGGTGGAACTCGGGAAGCCAAGCCTTGGGATCGTCCCCCAACTCGGCGCGCAATTCGTCGAGAAGCCCGACAGTCGACGACCGGCCCGACAGGATCGCCAGCGCGTCGTCGAGGCCGTCGAGGTCGAGTTTCACCACGATTGAATCGTGACCCTGCTTGATGAGGAATTGCCGGGATTCCGGAACCAGCTCGCGACGGATCAGATTGAACTCTTTCGCGGTCAGACCCAGCCCGACGCGATAGCTTTCCTCGCTCGCCTTCGGGTTCGGCATGATGATGAGCGTTGCGACCTGGCCGACGATGCTACTCGCGATCGGAGAGCGCAGCGCATGATCCGGGTTCTGTGTGCCGAAGATCAGGAAGGCGTTGCGCTTACGGTAGGTAAGCAATGCGTCTTCAATGTACCGGGTGAATTGCGAGTCACCCAGCGCCTTCCAGAACTCGTCGATATCGATGACGAGACGCTCTTTGCGGTCCAACAGCTCTTCAAACCGCTGGAACATATACATCATAACAGGGGTGCGAACTTCCTCGTTATCGAGGAAATCCGTCATATCGAACCCGAGGAAACGCGCCTCCAGCCAGAGCGCATCGGCCTCGTTGTCGAATACCCAGCCGAGCGGCCCGCCTTCCGCCCAACGCTCCAGACGCGCGCCGATGCCTTCCGCATCCTTGAACCCCAGCACTTCGCGAAGGGCGCGGATCGAGCGTTGGTGAGCAGGAAGACGGCCGAGAGCAACCAAGCCCTCGTGAATTAGCCGCTCTTCCGCGACAGTCAGATGCGTGTCCTCGCGGCGTACCAGTTGGCGGATGAAACCGCTAAGGAACGACACATTTTCCGGGGTATAATCAAACGCCTTGAGCGGCGCGAAGCCGGTCGGAAGGCCGTTTTGCAGGGACAGATATGTCCCGCCAGATGCACGGACATAGATTTCCGCGCCGCGATCTTTGTCGATAAAGATTTGCCGCGCGCCGCTTTTTTCCAGCATCGCCATGAAGAAGTTTTGGACGACGGTTTTACCGCTGCCGGTCGGTCCGAAAATGGCCGTGTGACCAATATCGGCAACGTGGAAATTGAAATAGTACGGGGACAGCGCGGTTGTCTGGAGCAGCGCAACGGCCGACCCCCAATGGTTGCTATCGGGCCTTCCAGCCGGCAAAGTATGGAACGGCGACATTGCCGCAAAATTGCGTGACGTGATGACCGAGGGCCGCGCGCGCCAAGTGAAATTGCCGGGGAGCTGACTCCAGAACGCGGCTTCGTTCGCGCTTGTCTCGCGTGCTGACACCATTGCGGCGTCCGACAGAGCAGCGCGCGCCGACGACAGGTTATCGTTGAGCTGGCGAACGGTATCGCCAAATACAGCGATCGAGAAATGATGTTCGCCCATCACGAAATGGTTATCCGCCAGATCGTTCGCGGCGTCGTACAGCGCTTCGGCCTGCGACACGGCTTCGTCGTCAGTGCTGCCGAGCTGGCGGCGCTTACGGATCAGTCGCGTCATTCCGTCATTCTTGCCGAGGAACGCAAACGAGTGCGTCATCACGAACTCGAAATCCGCGTTGAGCAGGGAATCAAGCATCCCCGGCCGGGTGCGTGACGGATATTCGCGAATGCCGAAAAGGCCGAGAAAGCGGCTACGGTCATGCGCGCGAATTTCGACGGCTTCGCGTCCGAAGATCAGGCGTTCGCCATAGAGCGCCGAACCTAGATGACCACGCACCAGCGGAATCCGCCGATATGCGCCCATCATAATCAGCTCCAGAACCTCCAGCGGTTCGGAGAACAGCAGATCGTCAAACTCATACAGGCCGAGGCGTTTCGGAGAGAGCCGCCCGAGCAGCTTTGCCGTCTCGCTGGCGCGTTCGTTAAATCGCTGTAGGTCTTCCTCGTCGACCTTTGCCAGCGCATCAACGCGAGCCTGTTTCGACACCAGATTTTTGAACGCCACCGCGAGCTTGTCAGCAGCGCCAACAGCCGGGCGCATGACGATCGACAGGTAGAGTTCGTTGACGAACATGCGTTCCGACGTGACCCGGCCGCGATACGTCTCGTTGAGGTCGCGGGCGAACTCCGATCGGAATGCGCCATCCGGATAAGTGTCGGTGCGGCGGCGAACGGTATGCGTCCACCATGCAACGCGTTCGTCCGCGCTATTGCGGAGAATGCTGTTTAGATTTTCGTGCCACGAATTGAGGTCCGAGCGATCGGCCGTCTCAAATGCCATGCCGTCGAGACGAAACATCGTCAGGAGCGAGCCGTCATCGAGCGCAATCACATGATCGTCGATATGGCGTGAGTATGGGAGGAAGCGCTTAGGTTCCTGTTCGCGCTTGGCGATGTTCCAAGGCGTCTGGAGCTTTTCGGCGACGGTCGGTTTATTCACCTGCAAAACCCTTGCGCTTGAGAGCCTTCACAGGGAGCGGCGAGTAAGAGCTACCGCCCCACCACGCGCGGTCCCGGTTTTTCCACTTCGTTTGAACGCCGAGGTTCAGGAGCCGGAAGGCGTTGGGATCGTGACGCACGACAAGCCGGGCGATCCCGAATCCGACGACTGCGACAATCACGCCGTAAATCGGATTGTCCGAGACGATCAGGACGAGGACGCCCGCGATCGCCATCGGAATACCGGCCTCGATGGGGACGCCGAACCACATAGCCGGGCGCGTGACCGCCAAGAAAAGCGGCTCGCTGATTAGTGGTTCGTCGTCACCCAAGATCGTTCTCCAGTTGGTTTAGGCGTCGTCAGCAGCGATCGATCAGCCGCCCACGATTTGATCGAGGAACCACGACGCGCCGAAGATCAGGAAGCAGCCGCCAACGACGGCGATCAGCGGCCCGGCACTCGCGCGGCCGGTGAAGAAGCGATAGCCGGTGACGGCAATCGCGATGACCGCGACGCTCTTTGCGAACGTCCCGGTTACGAACTCTTTGATCGAGTCCGCAAAGCTCTGAATGTTGCCCGTGCCTTGAGCGTAGGCAGGATGAGCGATCAGGCAGCACGCGACCGCCGCAATGGCGAACCGCGTCAGATCCTTTGTACGACGGGCGGAATCATAATGCCCGTTGAGGTGTTCGTGGTGTCGTTTCAGCACTTGTCCGTCCTTTCGGTAGGTGTTGCCCGTCATTGAAACACCATCACGCCTTGCACGCTCACAGCAGGAGCCTCCCGAACGGGAGAGCCTTCCTCTGGTAGGCGTACAGGCGGAGCGGGTTGGGGATCGGCACGGCGGGCGACCGCGCCGAAATCTGATGGCCGGTTCATGGCTAGAACCGTGGAAGGGGGAGCCAGCTTAGGAAGCCCGGCAATGCTAGGAACGACCGTCCCGGCCGAGCCGTACACGCGGCCGACATAGCCGTTCGTAAAGCCGCGCCATTCCTTGCCGGTGTTATACATCGACAGCGCCGTAGCGAGCGCGTGCTGCGTCGACTGCGAACGCGGCAGGACGCGGAGATAATTCGCGGTCAGCACTGTAGCGGCTGCGGTCAGGCTACGGCACGGATCAAAGGCGTCTTCGATCGACAGGTTTAACCGTCGAAGGTTCGCGCTGTTAATCTGACCTAGCCCGAGGTCGATATTATATCCGGCACGGATAAGGGCATACGCCGTATTTACGGCTTCGGCGTAGCTGCGCGGTTTCGGCTTGGACCGACCACCACGATTGACGCCGATCGCCAGCGAATTGAACCGGCTTTCCGTGTGGATCACCGATAGCATCGTTTCAACGGCCACACCTGGCGCGCATTGACGCGCCAGATCAGCGGCAGCAGCGATCTTAAAAATCATGGATGCTGCCCCGGTTAGTGGAGCGAGCTAAATCGTTTCGCGGGGGCCATCCGTAGAGTGACTTGACCGAACAACCTTGCAGTCCACGATCCAGGCGTATGAGCGTAAAATGACGTAGCTATGTCAGCAATGCTGCCCTTACATTACAGTGTTTGTTGAAAGTTTCACTCTTCAATCTCAGAATTTACTCGTACGGGTGAGCATGGAAAAACAGGCAAAACACAATCCTTATAATATTAAAAACAAGGTAAACGTCATAAACAGTCATAGATTCAATCGCTTGGACGGATGGTCGTGGTCAGCTGGTGGGACCGCTTTCGCGCGCCCTTCTCGGCCTCCAGCTCCAGCCAATCATTCATGTTCAATAGTACAAGGCCGACGGCCGTGATCGCCGCGGCATAGCTGGCCTCGTCCAAGAACGCGCGTTACGAGCAAGCATGCCGCTTCCTTACCATCCCCGACCGGGCACAATCGTTATCTGCGATTACACTACAGGCTTCAGAGCTCCGGAGATGATCAAGCGACGGCTAGCGGTTACGATCTCGCCCAAACTCAAACGTCGAGACGCGCTGGTGACCGTCGTACCACTATCAATGTCTGCCCCTACCCCGGTCGAACCATGGCACATCGAGGTGCCCAATGAGATTTCAGAGCCGTGGGGACCAGGGCCGCGCTGGGCCAAGTGCGACATGGTAGCAACTGTGGGCTACACTCGCCTCAACCTTCCTCATAGCAAGCATCGCGTGACCGGCGTTCGGCAGTACCATCAGATCGAACTTGAAAAGGCTAAGGTTGACCAACTTCGCCGAGCTGTCTCAGCAGCAATCGGGATCGTCATTGAACCTTAAGGAACAGCAGCGTATATGCCTCTCGTTCCTGCGCTACCCGGCTTGCCGGGTATCAGGCTTAAGTCCGGAGTAATCCGGCAGGACCCTCGGCGATGCAAGCTAGGGGTTCGATAGACCCCAGCCGGGAAACCGGTTGGGGTTTTTCGTTTAGCGCCTGGGGCACGTATAACTTCTGACAGCAGGCATTTTGGTCGATGGCCCAACAGCGAGCTCGCGATCCCCAGATCACGCCGTTTACTGTTAAAGCTGTACGTTCCTGCCGCTTCGCGATCTGCTGCCGGAACGAGGTCCGGCTCTCCACTAACGAAGCTTCTTTCGCCCGCAGATAGGGCATTTTGGCTGAATGACCTCGGCAAATCACCCGTAAATGCCACTGCCGCCCCCGCGACGTTTATGATAGAAAGCCATATGCTCAAGACAAGAATGAAGCGGGTCGCCGATCGCGGCGATCACGCAGTGCGGCGCCTTGCCGAGATCGAAGCCTCAATCGCGAACCTTTCCAAAGAAGATCTGCTCGATTTGGCTGACATATTTAAAGCCGAACCCCGCTCACCAATCGGGGATACGGCGTTTGTTGAAATGGCGCGACGTAATATCAGCCTTTGAAGACCGATCGAGAACAGGTTAGCAGAATCATGAGCCCCACCGAAGTAAATCGATAACGCGCAATGATATCCCGCAAACTCTCACGATCATGATGAAGTAACGGCGTAGCGATGGTGACGAATGAACCCGGATCAATGAGATTGGTACCCTGATACAAGATGACGGGGCCTTCTATCTTCGCCGCGATGTTGGTGGCGCTACGAGCTGGAACTGCACCACACCCCGATAGATCCGGTAACGAAGCGCGTCCGGCTCAGTGGTACGTTGATTGGCTCATGTCTGGCAAATGCCGACGGGGTTGCCCCAGTTTAGCTGGTCAAGCATGCCTCTGGTTTACATTGTCAGCTACTCAATGCAATTCTGATTCAACCTGACTAATTGCCGTTGCGCACAAACCACGAACAGCCATGAACCAGCGGATCATTCATGCCTGCGGTCACGAGCGGGCTCACTATCTTTCCGGCTTTGACAGCTAGCAGGAACGAAAGGCTAAGTGGCTCAAGACGACTACCTGTCGAGACTGCATCGTTGCGGAAAAGCGGGCTGAGAAGGTGCCGCGGTAGCGTTAAGCAACGCAAGTCTCACACCTTGCTCTTCCACCGCTAACCGGCACCGATCGGCAAATCAGCTGGGCGTCGACGATCAGGGCCAAGCAGCTCGCAGCGCTAACCAAACCCAAACAGTGACGCCGACTGTAACGCATGCCTTCGATCACTGACGTCAAATGATGGATCGATTGCCGCGATCTGACTGACGTTGATCTGATGGCAGCCGCGAACCAGGCGTCAAACATGCAAAACGTGCCGATGCTCATGCCATCGACTACGAATCTCGTGATCGCCCTCTAAAGGCAGAGGCTGACCCAGCGATCCACGCGGCTAAGCCAGACGCATCCCTAATGTGTTCGAGCAGGGTCTAGACCTCCGGAATGAGGTGTTCGATCTCGCTGTTTCCAACCCTGTTTGAACGAGGATTGTGTCCCAAATCGCATGCTTACTCAGGGTATACCAGCAATATACGCCAGACAGTCAGACAGTCTGAAAACGTCATGATGGATTATTTCGTGGTGGCCGGATCGATATGATCCGGCATGGAATACAGGAAGGGCTTTCCCGTGATCAAATACTGCTGCTGGCGTCGGTTGATGACTACGTATCGGTGAACAACCTGACATGGTTCATCGCGGTGTTCATCGACGAGCTAGACATAGATGAGCGTGCTTTTGGCTGGAGCGACCCAAGGCGCAGGTCGGCCCGGCTATGACCCTGCTGATATGCTGAAGCTGTACCCCCACCTCTACGGCTATTTCAACCGGGTCCGGTCGAGCCGGTGCCTGGCGGCAGAGGCGGGACGCGACCTGGGAGTAATGTGGCTGCTGGGCGGCCTGCGACTGGACGTTCGCACGATCGCGGATTTCCGGGGGCGTTCCCCCCAAGCTCCAGGCAATGGCTTACGCCGCCCTCATCTCGCATGCGTTCCGGGTCGCCTCACCCAATTGAATGCCATATCGCGGCCGAGGGCGGACTGATCCGCAATCGGTATCGATGGGCAAGGGTATCGAATGACGGACTTGTCGGGGGACGACCGAAACAGGCTCGCCCGTCCCGCGCCTATGGAGCGCGGGGTCAACCATCTGATCGCAGGCGGTCATTTCGAACGGAAGTTCGGGCGATGGCCGCTTCCCCCGAATGATGCCGTCGCGACGATCAACGACCTGATCTTCGCCCGCATGATCAACCCCGATTGGTCGGCGCTCCAGCGTACGTGAGATCAAGCACATAGACAATGAGACAGGTCCGAGGAATGCCTTTATCCGGGCGTATCAGCATCTTCTACGGTATATAGCCATACGCAAACTGGATCCGGAGCAGATATGCGTCAGATAATGATTGTTCTTGCCCTCACTTTAGCACCGGTCGCTAGTGCACAGTCGAGTAACGATGTCATCGAACTTCACAATGACACCGGCATGGTCGTCCGTCTGATTCCATTCGGCGCTACGGTTACACAGATCGAAGTCCCCGATCGTGACGGCATCCCCGCGAACATACTGCTCGGCTTCGCGACCCCGGCAGAGTTTCGCGCTAAGAACAGCAAGGTGTCGTTCGGTGCGACGATCGGCCGCTATGCTGGACGGATAGCAGGCGCGGGTTTCACGATCGACGGCAAGCCGGTGCGGCTTATGGCGGACGACGGCCCCAACGCGCTCCATGGGGGCGGCAAGGCCAAGTTCGACACGCAGCAATGGTCGGTGCGGTCGCGAAGCTCCCGAGCGGCAACCTTTAGTCTGGACAGTCCTGACGGCTTCCAAGGCTTTCCAGGGCGACTGCAGGTCGCGGTAACCTATCGGTTGATTGGCGGGAACGCGCTGCAGATCGACTACGAGGCGCGGACCTCGAAGCCGACGGCGCTCAATCTCACCAACCACGCCTATTTCAACCTGGCTGGCGAGGGCAGCGGGTCGATCCGCGGGCAGCGCTTGCAGGTGCTCGCGCGACGCTATGTCGCAACGGACGCCAGCGGCATCCCAACCGGCGCCTTTCCGTCCGTCGTCGGCACTCCGCTCGACCTGCGGCAACCGCGCGCGCTCGGGCAGGCGATCGACAGCCGCGTACCGCCGATGGGCGAGCATGGCTACAACCACGCCTGGCTGTTCGACAAGCCGCTGGGTAGACTGGCGACGGTAGCGCGGCTCGACGATATTGGATCGGGCAGGACATTGAGTGTGGAGACGACCGAGCCGTCGATCCAAGTGTATTCGGGCGGCTATATCGACGGGTTGGACAAGGGCCCTAGCGGCCGCGTGATGCGCGCGTTCGACGGCATCGCGCTCGAGACGCAGCATCTGTCGGACAGTCCGAACCGCCCGGACTTCCCTACCACGCTACTGCGCCCCGGGCAGGTTTTCCGCTCGACCACGATCTGGCGGTTCGGAGTTAGTTCGCGCTAGCGACGCCGCGGCCGAAAGCGCGGAACGAATGGGCCGGAATGCTAAGCGCGAACGCCGGCCGGCTGTCTCCCATCGCACCGGTGATCTCGCCGGCTGCCGTGAGCGAGGTCGGCCCGCCGATCTCTTGCAGCCGCGCCGCACCGGTGACGCCGACCCGGATGGTGACCGCCGTGTCGCGGTAGTTCTCTATAACGAACGTGCCGTTGTCGTAGGTAAACAGCGCGACCTCGGCGGGGGCATCGAGCAGTACCGGGGCATGACGCGCCAGCACCGAGCGCAGCTGCGTCAACACCGGCTGGGGCAGCGCATAGAGGTCGGCCGGGTTCTCAGGCACGGTCACCATGTACAGCGTGCCCTTCGAATAATGGTTCATCAGCAACATTGGATAGCCCTTGGCGCCGGCATATGCGCGCACCAGCATCCAACTGTCGTTGGTGTAGAAACGGATGTCGGGGATCAGCACCGGTCGTGGATCCGACGCGTCGACGAGCGGGGTGCCGTTGCCAGCCCCGAAGCCTTGGATGTAGTTCGACACGCTTACGGTGTTTCCAGTGGGGTTCCATTCTGCAAGGTCGGCAAAGCTATGACCGGACAATGCCTTAACAAGTCCGGAGGTGACCACGACGTCGGCACCGCGCCGCAGCGAGCCCTTGATCTTCTCGATGATCGCCGGGTCCGCAGCGGCCGCCTCCGTTAGCAGCACCGTGTCGGCGGTGTCAGGATATCTAGGCGACAGTTCGACCGGCACGCCCATCGTGCCGAAGTAGTTGTGAAGGAAGTCCTCGCCCGACGACTGATAGGGCTTGTAGCTCGCGACGCCGACGGGCTTGCCAAGCGCCCCCAGGATCGGATCTATCCGCTCGAGCGCGAGCCCCGCCGCACGGCCCCAGCCGGGTGTTCCCGGCGTGCCACCTGATCGCCAGCGCGCCAGCTCGGAGGTCCAGTCGAAGCTCGTCCGGTCGGACGACCATGGCCTGTCGCCGGCGATGGCCGGCGCATCCTCGCTCATCGGACGCCAGTTGAACAAGGTGACCTCGGGCGCCTTTGCCCAGAACGTGTCCCACAGCTGTTCCGCATAGCGATCAACCGAGCGAATGCTGGCAATGTCGACCCACCCCCCGCCATTCCCGCCGGGGCGAATATTCTCGTAATAGCGGATGATCAAATAGCTTTCATATTGCTGCAGAAACTGATCGGTCAGCGTCGGATCGCGCGTCTCCGTGCCCGCATAGATACCGTCGAACGCCTGCGCGTTCTGGTCGAGATCGTAACCCAAGCCCTGGAAATGCTCGTACCAGTTCGGGTATTTGATAATCATCCGGACGCGCGCATTCTCCGCCTTGGCGGGGCGGATCACCAGGTCACGCGCTACCTTGCGCATGCTGTCGAGCCGATATTGCGTCCAGCTGCGCTTGCCCTTGGCGGCGATGTTCGCGTCGGATTTCGACGTGTAGAAGAAGAAGTCGTCCAGGATCACTTCGTCGAAATGGCGTGCTGCCAGCCGGCTGGCGCGTTCGCATTCTGCCCGATCGTCCGCATCCTCATAGTCGAAGGTGCCGAACTGGCCATTCTTCCCACCGGCCGCGAGCGTGATGCCGCCCGCGGTCGCGATGCCCTTCTCTTGAAAATAGCCCTTCACCCGCTCCAACTCCTCGGCGGTCGCGAATTCGTGGTCGCGATACGCCTCGATGTAGACCTTATCGAAATGCAGCTGCGAGGCGGCGCGAGCGAACTGTCGGTCGAACGTCGTGCGGTCCGCGAGGGCGCGGGCGTCCTTGACCGCGATGTAGATCGCGGCGCGTAGATTGGCATAGCGTGCCACCGGCCGCATCGGCGACTGCTTTATCGGAGCCTGGCCCGATTGCGCGATTGCCGTGGTTCCGGCTCCCATTGCGGCCATCAGGGCCAAGGCGCGCCATACCGTCATCTGCATTCCTCCCATGTCGTCTGTCGTTGGTCGTCGCCGTCAGCGGTTCCGTCTCGCTAGTTCGACCGGCCGGCCAGTGTAGGTGACCTCCGCGTCGTACGCGTCGTCCTTGGCCGTCTGACCCGCGACGACCCATTTCACGCGCAACTTGCGCGTCGCAGGCATGCCTTCCCATCTGCCGCCTTCAAGTGGCCCGAAGCGCACTGTGCCGCTGCGGTCGTCATAGGCGATCGGAATGCGCGAGAAGGCGCCCGTCTTGTATCCGGTGGACCGTCCGTCGTCCTCGTACAGCGAGAAGCTGCCGTCGGCGCCCGGGTAGATCAGGATCGTCAGCGGCGCGTCGCGGCGCTCGTCAACATATTGCGTCACCGGTCCCGTCGGCACGATCGCCCCCGCCCGCACGAACAGCGGCAGCCGTTCGAACGGCGCGTCGACCGTAGCGCTGGTGCCACCCTTATAGACCCGGCCGCTATCGAAGTCGTACCAGGTCGTGCCGCTGGGGAAGTAGACCGACCGGTTGCGCGCCTTGTACGACGTCACCGGCGCCACAAGGAACGCGTCGCCGAACAGATACTCGTCGTCGATCCGGCGCACTTGGCGGTCACCAGGGAAGCCGGCCGCGAGCGCGCGCATGATGCTGCCGTCCTTCATGTAGGTGTCGGCACCCACCGTGTAGATGTACGGCAATAGGCGATAGCGCAGTTCGTCGTAGCGGATCATCGACGCCCGCATCGGTGAGCCTTCTGGGCTGATCTCGTAGATCTCGCGATACGGATATTCGCCATGGCTGCGGAACAGTGGGCTGAACGCGCCGAACTGGAACCAGCGCAGATTGAGCTCGCGCCACTCCTGCAGATCGGCTGCGGTCGGCGTCTTGCTTGCGAAGCGATCCTCGACCGCAAAGCCGCCGATATCGTGCGTCCAGTTCGGGATGCCCGACATCGATGCGTTGACGCCGGCCGAGATCTGCGCTCGCAGATCGTACCAGCGGCTGGCCACGTCGCCCGACCAGATCGCTGCGCCGTAGCGCTGCAGACCGGCGAACCCGGAACGGGTGAGCAGGAACGGCCGCACGTTCGGCTTGTACGCGGTCCAGCCGTCATAAAAGGCGCGCGCGTTCATCAGCGGATAGCTGTTGAAATACTGAGCTGCGGGCCCGATCGCCGTCGGCCCCATCTGTTCGATACGCTGGACGATCGAAGTGTTCGAATGCTGGTCGGGCTCGGACGCGTCGGCCCACCAGGCATCGACGCCCAGGTTCGCGAGCCGCCCCTCGATCTGCTTCCAGAAGATGTCGCGTCCCTTGGCTGAATAGGGATCGTAGATCGTGCTGGCGAAGCCTGGGCCGACCCAGTCCTTGTTCCCCTGGCGCAGATTGCCCTGGTACACGAGACCCGCCGCCGCGAGCTCCTTGTACGTGTCGGTCGTGGGATAGAATTTCGGCCAGACCGAGATCATGAAATTGGCGTGATCGCCGTGCACGTCTGTGAGCATCTTCGCCGGATCGGGAAAGCGCGTGGCGTCGAAGCGGTGGCTACCCCACTCGGGGTCGCGCCAATAGCGCCAGTCGAGCACGATGTTGTCGAGCGGGATGTTCAATTTGCGATACTGATCGACCACACCCGTCAGCTGGTCCGCGGTCTCGTAGCGCTGACGCGACTGCCAGAAGCCGTACGCCCATTTGGGCATCATCTCCGACTTGCCCGTGATCTGTCGGTATCCCGCGATCGCGCCGTCGATGCCACCGCCGGGAATGAACCAATAGTCCTTCGCCTGACCTACCTCGCTGGTGAACCACAGCGAATGGCGGTCCGCGTCGGGCATAGGATCATTGTGGAAGAACGCGATGTAGCCGGCGTTCGGCTCCCACTCGATACGGATTGCCACAGGCTTGCCGGCCGTCATCGGCAAATCAACGTTGGCGAACCACGGGTTCCAGTTCTGTCGCCAGCGGTCGAGCACGAGCTTCCCGTCGGCGTAGACCTTGTAGTAGCTCGACCCGTAGAGCTTGAACTTGTGGGTGCCAGTCGCGGTAGGCATAACGTCACCGCTCCACACCACCGTCTGCTTCTGCACCGCGTTGCCAGCGGTGTTCTGGCCGCCAGTCGCCGCGACGGTACGTGCCTTCGCGGCCTCTGGCCACTTCTTTTGATCCTCGATGAACTGGTAGTCGATCGTGGGCTCTTGCCGCGTCACTGCGGACTTGCCGTCCAGGAAATACTCGGCCCGCCAGCCGGGCTTGCCACCGCTCGTGACCTTCATTCCCTCGCCTACGAAGGCGTAGGGCTTGGGATTGCCGACGCGAGTGATCGAATTATTGTCCCACAGCAGGCCGTAACCACGCGTCGAGACGACGAACGGAACGCCGATATCCATGTTGTGCTGCGCGAGTTCAACGTCTTCGCCGTTATAGTCCATCTGCGTGTTCTGATGCTGGCCGAGACCGTAGAGCGCCTCGTCGGTGCCGCGGTTGAACTGCTGCGAGACGGAGACATATGGCTTCCCGTCCGCGGTGGCCGGCGCGAAGCGGACGGGACCGGCTTCGGCGAGCAGCGGCTTGCCGGAGGGGTCAAGGAAGCGGACCTGACCGGTGGCGAGCGCAACTTCCGCGGTTGCCTTGCGGGTGGTGATACGCACCTGTCCGGCGGACTTGGCCACTTCGAACGTACCCACGGCGGGCGGCTGCGCCACCATCAGGCTTGGAGCGCGAGGGGCCGTACCGGCACCCTTCGGCGTCGTGACGACGTGGATGATGCCGTCGCCGTGCACGGAGACCTCTACGCTCGCGGCGGAACCACCTGCGGGGGTCACCTTGACGCCCCCCGTGGTTCGTTCGAACCTCTGTGCGTGTGCATGAACTGTTGTCATCGCGCTGCCGAGCAGCAGCGCCGTTAAAATTGCCTTCATCGTCATTCTCCCGGATGTCGTTCGTGGCTCAGTGCTAATGGCCCCTCGTGGACTTCAGCACTCGCGGCCGTTCTGGAAATCGCTAGACTCTCAATATTCTGGTGTCCCGCCCGAGGGCAGGTTGCGCTGCGTGCATTCCCGCTGGAACGATACCTTGCGGGCTCATCGAACCTCCACGGGGTCGCCGTAGAACAGGCCGCGACCGTCTGTACCGATATAGACGCGGCCTTCGCGCCGAGGATCGCCCGAGATGACACGGTACCGTGCACCCCAGCGATGCGCGTCGTCGTCGATACGCGACCAGCTTCCCCCGCGGTCTACCGATCGCCACACACCGTGAATGCCGTCGAGCGTTCCGACCGCGAACAGGCCGTTCTTGCCGAGCCCGTAGAGTTCGACACGGAGGTTGCCGCTGGCCGGCGCGAAGCTTTGCCCGGCATCGGTGCTGAGGAACAGCCGCTCGCCCGCCTGCAGCCACAGCGTGCCCGTCCGCGCGGGGTCTGCGACAAGCGCGCTCTGCGCCTCGCGGTCCTGTCGCCCGGCCCGGCTGAGACCGGCGGGCAGTCCGCGCGCCGTCACGGCCGAGAAACTAGCCGCCGCATCGCGCGAAACGAGTACCCGGCTGCGCTCGACGTCCACGGCGTAGAATAGACGCGGATCACGCTTGTCGGCCACTGCGCGGGTCCTGCCCTGCAGGCCGCGAACCACGGACCAGCTGTGTCCGCGATCGCGTGAGACTTGCGGAACGGGGGTCGCCACCACCATCGTCGCGCCGTCCGCCGAGACGGTGATCGGCCAATCGCCATTCAGATCCTCGCGTTTCGCCGGATCACCCATCGGCGGCAACTTGACCATCGTCCACGTTCGGCCGCCATCCTCGGAGCGGCCCATCGAAGCCTCGCGTGGGCGATCAAGATACAGGCTGCCGCTACGCACGATCACGTTCGGGTTGAGCCCGGCGTAATCGACATTGTTGGTATTCGACATGTACGGATTGATGAAGGTCGGCTGTGGCGAACGGTCGAGATCATCATGGACGAAGCCGGCCAAGTCCCCAAAGCCCGAGATCAGTGGCGCGCCGCCTGTCGGCGACGCGAGGGTGATGACTGCGGTCTGTTCGATGCCCTTGGTCCACGGCGTCCAGTTGACGCTCGTACTGCTCACCCCGTGTGTCGCATAGACCGTCGCACCGGTCGTATAGGCGATGTGTGCCGGATCGAATGGATCGATTGCAAGACCTGAGATCCAGTGTCCGAAATCCGCGCCTTTGCCTTCATGCAGCAGGAACGGCGTCTCGGATACGTTGCGCCTGCTGCGAGGACCGACATCGTCCCAGCTGCGCCCGTCGTCGCGACTGATCCAGAGCGAATCCCCATGCCGATATCGGTCGACGGTCGTGACCGCGACGGTGCCTGGCGTCATCCGCGAGACCGAAACACCAAGGAATGCTCCCTCCGCGCCGGTTTCGCGCCACGCCGTCGGCGTCACGTCGCGTCCGCGTCCGTCTGCCTCGTAGCGCCACACCGCGCCGGTCGCGATTCCGCTTGGTCCAAGCCCGCTCGCATAGCCGACCCACAACACGCCACGCTCATCGACCACGCCCTTTGCCGCCAGCATCGGCGGTCCTTTGACCGCAACCCACGTCTGTCCACTGTCGTCCGATCGATAGAGATGTACTTCACCCGGATCTGCTACGCCCGCCCATATTCGACGGGACGGCCTGCTTTCACTACCGCTTGTTTCGTCGATCGCCACGAAGGAGACGCCGCCATGCGTTTTTCGGGACGCCGGGCGTCCGAGCCCCGCGACGGGGAAGCTTGCGACCTTGCCCCAGGTCGCACCGGCATCTTCGCTGCGCCACAACCCGTCATGACGCGAACCGAAGAACAGGCGACGCGTCTGATTTGGATCGACAGCTAGCCGCTCGCCGAGCCCGCGGCCGTCCTCATTACCGCCCATCGCGAACGGCACCGGCGTGACGCGCCATGACCGCCCCCGATCCCCGGACCGGAGGATCGCGGCCGGTTGGCCCGCGTTCATGCCGGCGGCCATGTAGACAATATCCGGGCTGCGCGGATCGGGCGCTATGCTTTCGATGCCCATGTAGCTCGGGACGGCGTTGCCGTCCTGCAGCGGCAGCCAGCGCTGTTCCCTGTCGTCCCAGCGATATGCGCCCCCCATATCCGTGCGCAGATAGGCGAGACCGCGCTCCGCCGGGCTGAAGACGATGTTGGGAGCATAGCCGCCTGCGCCAACCTTCACGTTGGTCCAGCGGTACGGGGCAATTTCAGGCGGGCGAGCCGACGCAGGAACCGTGAGCATCAGCACAGTTGCACCAATCGCGCGCCATCGTCTAGGAAGTGATCGGATCATGAGGGCTCCCGCATCGTTGCAGTGCAATTTCGTGCGATGACCTGTTCGTGAACCGGCATTGCGGTCCCAGCTTTATTAATCATGTCGCAAGTGCGCCTTACCAGATCGACGGCCGCTAATACATCACCCGTCGACTCTAACTCTTAAATGGCCTTAAAACCGTACACCTGCATTGTCAGAGTCTGGCCGTCATAGCTTAATTAAATCATCGTATATTCGATCAGCCAGATGGGGGGGGCAAACACCAAAGACGGTGGCGTCAAGATTGACCTACCTGCCTTCGTTCTCGACCTTGCGGATCAGGATCATGAGGTCTTCGATAATCGATCGAGACGCAATACTGGCGGAAATTGGGTCATGCGCGGCAATAGCATCGAGTACCGCCCTGTGCGCTGCAAGGCCTGCGTCGCGGTCGTTGAACCGGTTAGTAAAGCTGATTGAAGTCCGCAATGCAGTCGAGACGAAACTCTCGAACTGACTGAAAAAGGGATTGTTGCATGCTTGTAGAATGGCGATGTGAAACACGATAGTAGCCTCAAGTGCGTCATCATCGCCTTGCTGAGATGATTCCATCTGTGCATAGCCAGCGGCAATCACCGCAATATTTTTAGGCGTCGCAGAACGCGCAGCGAGCTGTGCAGCCATCGGCTCAACGGCAAGGCGAAACTCAATAAAGCTGCGCAACAAAGGTAGCGTGAATCGACGTTCGAGCAACCAGTTGAGCACGTCAGCGTCGAAGAGGTTCCATGCTGAGATGGGCTGTATAAAAGTTCCTTGTTTCGGACGCGCATAGAGCAAACCCTTCGCAGTCAGCATCTTGATCGCCTCACGTGTGACCGGCCGACTTACATGATGCTCAGACGCCAAAATGGCTTCCGTAGGAAACCGCTTTCCATCGTAACGCCCGGTAACGATCTCACGCCCCACGAAATTGAATAGCCGCTCAGTCAAATTTCGGCCCGGTGTCATGCGCATCTGGCTTGGCTTAGCTTCGGTCATGCTGTTCGACCGCTCAATTCAGATGTGACTACAAACACTCCTGTTAGATTACGTCATCATCTCAACGTGAAAAAGTCGCGATCAGAAGGTGATTCGCGCCACGCCGCTGATCTGACGATCGTTCGCAATCGAATCACGGGGGCGGGACTCAAGGCCATAATAGGTCTGCTGGATCGTATTCAACAGATTGACCCCGTTAAGCGTCAACGACAGATGTGGCGTCACGTTCGCCGTGATCGACGCGTCGAACTGACCCGACGCCTTTTGAAACACCGGCAGATTGCCCGATCCGTTGCCGGATGTGAGCCTCAGATACTTGCTGCGCCAGTTGTAGGCGACGCGCGCCGAGATAATGCCACGCTCGTAAATGCCGATCAAGTTATAATTGTACTTCGACAATCCTTGTAGCGGCAGCTGACGGACGGGGCCCTCGGTCGCTGGGCTAGGCGCCGATGAGTCGACGAAGGTGAAGTTCGCCTGCGCGCCCAGGCCCGCGAGCGGCCCCGGCAGGAAATCGTAGAATTGCTGATAGGCAACTTCAGCGCCCTTTACCTTGGCGTTGCTGACGTTGCTGTACGAGGTGACGTTGTATAGCGCGGTCTGGCCGTCGGTAAAGGTGACGTTACGCTGCGAGATGCCGGTCTGGATATAGTCCGAGATATCTTTGTAGAACCCGGCGACGGTGAGCGATCCGGTGCGCGAGAAATACCATTCGGCTGACGCATCGAGGTTTTTTGAGGTCATCGGCTTCAGATCAGGGTTGCCACCCGAGGTGTACTGCTCCTGCCGGATCTGTGCGATGCCCGGCTCGGTGATGTTCAGGCTCGGGTTGAGCTGGCTCAGCGTCGGGCGCGATATGTTCTTAGACAGCGCCAGACGAAGCTGCATCTTTTCAGTGAGATGTGCGCGCAGGTTCAAGCTCGGCAACACCGAGGTGTAGTTGTCGCTGCTCACGATCGGCACGAAGGTGGTAGGCCCGGTTACCTGCGGACCGCCGGCAACCGGGGTGACTAGGTCGGTCTGCTGATAGAAGCCGTCGACGTTCAGCTTGGTCCGCACCACGCGTACACCGATATTGCCGTCAATCGGCACGGGCAGTGTATCCGCTTTGAAGAAGGCAGTGGCATAGCCAGTATAGGTCTTCTGCGACTGGTTGCTTGTGCTGCTAGGCAGATAGGACGGCGTTGTCGGGATACCGAGTGTGCCAAGCGTCGTACCATAGTCACGCGTGATTCCGCGTGAGAACAGCAGCGCATTGCCGAATAGATCAGCGTCCCCCCGGAAGAACTTGCTGAAATTGCCGAATTCAAGCTGCGCAGGCACCGCGTTCAGGCCGGTGTAGCGATAGCCGGTGTCGCTCGAGCGGCTGGAGCGATCGGCATAGCGAGCACCGACCTTGATCGACTGCAGGACACCGCCGTCCAACTTGTACTCGGCATCGAGGCGGCCGGTCTTATCCTTGCCACGCGAGTTGCTCAGGTTATCAAGATAGAAAGCGGACGCGTAATTCGCGGGGTTCTCCAGTCCGCCGGGCGCGGTGATCTGGAACGAGGGGATGTCGCCGCTGATGTCTTGGATCAGCGTAGCATTGCCAACGCCGTTGAGGCCCACGATCGAGCGGAGGCCGTTCGTCTTTGAATCGACGAACTGGCCATCGGCGGTGATCGTTAGGCTTGCGCTCGGGCGCCATTTCGCGTTCAGCGAATAGTCGGTGGTCGTCGAGTGACGCTTTTCGAGGCTGGTGTTGGCCGCAAGGCGGATGTCCCGGAACGATCCGCTTTGAAAATCGCCATTCGGGCCAAACGCGAACGCGGCGCCCGGGATTGGGACGACGTTCAACGCGCCTTCCGCAGGCTCCGCGAAGTAGCTGAAATCGTCATAGCGGAACTTGTAGTCGTTGCGGAACAGTTCGCCCGTGATCTCCAGCGTGTCAGTCGGCCGCCACTGCAGCGACGCGTCGATCCCGAACCGCCGGCGTGCGCCATTGACCTGGCCGATGCCGGTGCCGTGCGGAATGGTCGTGACCTGCCCAGTGCGACCAAGCGACGATAACGCCGCGAGGGATGCCGCGCGAATGATTGGATCAGGATCGTTCGGATCGAGCGTCTCGAACGGCTCCGTCGAGATCGTGTCCTGGCTAAACACGGTCTTCTGGTACGAAGCGCTGACGAGCAGGCCGAATTCGCCGATCCCGGTGTTCCAGCGATTGCTGACGAGCAGCGAAGCGGTCGGCTGGCTCTTGCGCGCGAGGTCGTAATAGGTGTTCGTCGCCGCGGCTGAGACCTTGAAGCCGTTGAAGTCGAACGGCTTGCGGGTACGGAAATTGATCGTACCGCTCAGCTGGTCCTCGATAAGGTCCGCCGACGGGTTCTTGTAGACGTCGATTCCGGCGAGCAATTCCGAAGGCACGTCCTCCAAACTCAGCGAACTGCTGTTGGCGCTAGCAGTGAAGATGTCGCGGCCATTCAGTTCGGTGCGGACCTGCGTCAGGCCACGGATCGCAACCGAGCTGCCCTCGCCGTAGTTACGCTGAATCTGGATGCCCGAAATGCGCTGCAGCGCCTCGGCGATGTTGCGGTCGGGCAGCTTGCCGATGTCTTCGGCAACGATCGAATCAACGATCTGCGCAGAGTTGCGCTTGATATTCTGGGCCGACTGAAGGCTGGCACGGACGCCGGTGACGACGATATCGGCTTGATCCTGCGCCGGTGTAGTGCCTTCGGCCTGAGCGCCGGCGACGCCCTCCTCCGCGCTAGGAGCAACCGTACCGCTCTGCTCCGATGCCGTCGGCACAGGTGTTGCCGTCTGCGCAGAGGCGGGCATAGCCCAGCCCAGTAGGAGCGCAACAACGGACGTCCCGGTTGCCAGATGCATTCCTCGAACGCGACGCGCAGCAGCCGAATCAATCATCGTGTAATCCTCTTCAGACCCCGGCTTCTCATGGCCAGAGCGCTGTACAATCCTATAAACCTGATAAAACGATTATGAAATATAAAAAGTGCTTTCATGTGTGAATCTTTGATGGCACCTCTGACCCGATCAGCGGTCTCGCAGAAGCCGTGATAAGGACGCTGGAGAGAAGGAATGGCCGACAAATCGCGCTATCAGGCGCCTGCCCTGACCAAGGGTCTTGAGATCCTGGAGATGCTCGCCTCTGCAGCCGGCCCGCTCAACATGTCCGACATATCCATCGCGCTTGGACGCTCCGTCAGTGAGATTTTCCGGATGCTGCAAGTGCTCGAAGAGCATCACTACATCACGCGCGGCGACGACGGCTATCGCCTCACCAACCGGCTCTTTGCGGTGAGCATGGGCCAGCCGCCGGTTCGCGATCTCGTTTCGACGGCCCTCCCCACGATGCACGACGTCGCGCGCAACACCGGACAGAGCTGCCATATGGCGGTTGCGTCGGGAGCCGAAATGGTGGTGATCACCGGGGTCGAGGCGCCCGGCTTATCGGGCTTTGCGGTGCGCGTGGGCTATCGCCGTCCGTTATATAGTTCGGCCTCGGGGCGCATTCCGCTTGACTTCCAGCCGTCGGAAGCACGGCGAGCCATGCTGGAGGAGATTCGCCTGACCAGTGTAGCGATTGACGAAGCGGCGCTCGTTGCGCAGCTCAACAGGCTCGTCGCGGATGGTGGTGGCGCAACCGCAAGCCCTGTACTGACCGGCATCACCGATCTGTCGGTGCCAATCCTCACTGCTGGCTTCGCTCGCGCGGCGCTGACCGTGCCGTTCGTTGACGGTCCCGCCAGTCGCTTAACGCTGACAGCCTCGCAGAATGTGCTGCGCACGGCAGCCGCAGCGATCGCGGGACAACTTACGCCTGTGGTAAGGGACGGCGCCGGTGCTATCCAGCAGGTGGAGAGCGCAGCATGACCCCTTCCCGCCGAACTGTCTTGGGCGGAGGAGCGCTGATGGCGTTCGCCCGCCCTCTCGCCGCGCAGATCAGCGCGACGGACCAGGTAGTTGCGCTGTGGCCCGGGGCTCCACCCGGCAGCCGAGGAACGATCCCCGCGCGACGGATCGACGACCAATCGCAAGATCCCGCGCACCCCGATCGTTGGGTCACGGGCATCGCACAACCCGTGTTGATCGTGCGTCGTCCTGCGCGCGCAAATGGGTCTGCGGTGCTCGTCGTCCCCGGCGGGGGCTACGCTTTCCTGTCGTACGACAACGAGGGCACCTCGCAAGCGGCGTGGCTAAACGCGCGCGGGATCACCGCGTTCATACTAATGTACCGCCTGCCCGGTGAAGGGTGGGACGACCGTTCCGACGTGCCACTGCAGGACGCGCAGCGTGCGATGCGCCTGATCCGCAGCCGCGCCGCGGATTTCGGCGTGCGGGCCGATCGTCTCGCAGTGGTCGGTTTTTCGGCAGGTGGCCACCTCGCAGGCTTGCTTGCTACGCACCATGCGCGGGCGGTGTACGCACCTGTCGACTCCGCAGACGGACAGAGCGCCCGTCCCGATCTTGCTGCGCTGGTATACCCGGTGATCAGCCTGTACGAACCCTATACGCATGCCGGCTCGCGCGATCAGCTGTTGGGGGCCGAAGCTATGCTCGAAACGCGCCGCCGGTATTCGGTCGAACACTGCGTCGACGCGAACACCCCGCCGACCTTCCTCGTTCATGCCGCCGACGATGGTCTCGTGCCCCCGGCGAACAGCATCGCGATGTTCGGCGCGATGACTGACGCCAAACGCCCGGTCGCACTGCACATCTTCGAGGACGGGGGGCACGGCTTCGGCAGTCGGCTGCCCGCCGACCGCTCGGCGATGGCATGGCCCACGCTGTTCATGGCGTTCGCTGCGCGCCACGGCCTCCTCGGATGAAGGTCGGCGTCTTCGTATTGGCCTTGTTGTCGAGCGCGGCCGTAGCGCAAGGTTATCAAAGCTCGCCCGAGCGCAGAGTCGTCGTGGAGCGGGACTGGGGCCAGTGGCTTGGGCCCTTCCGCGCCAAGCTCGTCCCAAGCCTGATGCAGGATTTTGGTGAACGTTACATCTACCGGCAAGCCAATGCCGCTCTCCCCGCCCGCAAACCCGGCCAGCGTCGCGTAGTGTTCCTCGGCGATTCGATCACTGACCGCTGGAACCTGTCGGCCAGCTTTCCCGGCCAGCCCTATATTAATCGCGGCATCGGCAGCCAGGTCACAGCGCAGATGATCCTGCGCTTCCATCAAGACGTAATCGCGCTGCACCCGCGGGCGGTCGTGATCCTCGCCGGCGTCAACGACGTGCAGGGCTTCCTGCAACAGGAAACACCCGAGCAGATCAAGACCAACTGGGAAGCAATGGCCGACTTAGCCGACGCGCACCACATTAAGGTCGTGTTCGGATCGCTGCTCCCGGTGAACGACTATACCGAAGCCGCGCGCAACGTGGTCGGGGAGCGCAAGCCTGACGAACTACTTGCGCTCAACACCTGGCTGCGCGTCTTCTGCGCTGAGCGCGGTTATGCCTATGCCGATTACTACGCTGCCCTGGTTGATGCCCGAGGCATGCTCGGCCGCTCGTACACAACCGACGGCATTCACCCGCTCCCTAGCGGCTATGCCCGCATGACTCCCATCGCCTCGCGCGCGATCGCCGCTGCGCTTGCAAGGAACTGATATGCGCATCCAAACCCTCACGGCGCTGCTCGCCGCCATCTCGTGCTTGGCCCCCGGTGCCGCGCAGACCAAGGTCCCCGGCGATCCTTATGCCGACGACCTCGTCGGCATCGTCGCAGATCCGTGCCCGACGCACCCCAAACCCGCCGCCGACTATCAGATGTACAATCTGCATATGCTAACGCGCGATCACGGGCAGCTGTGCCGCGACGCCGCGCAGAACGCTGCGCTCAAGACCCCCGTGCGTGTCGTGTTCATGGGTGACTCGATCACCGACAACTGGATCGGCGCCGATGCGTCGCCGTTTACCAACGGCCTGGTCGACCGCGGGATCAGCGGCCAGACCTCGCCGCAGATGCTGATCCGTTTCCGCAACGACGTAATCCTACTTCATCCGACCGCGGTTCACATTATGGCAGGCACAAACGACATTGCTGGCAACACCGGTGCTGTGACGATGGCAACCGTCGAGGGCAATATCACCGGCATGGCCGAACTGGCGCGCGCGTACGGCATCAAGGTCATCCTCGCGTCGGTTCCGCCCGCCGCCGCCTTCCCCTGGAGCCCCGCGAAGCGGCCCGTCTCGCAGATCGCCGCGCTTAACACCTGGTTGCGCGGCTATGCCAAGGTGCACGGGCATAGCTAAGTCGACTATCATGCCGCGCTAACCACGGCCGAGGGCGGCATGAAGCCGGGCCTTTCGACCGACGGCGTCCACCCTACCCCCGCCGGCTACGCCATCATGAAAACCCTCGCGCTCGCCGCGATCGCAAAGACGTTGGGATCCGACAAATGACCTATAATCGCCGCGGCTTTCTCGCCGGCACCGCCGCCCTGAGCCTTGCCACCGCCGCCCGCGCAGCCAGCCCGATGGGCCGCGCGAGCGGTCCGGTGCAGGCAAACTGGCCCTCGCTCGTCGACAATTACCGCTACCCCGACTGGTTCCGCGACGCGAAGCTCGGGCTGTGGTCGCATTGGGGCCCGCAGGCGGTGCCCGAGCAGGGGGATTGGTACGGCCGCTTCATGTATATGCAGGGCCATCCGATGTACGAGCATCACCTCAAGTCCTACGGCCATCCGTCGGTTGCCGGGATGAAGGATCTGCAGCACGCCTGGAAGGCCGAGCGCTGGGACCCGCAGGCGCTGATGGACCGCTACGTGAGGGCCGGCGCTAAATATTTCGTCGCGCTCGCGACGCATCACGATAATCTTGATTGCTACGACAGTCGCTACCACGCGTGGAACTCGCTACGGGTTGGGCCGAAGCGCGACATCGTCGGCGAATGGGAAAAGATTGCGCGTGCCGCCGGCCTTAAATTCGGCGTGTCGAACCACGCGGCGCACGCCTGGCACTGGTACCAGCCCGCCTATGGCTACGACCCGATCGGTGCCAAGAAGGGTGTCCGCTACGATGCTTTCACGCAAGCCAAGGCGGACGGCAAAGGCCAATGGTGGGAAGGACTCGACCCGCAGGAGCTCTACACCGGCGGTCATGCCGTGCTCCCCGACGGCATCGACACGATCGAGGCGATGAACGCCTGGCACGACAAGAATAACGGCCGGTGGGTCGAAACCGGTCCCAAGGACGACCCTGCCTATGTCACGCGCTGGCTGCTTCGCCAGACTGATTTGGTCGAGAAATACAAGCCAGACCTTGTCTATTTCGACGATTATGGGCTGCCGTTCGGCCCCGTCGGGCTTGAGGCAGCAGCGGATTATTATAACCGCTCGATCCAATGGCACGGCAAGATCGACGTCGTGCTGACCGGCAAGCAGCTGAAGCCGAACGAACGCTTCGGCATCGTCCAGGACGTCGAAAAGGGCTTCACCGATCATCTGTGGGACGAGCCGTGGCAGACAGACACGTGCCTCGGCGACTGGTTCTACAACGTCGCACGCCTCAACGATCGCAGCTACAAGACCGCCGAGGAGGTGATACAGCGCCTCGCCGACGTCGTATCCAAAAACGGCAATCTGCTCCTCTCTGTACCGCAGCCTGGCGACGGCTCGATAGACTCGGAAGAGGAGAAGATCCTCGACGGCATGGCAGCCTGGGTCGCAACCAACGGCGAAGCGATCTTTGGCTCGCGACCTTGGCGCATTTACGGCGAAGGTCCCACCAAGCTTGCAGTTGGCATGCAGAACGAGGCGACTGCCAAGCCGTTCACGCCGCGGGACATACGCTTCACGACTAACAGGAGTGCACTCTACGCACTATTCCTCGCCCCCCCGCGCGGCCCTGCGACGATTGCGTCACTTGGAACGGGACGCACAGCGGGGGAGATCGAGCGGGTATCACTGCTCGGCGGTGGCACATTGAAGCATCGCCGCGACGCCGCCGGACTGCATCTGGACCTACCGGCGTACACGGGCTTTGTCCCAGCAGTCCGAATCGAGGGGCGTGGGTTGGTGTGACCCCCTCAGCAAGCCGGCGCGTGGACCAAATGGTCCCGGCCTAGGCCGAGACCCGGTTCCAACTACGCGCGAGCCTTTGCAAAAGAAGTAATGGAAGCGGACGTCTATTTGTACACCCCCATCGTAACTTTAAGCAGCGTCGGTCGATTGACGATGTTGAGTCCGTAATCCGTTTGATCCCCGTTCCACACACGGGTGGTAGTCCAACGCTCATCGGTCAACGTCCCCTCCTCGACCCGCAGCATCATGCCCTTGGCGGGCCCTCCGGTCTTCGCGCTGAAGTTCAGGCGGACATAATCCCCCGCGACCAAGAACTCGGTCGGCGATAGTTGTGCGACGACCGCGCCTCCGACGGGCTGATCGGCCCAGCAGGGCTTGTCGGACTTGATCCAGGTCCATTCTTTCTGTCCGAACTGCCACTGCCCAAAGCTCGCCGTAATCGACCAATCGCCCATCACGGTCGACTGCGCTGCGCCGTCTTCACCCTTGGCAACGCCCCAGGTTGGATGCGTGAGCGCAACGCCCGCCCATTCTCGTGCGATCGGCGCGAACAGCGCATATTTCCTGCCGATCGCACCTAGCGTCTCGTCATCGAGCGTTTTCGCGCCGAGGGGATAGTTGGAATATCCCGTGTCATCCATCCCGAACGGCGCATAGCCGATCGCGTCGCGCCCCAGCGCCGGCCAGAAGAACCGCGCAAAATCCTTCGCGTTGCCGATCTCAGGCACCAACAGCGCGTTGTCGGGCCGCGCATAGGCGCTCAGATACGCAATTACATTGTCGTGTTTGCGATCGTAGATGTCGGGCGCCGCGGCATCGATCGACGGTGCCGCCGCCTTCCAGATGTCGAGCACGTCCTGCTGCGGGCCGCCGCTCGCGACGCCGTTGGGATCGGGCACGTTCGAGGGGCCTGCGAGCGACGCGTTCACATACATCGGCAGCGGCTTTACCGCCTTTCCCGCCGCGGCGATCACATTAACGAAGCGCGCGACGTGCCAAGTGTTAAACGCGCGGTCCGCCTGCACGCCGAACACCGCGCTCCACGTCCCAGGCGCCTTGCCGAGCGCCTTTATAAGCTGCGCCGGGACCGCCTGTGCGAACAACGCATTCGCCTTCGCACTGTAATCACGCGGATTACTGTAGCTCCCCGTCTCGTTTTCCGGCTGGACCATGATCACCGTGTTCTGCGGATCATGCGACTTAAGATAAGTCATCAGCGCAACGAACGCCTTCTTGTCCGCCTCCATCGTCGTGGAGAACATCGCCGAGAGGACGCCGTGATCCTTGCCGTCGCGCGTCTTCATTCGCGGGAAACGTATATTGTCGAGTTTTACCCAATCGGGCGTGTACGCCAAGGACGTGTTCTTCCACGTTCCGAACCAGAGCAGGACGACGCGCTTGTCGTGCGCGCGTGCCTGGTCAAGCAGCGCCTGCACGAAGGAAAAGTCGAACTTCCCCTCGACCGGCTCGATCTGCTGCCAGGCGACCGGCATTTCGAGCGTGTTGGCGTGCATCCGGTCGAGCATGGGCCAGACTGCTGGCAGCTGCGAGACATAGTTGCTCGAATTGTTGGCCTGCGCGGCCAGCATCAAGAATGGTGCGCCGTCAACAATCAGCGCGTGACGCCCGTCGCGCGCCTCGATCTTTGGAATTGGCGTCGACTGCGCGCATGCTGCGCCGGACACGAGCAGGGCTAGGGTTGCAAGTGCGATACGCATGAAATTCCTCTCCAGACGGAGCCCCTATGGTCCCGACATTATCTGTACAACCAACCATGGGTGCGCTGGTGAACATGGATATCATAAGTGAAAATATGGAACTTCCAACCGCGCCGTAGCATTTCAAGCACATTGCTCACTAGATAGAATGCCGTCGCGCTCGTTCGCGTCGTCAAAGGCCAAATAAGGTGTCCAGCATGTCTAGTCGCACAGTCGCGCAACTGTAACACCGCTTGGTCGCGGCAGATGCGCTTCGACATGATCTGCGAAGCGAACGACATAGAGCACCGGCTCACCAAGGCTCTCCCGAGCTCAGTTAAGGGGCCGATCCATCCCTACCATCTCTGGACCAACGGACAAGTCGAGCGGATGAACTGCACGATCAAGGAGGCGACCGCCAAACGCTTCCATTACGATAGCCACGAGCAGTTGCCTGTGCACCTCGCCAACCTCATGGCGGCCTATTATTTTGCCCGTCGCCTCAAGACGCTCAATGGCCTCACGCCTTACAAATACATTGCAAGATCTGGACGTCAGAGCCGGACAGATTCATTGTTGATCTGATCCACCAGATGCCGGGACCAAACACCTAGCAGGGTTTCGTAGCGGTCGGCGATCAGCCAGCGCTGACAGATCAATCTACCCGCCTATTACACTCCGTCTTTTGCGCAAACGGCAGCCGCTAATTCCCGCCTCAACGGCCGATCGGCGATGGAGCTTAGTTCGACAGGTCTTGATAGCCCTGCTTCTACAAAAGAACGTCGATCTGACAAGGCCAGCACCCGCATCGAGCGCTCTGCACAATCGACCTCAATGCGACCGTAACCTACTTTCTCGGCAAGCTCCTTGCGGATGACGGCTATACGCGTGCCATGTAACAATCGCGCTCGCGATTTGATTAGAAAATATCGTGCTTCCTTATCGGACGGCGCTCGAATCAGTTTTTCCTGAGGTTCTCGGCTTCCCTCTGCAAGCTGGGCATCCGAGGATTGTGCCAATTGTCGCAGCACACGTTCACGGTCAGGCGTACGGTCGCCACATCCGATCAATGAGACACAGGCAATCATGAGGGTTAAAAAGCAGCGAGCCGGCATCGAATGCCACATAACGGATCGCTGACCAGCAGTCCGGTATTTAATGATGGCACGCAGTTCGGGGCGGTCTCACTTTCCGTGTGCGCCCCGCCAAGCTCCAGGCAATGGCTTACATTACCCTCATGTCGCATGCATTCCGGGTCGCCTCACCCAATTGGATGCCATATTGCGGCCGCAGGCGGACTGATCCGCGATCGGGATCAATGGGCAAGGGTATCGAATGACGGACTTGTCAGGGGACGACCGAAACGGGTTCGCCCGTCCCGCGCCAATGGAGCGCGGGTTCAACCATCTGATCGCAGGCGGTCATTTTGAACGGAAGTTCGGGCGATGGCCGCTTCCCCCGAATGATGCCGCCGCAACGATCAACGACCTGATCTTCGCCCGCATGATCAACCCCAATTGGTCGGCGCTCCAGCGTACGTTCGTTGACAAGGGCACTGCCAAGGCGATGGCGACGCGATCATGCCCGGCTTTGCGCGTGCTCGAAACGCTGGCGGTCATCCCGATGGCGGGTGTGCGATCCGTCGACCGCCTCCACGAGCTGCTGCGGCCGTTCATTGGAACCCCTGCGATCGCCAAGCCGACCCATGCCAGTGGATCGCCCGTCTTTCTGCGGAACGTCACCTCGCCGGCAGATCTTGCGGCGATGCACCAGCTGGCATCAATCGATTATGCGCTCGTGATGCGCGAGATGCAGTATTGGAACCTGCCGCGGCAGATCATCGTCGAAACGCTGGTGCCCGCCCATAACTCCGCCCCGCCCGACGATTACAAGTTTCATTGCATCCACGGCGAACCGTTGCTGTGCCAGGTCGATCACGCCCGGTTCGGTACGGCATGGAGCCGCCTGTTCCAAGTGCCAGGGTTCGAGCCCATGGACGCAGACGACGGGTTCACGACCCCGGAAGATTACTGGCTTCCAGATGCTGGTCGCCTTGCTGAGATGACCGCGGCGGCTCGAGCACTGGCGGCACCGTTCGATTTCGTCCGCGTTGACCTCTATGACGGGGCGGACGGCATCTATTTCGGGGAACTGACGTTCACACCGGCAGCTTCGCTTGGCATCGCGCCATCATCTGCCGGGTGCCACCGGGAAACTCCGACCCATCGCGAATACAGCCGCACGCTGATGCGGGCGTTCAGGCGCGAGGGCTGACGGGCGTCAGCATCAAGCGGGACGCACCACGCAGGCCCCCACCGCCGCGATCCGCTCTACACTGGCACAGGCGGGGGTCGCCAGCTCCTCGCCGAAGATGACGGGGTAGAGCTCGTGATACCCCAGGCTGCATCCGTGCCAGCCAGCGCCGCCTCCAGATGCGGGCGCAGGACATTTGCCCGTCCACGACCGACACGCCGGTATGCAGGATCAACCGTTCGCTCGGTCTATTACAGGCCTCGCCGACACCGATCTGCTCGATCGCGCCGACATTTTCACAGTCGCGCTCCGCGCGCCAATCGGGATATGGCATTCTTTGGAATGCAACGGCGCAATATCAGTTTCAAAGGCAGGGCGACCGGACGAAGGTAACCCTATGTGCCGACGATGAGCTCAACTCGTCGTCGGTGACGCGGATCGCCAGGCTATGCCGCCTAAGCTATCCTTGGCATGGCTCGTTCCTGGGCATAAAGCGTGTTGTATTTGACTAACCTATAGCCATAACGAGCCAGCCATCATGCAGATCATCGTCCGCGACAACAACGTCGACCAAGCCTTGCGCGCCCTGAAAAAGAAGCTGCAGCGTGAAGGGGTGTACCGTGAGATGAAGCTGCGCCGGCATTATGAGAAGCCGTCCGAGAAACGGGCGCGCGAACATGCCGCGGCCGTCAGTCGTGCGCGGAAGGCGGATCGCAAGCGCGCCGAACGCGATAATTGAACGACAACGCGATCGTGCCGTTGATCGGTATGCGGGTAGATGAGATTGGTACATTGATCCGCGACGGTGGCGCCTTTTACCTGCGGCGGGACCTTGGGGGTCGCTACGAATTGGAATTGCAGCGCCATTCGACCTCGTAGAGAAGCGGGTTCGTCTGGTCGGCACGCTTGTCGGCCCCGCTCTCGTGAATGCCGATGGAGTAGCCCCCAACTAAGTGATTGAAGTTGGAAAGTAGTCACGCCAACGGCTCAACGCATTCGTGATTGAACCTGACTCATCCCGGTTGCCTCGAAACGGCTGTCGAGCATCATCATGTTATGGGACAAATCATCACGCACGCCTGCGGGCATGAGCAGATTCACTATCTTTCCGGCTTTGCCAGCCAGCAGGAGCGCAAAGCCCGCTGGCTGAAGGCAACCAAGTGTCGCAACTGTTTCGTCGCGACCAAGCAAGGTGAGCAGGCGGAGGCGGCGGTTCGTAACAGTGCAGCCATTGCCCACCTAGACCTTCCCTTGCTCACAGGCAGTGATCGCCAGGTTGCTTGGGCGACAACCCTACGGGCCAGCCGCTTTTGCGCGCTCATGGCGAATTCGGGCACAGACGGAAACGGCCGCCATGTTTGTGCCGTCGTAATTGATGCGAAGTGGTGGATAGACCACCGCGCCCTGTCAGATGCTGAATTAGTCGCAGAAGCCGAACGCTACGGAGCCGCAACCGACACGTCGGTGGGCGGAAAGATCAAATCGGGCCTACCGCCAGCTGTCTGACGACGGCTTATTCCACTGTCGTCGAAGCACGAACTTTAAGCTGGATCCGTCCTCCGACGACACCCCCTTGGTTAATGAAACGCCTGCTTTCGCACGATGCAGAGCTGTCACTCGCTTGACCTGCGCAATGCTGCATTCGGCCAGCTCGGCCGTCCTAACAATGCTCATGCCAGCGTCACGAAGCGCGATAATGCGGCGATGGTGCGCGAGGTCAGGCTTCCGCCCAGTATACCGGCCTTCCCGCTTGGCAATCTCGATCCCTTCGCGCTGGCGTTCACGACGGGTCTCGTAATCGTCGCGGGCGGTCTGAACCGCTACCCGTAACAGCATATCCTGCACCGCCTCGAGCACGATCCGGGCAACACCAGAACTATCGGCAACGAGGTCGGACAAATCAACGATCCCCGGCACCGCGAGCTTAGCTTCCTTCCCTCTGATCGTCGCGACTAACAACTCCGCCTCGGGCAAAAGCAGACGACTGATCCGATCGATCTTCTCCGCGACAACCACCTCACCAGGCTGGAGGTCGGCAACCATGCGCAGCAGTTCTGGCCGGTCCGGTCGTGCACCTATGCTTTTTCCCGGTAGACTGCTGCCACATAGTACCCAGCTCCTCGCGCCCCGGCGACTATCACTTCCTGGCGAGCGAGATCCTGCTCCTCAGTACTCACGCGCAGATACCCCCGCGTGGCCTTGATCATGTTCCGCTTTTCCTGCTCGCTCATCTCATCCGGCTTTCTTGGGTATCCCCATGATAGCTTGAGCTGATGACAGGTTTGTGGCGGTACCTGCCTAGCGCGAGCGGTTGGCGACCGGCAACGTGAGGCGATCGGCGATCAAAGCGGCGGTCGCGTGTTCCTGTTTCTCGAAACAGACGACTTTGCCCGTGACCACCTCGCTTACACTCAGCGGGGCATCCGTTTTGTCGAAGCGCCTCGCCATGAACCATATGGCACGGTGGCGGTCTTCGAAGACCTCTACGGAAACCGATGGGATTTGATCGAACCTAGCGTGGGCAAGGGATGACCTTCGATCCGCCATTCTATGCGGTAAGGGCATTGGCTGGGATCGAACGCAGCGGTGCCCCAATCTTGGCAGCCACGGCCCGTCTGGGTGTTGCGCCGACGGAGGCTGACGGCCGGCGCTCGCTTCAGCGCGGCCGAGCAGGATACCCGAAAGCAGATTGACGGCGCCAGATCAGGCTGCCCCCCCTCCCCTGCAGACCGGCCATAGCTTGCGACGTGTTGGCGGCCGGGGCTCGCCCGTGCGCCGCGGCACACGGGCGCGGCTCGTATGGTGTTTCGGGCGCCGTCTCGGTCGTGCCAAGCGGGGTATCACGCCCTATCCATCGATCGTGGGGCCGCCTTTAACGGGGGTCTGCGGCGCGCGGGCGGTCGACCAGGATTGCGTTGCGTCGCCGCGCTAACGGCCATGCAAGGCCCCTGCCCTACCTATGGAGCAGCCCCGCCAATCTCCTTCTTGTAAAGCAAGAGCGCCGCATCTGCTACGACGTCGGCGAGCACGCGCTTGAGTGCCGGATCCGCGTCACGAAGAGCATAGAGTCTCGCAGCGGTCTCGGGATCTACCCTCACGTTGATCGCGATATTGCGATTGCCGGTTACGCGTGGCGGCCGTTGGAATGTCCCGGCTTGGGGACGCTCTTTAGGCACGGGCGCCGCTACAGGCGGGGCAGCTACAGCTGGGACAGCCGGACGCGACGGAAAGCCCGCCCCGTCGCTTATCTCGCGTAGCTTTGCTGGATCCTTGTTCGCGGGCGTATCATCGAACTCCGAGAGATCGAGCCTGGACCGGGTCATGCTGCCTCCTTCACGGTACGCGCCTTACGGAGCCTAGCGATCACTGTTGCCGCATAGGCTTCGGCGTTCTCGAGCGCCGCCTTCATGTTACCGACACCTTTGTCGTTGATGGTGCGAAGCGTGCCACCAGCGGCGAACATCGCGCGATAGGCCTCGCGATTGTAGATCATGACGGGAAGGACCGGAATATCAGCATCGTTGAACTGCTCCGCGATGTCCTTCTGATTGTTCGAGCGCAGCGCTGGCGGGATTTGGCTGAACAGTATAGCATAGTCGATCTTTGTCTTGGTGCCTCTCGCCGTCTGCTTGACGAGCTTAATAGCGCGGGCAGCCTGGGTGGCATCCAGATGCGACCCCTTGCAAGGAATGATCACCAGATCGCTTTGAGCGATTGCGAACGTGACGGTCGCGGTTGCCGCGCCTTCGAGGTCAACGAGTGTGAAGCGCGCCTCCGACGCGCCCCGCTCGATTTCATCGATGATCGCGTTTTCGTCGCGGCACGCGACGACAGTTATCGCATCCGGTCGTCCCGGTAACTGGCCCCAGTCGACCAGCGGAAGGTTAGGGTCAGCATCGATCAGGCGTACGGTACCCCCCGCCTCCGCCAACTCTCCGGCGAGCAACAATGTCGCCGTGGTCTTGCCCACCCCGCCTTTCGGCGACACGAAACTGATGACTGGCATACTGCTCTCCCGTTGCGGCCAGGTTGCTACCATGTAGCAGCCAGCGTTCATGAAGCGGCTATATCGCAACCTACCAAGTAGTGTCTAGCGACTTTGACACAATCTAGCAGCGACCAACCTGCGTTATAATTGCGATTTGCTCGCAATTAGCACGCGAGTTAGTAGCAGGCTTGTCGCGACCTAGTTGCAGTTTCGATGCGATGATGTTGCGGCCGGGAAGCGACGTGCTCGCGATCCAATTGGTAGTCGGTTGCTGCATGCTACCAACTAGCGACACGCGCCTTTGCGATACCGTCAAGACGCGGTTGGCAAGCCGCGAGAGGCAGGCCACCAACCGTGTATGAACATGCTACGTCATAGCTGTCTAGTTGCTACCCTAACGCAATCCGCGATCAAGTCGCTACAGTATCGCTAGCTCGTTGCTACCACGTGGCTACCAGACGAAGGAACGGTTCCCCTCAGTTCCCGTATCGCCAAAGCAATTGATGAATCCACAGTGCCACGCCACAAATCGATAAGAGATTGAGACGCCGAACGCGACAAACGCGATCGGCGTTCACCAAAGCGCAAAATGGCGAAATTGATCGTGAAGTACCCACGGCCCGATCTCGTTCGACACGACCTGCACCACACCGGATACAACGACGCTCAAGACGAAGACCCAATCCTAATCGGGCGGCTGAGGCCGCCCGGACGATGCTCATTTCTCCCAGAGTGGCTTGAGCTTGCGAGTTCGCTTTACTGCGGGGAGGGGTGCCTGCTCGGGCATCCCGTGTGCTGCGATCTCCGCTTGGATGCTTGCAAGTTCAGCGAGCCATGCCTGGGTGCGTGCGGTTTGGACGTGCAGGTAAACCTCCGTCTGTTCGTTGAGACGGATGCCGGCTGACGATCGGGTGGGGTCAGGGTCACAGGACCGCGCAGCGGCCGCGCAAGCGGGGCGTGGGGGTGCCGATTTTGTCGTGGTCGAAGCGAAGCGAGGGCCACGTCAAAATTGAGGGAACCGCGCATCCTTGACGCTGACTCCGCCCGGTCGTCACGATGGACAGAGTCGACGACAGAGCCTTTCCGACGTTGGTAGGGCAGGGGAGGCGCCGACCCACGCGACGGTCTTGCCTCCCACACGCACCAGTCACTCTTCCCGGACAACCGTCGATGTCCAGATAGCGACCGTCAGCCGGTCTCATCAAATTCGGCGGCAAGTCGCGGGCATTGAAGCACTCGATCTCATCGGAAAGAATGCCGCCATCACGACGACCGCTGCCATGAGCGAGGCGATCTAAGACCCCGGGCGCTCCACACGGCCGTGCTGATCGCCGAGCGTGGTGTGGGGAAGGGGGGCTCGAAATTGATGATCTCATCCTTTCCGCAGCAGGGGGAACCCCGGCGCCATCGCGCCGGGGCGGTGCGTCATCGTTCGTCGACGCGCATGATCGTCCGGGCAAAGGGGTAGCGTGGCGCAAAACGCGCATCCTTGAACTTACGTTCGTTCAGAGCTATATGGAGGGGACAGCAATAGACCCGGTTCGACGTTTGGCGACGTCGCTCCACACAATCTCTGGGATGCCCGGCCTTTGTGCCGGGCTTTCTTTTATGTGGTCACAGCTCATTTTCCCTTCGCTGACGCTCGTTTCGTCAACTCTTCGGTATTTTTGGAGGAAAGAAGCCCTGTGCGAAATAGCCAGTATTCGTGCTTCGCCGGACCCACGGGGTAATAATTTCGTGCTTTCACGGACAAGTTTAATCCAGCTTCGTGCTATTGCGGACCGAGTATGCTTATAGTTCGTGCTTTGCCGGACCCGACTTCGTGCTTTAGGGTCAGGACTCATTGGTCATAGCCAGAAGATGACGGTGGCCGCGAGCGCGACGGCAGAGAAGAAGAC
>NZ_JACYUP010000009.1:0-59497 GCF_014841795.1 Sphingomonas sp. CFBP 13733
CGAGTGCGCTCGCGTGGAAAACTTTGCTCAATTGCCACCGGGTGAACCACAGCTCGGTCGCGGGATTGTCAAGGCCGTTCTCGATCTCTCAGTCGAGGCAGCAACGACGGGCCGTGCTTCGGTTCCGGTCACTTGCTTAGACGACACCACTCCTAAGGGTAACCGCTGCGATGGAGTCCGCGTGCTGGCCGGGCTCAATTGGCGCCATCTGGGGAACGTCGATTTGCCAAGTTCGGTTCGCGGGCCGGCAACGGAACTTCAGTTTTGGCAAGATGACATGTGGGTAGTGGAGGTGACAGGTTATAAACCGATCATCTCCTTACAAATATATCGGAGGTATCCCCCGCCATTTTAGTCTCGGACTTTCTTCGGCGCGTGGTCTCCTTTCGATGTCGGCGCTTCTGTTAACGGCAGCTATCGCCACATTCGTACCCAAAAGCGGCCTGTCCGTTGACCACCAAATTCTGGCCGTTCCGCGGACGTCCACTAACGGACATCCCCGGATTTTATTGCGTTAGCGGGAACTAGGACCATTATGGCTCCCAGGAGTGCTACGACATAAAGGAGCTTTGGCAGCGCGTTTGGGTATAGAAAGTCCGGATTGATCTGTTTCATGAGGGACCATGCCNTCACTATGGAGGTTATTGGTAATTCCGGGAGCCCTTGCGCATAGACAAGCAGACTCACGAACGAAACGACAGCAGATGACGCAAGGATTATAGCGGATGCGACGCAAACTTTGCGTCGATCTCTCGAGACCGAACCGCTCATCGTATTATATTACCCTTTATCAGCAATCAATCACCTAGAGTGGTGTTGCTACCAGAGGGTTAATCAGTGTTACGGAATAACTAGAACGAAACGTTCGCTTTCCGCCAATCCCGGTCATTCCGCTTCCGCCTACACCCGTTCGTATCCGTCTTCATGGCGGTCACGATTGCCGATACTCATTCATCAGCTACAATGACATAAGACTAGAGGCGGAGACTGTCGCAATGATTGGCATGTTAGCACTTGCGGCGGCTACGGTAGCTACCTGTCCCGTTGAGCAGGCACACTATGTTTTGCGCCACGATCCAAGCGTAACTGCCTACTTTCGCCCAGTCGACAGCGGTCCAGATTGGCCAAGCCATGTTGCGATAGCAGTCCAGCATAAGGAATTAAGGAAGACCTTTTGGTGGCTGCCGTGGAACGGTGGCTCGAACGGGCTCCAAAATGTTGCGTCTACGGAAGACGTTATCGCCAAAGGCTGGCAGCCGCCAAGTCCGGATGGGGGGGCTCGTCCATACGGAAACAGGCAATATATCGGAACCGATATCATGTATAATCTGATCAATCACGTTCCGAAGCGGGGAGAACCTGCTCCGGCTCATATGCTTTTCCGGGACGCGGCGGGTTCCAAAGACACCGCCTTCCTCGACAGGCAATTTTTTGATTTTGTTGGTTGCCGGAAGGAAGGCCGCTAAAACAGCGTTACTTTCCTATTAGCCCCCGAAAACGGACGGTCCGCTCATCACTAGGTCGCGACATTCGCTGTCGGCAAAGCGGACCCCAGAGCGGACAGGCGGGAAGCGCTTAATTGCGGATGTGGCCGGCGTATGACATGTCCTTGCAAGAACGGGAGCTATTGATGTCGAGTTGGACCACGCGCCTGAAAAATCGGATGCATCCACGACTCCGAATGTTCTTCACGAGGCTGTTTCTGCTAGTTGTCACTTGGCTTGCCGTGACCGGTGCGATCGAGATGATCCGAGGCAACGCTGCCTTCAGCCCGTTCGTCCTGACTGGCTTGGTTTTAGGATGCGCGTCAACTGCTATCTTCAAACCTATTCCGCTCGAATACCGTCAGCCTGCGGAATAGGCCGCTCGTAAGGTAACGTCGGCAATCCACCAATGCCGGATATCCGTGATAAAATCGCAGGTTTTGCATCAAGGCCTTCGGGGTATAGCATTTGAGCGGGCTCCACGCGGTTACCGGGGCAACTCCGATCGCCTAAGGACAAACCATGCGAATCTGGCACATTGCTCTTATTATAGGGCTGGCGGGGCAATCCGCTATTGGTGGGGCACATGCGAGTCAGGCTTCGCCAGCTCCAAGCACGAGGCAATTAACGGGACTCAGCCCTCAAGATGCAGTTAGTCTTATTGCCAAGTTGGAGGAGGCTCAACGTAACTTAGAAGCCGGTAAGTTTGAGTCTTTTGAATTACTCGCGGGATCGATTGCCTCCTATGATGAGGCCAAGGTTTCACCGCGAGACGTCTTTTTGAAGGTGCCGTTCAAGAGCGTGTGGAGTGTCGAAAGGGTGCGCAGCGACAACGAGCTATGGCAGCCATATCGGCTCGCCTACGCACCTGACGGGCCTGGAAAACGCTACTGGGAAATTGAGGTAGTGCTAGGGATTGATGGTGATATTCAACGCGTATCAATGACGAATAAGCCGCCTGCTCCGTTCTAATCTTCGCGCCCGCGGTCATATCGCTCAGTGTAGAACACCCGGGGTTTTGCCGACTACTGCGGAGCGGGAGGCCGCAACCGAGTTTCCATGGCTTCGGGCCAGCGACGTCATGGACGGCAGCTGAGCACCAAGTTCGGACGTTCCGGGGCCGGTCGCATCGAATGACCGCTGACGCCCACGTCCGGCCTTTCAGGCTTGGGATCCGGGCGCGCAATAGCGGCCATTCGTTAAGCGCGATCTTTTTTCTCGGTTTCCGATCGGCCATTTCGGGATAGAGCGATTGGGAACAGATTTCGGGAAAGCGAAACCCGCCGGCGTCCCTCAGCCCGATCGAGGCGGTGAGTTTCCCGCCCGCCGTTCGTTTGCAGGAAGCTGCCGCCAAATTCGACAGGCGTTGCCCTAACGCATAGCGTCGCGTTGTGATCGAAGATGGCTCCCGCGACGGTACGAGGCTCCCTGCCGCTGAATCGTCCGGGAAGGACGGGAGCTGCGGGGGTACGCTTCGACGTCCGCGCTTTCGCCAAAAGGCCCGACCGTCTTGAGGTGGCTGCTTCGCATCCTCAGCGGCTGCGTCGCTGCGGCGGCCCTGCTGTTTGCTGGACTGGTTGCCTACTTCTTCCTTGTTGTCGGGCCACGCCAGGAGGCGGCTCGGCAGGATGCCAAGTACGCGGCGGAGGCGTTCGGGCGGTTGACCGGTGTGGAGCGGAGTCTCGCCATCTACGACGCCTTCGCGGCTCAGATATCAGCACATTATTACGACCAGTCCTTTGGTGGGCTCGACTGGCCGAAGCTCAGACGTCACTGGCGCCTCAAGGCCGCGAAAAGTGCCGACGACTGGCATCTCTACTGGGACGTGATGGCCCAACTAGCCCAGAGGTTCCCGGTATCGCATGTCGGCGTGGAGATGCCGATCGCGGCAGCGAGGCGCGCGAAGGCGGACGAGGGCATCCCAACGCAATCGCCCGTCTCATCGCCCTGCCCGGAACCGGACGGCGGGATGTTTCTCACTCCCATTCGGCGCGGAAAGGGTGTCGGGATCGAAGTGGGTGAGGTGATCCCTGGCTCTGCTGCGGCCCATGCCGGCGTGGCGCCCGGATGGCTTGTGCTGGAATATGCCAACAAGCCAGCTCTATCGGGCCGTCGGATTACGGCGACGCTCCTTCGCCTGACGCCCGACCAGATAGGGAAGTGGGAAGGCAGCGGACGAGACAATCTTCGCACACTTGCCCTTCCCGATGGCCCGAAAAGCAAGGTCGCCTTCGACGTCGGTTGTTCACGGACTCGGCCAGCCGTCGAAGTGCGGTCCTTTGCCGGCGGCGTACGCTACATCCGGTTTGACAAGTTCGAGGTGGAACCTGTTCGAAAGGTCGCGGAAGCGTTGCGACAGGCCGGGCCGGCAGGTGTGGTGATCGATCTTCGTTTCAACAGCGGCGGGTTCCCGATGCTCCTCCTAAACCTACTCCTGCCGCCAGGTCGCCCCGTCTACAGGACGGTAGACGCGTCCGGCCGCGGGGTGTTCAAGACCGATGCTGATGGCGATGCCGCGCCCTATGCCGGCCCACTCGCGATCCTAACCGGTCCTGCATCTGCAAGCGCCGCGGAGGTATCGACTGCGGTACTCAAGCGGCTTGGCCGTGCCATCGTAATCGGACGGCGAACGAATGGGTCCGTTCTAGGTGCCCCCACCTTTCCGCTTCCCGACGGCGGGCGGGTACAGGTGCCGGTGCAGGAAGTAATAATGCTGGATGGAACGCGTCTGGAAGGGGCCGGTGTCGCGCCAAATCTCGCGGTCCTCGCTTCGTCGGCGGATCTTCGCGCTGGACGCGACACTGCGCTGTTTGAGGCACTTCGCGCCCTGAACCGTTCACGTCCGCCGACGCAGTAACGAAATCGCGTCCCGATCATACGTCGATTGAGGGCGTGCAGTTTCGCGATGCCCGTTTTACCATTTTTTGTGGGAAAAGCAGTAGCCCCGGGCAATATCGGCTATGGCCACCTGCCTTCCTAAAAGCGGCCTGTCCGGTTGCCACCACTTATCGCCGTTCAGCGGTCGAATGTACGGAAAGCCCGGTTCCCGTCACGAGTGTGTGACAAACAGTTGTTTTGCGACGCCTGAGTGAACCTGCCGGGGCTTAGCGTATTTGAGACCGTCCGATGTGCCGCCCTCTGAATGATGCTTCAGCAGTGCTATTTGAATAGGTGCCGTATGGTCCTCTTGGGTTAAGGCTTCAGCCGGACTAGGCGATCAAATTGACCTGAATTTTATACGCAGTTTTATCACGTAAAACCGACTAGCCCGTAGCGGTGAGCTAGGGGCATACCTTAAAAGCACTGTGCTGCAGATATACGTTTCGCACCGGCTCGGATCTCAAGCAGTGGGGCATGCGCGCGATATCGCGTCAAAAGTTCGTGCTATTGATGACACCGTCTTCGCAACGTTGGCCGTCGCGATGGCGTCAGCGGAACGATCATGCCGTTCGAGACATATCCGTAATCGAAGCCCTGGCCGCCGTGGCGCTTTGAATGTCCGCTGCCTGCGTCGCTGCCGCCATCAGATCGACGTCCGTCAGATCGCGGTGATCGATCCACCATTTGGCGTCAGTCACCTGAAGGCAAGCGTAACAATCGGCGTTGCTGTTGAGGTTGGTTAGCGCCGCGAGCCGCTTGGTCCTGATCGTCGACGCCCAGCTAATTTGCCGATCGGTGCCGGTAAGCAGTGGAAGATCAAGGTGGGAGATAGCGGCGCTGCTTAACGCTGCCGCAGCGGCTTCCTCCGCTCGCTTTTCCGCAACGAAGCAGTCTCGACAGGTCGTCGTCTTCAGCCACCGGGCCTTGCGTGCCTGCTGGCTGTCAAAGCCCGTGAGATCATGAGCTTGCTCATGACCGCAGGCATGAATGATCCGCTGTTCCATGGCCGGTATGATGTCTGTTCGTGGTTTGTGCGCAACGCGAATGAGTCAGGATGAATCAAAATTGCGCCGAGTGCCTCAGTACGAGAGGAATGGTCTGCTCGCTAAGCTGGTGCAACGCCGTCAGCGTTCACAAGATCTGGGCCAACCAATGTGCCGACGAGCCGAACGCGCTTCTCAACGAGATCGACGGGAGTGCGATGCAGTTCCAGCTCGTAGCGCCCACCGACATCGCGGCGAAGGTAGAAGGCCCCGCCATCACGGATCAAAGTGCCAATCTCATTGATCCGGGTTCCAATCGCTACCATCGCTGCGCCGTTGCTCCGCCATGATTGTGTAAAGTTGTGGGCTATCCTTGCCTGTAACCGATGTGGCTCAGCGTGAGCACATAATCCTGCTGACACGTAGCCGTGCGGCTTTCAAAGACGGATATCCCGCCGCACCATTTCCAAGAACGCCATGTCCCCAATTGGCGGGCGGGGCTCGGCCTTGAAGATGTCAGCTAGGTCGAGCAGATCCTCGTTAGAAAGGTTCGTGATCGAGGCTTCGATTTCGGCAAGGCGCTGCACCGCGCGATCACCTCGATCGGCGAGCCGCTTTATTCTTGTCTTGAGCATCCGCACTTCTACCACATTGGTCGCGGGGGCGGCAGGGGCATTCGCAGCTGGACGGCTGAGACAATCCGAAAAGACGTTTGCCAACCTGTGCGAACGAAGGTTCTCCGAAGGGACAGCACCGCGCTCCGCAGTTGTCGAAGGGCAGGAGCGTGCAGCTTGTCCGCTGAAAACGGCGAGTTCCTGATGCATGCGGACCGTCCGCATTTACGGTAAAACTGGTGGATAACGGCCTGTCCGCTATGGAGCGCCAAACGGGCTAAGCTGCCGTTCGTTCAGGCTTGCTGTGTCGGCAGGTGCCTGGAAAGCGCTCGAAGCCGCCGAACTCCTAAGACAGACCGGTGAGATCGCTAAGAGGATCCTGGCGCGAGTAGCTAGACCCACGCTTGGAAGACAGCCGTCTTGCTGCTTTCACGGCAACGGTCAATGGAAACCGTTAGTCGATTAAGGGAAGAAACTGGACCGGAAGAGGCGTCTACAGCGCCTCGATAGTGCTAGCTGCTTGGGATTGACAGCGGTTCCAACGGCGCAACAATGTGAGAAAATCTCCACGCACATGGCAAAATAATCGCTTTTTCGTCATCAGAATGTAAGATTAGCTCTCGCTCGCACACCGATCAATGGGTGGGTCAATCGGATCTAGCGGTGTTTCATGGGGGCTAAGACATGACGAGCGGCGCCAATATCAAGACGTCTAAATGGCTGGTTATCAGCGTTGCTGCAAGCGCGCTGCATCCCAGTTTTGCACTGGCCCAGACTGGACAGAACGCGATTACTGACAAGCCCGTCGCCGAAGCTCAAGCCGAAGAGCCGGGCGAGATTGTGGTTACGGCCACCCGCTTCGAAACTAAAGCGTCGAAGACTCCGATCGCATTGACCGCTATCGGCGAAACAGCATTGAGGTCGGCTGGCGTGACCGATCCGACCGCGTTGGGCAACCTCGTGCCGAACCTCACGATCAACCGCAACAACGGTGTCCAGATCACGATCCGTGGCGTGACCAGCAACGACGGTACCGAAAAGGGCGATCCGTCGGCAGCGTTTATGCTCGACGGCATCTATATCGCGCGTCCCCAGGTGCAGGAGGTCAGCTTCTTCGACATCGCGCGAGCTGAGGTGCTGCGCGGTCCACAGGGAACTCTCTTCGGTCGCAATACGACGGCCGGCGCGATCAACTTGATCAGCAACAGGCCCAATTTCGACGGCGTTTCGGGCTCGATCGATGCAGCTTACGGCAATTACAACAATGCGCAGTTGACTGGTGTCGTCAACGCACCGGTCACCGACGACCTCGCGCTTCGTGCTGCCGTCACTTATAATCGTCGCGACAACTTTATCCGGGGCGGTACAAACTTTCCGCTCGATTTGTCGCCGTTCAAGGACGACGTCTCGACGCGGCTTTCAGCGCTGTACGTCTTCGATAAGGGCGAACTACTCATCCGCGGTGATTATTCGCATCTTGGCGGCAAGGTCATGGGGCAGGGCGTGTTTGTGCCTACCCTAAATTTCTACTCCAACTTCACCACGCAGCTGACCGATCCGACTTACATCGCCAGTCAGCGCAGCACCAAGCAGCTGCTAACGATCAATTCGCAGACCGCGGACTTGGCCCAATATGCTGGGCTTGCCCGCAATCTGGAACGCGACAGCCAAACCTATGGCGTCGGAGCAGAGTTCAAATATGATCTGGGACCGGTGACGTTCAACTATCTCGGCTCGGCGCGTGGGTTTGATCGGCACGAGGGCAAGCTGTTCTATTACGTCGCCGGCCTGACACCGTGGCAATATGACGCGTCGTTCCGGCAGAACAGCCAGGAGATCCGCTTGGCGACCAATGGCGAAGGTCCGCTGCGCGCTCAGATCGGCGCCTATTATTTTCGCGAGCGAGGGTCCGTCGACTCGATCCTGTATGCCCGCGTCGTCAACGGTGCGCGGCTCGTACCAGGGCAGGTGGGGTATGTGTTTGCTTTTCCGCAGCGTTACGTGTTGTCGGAATCCAAGGCCCTGTTCGGTCAAGCGACATACAGCCTGCTCCCCAGCCTCCGCCTGACGGGTGGCGTGCGCTATACCAATGATGAAAAGGCGCGTACCGGTGCCACGGTTCAATGCCGGTTCGATATCAACTGTGGTGCAGCCGGGGACATCAGCTCGCCGAACAACGCGAGGCGCACCTACAACAAGGTGACTTGGAAGGTCGGCGCCGATTACGACTTGGGCAGTCGGACGCTCCTCTACGGTCTGGTGGCGACGGGATACAAGGCGGGCGGCTTCAACGACGGCTGCGAGGCAGGAACGGGCACGGGATGTACCTTGCCCGCCAACTCGCTCTATTACGAGCCGGAGACGTTGACCAATTACGAAATCGGATTGAAGACACGGTTCTGGCAGAACCGGGCTAGGCTCAACGTGTCGGCGTTCCACTACGACTACAGCAACCTCCAACTGTCGCAGGTGGGGCCATTTTGTGCCGGCGGTGCGCTCTGCACTCAAACGACGAACGCAACCGCTGCCAAGATTGACGGGATTGAGCTGGAAGGCAACGTCGCGGTCACCGACCGCGACCGGCTCGATGGATCCTTCTCGTGGCTCGACGCGCGTTACGGCAGTTTCTTCCCGAACGCTGCGGCCTATCCGACGCTGAACTGGGAAGGAAAGCGGCTTGATCGTTCCCCGGAGTTCGCGTTCACCGCCGGCTACACGCACAGCTTCCCGGTCGGCGACGGCGCTACGTTCGACGTGGGCGCAAGGACCCGTTATTCGGCAAGCTACCGCCTTGCGGCCCTGGCGATCAATGCTCAGTTCCGCCAGCCCGAATTCACTCAGACGGACCTTACCGCGACTTACACAGCCCCGGACCGCGCATGGTATCTTCAAGCCTTTGCGAAGAACCTGGAGAACAATCTACAAGTTACCGTCGCGGGCGCAGGCGCCAATGGTACCGTCCAATTCAGTGATCCGCGCACCTACGGCGTGCGAGCCGGAACAAGGTTCTAAGGACAGATAGCCTGGCCATGGACCCCGAAGCCAAATCCGCCGTCATGGAGAAGACAATGAGGATCAGTTTACTTTTCACATACGACGATGGCTGCTGCGGCGGGGCGGCAGGGCAGGAGCCAATGAGCATGCCCGGTTATCGCGGGGCATGACCATCGCATCGTCCGACGGCGAACCGCTAGCCGAACGTCACGCACGCCTGACCGGGCAGGCGATCGGCGGCGGTTTCATCGCCCGCTACATCTTGGCGCTCGTCGGGATATGGCTCGCACTCCAGACTCCTGCCTCCGTGACGCTGGCGGTGCGCGTCGGGCAACTCGCGCCGGACCACAAGGGCGCGGCACTTGCCCTCGTTGCGAGCGCCGGTGCTGCCGCGGCGCTCTTCTCAAACCCGATCTTTGGCATATTGAGCGATCGCAGCCGGTCGCGCTGGGGCAAGCGCCGCCCGTTCATCGCGGGCGGCATGCTGTGCGGCTGCCTTTCTGTCATTGGTCTGGGTTTTGCTCCTACCGTTCCCTGGGCGGTCGCGGGCTGGGTGGCCGCACAGCTATCGTTCAACGCGGCAGTCGCCTCCCTGATCGCCATTCTCCCGGAACGCGTGCCAGTGCGATTGCGCGGTCGTGTGTCTGGGCTGATGGGCGTCACGCCCCAGATCGGCATCGTCGGCGGCACCTTCCTGATTCAGATCGTGGGAACGCAGGGTGCGGGGATGTTCGTCTGGCCAAGCGTGATAGGCGTCCTTGTGACCCTCCCCTTTGTTCTGGCGTTGCGAGAGGCGCCGCCTGCGGAGACGGACCCTGTCCCTAACCAGCGCGCTACGGCGGTTCGGCCCCGCAACTTCTCATTCAACCTGTTCGCCCACCGCGACTACACGCTGGCATGGCTCGGGCGCTTCTTCGTTTGGTTGGGCCTGTATCAGCTGACCACCTACAAGACGTATTTCCTGATCGACCGGCTGGGTTTTACCACTGAAACAGTCATCCCCGTGCTGACGAAAGCGATGTTCATCCTCGCAGCGTGCATCGTCGTAAGCAGCGTTCCCGGGGGGTGGCTGTCCGATCGACTGGAACGTCGCAAGCCGTTCGTGGTCTTCGCCTCGATGCTGTTCGTCGTTGCGATGCTCATCGTCGCCTACGCGACGACGGTACCCGCGTTCTTCGTCGGTATCGCGGTATCGGGCTTCGCGATGGGGCTGTATCTGGCGGTGGACTATGCGCTGGTGTCACAAGTGCTGCCTAACGCACGCGATGAAGCCGCGATGGGCATGGGCGTGTTCAACCTATCCGCCACCATCCCGCAGACCATGGCACCTGCTCTGGCACCATTGCTCCTGTCGATCGGTGCGTCCGGGTCAACGGGCAATTATACCTCGCTGTATCTCGTCGCGGCCGGCTTCGCGTTGATCGGTGCGACGATCACACAATTCATTCGAGAAAGATGACCATGACAATTGAGAATGACCGCCCCGGCGATCTGGACCAACTCGCGTTGCTGTGCACGGGCTCGGACTATTGGAACACTCATGTCGATGAAAGCCGCGGCGTGCGGCGCATCCGCATGGCGGACGGCCCCCATGGCCTGCGTGTGCAGGACGACGATAGTCCCGATCATCTGGGGTTGGGGCGCAGCCTTCCGGCTACCTGTTTTCCGCCAGCAGTCGCGCTTGCATCGTCATGGGACGCCGAGCTGGTCGCGGAGGTCGGCGGCGCCATCGCAGTCGAGGCGCGCGCGCAAGGCGTCGACGTCGTACTCGGGCCAGGCCTGAATATGAAGCGCAGTCCGCTGTGCGGGCGCAACTTTGAATACTACAGCGAAGATCCATTGCTGGCCGGCGTTCTGGCCGGCGCCATGGTGCGGGGCATACAGTCGAAGGGGGTGGCAGCGACGCTGAAGCATTTCGCGCTGAACAACCAGGAAACTGAGCGGATGCGCGTCAGCGCGGACATCGATCCCCGCCCGCTCCACGAGATCTATCTACGTGCGTTCGAGATCGCGGTACGGGAGGGCGAGCCGTGGATGGTCATGAGTTCGTACAATGCGATCAATGGCGAGTACGCTAGCCAGAGCAAATGGCTACTGACCGATATCCTGCGTGACGAATGGGGCTTTGATGGCCTCGTGGTGTCGGACTGGGGTGGTGTGTACGATCCAGTAGCCGCGGTTGCCGCTGGTCTCGATCTGCGAATGCCGGGGTCGGCGACCAACGAGAAAGTGCTCCAGGCCGCACGTGGCGGGAAGCTGGACGTCGTGGTCTTGGAACGTGTCGCGGCACGTCTGCGCCAACTGGGCGAACGAACGGCGTCGATCGTGCCTGCGCCAAAGGCTGATGTCGCGACGAACCATGCGCTCTGCCGTCGCGCCGCCGCGGAAAGCGCAGTGCTGCTGCACAATAAGCGGGGCCTCTTGCCGCTCGACGTCACAAGCGTGAAGAGCGTCGCGCTGATTGGCGAACTCGCCCGCACGCCGCGCTATCAGGGGGCCGGCAGCTCAGCGGTTAATCCGACTCGATTGGTGAGCGCGCTGGAGGCGTTGGGTGATGCGATGAGTGATGTCCGGTTCGAAGCCGGTTACCGACTCGATGGCGTTGCGGACGATACGCTGCGGGCTGCCGCGGTCGAGGCTGCACGGGCGGCCGATACGGTCGTGATGGTGCTTGGCCTGCCGGCGGTCGACGAGGCGGAGGGGCATGATCGCACGTCGATCGAGTTGCCCGCCGTGCAGGTCGATCTGCTGCGTGCTGTGTCAGCGGTAAGTTCGCGCGTCGTCGTTGTGCTCAGCAACGGCTCGGTCGTTACTACCGCCGGCTGGCGCGATCAGTGCGGTGCGCTGGTCGAATTCTGGCTTACCGGCCAAGCGCATGGCGAGGCAATCGTCGATGTGCTGACCGGCGTCGTCAACCCGGCGGGTCGGCTCGCCGAGACAATCCCGCTGCGGATCGAAGATACCCCAGCCTATATCGACTTCCCGGGCGAAGGGCTCCATGTCCGGTACGGCGAAGGTCTCTATATCGGCTATCGTTGGTACGACGCCCGCAAGATGCCCGTTGACTATCCCTTCGGTCATGGACTGTCCTTTACACAATTCGACTATGACGACCTCGTGATCGATAGGCATGATGCGAGCGATCCTATCGCCTTCACCGCATCGATCACTGTCGCGAACGTCGGCGATCGTGACGGCGCCGAGGTCGTTCAGCTCTATGTGGCTGCGCCGTCCGGCGTACTGCGTATGCCTGAACAGGAATTGCGCGCCTTCGCGAAGGTACGCGTTGCGGCTGGCAGGAGTGAACGCGTAACGATCGCCGTTCCGCGCAACCGGCTTCGGCATTTCCATCCACAGGCCGGCTGGGTGGAGACGGGCGGCGAAGTGGCTGTCCTCATCGGTGCATCTTCACGCGACGTACGCCTGCGTTCGACGCTTGACCTGCCGAACAAGCCGTTGTCCGAGCCGCTGACGATGTGGTCCCCGCTCGGCCATTGGTTCGCCCATCCGCAGGCCGGGCCCAAGCTGAACGCCGTGATCGACGCGAACGGCGGGATGCGCGGGCGTCTCGGCGACCTTTTGGCCGATCCAGCAGGCCGGGACTCGATCCTAGGCATTCCGCTGGCGAGCATCATGCAGTTCCCGCGGATTCCGTTCAGCGAGCAGGATCTGGCGAATATCATGGCCGCCATCGACCCGCGTCCATAGTCGGTCAGGACCAAGGTCCCCCGTCGCGCTTTCTGCTCCACGGGGGACATCGCGGTCAGAACCGGCGATAGGTGACAAGGACGCGGCAATCCTCGTCGGCACGGGTGGTGTGAACGGCACCTGGTTCGCGAATGACGTAATCGCCAGTGCGATAGACCTTCTCGTTGTCATAGAACGTACCGGAGATCACGAACACCTCTTCAAGCAGTTGATGCGTATGAGCAGCGTAATTGGTTCCAGGTGCCATGTCGACGAGGGCGGTATATTCGCCCGAAGTCTCATGGCGATACAGGATTGCAACGCTGACGCCGGGCTTGGTCTGCGTGTCCCAGACGAGATCGTCGAGCGTTGCGCGCTGCGAGCCGGACACCGCATTGGAGAACGATGCTTTGATGTTTGATTCGGCCATGATCTGTTTTTCCTTCTTAGAGATTTGACAAGCGAGTGGTTGGTCCAGGCGATCAGGAATGGAGAATGCCGTGACGAATTCGTATCGGGCGTTCGATGACGCCGCCGTGCGGTCTCTCGCGCCGATGACGCGCGTGATAAACGCAGTGCGCAGCGCGATGATCGCACTGGAACGCCGGGAGTTCGACATGCCGCAGCGGATCGGATTGGGTGGGAGCGACGTGCTGGTGATGCCGGTATTCCACCGGCCAAGCGGTACATCGGCGACCAAGATACTGTCGCTCGATGCCGGACGGACGCTCTTCATAACCGGAGCCGTCGTCTCCACCGCTGCGGGCGATCCGAAGACGCTGGTGGCCGATGCGGGGGAGGTGACGAAGCTCAGGACCGGCGCGCTCAGCGGCGTCGCGGCGGATCTGCTCTGCGTGGCTGGCGCCGAGACGATGACGATATTCGGAGCGGGTGGGCAGGCGTACGACCAGGTCATGGCCGTCGCGGCGGTCCGACGATTGCGACGACTGGCGATCGTGAATCGGACGGCGGCGCGCGCTGAGGCGTTGGCACACCGTCTGGAACGCGACCTGCCTGGCGTCATGATCTCGACCTCGTCCTCGGCCAACGGCGGACTGCTTAAAGAAAGCGACATCGTCTGCTGCGTCACGACCGCGCAACGACCATTGTTCGAAATCGACGATCTCGCGCCCGAGGCCTGCGTGTTGGCGGTGGGCTCGTATCGTCCCGACATGCGCGAGGTTCCTGCGGAGCTTCTGCATACAAGCGGGCATATAGTCGTAGATGATGTACGAGCCTGCACCGCAGAGTCGGGCGACGTCATCGAGGCGTTGCGCGCCGGCCACTTGAGCGAAGACGATCTGCTGCCGCTCGGACGTGCGTTGCAGGACAGCCCGCGCTTGTCGGGGCGCCGTCTTTTCAAGACGGTCGGCGTCGCGGTGCAGGATTGGGCGGTTATGGCCGTACTGCGCGATGCCGATGCCCGTTATGCTGGACATGTCCAAACGTGATGCGGACCAACCACGGTCTATCATCGTATTGGCATGGTCTGGGATCATTGCTGCTATCCGTATGAAAGCATGAGCTAACCCCCTTCATCGTGATGTATAAAGCGATGAAACCGTAACGATCGTTGAGAAAATCTTACATGATAGCACCGCGGCGGTTCCTGCCTTCGATTAGTTCCCTGCTTGCGTTGGAGGCCGTCGACCGGTTGGGTCAGGCGACCGCCGCTGCCGAGGAACTGTCCCTGACCCATTCGGCGGTCAGTCGGCAGTTGAAAGTGCTTGAAGAACAAATCGGCGTGCTTCTGACGATCCGGCAGGGGCGTGGATTGGTGCTCACGCCGGCTGGCACCGACTATGCTGCAGCGGTACGTGAATGCCTCAACGATTTGGCGAAGGCGAGTTTGAAGATCCGCGCCAATGGCGAGCGCAGCAGCGTAAGGCTCGGCGTATTGCCGGCCTTCGCTGCCCATTGGCTGACGCCGCGCTTGAGCGCGTTCAACCGGCGCCATCCCGACATGGTCGTGCATTTCAGCACTCAATTGGCGCCGTTCAATTTCAATACCGAGAAGTTCGATGCGGCAATCCATTACGGCGAGCAGGAGTGGCAAGGCGTCCGGTACCTGCAACTGACCGAAGAATCGGTGGTCGCGGTCTGCAGCCCGACACTCGCCAAGCGAATCACCGGTGAGGCGGCTTCGCTGCTCGACCTGCCGCTCCTCCATCTCGAAAGCCGCCCCGGTGCATGGGAGGAGTGGTTCGAACATCGCGGTTGCGACGCTCGCAACCTCCGCGGCATGCTGTTCGATCAATATTTCACTATGGCGCAAGCGTCAGCGGCCGGTTTGGGGCTCGGGCTTCTGCCAACCTTCGTCGCGGAGGCGGAGGTGCGGTCGGGTCGGCTGGCGATCGTCCCAGACAGCGCCATGGCATCAAAGGGCAGGTACTTCCTCGTCTGGCCCGAAGCCGTGCAACCCAGCAAGGCACTTCAAGCGTTCATTAATTGGTTACGAACGGTCGTGTGACCACCCTGATCACCTCCTAAGAGCTGCTGTCCCGCGGCGCAGCCGTGCGATCGCCTCGGCAAGCAGGGCATCCGACGTCGCCGTCGAGATCCGGATATAGGGAGACAACCCGAACGCGGCACCGGGTACAGCGGCCACACCGGCCTCGTGAAGGAAATAAGTCGCGACTTTGGTGTCGTCCGTCAGGATCAGGCCGTCCGGAGTGCTGGCTCCGATCAGGTCGCCGCAATTGATATAGGCGTAGAACGCGCCGTCCGGGGCGGCCAGCTCCAAGCCGTCGATCGTCGCGATTCCTTCCACGACCAGATCCCTACGGCGCTCGAAAGCTGTCCGGAAGTCGGCGACGGCGTCCTGCGGTCCGTCAAGCGCGGCGGTGGCCGCCGCCTGGCAGATCGAGGCGATCGAAGTGCAGGACTGGCTCTGGATCGTAGTCATCGCCTTGAGCAGCGGGGCGGGGCCAGTTGCGTAACCGACTCTCCAACCGGTCATGGCATAGGCCTTCGACACGCCATTCACGATCAGGCTACGATTGCGCAGTTCGGGGCATGCCGCGGCGAACGACACGAACCGGCGCCCATCGAAGAGGATGTGTTCGTAGATCTCGTCGGACAGGATCAGGACATGCGGATGGCGTTCCAGCACCGCGCCCAGCGCCATCAGATCTGCACGCGTGTAGAAGGCGCCGGACGGATTGACCGGGTTGTTGAGGAACAGCCACCGCGTCCGCGGCGTGAGCGCCGCATCAAGGTCGGCCGGGTCCAAGCGGAATCCCCGTTCGGCGCGGGTCTCGACCGTGATCGGCAAGCCGCCGAACAAACGGGGCATTTCAGGATATGATACGAAATAGGGCGCGGGCACGATTACTTCGTCGCCCTCCTGCATCGTGGCCATCAGAGCGTTGAAGATGATCTGCTTTGCACCCGTTGCCACGATCACCGCATCGGGATCGACCACGATGTCGTTCTCGCGCAAAAATTTCGCGGCGATCGCGCGTCGCAGCGTCGGTGTGCCTGCCGATGGCGCGTAGTTGGTGTCGCCCGCCAACGCCGCCTGGTGCGCCGCTTCCACGACATGCGCCGGTGTGGCGAAATCCGGCTCGCCCAGCCCCAGGTCGATGACGTCGGCTCCCGTCGCCATCAGCGCCTTCGCCGCCTGCGATACCGCCATCGAGGCGGAGGGCTTCACCGATGCCACGCGGGGCGAGATATAGCAGGTCACGAGGGTCTCCAGAGCACGGATGAGATATTGGAAGGCGACGGCTTTCAGGCGAGCAGCAGGCGCGCCAATGTTTCGATCGGGTGATCGGGGCGTGCGTTCGCGAGGCGATGGGCCTGGCATCGGCAAGAGAACCCGGTTGCCATCGCTCCGGCACCGGCGGCCGCCAGCGGGGCGCGCCATGACTGATCAAATAACCCGCGCGATGCGGCCTGATGTTCGACCTCGTGGCCGAACATTCCGGCCATGCCGCAGCATCCGGTCTCTTCCATTACCAGGGCCTGTCCGAAATGAGAGAAGATCGTCTGCCAGTTTCCAGCTGAAAGCGGCTGCACCGCGCGTTCGGTGCAATGGCGAAACAGATGAAGCGGGTGTATCGGACGGCCTCGGGAGGGATTGATGCGCCCGGCGGTGATCTCGCTCGCCAGGAACGCATCGATCGGTGTGACCGTCGGCAACGCCAAGCCGGCATACTCGCCTTGCCACATCGCCAGGAGAGCGGGTTCGATCCCGACCAGATGATGCGTTCGCGCATAACGATCGAGCTTGGTTCGCGCACGCCGGAGATAGCGTCCGAACAGCCGGTCCATTCCCAGTACATGCGCGGCCTTGCCGCTGGGCACCATCGCCACGCGCTCGACATGATAGCCGAGTGAGACCAGCAACTCCTCGCAAGCCTCGATGACCGCACCGTCGAAAAGGCCAAGGACCATGTCCTCTACTAGTGCCACGGGGCGCGTTGCCGCGATGGGTTCGTCCCGCGATGTCGACAGGGGTGCCGCCAGGCGCAACATGGGCAGGTCGATTAATCCGAGGCTGCGCAGGAGCGGCGACGCAGTGCGCTGCGCAATGTTCGCCAGCCTCGGCGCTCTTCGTAGCATTGGCGCGACCATCTCGAGCCCGGCCAGCAGATAGTGCCGCGCGGGCCGGCGATGCCGCCGGTAATAGTCGCCGTAGAACCGCGACCGCATCGACGGGATGTCGACCTTTACCGGGCACTGGCTGCTGCAGGCCTTGCACTCCAGGCAAGTCGAGAGACTGGCTAGCAGGTGAGGTTCCAGGTCCGCCTGCGCCGCCTCTGCATCCGGCCGCCCCTGCGCTACGTCCGACGTTACGCGCGCCCATTCGCGCAGCAGGGCCGCCCGTCCCTTGGGAGACTGCCGGCGATCGCCGCTGATCTTGTACGACGGGCACATGACGTCGTCGTGTGCGCGGTTGAAGCACGCGCCATTGCCGTTGCACCGAACCGCTGCCTCCAGGCCCGCCAGTCGGTCGGGTCTGATCCGACCGTCGAGCGTCCCCCGAAAGGGAACGGCGTCGATCGCGGTCAGGGGTGCAGCAGCGTTCGTCGTCGCGATTTTGCCGGGGTTCAGCAGGTCGTCAGGATCGAACGACGCTTTGATCCCACACAGCGCAGCGAACAGCCGATCGCCGAAGAAGTGCGGACTGTATTCGCCGCGATAGCCCTTGCCATGCTCCCCCCACAACACCCCACCATGGCGCTTTGCGAGTGCGGCGACCGCATCGGAGATGACGCGGATCTGTGCGGCATCGCTAGGCTGCCGCATGTCGAGGGCAGGTCGAACGTGGACGCATCCAACGTCGGCGTGGCCGAACATGCCGTATGCCAAGCCATGTCCGTCGAGCAGCGCGCGAAAACCGGATACGAAGTCAGCCAGTTCCGCTGGCGGCACTGCCGCGTCTTCAACGAAGGGGACGCCTTGCTTGACCGGGTCCATCCGGCCCAGCAGGCCCACCGCCTTCTGACGCAGCGACCAGATCCGGTCGATCTCGGCGCAGTCGGTCACCTGTCTGATGGTATGGAGCTCGGGGGGCGGCGAGCCTAGATCAGCGACGCGCGTCATTGCTAGTTGCAACTCCGCGAGGTCGTCAGCTTGTACCTCGATCAGGTTCAGGCCCAGAATGAGATGGTCGCCGTCGCCGCTGAGTAGGGCGCCGATCTCGCTCCAAAGAGGATCGCCCTGGGCCAAACTGAGGATACGGTCGTCTAGGAACTCGATGGCGACGGGATCCGCCTCGACGAGCCGTGCGGCATCCCGGATCGCGGCGACGGCATCATGATAAGACATTATGATCAGGCCGCGTACGTGCTTCTTCCGAAGCAGTCGAAGCGTCAGCCGCTTGGTGATGGCGAGCGTCCCCTCCGATCCCGCCAGCAGCTTCGACAGCCGAAAGATTCCGTACTCGTCACGGACCTCTTTCAGGTTGTAGCCTGTCAGACCACGGTTCATCACCGGGAAGACGCGGTCGATTTCAGCCTGCTCCTGCGTCAGCACGTCACGGATCTGCGCATGGACGCGACCAGGCAAGTCGTCGCGCGCGCACACCGCGGCAAGGGCTTCGGGGGATAGTGGCGCAGCATGCCAGTCGCTCCCATCGCTCAGCACCACGTCCATCGACAGGATGTGGTCCGACGTTCGCCCGAACACGCGTGATCCCTTACCAGATGCATCGGTTGCGGCCATTCCTGCCATGGTCGCGCGCGAGCTGGTCGAGCAGGTCGGACCAAAGAATAGGCCGTGTATGCCCGCGACCTGGTTTAATTGGTCTCGGATGACCCCAGGCTGCACTATCGCCGTGCCCGCGACTGGATCGATGGCGAGGATCTGGGTCAGGTGGCGCGAGCAGTCAACTACAATACCGTCGGTCAGCGACTGCCCGTTGGTGCCAGTCCCGCCGCCCCGCGCCGTCAGCGGCAGGGTCGTCGTTCGGGCCGCCCGCATGATCCTGTTCAGATCGTCTTCGGTTCTCGGGTAGAGGATTGCACGCGGTCTGACCTCATAGACCGAATTGTCCGTGGAGAACACCGTACGGGTCGCCGTGTCCGTCGCCACCTCCCCAACAAAACCGGACGATGCCAGGATGGCCAGGAAATGCTGGATTGTCTCATCATCGGGCGCAACAGGAGTCATGCGTGGACCGATAGCAGTCGCGACTGACCGAGCGTTGCAAGCGCGGCGGTGAGGCTATCGCATTCGGTGCGTTCGTACAGACCGAATTCGTCGATCACCGGCGCGCCCAGCGCCGCTTCGAACGCGGTTTGGTTGGCATGTGATGCAAAATTGGTTTGCGCATCCGATCCTAGATTGGACTGGAATATGCCAGCCGCCGACACCGGCAGGAAATCCTCGTACACGAGCGGATCGGCGATCAGGTCGCCCCGTTCGATCAAGGCGTCAACGTCCGCTGCCGGGGTCGTTGATGCTAGCTTGGCGGCACGATATTTAAAGAACGCCAAGCCTGCACGGCGCAGGCTATCCCAATCCGCTGGAAAGACCGCGAAGCGCCGAGCTAGTTCCGCGTCATACCCGTCCGATCCCCGACCGACAGGATCAACGGCAACCGCAGCACGGGCGGCGGACAGCACCTCGTCATAAAGTTGCCTGCCCTTGCGCGTCAGAGCTACGCCGCGCTGTTCGATCTCGCCGAACCGAGCGGTATGCGCGCCTTCGCTCCTACCGTCTTCGTCAACGAATGCAATCTTCTCCCGCAGGGCGCGGAACGAGGTCTGGCGCAGCAACACGGACGCAACGCGGCGCGGCGGCCCCTCGATGACGGCCTTGGCGGCAATGCCATGCCGGGGCATTTCAGCCTGCGCCGCATCGATGTCGAGGGTGCGGGGCGTCAGGTGATTGATATGAGGGCCACCGAAGCACACCACGTCGGCAAGCAGGCGGTGGGCATCATGCAACCTGCGATAGGTATCTGCCGAGACGGTTGCGTCCGCATGCCATTTGAAAGTTTTTAGCGCTTCCTCGACGAAGATCGCGGCTTCGTCCGCCGTCAACCCGTCTTGCGCCTCGGCCAGCTCCAGCATCTCAAGTAGGCGAGCTGAAAAAATGGTTCGCCGAGCAAGAATCGCCTCGGCCTCGGCGGCAAGGTCGCGATCCTCGATGAGGTCGAGACGCAGCAGCGAGGTGAACATGCGGAACGGATTGCGGGCGAGCGCGGCCTCCGCGATGGGGCGGAACGCGGTCGAGTGCACCGGTAGGCCGGCAACCGACAGGTCGTAATAGCCGACCGGCAGCATGCCCATGACCGCGAAGAGGCGGCGAAGGGTCGACAATTCCTTGGCCGTGCCGACGCGGATAGCGCCATGCCGTTCGACATGCATTCGATCCAAGTCGCCGGTGGCACGCAGGCGGTCGGCCAGGTCCGGATCGCTCGCCATCGCCGCCGCGTTCACCGCATCGACCAAGTCGATCAGCGCCTGATATTGCGGCACTTCCTGTCGGTACATTTCCGACATGCTTTGCGAGAAGACGTTTCGAAGATCGTCCGAATGCAGCATCTGGAGCATTGCGTTTCGTCCTGCTGGCCGGATCTTGCCGGCCGATGGGTCAGTTGATGAGCGGAGTGGGGGATAGTGCGTGGGTCAAGGTGGCGCCGACCTCATAATAGGAGGCTCGTGCCCGGCTGAACCGTTCCGCATGGCGTGCGACGAGCGGTACCGGAAGGTGGCTTTCATCATTCGTCACGATCGCCTTTGCGATCTGCGTACCGAACACCGTCCCAGGGCAGATGCCACGTCCTGAATAGCCAAAGCCGGCATAACCTTTTGGGCCGAATTCCACGATCTTCGGCAGATGATCACCGGTCATCGCGATGCGGCCCCGCCATGCATGCTCGAACGGCAGCTCGGCGATCTCCGGAAACAGGGTGCGCAGCTTACGGCGGGCCCATCGAGCGTGGACCGGCGCGCCAACGCCCTCGCTATTGCCGACGCCGCCAACGATCATCCGCCCGGCAGCGTCCGTCCGGAACGACGACATGACCGTCGCGGTGTCCCAACAGCCCTCGCCGCCCGGGAGGATGCGCGCCCGCGCGTCCGGCGGCATCGGTATCGTGGCGAACTGGCAATAGCTGACCGGTACGAATTCCGGTGCGAACAGACCTTGGATGCCAAGATGATAGGCGTTGGTCGCCAAGATCAGCGCTTTTGCGGTAACCCTGTGGCTGCCGATGGTCAGCACCCAGCGATCGCCGTCGTAGCGGATCCCGGATACGGGTGATTGCTCATGGATCATCGCCCCGGCATTGCGGGCGGCTCGTGCCAGGCCGTGGCAATAGGCCCACGGCTGGATCGTGCCAGCTCGCGGATCGAGCAACGCACCGTGATAGGTCGAACTGCCGGTCCGGCGTGCCGTCTCCTCCGCATCGAGCAGTTCCAGCGGCGCGCCGTATCTGCGGCCCTGAGAGTGCCGGTTTTCCAGATCGCGCAGACCGTCGGCCGAATGCGCGCAGTGCAAAGTACCGCGGCCTGTCGCCTCGCAGTCGATGCCTTCGCGTTCGATCAGCCCCCGTACATGACGAGGCCCGACGTTCAGTTCGGTAATCAGGCGCTCGCCAGCAGCAGTGCCGAGGCGATCGATGATCTCGTCCGGGGGTGTCCAGAGCCCGGCATTGACCAGCCCGACATTGCGACCAGACCCACCATGCGCGACATGCTCCCCCTCAAGCAGGCAGACCGATGCTCCCAGCCGCGCTCCCTCAAGTGCCGCCGCGCAGCCAGTGAAGCCCCCCCCGACGATTGCCAATTCGACGGTCCGGTCGCCGGGTAGCGGGGCGGAGCCAAACGCCTCGCGACTGCTCGATCGCCAGAGGCTGTTATTGGTCTCATGCGCCAAACTGCACCCCTTGCGCGAGCGGAAGCCGCGCCGAATAGTTTACCGTGCTGGTCTGGCGACGCATGTAGGCCCGCCACGAATCAGAGCCGGACTCTCGCCCGCCGCCAGTTTCCTTCTCGCCGCCGAATGCGCCGCCAATCTCCGCGCCCGACGGACCGATGTTGACGTTGGCGATGCCGCAGTCCGATCCGGCCGCCGACACGAAATACTCGGCCTCTCGAACGTTTAGCGTGAAGATGCAGGAGGACAGACCCTGCGGAACGTCGTTCTGCAGATCGATCGCTTCCTGAAGCGTGTCATAGGCCATCACATAGAGGATTGGCGCAAAGGTCTCAGACTTAACGGTCTGGGTCTGCGATGGCATCTCAACGATGGCGGGCGACACATATACGCCGCCGGGCACGCCGTCGGTAACGGCCTCGCCTCCAAACACTACCCCGCCCTCCGCACGTGAGGAGGCCAAGGCGGCCTGCATGGCATCATAGGCTGCACGGTCGATCAGCGGGCCGACGAGCACGCCATCTTGCCGCGGGTCGCCAATCGTCAGCGTGGCATAAGCGGGTTTGAGCTTGTTGATCAGCTGGTCGCGGATCGAACGATGAACGATCAGGCGGCGCAGCGATGTGCATCGCTGACCTGCGGTTCCGACCGCCGAGAACAGGATCGCGCGGACAGCCATGTCCAGATCAGCCGACGGCGTTACGATCATCGCATTGTTGCCACCCAGTTCAAGGATCGCGCGTCCCCAGCGTCCTGCAACCTGCGGACCGACGACCGCGCCCATCCGGGTAGATCCCGTAGCGGAGATTACTGGTACGTCTTTTGACGCTACCAGCGCGGCCCCGATTTCCGGACCGCCTATGACGAGTTGGCATAGCCCCTCCGGCGCATCGTCGCCAAAGCGGGCGAGGGCGCGCTGCATGATCTTGTGCGTCGCGATAGCCGTCAGCGGTGTCTTTTCGGACGGCTTCCAGATCACCGGGTTGCCGCAGACCAGCGCCAGCGCTGCATTCCAGCTCCAAACCGCGACAGGAAAATTGAAGGCCGAGATCACACCGCACGTGCCGATCGGATGCCATGTCTCGCTCATCCGGTGACCAGGGCGTTCAGATGCGATCGTCAGACCATACAGCTGGCGCGACAGTCCAACCGCGAAGTCGCAGATGTCGATCATTTCCTGGACTTCGCCCAAGCCTTCCGACGTAATCTTTCCGACCTCAAGCGACACGAGGGCACCAAGCTCGGTCTTGGCCGCGCGAAGCTCTTCGCCGAGCAAGCGAACCAGTTCGCCGCGACGGGGGGCGGGAACATCCCGCCATTTGGAAAACGCCTCCTTCGCCATGCCGATGACACCGTGCATCCGCTGGACATCGATCACCGGCACATTTGCAATCATCGTACCATCGATCGGAGAGTGCACCGACAGGGCACCTTCGCTGATATCGGTAGTAGTCAGGCCGGCATTGGCTAGTATGTCCGCGTGTTTCATCGGTGTCTCCGTCGCCCCAGTTAATCTCGGTAGGCAGCGATCCATCGATAGCGTCACGACGTGGCTCAAAAAGCGAAACAAGGACAATGACCGTGGAGGAAAAGTCACATTGGCGGTCTCCAGGTCTGCTATGCGCTTGATCTTCAATCCCTATGAACGAGCGTCCGTAGTTGGGAAGCAGGGGAAGGCGCGGGGATGACGGATTGTGGGTCGCTCCTGATGCTGAGCTGCCTGTCAGGTAACGCCTCATTTCCAGCCGTTCAGTTGCGCCCTAGAAGAAAGCCTAAGGTCTATTATACGTTAAGCGGCCTGGCTTTACGAAAGGGACACACGATCCGCCCAGCTCGCGGGGCGAGGTAACGCCAGTCTCTTCACGACGCCGCAATGGTCCATCGCGGCGCTTTACGCGAGAGGATCAGGTCCGCGATCGCGGGGCGGATGAAGAAAGCGGTTATGTCGATGACCGCATGTGCCGTCATAACCCGTAGCAGCGATCCGTGATGCAGATAGTACATTGTCAACAGCGCACCCGCAGCTGTGGTGGCAAGCACCCCCTTCCAACCGTAATGCGCGTGCGCCAGACCGAACGCCAACATCGACAGAACTAGCGAGACCGTGAGCGAGCCCGTGACCTGCAGAAACAGCAGCGGAAGCGCCAGTCGGAAAAACAGCTCCTCGCTGAAACCTGCATTCAGGCTGAGCAACAGCGCCAGCGTTGCTTCGCGACGGTTGCGGGGGATCAGCGCTTGGTCCGGACCTGCCTCTGGCGCTAGGCTCTTCTTGATCTGCCGCCACTTGATGGCGACCGATAGAACCATGCCAAAGAAAAGTCCGATCGCTATCGGCAGCCACTGATCGCCGGAGATCGACCCATCGGACTGTAGCAAGCGGCTCGCTGGGGCAAACGCCGACGGGAAGCCGTTGAAGGGCCATAACGCGTCGGACAGCCAAAGGCAGAACATGCTTGCACTTACGAGAACGACGAAGCTCTCGATCAGCCATCGCCGGTACAGCCGCTGCCGGTCGATCGTGTCGGACTGCGTCTGGAAGCGTGCGTACGCCGTGATATCCCTCCGCACCCACCATGTCCCCGCGATGAGCATGACGGCAATCCAAGCCAATATGAGCAGCATGTTCGTTCCCTTGTGCCAGTTTCCGTATTGGAAAGTAACTGTTGCTTTCCATATCGTCAAGTCGTAACTTGCAAAGTTGGAAAGCGGGCGGGCGGCCTGCGGGAGAATTGCGCATGGATGAGGAGGAAGCTGCTCGTTCGCTGGACGTGATGTGGGTTACACGCGGGGCGTTGGCTAAGCGGGCGAAATGGTCCTTAGCGCGCCATGGCGTGGTGGGATTGCTGTTGGGCGGCCTGATCGCCGGCTTTGCGCTGCCCGGGCCATGGCCGTTGATCGTGGCGGCCGCTTGCATGGCCGCCACCGCGATGGTGGTCGCCCGCGATCGGCAGCGGGACGGGTTCTTCGTCAGCGGTTATCGGTCGGGGCGCACTTGGCGGGTGACGCTCGCGATGCTGCTGGTCGGGTTGGCTGCTCTGATAGCCGCCACGGGCCTTAAGACACGCTATGGTCTGGCTTGGGCGCCGTTCGCGGTTGGTGGCGGCATGGTGGTGTTCGCTACGATCATGAGCATCGTGTGGGAGCGGGTGTACCGGAGGGAACTGGATGGAGCGCAAGATGGGCGCTGAACGGCTGGATCCGCTGATCCACCCACCGGCACGGCTACAGCTCATGGCATTGCTGACCGATGTGAGCGAGATGGAGTTTGGGACTGCGCGCGACATCATCGGGGTCAGCGATTCCGTTCTGTCCAAGCATCTTTCGCAGTTGAGTGATGGTGGATACATCGAGTTGCGGAAGGCTACGGTGAACACCCGGCAAAGGACCTGGATCGTTGCCACGGCCGCGGGGCGGAAAGCCTTCAAGGGTCATGTCCTGGCGTTGCAGGCTCTTGCGTCTGGACGAGTGCCTTCAGGCGCGTGACAGTAAGGGCAATTGCCAGACCGTGGTGCGCAAATAGTTTTTGAAGGGGCTGAGCCGTCCGCTTGGTCCGCAGAGCTGCCCCTCGCGTCTCACCCAAACTCGGCTGTTAGGCGACCGCTTAGTAAATCTACGAACGATCGTCCGCCCGAGATGAACAGACGTCCGAAGTTGGGGGCGGGTCGAATGCGCACGACCGTCTGCAACTGGGTCAGTTAGACCAGAAACAGTGTTCCTTAACCGCGCCCAGGCTTCGATGACGCAACCACAAGCTTGACTTAGCCCAGCGAGGTACGGCGACTAAGTTTCTCGCCGACAGAAACCTGCGGCCGCAGCCGCTGGCGAACCCGATTAAGGCGTTGAGCGGGCTTGCGGAGCAGGTTTGAGCGCATTCTAACAATTTTGTTAAGATGTTCGAATGCTTTGCCTCTTTGCCAATTTCTGGTCACTATCGATCCGTCATGTCGGATGCGACTGCCAAGATTATTCGTAGGAACCCGGAGGGCTCTTTGAGGGCTTGAACGCCGTCGGTGTTTTAACGTTGGACCTGCGGGAGTGTACGGGCGGCCATCCAAACCGAATGAAGGACCGTATCAATGGCCGACCAGAAGGAACTCCCGCACGATTCCGGTCCAGCCGGCGGTTGGGGGTCGATGAAGGGCATCTCGCGGATTTTCGGCGAAACCTGGCCTGCGGGCGGCGCGGTGCGAAGCTTGGGCCGGTTGAACAAGCCGAAGGGTGTGATGTGCGTGTCGTGCGCGTGGCCGAAGCCCGCCAATTATTCGGCATTCGAATTCTGCGAGAACGGCGCCAAGGCGACGATGTGGGAGCTGACCAAGGCACGCTGCACGCCCGAATTCTGGCAGGACGAGGCGCATACGGTCACCGCGCTGCGCGACTGGAAGGATCACGATCTCGAAAAGACCGGGCGGCTGACGCATCCGTTGCGCTACGACGCGGCAACCGATCGCTACGTCGCGGTCAGCTGGGAGGATGCGTTCGCGGCGATCGGCGCGACGCTCCAGTCGATCGATCGCGAGAGCGCGGTGTTCTACGCGTCGGGCCATGCCGGACTCGAGGCGTCGTATCTCTATGCGCTGCTGGCGCGGACCTATGGCAACAACAACCTGCCGCAGAGCTCGAACATGTGCCACGAAACGACCTCGGTCGGGCTGACCAAGGTGATCGGCTCGCCGGTCGGGACGATCGTCTGGGACGATCTGGCCGAAACCGACGCGTTTTTCTTCTTCGGGCAGAATCCCGGCACCAACAGCCCCCGGTTCCTGCATCCGCTCAAGGACCTGAAGGATCGCGGCGGCAAGATCGTCACGTTCAACCCGGTCATCGAACAGGGGCTGGTCTCGTTCGTCGATCCGCAAAGCCCCGCGGCGATGCTGACCGGCAAGGAAACCAAGATATCGGATCAATATCACCAGCTGAAGGCGGGCGGCGACGTCGCCGCGATCCTCGGGCTGTGCAAGTGCGTGGTCGAGGCCGACGACGCGGCGCAGGCGGCGGGCAAGGCCGAGGTGATCGACCATGCCTTCGTCAAGCAGCACACCACTGGCTTCGACGCCTTCATCCAGTCGTGTCGCGACGTGAGTTGGGCCGAGATCGAGCAGGAATCGGGGCTGACCGAAGCGGCATTGCGCGACGCCGGTGACGTCTACATCGCCGCCGAAAAGCTGATCGGCGTGTACGGCATGGGGCTGACGCAGCACACGCACGGCGCGCTCAACATCGCGATGCTGGTCAATTTGCTGCTGCTGCGCGGCAACATCGGCAAGCCAGGTGCAGGCTGCTGTCCGGTGCGCGGGCACAGCAACGTGCAGGGCCAGCGCACCGTCGGGATCGCCGAGAAGGTCAAGCTCGTCCCGCTCGACAAGCTCAAGGAGTTGTTCGGCTTCGATCCGCCGACCAAGGACGGCATGAACATCGTCGAGGCGGTCGAGGGGATGTTCGCCGGCAAGGTCCGCGCGTTCGTGTCGCTCGGCGGCAACCTGGTTCGCGCGGTGCCCGATCAGAAGCGCATGGAGCAGGCGTGGGCAGCGCAGGACCTGACCGTGATGATCTCGACCAAGCTCAACCGCAGCCATCTGTTTCCCGCCAAGCAGGCCTATATTCTGCCGTGCCTCGGCCGGTTCGAGGTCGACGAACAGGCGACCGGCAACCAGTCGATCACTACCGAAGACAGCTTCTCGATGATCAGCGCGTCGGTCGGTCACACCGCGCCGGTGTCGGACATGGTCAAGAGCGAGCTTGCGATCGTCACCGGCATCGCCAAGGCTGCGGTCGCGCCGTCGGCCGGGTTGAAGTGGGACGAATGGACGGGCGATTATGGGCTCGTGCGCGACCTGATAGAGCACACCTATCCCGACGACTTCCGCGACTATAACGCGCGTATGTACGAGGCTGGGGGCTTTTACCGTGGCAATGGCGCGCATGAACGGATCTGGAAGACGCCCGAAGGCAAGGCGGTGTTCACGACGCCCGGCCAGCTGAACTCGCTCGGGTTCAAGGATGCACCGGGGCGCTACCGGTTGATCACGATGCGGTCGAACGACCAGTTCAACACGACCATCTATGGCTATTCGGATCGCCTGCGCGGGCTGGAGGGTTCGCGCGACATCGTACTGATGAGCCCCGAGGATATCGAGGAGCGCGGGTTCCACGATGGTCAGGCCGTCACTCTGGTCACCGATGTCGATGATGGGCAGGATCGTCGGCTCGGCGGGCTGACGCTGACGGCCTACAAGCTGCCGCGCGGGACGATCGCGTCCTATTATCCCGAGTGCAACGTGCTCGTTCCGATCGGCCATCACGATCAGCTGTCGAAGACGCCGGCGTCGAAATCGGTGCCGGTGCGGGTCGAGGCAGGCTGAACGTCCGGCGGGGTATGATCATCGGGGGGAAAGCCAGCGCGGCGCGACGCGGCATCGCGTGCGCCGCGCTCATGCTGTTGTCGGGGTGCGACGTACTCAGGCTGGGCGTGGTTGGCCATGCCGGGCCGGTCGCGGCGAGCCAGTGGCATCTGTATCTGATCGTCGGCGCGGTGCTGGTGTTCGTCGCCGGGCCCGTCCTGCTGCTGACGCCGATCATCGCGTGGCATTACCGGCTGGCGAACACGAAGAGCACGTTCAAGCCCAAATGGGACTTCTCCTGGTGGATCGAGGCGCTGATCTGGCTCCCGCCAGCGGGGATCGTGATCGGCCTGGGGATCGTGTTGTGGACTTATACGCACGCGCTCGATCCGTATCGCCGGATCCCGTCGACGCAGCCTCCGCTCGACATCCAGGCGGTCGCGCTCGACTGGAAATGGCTGTTCCTTTACCCCGACGAGCACATCGCGACCGTCAATGAACTCGATATTCCCGTCGACCGTCCCGTCCATATCACGCTGACCAGCGGAACGGTGATGCAGTCGCTGATGGTCCCGCAGCTCGCTGGCCAGATCTATGCGATGGCGGGGATGACCACGCAGCTGAACTTTGCGGCAAGCCGGCCGGGCGTGTTCCGCGGTGAGAATACGCAGTTCAATGGCGCCGGCTTCCAGGCCCAGAAATTCGCCGTCATCGCGCGTCCGGCCGCTGGCTATCGGCAGTGGCTGGACCGCGTTCGCACGAACCGCCGGCCGCTCGACGCAGCCCTATATGCCCGGCTTGCCAAGCGATCGGTGATCGCACGGCCGCTCTTCTATGCCTCCACGCCGCCCGACCTGTTCTCGCATATCGTCGCGCAAACCCCGGATAAGACACGATGACGGACGGCATCTGGCCAGCCTTGCTCGGCCGTTTCACCTGGAACGCGCTGGCGTTCGTCCGCGCGTGGGAAAACCCGACCGTCAACGAGATCATCGGCGCGGGGGCGGCGATGATGGTCGTGCTCGGCGCAGCGATCGTGGTCGTGCTGATCACTGTGACCGGCAAATGGGGCTATCTGTGGCGCGAATGGCTGACCAGCCTCGACCACAAGAAGATCGGCATCATGTATGTCGTGCTCGCCTTCGTCATGCTCGCGCGAGCGCTGGCCGAGGCGGTGCTGATGCGGATGCAGCAGGCGGCGGCGGTGAATGCGCCCGGCTTCGTCGAGCCGGATCATTTCGCGCAGCTGTTCAGCACGCATGGCAGCATCATGATCTTCTTCATGGCGATGCCGTTCCTGACCGGCATCATCAACTATGTCACGCCGCTCCAGATCGGCGCGCGCGACGTGGCGTTTCCGCTGCTCAACTCGATAAGCCTGTGGCTGACCGGCGGGGCGGCGGGGCTGATGATGGTATCGCTGGTGATCGGGCGCTTCTCGACCGGCGGCTGGACCGGGTATCCGCCCTATACCGAGCTCGGCTTCAGTCCCGATGTCGGGCCGGATTACTGGATCTGGGCGGTGACGCTCGGCTCGATCGCCTCGACGCTGTCGGGGCTTAATTTTGCGGTGACGCTCTACAAGATGCGCTGCCCCGGCATGACGCTGATGCGGATGCCGCTGTTCTGCTGGACGACGCTGTGCACGTCGATCCTGATGATCTTCGCGATGCCGCCGCTGACCGTGGCGACCGCGCTGCTCGCGCTCGATCGCTATCTGGGGTTTCACTTCTTCACCAACGACCTCGGCGGCAACATGATGAACTACGCCAATCTGTTCTGGCTGTTCGGTCATCCCGAGGTCTACATACTGATCCTGCCCGCGTTCGGCGTCTATTCGGAGGTGGTCTCGACCTTCTCGTCGAAGGAGCTGTACGGCTACACTTCGTTGGTGCTCGCGACGATGGCGATCGCGGTGCTGTCGTTCACCGTCTGGGTCCACCATTTCTTCACGATGGGGCAGAGCGCGAATTTGAACGCGGTGTTCGGGATCGCGACGATGACGATAGGGGTGCCGACCGGCGTCAAGATCTACGACTGGATCTGGACGATGTTTCGCGGCGAAGTGCGGTTCACCGTGGCGATGCTGTATTCGCTGGCGTTCATGATGACGTTCGTGCTCGGCGGGTTCACCGGCATCCTGCTGGCGTTCCCGCCGCTCGATTACCTCGTCCACAACACGCTGTTCCTGGTCGCGCATTTCCACAACATGCTGATCCCCGGGTTGCTCTACGGGATGCTCGCGGCGACGCACTACTGGTTCCCCAAGGCGTTCGGTTTTCGCCTCAACGAGAAATGGGGACGCATATCGTTCGGTTGCTGGGTCGTCGGTTTTTACCTCGCCTTCATGCCGCTCTACGTGCTCGGCGCGGGCGGCGCGGCGCGGCGGAGTCAGGCGTTTTTCGAGCCCGCGTTTCGGCCTTGGCTCTATGTCGCGGGCGTCGGCGCGCTAATCTTGCTGACCGCGCTCGTCTCGCTGTTCGTGCAACTCTGGGTCAGCGTCCGCGAACGTGAGGACAACCACGTGTTCGCGGGCGATCCCTGGGACGGGCGTGGACTCGAATGGTCGACGTCCGCGCCGCCACCCGAGTATAACTATGCGGTGATCCCGCGTGTCGACAGCCGTGATCCGTTCTATGATGGCAAGCGCGACGGCGACGCCTACGCAGCGCCGGCCGCGTACGAGGATATCGCCGTGCCGCGCAACAGCGTGGTCGGACCGGCGACGGGTATCCTCGGGGCGGCGCTCGCGTTCGGTCTGGTCTGGCACATCTGGTGGCTGGCAGTGCTGTGCCTTGGGGGAATTATCGCCACCGTGATCGCGCGTAGTTTCGTCCGCGACGTCGAGCGGATCGTGCCCGCCGTCGATGTAGCGCGCATCGAAGCGCGCTGGCACGATGCGGTTGCCAGGGCACGACCGATCTCTCGCCATCACGAGATGACCTTGGCCAACCAGGGTCTCGCCGAGGTGACTGCATGAGCGCCGGCGACGTGCAGCACGCCGGCCTAAACCTCGGGGCTACCGACAAGGAAACGCACGACCAGGCGGAACCCGACGTGTTCGGCTTCTGGATATTCCTGATGAGTGATGCGGTGATCTTCGCGCTGCTGTTCGCGGTTTATGGCACGATGCTCGGCGCGACCGTCGGCGGCCCGACCGCGGGTAGCGCGTACAAGATCGGCCCGACCTTCGCCGAGACACTGATCCTGCTGACGAGCAGTCTCACCTTCGGCATGGCCTTGATCGCGATGAAGCACGGGGCGGCGCATCGCGTGCTGCTCGGCTGGCTTGCCGCCACACTGATCCTCGGCGTCGCTTTCCTCGGCCTCGAACTGCACGATTTCGCGACGATGATAGGTGATGGCGCAGTGCCGATGCGCAGCGGGTTCCTGTCGTCGTTCTTCGCGCTCGTCCCGCTGCATGGCCTGCACGTGCTGGCCGGCTGCTTGTGGCTGGTGGTGATGATGGTGCAGGTGCCGATCTTCGGGCTCGATGCGCGGGTGAAGATCAACCTGCTGCGGCTCGGGCTGTTCTGGCACTTCCTCGACATCGTCTGGATCGCGATCTTCTCGGTCGTCTATCTGCAGGGGCTTATCTGATGAGCGCGCCGCAAACCGATCAGCGCCGGGAGAAGCGGCGCGAAATCCTGACCTATGCGATCGGCTATGCGCTGGCGCTCGCACTGACCGGTTCGGCGTTTGCTGCTGTGCATTGGCCGAGCTTTCCGGCGAATACGACGCTGGGTCTCGTATTCGGTCTCGCGCTGGTCCAGATGATCGTCCACCTTCGGTGCTTCCTGCACGTCAGCGTCAGACGATCGTCGCGCGACGACCTTTTTCTAATCCTGTTTTCGACGCTGATTATCATCCTGATGGTCGCGGGGACGATCGTGATCATCGCTAATCTGCATGGCCGAATGATGTAGCAACATGCTTGCCGCCTGCACCTGAGAGTTCAGCGCAAGCGGCACAAAAAGGGAATTCAGACGCCCGAGACGGCGGCCCGATTGTGAATCAGGCTTATTGCTGGACCTGTACGAAGCATCCGGAAAAGCTGAAGCAGAAGGCGGCGAACACCCCTCATTTTAGCGAAAAGCCAGATTTTGGCTGTATGATACAAAATGCCGTTGGGCACGTCGCTCGGAGACGACAGCTTTGTTTTAGTATCTTCCATTCTAACGGCGGCGCCTCGCGATCGGGAACGGATGAATGAGGGTCTGAAGTCGGGAAGCGCGAGTAGTACGCTGAGTGTCTGCCTTTGGGTCGTTTGGAAGAAGAACCCGGCCTCTCAACCCGCCGCGCGGCGTTGGGCAAGACGCCTGTACCAGGCTGTCCAAAGGGCGAGCGCGCCCATCGAGCCATAGCCGACGAACGGGCTGACCATCATGTAATTGTGGATGCTGAGCGCGAAGACGAGCACGCAGGCAAGCGCCGACGACGCGAGCAGCCCGACGCCCCAAACCAGTGTCATGGTCGTCATTACGCGGCGGAAGCGCGGCGTGTCGCGCTTCGCCTCGAACGCGGCGACCTCGTCCGGCGATTTTCGGGCAAGGCCGGCTCGGGCAAGCTGATAGATCAGAGGGCGACCCATCGCGGCCGAGCCGAGGAACACCAAGCCGATCAACGCGGAGACGAGGTTCTCGCGCAGTTGCAGGAAGCGGACGGACCCGCCCCCCAGCATTGCGAGCAGCGACAGTGCAATGCCGGCCAGCACGAGGATCGACAGCGCATCGACGCGACGCCGGCGGGCGAACTCGACGAGCGACCAGAGCAAGGGTGGCAGCGAGGACGCCATCAGCGCGACCACTTCGCCCGACTGCGGCGCCACGCGATCGTAGATCAGCAACGGTAGCCCGAAATTGATGCCGGCTTCGATGGCGAGCAGGCCGATGCGGCTGCCGGTCTGGCGGTTCATTACAGTGCTGTCCTTCATGGTCGTGACGATCGTGGTCATTATGCTTCTCCCCCGTTGATCCAGTTGCCGTGAAAACCCGGCGGAATGCGGTGTGGCAGGCGTATCGTGGCGACCGGACCGCTCTCGAACTTGCGCGCGTCGAGGATCACCAGCTCGGTAGTGTCGCTCGGCTCGTCGATGACGAAGCCGATCAGCCATCCCTCGTCTTCACCCGCATTCTCGTGCGCGGGCACGAACACGAATTCGCCGGGATGACGGCCGGTACCGAAGTCGTGCACTTCCCGACTAACCTCGACGAGATTGTGCTTGTAGAGCCGGCTCGCGCTTTGGAAGCGCCGGTCCGATCCCGTGGCCATGACATAGGCATACCGATAGGTCTGGCCGAACCGGCGCTCGTCGATGCGAGGAAACTCCTGCGGCGTGGCATCGATGGCGCGGACCGCGGTTGTGCTGGTCGCAGGATCGAGCGTCCAGCGTTCCAGCCCGCGCGAGATCGCGTCGGGGCCTCCGGGCGCGCCGGCGAACATCGTCGGATAGGCGCACACGTCGAGGACTACCCGACCGTCGGGCAGGTCGAAGGCGTTTGCGATGTGGAAGACATACGCCGGATCGACGTCACACCAGATGATGGCGTGCTGATCGCCGCCCCGTGGCATCAGGCCGACGCGGGCACGATGCGCAGGGTTCCAGGCATAGGGTAGCGGCTGGCCGGCGAGGTGGGTTGCCAGCGAAAACGTCACCGGAAGATCGATGATGACGACGTAACGCGCGGTGATCGCGCAATCGTGGATCATTGGGCCATGCTCGACCGCGATCGGTTCTTCGCGCACGACCTTACCCATGGCATCGAGGACGACGTGACGGATCTCGTCGAGGCGCGTGCCCTCGTAGCAGATGCCGTGATGCTCGCCGGTTAGCGGGTCGCGGTGGGGATGCGCGGTGAACGAGCCGACGAGCGATCCACCGAAATTGTCGTAGCGCTGCTCGTCGAGCGTCTCGGACAGTTCGACGGGATAGCTGCCGCCTTCCACGACCGCAAAGGCCCGCCCGCCCAGATCGACGACGTTGGTGTTCACGGTGTCGCTGGAGCCGTGCCGAGGACCTGGTGCCGGCGCTGTTCCACGGGCAGCCGCGTTGCTGCGCGATCCGATCCAGCGATTACGATACCACAATGCCTTGCCATCGCGGATCGCCAGGCCATGCACCATGCCGTCACCAGTGAACCAGTGGTAAGAGGCGGGATCGGCGGCGGCCGGGTTCGGCCCGGTCCGTAGGTAGCGACCGCACAGCGCATCCGGGATGGTGCCACGGACCTCCAACTCGGTCAGCGTCAGCTCGTCCTCCATCGGCCGGTGAATGCCCCACAGGAAGGGGTGAGCCGCCTGCTTGGCTTCCCCGGTCCCCTCATTAATCTGCGTCAGAACGCTAGCCATGCCCGCCTCCAATGTTTACACCGTGATCATAGGCGATAAGGTAACAGTGTCAACATGGAAAAACGATACCATCATGGCGATCTTCGCGCGGCGCTGATCGAGGTAGGGCTCCGGCTGCTGGCGGAACGTGACGTGGAAGGTGTGTCGCTGCGCGAGATGGCGCGCGAGGTCGGGGTCAGCGCGACCTCGGTCTACCGGCATTTTCCCGAAAAGGCGGCGCTGATGCGTGCGCTTGCCCTGGAGGGGTTGGATCGGCTCGCCATCGCCCAGCGAGATGCAGCGAGCGGCAAGGGCGGCGCTGCTGCGTTTGCGGCGACCGGCCGGGCGTATGTGCGGTTTGCGCTCGCCAATCCGGCAATCTTTCGACTGATCTTCACGTCTTCAGCGCAGTTGCAGGCGACAGGAGAAATAGAGGTATTGCGGATGTTACGTGCCAATGCGGCAGCGGCATCGCCGATTGACGCCGGGTCGGATAAAGTGGAGGCTGGCGCGCTACGATCCTGGTCGCTCGTTCATGGTCTCGCCATGCTGATGCTCGATGGGCAACTGCCCGCCGAAGACCACCTTATCGATACGCTTGTTCAAGGATGACAGTAGCATCCGATATTCTCTGATCAAGACGGTGGCCGTCGGTGGGGGCAACGCCGTTACATCCCACGTCGGCGTTCTTGCCGAGATGAACGAGCGGCTGAAGTTGCGACGCAGGAAGTAAGCCACGAGCGTCCAATACTGGGTCTGTCCGGTGGCAGAGCTGCCAGTCGGCTTGCGACCCATTCCCGGCCGTACGGAAGATCGGCTGGGCATTCCAAAACCGGCCGTTTTCTCAACTCGCAGCAGTCCCGGTTCTCCATCTCCGACGGACCGTTTCGGGAAAACGCAATCGGGAACACGTTTCGGGAAATCGGCTCAACCCGGAGGCATCGAGAGACCGTGCGTACCCCGGCTGTCCCTTGCTTTGCGGGAAAATCCTGTGTTTTGATCCCCCCTCCAACCCGGGCAGTGGATTAGGACTGCCAGTCACGATAGTCACTCACGAAACACGGGCTTCTATGCGACGAGACTGACTTCAGGACCTTGGAAATTTGCACTTTTGACCACAAAGCGCACCTGATTCGGGTCGACGAGATGACGTGATGGTTGACCGATCAAATAGCCCTGAATCGCCGAACATCCCTCGCGTGCTGCGATCCGCAATTGTCCGGGTTCCTCGATTCCTTCCGCAAGCACAGGGATATGCAACGTCGTGCCCAACGCCACAATCGAGCGCAGAAGCGCGACGGCCTGTTCGTCCCGTTCAATCTCGTCGACGAAAGACTTGTCGAGCTTGATCCTGTCGAACGAAAATGACCGCAGCACGTCGAGCGAGGAGTAGCCGACGCCAAAGTCGTCTAGGGCCAATCCGATACCCATCGCTTTGAGTTCACGCAACTGATCGAGCGCGTAACGGCGGTCGCGGATGATCGCGCTTTCAGTCAGTTCCAATGCCAGCCGTTCCGCCGGAAGACCGCTATCATCGAGCGCGCGGCGAACGGTTCCGACCAACCCAGGATCGGAAAGGTGCAAGGGCGACAGGTTTACCGCGATCACGTGCCGGTTCGGCCAAAGCGCGGCCTCGAAGCAGGCTTGGGCGATGATCCAGTTGCTCAGCGGGATGATCGCGCCGATTTCCTCGGCGAGCGGGATGAAGGTTGCAGGAGAAATCAATCCGCGGGACGGATGCCGCCATCGCACCAACACCTCGTAGCCGCTGATCTCCCCAGTCGTGACCGAAGCCTGCACCTGATAGTGCAGTTCGAAGTCACCCTTGGCAACGGCATCGCGAAGCTCGTTGGCCAGTTCTCGCCGATCCCGCGCGGCTTCATCCATGGTAGGGTCGTAAAAGCATGGGGTAGCCGAATGCGCACCTTTGGCGCGGTACATGGCAAGGTCGGCACGGGCGAGGAGCGTGTCGGCATCGGTGCCATCCTGCGGTGCCAGTGCGATACCGATGTTGGCACCGACTGAGGCGGAGAATCTCTCAAAGGTGAATGGTTCGGCGAAGACCTTGCCGACACGTTCAAGAAAGCTGTCGACCTCAACCCGCTCCGTATAGGAAACGAGCGCTGCGAACTCATCGCCGCCCAGCCTGGCAATGCACTCGCCAGGAAGAAGCGCATCGCTCATGCGTGCGGCAAGCGCCATCAGGAGCTGATCCCCGGCTTGGTGACCGTAGGTGTCGTTGACGTTCTTGAAGCGCGACAGATCGAGCATGACGACGGCAAGGTGGGGTGTTCCACCCTTTCGCTCCCGCCGGATCGCCAGTTCTTCGTTGAAGCACAAGCGGTTTGGCAGGTCGGTCAGCCCATCATGAAGCGCCATGCGCCGCATCCGCCGATAGGCTTCGCTCTGCGTTTCGCCATCGATAAGCGCGCTGACTGCGGCGCAGCCGATGAACAGCAGCCCGGCACAGGCCGTGCCGAGGGCGAGCTGGGTCATCGCGGCATCGGAGAGCCCAAGTTCCGGACTCAGAGCCAGAACGCTGATCTTCATCGCCGCCATGCCGGTGAAGTGCAGCGCCGCGACCGCAAGCCCGAGCAGCAACCCTCCACCGACACGGCGGGCGATGCGGTTGCTGCGGAAGACGTGAAAGGCTGCGGCAGAGAGCGCCGACGACAACAGGACAGATGCAGCCACATAGGACCATCGCCACTCGACGATACCATCGATCCGGTAAGCCATCATGCCAACATAGTGCATGGTGGAAACGGCGACACCGACGATGGCGCCCCCGACGAGCACGCATGAACGCGAGCGTCGCGCAGCCAAGGCCAATCCCGGTGCGGCAAGCAGGATTGCAATACCAAGCGAACCGAGAGTGAGGACCGGATCAAGCCTGACCGGCACGCCAGCCTGAAACCCCATCATCGCGACGAAATGCGTGCACCAGACCATCGTGCCTGTACCCACCGAGCACAGTGCGATCCATCCGGTCCGGCTTTTCCCGCGTGATGCGAGAATACGTCCGAAGAGCTGTACGGTTGCGGCAGAGCCGATCAGGGCGACAACGATCGCTACCGCCACGAGGCGGAGATCATGCTCTTGCACGATGCAACTGACCACTTCCATCACGCGGCCAGACTACCCTTGATATGAGCATTCCGTTCGAGTGCCTGAGTCGCCTGTCGCGCCAAACCAGTCAAATACGCTTTCTGATCCCGGGAAGCAGGTTCGCGCTGTTGTGTGTCCAGCACGCACAAAGCTCCAATGTCGGTACCATCCATGAGCGTCAGGGGTGCTCCGATATAGTAGCGGATGTGGGGCTCACCGGCGACAATCAGCAGTTTGGCAAATAGCGGATCGGCGCGCGCGTCACAGACTTCAAGCAGTTCCCTACGATCAACGGCATGCATGCAAAATCCGTTTTCACGAGGCGCGCATTGCATATCAAGGCCGGTCGAGGCCTTTACCCACAAGGTGTCGTCGTGGAGAAGCGTCAGAAGCGAGATTGGCGCATCGAAGGCAATGGCTGCCTTGTGGACGAAGGTGTCAAAGCCTGGCTCGGCAAGATTGTCCAGGACACCAGTCCTTTGTACGGCTCGTGACCGATTACGCTCCCGTAACATTTTCCAGAACATCGATACCCACCACGCAACTTTGGATTTTCCCTCATATTTTGAAATAGCTTACGAAAGGTTTGCACCGCTGCGGACTGTTGAGGAGAGCTTTCTCTGCACGCGAGAAGCGGCTAAGCACCGGACATAGCACGAACAACGGTCAAGATATGAGCCAGGCACCAACAATCTCGACCGGTAATACCGGTCTCGATACGATCCTGACCGGCGGTCTGCCGGCCAACCGTCTTTACCTGCTTGAAGGCACACCGGGGTCAGGCAAGACGACGCTCGCGCTCCAGTTCCTGCGCGAAGGCGTGCGGCAGGGCGAAAAGGCCCTGTACATCACCCTGTCGGAAACCCGCGAAGAGCTGGCCGTGGTCGCATCCTCGCACGGCTGGAGCATCGACGATTTCGATGTGTTCGAGTTCAGCGCCGCCTCCGAAATTCTGGGTGGCGGAAGCGAGCAGTCCGTACTCCACCCGTGGGAGATGGAGCTGAGCGAGACAGTCCAGCTTATCCAGACCGAAGTCGAGCGGGTGCAGCCGCGGCGGGTGGTGTTCGACAGCCTGTCAGAAATGCGCCTGCTGGCGCAGGATCCGCTGCGTTATCGCCGTCAGGTGCTGGCGCTGAAGCAGTTTTTCGCCGGCCGCGATGCAACGGTGATCCTCGTCGATGACATGACCGGTAGCGCAACGGGCCACGACAATCACCTTCACAGTCTCGCGCACGGTGTCATCACGCTGGAGCGGCTGACCCTCAACTGCGGCGCGGCTCGGCGCCGGCTCCAGGTGCAGAAGCTCCGTGGCGTCGATTTCATCGCCGGCTATCATGACATGACCATCCGCAAGGGTGGCCTGGACATCTATCCGCGCCTGATCGCCGCGACCCATCATTCTGAGTTCAGCGGCGAGGTGACCCCGAGCGGTGTGGTGGAGCTCGACAATCTGCTCGGCGGTGGCCCTATGCGCGGCACCAGCGTCCTGGTGACGGGACCGGCGGGTTCCGGCAAGACGACGATCTCGCTGCAATATATCGATGCCGCGTGTCGACGTGGCGAGAAGTGCACGATCTACGAGTTCGATGAGCGGGTGGGCACGCTGATGGCGCGGGCACGCGCCTTCAACCTCGGCTTGCAGGATCATGTCGACAACGGATGCCTCGTCATCGAGCAGATCGACCCGGCCGAACTGTCACCGGGTGAGTTCGCCTCGCGCGTGGTGAGCGAGGTCGAGGATCGCGGCGCCAACATGATCGTCATCGACAGCCTCAACGGGTATATGGCTGCGATGCCGCAGGAGCAGCAGCTCATTTTGCAGATGCATGAGATGCTGTCGTTTTTGAGCCAGAGGGGTGTCGTCACCTTCCTCATCAACCCGCAGCATGGGTTGGTGGGCACGATGGCAACCAACCTCAACATATCCTACGTCGCTGACACGGTGCTGCTACTGCGCTTTTTCGAAGCCGAAGGTCGCATCCGCAAGGCGATATCGGTCATCAAGAACCGTGGTGGCATGCACGAGGATACCATTCGCGAATTGCGCATCGACCAGCAGGGCGTGCGCGTCGGTGAAGCGCTGTCCGCGTTCAAGGGCGTACTCACCGGCACGCCGGAATATCTCGGCGCTCAGACACCTTTGATGGAAGATCGCTTCGGTGGATCATAAGACGGCGTCGGAAGGTCACCGCGTCCTCGTCTGCGCACCATTTGGCCGGGACGCGCCAAGCATCAAGGCGCTACTCGACGCCGATGGCTATGATGTCGCGATCTGTCCTGATTTGGGCGCTGTTGCAGCACATCTCGACTGGCGTATCGGGGTTCTCCTCCTCACCGAAGAGGCGTTGAAGCAGGGCGATGTGAGCCTGCGCGAGGCGTTTCAAAAACAGCCGGCCTGGTCTGACATTCCGACTATCCTGCTCGCTGCACAGCGTACCAATCAAGCTGCGCGTCCGAGACCAATGCCGGCTGGTCGGCCCGATAACAGCATCGTGTTGGAACGGCCGCTGGGAAAGGCGTCGCTGGTCAGCGCTGTCGCCTCCGCCATGCGGTCGCGTCAGAAGCAGTTCGACATGCGCGATCGGCAGGCTGAACTTGCCGAGAGCGAGAGCCGGCTGCGCCTGGCGACCGATGCGGCCGATGTCGGGACCTGGGACCACGATCCGCGTGACGGAACGATCCGGTGGGATGCCCGCTGCAAGGCGCTGTTCGGCATGCCGGCAGACACAATTGTCGATAATGCGCTGTTCCTCGCTCATGTCCACGATAGCGATCGGGCGAATGTCGAGGCCGCCTTAAACGGCGCTGTCGATCCCGCCGGCGATGGTGGCTATGACATCGAATACCGCACAATCGGAATGACCGATGGCGTTACGCGATGGGTTGCTGCGCGTGGTGGCAGCTTCTTTGCTGACGGCCAGGCGATCCGTTTCATCGGCACGATCATCGACATAACGGCGCGCAAGGACGCCGAGGACTCGCTCGATCGGCTCAACCGGACGCTGGAAGAGAAGGTCGCCGAACGCACCGCCGAACTTGAAGCGGAAATGGCAACGCGCGCGCGGGCCGAGGATGCGCTGCGACAGAGCCAGAAGATGGAGGCGGTGGGACAGCTCACCGGTGGGATCGCTCACGACTTCAACAACATGTTGACCGGTGTCATCGGCGGTCTCGACATCATCAAACGCCGGATCGCATCCGGTCGGCTTGACGACCTCGACCGGTTCATGGATGCGGCGTCGGCGTCGGCACAGCGTGCCGCAGCGCTGACCCAGCGACTGCTCGCCTTCTCACGCCGGCAGTCGCTCGATACCCGTCCGGTCGATGTGAATGCACTCACGCAGTCGCTGGAGGATCTGCTTCGCCGAACGATCCGCGAAAACATCGCTCTCGCCATCGTTTCCAACGAGCAGGTCGGTTTTGCCGTCACCGACGCCAACCAGCTCGAGAACGCGATCCTGAACCTCGTCATCAACGCGCGCGACGCAATGCCCGATGGCGGACAGCTCACGATTGAAACATCGCTCGTCGAGCTCGATGAGGCCTATGCAACCGCCAAGCCTGACATTGCGGCCGGGCGATACGTCATGGTTGCCGTCTCCGACACCGGCGTGGGCATGTCACCTGACCTCGTTGCCAAAGTGTTCGATCCGTTCTTCACCACCAAGCCGATCGGCCAGGGGACCGGTCTCGGCCTTTCGATGGTCTATGGTTTTGCCCGGCAATCGGGCGGGCAGGTTCGCATCCACAGCCGCCCCGGTGAGGGAACCTCCGTCAAGCTCTACTTGCCGGCCGGCGAAGCGCCAGAAGGCAGCGATTCATTTGTTGCCCCGCAGCTTCAGGAGGGCGACGGCCAGACGGTTCTGCTGGTCGAGGACGACGATTCGGTCCGTGTCCTCATCCATGAGGTTCTGAGCGAGCTGGCCTACCGCACGATCCTGGCAAAAGACGCCAACGAGGCGATCCCTGTGCTGGCGTCAGACCGAACGATCGATCTCCTGGTGTCAGATGTTGGTCTGCCGGGCATGAACGGTCGGCAGCTAGCCGAGATCGCGCGTACTCACCGGCCCGAGCTGCCGGTACTCTTTGTGACCGGCTATGCCGAGAATGCCGCCATTCGGGCCGGTTTCCTCGGCACCAACATGAACATGATAACCAAGCCCTTCGCCCTGGACGCGCTAGGGGCTAAAATTACCGGAATGCTTGGCGGATGAGCCACCTTTCATCGGTATTTTAGGTCTCTCTCGTCTTTTTAGACAAGTTTGAGTAAATAAGCTCAGTCCCAAATTACCATCGTTTTCAGGACAGCTATAGGTATCATGGAGCGGCAGCTATCCGCTTCGAAGTTCCTAGTAGCTGACTGGCTGGAAAGTCCCCCCATCGTAGCCGTTGAGATCCGGGTTCAGCACGGAGATCTTTCTCGCCGCGACACCGCCTCGCCGGACGTTCTCGAGGCAGAGACAGAAACGTTCCTCGTTACCCCGCACGGAGGCTCATCGGTGCCGTTTGATTGGGTTCCGTATGGTCCTCGTTGATTAAGACCTCAGCCGGACCAGGCGAGCAAATCGACCAGAAATCTAAACGTCGTTCTCTCACGTAAAACAGACCATCCTGGAGCTGGTGCACTTAGAGCATAGCTAAAACGTACCGGCTGCATCTCAATCATTCGCACGACTTGGAAGAGGAAGGGCGTGGGAAGGGGAGGGGCTTCGGCCAGGATCGATGGTGCCTTACTCATGGTTCATTGAGGTCGCCCCATCGGAGCCGCCCTGCCTTCTCATAATGCCATCTCGACGGCGCAATTTGGAGAAAGTGGTTTTGAGAACGGATTTTGAGAAAAGCTCGGTACTTGAGGCGCGGGACCGACCAAAAGACGTCAGCTATCTCGCTGGCAGTTCCTTTTAGAGACGTGAATTTGGTGATGAAGGGCAAGGTCTTGCGACGTTATACCATGCCTGCTAGGACTCTCGTAATCTGAAGAGTTACGGAAGAGGGACATGGTCAAGGTTATGGTCGGGCGCCGTTGGCTAGCGCTCGGTGCATCCGTCAGTGCTCTTTCGCTCGAATCGGCGACAGCGGCACACGACAGTTCGCAGAAGCGTGCTTCGGAAGATCAAGTCACAGACATCGTTGTAACCGGTGAACGGCTGCCCGACTCCTATCCGGGTGGGCAAATCGCACGTCGCGTGCAGCTAGGGGTACTCGGCGATCGTGATATTATGGACACGCCGTTCAATGTCCAGGGATACACGAGCAAACTAATCGAAGATCAGGGCGCGCGAACTATTGGCGATATCGCTGATAATGACTCGGCCGTACGCAGCAATTGGTCGACCGACGCGGGATACTTCCAGGAGGAGTATTCTGTTCGTGGATTCCTCGTAAACGCTTCGGACGTTATGTTTCAAGGACTTTACGGCTTGGTTCCGGTGCAGGGGGCCCCCCTAGAAGGCTTGGAGCGTGTGGAAATCCTGAAGGGGCCTAGCGCAATGCTAGGCGGCGTTTCGTTGCACGGTACAGTAGGAGGCGCGATAAGCGTCATCCCGAAGCGAGCATCGGACCAGCCGATTACGTCGGTGACTTTCGCCTACACAACGAAGTCTCAGATCAATGGGGCCATCGATATTGGAAGGCGTTTTGGAGGCGGCGGCAAGTTCGGCATCAGGCTGAACGCTTTCCGTCGGAGCGGCGGCATGGCGCTTGATCGACAGTCCGCCAATCAGGGATTCGTATCGGTAGGAGCCGACTATCTCAGTGACCGCGTCAAGATCACGCTAGATGCCGGACTAAATACCCGTTCGGCGAAGGCGCCGCTGACCAGTTTGGCGGCTGGGCCCGGGTTCGCCATTCCTCGTCCGCCAAAAGCCGGTAGAAACTACCAGCAGTCCTGGGCATTCATGGACGTGCACGACAGCTATGGCGTCTTGCGTGGCGAATTCAACCTGAGTCCATCATGGACTATGCATGCCGCTATCGGACATCGATACACCGATCTAGATCAATTAGTCCCGTCCTATTCCCTAATCGACGTGGCGGGCACCCTGAGCCAGCGCTACAGCTACGCTCCACGGACATTCGACACCACTTCCGGTGAAGTAGGAGTTCGAGGCGAAGTGACAAAGGATCGAGTCTCTCACTCGGTAGTCCTATCCGCCTCCTTTCTACGGCAGGATCAGGCGAATTTTACTCAACAGTTGCCTGGCAAGTCTTCCAATATCTACAAACCCGTTCTTGTGTCGTTACCTAATTCGATAAACCTCACCAGCCGCCCCCTGAAGAGCAGCGAATCCCACCGCGCCAGCGTCGCCTTTTCGGATACGTTGTCAGTTTCCGATGGTCGTTTTCAAGTGCTTCTGGCTGGGCGCATACAACAGATCAAGACTATTGGCTTCTCGATTGCTGGAGTGCCGATCTCGCACTACGATAGAACCGTTTTTACGCCTGGGTTCGGGCTAATCGTCAAGCCGGCGGAGAAGCTGTCGTTCTACGCGAATTACATCGAGGGACTGTTGCAACCGACCGCACCTGGGGGCGCGCTGAACCCAGCAGACGTATTCGCGCCGCTTCGAACGAGGCAACGAGAAATCGGTGGTCGCGTCGACTTCGGCAACTTCCAAGCTGGTGTCAGCCTATTCGACACCACGCAGCCAAAGACCCTCACCGACCCTTCGACGCTCCTCTATGGCATTGACGGTGAACAGGGGGTTTGCGGCATCGACCTGAATTTCGAGGGAGCCCCGGTGGTAGGGTTTCGATTGCTTGGCGGTCTGTCCCTCTTCCACGGGGAGCAAGTTCGGACGGCCGGAGGCATCAACCAAGGGAAGGCGGCGACAGGCGTTTCGGACATTCAGGTCAATCTCGGAGTCGAGGCTGACGTCATGTCTTTGAAAGGGCTGACCCTCAGAGCGCTCGCGCTTCACACAGGGCGTCAGTATGTCGACGCCGCAAACCTACAACGAATTCCCGCATGGACCCGCCTCGACCTGGGAGCGCGGTATGCGACTGACGTCGGCGGGAAGCTGATGACCTTACGGTTGAACGTCGAGAACGCATTCGACAAAGCCTATTGGGCCTCGGCCGCCCGTGATCTTTCGCTTGGCGCACCGCGAACCGGCAGAGCCTCGATTTCGATGTCGTTCTGATGACTGCCGGAACGGACCTGTCTCGTGTGCGCGTCGATGGCAGGGGTCCCGCATCGACGTGTGATCTCTCTCTGGCAGGAGCCATTGACGATGACGGCGTTTCAACGACGCCAACCGCCCTGTCCACCCGACGAAGCAGCACAATGCGGTGCAATATCATGACCTTCCCAATGTTGAAGCGGGATCCGCACGTGCCGGTCGACCTCGTGAGGCTCGTCAAGAAGGATGAACGGATGAACTATCTAGTTTCAAGGAGTTGGCACATTTCGCAGTTGGCCATATCGATCGTCGCAGTCCTACTCCTGTTCTCGCCGCCGGTTGCCGCGCAGGGAAGCGATTCGCCGCGTAGGCCCGGCGCCGCGAGATGTGAGGCGCTAGGGAAGAAGAGCTTTGCCGCGGTGCCCGACGCACCGACGACGCTGACCTCTACCACGTTCGTCGAGGCGTCGGACTCCAAGCCTGCGCACTGTGAGGTGGAAGGCTACGTCGCGCCCCAAGTCGGCATCCTGATGTGGCTCCCGACACAGAACTGGAATGGCAAGTTTCTCCAGGTCGGCTGCGGTGGTTTCTGCGGCACGTTCGTGTTCATGCGCGATTGCGTGGCGCCGCTCGGCAAAGGCTATGCCTGTGTGACGACCGACATGGGCCACAAGGGAAATCAGGGCGGCGGCGTGGCCTGGGCCTATAACAACCCGCAGGCAGTCATGGACTTTGCTTACCGTGCAACTCATGTGACTGCCCTAGCGGGAAAGGCTATTTTGCATGCATACTATGGCAGGAAATCAGACCGATCCTATTTTCGGGGGTGTTCTGCCGGTGGGCGTCAGGGGCTGATCGAAGCACAGCGTTTTCCGTGGGATTTCGACGGCGTGATCGCAGGGGCTCCCGCGATCAGCTATTCGGACATCTCCTTCGACTTCGCATACCGCGAGCGCATCTTTCGCGACGCGAGGGGTATCCCGCTATTCGACGCGGGCGCGAAACAGCTGCTCTTCAAGGCCGTCCGCGTCAAATGTGACATTAACGACGGCGTGAAGGATGGCCTGATCGGGGATCCCAGACTTTGCCGTTTCGATCCTCAAGTGCTTCTGTGCAAATCCGGCACCACGTCGCAATGCCTGACCAAGGCACAAGCCGACGCGGCCACCGCACTGTACAAGACGGATCGCTCAGTGTCGGGCGAACGGTTGGGACAGGCCGCCTATCCGGTCGGGGTGGAGAACGCCGTGCCGCTCGTGGCCCGCGATGCGCGGCCATTCTACGAAGACTTCTTCAAGTATATGGCGCTGCAGCCAAACCCGGGGCCGGAATGGACCTTCGAAAAGTTCGACCGTGAGGCGGACTATCAGCGCCTAGGTGAGATCCAGGGTCTGATGGATGCGACCAACCCCGATTTCAGCAAGTTCAAGCGCGCTGGCGGCAAACTGATCCTTCATCATGGCTGGGCGGATTCTGGACTTTCTGCAAACGCCTCCGTTGAGCTCTACGAGTCCATACAGCGCGCGATGGGTGGCCCCATCGCGACCCAAGAGTTCATGCGGCTGTTCATGGTGCCCGACACGGATCATTGCGGCGGCGGTCCTGGGGCGAACGCCATCGATTATCTGGAGTACCTCGACAAGTGGGTCGTAGAGGGTTCTGCGCCTGATAGTATGATCGCAGCGCATTATACCGAAAAGCATCTTTCGCCGGCGCCCGCGACCGACAGCGCGCCCAAGTTTACGCGCCCGGTCTACCCCTACCCGCTGTACGCCAAATACAAAGGCTCGGGTGACCCGAACGATGCGTCGAGCTTTCGTGCCTTCAGTTTGATGAAGTGATCGCGCCCCGGTGAAAGATCTTGAGAATCATGGAATGTTTGGAGAAGAACGATGGATCACATCGATCGCCGCACGGCGACATTGCTAACTTTGCTTGGGCCGCTCATGGCCGGAGGCGCTGCGGGCGCACAAGCCGCGGAGCCTAGCGCCCCCGCACCGACGGAAAGCTACATGGACAAGGTGCCGGCAAGTTGGAAGGGTGCCGAACAGATCGGTATTTTGATCTATGACGATGTCACTGCGCTCGACGTGGTGGGCCCGCACTACTTCCTGGGTCGCCTGGCCGGGGCAACGGTGCATTTCATCGCCGACAGGATTCGTCCGATCAGCTCGGATGCCAATCTGACGCTGATGCCGACTGCAACGTTCGAGACATGCCCGAAGGATCTCGACATCCTGCTGGTAGGTGGTGGGACGAAAGGCACTCTGAAGGCGATGCGCGATCCGGCCACGATCGCGTTCATCAAGGACCGCGGCGAGCGCGCCAAGTGGGTGACGAGCGTGTGCACGGGTTCGCTGCTGCTGGGCAAGGCAGGCCTCTTGCGTGGCTATAGGGCGACTTCCCACTGGATCGGGCGGCCGTTGCTCAAGGAGTTTGGTGCGATCGAGGTCGACGAGCGCGTCGTATTCGATCGCAACCGCATCACCGGTGCGGGTGTATCTGCCGGGCTCGATCTGGGCTTGTCCATATTGAAGACGTTGCGGCCCCTTGAATTCGCCCAGATGGTGCAGTTGTTCGGTGAATACGCGCCGCAGCCTCCCCTCGACAGCGGTACGCCCGATCATGCGCCTGCGCCGGTGCTGGCTCGTGCAAATGACATGCTCGCCGACTTCGTTGCTGGCGTACGCGAGGCCGCTGCCAAGCGATGAACGGTCCACAGGAAGGGAGCGATGTCGTGCCAAGGCGGCGCTCGGCGCGAAGCAGCTTAGTGTCCGCATTACCCTTGGCCGGACACCGAGCTTATCGGCGATGAACTGATGAATAGGCTGTTGAGAGATCGAGGCTCTGTCCGCGGGGATCAGCAAGCTGCAAAGGCCTCGAAGCACGAAGGCGGACTGGCTGAGCGTCGTGAGGTGCCTTCCCATCGAGAAAGAAGATATGTCGTACGCCCATGAGCCAACTACGGGCGCCAAGAGCTGGGCGAACCGCACACGTCTTGTCATCGGCACCGCTTTGGCCGGCACGTTTCTGGCTAACGGCGTCGATGCGCAGGAGTCCGGCAACGGGGAGCGGGAAGGTAGCTGGGCGGGCGAAATCGTCGTGTTGGGCAAACGCGATGGCTATGTCGTCCAGGAAGGAAGCTCGGCCACACGCACCAGCACACCACTGCTCAAAGTTCCTCAATCGATCCAGGTGATCAACAGTTCGCTGATTAGAGATCAGGATCGGCGCTCGCTGGCGGATGCGCTTGTCAACGTTTCGGGTGTTGTCGCGAGCAAACCAGAGGAAGCGCACACCTCGCAGTCTCTCATCCGTGGTTTCCGATCCGAGATATTCTTGGATGGACTGCCCGCCTACGCCACCAATGCTCTGGTTGATCCAACGAGCTTGGTTGGCGTCGATCGGATCGAAGTCGTGAAGGGGCCTACGTCGACCGTATATGGGGGCGGCGCGGGCGCGCCGCTGGGCGGGCTGATTAACATCGTCTCAGTCAGGCCGGCGGAACGGGCAGAGGCCTATGTCGCCTTTCGCACCGGCAGGTGGTCGACCATCAACCCCTATGCGGATGTGAACGTACCAATCACCGACGGGATCGCGCTACGCGTGACTGGTGAGTTGCAGACCGCTGACAGTTGGACCGATTATTTTCACACCGAACGTCTGTCGATACAGCCGAGCATCGCGTTCGGTCTGGGGTCGCCGACGCGACTGACCATCATGGGCAAATACGATCGACGAGAAGCGCTCGAATTCACCGGACTGCCGCAGGATGCAGCGCTCGCCGGAACGATCCGGCGCGACGCCTTTCCCGGCGCAACCAGCGGACAACCCAAGACGACGATCAGCAATAAGCTCCTTACCGCTGAGTTGCAGCACAGGTTCTCGAAGGACGTAGGTCTGACCGTGACAGCCCGCTATTATGAAAACATCGCAAATCGGTATGGAACATTCACTTACGTCGATTTCGGCGCCGAAGGCAGACCTGCGGACATTGAACCGACGTCCTATCCAATATTCAAGCTTTACCAGCCACAGAGCGGCAACGAATTTACGGCTGACGCAAACCTACTAGTGAACACGAATATGATCGGTGGTGAGCACAATATACTGGTAGGCGCAAACTACGATCGAACAAATTCGTTGAATAAGCTAAACTTCGTGTCTACGTCGATTGGCAGGATCGATCTTGCCGATCCAAAATACAACCTGTCCTACGGCGCCATTCCGACCGATGGCAACTTCGCGGACGACAAGTTCAATACGGTGGCCGTCTATGTGCAGGATCAGGCTACGTCTGGTCCGCTGCACCTATCCGGCTCGCTGCGCTATACCAGTACGAAGATCAAACGGGTGCGTAATACCGGGGTCCTCAATTTCAAGGAAACCTACAACCGCCTGATCCCCCGGGTTGGAGCGACATTGGACTTTGCCAAGGGTGTTGCGTTGTTCGCCGGCTATGCAACGGGCTTCCGTGGCGCGGTCACCTTCAACGCCCTGCCCGGCCAGGAGATAAAGCCCGAGACCTCTGAATCGTACGAAGCGGGAGTGAAGTTCGCGCTGAACGATGCCCACTTGTGGGGAAGCGTTGCGGTGTATCAGCTCGAACGCCGCAACGTGGCGGTTGCCGTTGCTGGGCAGCCAGGTGTGTCGGTTCAGACCGGCAAGCAGCGCGCACGTGGCTTCGAGGTCGACGTCACCTGGGAGCCGCTGCGCTCGCTATCCCTTCTCGCCAACTATGCATACACAGACGCGATCGTCTCCCAAGACACGACCATCGCGGTCGGATCCGATCTACCGCGCGTACCGAAACATAGTGGCCGCGTCGCCACCCATTACAGGTTTCGGTCCGGCGCGGCTAAGGGCCTGTCGCTCGGAGCAGGCGTCACTGGGCGAACCTCACGCGAGAATTTTCTGCCAAATCGGGGCCGAGTGCCCGGGTATGCAACAGTTGATGCCCAGGCCTCCTACAATTTCGATCCGTTCACCCTCACTGCCTCGTTCGCCAATATCCTGGATGAGAGGGCATTTGATACGTTTCAGTATCTGGCGCCCGTCGTGAACCCGACTCAGCCGCGTTCGGCCTACATCATCCTGAGAATGAACCTCTGAAACCCAGGAGCGTGGTATTCCGTCGAGCTTCCGGCGAGTTTTAGCTGCCTGTCAGGCTGCGCCTTACCGCATTTCTGTCTACCGTATCCACAGCGTGGCCCTTTGTTAGCCAGAGCCGTGCATGCCCGTCAAAACATCTCGGTCCCCACAACCGTCGGCCTGAAATGCAAGCGGCCTTGCGGAAGGCCGTCACACGGCCAACGGCCCGACTCCCCAAGGCTAGCTTCGGCAAGGCACAGCTCGAGCAACAGCCGCTCAATGGTAGAGTGGGCAACAGTGAAGCCCCGCGATGGTCCTCATCGGACTGTCGCCTTTCGCGAACCTCGCATCCAGCGCCTTCAGCCTAGCGACTGCATCGGTTGACGTGACTGCAGTCACGCAATATATGATGTTGCATGAGACGAGACACCAAATTGTCGGGCGTGCTTCACGTCCTTCTCCACATGGCTGAAGTTGATGCCCCCGTGACATCGGACACGATGGCCAAAGCGATGCAGACCAACCCTGTGGTCGTCCGCCGGATTATGGCCGGACTGCGGGACGCTGGCTTCGTCCGGTCGGAGAAGGGGCATGGTGGCGGATGGACCATTGCTGGTGATCTTGCGTCGATCACGTTGCGAGACGTCTATGTCGCTCTCGGCTCGCCCGGACTTTTTGCCATGGGCAACCGTGCGGAAGCGCCGGGCTGTCTTGTCGAGCAGGCGGTCAATGCTGCGCTGGACAGCGCCTTTCAAGACGCAGAGACGCTGCTGCTCGATCGTTTCGGCGCAGTGACGCTGGCGGAGTTGAGCGCCGACTTTCACGCTCGCATGGTCGCGAGCGGCAAATCCATCGATCTGGAGACTGTTCATGCAGCATGATGCCATAGTCATCGGCGGCAGCTTTGCCGGGCTATCCGCCGCCATTCATATTGCCCGCGCACGCCGTTCTGTTTGCGTCATCGACGCCGGACTCCCACGCAACCGGTTTTCCGATGCCTCGCACGGCTTCTTCGGACAGGATGGCGGCGAGCCCCTGGCGATGATCGCTGAAGCGAGTGCGCAACTGCAACGCTATCCCACCGTGCTCACGATGTCGGGAGCAGCAGTTGGCGCGTCCGCCATTCCCGGCGGTTTCGAAGTAGAACTTGCTCACGGTGTCACCATCACGGCCGCCAAGCTGGTCCTGGCGTTCGGCATATCCGACGTGCTGCCGGAAATATCCGGGCTGACAGAACGCTGGGGCAAGAGTGCGCTGCACTGCCCATACTGCCATGGTTTCGAGTACGCTGGTCAGCGTCTTGGCGTCCTTCAGACCATGCCGATGTCGGCACATCAAGCGCTGCTTATCGCCGACTGGGGCCCCACGACGCTGTACCTCAATGGTGGCGACCTGCCGGACATCGAGACGCAGGCAAAGCTCGCACGGCGCGGCGTATTGATCGAGCCGGCGCAGATCGCGAGGCTGCAAGGGTGGGAGGACCATTTGTCCTCGCTGCTGCTCGATGACGGTCGCGAGGTCGCAATTGACGCCCTTTACCTTGCTCCACGCACAACGCTCAACAGCCCTATCGCCGAGCAGCTCGGTTGCGATTTGGACGACGGCCCGCTCGGCCCCGTCATTCGCACTGATGCCGCAAAACTGACCAGTGTGCCCGGTGTCTATGCAGCGGGCGACGCCGCTCGCGTGCCGCACAACGCGACATGGGCAGCTGCCGATGGCGTCACCGCAGGCGTGTCCCTGCATCAGGCGCTGGTATTCGAGCCGCTTGCGGCCTGATCAAGAAGGATTTTTCATGAAGCTCTACGAACTCGATTGGGCGCTCTACCCCCGGCGCGTGGGCATCTACATAGCAGAGAAGGGCATCAACGATATCGAGCGGATCGCCCTCGATGCACTTGATCCCGCAACCGCGTCGAAGATGGCGCACCTTAGCCCCCAGTGCACCGTACCAGCCTTGGAAACGGAAGATGGTACGGTGATCGGGTCGTCGGTCGCGATCCTAGAATATCTTGAAGAGCTATTTCCCTCGCCCGACATGCTGGGCGCCACCCCTGAAGACCGAGCCCGGACACGAGAGTTGGTGGCCGTGATCGACGAGGCAACCAATCAACTCGGTATCTGGTGTCACAAGGCAAGCCCGATCTTCGCAGAGCGCGAAGAACAGAGCCTGGAAGCTGCCGGCTTTGCCGCCAATGCCTATCACGGACAGCTGAGACTGCTTGACACAATGATAAAAAGGGCAGGAGGGCCATTCCTGGCGGGTCCGCAGGTTACCATTGCCGACTGCATTACGATGGCAACGTTGCAGTTCGCAGAGGAGTTCTACGGGGTGCCGGTCCCCGAACACTATGCCGCTCTGGCCGTGTGGCATGCCAGCTTCGCAGCTCGACCGAGTGCACGCTCTCCAACTTACCCAACGCCGCTGCTTGCACTTACTCTCGGCTTGCCACTGATTTGCCCAGCGACCCGCGTCTAGAGGTCTTTCTGATTTTGAGGCGAGGCGTGCGTTCGAAGCACCTGATCTTGATACGCTAACTAGGAGCCGCTCGTGTTCAGCCGCGGTGAACTTGGAGTCTTATACTCATGGATCCGATACTGAACGAAACTACCGCACAGATCGAGAAGGCGAGAAAGACGGGATCGCCAGTGGTGCGGTCCTTCTTCGACGAGTTGACGAACACCGCGACCCATGTCGTCTGGGATCCGCTCACGAAGAAGGCCGCCATCGTCGATAGCGTCCTCGATTACGACGCCGCCGCGGGCTGCACCAAAACGGCATCGGCGGATGCGGTGATCGAATATGTGATGAATGAGGGACTGACAGTCGACTGGCTGCTCGAAACCCACGCTCACGCGGATCACCTCTCTGCAGCTCCCTATCTGCAACAGTCTGTCGGTGGTCGGTTGGCGATCGGTCGAGAGATAGTTTGTGTTCAGAAGGTCTTCGGCAGGATCTTTGACGCCGACACTGATTTCAAGCGCGACGGTTCTGATTTTGATCGATTGTTCAAGGACGGCGACCGGTTCGCCATCGGCGATATTGAGGCTACGGCGCTCCACGTGCCGGGCCATACGCCCGCAGACATCGCTTACGTGATCGGTGACGTGGTCTTTACCGGCGATACGCTCTTCATGCCTGACTACGGTACTGCGCGAACCGACTTTCCCGGCGGTGACGCACGGCAACTTTACCGCTCCATCCGCCGGCTTATGCAACTGCCGGACGAAACGCGCCTGTTCCTCTGCCACGATTACAAGGCAGTAGGCCGTGACGAATACGTCTGGGAAACAACCATTGGCGCCCAACGGATCGGCAACGTCCATGTCCACGAAGGGGTGGGTGAGGACGACTTCGTCGCAATGCGGACCAGTCGTGACGCTACATTGTCGATGCCCAAGCTCATCCTGCCCTCGGTTCAAGTGAACATGTGCGGCGGCCATCTACCAAAGCCGGAAGCCAACGGCATCCGCTACCTCAAGATACCCCTGAATACGCTGTGATGTCCTGCTCCTCCGAAGCGATGCTCCATGGACGCATCAGCCGCGTGAAGCTCGACAAAGCGGCATGACGCTTGAGCCGATCCAGTATCTGCTGGGCACCCTGTCCGGTAGCCTAGTGGGATTTATGCTAGGGCTTGCAGGCGGCGGTGGCTCGATCCTCGCGCTACCGCTCATGGTCCATCTGGTACGCGTTCCCGATGCTCATTTGGCCATTGGCACAAGCGCGTTCGCGGTGGCCGCCAATGCAGCGACCAGTCTGGTCAGTCATATCAGGGCGTGCACCGTCGACTGGCGATGCGGCGGCATGTACGCAGCCGTTGGGGTTGTCGGGGCCATGCTGGGATCCACCGCAGGCAAGGCCGTAGACGGGGGCAAGCTTCTTTTTCTATTCGCACTCGTGATGGTCGTCGTCGGGGCACTCATGCTTCGGGGTCGAGCCGACGAGGGTATCGCTGGAGCCGGGTGCGACCGTCAAAAGGCTCCGAAGGTTCTTAGCTACGGCTTCGGGACCGGGCTGTTCTCTGGATTCTTCGGCATCGGAGGCGGTTTCCTGATCGTTCCCGGTCTCATCGGATCGACGGGAATGCCGGTCTTGAACGCCGTAGGCACGTCGTTGATCGCCGTCACCGCATTCGGACTGACGACGGCGGTCAACTACGCTTTTTCCGGACTGGTGGATTGGCCGCTCGCTTTCGCCTTCATCGTTGGTGGGGTTGCCGGTGGATTGACGGGCACGCGAATTGCCGAGCGTCTGTCCACGGGCAGCAAGCTCACCACGATCTTCGCAGCGCTGATCTTCGTGGTCGCCGCTTACATGCTGTGGAAGAGCACAGGTTCGTTCGTCTGATGCGGTGCCACGATTGTCATCGAGCCGTTCTTGACGGTCGCCGATCGCAGACCGAGATGCGGTTCCCTGCGATGTTCCTGGAACCGGCGACGGCGGCGGGACGGTTCTGCCTCTCGTGTCCATTGGCGGTCGAGGCCCAACCATACTTGTCGCCCTCATCGCTCGAAACGATAGGCCGCGAGGGCTGTTGGCAATGAGAACTCTTCGTGAGCCGCCTTCGGTGGAAAGTTCTCTAAGGGAGGTCGAAGGCCGAAGAAACAGCGGCAACGTTCGCAGCAAGCACGGCCAGCGTGATCTGACCACCGGGCATATCGGCGCCACGCTGATAATGTTCGCGCTCCCAACTCTAGGTTCAAACATCCTCCAGGCGCTAAACGGATCGATCAATGCGATCTGGGTCGGCCGCTATCTCGGAGAAGGCGCTCTGGCTGCTACTTCGAACGCCAACATCATACTGTTCTTGACGTTCGGCGCAGTCTTCGGCTTCGGCATGGCGGCGACGATCCTCATCGGCCAGCGTTTGGGGCAGAATGATATTGAGGGCGCACGCCAGGCGTTCGGAGCGGCCGTAGGCCTGGTCGTCAGCTGTGCAACGATCGTTGCGGCCTTTGGCTGGGTGTTCGCTCCTGAGATCCTGGATCTTCTTGCCACCCCGAGAGGCGCTATGCCGCTCGCACTCGCGTATTTGCGCGTGATCTTTCTCGGGCTGCCCGCATCTATGATGATGCTCCTGGTGATGATGGGGCTCCGTGGCACAGGCGATTCAATGACGCCGCTCTGGTTCATGATACTCAGCGCGATTCTAGATGGCGGCCTCAACCCCTTGCTAATAGCTGGTATTGGACCATTTCCGCAAATGGGGATCGCCGGTTCAGCGGCCGCGACCCTGGTCGCCAGCCACGTGTCGCTGCTTGGGCTGATCGCCTATACCTACAGACAGGACCTGCCGCTCAGACTGCGCGGACACGAACTCCGCTATCTAATTCCAAAGCGCGCGATGACGCGTGCGATCGTGCGCAAGGGTTTCCCGATAGGGGCGCAGATGCTTGCTATGTCCACTGCGGGCCTTGCGATGATCGGACTGGTCAATCGTTTAGGGGTCGATACCGCGGCGGCGTTCGCAGTCTCGCAACAGCTCTGGACATATATCCAAATGCCCGGGCTGGCGATCGGGGCAGCCGTCAGTTCGATGGCGGCTCAGAACATAGGCGCGGGTCGTTGGGACCGGGTCGGCGACATTACGAAGTACGGCCTGATATTGAACATGACGTTGACTAGCGTGATCGTCGGCGCTCTGATCCTGTTCGATCGCCCGGTGCTGACGTTGTTCGTCAGCGGAGCGAGCCCTGCCTTGCCGATCGCGCAGCATATCCTACTGATCACGAACTGGAACTTCATCGTGTTCGCCGCGACGATGGTCCTGTTCTCAACCGTTCGTGCGAACGGGGCGGTGATCGCGCCGCTAATCATACTGATCGTCGCGCTGTATCCAGTGCGGATCGGCTTCGCGTTGCTGGGCGAGCTCTGGCTTGGAGCGGATGCCTTGTGGTGGAGCTTCCCTCTTGGATCGTTTGCGACAGTGGTCATGGCCGTCTGGTATTATCGACACGGCCATTGGCGGACCGGCGCACCGGTTGTGCCAGATGATAGCGAGGGACAAGCGCACGGGGTGAGCGAGCCGGGTGGGCGGTTGCAGCCTACGGGGTAGGCTGCGCGGCTGCTGTGCTGATGCAAACTCACAGGTTCTGCATCGGGCGGCCCATCGCGGCAATCTGGGCACTTTCGTGATGCACATATGCGATGCAGCAAGCGGGCAGATGAATTCTCGAAATAGCATCCTATTTCAAGAATCTAAGCTGACACGGGCCGGTCGCAAAAGGGGTCCCTTTTGCAATGACAGGAACGCCCAACATCCGACATTGCGCATTTACTCCGTTACGGAAGCAACGGCACCTGAACGGTTGGGAGCAGTTCGAGGGTGTTTGAGCGGACGGTTACCGGCAACATCATCGCCCAAGGATGACCACTCTCTTGCCCCACATATACGACGTTAATCTGCGCATCGAGTGAGCCGGAACATCCCATTTGAACATAGAGCAGGTCGGTCGCCCTGGTTAGAGCAGCGACAAGCTTGCTGTTCTCCTTGTGCGGCAATGCTACGCCGTTGCGCTTGACCAAGGCATTCACCAGGCCCTGTCGGAAGCGCCATCGCAGATTGACCGAAAAGTTGCCGTTCGGCTTGCACGAGATTGAATTTGTGAGCGCCTGGTCCGTCTTGGTCGCGGGAAACTCGTTCACCGGCACTGGAAGAGATGAAGACACCTGGGCGGCGAGCGTGAGGGCGAGCTCGATCAGCATTCAGGCGGGCGCAGGAGCGCAACTAAGGGACCGGCGAGGTGCAAAGCATCGCCCTTTCGGGATGAGTAGGTGCAGGTCAGCATGGTACCCCACGCCTATTCTACTTTCACCCAGCAATGTCCGCTTTCCTCTCCATCCCGGACATTTTTGATGCAAAAATCAAAAGTTTTGCATCAAAGGCCTCGCACAAATTGAGCACTGTGAGCCTGTGAAGGGTGCCCCCGCTCGACCTAGAAAGCCGCCCCTACGAGTCAAACATACTTGACTCTAAATGTCGCGTATGTTTGACATTGCGCGGAAGCGTAGGGGAAGCCGATGTACGAGTTCACTCACCGTGGGGCCGGGGTCAATTGGGCGGCTTTAGATCAAACCAGCCGACGCCTTGTGTCTGGGAGTATGGCGAGCGCCGTGGCGGCTGTTATGCCGCTTTTCAAATGGACCGCTGATGCGGCGCGCCGAGTGGGTATTGAGTTTCAGAGCCCAATGCCCCTTGACAGCACCGCTGTTTCAACTCCTTCTCTCTATCTGCCTGTCGCTTGGATTGTGGTCTGGGTGATCGGCTTTGCTGCCTTATCTGGCCTGCTATGGTGGCGCATGAGCATCCGTCAGGATGAGCTGTTTCATCGAGTGCAGAACTGGTCACTCGGCATGAGTGGCGCGTGGACTGCCGCTGCCCTCACAGTGTGGGGCCTGTTAAATATGACCGGGATTAGCCCGCCCATACAGGGTGCGGCCCCCCTGATCCTTTTCTCAGCACTCACAATCTTGTTCGGCCGGACCGCTGCGCGCAAATGGGCGTCTTAACTCGTCTCCCGGAACACCGGGCTGCATCGAACTTCACGCAGGCTGGATTGGCAACGCTCGTTGGCGTTTCCAGACAAACCATCAATTCAATCGAGACAGGTCGGTTTGAGCCTAATTTGTCATTGGCGCTCAAGCTGGCCCATCTATTCAAAGTGCCTGTAGAGAACCTATTCAGCCTACCGGAAAATTAGACATCGGCAGTAGCGCGGCGGCTGTCCTGATGCAGAAATCACCAGTTTTGCATCAGCCTAGCGACAGCAGAATCCGTGAGTTTCTTCATGCACAACTTTGATGCGTACCGCGATGGTCAACGATCAATGCCGTATGCAGCCATTAGGCGCACAGTCGTTTGAATTGGCTCGGGGGCGAGGTCGAGGCGGACAGGTTCCTCGGGTGCAGGCGGCGGGGGCGGCGGGGGCGGCACGGACTCAGCCGCAGACTGCGCAGTGGCTGGCATCTCCAATGTTACTTCGCGATAGTTGGCATCCTGCACCCGCAATAACGGTCCAAGCTTGCTACCTGCTCCTTCAGCGATCGACCGCGCTTGCGTCTGCGCGCTAACCAGAGCCGCCTGCATGGCACGACGGCGTGCAATCGTATCGTCGTGTAACCAGAAGCCCCGCAGGTTCGCGTCCAAGCCACCAAGCCGACTGATTAAACCAACTAGGGTACCAGCGTCGGCCACACGGGAGGTTTGTATAGTGACAGGCATCGACGCAATGTAGCCAATGATTGCACAGGACCCCGTCGATAGCCGCTGTGGTCCATAGCTGCTCGCGTCACATTCTTTCGATCGCACTTGTATAATCGAGAGGGCCGAAGAGTGATATTCGCCTGCCTTCTGCAAAAGTCCAGCAACGCCTGTCCGCATCGCTTTGGAGCCATCGCGCAGCTTGGAACTAGCCTCATCTGACGTCACCCCCTCCCCACGAAGGGTAAATCCAACCGTGACCATGTCCGGAGGTGTCTTGGCAGTGCCGCTTGCTGAGACAAGGATCTGGGACGGTGAGGGCGTTTGGGCTCCTGCTGATGAGCTTACGGCAGTTATGATCGCAAGGACGGCCAATTTCATCTGTAGCTCCCAGAAGGATGGACGCTGCCGCCTTCACCGACAAGCGTAGCCGATCGCGTAACTGCTGCAATAGGAGAGAGCATCAGTTACTTTCTTGCAAAAGGGTTCGTTTTCGAGAAGCCGGGTCAGTTCGAAATTTCGAGCGCTTGTCGTTCAGCCTTCCTTGGGAAGGAACCGCGTTTAATTATGACAAACTGCTGCGTCAGCGACTCACACTAGCCACGGCTAAAGCCATTATCGTCAGAGTAACGAGCAACCCGCCCACGCCTAATATGGTTCTCGATTTGTCAGTGGGGCCTGCGTTCAACGAGCTAGCAATGGGCCTTGTTGTAGATGATGGACTTAGATTATTTACGTTCCCACCACTATTTCTGTTCCGGTACTCGCTACGCTTTAGTCGGTACTGGTCGTATTTTAAGCGACATATCTCATTGTCTAATATGTTAATCGCTTCTGTAAGCGACTTAGTAATGCCGGGGGCCTCCGCCGACCTGTTTTGATCGGGATCGTATTTTACCATTAGCGTTTTGTATGCGGCTCGAATGGTAGCAGAGTCGGAATCTGGTGTGACGCCGAGAATACGGTAATAATCTTTCGTATAATCCATATCGCTCACCAGATCATGCAATAGCATTCACGCGCGTTATCGATTGCCATGGACCGCCGTCGGTCCGCAACGCGAAATTTGGCGCGCCAGATTTGCCCCTCGATATTATGACGCGTTTCAGCCACTCGGACCGGGTGCACAATCGCTTTCGCATCGGCATGCCGATTTTCGGATTTCACGATCGTTTGAGAGAGGGCTGGAGGCGGGTGGGTGGTTCTATGCATATGGTCGCAGCCTTCCCGTTTGATCATCCCGGCGAGCCCGTGTCGCTCTACGACTACGCGCCCGTGCTGCGTGTTCATGATCGTGGCGGCGATTGGGTTTTGAAGAGAACGGGACTGG
>NZ_JACYUP010000010.1:0-56003 GCF_014841795.1 Sphingomonas sp. CFBP 13733
TGCTGTTCCACTGCGATCTCTCCACCGCTCCCGGTCGATTATGGACGCCTGCCGAGTGGGCGACCTTTCTACGGGGCTATGCCGGGCATGTCGCTTTCAACAACGCGGAGCTGACGGCGTGGCCGTCGATCCTGGAACTGGCATGGCTCGATCAAGGCGTCTGGATTTTAGGAAACTGGCCGGAAGGCTGGGCGGATGCGAAGGATCGCGCATACCTATTGGACGTAGCTGCCTTTGATCCGGCGGTGTTCCCGCTAACGCCCCCGGATCAAACCCTAAGGGGGTAGCGGCTTTCCCGATATACGATCCCTTGTGACACAGGGAGGGCGCGGTGATCGGCATTTTTCAACAGCCACGACCGTTACAGGATGCCTGTCTCGATTACCGGACCCTTTAGGACAGCGCCTAAATCGCCGTTCTCAATCGGAAGGGTCGCGCATGCCACTATCACCAATCGGTCTATGAAAACGGCCGTGCTATATTGATTACTTTGCCCTCTGACAGGCATATTCAGAAATCACATCACTGATCGAGCCGTCAGTCAGCATACCCATATCGCCCGGGTTTGGGCTGTCAGCCTTAGCTTGTTCGAGGGTGTCGCCTTCGCCGAGATAGCGGAAAGTCATCGCTGCACAGTCGATTTCTCGGCGTGCATAGCTGACACCTGATTTCCCTACCCTTCGCGAAATGGCAATCAGGTTGCCGTTTTTGCCGGGGCTTACATCGAGAAGCCGGTAGCCGACACCGGGGTCGCTGGGCACATCGATGGCGTCGCCGGGTTCGGATGCCGGAGCAGGCTGTGAGGTGGCTTGCTCTAACATGTTAGCCGTTGCGTCAGCCTCCACCTCGTTTTCGGGTGCCTGCGCACAGCCCCCAACAGCGAGTGCAAGGCTAATAAGTAATAGACGCATATGATGTCCCACCGTATTTATTGAGTCGTAGGCTGTCATCGATCTATCGGCCAATCAAGACGACGAAGTCCAATGGCCTTCGGGATTGCGGGGGTGCCCACCGAAAACTTTCATTCCCAAAACTCGATTCTCAATCGGGAAGTGCGACGCTGGTTGGCCGATACGCAACGTGGAGTTCATGCCGCCAGCGCCAGTCCTGCTCCATCCTCATCGTCGTTCGCAGGTGAAACGCAACTGCGGCGCCGATTGCGGCGAACCCGTCTAGCCTTACCCTTTGTAAGTGCAGCAGAGCGAAAAGGAAGGATCGCAAGTACCGCTGAGACGCTCACTCGGCGTATTGCCCCCCATGCTACTGCTAAACCAGTAGTCGCCTCAATGACGGTGCTGATTTCGAAGGTTGTAAGCCAAATGGCTAATTCAGGGACGGCCAGGCCCGCCATGCGGATTCGATCACCGTCTTCGGCAGTTACGTGCAAGACGATCAATAACAGAACGGCGATCGCAATCGCGACGTTGCCCCGTGTAAGGCGGTTTGCCGCAACGGCGGGTAGCTGCACCATCACACTGTGCAGCGACCGTCCGATCTGTGTGTCCCCGGCCACGATCAAGGCTGCCCAGCACATCAAGAACAGAACTATCGGCGTCATATAACCGCACTCCGTTTTGCGCCTTCAAGAATATGAACATCCGACGGGTTCAGATCACTAGGATGCACAGTCCACCCCCGCCAGGTCAGCCCGGTTCTCACTCCGACAAACATTGCAGAGCCAACCAGCGATGCAAATAGTCCGACCCACAGTGCATCGAAGAGCATGAGCATCCACACGATCGGTAGTGGTTGTCCCAAAGCCAGCTTGTGGTTGGCCATGTGGAGCGCCTGCGATGGGGCGAATGCCACAGCGACCAGCACGCTGAGCATGATCGCGGCAGGCAGCAGCGACGTCATAGCGCGCTTTGGCGTCACGGACCCGTCCTCCACTAACGCGCCAATGACGTAGATCAGAAAGCCCCCCTGAATCACGGCAGAAACGATCTGGAGAGGTATATTGATCACGGGTGACAAGCCTTGCTTGCCCAGCCAGGCGAACGGCCACGCAATAGCGAACCCTATGATCAATCCCGCCGCGACGCGCAGCAGAGTTGCTGGCGGGACCAGTAGTGTTTGAGGGATCGACCTCACTGACCAGAACCGCGCGACAGCGAGCATGGCGATCATGAACCCTGCCACCTTTACGTAGCCAAAACCCCAGCGAAGTGGATCGTTAGCAAGCGCGCGGAAACGCCCGGCGGAGTCGAACATACCCAGATGGATCTCTGCGACATGCTGCATGAATTCCGGCAGCACAGCGATCCCCAGGATCAGCGGCGCGGTCACGATCGTCCGCCCGCCATGCTGATAGGTTTCGAGCACGGCGCGCCCTACACCACGTAGCGCGCTGCCGATCCCCCTTCGCGTTCCGGCTTTCTCCGCAAGTTCGATCAATCCGTTTCCCCCATTTGCGTGAAACTCAGGATGTCACCCGGCTGACAGTCGAGCACCTCGCAGATTGCCTCCAGGGTCGAGAAGCGGATCGCCTTCGCTTTGCCAGTCTTCAGGATCGATACGTTCGCCATCGTGATATCGACCGCCTGCGATAGCTCGGTCAACGTCATCCGCCGAGCCGCCAGCATGTCGTCGAATGTGACGACAACGGGCATCAGACGGTCATTGCCAGATCGTCACGCATCGCCGCACCGACGCGGAACACACGGGCAAGCACGAAGAGCATCACCACGCCGATCCAGCCGGTAAAGCCGGGAACCCATGTTGCGTGATCGATACCAAGACGATCAAGCGCGAACACGATCGCACCGAATGCGAGATCAAGCACCTGGATCGCGAACAAAGCCCAGCCAATCCGCTGAAGCCGATCTGCGTTGGCGACGATGAACGGGTCGCCCGCGCGTACCGTGTCCATAATCGACAACAGGCGGCTGAAGAGCTGGTAGACCGCGACGCAGACGACAATGCTGAGCATGCCTGTGGCCCGCAGCAAGGCGATCGTCTCAGTTACATGGCGGCCGTGATATTTTGCAGAAATCTGCGCGGACAAAGCGTCGCCGAACACGAACGAAAGGATGATTGCGATCACAAAACCGAATGCCACCACCCAGTTCAGCCAGTGCGCAAACCGTACCAATCCGTTTGCGACGACAAGAATACGATCTTGCACACAGCCCTCCGTTTATCGAAAAACGATATATATTGTTTTTCGATAAACCGTCAACTATCTTGGGAGGCAGGACAATGCCCGATCGGGCATTATCGGTTTGGGCGAGCGCTGAACCCAGAGAGCGTCTGCATTCCGCATCGGGCTACAAGAATTACTGTGGTTCAGGCTCAAAACAGCAGCAATTCCGAGACTCCGGCCAAGCCGTGATGCGGACATTTACCACTGACAGACCGGGCCAATTAGCCCTGATATCTGCGCGTTTCGGGAAGCCCAACGCCTTCTCAGAATTCGATCCTTTTTCAGAATCTGAACAATCCAGCTTGGGTTCGATCAAGCTGAGCCCCCCTGGTGCCGCGAACAATGCCTGCTGAGGTGCCGTTTGAACGGGTGCCGTTTGGTCCTTCTTGGTTCAGGCTTAAGCCGGACCAACTGGGCAAATTGACCAGATTCTTATGCGCAAATTCTTGACACAAAACGGACCAGATTAGAGAAGTACGCTGCGGGTATACCTAAAAAAGATCGGCTCTAAATCGATCGTTGTCCCAATCTGTAGCGGAGCGGGCAGGGCGGGGCTGCCGAACGTGGATGCCCCGACGTGGACCTGTCGCAGCCACTTAGGCTTTCCCGAAACTCCATCTCCGCGAAGCTATTTCGGGAAAATGATTTCGGGAACAGATTTCGGGAAAAGCGCCTTAGATGAGGGCGGGGCCGACTGAGCGACGCCAGCTATCCCACTGGCCCTTCCTTTTCGAGAAAGCTCCGGCCGCCTCAAGCACCGTTCGATATTAGAAATTTGACAGCGGAAGGAGGTAGTCGCGGAGGACCCACACGATCCAGCATACGTAACTTGACACGTAACCTGTTACCGAACACCCTTTGACGATGGTCGACTTCATCGAGTCACATGGAAGCGCATTCCTAGCGCATCGGCTGCGTCGCTCGTCGGACCGTATCGTCGATCAGATAAGTGGCGTTCTTCTCCAGCTAGGCCTCGACGTTCCACCGCGCGGCGCTTCGATGTTGTTGCTGATCGTTGAGCACCAACAGATCGGGGTGGTAGAAATCTCGCGACGCCTGCGATTGTCTCACCCTCTTATCGTTCGCATGGCACGGGAATTTCAAGAGCGCGGCTTGGTCGAGGTCAACGCTGATCCGTCCGATGGCCGACGACGGGTCTTAAGCCCGACAGACAAGGCGCGTCACGAGGCTGCCGCGCTCAGCGCTTTCAACACGGACCTCAACGCCCTGTTTGATGACCTGTTTGCGGACATCGACGCTTCTCTGATCTCAGTTCTCGATCGCTTCGACGCCCAGCTTGATGCGTCATCGATCCCAATGCGCCTCGCCGCTCTCAAATCGACCATGGAGTAATCGATGTCCCGCCGTCACCATGCCCTCATGATGCTCCTCCCTTTTTTAGCTTTATCCGTGCCACCGTCTGCCGGTGCTCAAACGGCTACGGCCACGGCTACGCCTGCACTGGCTTCGAACCTCGACGCAGCCGCACGTCGTGAGATTGTGGCGCACTTGTCGACCGAGTTGCGCAGAAAATACATATATCCGGTTGTCGGTGAGAAGGGGGCCGCCGCGATCACCGGCGCCGCAACCTCAGGCGCCTACGATCGGATTGTGGACCTGCCCGCGTTCACCACACGACTGACCGACGACCTACGCGGCGTCATGACCGACAAGCATCTGATGGTGTTCGACACAACCAGCCGACCAGAGCTGAGCGTCGCGTTGCTGCCAGACGGCGAGGCCGGGATCGTCCGCGCTGATCGGCTGCCCGGCGGGATCGGCTACCTCCAAATCGACGGGTTCGCCAATCCCTGGGCGTTCAAACCCGCGCTCGACCGCGCCATGGCGGGGTTGAAGGGCAGTCGCGCCTTGATCCTCGACGTGCGCAGCAACGGTGGCGGCGATCCGGCGTCGGTAAGCTACCTGGTCAGCTATCTCGTGCCAGCGGGCAAGCGGATCGGGATCAGCAGCATCATCTGGCGTAAGGCGGGTACGACCAACCTCACGCGCAAGCCCTTCTTCAGCGAGCCGACCCCTGTCAGCTTCGCCGGTGTGCCCGCCTATGTCCTTACGAGCGGCAACACCTTTTCGGGCGGCGAGGAGCTCGCCTACGACATGCAGACGCTAAAGCTCGGCACCGTGGTCGGCGAGGTGACCGGTGGCGGCGCGAACCCTGGGGAGCGTGTTTCGATCGGGCGCGGTGTCACGGCGTTTATCCCTGCTGGTCGTGCCGAAAGCCCCGTTACCGGATCGAATTGGGAAGGACGTGGCGTGCAGCCCGATCTCAAGGTCCCCGCCGCCGATGCGCTCGCGACTACGCTGCGCCGCCTCGGTCAAGCGCCCGCTGCCGCTACGATCGAAGCGGCATCACCCGTCTCAGTCTTCACGCCCCGGACCGTGCCGCTCAAGGGCGGGGAGGCGATGCTGCGCCGTCTTCTGGCCGGCCGTGCCGCGCCCGAGCCTGATTACACGTTGCTGCCACCGGACATCTTGGATGCAGGCCGCGCAGCGTTTGTGGACGCACATCGCCGCCTACAGCCGCTCGGCGTTCCACAGGCCATCCGCTTTCGACGGCCTGATGGGTTTGGGTACGACGAGTTCAGCCTCGTCTACCCCGATCACACCTTGCTCGTCGCGATCGGGCTCGACCCGGCCGGTAAGTTTAAGGACCTCATTGGCCCTGATCCTAGCAAGTAAGGATCACGCTGCGCCTCTAGCGAAACTGGAACGGGATGGAGGCGCGGCGACTGCGAACGGAGACAAACCAATGCTTTTCCGCAAGCCAGCCATGTTATTGCCCCGAATGATGCCGAAGATGGATGCGACATGGCCGCCCTCAATCAACCCGGAAGTTGACGCCATGTTGGGAGGTGAGGCCGTGCTAGTATGGAATGCTTCATGGTAATTGACGTGATCGCTGCGGTCGTGACTGCCTCTTTTGCAGCATCAAGTGGTCAGACTGTCATTACACCGAAGATGACTGATTTCGATCTTGAAAAAGTTCACCATAAAGACGCAACATGCGTGGAACGCAGCTCGTCAGAGGAAGTAATCGTTTGCGCTCCTAAGAACATGAACATCTGGATATCTCAAGCCGATAAGGCCAGATACGCACCAAAGCCGCTTCGCGGAGAGTTCGCTGGACCGCTCAATGCGGAAACAAAGGTCCATGTTATTCAAGGCTCAAGCCCAATAGCCGTGGCACCTGCCGCAGCAGTAACTTTCAAGTGGCGGTTCTGATTAAATAATTCAGGCGACTTAGGTAATAATAAAATTCACTGGATTAGAACGAGCAAATTCAAAGTCTAATGTAAACAGGTGTTCTTGAAAGTTACTTAGCACATGGTTCTCTGGATACTTGTTGCTCTGCAAACAGCGCCGGCTCTATCCGATGCTCAAAATTTCGACCTTGCAAATATACCGCGCCGTCGCAGCGCCGCGATGTCGGCCCTCACTGTCGAACGATGCAACGATGACGTGTCGGGTGACGAAATTGTCGTCTGTGGAAGAAAAAAAGGAAATTATAGATCGCCGCTTCCAGAGGAACGGGTAAGCGACCGAGGTCGATCCGTTGGTGAAGCAATGACAGGTTCAGATGCTTTAAGACCTGCTGGCCGATGTGGCATCTTCGAAGGCGAAAGGCGCTGCAACAGGCAGGAGGCGGCTCAGTACGGATATGGTAACGGTCGTGATCCAATTACGGTACTAAGCCGCATCGCCGGAAAGATATTTAATCCAGACGCTAACTAGGCCTTGATCCACGGATACCATGGCGCTTCTTTGCAAGCTCTCCTATTAAAACTACCCGCTTTTCGGCAACGCAGATAGAAAGATCGTGCTTGACGCTTTCCTTCATCGAAAGGCGGACTTCTTTTGAAAGAGTCTTTTCGTCGGTCGCGGCAATTCGATATGCCAACTGATCGGCACAGGCATCAAACGCTCCGCAACCAAGAGCGTCTATTTCCCGATCGCCGCTTGAGGTCTTGGTAATGCAGCGTAGCTTGCTTCCCCGGATTGCATACTTACCTGTCCAATGGGACAACCGCTGCCCGACGACCACGATTTCCTTTTGCTCGGATTCGACAGTGACTTGTTGAGCCACGAGCAAAGCAGTCATTAGAATCAGCATGTACTCTCCGGCTTACCCGCCTGTTGGCTACAAGCGACGATGCAGCGAACGATATCAGGTGCGGCATTGAACGCCAGCTTTCTCGAAATTTGCTCCCTTGTGAGACGGCCTGAGCTGTCCCGTTCGCCGTTCGTTTGTAGGAAAGCCGGCTCGGTCGCTATCGTCCATTAGCAGATGTGACGATCGTGGCCGGGGCCGACCCTAATTGCGTCAAAGGAGCGTGGGCACTGTCGTGTATCGGACGATGCGGCTAGCGCCTTCGCCCCTTCACGGCAGCTAACGCTACCGTCGCCTCGAACGCCGGGCTGTGGCTCCGTCGCGGTCGCTTGCTTATCTTGCCTCCTGCTCGCGGCCAGCATGGCCGCTGTCAGATCAGCAATCCACCTATCCCTGCTGTTCAGATTCCCTGAGTCACCTCTCTCCGGCGCGACCTCACGGAGTCCTGCTCTTAGCTTCGTGCATAGTGTAGTCCTGTCGATACTTCTCCTGCTCCGCCAATGGCGGGACACGAAGCGCCTTGCGCATGGCATCGGATATAAGGTTGCGGTCGTAAGGCTCTTGAGTTGCCGGGCTGCCCTTGGGTGCCGTGAATTGGGTACCCAGCACTTGCGGTCTGCCAATGGCCCGAAGATATCTGTCGAGCGTCGCTGCAGATATCCAGATCGCTCCCGCATTCCCTCTAGCTGCAGCTACCATTGATAATAGGTGGGCCTTTAAATAATCATCAGCTTTGCTGCCATGCTGAAATATAAAGGCCGCGTGGTAAAAGTCTTCGCCACTTTGAAGCGCCCCGGAGTCTAGCAGTTCTTGCGTGCGTCGCCTGCGTTTTTCGTCCGCTGGCCCGACAACGGACCGATTGATATGCTCAGCTTGGCGATCGGCTTGATCAGCATCAAATATGTGAGTCATTTCTACGTTTGTCTTGCGTAAGATCTCCCGCGTGTAGGCTGTCTTGGCGTCCCATGGTCCTAGTTGCGCTTCGTTACTCGACGTTTTTTCAAAGTCAAAAGGATCGAAGTCCGGCCCCATAAAGGTAACGGAAATATGTCCTACCTGCGCGCAACGAACGCGGAGTATGTCAGGCGTTGAATTGGGCTCAGGATCCTCAAAGCTGAGGATAAGGTCACCATCATTGACGTGCGCTTCGCTAGCCACACGTCGAACCACGTGGCCATCTATGTTTGAGAAGGTGTCGCCATCAAACTCAAAATGATCGGGCCGGGTCCATATTGCTGTTGTGCCAGTCGAGTTGTTTTCAATTTCCAGTTTGAAAATCGTCTGTCCGCTAGCCTTTGTGGTCCATGCTCCTGTCGCACAGGGCGGTGTAGACACTGAAGCGGCAGCTAGTAGGATAGGAAGCATCATAAGTATTCGTTTATCCCTCAAGAGCTAAAGATGCGATCGGGCGCGACGCTGAGCTTCGCAAGTGCGTCCTGCTGGGCGGTTAAGTCCTGCTTGTCAGTGGAGCAGCAGGCATATCCGATCAGCGTGTGGGTCATGTTCGATTGTGTAACGTAAAAGGGCCCCTCAACGCAAAGATAGTATCATCTATGTCAGGTTCGGCTTTTGGCGGCTTCCCGCGCTGTAAACGCGTACGGTACGTGGCGGCCTTCTGATCGCGCTAATAGTCATCGTTACCAGCCCCGCCATTTTTACTTTGGATCGATTACGATAACACCGACGCCTTCTCCACCGCCCTTCATTTTTGAAAGCCGATCTTGCCGTCCACCTGGTGCCCTGCCACGCTAAGGACATCGGCGTTTTGGGCTCTGGTCAAGCAGCGGCAGCGACGGCGAAGTCCCGAATGTCGCAGGAGGATCGACGTGAGATTAGAAAAGGTGCTTGGCGGCGTTCTCATGACGCTGCTGCTTGGCATGGCGCCAGCGCGCCGCGCGCTCACGATCGACGACGTTCTCGATACCGTTGCGCTCGACCGAGTGACACCATCCCCGGATGGGGAGTGGGTGGCCGCCGTAGTCCCACGGCCTGCACGTGCGGGGGAGACGGCGGGGCGCAATGCCTACGAAACCGATCCCTCGCGGTCCGACGTCTGGCTGGTTTCACGTCGAACTGGCGAGCGGCGCAATCTGTCCAACGGCGCGGCAAACGCTGCGGGCTTTTGGTGCGCAACCTGGTCGCCTGATGGACGGATGCTTGCGATGCTTTCGACCAGTCCAGAGGGCGTCGAGCCTCGCGGTGGCGACAACGTCAGGCTCTACGTGTGGGACCGCGCTGGCGGACATCTCCGCCGATTGTCTTCAGCTGCTGTCATGACTCAGGGCCGCTACGGGTCGGGCCTTTACCCGCTCGACGTGCGTGGCGGCGCTGACGGCGGGTCTATCGCGCACACGTGCCGCTCGGACGACGAAAATGCCGGTTTCGCTTGGCTTGACGATCATCGATTGGTCGCACTGATGTTGCCGTCAGGTCAGGTTTCCGCACTGTTGGACCAGTATGGCCGCCCGTTCGATGAGGTGGTGCGGACGCGTGCGGCCCTACGAGACGGGCGTACGCCGACCGTCACGGCGGTTGGCAGCGGGGAGGCGCGTGTCCCCCGCGATGAGGCGCAGTGGCGCGCGACACTAACGATCGTAGATGCGCGGAGCGGTATTACGGCTCCAGTAGCTGACGTGCCGATCTATCCCTTCTCGGGCGAACTGACGGTATCGATTGCACCAGATCTGCGGCGAATTTCAATTTTAGCGCCGGTACGAAAGCTGCCCTTCACGAACGGCGTCGCCCCACCATTCAATAATGGCGATTGGCATGTCGAAAAGCGGCTAGGCGTGGTCGATCTCACATCGAACGCGCCAGTACGGTGGGTTGCCCTGCCTTCTGCGGCGAGGTTGCCGCTGGAAATGCTCGATTGGTCGCCTGATAGTCGACATGCCGCATTCCGCGCGCGCAGTGCGGTTTCGGACCGAACTAGTACGGCGTTCGTGCTGGACGCCGCTTCGGTAGCCGTCGACGGGATCGGCAAAGGCCTCGTGACAACGACCTCGTCGCTCGGTCAGAAAGCCGGGCGGCCGATCGCGCTTTGGAGCGACGCAAAACACCTACTTCTTCGCGCACGCCAAAAAGATGGGAAACGGGATGATTGGTGGCTTGCGACCCGTGAACGCGCCCCGGTAAATGTTACTGCGGCGCTGACGGCAAGCCCTGCCACTTTCCGTCGGCGTACTGATGGCGTGTTAACGGCTGCGGCCGATGGTCGCCTTGCCAAACTAGACCCTAAATCTGCCTCGCTTATCCCGATCGGCAATGCATTGCGAAAGGACGCCGCGATCCTGTTCCCTGAAGATCCGGCGCAGCGGACGTCTACGGTCTTGCTCACCACGAACGGAATCTTCGACGAAATCGATGCGACAAATGGGCGTCTCGTTGCCACGGCGCGCCTTGCGCCGAGTGAAATTCATGGGTTCAACAATCGCGGTTTGATTTGGAGCGAACAGACGGCAGCGGGTCTATTCCTACGGGACACTCGTCTGGAAAGTGGTGCCCAGCGGGACCTGTTGACGCTCGACCGTCATCTCGATGCGGTAGCGTGGGGCGAACGACGGATTATCGACTATAGCTCTACGGTTGGAACCCCGCTTAAAGCAGCGGTGATACTTCCCCCTGATTACAGGCCCGGCCGGCGCTATCCTGTGCTTACCTGGGTCTATGGCGGGTATCAGGTGAGCGGATTGGATGATTTCTGGCTAAACCGCTATGCCCCCGGGATCTACAATCTCCAGCTCTACGCAGCGCACGGTTATGTCGTACTGGTTCCATCGATTCCAACTGCGCGCGACGGTAAGGAGGATGTGTACGCCTCGTTTCCCAGCGGTGTAATGCCTGCGATCGACAAACTTGTTGCCCTTGGCATCGCAGATCCAGATCGGGTTGCTGTGATGGGGCAGAGTTTTGGCGGCTACACCGTTTATGCGCTCGTCTCACAAAGCGACCGTTTTCGCGCCGCAATCGCGGTAGCGGGGATTACTGACCCGGCCCAAGCATGGGGTCAGTTTGACCCCGCCGCACGCGGCTATCCCGGTTTCGAAGACGAAAAGTCGGCGAACTGGTCAATCTACGAAAACGCTTACGGGGATATGCCGCCTTATGCTGCGTCCGAACGATGGGCGCGCGGGTCTGCTCTGGCCCATGTTGATCGCGTTAATACTCCGCTGCTTATGATCCACGGCGAACTCGACCTGCGCGATCCGCTCGCGCAGGTGGAACCATTCTTTTTCGCCTTGAGCCGTCAGGGAAAAACCGCCCGATTGCTACGCTACTGGGGCGAAAACCATAGTTTGGCCGCCTCGCCTGCCAACGTTCGTGACGTGTATGGCGAGACGCTAGCGTGGCTGGACCGCTACACCGCGCCGAATCCGGCGCCGCATTAACGGGCTCTAGAGCGGTTGGTTTCAATCTGGAGATTAAAGGGTCGCCGCTCGTTGTGTTTGAATTACAGATCGTCGGATTGTTCAAATGTTACTCGTCTGCTTTTCCAAACCAGACATTCCCAAAATTCCATCCCAATTGAGATGGCGGGTGCCGATTAGACAAAGTCATTCATGTGACGCGCCGGGGATGGCCATTATCGCCTTAAGCCGCCGTTTGATGATGAATGATTTCCGTCTCCGGCTTGTAATCAACTTAAGGTTGTAAGCTTGCTGCCGATCCCTCACCGGTGTTCTATGAATCTAACCCTACATTTAACGAGGTGGAGTCTTTTCCTAAAGAGTGACAGGGCGTCAGGCGTTTCCAATCGTTGATCAAATTCCCAATTCGCATAGTAAGCGGCTTGATCGGCGGGATAAATCTTCCATCATAGAGTTGTTGAACGACAGATCGCGGGATGAGAGTTGGATCATGAAGCACGCTTGGACTGTATTTGCAGCAGGAGCAGCGGTCTGTACCGTTCCTTCCTTCTTTTGTGGTGCGCACGCGCAAGCGACGTTAGCTGAATTTGCCAAGCTTGAGCTAAAGACCGGGGCAGCCTCCGATCCAGTACCCCAGATGGCCGAATTCAGAGAGCCTGAAGGATGGAGCGTCGAGCGGCGCGAGCAGGCAACCATCCTCCGCCCTGCCGAGCGGGCCAACTTCATCGCCATTGTTGAGGTCGGCGCGCAGCCAAACGCCGCTACTGCGGCCGCGTCGGCATGGCAGGTGCTTGGTCCTAGCCGACCTTGGCCCGTTCGTCTTGTTTCAAATCGCGCTGGGCGAGATGGATGGGATGCAAGTGCCATTGTCGACTATCAGGTCCCGCCATCGCTGCACACGGTGGTTGTGGCTGCCCCACACTTGAGCAAGGGCCGGTGGACTGTGCTGATCCAAAGCTCTGCGGAGGACGTCGCCGAGCGACGCGGTGCAGCATTCGGCTTAGTATGGGACACGCTGCAGCCCGCTGGCTACGTCAGGGAGAGCTTCGCAGGCAGGCATGCCCATAAGCTGGACGCTGAGCGCGTGCAAAGCATTGAGGCGTTCGTGACCGACGCCATGAAGCGGCTTGAAATCCCGGGTGCTGCCCTGGCTCTGATCCAAGATCGCCAGATCGTTTATGAAGGTGGTCTCGGCATCCGTGAGGTGAGGCGACCAGAGCAGATCGATATGCATACCCGGTTCCTAGTGGCATCAAACACGAAGGGGATGACGACATTGCTCCTCGCCAAGCTGGTTGATGAGAGGCGTCTGTCGTGGGATCAGCCGGTTGTCAGGGCATATCCGGCCTTCAAGCTGGGTGACCGCGACCTCACATCCCGGGTGCTCGTCAGACACCTGATCTGCGCATGCACTGGCCTTCCTCGGCGAGATTTTGAATGGACCTTCGGGAGATCACGCGAAACGCCAGCCTCGATCGTATTCAGCGAACTGGCGACGACTAACCCCACCAGCGGCTTCGGCTCGACTTTTCAATACAGCAATACACTGGCAGCGGCAGCAGGCTACGTCGCAGGGCATGTGCTGTATCCCGACGAGGAGATCGGGGCTGCCTACGATCGTGCGATGCGGGACAAGGTGTTCAGGCCGTTGGGCATGGCAGATACCACATTCTCGACTGATATCGCTTTGTCCGGTGATCATGCATCGCCACACGGGGAAGACCTTGATGGTGCAAACGTACCGGCCAACCCGGCATTTGAGTATCTGATTGCTCCCTACCGGCCGGCCGGCGGTGCCTGGTCGTCTGTGCATGACATGGCCTTGTATGTCAGGAACGAGCTTCTCTCTGGCACCTCCCCCGAGGGGCGCCAGCTCTTTTCGCGGGCAAACGTGGACGAACGACGAAAGCCGGGCGTGTCGATCGGCAAGAATAGCCGTTACGGACTAGGGCTGGTCGAAGATACCACATGGGGGGTGCCTGTATTCCACCATGGCGGTGGCATGCCGGGCTACCAGTCAGATGTGATCTTCATTCCTCAAGCTGGAATCGGGGCCGTGCTTCTTACCAACGCAGACAGCGGCAGCCAGTTGCTGGCACCGTTCATGCGAAGGTTGCTGGAGGTTCTGTATGACGGCGTTCCCCAGGCGCAAAGTGATGTGGAGAGTGCTGCCGCCATGCGGCTTGGCAAGTTGCGGCAACGCAGGGCCGAGTTGACTACGCCGCCAGACGCACTTCATCTGAAGCGGGAATATAGGAGCCCCGAGCTAGGTCGGTTGATCGTGCGGGCCGCGGGGGGGCGGCGCATTTTTCATTTTACTGGATGGGAGAGTGAGGTCGCATCCAAGCGCAACTCAGATGGCACCACGTCCTACGTTACGGTCGCACCTGCAAGCGGTGGTTATGAATTCGCGACAGACTCCGGGCCGGGGAACCAGTCGCTAGTGATCCAGGATGGCCAGCACGAGTACCCTTATGAAGCGGTGAATGATTGAGCCGGTTTGGATCATCATCTTCATCTCGTGAGATTGGGGCATATCCAGCTTTGGTTGATGTTTGAGTGAGGGACATTGCCACGCATAACTAACCGACCGGCAGATCATACGCGGGAAGCGGTCATCTTGGTGAGGCTCAGCGAAGGGCCGCTTTGTCCCATATCACGCCATTTGGAACGGCTGAGGCCGTCCCGTTATTTGATCCTTTTTGAGAATCTGAACAATTCAGCTTGGGTTCGATCAAGCTGAGACCCCCCTGGTGCCGCGAACAATGCCTCCTGAGGTGCCGTTTGAACGGGTGCCGTTTGGTCCTTTTTGGTTCAGGCTTAAGCCGGACCAACTGGGCAAATTGACCAGATTCTTATGCGTAAATTTTTGCCGCAAAACAGACCAGATTAGAGAAGTACGCTGCGGGTATACCTAAGATGCACTGGTATCGCGTCAATCAACAACGCCATCTGCTGATGGTAGGGCAGGGGGCTAACTGCTGCTGGGCCGGCGAGAGTTATCTGTGCGAACGATTGCCCGCCCGACGCGGTGCGAGGTTGCATGCTGGTGTCCGTCATAGCCCCGGCTCTTTTTCGCGGTAGGCATCCGACTTGATCGTGCTTGCCGTGCCCCCAAAGATCTCCAGAGGGCTGGCGTGTCCTGTCGAGCGGCTCTCACCATCCCCGGAGTATGGGGGGCAAGAGAACCGCCTCTCAAAAAGTCCCCGGACGTTCCGAATCTTCCGCCTCCGTTTCGAACAACTGCTTAAGCTTCGCGGTTGGGAACTCCACGCTTACGCCGCGGAATTTCATTTCGTCGAACATCAGGTTGGCGACCACGAACATCTTGGGTGCGCGTTCCTCGAGGATGCCGATCGTCCGTTCCCATAAACTGGCGGTTATGGCGGTCAGCGCTCTGTTAAGTTCGGCCGCATCCTGCCCAATGGGAGGACAATCCATGAGAAGCAGAACCCGTAGGAGTTCCTCTCCCTTCTTCCGGTCGGACCGAGACGAGTCCGATCGTTCATACGCCACGGAGGCATATCGAGCCCAGGCCGCGACGTCGTTGATCTTCAACGTAATAGGGTCGAACGTCATCTGCTCCGCAAGGGTACCCGCCATCAGAATGCAGACACGATCCCCGAGGTACGAGCGGATGTCCGCAGTATGTGCGAGCGGACGCACGATGTTCATCGCACAGTGCCCGAGAAAGTTTTCCCGATCGGTGAAGCGGATCGTGATGCCCTGCACGTCGGCACCGAACTGCTGGGCTAGCAGGAAGTGGCCAAGCTCATGAAGGCAGAGCTTGAAGACGTCCGTACGATCGTTGGGATGCATCGGAATCTCGAAGTCGTCTTCGTTCGGCAAGGGTACTCTCCAGCGGGTCGCAGCAGAACGATCACCATCTCTTGGCGACCGAATGAAGCCTCGGACTGTGCGGCTCTCAGCCGCCCGTCAAGGCGGTCCAATCCTTGAAGGCCAGCTCGCCGTCCGCACATCAAGAGCTCTCCTGCTCGCCGAGACAGTGTTGGGCAGAAGAAACAGCACGCTAACGACGCGACGGCGCCATCCAAAAGCTGCGTTCTCCGACGTGTATGCGAACGCCACGTTCTGGCAACGGGCTTCTTGGTACGAGGCGAAAGCAGGTCGGTTCTGCGGTGGCTTCCAGCCACAGGAATCGATGCGGACACGGGCAAATACCCCTACATGGCCCAATGCGGCATCGCCCGATCGCGGCGGTGCAACCTACCCTCGTAGGTCTTCGCGCGCGGGGCGAGATCGCAGCCAAGCGCGACGACCTTACCCGGCCCTCGTTCGACAACGCTGGATGAATTCGTCTGGGAAGGAGATGCGCGGCTTTCTTCCACTGTCGTCGATGCTGTAGGTGAAGATAGCGATCCCCGCATCGCCGACCGCCGCAGTCATGATCGGCTTCAACGGTCGTTCATCGGGAATGAGCAGCACCTGCTGCGGAGCCCCGGCTATGTTTACCAGGCGAGGATAGAGTCTGAGCTGCCCGACGGCTTCGTAGATACACTGCGCCGATGTGCCGGTCTTAATCTCAATGAGGAGATTGGCCGGTTCGATCATCGCGTCAACGCAGTAGCCGTTGGCCTTGGGCTTCTTGAGCTCGGGGCCGACTAGCTTCTTAAGAGCATGGTACACGTAGCCCTGAAGCGCTCGGACCTCGGTCGTGCCCCCGGGCTGCGTCCGCGTCGTCAGGCGTCCCTTCTCGTCTGCACCGTACGTCGGCCTGTTCTCGTTTGCCGCCTCCGCATCCGCATCCGCAACCATCCGGCCTCCGCCCGCCATGCTGCGAGCCAGCGCACAGGCGTTGGTGAAGGCGGATGCCTGAGCCATGATCCTCTCGGGGGCAGCATCGAGATCCGCTACGACGTACCAGCGTCTTTCAGATCTCTCGTCACCCAGGAACAGGGGAACGTCGGGTAGGCCGCTGAGCTCGGCGAACCGCTCGATCACGAAGCCAGAGATCTTGTTCGCAGTGAGCCTGCCCTCCCGGAGGAGATGTCGTCGTCCTTCTTCGTCCGTGGCGAGTACCGTCGCAGGACCCTTGTCTCGCTTGGACGCATTGGGAACGACGATCTTCACCGTCGAGGAGTCCGTCTCCGGATCGTACCCCAGCATCACCTCCCTGGTTATCTCTCCAGGTCTGCCATGTCCGTAGTTGGTGAACACGACGCCGCTGCCCTCGATGATCCAGCCGTAATCCGCGAGCCTGGCGTTCCCGATCAGCGTGTCCGCCCAGAAACGGAAGGCGGCCGTACATTCCGACTGGTTGCTGACGATCTGCATGGGTCGGTTCTCGATAGCTGCTGACGGGAGGGTGCGAAAGCCCGATGGACCAGCGTGTCATCCTACAGATCGAGGTACAAGTACCTCGGACCGATTGCGAGCCGGGTGACGCGACCGGATCGATGACGCGTGGAAGCGGGATGGACGATTAGGACACGCGGGGATACCCGCGACCTCGAACCGTCACGCCTCCATCGATATGGTCGCCGCTTATGTCGCCGATCATGAGCACTTTCGGGAACATGCAGGGGAAGAGTTTCTATGACGGCCGACTATAATGCACCGACGGTCGATCGGGGCGACAGCGCTCCGATCGACATCTATGATGTACCGTCCGAGCTTGTCAGTATCTGCGCTGAGTGCGCGAAGCATCCCGAACTTAACGCGCTTGTCACGGGTGATCTGACCGTTGGTGCATGCGGGGCCTGCGGCTCGACGACCAAGCAGGTGTTCAACCCGAAGCGGTTTCGCGAGGCACGCGACCTCATTCGCGCACTGATCCGGCTGCACATTGATGAGGAATTCTATAATCCGCATTGGGGTGGCTCAGATGTGGATACAGTTCTTCTAGGGGAAGAGAACCCGATCCTGAATCATGGTGGGCCCGACACGCTGAATGACGAATTGATCCATCGGATCGTCTGGGATAACGATGACGGCACCGAAGGCCCGGGCATCTCGCTCCACGCGGGGCACGACGATCATTATGGGCGCGGGTTGCTGTTTGCGATCCGCAACACGGCCGACGCCCAGCTCGACGAGATTATCCGGCGCCTAAAAACAGAAAACTTCCATGCTCTGGAGGGAGCGATGGGCGATCTCATCGACGCCGTGTCGGGCGAGATCGAAGATGTCGTAGAGCCAGACCGATCATGGTTCAGATCGAGGATCGGCGTTGCAGAGGAGGCGGTCCATATCGGCGATCACCGGGTCCACCGTATCGCCGTGCCATACAAGGGTGAAGCCCTCGGAGCGTTGGCCCCGGCGAAAGCCAATGCCAACCGCATGAACCGTCAAGGCGTATCGGTGCTGTACGTCGCCTCCGAAATCGACACCGCACTGGCCGAGATCCGGCCCCATCCAGCTCAACTGCTCTCGATCGGCGGTTTCAAACCTTCGCACCAGCTGCGCGTCGCCAATTTCGATGTGCCGATCGCGGGCTTTGCCGCCAACGATGAGCGTTTGGCGACGTTTGCGGCCATCTACCATATCGACACTCTGCTAAGCACGCCGATCGTGCCGGAGGAACGTCATCGCTACGCCGTTACCCAGTTGCTTACCGACATTCTGATCCGGCGCGGCTTCGAGGGTGTGACGTATCGCAGCTCAGTCGGGCAGGGAAAAAACCTGTGCGCCTTCAACCCTGCGGACTTTGTCTATGACGACAGCACCGCAGCCGTTCGCCAAGTGACCAAGCTTACATATGAATTTGCCGACATTGCAATGGCCATCCAGGAAACGCGTCGGTCGTACATTGCGACAGAGCATTGATGGTGACCTGCGTCACGTCGCCAACGGGCAGGAATGCCAGCTCCTCGTCGGTTGACCGGGTCGCACGACTGTGATGGGTGCAGGCAAAGTGAATATGTAAGTTTACCTGGGGGGACGCTGATGGAAATAAAAGCGCCTGGTGCGGCCCCGACCGCGGGAGAGCTCGGGACGTTCGAGCAGGAAAGCGGAAACCCCGGTTACGTACCTATCAAGTTCAAGGCCGATGCAGCGCTGATCCGTGAGCTGGGCGAGCGTTTGGTTGGAGCCCCCCATATCGCGCTCGCCGAGTTGGTGAAGAACGCATACGACGCCGACGCGACAAAATGCATAATCGGACTTGGACCCACCCGAATCACCGTTTCCGACAACGGCCACGGTATGACCGAGGACGAGTTTTCATCACTGTGGATGACCATTGGGAGCACCCATAAGCGAACGCGCGGAGCAAGCCCGACATTCAGAAGGCCGGTGACCGGGTCGAAAGGTGTAGGGCGGTTAGCAGCTCAGTTCCTGGCTCATAAAATGCAACTTTTCACGGCTAGCGCCGCTGCCGTGCAGGCAGTGCATGCACTCGTGGATTGGGACGAGACAGCCACCGCGGCCGGCCTTACGGAGGCCATGGCGAGATACCGCAAGGAATCATCAGATCGCATTGTTTTTCCTGACAATAGCTTGACAGGAACCAAGGTTATTCTGGAGCGGCTAAATCAAACTTGGGACAAGGAGCAAGTTGCGGAACTCGGTCGCGAACTGTGGAAACTTAACTCGCCATTCCCTCGATTTGGAAATGTCTCGACTGGCCGCAGAGCCGACTCTTTTGAGATCATCTTTCAATCGACGCTTCCGGGATACGACAACGAGTTCGCAACGCAAATGCGCGCTGCACTCGACAACTGGGAGGCGGCTGTAGAAGGCGAGCTTTTCAGGGACGGAGATACATGTAAATCGATCGTCAAAATTCGGTTTTCCGACGGCGATACCTATCATGAGACATTCGATCATCCGCCTTTGATCGAGAACGCGTCCTGGCAGATACGTGTTTACCGGCTGGTTGGTCGGCAGGCCGGGGGAGTTTCTGTTTATGACGCCCGGGAATATTTCAAGAAGTTTGGGGTGATGCTCTTCGATAGCGGCTTCCGGTTGCCTTACTACGGCACCGAAAGCGACTGGCTGGAAATTGATCGAGACCACGCTCTCCGCAAGTCGCGGTCCAGCTTACTCCCGGCACGATTACAAGAAGATCGTGGTCTCAACGACTTACCCAATCAGCAGCGATTGATCGGTGTCGTCAACGTCGATACCGGACGGGAGCGACAGTCGACGGACCCGAAAGGCGCAGGCGGAGGTGACTACCTCCAAATTTTGGTTACCCGCGATCGCCTTGTAGCGAATGCGGCGTACGAGACATTGCAAGCAGCGGTTCGGCAATCCCTCGATTATTATGCCACTCGCAACCGTGCTCGTGAAGCGAAACGCGAACTATTCGACCGCCCGTCAGAGCCTGTCAGCGCGACTTTTCGCAGAGTCGAGCATCTTGTCGAGGAGATCGCCAATCGATTCCCCTTTGATGAAAGTGTCGGCGAGCTTCGACACGAATTCAAGTCATTGGATGTGGTCGTCGAGCAGCAGAAGCGATCCGACGACGCGGCTCGTGCTTTGCTGGGTCCTTTGGCAGCCGCAGGAATGGCGGCATTGGCGATGGAACACGAGAATAGAAGAGAAATCGGCGCAGCCCGCGAGCTGATCGAGAAACTTCGAACGGAGCTGACGGGCTACGGATTGCCAGATATTACGAATGCTATTGCTGAGCTGGAAGCTTGGATTGACCGACTAGAGGCATCACGAAAGGTTTTTTCGCCATTGTTGGAGCACGATGATCGCGAACGTGCTGCGCCCATGCGGTTGAAGGGTGTGGTGGCTGAAGTCAAAAGAAGCATACGTACGCTTCTGCCGAATGTCGCTATCGACATTGATATATCTGCAGACATCTACCTGCCGCCCGCCACACACGCCGAATGGCACGCCCTACTACAGAACGTCCTTACGAATGCCAGCAACGCGATGCTCGACGTAGCAAGCCCCCGGATCGGTATTACCGGCTCACGCCAAGGACGAAGGTGCCGACTGCATGTCAACGATATCGGTGTAGGCATTGAGTTAAAACGCCAGCAGGCGATGTTCGAACCGTTCGGGCGGCAGCGGCAGGTATCAGAAGAACGAGCGGCGTTGGGTCTCGGTGGAATGGGGCTGGGCTTAACGATTGTTCGTATGATTGCCGACCAACGCGGCAGTACCGCAAGGTTCGTAACGCCTGATACTGGCTGGAACACAACTTTCGAACTCGAATGGACAATGGACAATGACAACCATCCTGATCTGTGAGGACGAACAGGCGAATTCGGACCGATGGGTTCGAGGAATATCTGCGGCCGTCCCTACTACATTCCCGGCTCCCAGCCCACTCGTGGATCATCCTGGAGCATTCAAAGAGCTTTTCGCCCGTTTGCGTGCACTCCGAGAGGGCCGCAATCGTGAGGAGGAACACTGCGGATTCGACGGAAATGACGTTTTAGTTGTCGATTACGATCTCGTGATGTTCGGTGATGACAATGCGCGCCACACGGGCGAAGAACTAGCGCGCTTATGCCGAATCTTGGCCGATGTCGGTTATGTCGTTGTTATGAACCAGTACAATCGTAGCGCACATTTCGATCTTCGCCTGTCTGGCCATCCGAACAGCTACGCAGATATAAACGTAGCTGCTATAGCCGTCGATAAACCCGGCTTATGGAGAAGCGTCACCGTAGGAGAATTTAAACCCTGGTACTGGGATAGCATTTCCGATCTTATAAAAAGCAGGAAGACGCTATCTTTGAAATTAGGGGACAAGGGACTCGATTCCTCCGTTATAGAATTCATTGGAATGCCTGACGAGGTTTTGAACGCATTACCCGACGAAGTTTATGAGCATCTGAATCGAGACGGCAAAACATCTGACGATCTGGTCGCGACTACATTTCATCAGTTCCTGGGTCAGCAGATCGAGAGCAAGGATATCGCTCGACTGATTATGACGAAACCGGGACGTGCTGCCGCGCTCGCCGTGGCAAGAACGGCTAAATGGCTTTCGCGCATGGTATTGGGTCCACAGGATCTATTAGTCGATATACCACATTTACTTGAGCGCCTCCCCTTCTTGATGGACCCCGAATTCGGTGACCCAGCTGACCCTGCCGTGTGGCAGCGTGTCCCACTTGCCGGGTTAGAAGCTATCGTCGAACCGCTACGAAATGAATGCGCGTTCCTCGAATCTGAGCTTTGGCTTGGAAAGGCCAGTTTATGGTGGCCAAAATTGGACCGTCATGAGAGTATCCGCGAGCTACGATCCAAGGCGACGGTCAGATCGGTACCGAATATTGCCTTTGCCGAGGACCGTTCAATCTTTGTTCCGATACCGGAAGCGGAGGAATTTCGATCAGATTATCAAGGTCGCTATGGACGGCGGTGGGTGAAGCCTTTTGACGGTTTAGAATACGAGCCTCGACGCCGGCTACTTGAGATCTGACATGACGTGGCAGGGAAAACGAGCGGCACTTGGGGTCATTTATCATTGGCTGCATATCTACTTTCGCGAATGGGAGAAGGATAAGACGCGCAAAACCGAACGTGATCTAGACGCCGCCTTGGACGCCGCAGGCACGTTGCTGAGCCAGGCCGAAATAGAACAGCTTAGATCGCCACGGCCGCCCGATCGATTGGAGCATCCTCCCCACATGATGCGGATACGCCCTCCCAATGGGGAGGGTGGGGCAATCGCTGCGACGACGCTACTCTGGTACAGAGAAGCAAACAGGGAACATTGCCGAATAAATTACGGCGTATGGACGATGGTCGATCCCCCCGCAGGAACAAAACGTTCCGACGGCGGACGCTCGCGAATACCGATCTTCTGCGGTTACCGGTTTGAAACACCCGAAAGGGGGGCAAACCACGCCTATCACCATTCGCAACCCTGCCGTTCGTTCGGTGACAAAGATGCAGAGGATATACCAGAGGCATTTCAAACGTCGGTAAGATATCCCACTTGGCCACTTGCCGCAAAGGATGAGGTGCAGATGGCAATTTGCCTCGTTTTAGCGCTTTACGGCTTTATCGGATTTGAGGATTTACGCGAACATGCAGAGCGGGGTGCAAAAGAGCCCGCGGCATCGGTACTAAAGTCGGCGTTTGAGACCATCGAAGAGTTTCAGATCATCCGATAGTCCGGGATCGCCCAACTGAACCTAGCTGCTACCGACACAGCTCCGACGCTTGAAATTCGGGCTCGGGGCAGCCGTTTCGGCCTGTCCACAAGCGGAGCACGCTGTACATTTGGCAAATGTGTTGACATTTTTTGCATATTTTAAGAATGTCGAGCCTTCTAAGGGATCCGAAGTGAGAGACAAACGCTCCAAGTTCGTTCAGTTGGCTAATCGGCGCGTTGCCAAGGCGATCGACCAGATGCGTCTGATAGGTAATTTGTCGAACACGGCAGCCTACGAATTCACCGAAGAAGACGCTCAAAAAATAGTAACGGCACTTCAGAAGGCCACGGACGCGACCAAAGCGCGATTTTCCAAGACTGCTAGCATGTCGGAGCAGACGTTCAGTCTCGACTGAGCGCTACAGCATGGCCGACACTCTTTCACCGGAGCGCCGAAGCGCATTGATGGCGCGCGTCGGTCAGCGCAACACGAAACCAGAACTGGTGGTCCGCCGCCTCCTTCACGCCCGCGGATGGCGCTATCGCCTGCATCGGAAGGGACTCCCCGGAACGCCCGACATCGTATTTCCCGGCAGACAGGCGGTGCTCTTTGTCCATGGATGTTTCTGGCATGGCCACAATTGCAAACTATGCCGCCTGCCCAAGACCCGGACCGAGTTTTGGGCAGCGAAGCTGTCAGCGAACCGAGAGCGGGACGCAAGGAAAGTCCGCGAGTTGAATGAAGCCGGATGGCGTGTGATGACCATCTGGCAGTGCAGCCTTAAAGATCCGCAAAGTGTCCTCGACGCAACAGAGACATTTTTACAGGGTCAAGAGCGCGTTCTAGAGACGCGTCCAATCGACGATAAGCAGGGGATATAATGGCGAAGGGCGTGATCAAGCTGGAGGCGGTACCGTCGTCGAGCGAGTGGGTGTTCGAAAACAACCCTCCTATGGGCGGTGCCACAGGCGAAGCTTTCACAAATACCCTTGCTTCGTCCGGCATGGCACCGGCTTCGGTGCTGGCGCGTGAGGCCATTCAAAATAGCGTCGATGCACACGCGGACGGCGAACAGAAGGTTCGTGTCGAGTTTGTTGCCAAGGCGATCAAGGGCAAAGAGAAGGCTGCCTTTGTAGCTGCAGCCGGATTGAACGCTATCGGGTCACGGTCCGACAAGCTCGGCTTCAAGGAGCCGAACTGCATCTCCACCTTGGGTGATGGTAAGAAGGCTTTGAACCTTCTTTTCGTCAACGATCATAATACAACAGGCCTTGCCGGGGACCCGGAAGACTCGGATTCCAAATTCAGCCGCTTTTTGCTGTCCCTTGGTGATGGCGGCAAGGAACATAGCGAGCATGGTACTGGCGGCTCGTACGGCTTCGGTAAGTCGGTTTACAGCTCCAACTCCGCTATACTCACTATCTACGCCTACAGCAGGACGGTCGATGGAAGCGGCAAGGCGATGTCCCTGCTTTTTGGGTGCGGTTATTATCGCAAACACAAGCACGGCGATGGCGGATATACCGGTCGAGCTTGGTTCGGGCGAGATGTCACAGAAACTCACGCGCATGCTCACCAAATTGTGGCGCCTCTTCGTGACGGTGAGGCTGACGCCCTTGCGGAGAAGCTTGGTTTTGAAGCACGTGGTGACGACGATCTGGGGACATCCGTACTGATCGTCGACGCAGTCGTCGATACAGCGGGAATCTTGCTCGGTATCGAAGATTGGTGGTGGCCTCGGCTTCTCAGCAATCTTTTGGACATTCGGGTAGTGGACGCCGCGGGCGACATTTCATTTCCGCGACCACGGAAGCGTGAGGATCTGAAACCGTTCCTCGAGGCATTCGAGACGGCCACCGGCAAATCGCCGGCAGACGGCAAGCGTACGTTCAAAAAGCCGTTCAACAAATTCGAAGGTCTGAGCATCGGCAATCTGGGCTTCGTCGTCTTGGACCGAGACGAGAAGGATCAAGCCTTGGTTCCGGAGGAGCGGATCGACGCCGTGGCGCTCATTCGGAGCCCCTTGATGGTTGTCGCCTACCACCGCCAATGGACGGTAGGTACGCCTGCGATGGCCGGCGCCTTCTTCGGCGCAGACGACATCGACGACATCCTTCGTGCGGCTGAACCTCCAGCTCATGATCGATGGGATCGCGATGCCCGCCGCCTGCAAGACCAGTCCGGTCGAAAGCGCGAAATCGTTGTCAAAGTGCTGAACGGCATTCGCCGATCGTTGAAACAGTGTCAGGGGTCGGCGTCCCCACCTCCGCCGCCACGGCCGAAGAGACTTTCTGTTCTCGAAAGAACCTTGGCGAATTTTTTGACGCCATCGAAGAAGGGGCCGCAGCCAAACCCTGAGCCTTCGACCGCGCCGATCCATTTGACTTACGATCAAGAGCCTCGCGCAGAAGCGAGCGGCACGGAACTGCGCCTGAAAGCGTCTTTCAACGTCAAACTGAAAGCCGACGAGAACGCAGACAGCCTGATGGCTCGAGTTCGGGTAACATGCCCTGTGATTGAAGACGGGACCACGGGCGATCCGATCGTCGTCAACCTGACATCCGATGTCTCGATGACGGACGATACTGACCGGCCAGGTTGGAAGGTATTCGAGCTGACCCAATCGAAACCTGCGCGGTTCGACTGCGAGACGGACCTTTACGATGCCCTTTGGACGGTACGCTTTGTGCCGGAAGTCGAACCAGTGGAGGCCAGCCAATGACTATCGCATGGCACCGTACCGAGCCTAGAGATGTTCGTCCGTTTTTCGAGACAGCCAAGGCAGAGAATGCGTTGGACGATTCAGGCATCCGCCTTTTCGCGAACGACGACACACTTTTCGATACGTCGTTCGATCTGGACGAGATCGATTTTCAGAAGCTCGAACCGATCGTGTACATCAACATGGTCGCCCCAGAAATCTGGATGCCGGAAGGTTTGGCCAGCGGAGATCTGGAGCTCGTACTAATTGCGAGGCACGCTTTTTTGAAGCGTTCCGAGGTCGTGGCTCGTCATAGCCTTTCTGCCACGATACCGGCAGAAATCGTACTTGAACCCGACCTTTTGGAAAGGCTTGGCGGAGGGCGTAACCTTCAAATCACGCTTGCTCTATGCCTGGCGACAGATCGTGATCCTGTTCCCGGTACCCCCTTCGTTCCGGGTCATTGGCTTGCTCGTAAGGCGTTTCTACTTCGCTCGCGAACGATGCCCGCGCTTTTCGACCTTCAAACCCGGACAGACGAAGCCTGGAAAGCAGCCGGCTTTCCCGCAAAGACATTTTTTGCAGTCGATTATGCCGGCGGGATCGCTGGCGAAATGGAAGATGGAAGCTCTGTCGCGACCGTTTACGTGCATATCGACGCGCACAATAAGATGATCAATTCTCCTGTCGGTGATGCACTACAGCCAATGCTGGCGGCGGAGATAATATTGACTATCATGTTGATGAGCTTCGCTGATTGGAAAGATCTGGATAGCATCGACCCCGCTAGTCCACTTGCGACGTTGGCAAAACAGCTCGGAAACGACTCCCCACTAGGGCTAGAAGATTTGAAAAAACTCGGGAACGACACGGCTAAGCTGCGCGCGCTGCTTCAAGACCGGCTGTCGGTGGTCCGAGCGATATAACAGGACAACGCAAATGCCCTACCCGATTTTGAGCAAGGCAGAAGCTCGGCCATACCTTGTCGCGGTCGATGCGACCGGCAAATCATCGCTGCCGACTGCACGTTCTGCGGACGATGGTCCCGATGAAGATTGGGACACTATCGGCGAGGAAGTGGCTGCCAAACTGCTCGCACTTCTCGACCAATATCCAGTCAAATCAAAGCCCGACGGAGGCGTCTACGAAGCGGTAGCAGCGCCAGAAATCCATAAATTGCTTCCGCTCCACCCGGCGTTGGCGAACGCAGAATTCTGGATCTGGCTAGCGGTCACTCACTGCGAGGAAGTAATCGACCGCCGCTATCAGGGGAAGAGAAACCCTCAGAATTTCGGGATCGGGGGAGCGGGGGAGAACCTACTTTATCGACTTTGGCTTCGTGCGGAGATCGCGTTCGACAGTACCGCGAAGGACAAATATGCCTTGGCACGGTTCGGAGATATCGACTTTTGGCGAAGCCACGTGTTCCGTCAGGGATATGGAGACGTTCGAATTTTTGCGCGCGCGCTGCTGGAATTCCAGTTTCCTGCAAAAACGAAACGCAAACCAAGGTTGAAGATCGACGAAATTCGAGATCTGGCGAAACAGCTCAAGAGGGCTCGATCCAACCTGATGTTTGAGGTAATGACCGAAGCCCGAGCCGGGCAGTTCATCGAATCCGAGTGGGATCGGCTCGCCCAAAGCAGTCAGTGAGATTTGAATTTGCAACAGTCGTTCCAACGGGTCGGACACAGGATCACACGCAAGGTTCGCCTCGACGAAGTGATACATGAAACCGCGGTCGCAGACGTCGCCGACCCGGAGCTGACCGATGAAGCAGCGTTTTGGCAATCCGTATTGAGGGGTAGCAAAGCCGAAGAACGGCAAGATTCACGTCCCCTGAAGGTAGTCGACGCATTTTGTGGGTCCGGCGGTCTTGGGCTAGGCGTGGTTCTCGCCGCGGAGGCGGTAGGTCGAAGGGTCGATTTTGCTGCCATTGTCGATACCGACGCCACGGCTGTCCACATTCATCGGCACAATCTGGGTGCTCGGAAACACCTCGCGACGAGCGTAGCGTCGCTCGTCGACTTTCACGTTGTAGACACTGGGGGCGCCGCCACTTTCGGTTACGACCCTGAGATTGTGCATACCGATCTGCGCAGGCTCGGGACTGTCGACATGTTCATCGCTGGCCCCCCATGCCAAGGTCATTCCAATCTCAACAACCATACGAGGCGGCAGGATCCGCGAAACGATCTATACGTAACCGCCGTAGCGCTCGGAGTAGCGCTCGGCTCGGAGATGATTCTGCTTGAGAACGTTCCGACCGTTCAGAACTCCCACTCGGACGTCGTCGCGACTGCGGTTGGCCTGCTGAAATCGTCTGGGTACGGCGTATCGATGGCGATTTTGAAAGCCGACGAACTTGGAGCTGCACAGCGGCGTTCACGACACTTCCTACTGGCGGTGAAGGGACGGCAACTGGATCCGGATTACCTATCCAAATCGAGCAAACGGCTGTTTGCGCCCGCGATGCCGCTGTCATGGGCTATCGGCGATTTGTTGGATCGCGATGCGCCGGGTTTGCTGGATACGTCACCGTCGCTGACGCCCGTAAATCTAGCACGCATCGATTATCTGTTCGATCACGATCTATACGATCTGCCGGACGATCAGCGTCCCGACTGTCATAAGAACGGTACGACTTATACAGCTGTGTATGGTCGACTTCACTGGAACAGGCCGTCTCCGACCATTACTACCGGCTTCGGAACACCAGGTCAGGGCCGATACGTACATTCGTTGAAGCGCCGGGTAATCACGCCCAGAGAAGCATCACGGATCCAAGGCTTCCCGGACTGGTTCGATTTTGCGCCGGATGACCTCCCTTTAAAGCGTAAAAATCTCGCGAAGTGGATCGGAGATGCGGTCCATCCGATCTTGGGATACACTGCGGCTTTATCCGCGCTGGCAGCAGTTCAAGAAGTCAGCCGAATTCAGCTCAAGAATGCGGCGTAACTGCTTGAAATTGGTTCGTACGCGCTCGTGATCTTACCCGGCCGGCAATCATCTCTGGTCTAGATGTCGGCCGGCTGCCAAGAGTTCAGCCGGCAGCGTGAGCAGAGCCTTCCTTTTTCAGCATGACGTCCTTGAGCGTATTGCCTGCGATCCCCCCGGCTGTGGATCGGCGTCCAAAGCGGGACCCCGGTAGATCTTTGCCAAGCTATTGATCGTGCGTCGAATCCTTACCGAGGCAGGGGGTTCCAATCGGCGCCGATCGGGACCCCTTCATAGCGATATTTCTCAAAGCTTTATAGATGGTTGTCTCCCTCAGAGCGGGGTCTCGATTTGGGCGCCGATCCACAGACCGGAATAAAAGTTGAGTCTTCTTAGAAGGCAGTCATAGTGAGCGCGTTAAACTGTCAAACTAGCGGACAATCTGCAGAGTTGGCGGTGGCAGTGAAGGTGAATGAGCGTCCGAAGCTGGGGAGGGGGCAAAGCGCGGCAAGCGGCCGAATGTGGGTCTGACATGATGTCCGTAGCCATCGGGCGGTAGTGTCGTCGAAAGCACAAAGTGCGAGGGCGATGGACGTTTAATTTCGGTCACCGGCAGTTGCGTCAGTCGCGATCCACTGGACGGCCGATGCCAGCGGCCACAATCGCATCGCGGACGCGCCGAAAGAAGCTCGCCGGTAGGTAGCCATAACTGATGGCGGGTTCGCGCGCCGGGATCGTTCGGATGTCGTAGCCCGGCCAAGCAAACCGGTTCCACTCAGTAATCATGACCCACGACCGATCGCCCGACAGGCCGAGATCACGCCGCACCGCTTCGGGCACTTCGATCGCCAACTGATCGCGGGTAGGGGCCTGGGTAGTCAGCGGCACGACGTGCACCTGATCAATCCCATCCCTGAGACGGGTAACGAGAACGACGGCGACGGGCCGGTCCTTTATACCTTCATCGCGACCTTTAACGTACTCATATTCCCACAGGTAGCTGTAGTTGAGGACTTCACCCGGTTGCGGCAGCGTTGAGCCTTTTTTCGGCGGCTTCGGACCCGCGCCCTGGCTCGACGGCACGGATGGCTTCGAGGGTTTCGTCATCAATATCCTCCACACGCCCGGCGACCCGTTCGCGACGGCGCAGGCGTTCATATTCATCGACAGGAACCATGACGAAGCGCACACGCCCGTTGCGGCTGACCCCGACCGGGCGGATCATCGCCTCATCGGAGTAGCGGCCGAACTGCTTTTGTAGCTCGCCCGATGGGACGACTTCCATGCTCTTCGCCATATGCGGCGCTCCTTCCTCGGGTGCTTGACCTGTTACCATCGCCTGTCCGGGAACAGCCTATCGTCCGCCACATCATCCAGCCCTTGCTCGGGCCGTTCGTATCCGTGGGGTGGTTCTCAATCCTGCCGGGGCTCTCTTTTTGAATCCGTTACTTCCCGAAAGCTCACTTGGAACGATCCCAGCTTAAAAGGCTGGAATACCTTGCAGGTAGCCAAAATAGGCATAACCGTCAAGATACGGAAAACGGGGAGAAGTGGTAGAAATCTATGATTACGGTAAATCATGAAATTGTGGAAACAATAGACAAGCCGGCAAATCATTCTAGCGATAAAATGCATTCCCGCTATAAACAGGCTGGCCTCAAATCGAACGTTCGCGTACCCGTCAGGTGCCGCAAAACGTGGCAACCGACGTATTTTGATGATCGAGCGCACCGACGTGTCACACGATGCCGAAAATGACATGAGCCTGGTCGGCGACCTCGTCGTGGCCGATCAAGTCAGCGCGCTCGCCGCATACCTACCCGATCTCGCACCGGATGATCGCGAGCGGGTCGATGGCTATGTCGCTCGTGCGTCGGCGGAAGCGACGTTGCGTGCCTACCAATCCGACTGGCGGCTCTTTTGCGCCTGGTGTGAGGAGAGCGGCTATTGCTCGTTGCCCGCGACGCCGGCGATCGTTGCTGCATTCCTGACCTTGCTCGCCGAGCGCGGGTTCGCCCCACGGACGCCGCATCGGGCGCGGGGAGGGCGCGAGGCGTTGGCCAAGCCGTTAGGGCGTTCGACGATCGGTCGACGGCTCTCGGCAATCGTCTTTGCGCACCGCGCCGCAGGGTTCGACCCGCCGACGCAACAGCCAGACGGCGCGCGGCTGGAAAAAGCCATGCGTGCCATCCGGCGCGACAAGCGCGATGATCCGTCAGGTAAGAAGCGCCCTGCGGATGGTGACGTGTTGCGTGACATGCTGCGGACGATCGATGGCGAGGGTCTCCGGTCGTATCGTGATCGGGCCCTGTTGGCGATCGGGATGGCGGGCGCGTTTCGTCGCTCCGAGCTAGTAGCGATTACCGTCGGTCGGGTGTCGGACGATACGCGCGGGTTGCTGGTCCGCGTTCCAACGTCGAAGACCGACCAGGAGGGCAGGGGGCATAGTGTCGCCATCCCCGATGGTCGGCGCCTCGAGCCCGTCCGGCATTATCGCGCCTGGCTTGAGAAAGCCGCGATCGACAGCGGTCCGGTGTTTCGCAAGCTGACGCCGCAAGGGCGACTCACCGAGCAGCCGATGAGCGCGCAGGGTGTGGCGCTTGTCGTGAAAGCCGCTGCCCGATCCGCGGGCTATCCGGAGGCCTTATTCTCCGGCCACTCGCTGCGGGCTGGGTTCCTGACCGAGGCGGGGCGGCAAAATGCCAATCTGTTCAAGATGCGTGAGCATAGCCGGCATGCCTCGATCGACATGGTCGCCGATTACGTGCGCGATCATGAGCGCTTCCGCGAACATGCCGGCGAGGGGTTTTTGTGAGTGCCTCAGCCCTGTGAGCGGCGCGCGGGGGCGATGACCGACGGCGTCTTCGTGCTTTCCACGACGTCACCAAAGACCCTTGGTGTCGCATATTGTTTAGGGTCGCCCCCCGAGTACGACGTCTTCACGTATAGACTTCAGGTGACGCTGAAGTTCGTTCATCACCTCTATGGCAGTTTCGTCAAGTGATGATGATAATCGAGGCGACGTAAGGGCTGCGCTAAGTCTATCAGAGAGAAGGTAGATATCAGCTGGTAAACCCGAGAACGATTGTAGTCGCGCGATACGCCGTTCCGACCCGCGGATCACCGTTTGAAACCGCATATAGTGTTTGTAATAGATATGATCGGCTTGCTCGATGTTAAACGCGCTCAGCACCTCGGCCGTCGCGTCACCAGCATCATCCAGAATTTCAAGGACATGGTTTGTTATGGACCGGCGCCGCTCGACCTCGGCCGTCGCCAGACTCAACTCCGATTTCCGAGCACGAGCATGTGCGCCGCGCAGCAGCGTAAGCGCCATTACAAGCACACCCAAGTTTGCAAAGGCCGAAATCCACTCCGGGAGGCTCCCCAAATTCATCGCTACGCTCTCTTTTTACCGAGCCGCTTCATAGCGGGCATCGGCAACTAGCATAGCGCCACGCCCCGGAAGGTCGTGTCGTCGACTATAATCTTGGCTACCCCAGGACCGACGATGGTATTGACCTTGCCGAGCGCCGTTTCGATGGCATCGCCAGGAAAATGAATATCGACGACATGTGAATTCGGCACTGGCTGGTCGTCTGCGTCGATAACCATCGGCAAGGGCGTAAGCTTTACCCGATAGATGGCCGACTCCGTCTGATTACGTGCGGTCACAAGCTGATGTTCCGTTTCGCCATCTCGGCAGACGCCATTTCCTTCAACGGCGTTACCGTATCGCTTGAGAATATATCCGCCAGATCGAGGAGGTCCTCGTCCTTAAGTGCAGCAACCGCCGCCTCGATCTCAGCGAGACGATCGACAGCGCGGCAACCTACGGCAGCACGCCGCTTGATCCGTGATTTGAGCATCCACAATCGATAGCAGGGTCGACGCAGGATTGGCAGGGAGATCAGCCGTCTCGATCAAGCGGCTTGGGATCGGACCTCCAGACGCAGCCGACCCGACTATGGCTGTGGGATGGCATCCTTCTGTGCAGGCGCTTCGGTCGCTGGCGGCCTATTCATGCTCTCGACCTGCGCTGTCGTTTTAAAGTCCAGGAGCTCGACCTGAAACACAAGATCGGAATTGGCGGGGATCGGGCCTGACGCTTGCGACCCATAGCCCATCGCCGCAGGAATACAGAACCGCGCGACGCCAGTCTTGGCTAACATCTGCAATCCTTGAGAAAAGCCTGGGATCACTCCGTTGACCGGCAATGGCGACCGCATCCCCTGATCGAACACTGCCCCAGTCGTTGCCAGATAGCCAATGTAGTTCACCAGCGAGACATCGCCTTGGGTGGGCTTCGCTCCAGATCCAGGTCGCAGCATCGTATATCCGAGCCCGGTAGGCGTGCGTGCCGAACACAGACGCTGCCCCTTTGGTACTATGGGGGTCAGAGGTAGTGCGATGATGGCACTGCTTGCCTTAACCGGCGCAGGTACTGAAGCGCGCGACTTCACTTTGTGAAGCGTCGCCCCGCTGACTGGTAACGGTGCCGCCAGCAACGGCAGGACAACGGCGTTAACGAGACGGTGCAAGGCACGTGGGGATAAGCTCATTTCCGGGGCTATATCCAGGCCACGGACGACGCGCCACCGGTTCGATCCCGGCGTTGTCGCCGGAAAATTGGCGGGCGATAAAGCCGGGAACGGGTTAACAGGACCGAGACCCCTCTTGAGGTGCACTCAATCCAATTCGTCAGAGCCGGTAACGGGAGAGATCGCCGAAGGGCACCGGGTGATGTCCGCCGGTCCGCAACCGAGCGGTTTCCTGGATCGTTTCGTATGATGAAGGAGAGCGACGATGGTGACTACCCCGCAAGACGAAGAACCCGGTCTTGAAACCGACGTCAACGAACTTTCGGACAGCAACAACGCGCTGGAAGATACCCTTGAAGATAAGCCAATCGCTGACAAACAAAAGCCAGACGATCTTGAGCAAGCACAGAAGGAAGGAGCGGAGGAGCGAGAAGAGGGCGGCTTGTACTGAAGCGGCATGTGGTCGAAGTGAGCCCGGAGCGTAATCCGCTCTGGGCCAATGACCCACTTAAATTGTAAACGTGCTTTGGCGCTAAAGCGCTACATCTGAAGTCGTCAGCAGGATCGGTGGCTCACCACCTAGGCGTTTCACAAATTCGCGCTGGGCGATGCGATGAATGTCGCTTTCAAACTCGATGAAAACCTCGACCGCGGTTTCCGGGTCAATCCCTTCCAACTCCGGGTTCAGCATTTCAGCCAACGCTTCGCTCGTTATCAGAAACTCAACGGGGCCAAAGTCGGTTGTGCCGGTGAAGCCGATGCTATCACGCTCGGCCACCCAATATCCGTCACCGCGCTCGAACCGGACGCTGGATTTCGCCATAGTAATTACTCCTCTTCGGTTGGAGTCGGTGGCAGGTGCTCAGCGAGCGCTGCGATGGCTTCGCCCGTGAACGTCGTACTGGAAGCCCCTTCGATCTGAACGGCATGATCCGTGGTCAAGGTTGCCGCTTCTTTGTGGTCAGGAACCAGCCTGACCCAATCCCGCACGGCTCGCTCGAGGTTCGTCACTTCGGCGATATCGGTGTCACCGCGGGGCACGTTTTCCAATGACGCGCTCATGCGCCAGTTAATGTCCGGGGTCTTGGCGCTTTCGCCCCATGTCGCTTCTGTCATTGTCAGTCACCTTACAGGGTTCAACGGCTAGAATAGCACAGGCGATCGGGCATGGTCCGCGTCCGCCCATGCCGTGCCCTCAACGCGCATCAGCTGCGATGGGTAGGGCGCGACCAAGTCCTTCAGTTCGTCCCAGGGCGCTGTCAGCCAACGATCGTAATCGTCGTCGTGCAGGATGACCGGCATGGCCTTGGGGTGGATGGGCGCCACAACAGCGTTCGGTTCAGTCGTGAGAAAGCCATAGGCATTGCCGCGCTCGGTCGGGCGCCAGATGCCTGCAAACGCAAAGACTGGGCGGCTGGGCACGTCAAACCAGTGCAGCGGCTTCTTGCCGTCTTCGCCGGGCGCCAACCCATATTCCGAGAAGGCGGTGACCGGAACGAGACAGCGTCGCGCCGGGGTCGTCAGCATCGATCGCCAGAAGCTGGAATTCAGGTTTCGCACGTTCGTCACGTACTTCGTAAGCTTAACCGAAGGGTCGCGGGCACTGGGCACCTGCGTCGGCACGCCCCATTCCATCCGCTCGAGCTTCCGCTCCACGCCGTCCTGCACGATCACCTTGCCGTAGAATGGGGTCTTCTTGCCCGTCGGGAAGATGTCACCGACGGGGTATTCCTCGTCCTTTTCATAAGGAGGCCGGATACCGAAGGTGACCGCGAGGTCGACCTCTTTTGCCGTCATACGATACCGGTTGCACACGAAGCCTATCTTTCAGGTTGGCGCCGACAAGATTACTCGTCGGCGCACACGTCTTACATCTTGTCCTTCAGCCCCTTGGCGGCCGTGAACGCAACTTTCTTCGAGGCCGCGATCTTGATTGCTTCACCGGTCGCGGGGTTGCGACCGTCGCGCTCTGGACGGTCCTTGACGGTGAACTTGCCGAAACCCGGAATCGAAACCTCCTCGCCCTTCACGGCTGCTGCCGCGATCTGGTCGAATACGGCGGTGATCGCCTTCTTTGCATCGGCTTCGTTCGATCCGGTCGCTTCCGCGACGCCCTTGGCCAGGTCACTTACGTTCATTTTATTCGTTCTCCGTTGGAAACACCGGCGGGACCTTAGCCATGGCGAATGACGAGACAAAGACCGTACTAGACGACTCGAGCGTCGCGGCTGTGCGGCTGATGCTCGATAAGCTTGCCGATCACGATGTCGCCGAAGTCTATGAGGCCACCTCAGGGCAGGGGCCGATCGCCGACCTTACAGCCGAAGCGATGCGGGCCCGCAACATCGATCTCTAGCGGCTGGCGATGCGTTCGCGCGTGACGCGAGGATCCTCGTAGAGGTCGCGGATGGCTCGGAGCCGAAAGACATTCCACCAGCGCTGCCAGCGATGCTCGGCTGCATCGTGGATCATGTGGCAGCGCTGACATAACGCCTTGAGGTTCGAAGACGCGCTGTTGCCTGGATCGTGATCGAGGTGCGCGCAGGCCAGGACGACATAGGTCACCCGGATCGACGCCAGCACGAACCCCGCTTTCATGGAAATACGCTTGCCGTGGTCCGACCGCCAGCACCGGACATCCGCATCCCACCAACGTCCGTCGCCGAGATGGACCACACGGCGCAGATGTGGTCGGCCGCATCCCTCGCATTTGGCACCGGCGCGGTCGAACCGAACCGTCTGCGACAGCTGCCGCCAGTCGATCGGGTAGAGCCAGCGGTTCTCAGGGCGGATCGGCATGACGATTTTATGAGTCACCTAACGGGCAAACGAAAGCGAATAATTCGCCGTTTGTTGCCGCTTCGTATTTTTTCGTTCCCCTCCGTACGCCGAGGGGAAAGGCCGGTCATCAGCCCGGATCGGGACGATCAAAGCGCTTGCAATGTAGGACTTGGTAACGGAACATAGAGGGAACGAATAGAGTCTTAGACCATGATGTCCCCCGCCCCCGAGTCCCTTGCGACCAGCCTTGCCCACCTGCGGACGATCGCCACGCCGGTCACCGACTACCGTGTGCTGCCGTTCGGCGTAGCTGCGATCGACAGCAGACTTGGGGCTGGGGGCTTGCGTGCCGGCGCGCTTCACGAGGCGACGGCGCGTAGCGGATCATTGGTGGATGATGCCGCAACCACACTGTTCCTTGCTGGCATTGCGGCGCGCGAAGCGGCCAATGCCAGCGGTCCTGTCTTGTGGGCCACGTGCCGCACCGACCTCTACGCGCCGGCTTTGGCTCAGGCAGGCCTTTCCTCGTCAGATGTCATCTATGCTCAGCCCTATGATGACGCGGCGTTGCTCGCCGTAATCGAGGACGCGGTTCGCGACGGGACGCCATCGGCGATCATCGCAGAAGCGAGCAAGGTGTCGATGGTTGCAACCCGCCGCCTGCAGCTGGTGGCGGCGGAAGCCGACATTCCGGTGTTGTTGCTGCGTCGCCGACGTGGCCGTGACCAGGATCCTTTCTGCGAACCATCCGCTGCGTGGACGCGCTGGCGGATCGGCTCCGCGCCTTCGGCGCGGCTGGAGGTCGCGGGTGTAGGGCGAGCGAGATGGTTGGTCGAGCTGGCGCGGCAACGCGGCGGTGAGGGGTTTTCCCTGATAGTGGAGGGCAGCGATGAGACGGGTCGTCTCGCTGTTCCTGCCGAACTTAGCCATCGAGCGGCTGAGACGGTTGGAACGGCCCGCTACGTGGCCGCCTGAGCGGCCCGCCCTGCAACTGCCGGTCGACGACGACCCGGGTGCCTGTTCGGTACCGCGGGGCGGCGGTTGGCGCCCCGGTGCCCGCTGGGCGCGAACCAGTGCCCAGTCGCGCGAAGAGGTCGAGGCGCAGATCGCGTCGCTCCCCGTCCACGCGCAACCGCCAATGCGGGAGCTCGGCAGGCGATCGGAAGCGGCAAGCCAACCGTACAAGGGGCAGGCGCCTGCATTGCGGCTCGCCACGCCAGTTATGACCCCTGTCCAGCACGCGCCGCTCGCTCTCGTTGGCAAGGTCGGCCGGCGCGAAGAGGTAGTCGCTGCCTGCACCGGCGCGCAGGCGCTCGGCATCCATCCCGGTATGGCCGCCACCCACGCCCGCGCGCTGGTGTCCGGTCTAGACTTCCGTCCGGTCGAGCCGGAAGCCGATGCTGCGCTACTCGATCGCCTTGCGCTGCTCGCAGTAAGGCGCTGGTCGCCGATCGCGGCTGTCACACCGGCTGATGGTCTTTGGATTGATCTTGCTGGCTGTGACCACCTCCACGGCGGAGAAGAGCGGTTCTGCCGTCGTCTGCTCGCCTTCTGCCGTCGTGCAGGCTTCACCGCGCGCGTCGCGGTCGCCGATACGCCGGGGGCCGCCCATGCGCTGGCCCGTTTTGGCAAAGCCGATCTTACTCGCATAGAGCCGCACGGTACGGTCGAGGCGCTCAGCCCATTGCCGATCGCCGCGTTGCGCCTGACGCCAACGGCGTTGACCGCCGCGCGCAAATTCGGTTTCGAGCGGATCGCGGATCTCCTGCCGGTCGCGCGAGGACCCCTTGCGCGCCGTCTCGGACTGCCGACGATCACACGCCTCGATCAGGCCCTCGGCGGTGTCGCAGAGCCAATCACCCCACGAGAGGACATCGAGGTCCCGGCGGTCGAACGCCGGCTACTGGAGCCGATCAGCACGGCTGAGGCGATCGAACAGGTCATGGGTGACCTCTTGGGCGATCTTGTCGTGCTGCTGCAGGCAAAAGGGGTTGGCGCACGCTCGCTCCGCCTGACGGGAATGCGCGTCGATGGCACCGAGCAAATTGTCGCGGTCGGTACATCCCGACCGACACGGGAGGTGTCTCACCTCCTGCGGCTGCTGAAGCTGCGGATCGAGCGCATCGATCCCGGCATGGGGCTCGAGCAGTTTCAAATGGTGGCGCCGCACACAGAGCCGCTCGACGCGGTTGATCTCGGCGCCGTCCTCGCCGGCGAGACGCTGGTGCGCGACCCCGCACGCCTGGTCGACCTGATCGCAGGCAGAATCGGGATGCACTCGGTCTTCCGCATCGCTCCCGTCGAAAGCCATGTCCCGGAGCGCGCCGCGGTCAAATCCGATCCCAACGAGCTGCCGGGAACATGGCCGGAGTGGAAGCGGCCGATCCGCCTCTTCGCGCATCCAGAGCCACTGCATCGCGTGATCGCCCTGATGCCCGACCAACCTCCGCGTCGCTTCGAGTGGCGCGGCACGACGTACAGGGTGGTTGGCGGCGACGGTCCCGAACGCGTTCATGGCGAATGGTGGCGGCGTGATGCGGAGGTGTGGGCGGTCCGCGACTATTACCGCGTCGAGGACGAGACTGGCGGTCGCTACTGGGTATTCCGTCGTGGCGACGGTTTTGAGGACGACACCGGCGACCTGTCCTGGTGGATGCACGGGGTCTTCGGATGACCCACTATGTCGAGCTTCAGGTGCTGACGCACTTCTCGCTCCTGCGCGGGGCGTCCAGTCCGGACGAGCTGTTCGCGGCCGCTGCCGTGCTTGGCTACCCGGCGATCGGGGTCAGCGACATCGGCACGGTCGCTGGCGTCGTGCGCGCATGGGAGGCGCAGAAAGCCACTGGCGTCCGCTCGATTGCGGGCACGCGCATCGATCTATCGTGTGGCCGTCGCCTGCTGCTTTACCCAACGGATCGCCCGGCCTGGTCGCGGATCACCCGATTGCTGACCGTCGGAAAGAAGCGGGCGGGCAAGGGCGGTTGCCTGCTGCACTGGCACGATCTGGAACCATGGTCTGAAGGCGTCGTCGCAATTCTGCTTCCGCATGAGGCGGACGAAGAGAACCTTGCTGCGCTGAAGGATCTGAAGGCCATCTATGGGCGTCGGGGCTACATGGCGCTGTTCCAACGGCGCCGGCCAGGGGACGCGGTCCGCATCGATGCGCTGGCGCGACAGGCTGGCGGAGCGGCAGTGCGCGCGGTTGTGACTGGCGACGTGCTCTACCATGCTCCTGAAGCGCGGCTGCTGCAGGACGTGGTGACCGCGGTGCGCGAGAAATGCACCGTCGACGAGCTTGGCTATCGCCGCGAGGTGAACGCCGATCGCGCGCTGAAATCTCCCGATGAGATGGTCAGGCGCTTCCGCGCTTATCCCGACGCACTGCAGGCGAGTGTCGACATTGCGCGGATCTGCACCTTCAATCTTGGCGAGCTTCAGTATCAATACCCGCATGAGAAGCTGATCGATGGTTTGACGGCCCAGGAAGCGCTCCAGAAGCTGGCCACAGAAGCGGTCGAGCGCATGTTCGATGACGACGTGCCGCAGGCCTATACCGACCAGATAACGCACGAAATGCGGCTGATTGGCGAGCTCGGCTACGCGCCATACTTTCTGACCGTCTACGCGATCGTGCGGGAAGCACGCCGGCGCGGGATCCTGTGTCAGGGGCGAGGCTCCGCCGCCAACTCGTGCGTCTGTTTCGTGCTTGGCGTGACCTCGATCGATCCGATCAAGCATGAGCTGCTGTTCGAAAGGTTTGTGTCAGGGGAGCGCCGCGAGCCACCCGACATCGACGTCGACTTCGAGCATGAGCGCCGCGAAGAGATCATTCAGTGGATCTACGAAACCTACGGTCGCAACCACTCCGCGCTGACGGCCGTCGTGACGCGCTACCGCGCGCGGGGTGCGGTGCGGGACGTTGGCAAGGTGCTTGGTCTGCCGGAGGATCTTACCTCGTCATTGGCGGGGCTTGTCTGGGGCTGGTCGGCCGACGGCGTAGGCGAGAAGCAAGTCGAGGAGCTCAACCTCGACATTGGCGATCGCCGGCTCCGCCTTACGCTTGAGCTTGCCCGAAAATTGATCGGTGTGCCGCGGCACATGTCCCAGCACCCGGGCGGGTTTGTTCTGACCCATGATCGTCTTGATGACCTGGTGCCGATCGAGCCAGCCGCGATGGAAGACCGGCAGATTATCGAATGGGACAAGGACGACATCGATGCGCTGAAATTCATGAAGGTCGACGTTCTCGGCCTGGGCATGCTCGGCTGCATGAACCGCGCCTTCAACATGCTCGAGGCGGACAAGGGGCTACGCGTCGGGCTGGCGGACCTGCAGGACGACGACCCGGACGTCTACGCCATGATTTCGAAGGCGGACACGCTTGGGACCTTCCAAATCGAAAGCCGCGCGCAGATGTCGATGCTGCCACGGATGAAACCACGGCGCTTCTACGACCTCGTGATCCAGGTAGCGATCGTCCGGCCAGGACCGATCCAAGGCGACATGGTCCATCCGTACCTTCGCCGACGCGAGGGACTCGAGAAGCCGGAATATCCCCGGCCAGAGCTGCGCGCGGTGCTCGAGAAGACGCTTGGTGTTCCTCTTTTCCAGGAACAAGCGATGAAGGTCGCCATCGTCGGTGCGGGCTTTACCGCGGCCGAGGCGGACCAGCTGCGCCGCGCCATGGCGACGTTCAAGTTCACCGGAGGTGTCTCGCACTTCAGCGAGAAGCTGATCGAGGGCATGGTCGAACGCGGCTACCCGCGGGAGTTCGCCGAGCGGACGTTCCGCCAGCTCGAGGGCTTCGGCAGCTACGGCTTCCCCGAAAGCCACGCGGCTTCATTCGCCAAGATCTCCTACGCGTCATCGTGGATGAAGCATCATCACCCCGACGTGTTCTGCGCCGCGCTGATGAACGCGCAGCCGATGGGCTTTTACGCGCCGGCGCAAATCGTGCGCGATGCGCGCGACCACGGCGTCGAGGTGCAGCCGCCATGTGTCAACGCCAGCCGCTGGGACTGCACGCTGGAGAAGACAGGCGGGCGCTACCTTGCCGTGCGGCTCGGCCTTCGCCAAATCCGCGGCCTGTCGAACGCTGATGGCGCGAAGATCGTTGGCGCGCGTACGATCACACCCTTCGAGAGCGTCGAGGACGTCTGGCGACGGTCTGGCGTGCAGCGCGCCGCGATCGAAAAGCTGGCTGACGGCGATGCCTTCCACGGCTTCAGCGTCGATCGTCGGCAAGGACTTTGGAAGGTAAGGGGGCTCGGTGAGGCTCCGCTACCGCTTTTCGCGGCAGCTGATCGATCGGCCGAAACCTTCAGCGCGGAAGGCCTCGAGCCAGACGTCGCACTGCGGCCGCTGACCGACGGCCGAGAGGTGATCGAAGATTACCGGGCGCTGCAGCTCTCGCTTCGCGCGCATCCGCTGAAGTTCGTGCGCGACGAGTTGACTAGGCGCGGCGTCACCAAATGCGCCGATCTCGCCAACATTCGGGATGGCCGATACGTCGAGGTCGCCGGCATTGTCCTGGTCCGTCAGAAGCCCGGCTCCGCCAAGGGCGTGCTGTTCATCACGATCGAGGACGAAACGGGCATCGCCAACGGCATCCTCTGGCCCGACCGTTTCGAGGCACAACGCCGGACGATTATGTCGGCGTCGATGGTCGGCATGAAGGGGCAGGTTCAAAAGGAAGGCGAGATCATCCATGTGATCTGCAGCCGGATCGTCGACCATGGCGACCTCCTCCACCGCGTTGGTGACATGTCGTTTCCGCACCGGACCGGGCGTAGCGATGCCGTGCAACATCCGGGCTCGCCCGATCGTGGCGACAAAGGATGGAATCCTGAACCACGCAACCAATACTGGCCACCCCACGCGGACGGTATGGATCCGGAGGAGGTCGTGCGGTTCAAGTCGCATGACTTCCATTGATCGGTGTCGAATTTGCCGAGGCATCAGCGTGTCGTGATCGCGCTGTCCGTGCATATTTTGCGCACCGGCGTCACCCGCTGCTCTGACGTCCGCGTTGATGTGCCGGAGATCCGCCTCGCTCTTCGTTGCCTGCTGCCGCATTGCCCCGAGAAATGGCCGCTTACCTTGTTCTGGGACGCGGCCGCACAGGACAATGAGATTGGTCGTGCCCAAGGCGTCACAGCCGCGTTTAACGGGATCGTTCGCCAGCTCCGTCGGGCCGGCTGCTACGAGGAAATCACGCCGCCGTGACCGGCGCTATGAACCAGGCGAAGCACGAGGGGCGGGCGGTACACAGAACGGCTCCAGTTTTTCGCTAACGATAGGCAATGACGGAAAACCTCCAAAATCGGGTTTCCGACTAGTGAGACAAAGCGACAGGGTTTGTCGCGCACCCTGGCCCTCGATTATTGGCTGCGTCCAGCACTTCAGGGGTGCCATCGAAAATCATGTGTTTTGCGACGCAGATGCTACCGATGACCTAATGTTTGCGCGCTATTAAACCTCCACGAACTCTTTCCCCCTTGCTTGGCACGGTACATGGTTTGATCGGCAGTCAGCAATGTGGCTGTGAAATCGGTCCCTGTTGCCGCCCCCAAGCTACAGGTTGCCGACACGTCGGTTGATTGAAGCGCCGCCATGATAGCGCGGTGGATCTTACCGCTTTTTCTCTCGGCAGAAGCTTGGTCACGAACTGCGAGACAGAAGGCGAATTCGTCTCCCCCCAGACGTGCTGTGATGTCGTAGGGGCGAACTGCGGAGCCAAGCGCTGTCGCTACAACGCGTAAAACCTCATCACCGGCCGCATGGCCGTGTTGGTCGTTTACTGACTTAAAGTCGTCGACGTCGATTACGCCACACAAAAGGATCCGATCATCACGCGCACTGGCTAACTCCAGGCGAGCGCATTCGACCCGAAAGGATCGTCGATTACCGAGGCCGGTGAGGGGATCGATGCTTGCTGTCGCACGTTCCCGATCGAAGGTTCGCCGGAACGCGCTTACGAACAGAATGATGAAGAGTACCGCGACGGATCTCGCACCTGCATTCCAGATAGCGGTTGCAGTCGGAACGGTTGACGCCTGGGCGGAGAGGCCGTCTCCAAAGCCATTGAGATACAGGGTTACAGCCACCCCCATCAGACCCGACAGTAACCCTGCGATCCGGCCGAGACACCATACGGTAAAGCACAGTGGCAGCAGATAGACCGTATTCAGCGAAAAGTGCGGTCCGGTGGATCCGTCCAGGACGAACACGATTACCCAAATTATCGACAGTCCGACGGCAGCTACCGAACGGTTCAAGTCGGCCGACTTGCGGAGCGCGAGCTCCAATGGGGTCAACTGCGATTGAAGACTTCTCGAAGTCGAGGATATTGTTCGGCGCATTTCCCGTCCCCAACTCGCATGGTCACGGACGCCTTTACATGGCCCGTGATCATATATACTAGCACGGTGATGCAGCTCCGGCGATCTCGTTAACTGCGGTGCGGAACGAGGGGGCTAGCCACCGGGCACATGGAAACGAGCAGACGGCCGCTACCCGTTCGCTTTGTGACTCGGGCCAATCCTTCTTGAGCAACGATGCGATCACCGTTCCATGTTGATCGTGAAAGCGCCGCTGAACTAGGCGTTTAGTCCCAGCATCTGGTGGATCGGATCGACGATGAACTTATCTGGGTCTGACGTCCAGACTTTAGCGGTGTATTCGTAAGGCGTAAGGCCACTGAGCGTCTTCGCCGGCGCCCGAAATAAAAGGCCGCCATGAAGTCGGCGAGGTGCACCCGCAACTGCTCGTGGCTCTCGTAGTGAAAGCGTTTGACGGTCGCTTCCTTAATCGTGCGGATCACCCGCGTGACCTGACCGTTGGTCCAAGGATGGTTCGGCTTGGTAAGCCGGTGCTCAATGTCATTGGCTTAGCAGATCACGTGAAAGCGCATTTGGCGCGACCAGGCGGTGTCGCGGTTGCGTGGTTGCTCGGCGAACTAGATGCCCCTTCGACTTCTTTCAGGATAGGATTGTCGGTCAGGATCGTGTGAATGCGGTAGGGCGGCTTTCAGCAGGTGTTCCAGGAACTCTCACGCTGTCCGTTGATCAGGCTTGTCGACGTGTTGAGTGACCGCGAACTTGCTGGTGCGGTCGATGCCGACGAACAGGCAGAGCCCTCTGACGACCGCAGGAGAGCCTTGCCCTCGGCGGTCTGCACCTCAGCGATATCCGCGTGGAAGAAACCGATAGGGTAGCTAAACTGCTCCCCAGAGCCTCCGCAGAATGGCTAAGTTGATCCCAACACGGACTGAGACGGCACCCGCCTGAGGCTTCACGCGCACCCAGTTGTTTCAAAACACGGGCTTGCCCGCTGCCGACCCTGCCTCTCTAACAGAATCGGGCGGGCGTAGCCCGAGCGGAACAGACCCTCAAATGATTTGACTTCACCTGAAGGTCGGCTCGCAAAGGGCTGACCGCCGGCCAATCTGCCCCGGTTATCTTGATGCCCTTCTAACGTCGTTGTTTTTCAATGCGAAAAGCATCATGTTATGGTTAATGTATATATCAACCGGGGGGGGGGATATGAAAAAGTTTCGTAAGAAGCAACTGCAGGCGAAAAAGAGATCGTGGCGCACATGGTGCGCCTTGTTATTAGCGTCTCTAGCTGCCGCGGCCGGATTTTTCGCCATGACCCCCGGTCCTACGCGGGAAGCGATCGCGGCTGTCCTAGCAGACCCCTTGGATTTACTTGCGCTACGCTCTCCTGGCCAAAGAAGTTCCGGCGCTTTAATCCAAACGAAGGCCGCGAGGGGCGTTCCTCGCATCCCGGCTAATCGGATACCGAAAGAACGTGTGCTCTCCAATGTTCGATGGAGACCATTTATTGACTTGCCAACCAACTTTCCAAGCCTCGACGTGACTGTAGCGTTACCGGCTGAGTCTTTTTTCAACCCTTTAGTGCCAGCAAACGGCTTAAACTTCGGCCCGCCGTTATTGATCACGCCTTTATTCGGCCCGTTCCTTGGCGGCGGAAGCGGTAGCTCCGGCGGTGTACCCGTATCCAGCGTACCAGAGCCGTCGCAATGGCTCGTGATGCTGGTTGGGTTTTTTAGTATCGGTTCAGCTTTACGTGCCGCACGGCGCAAAGGGCGACCGCCAGCTCAAGTTCGGTGACGGTGGTGGCAATTTCCAAGTTCGCACTTTTGTCGAGGCCCATGCCATTGGGTCGCATCGCTCTGTGCTTCATTTATATATTGTCGATTGTTGGCGGTTGCTCCGAGCCTAAGGTCCAAGAACCCATTCGGTCGTTTAACGCCGTAACGGAACCGAGTTCGCGTATACTTTACCCTGCAACGAGCTACCGCGAGTTGTTGCTACCGAATGGCGAGAAGCGCGTCGTCCGCAGCGTGCTAAATATCAAAAAGCCGATGATGTTCGGTGACTATGTTTGGGACGAAGTTGGAACTCCAGCGGGATTGACTTGGGTGCGCATCGACCTCGGGCATCAGACTCTATCCGTATTTAGAGTCGGTCATGAGATCGGTACGACGGTCATCCTTTATGGGACTGACGGCAAGCCAACACCAACCGGCATCTTCCCGGTCCTCTTCAAGGCACGAACTCACCGGTCGACGCTTTATGATGCTCAAATGCCCTTTATGTTGCGGCTCACCGAAGATGGCGTCGCCATCCATGCCAGCAACGTCCGCGAAGGCTCTGCGACACACGGTTGCATCGGCGTTCCGCTCGCTTTCGCCAAACTTCTCTACGGGCAAATGCGCCGAGGGGATCAGGTGGTAATCGTTTAACCCGGCCTCAAGATAGGCTGTTATAAGCCAAACCCTCAAGTCCCCGCAGCTGAAGTGAAGCTCGAGGAAGCGATCTTACTTAACGCATTGCTAACCGAACATAGCAACCTTCCCGATAGAATGCCGTGCCAACGTCCGTTACTTAACGGAGCATTCGACATTATGCCGGGCAGACTGTTACTCTCAAAGGCGGCAGTTGCTGTACTATTTCTATCCTCGCCGTTTCTGATCGGCGCAACCAGCTTGGCTTCAATCTTCGACGTCCGTATCCTTACGGTGCACAATCGGGAGAGAGCGGCGCTCGGCATCGCGCCTTTGCGCTGGAATGCCGGGTTGGCGCAGTCGGCGCAGCGTTGGGCCGATCATCTCGCCGCAACGGGAGCATTCGAGCACGCGCCGGAATTGCCGTCCGATCCACAGGGGGAAAACCTCTGGGCGGGAACGAAAGGTTACTATCCTCTCGAGGCTCGTGTAGAGGCTTGGGTGAGAGAAAAGCGGCATTATAAGCCTGGGTTGTTTCCTGATAATAGCGTCACCGGCAGGATCGGGGACGTAGGCCACTACACACAGTTGATGTGGCGTGACACGCACGAGGTCGGATGCGCCGAGGCTACCGGAGTGCGCGAAGACGTTCTCGTCTGTCGATACAACAGCGCTGGAAACTACTTTGGCGAGAAGCCGTTCTGAGGGCAAGCATAGAGGTGTCTCGGTTCATTTGAGCAGCGCGGCGCGAATATTAATTGAAGCGGCCTGAACCACCTTTGGCGCGTCACCTCTTTACAGATCGTGCGCGTGAACTGTTTTCGGCAAAAGGTCTATTATTTGCAACAGCAGAACGCTTACTTGCAGTCATTCGAGGCTTATATATGAAGAGCAAATGCGACGTCGCCTCCTAAACCTCATCGTCATGATCGGCATGCGATACAGCGACATTACTCGATGGTATGGCCATGCTGCCTTGACCCGAACTTGCGCCGAGCGAAAAGGGCGACAACACCGATTGAGGTCATCGGGATGGTAAATGACGACGGCACCTTTGAAATCGAACTCGTCACGGACGGTATTCCGGGCGTAGTTTTGCCAGACGCCCGAATGATCAAAGGGCGATTGTCACCCGCCGCGCTGAAGTGCTTTCGAACGTTGGAACAAAACTCTTCGCCGGTTGGCGCCATAATGCGCTTTAAGCAGGCGGTAAGTCGTCGCTCCCAGAAACTAGGCATAACACCCGGCGACTTATTTGTAACAATTTGCGACTTTCAAGCCCGTAGGTCTAGATAAAACACTCTCCTGTACCTCGTAGTCATATAGCTCAACGTTTGCCGTTTGCCGTTTGCTATTTTTCATTTGTCACGTGCCCGTCTACGCCTCCCCCACGTCGACCACGACGATTATTGCGCCCTCTACGTCTTTCACGATCTGTCCGTCGCGTGTTTACCAATCATAGCGGTCCAGCGGGCAGATGTGTCGAAGCCTCACTTCAATCACGGGTGTTCGACAAACAGGTGTTTTACGCCATCTAAGCTACCTGCTGGCGCAGACTTTCGCTCGATCACAAAGCTGATCGGGAATACCTCGTCACAGTTTGCAAAGATCATCACTGCCGTGTTGGGAGAAGCCGGAAACTACCAAGCACGCGGCTGCCCACCGACCCGCTTAGCTGCGGCTGATTCTATCTCGTTTAAGTCGGCTTGCGTCAGAGCGCCGGCTGCGAGCATCTTTCGCATCAACTCGTCCAATAGGGCCGCAAGGAAGTGTATTTCACGTCGTTCTGAGCCCGTGTCTTCGCCCTCGGTGTTTACTTCCATGCGCCGTTCCCTGGTTCGCCGTGCACTTTAGACACGGCCATTAACGTCCGCTAGGCGAGCATGTTGCACACCCCGCGTCATAAATCCGGGCAACCGTTTTCGTCGCGGAAGGATCTACGTCACTCAAAATGTCGGACATAAATACTTGGGTCAGGAGCGTATCTGAGAAGGTCGACCTGTCGTCACTGACTCGTGCACGACAGAAGGATATCCTCCGACGACAGCCTCTTGATCGTCTCAAGACGCGATCGCCGATCCTGCATGTTACGACTTACGTGTTTCTTCCGACAGGGCGTTCGATCATGTTTGCATCTTCCCGGATCATCAGCCATCCGCTCGCGCCCGCGCAAACAGCCGTTTAAAGTCACTTGTCTCGATCGCTCCCATCGCCAGCATACGTCCGGCAAGATAGCCCGGGGTGCCGGTCAGACCGATCGAATAGGCCTCTTGGCCGTTTGCACGCAAGCGCGCGGCGACGACTTCTGCATGTAAAGCAAGCCACTTCGTCGCGCGCTGCCAGTCCCCTCCAGCACTGGTAACGGCGTCTCGCAGCATGTCGTCGTCGATTATACGACTGTCGGTCATCAGTTGGCGATGAATGGCCGGATAGATTTCCTGTTCGGCACAGGCGAGCGCGATGCTCGCAGCACGTTCGGACGGTGGACCGAAGATCGGCCAGTCCTTATAGATGACCCTAACCTTGCTATCGCGTTCCACCGCCTCTTCCAAAGCGTGGAAGGCATGACGGCAGGCGGGGCAGCGGTAATCGGTGAAAACGGCAAGCCGGAGCGTCGCATCGGCTGGACCTTGCTCGGGTGAATTTCCACTGGTCAGGATCAGGTCGGCGGTCGCTCCAACATCCCGACCGATTGGAGCCGTGCGACGCAGCACCTGCCCGACTGCCCAGCCAGCCACGACGACAGCCCCAAGCCCTACCGCCTGCCTCCGATTAAGTGGCTCTGGCATATTCAGCTCGTCCGAGGCTTGCTGAAAGCCGCTGCGACTAGACGGCGTAAAGTCGGCAGATCGATGGCCCCGGCTACCACTTGCGCGCCGATGAGCAGCGGTCGTGTCCCGTTGCATGAGCCGAATGAGCCTTGGGCCGGCATTCGGCCAGCTAATCGCAAATTGGCTCGGGCGGCAGTGGGAGATGTTTAGCCGCAATATTTTGCCGGGGCCGGCCTTGCTTGTGCGTCGGCGAGTACACGTCGCTCATCTACGGCCTCCTTACATAGCCTGATTCAGATCGAGCCTCTTGCATCAATGGGTCCGGTACAATTCGCGATCGCATCAGTGAAAGGGCGCAAAAATGAGCGATAGGGTTCGGCCACGCCAAGTCCATCCGTATTTATAGGACGACGCACCTGAAGTCCGCTGGCGGTACTGACGCGGCGCTTGGTGAGATGTGGCGTATGCACCGCATCTTCGTCGCCAAGTCCGCAATGCGAAATAATGTTCGACGTCCAGAGTGCCGGTTTCCCCACCATGTCGGCAAAGGGAACGATCAACAGTCGGTCACCAAGCCGTCGCTTCCAGAAGGCCATCAGTTTTGCCTCGAGTTCAAAATGGTGCGCAATGTCGTCGAGATCGAAACTCCACCCGACTCCGTGAATGAAGAAGGTACGGAAGCAGGACCACGCGTTATCCAGTGGATCGCGCTGCATCCAGATGAGCGGGACGTTGGGGAAGATCGTCGCGATTAGGCCTAGGTAGCGACTGGCATCGATGGTTTTGTCAACGATCCGTCCGGCAGATCCGGCGCGCTCCGTCAGCAGATGCAGGTACAGGTCGCCGAGCGCGATAAGCGTGCCGCCCCCGGCGAGATATTGATCAATGGCGTGGCCTGATACGCCACCGGCAGTGACGGCTACATGCTGGATGACGTTAAGTTCTCCGCCGTCGTGCACCTGACTGTGGCTTGCAAGTATATGTTCAACAAGCGTTGTCCCCGACCGAGGCAGGCCCGTGACGAAAATCGGGCGGTCGGTATCGGCGGTCGCATGCGTTTGCATTCGCTTGAAGAATTCCGCATCGAAGCCCGTCATCGCGGAAAGTGCATTGGCGGCGTTGGCGTCACGACTATACGGTGTCTCTGATTTCAGCAACGCGGCACCTCGCAAATAGGCCGAGAACGCGGCTGCCGGATCCTTGCGGTCGGCATGCAGCTTACCACGTGCGTAGCAATATCGGGCCAGGTCGGCGGGACCCTGGCGTTCAGCGGCAGCAGCTTCGGCGAGCATTTGTTCGGCCATCCTATCCCCTGCAAGATTTCCCGTGCTGGCGAGCGAGAGCCAGGCGGGTCCCCACCCGGGGCGATGTTCCAGCGCATTGAGAAGATGCCCGCGCGCGGCGTCGGAATGCCCCAGCGTCAGCGCAATGTTGCCCAGAACATAGGCATGGCCTGCGCGGTCAGGTACATTTTCGGGAAGCTGGATCAATAGATCATGCGCATCCTGCTGCCGGTGGGCCTGTGTCAGAAGCACGACCTTTGAATACCGCGCCATAGCCGGGTTGGCGGCTGAAGCGATAAATGCATCGATTGCGCGAAGTGCCAGCGTATACTCGCCACTGACCTGCATTAGATGCGAAATTGTCTTCCAATGCTCGCCAATTGGGGCTTGCTCATCAAGCAGTGTTACCACGGCGCGATTCGTCGCTACGCGATCACGACGGCTCAGCGCTGCTTTCAATTGCGCCAGCCTCGCCGTCAACTTCAAGTTTATGGTTGCGGGCATTGTCGCTGGTCTATCCTCTCATGGCGCCGAAACCACGCCCTTCTGTGCATGGCCGATGCATTTAAATCACACAACTGACCCAACGGTGCAAACCTGGTTTTGGGCGTTGACAAAGCCACCGCCGGCCAACAGGATTGAGTTAACATGCTGTTAATCATAAGCGCCGCGCACGACGCTTCGGACATATTTTTGGGGTGTAAATATGCGGGCTAAAAGTCTTCTCGGGTACGGCGCGGCGATGATTGCCCTGATCTCTGCTCCTGCAGGCGCTGCCACGATTAACCTCATCGATCTGGGCGGCGTAACTGGTTCCAAATCGGAAATGGGCTTCCAGATTGCGGCTTCCTATTGGGGGTCGATGTTCACCAATACAGCCGTCATCAATCTGGGGGTCGGCTTTTCCGCGCTTGGACCCGGCATCATCGGATCGACCGGCAGCACGCGAGCAGATTATTCGATCGCGAACTGGGAAGCGGGGGTCAATTCGACAAAGAGCGGATCGTATATCGATCAGAACATCGTGCTTCCGACGTTGACCAACGGCGCAGCGAGCTTCATCACTAACGGTACGACGACGGTCGACGGTGTGACCAACGATGACTTGAGCAAACTGGCGTACAACAATGGGGCGACAACAAGCAGCCGGACATTGTATCTGAATACGTCGGTCATCAAGGCGATTGGCGGCGATACCGGTTTGTCATCGACGACCCGCGACGGTAACGTGACGTTCAGCAGCGATTTTGGTTTCGACTTCAATCCAACCGACGGCATATCAGCAAACACCTTCGACTTTATCGGGGTGGCCATTCATGAGATCGGTCATGCGTTGGGCTTTGTCTCGGGGGTTGACTTACTTGACGTCTACGGGATCGGCGACGGCCCAGGGTCGGGTGCTTTGGGTTACAGCCTGAACGATACGTCGATTTACAGCGCTCTGGACATGTTCCGGTACAGCGCCGATCCAACCGACATCCTGTTGGGGTCGGCTCCGTCACTTGATCTCTCGGTCGGGGGGATGAAGTATTTCTCGATCAATGGCGGCAATAGCGCGCTCTTCGACAACACGTTTTCGACGGGTCGTTACAATGGTGACGGGCAACAGGCGTCTCACTGGGAAGACGCAGAAGCCTGTAGCGTGGGCAACGGAATTATGGATCCGACTTTCTGTTATGGCCAAACAGGCGAAGTTACCGGCCTTGATCTGGCGGCGTACGACGCAATGGGCTGGAATCTGAGCAAGGACGCCTTGGCCTACGGGTCGGTGTCGACGGCGGCGATCTACAGCCAGTTTGCGCCTAGTGTCCCCGAGCCGTCGACGTGGTCGATGATGATCTTTGGGTTCGGGTTTGCCGGCGGGGCAATGCGGCGACGAGCGCGCAAAATCGCGGTGCGTACTCAATTCAAAACTGCATCGTAATCGCAACCGAGCGACGCACATCGACATGCCGTTGTGCGCCGCTCAAATTCGGCCGTCGTGTCCTCGATGGCATGTATTGGCTATCTGACCTGCAAAAAGAACAGGGGCGCAGGCCGAGCTTCGTGATCGGACATAAAGAACGATCCGCCAAAGTTTTCCCGGCAGGCTAACGAGGCTAACGATCAGCCCCCGGGCGAGTTCGCACTATAACAGCGGGGTGGGCCGTTAAGCGGGACGACGCGGTCCCGCCAGGTTTTAACAGGTCATTTCGCAAGCGACCTCAATCGCGCCTCGGCCTTGGTGGCACGAACGGCGCAGGCGTTCATTACAGCCTCTGCTTCTTTGCCCGGGATTCGTCGGTTCTGCCGGACAAGAGCGGCTTTGACTTGGGCTGGCGGACGGAAGTCAAGCCGCCCCATAAAATAGGCACCCACCGACGCCCCGATCTGGCGCCCTCGAGGGTTCTTCGATCCGGCGACCAGGGCATTGCTTACCATCACACAGCGGATTTCGTCGTTAACAGTCTGGGCGCTGGCGCTGGCTGGAAACCCCATCGCAGCGACCGCGACCAGAGCTGGGGAGCCCAAAAGATTGAGGGATTTTAAAGTCATTTCTGGAACTCCATTTCCGGCAGCTGGTTCATCCGGCACGCCAGAAGTGGCAAATGTCCGTTAGCGTAAGCAAATATATATTGGTCGATTGGCTAAAGCTCCAATGGCGAATCCCGAAAAACTTGCCAACCATGCGTCGTACTCGTGTATCGGCCATGGGCATTTCAAGGGTGTTGCCTATACGGATTTTCTTGCCTGCAAGCCCTGCGCATGCGCGAGAGCAATCGGGTGAGAAATTTCAGCCATCAAAGTTATTCAATATTTAACTAATGATTTCAACGAAAAGGTGACCACCATCACGTCCACGTCAGTGTGGCTATCATTGATGTGAAAATCAAACTGGCCGTCTCTCGCCGCCTCAAGGCGCTCAAAGAGCACTTTCGGGCTTATTTGGCTCTCGAACCGCGCGAGATTGGAAATCGCTGACGCCGACCGCGCTGTTCACGATTTTCTACACGCCATTCATTGGTCAAATGTGCGGAAAACCCACTCGTGATCACGACTGTGCGACAAACAGGTGTTTCCAGACGGCAGCCGCTGATCGCCGCAAACCGCCGTTTCTAATCCTGATTGGCAAATATTGTGTGGCGTTTTACAGCGCTCGGCGGGCAGTAGGCCCTGAAAAATGGCCGGGCCGTTCCCGTTCACCCAGCGCTTAACAGGCGATACTCAAGGATGAATCTAGTAAGTTCCGCAAAATGCGAACTTAGCATTCTCTTGCCAGCCGTCGCAGCGTCGCTGAGAATGCAGAAATGACGGGTCTTATCGCTTCCCCCAGGCATTGGTGCCTCTGGAAGGTAAGCGTTGATGTTTCATGTGCTGGTAATCGAGGACGAGCCGTTGATTGCGGACTATGTGGCAGCTCTGGCCGAGATGGCCGGCGCGACCTCGTCCACCATTGTCGATACGATCAAAGGTGCTCTTGACGCGGCACGGAGCCACGCCCCTGACATGATCCTGTCTGACGTCAACCTCATGCACGGCGAGCGCGGACCTGACGCTGTCGCCGCCATTCGCTCAACCATGGGTGAGATCCCGGTGATTTTCATCTCTGCCACAGCGGACGATTGCGTAGACTGTGACTATGCGTCCGCGATCTTTGAAAAACCGGTTCAGCCCGAGCGTGTTGCAGCAATCATCGCAGCCGACCGCTGTTAAGGCTTACAGGCGTCAGTCCTGTTCCAGAGAGATGCGGGGGCAGTGGAAGACTGCCGTAAGTCCCTCGTTGGTGTAGTCCAGCTTGGCTTGCCGAGCACCTGCGATACCCATAGCTATCAACCGTGATCCGAAACCCGTTGCGGTAGAGGCACGCGCGGGTGGCCCGCCCTCCTCTTTCCATCTCAGGCAGAACGTCTCTTCTTCGACCCACCATTCGATCCGGACAAGGCCGTCTGGTACCGACAGCGATCCATACTTTACCGCGTTCGTCGCCAGCTCGTGCAGCAGCAACGATAGCGAAAGCGCTGCCCGCGATCCGACGATCAAGTCAGGGCCAATAAGCAGAGAGCGGCCCCCTTCCGCCTCAAGCCTCAGCACACGCTCCATAAGCTCGCTGAGCGATGTCGAGGACCAGCTGGTCTGGATCAGTACCTCATGCGCACGGCTCAGTGCTGCCAGCCTGTTTTGCAGGGCCGTCGAAACTTTTTGGTCGGTTCCACGCAACGTCTGGAAAGCGACGGATTGCACCATCGCAAAGGTGTTCTTCACTCGGTGCGACAGTTCATGCATCAGCAGCTGACGCTGTTCATCGTGATCCTTACGATCGGTGACGTCGACCGATGTGCCAGAAAAGCGAACCGGTTGACCCTGCTGATTGTAGATCATGCGGCCTTTGCACTCGACCCAGCGTAACCGCTCGCCGGGAATGGCAAGCCGGTACTCGACCAGGAAGTCGCCACCAGTATCGAACACCTGTCGTATCCTGGCGCGCAGAGGCGCTACATCCTCCTCGACTACATAGGTTTGATATTCCTCCATGGTCAGACCAGCTTTGGTCTGCGCTTTGTCCAGGCCATACAGGCGCGCGAAGTGGGCGTCGCCGTGCAGCAGGTCCGTATCGACGACCCAGTCCCACAGGCCGACAACACCGGAGGCGGTAAGCGCCATTTCCAGTCGCTCATCAGCGAGCCTTACTTCCGTGCGATCGCGTAGCATCTTCACATAACCCTGCAGTTCGCCGTCCGGCCCTCGCAGCGGCATCATCTCGCCACTGGCCCAGAAGCGCTCACCGTTCTTGCGAAGGTGCCAACGCTCGTCGATCCCGCGGCCAACGGTTCTGGCTCCTTCCATCTCCTTGTCAGAGATGCCTGCCGCCCGGTCTTCTGGCGTGAAGAAGGCATCGAGGTCTCGGCCGCAAATCTCCTCGGGCGTCCAGCCAAGGATTTGATGTGCCCCCTCGTTCCAATCAGTGATCCTGCCATCCCGATCCATGACAATGACTGCGTAATCGACCGCGCTGTTGAACACGGCTTCGAACCGCGAACGCTCACGCTGCAGGTTGAGCAGTGTGACAACCTGGCGACCCAGCGCTGCCAGCGCTCCTGCTTGATTGTCCGTGAGTCCGCCCGGGCGTGGCTCACGGTCCATGATGCACAACGTGCCTAACGGCTTATCATCGGTACCGGCCAGAAACACGCCGGCATAGAAGCGCAGCGTAGGATCAGCGGTGACTAGAGGATGAGTCGCCGTGCGGAGGTCAGCGCTGAGATCAGGAATGACGAGGAGATCACGCTCGTTGATCGTGTGTTGGCAGATCACTTCGCTCAGCGGTGCGGTGCTGGCAGTGATGCCGATGCTCGCTTTCGGAAGCTGCTGACCCGCCTCAATGACACTTACCAACGCGACGGGGGCGCCACAAATTTGTGCCGCAAGTCGCACTACATCGTCAAATTGCCCTCCCTCTAAATTGAGACCGCTCCAGGACACAGCATCCGTGGGTTTTGTCTGGCTGGCAGATTGAGGCACGGAGGCAATTATCCTAGCGGAAGAGATAGATAGCCCTGCGATAACATGATCCTGAGGATTAGCTCTAGCTCCTGTTCGGCGATCGTCGTTGGCTGGCGCCTCGAGGTTAAACTGAGCGGAGTTCAGGATCGGGGGATGCGCGACGCTGCGATGCTACCGTAGCGGCTGTCTCCACTGCTTTGGAGAGGGTAATCTCCCTGGGCGCAACTCCAGCATCAGCTATTTGGGACGCGGGCTTTGGCGTGATCGAGAACGCGCTCAACCGTGCCGCCTTGCACGATCACCGAGAACAGCACGACTATGTAGGTGGCAGCCAGCGCAATCGATCTTGCCGGGCCGTCTGGCAAGCCTAGGGCCAAAGCAACTGAGATTCCCCCACGTAGGCCGCCCCAGATCAGCGTCAACGGCGCGAGCCGTCCGAGCGACAGGATCGGTCGCAGGACCGCCAGCGGGGCGACGACCGCTATCCCGCGGGCTAGCAGTACGAGCGGCACAGCCGCGACACCGAGCGCGATCAGTCGCGGATCCCATGCAATGGTCACGACCTCAAGCCCGATCAGCAGGAATAGGACCGCGTTGAGGATGTCGTCGATCAACGCCCAGAACTTAAGCAGGTAATCGCGCGTGATGTCGCTCATCGCATCGGCAACGCCCTTGTTGCCGATCAGGAGCCCGGCGACGGCCATGGCGACTGGACCGCTGATGTGGAGCTGCGCGGCAAGCGCATAGCCCCCCATGACCACCGCCAGCGATATCATGACCTCGACATTATATTCGTCAATCGACCGCATCGCCCGGTAGCCGATCCAGCCTGCCGCCAATCCCAGAAGCACGCCTCCGCCTGCCTCCTGAAGGAACAGCGCCGCACCATGGCCAACCGAAAGCGGCTCGGTGCCCAGCGCCGCCTCAAGAAGGATGGCAAAGACAACGACGCCGACACCATCGTTGAATAGGCTCTCGCCAGCCACCGTCGCCTTCAGCGTCGGCGACACCTCCGCACGACCTAGGGTCAGGACTCATTGGTCATAGCCAGAAGATGACGGTGGCCGCGAGCGCGAAGGCAGAGAAGAAGAC
>NZ_JACYUP010000011.1:0-53842 GCF_014841795.1 Sphingomonas sp. CFBP 13733
GAGAGAACCTCGCCATCGTTGTAACGCCTGGTCGTACCGTCAGTCATATGCCTCACTCTTATCTAAGAGCGGGGCCCTGTCAGGTCATTTAGGGGGCCACCTCAGAAGAAGCCCTCCCGGTCCAATCTCGCTTACTTGGCTCCATTGCCACTTGCCCCTTTCACCCTTCCAAACGACGGTACTAGCTTCGGCATAGATATGATGGACTGCAACGCTATCCACAAAGATAGCGGTTCCACCAATATGCTTTGGAGCATTGTAGCGCTCTCTAAGCGCGAAGCTCCGTTCTATCTCGGGTGCGGTTGGAGCAGAAAAATCCGCGTTGAGTGACACATTGCGGCCAGCGCAGGCTGCCAAAGCAGTTAAGAGAACGAGGGTGTACCATAGCTTCATCCCCCTTTGTCGCACACCTTCGGGTCGTCCGCTATTGGGCGAAAGGAGTCGTCCACTAGCACCAACGACGCTACGCCAACGCTATGGCAACCAGCGACATACAGGCCCGCCTAACAAGGATACTCACTGCCGAAGAGGCACCTATAGTGGATTGGCCTGTCGTAGACCGTCTCTGTGACGAGTTGGATCGCGATCTCGATGCATCCAGCGATGACATCCCTGAGATCGTGACGCATTTCCTCTCTGACAGCGACATCCGCGCTCGCGATGCAAGCTATGGTGAGACGCAGCGCGACGCTGTTCGAACCTATCTCGCCACTGGTGACTATTTCGACGGTGTTGCCGTACCGTGGTGGGGGTGCTTTGCGCTGGTAGCAGCCGTCGTGGGAGCTATTGCGTGGGCGCTGGCTTAGCCGAGCGGCTGCTTCTGGGCGGAAACAAAATGGTTGGAATTGGTGGCTAACGGACATTCCCATCAGGCTGCCGCGGTTCATATGACCAACCGCTATAAGCAGCGTCAAACTGGACAGCAGTTGCATTGAAGGTGCGAATTTGCTCCGCAATACGTGCTTCTTCTGGCTCTAGTAGCTGCCACAACTCGACCCCGACCGGATCACCGATAACGTCGATCAGCGCATCGGTATCAAGTTCCGCAAGCGCCCTCGGCAAGCCTGGCAAGTAGGCGTCCTTCATCGCGCCGTCCAAAGGCAAAAAGTGGTGGCAGACCCTCGGGTGGGCGGCGCCACCTTGGCCAGAAGCCTCAAGCTCGGCGATATATGCTGCACTGTTTGCAAGTAGCTCAGCTTCAGTAAAAGGCGTCATTTGCGGACAATTACGCCGGATCATGAAGGTCCGGTAGTGGGCGAAAGCGGAATGTAGATAGCGGCCCGGCAGCTACCAAGCAGACCAATCGACAAGGCGGCCGCTACATAGAACGAGGCAGACTACCACCGCTCCATCGTTGAAGCCGTTGAAGCGCCCCAAGCAGTTCAGCCGTCGCGATCTGCCCGCTTTCATTCAGGCCTAGAACCTTCGCGGTGGCTTCTCGTGCGAAGATGTCGTCGGGGTCCTCATGAAGCAGCAACTTTAGATACGGTACAGCACGGCTATCTCTACGTCGTCCTAGGCCAATGATGCCCTCGTAACGCACGTGAGCGTCGTCATCCGATAGCGCCACAGCAAGGGCTGCGCGTATCTGGTCTGTGTCGACATCGGTTAGTTGCCCGATACCGAAGGTGGCCCAATTGCGAACATCCGGCTCGCAATCCGTCATCAGCTTCAAAAGAGCCTGTCGAGCCTCCTGTGTATCGACCGCGCCTAAGCCGAAAGCCACGGCATGCCGGATGTTATCGTCCCAATGATCAGCAAAAGGGATGATGTGCGCGGCCGCTCGCACGCGGTCAACATGTTGAAGAGCGTATATCGCGTCATAAACTACGGTCAGCACCTCGTCCTTTAGAAGAGGAAGCACGGCTGAAAAAGATTCTTCGGGGAACGTGCGCTCGGGGAGGCCTAGTTGGCCCAACACATCCGCACCGCGCGCCCGCGATGCTGGGTCACTTGAACGTGTCAAGGCAACAGCGCGATCCAACACTTCCTTGGAGCCGCGCCAGTGAAGAGCGGCGACCGCGTTCCAAGCTGCATCGTCATCAGCCTGAAAGGCTGCTTTCCAGAGGTCCGCTATGGACCGGATATCATCGACAGGGCTCGTCATTCGGTCAGCATAATTATGCCGCTTAACGTCCGCTATCAGGAACGCTGCATTTCATGCCGAACGACTGGATTTGGGCGATAGCGGTCATCAGCTTGGCTGATCCTTTAGCGCCCGCCACAGGGTCGATCGGCTAACGCCGAGCAAGGTCGTCATGCTGGCGGTGGTTTCGCGATCAGCGGCGATCTCGTCTCTGGCTTTGCGAAGTTGCGCACCGGTCAGGGCGCGAGGCCGACCCAGGTGACGCCCCCGCGTACGGGCGGAAGTCATGCCGCAGCCGGCAGCAGTTAGCGCATCGCGTTGAAGGTCGAGGTTCTGTTCTCCGGACGAGACCCGTGCATAGCCGATTTTCATTCGTTCGTTTTGCTACAGCCTTTTGCAACGGCCAACCCATTGATTTCATTGAGGCCGAAATTTGTTGCGAAAGGGAACCCTTTCGCAACAACAAGAAAAGCAAAAAGCGCCCAATTGCGGACATTCGGCTCTTATGCTCCACTTGCGTGATGGGCCCTTCGAAACACGCTAGAGCTATGTTCGTTACCTTGGCGGCAGCATTGGCGATCCTCGGTGGCTGTAACAGGCCCGTGTCTGACCCTAAGCTGCTCAGGGCGATCCATTTCGAGGCTCAAAAGCTGATGAGGTCGTACCGGCCAGAGCATCCGAACGAGCGGAAGAATGTCCCAAAAGGTGAATGGCCAGTCGTTATTGCAGGCCTTCGTCCTGAGAATGTCATGGTTCACTCGTCGGGCGTCGAGATCGTGACGAAGAGCGGTTTCGATGGAGGCTACGGCTACGAGGTGCCGCGCACCAAAGCAGGCCTGTCGATGCCCGCCGCTTGCTACTCTGAACCCAGCCCAGGCGTATTCTGGCATAACCCGTGCTGACGACGGCAACCGCCCACTTGTGGACATACGACAAAGCACTAAGCTGCAGCTCTCACCCCTCAGGGCACAGCCATGCGAAACGCAATCAAATTCAGTGCCGCCTTGACGGCTGCGATGCTTATTGGCGGAGCGGGGTATGCGGCTGTCACGGGTTGGCGCCATAGCGTGCCAGAGTTCATTATAGATTTTCGAACTGCTGATGCAGCCCCTGAGACACCGACTTTGCTTTTGATCTATGGCGAGGAGGGGAGCGATCCCTTCATTGAAGGAAGCGGTCGAGCGGACATTCGGGTCACAGACTGTGAGACGAGAGGCGCGCTTTGTATCAGCCCGTCTTTCCGCAAAGAATATATACCAGGCCCGAAGAAGCCGCAGAGCCTCCAAGTTCGCATACTCAATGGGAATGGAAATCCGATTATTGGCGGGGTCCGCTGGGTTGGTTCATGGCATCCGGATCGTGTCCGCGTGACGTGCGATCTGCGTCTTGCAGATGTTCGAAGATCTTGCGTTATATCCGAAGTCACGTCCTAGACCGAACGTCTTCTTTCCATCAAACCCGGACATTCACGGCCGGCACGCATCGGATTTCTGCATCAAGCGATGCCACGATTTCTGCGGCTTCGAGCCTGATGCAGATCTTGTGATTTTTGCATCAGAAGCTTGAAAACGGGGGAGCTCTCACTCTCGCCAAAAAAGTTGAAATCGGAAAAGGTGACCAGTAGCATTCGATATGCGCTTACTTATTCCAGATATGAGTTCACAAAAGCTCATCGCGGCAGTTTTTTTTGCTTCACTTAGCTCGTGTGCAACAGACCAACCCGGTGTCTTGGGTCAGCGCGTAATACTCTCACAGCCATTCGAGATCGTTCAGGCAAATAGTCTGCCTTCCATGATCTCTTGGAAATTGGAGAGCCTGTCGGAAATCGATCCAGACCATCCCGTGGTATCGGATGGCGACACACAAACCCTTAGCCTGTTCGGGCGTGAGGATTTAATCGCAGCATCTAGCGACGATTATAAACCCACGAACTGCTCACCATCTGCACTGGCGACAGGGGCTGTAGATGAAATCGTGCGTAGAGCCGAGCAGACTTCCATAGTCATTATCAACGAAAGCCACGAACGATCGCGTCACCGCTGGTTTACTGCGGAAGTAGCACGACGCCTGCGCCCACTGGGTTACGATACGTTGGGGCTGGAAACGCTATCGAATCCGCCGGCTACTGTACCGCAGCGGTATCTGCCCTCGCTTCTTGGCCATCCGGACCTGCCCTATCTTTCCGATGACGACGGCCACTACTCTTCAGAGGCGGGCTACGGGCGGCTCGGGCGGCAAGCCAAGGCTCTTGGCTATCGCCTGCTGCCTTATGAGGACAACACACACAACGAGCCGAGCAAAGGTGTCAGTCAGAGCCAGCAGATTGCTCTTCGAGAAGAAGCCCAGGCCAACAACCTAGCGGCATTCGTAAAGAGTCACCCGGCCGCCAAGCTGTTGATTCACGTCGGCTATTCGCATGCAACCGAAGTTCCTCGGGCCGATGGTCAGAAATGGATGGCCGCACGGCTGAAAGAAAAGACCGGTATTGATCCTCTTACTATCTCACAAACGACATGCCGGGGCGGTAGCGAAACCATGCGGCTCGCGACCTTACCTTCGGACCAACCCGCCGGAACGTTCGATCTAATCATCGACCATCCAACCGAGCGGTTCACGCGCGGACGGCCGGATTGGCGTAAGATGGCAGGCGACAGGATCACTACCATTCCCCGCAAATTTCGACCGGCAAAGGGGTGGCGTGTGATCGAGGCCCGCCCCCTAGGTCAGCCGGACACTTCGGTCCCGATCGATCGAGTAGCAATCCGCCCAGGTGAGGATATCGGCTTGCTGTTGCCGCCTGGACGCTACTATGTCCGCGCGATCGACGTGGCTTATTCCAACCCCAAATGAGCATCAGTCGACAGGTAATTTATGGTGCCCTGTTGATGCAAAACTTTTCATTTTTGCATCAAGCGTGGCCGGGATTGGTGGTTAGCGGACGTCGACCGCCGTTGAAGTGTCCGGCGGCGCGCTTGCCACTTCCTTGATTTGGAGAACTGAGCGCGCGCGAAATTCGCAGGAGTATCGGTTTAAATGGCCGGAATGGACGCCGTCTACCCGGGTACCAAGCATCACTATTCCGAAGGTGGCGTATCCTTGCGTTGCTCCTGCCTTGGTGATCGCCGTGTTGATCAAGGTCCGAGCCTCAGGCGTAGCATCGAAGCCGCACTCCGACTCTTTGGCCTTGAAGCAGTTCCAAGGCTTTTTGAGTGAGCACTGCTGGAACGACTCCCCCTCGGTGTAGAGGGTCAGGACACCAGTTATCCTGCGCTCTTCGCCACGTTGCGATGGGTCGTGAGCCTGCTGGGCCAGTGGCGCGGCCTCCCATGGTGCTAAGGCAAGAAGGGCCAAGGCAGCGGAAGCACTCATCAGTCTAGTCTGTACCTATGCTGGAATGTCTACAAGCGGCCGGTTCGGTCCGGAGCAAAAGCGACCCCTTTTGCGACGCGGCCTATGTAGCTTCGATTCTCGAAATGAGATCCTATTTGGGAAGGCCTTTGCCCGCCGTTTGTAGAATGAGAGTTACCGGCCCTTCCGTTAGAACGCTTTGGCTGCCAAGGGGTGCTTAGGTTCTGGAGGGGTACGTCATGAGCGGCAAGGTACAATTCGGCATCATCGCAGCCAGCGTGTGCGTCACGGCCGCGCTAGTCTGGTGCGGCGCAAATCTAACCGCGCTTCTCATGCACGAACTAAGTCAGCATCCCGGTGCAGCAAAAGCTATGCCGCTTCTCCCTATGGTTGTGCTGCCTGTCGTTGCGGTCATTCTTTATCGTCGACGCAGTCGCCCGGTGATCTTGGCCTGAAAGCAGCGCCGTTCCATTTCTTTTGTTCGTGCCCCTCCCCCTTGTGGAACCGGCTCGACCGGCCCGGTTGCCAGTCCTCCAGGAGATCGAGCAGTTCAAATGCCCAAGCCAATACAAAATGCTCGACTTGGTTTCGCCTTCACCGCTACAACGCTGGGCTTGCATCAGTAGACCGCCACCGCCCAATATAGCCCTACACCGTTCGGTCGACCCTGGGCTAGGCACGTCTTTAAGTGTCTCAATTACCCACGTCCGCTTGCTGCCGTTCACTCGAAAGGGTAGCTGCAGGAATGAAATCTGACCGCCTAATCCTGCGAAGCTACGCCCGTGTAACGGCGAAGCTTAAAGAGCGGATCGCAAGTGGCGAGTTTGCAATGGGTGCCCGCCTGCCACCGGAACGCGAACTTGCGACATGCTACGAAGTGTCACGTCCGACGATCCGTGAGACGATGATTGCGTTAGAAACCGAAGGATTTGTGTCAGTTCGTCCTGGATCCGGAGTATACGTGATTTCCACGCGTTCGCGGCTCAGTAGGGCAGTCGAAAAAGACGTTGATCTATTAGAACTTATTCAAGCTAGATGCGCAATGGAATCTGAGGCATGCGTCTTGGCGGCAACTCGGATATCCTGTGAACAATTACAAAGACTTAAATGCGCGGTAGAAGATATGCGTGTATGCCATGAAAAATATGACATTATCGGCTTCGAGTATGCCGAGCGCCATTTTCATATGGTTAATGCTGAAGCTAGTGGGAATGCTGCCGTTTCCATCGCCATTGTCACGCTCTGGAATATTCAACCTTTTAAATCGCAGGCTGGCGTATTAACTAACAAAATAATTTCCGTAGGCGGCCCAAACGGCTTCAAAGATTATGAGGAAGTCATTGCTTCCTTAGGACTCGGAAATGGTAAGAAGGCCAGTTTTCAACTAAAGACATATTACAATATTATTATAGATATAACTTTAAAAGATATGGAGTTGTCGGCTATAAACCAAGTTCGTGCGTCTATTAAATTAAAACGAAATTGTTACAGTCTAGAAGGTATAGACTAGTCATTATATATAGTTAATACAACACTACGTTTATTGAAATATAAATCTAGTCTATACTTAATCTTTGGTTTTTCGCTCGAAGATCGACAAAAATAATGTCGGACAATTAAATGTTTTCTGCAAAGGCTGCATCTATTAAATTGTAATATTTAGTCTTTTTTCGTGTAATTTGGCCACCGAAATTATCTACACATTGCCGGTTTTAGGCGCCGTCACCCCAAGCCGACAGATTTCGCTGTCTGTTGACAATCCATCAATTTGTCGGACATGTTATCGCTATCAGACAGGCGGCGTCGTTAATAAGGCGGCCGTCGGTAATAGGAGCGACCGGTGGCCTTCGCCTCAAATGCTAGAAATGGGCGCGATACCTACGCGTTATTAAGCAATTGGCGGCGGTCTGCTCGATGGCTTGACGTTCTTCTGAGGCTGAGGTTTGGTAACGATCCGGACTGTATAGATATGAACAAGCCCCCACTACATGGACAATTGTATACTTAATGCCCCCTTTTACTTATTGATTCAAATAATCTGATCTTCTGAAACAGCATTTTAACAGTTAAAATATCCGCCTTTGTCTTTATGCCTTACTAAAGAACTCAATAAATACGCTGATTATATATCTCAGACTATATAAAAACAAACAAAAAAAATAAAACAAACAAAACAAAACAAATTGGAGTTGGATAATGAAACTTCACTCGGCTGTACTTACAGTTGCCGCACTAAGTGCGGCAACGCCTGCGTTTGCCGATGTCCCCTCACTCCGTAAGCAAGGTAGCGCGACTCAGCTGATCGTCGGCGGCAAGCCGATGCTGGTTATCGCAGGCGAGCTCAGCAATTCTGCAGCGTCCAGCGCCACGTACATGGCGCCGCACTGGAAGAAATTGCGAGCGATGCATCTTAATACGGTTCTCGCGCCGGTTGCGTGGGAGCTCATCGAGCCGCGGGAGGGGCAATTCGACTGGAGTTCAGTCGACGCCATGGTGCGTGACGCTCGTGCGGCCGACCTGAAGCTGGTCATTCTGTGGTTTGGCGCATGGAAGAACTCGATGTCGACCTACGCCCCGTCCTGGGTGAAGCGCGACCAGACGCGGTTTCCACGTGCACAAGGTCCGAACGGGCAAGGCGTCGACATTCTATCGGCGTTCGCACCCGCGACGTTGAAGGCCGACCAGCGTGCTTACGCTGCACTGATGGCGCATTTGAAGACGATCGACGGTACGCAGAACACCGTCGTGATGATGCAGGTAGAGAACGAGATCGGCATGCTACCGGTCGCGCGCGACTACGGCCCTCTCGCCGAGGCCGCATTTCGTCAGCCCGTACCGACCGAACTGGTCCAGTATCTAATGCAGCACAAGGCCAGTCTCGTTCCCGAGATGCAGGCGATGTGGGTCGAGCGTGGTGCAAAGACGCAGGGCTCATGGGAGGACCTCTTCGGCGCAGGCGACGCTGCGGCGGAAGTGTTCACCGCTTGGCATTATGCACGTTTCGCGGATCAGCTTACCGCGGCAGGCAAAGCGGCGTATCCGATGCCGATGTACGTCAACGTCGCGCTCAATCGCCCCGGTCGCGCACCGGGCGAATATCCAAGCGGCGGTCCGCTGCCTCATCTTATCGACATCTGGAAGGCCGGCGCACCCGAGATCGATTTTCTGGCACCGGACATTTACTTTCCGAACTATGTCGACCTGGTGGGTCGCTATAAGCGTCCCGACAATCCGCTCTTCATTCCGGAGGCGAACAACGCGGACAATACCGCAGTCCCCGCCAACGCCTTCTTTGCGTATGGCGAGCATGACGCGATCGGTTTCGGACCTTTCTCGATCGATTCGGTTGACGATGCTCCCAACGCTCTAACGAAGGCCTATGATGTGATCGACCAACTCTCACCGCAGATACTCGCGGCGCAGGGGTCGAACCGAATGGCCGGGTTTAAGCCACGCGTGTTGTACGACGAGACGGTCGTATACGAACCTCAGGTTCGAGACATCGGCGGCTATCGCTTCACGATCGCCTACGCTGACATTCAGCGGCCAGTCGCAAAGCCAGATACTGCGAGCTATGGCGGGTTGATCATCCAGACCGGTCCTGAGGAGTTTCTGGTGGCGGGTCAGGGTATCACAGTGACCTTCAAGCCCATCGGCGACGGTCCAGCGCTGGCCGGCATCGACAGTGCTTTCGAAGGACGGTTCGACGCCTCAGGTCATTGGGTACCGGGTCGGCTCCTCAACGGTGATCAGACCCATCAGGGGCGCCACATCAGCCTGCCAGCCGGCGATTGGCAGATTCAACGTATAAAACTCTATCGCTACCGCTAGGTAGTCCAGTTGACATGGCTGGTAAGGCCAATTAAGACCATTATACTGATAGCGCTATCACGCGCAGTGTATGACTGACACCGACAACGAAGCGGTGAAGTCGTGAGGAGAGGAACTAGAATGAATTCGATCGTACGCCGCCGTAATGTTCGTGTGGCACTACTTACCGCAGTCGCGGTCAACGTCATGATTGCCATCGCGCCTGCTGCCGCGCAGGTTGCCGCGCCCAGCACGACGACGCCAATCGCGCCGGAGCAGCAGGGCATTACCGGTACGACGACCCAAGCCGAACCGGCCCCCGCTGATGCCAGTGGTCAGAGCACGACCGCCCCCGACAACGGGCTCGGTGGTACCGACGAGATCGTCGTTACCGGAATTCGAGGTAGTCTTCAGAGCGCGACTAATGCCAAGCGGAACGCTGTCGCGTTCGGGGACTCAATCTTTGCGGAAGATATCGGCAAGCTGCCGGCGACCAATCTCGCCGAAACGCTGAATCGCATTCCGGGTGTGCGCCTGAACCGAGACATCACTGGGGAGGGCGTACAAGTCGCGATCCGCGGGCTCGGTCCGAGCTTTTCCAAGGTCCTGCTCAATAATACCCAGATCGCAATCGCTTCTGACGGCGGCACGAACGGTACCGGCGGCGGCAATCGCGAGGTAGATCTTGATTTCTTCCCGTCCGAATTGTTTACGCGCCTCGATGTCTTAAAGTCGCCGGTTGCATCGACGCTAGAAGGCGGGATTGCCGGTACGGTCAATCTCCGCAATGCGCGACCATTCGACAATCCGGGTACGCATCTAACTGTCGTCGGCCAAGGCCAGTATAACGATACTAACAACCGCTTTGGTCCACGCGGCGCGATCGTAGCGAGCAAGACCTGGGACAAGTTCGGCATTCTGATCGGTCTCCAGGGGGTTAACCAAAAGACCCGCGTCGATGGCTTCGAGACCGTTGGCTACACCGATGGCAACGTACCGACCGGTCGACCTGGTGTCGGCGACGTTGGCGGAAACGGTTTTGCGTATGCCCCAGTCGTCCCAGGAAACACCGGGTTCGGCCTGACGCCAGGCGCCCCCGTAGACTTGGCGGCAACATCAGGTTTGACCGATACGCAGATTCGCAGTGCGCTCATCCCGCGGCTTGGTCGTAACAACGTGACGCAGGGTACACGCTCGCGGTATTCGGCGCTGCTCGCCGTGGAATTTCGCCCGACCGATACGCTTAGCTTAGCGTTTGACGGCATCTACGCCAAGTCGAAGCGCGACTTCGTCAAGTCGAACATGAACTGGTACGTTCGCAATTCGGGCCCCGGCCGGGATCCTACGTCTACGGGCGGCATGGTCCCGATCGCTTTGACCGTCGACGCGAACAACGTGGTTACAAGCGGGACGTTCGCGAACTCGGCCTTTTTCCTCGAAGAGAGCATTTTCCGGCAGACCACCGAGTTCTACAATCTAAACCCAAGTCTGACATGGGCGCCGAGCGACACGTTCAAGGTCGAGGCGCAGGTCAATTACGGCAAGAGCACTTTCTACCGTGAGCAGCCTAGCTTCCTGATTCAGACTCCACGCGAGACGGGCATCAACGCCTTCTACGATAATACTGACAGCAAAAATCCGCAGCCGATCATTACATCGAATGTCGACTTAGGCGATCCCAATCTCGGCTGGAAGTGGTATCGGCAGAATGTCCAGAGCGTACGCCGCAAGACCGAAACCAAGGGTGCGCATGTCGACTTCACGCTCGGCGACGCGAACATGAACTTGAAGTTTGGTGGCGCCTACGACAGCGCGCTGCGCAACGTCCGCGCCTACGACAACTCGACTGCCTACCAGACCTCGGTGTGCGGCGCGACGTGCGACGGCACTACCGGCAGCGTCACTAATGCGCAGTTGTCGCAGTACCTACAGCGCCTGAACGTCACAGACATCGGCAAGCTGTCGAAGGGCAATGTAGGCTATAGCAGCATCATCTCGACGAAGCTCAAGGAACTGCAGGCGGCGACTAATTATCAGTCGTTCCTCGACAACGCGCCCGAAGCTCGCGGTTCGGTGACCGGTGGCACGACCGGCGACATTTTAGAAAAGACGTTCGGCTTCTACATGGAGGGCAACGGCGTCAGCGAAATCTTCGGTCGCGAACTGCGCGCTAATGCAGGTGTTCGCTACGTCCATACCGATCAACGTGTTGCAGGGCCGGTCCAGGTGGCGGCAGGACTCGTCGATGTGATTCAGGACTCGTCCTACGAAAAGGTCCTGCCGTCGCTTAACCTTACATATGACGTCATGAACCGCGTGAAGCTGCGCTTCGCCACATCGATCAGCATGACGCGCGCCGACGCAGGTTCGCTACTGCCGGGGCTTACCTTCTCTGATCAGGGCGCACAGGTCGCGACTGCGGGCAATCCCAACTTAAAACCCTACACGTCAGAGAATATCGATCTCGGCGGCGAATACTACACCGGGGGTATCGGCTATGTTGGCCTGTCGTACTTCCGCAAGAACATTAATGGTTTCACAGCTAACATCCAGTCGACGGTGCCGTTCACCGCGCTGAACCTGGCATTCAGCACACTGACCACGACGCAACAGCAGGCGATTAACGGTCGTGGTGGTCCTGATGTCGCACAGATCGTCGTAACGCAGCCGGTCAATTTGAACCAGCTCAAGATCCAAGGCGTCGAAGCGACGTGGGTTCAACCACTGGACTTCCTCGTAACTGGGCTCGGCTTCTCCGCGAACGGCACGCGTATCACGCAGAAGTCCGATACGGGGCTGGTCGCGTCGGGTATCGCGCCGTGGAGCTACAATCTGCAGGGCTTCTACGAGGGGCACGGGGTCTCGCTCAGCCTAAACTATGTCTGGAACGATGAGTCTATCGCGGCAAACGGCCCACAGAATAACATTCCGGTACCGCTTCGCGCTGACGCGCGTGGTCAGTTTGACATGTCGATTGGATATCAGCTGCCGTTCTTTGAAAACCGAATGCGTTTGACCCTCGACGTTCTAAACATTACTAACGAGCCGTTGCGTACTACATTTGGCTACGACAATGCTGCTTACAGCGTTTATTACCCTGGTCGCCAATTCCTCGGCGGTATCCGAGCTAAGCTCTAAGTCTCCTCCCCTCGAGGAACCTAAGAGGCCAGCTTGAGGGCTGGCCTTATTTTTGACAACTGGTAATCGGCTTTTTCCCACGTGGATATCGCCGAGGTGCAGACCGCCGAGGGCAAGGCTCTCCTGAGGTCGTCGAAGGGCTCTATCTGTTTGTAGGCATCGACCGCACGAGTAAGTTCGCAGTGACGCAGTTGGTCGACAAGGCTGACAGGCGGACGGCTTGGGAAATTTCCGGAACACCTGCTGAAAGCGGTGCCGTACCGGATCCACACGATCCTGACCGACAATCCTGTCCTGAGCGAAGTCGAAGCGGGCATCCAGTTCTCTGAGCAGCCGCGCAACCGCAACACCGCCTGTTCGCGGCAGATGCGCTTCGACATGATCTGTGAGGCGAACGACATCGAGCATCGGCTCACAAAGCCGAACCACCCTTGGACTAATGGTCAGGTCGAGCGGCTGATCCGCATTATCAAGGAGGCGACCGTTAAACGCTTCCACTACGAGGGCCACGAGCAGATACAGACGCACCTCGCCGACTTTATGGCTGCGTATAATTTTGCCCGCCAGCTTAAGACGCTCAGCGCTCTCACACCCTACGAATACATCGCCAAAATCTGGACTTCAGAACCAGACCGGTTCATCGTTAACCTGATCCACCAGATGCCGGGACTAAACAGCTAGCCTGCGGCTCCGATAGGCGTCGACAATGCTCGCTGGCTGCTCTCAGCGGTACGTATGAGCATTCGGCCGGCGATGAGCCGTGTGTCGCGTGCTAACAGCCCTCCCCCCAACCTAGAATGTTGCAACGCGGCACCAACCCTCTATGATACGCTATATCATGTCGCTTGCAGATTGAGGCTAATGCCCGATAATAACGGTAACCCTATCGCCATTCACGAACTGGCGCTTGCCTACGGTAACCATCGCGTTCTCGACGGTCTTTCGCTTACCGTTCCCACCAGCAGCATAACGGCGTTGCTGGGTGGCAACGGAGCGGGCAAGTCGACTACCTTGTCCGCTCTGCTTGGCTTCGTGCGCGCCGATGCAGGAGAGATCGCAGTCTGCGGCATCGATCCAGGTGCGGACGCTGACGCGGCACGCCGACGCATTGCCTATCTCCCCGAGAACGTCGCGCTGTACGAGCATCTGAGCGCTGTTGAGAATGCCGATTACCTGTTGGCACTCGCTGATCAACGTCAGGACCGGGGAACGATCACCAATGCGCTGGCATCTGCCGGGTTGCAGGACCGGGCGTGGGACCAACGGCTGGGCGGCTTCTCCAAGGGTATGCGGCAGAAGGTCGCGATTGCAGTGGCGTTGCTGCGCGAAGTGCCGGTGCTGCTGCTCGACGAGCCGACCTCTGGTCTCGACCCGCGCGCAACCGCCGACTTCAACGCGCTGCTCCTGAAAGTCCGCGACCGTGGCACCGCGGTGCTAATGGTAACGCACGACCTCTTATCTGCCGCCGATGTCGCCGACCGGATCGCCTTCCTTGAACAGGGCAGGATCGTCGAGGATGTCACGGCCACCGGGTCCGAAAGATTCGACATTCGCGCCCTGCATGCGCGGTTCCAAGTCGGCGTAGGGACCCGTGCGGCGTGAGTGCGACCCACCTGATCGCGCGTGACGAACTTCGGTTGATGGCACGCAACCGCGTCGCGGTAATCGCGCTTGTTCTGCTCGTCCTGCTGACCCTGGCGGCTGTACTTAGTTCATGGTCGCACCAACGCGGCATCGCCGAGCTGCGCACGCGGCATCAGCAGGTGGCTGCTGCGGCGTTCAAGGCTCAACCTGATCGCCACCCGCACCGCATGGTCCATTACGGCACCTTCATCTATCGTCCGCTGGGAGCGTTGGCCGCGTTCGATCCCGGTGTCGACGCTTTCACGGGCAACAGCATGTTCCTCGAAGGCCACCGCCAGAACAGCGCCAATTTCGGCGACGTCCGGCAAAGCTCCTTGCTGGTCCGTTTTGGGCAACTCACCCCCGCCTTCGTCCTTCAGGTGGTCGCCCCATTACTGCTGATCTTCCTAGGCTTCGGCGTGCTGGCGCGAGAGACCGAACGAGGAACACTGCGATTACTGATGCTGCAGGGTGTCTCGCGCGGACAGCTCGTGCGTGGCAAGCTTGCCGCGCTCGGGATCGTCGCCTTGATCGTCGGATTGCCGGCGATGGTCGGTTTTGTCGCAGTCGTCGCGCAACCCGGTACGCTGGCGTTGCCAATGGCCGCCATCGGGCTAGGCTATGCGCTGTATCTTGCATTGTGGGTCGTCCTGATCCTGCTCGCGTCGGGTTTTGCCCGGCGCGGGCGCGATGCCCTGCTTGCACTGCTGGCAATATGGACGGTCGCGGTCGTGCTGGTGCCGCGCATCGCCCCCGATATTGCGGGGGCCGCGGTGCCGCTCCAGAACCGTCTTCAGACCGATGTCGCCATCGCGCGCGACCTGCGCCAGCTGGGCGACAGTCACAATCCCGATGATCCGCATCTGGCAGCCTTCAAGCAGTCTGTCCTGCAGCGCTACGGGGTAACCCGGGTCGAGGATCTGCCGGTGAACTACAAAGGACTGCTCGCGATGGAGGGGGAGCGGCTGACGTCCGGCCTGTTCGATCGCTATGCAGGTGCCAGCTTCGCGGCGCAGACCGCTCAGAACCGGTTGGTCGATGCGATCGGTGTGCTGAGCCCAACGATCGCGATCCGCGCGCTGTCGATGGCTGCGGCGGACACCGACTTTGCCGGACATCGCCGCTTCCTTGAACAGGCAGAAACGTATCGCTACGCCCTTGTGCAGCGTCTCAACCGGATGGAGGCGAAGAATGTCAGCTACGCCGACGATATAGCCGAGGATGCGGGTGCCGATCGCCGCAAGCGGATCGCAGCGGACAATTGGCAACAGATGCCTGATTTCGCCTTCGTTGCGCCAAGCGCCGCGACGCTCGCGACCGCGGCGCTTCCTGGGATCATTATTCTGGGACTATGGCTGGCCGTCGCCACACTGCTGCTCACGCGTGTGACCCGTCGTCTGGGAGCCCGTCAATGACGCTGTGGATGCATGAACTGCGCCTGTTGCTCCGTGCGCGACTAAGCGTCGTGGCACTGATCCTGATGGCTATACTCACCGCCGCTGCTGTCACCGCAGGCATGGTGGAAATCTCCCGGCAGCGCACCGCAATCGCCGCAATCCCGGCCGCGCAAGCAGAAGACATCGCAGCCGTTGCCGACTATGTCGATCGGACCAAGGACGCAGGCAGTGCGGGCTATTACAGCTTCCACCCAACCTGGGACGCACCGTCCCCGTTGGCCTTCGCCGCACTTGGGATGCGCGACGTCTCGCCCTACATCCTGCGCGTCCGCGCGTTGGGGCTGGAAGCGCAGATCTATGACGGCGACGTTTTCAATCCTGAACTCGCTCTGCCGGGCCGGTTCGATTTCGCTTTCGTGCTTGTCTTCCTCGCGCCGCTGTTCGTGGCGGCGCTGTTCCATGATCTGACGTCCGGCGAACGCGAGGCGGGGCGGCTGCGAATGCTGGATGCCCTACCGCGGGGCGGCGCAATGCTGCTGCGGCGACGTATGCTGTTGCGTATCGCGCTGTTATGGGCCGCGCTTGCCGTGCCCTTCCTCGTTGCCGCGGTAGCGTCCGGCGTCGGGGGCGCATCCATTCTCGCGGTCCTCGCCGTGATCCTTGCCTACCTTCTGTTCTGGATGGCGCTCGCCGCACTGGTCGCGAGACTCCGCTGGAGTTCGGTCGCAAACGCTGCAACGCTGGCAGCGTGCTGGCTTGCACTGGTGCTCGTCCTGCCGACACTGGCGCACGTCGCAATCAACCGCGCCGTGCCGATCGGTCAGGGCGCAGAGATCGCGCTGGCCCAGCGCGAGATGGTCAACCGCGCCTGGGACATTCCCCGCGAAACGACAATGCGCCGCTTCTATGTCGGTCATCCCGAATGGGCGGACTCCGCCCCACTCGGGTCCACCTTTCATTACAAATGGTATTTCGCCTTCCATCAGGTCGGGGATGAAAGCGTCGCGACCAAGGTCCGTGCTTATCGAAGCGGGTTGGAACGCCGCGATGCCGCGGCGCGCATGCTTGGGTGGGTGCTGCCTTCGGTGGGAGTACAGGCTTTACTGACCAGGCTGGCTGACACCGACGTTCGCGCACAGCTGGCATATCAAGACCGAGTGCGTGCCTTCCACGCCAGGCTGCGCAATTTCTACTACGGGTATCTGTTTCGCGACCGGCCGTTTGGCAGAGCCGACTTTGGCCGGGCGCCGAGCTTTACCACTCGAATAAATGCCGCGGGTGGATCCGGCGAGACTGCCGACCTGTGACGATACCGCCCCTCCACGGCGGTGATCGCTAACCCGGCGCTACCAGGCCTTCCGCGCCTCAAAAAAGCGGCCATCAGCAATTCGCCAAACATAATAAGATAACATCACCTAAGGGGATCTACATGCGATCTTTCGCGATAGCGCTTGCCGCCACCGCTGCGATGCCGATGCCTGCGTTGGCGCAGGAGGTCGTTCGGGAAGCCGACGCAGTCGAAGACGACGATGAGGCCGGCGAGATCATCGTTACCGGCAGCCGTTTTGGTGGCCGAACGGCAACGCAATCGTCGACGCCAGTGGACGCCATATCGCGCGAGGCGCTGCAACAAAGCGGGCGTGTCGATCTCATCCAGATGCTGAAGGTTCAGGTGCCGAGCTTCAGCGCTCCGCGACCGCTGGCATCAGGTGTCGGCGATTTCATCCAGCCACCGTCCCTGCGCGGACTAGGGGCCGGCGAACTGCTCGTGCTGATCAATGGTAAACGTCGCCACACCACGGCCGACCTCAATTCGAGCAACGGCATCGGGCGCGGCGACGTCGCGGTTGATTTCAACGCCATCCCGACCCTTGCCATGTCGAGGATCGAAGTGCTGCGCGATGGTGCTGCCGCCCAATACGGCTCGGACGCGATCTCGGGGGTCATCAACATGATCCTCGACCGCTCGCTCGGCACCATCGCGCAGGCGGGCTATGTGCAGACTACGAAGGGCGACGGCGACACCTACGAGGCAAGTGCCTCCACAGGCATCCCGCTCGGAGCGAACGGCGTCCTGCGCCTGACCGCGGCTTACCAAGACCGGGATGGCACCAATCGTGCGCGGGCGGATACGCGGCAGCAGTATTTCGGGACGAACGCCGTTGGTAGGCCAGTCGCGCCTTCTGGCAACTATGGCTCCGGTGTTGGACTGACACCATCGAACGGGACGCTCGACCCGCGGGAAGCCGGGTTCGACCGGAACGTATTCCAGCAGGGCGATCAGCCAAACCGAAACTACCAGCTCTTCTACAACCTCGTCGCGCCCCTGCCAGGGGGGACCGAACTTTACAGCTTTGGAGGGTACAATCGCCTCGATGGCGACATCCAGTATTTCTTCCGCCGTCCTGGACAGGACGAGACGGTACGCGCGCTCTACCCGGACGGTTACAGCCCGGGCCTCGACACCAGGCTGGAGAACATTTCCACCGCGATCGGTCTGCGTGGAGACGACCTGGCGGGGTTCGGTTGGGACCTGTCGACCGTCTATGGCGTCAGTACCGTCCGCACGACTTACGTCGACAGTGTCAACGTGTCCTTGGGGGCTGCCTCCCCATCGCGCTTTTACCGTGGCGGTAGCGACTTCTATCAATGGACCTCGAACCTCGATTTCACGCGAGAGATTCCGGTCGGTGACGATCAGCCGTTCAGACTGGCTTTCGGCGCCGAGTATCGCGAGGAAGCCTACCGTCTTTTCTCGGGGGCGCCCGATGGCTATCGCAATGGCGGGGTATTGATCCCGGATGGGCCCAACGCCGGTCGTCCGGGGCCGATAGGTTCGCAACCCGGACCGAGCAACGGACCCGATGATCGTGCGTCGATCGCTCGCGATAGCGTCGCGTTGTACGGCGAAGTGGAAAAGCAGTTTTTCGGCCGGCTGCTGTTATCAGGTGCGGCCAGGCATGAACGTTATTCCGACTTCGGCAGTACCACGAATTTCAAGGCTGCCGGGCGGCTCGGTTTGTTCGGCGGGCTTGCGCTGCGAGGCTCTTACAACACCGGCTTTCGCGCGCCTGCGCTGGCACAGTCCGGCTATAACGCATCGAATACGCTGATCCTCAACGGCGCCCAAGCGATCGTGCGGGTGGCGGCAGTCGACAATCCTGCGGCGCGGCTCGCAGGCGCGACCGATCTGAAACCTGAACAGTCACGCAACGTGTCTATCGGAACCGTCTTCGAGGCCGGCGGTTTCACGGCGACACTCGATGCCTACCGGATCAAGGTGCGTGACCGCATCGCCATCTCATCGACCTTTCAGGACGCCCGCCTGACCAACTATCTGGCCGCCAATGGGCAGTCTGGCTTCGCTGCATTGTCGTTCCTGACCAACGCGGTCGATACGGAGACAAAGGGCATCGATCTGGTCATGAATTACCGACATCGCTTTGGAGACCGAAGCCGTATCACGGCCACGCTTGCGGGCAATTATAACAAGACGACGTTCGATAGGATCGCGGGCACCCCGGCGCCGATCGCGGCGCTCGGCATCACCACGCCGCTCTTTGACCTGACCCAGCAGCTCCGCTTTTCGGACAGCCTACCTCGCGACAAGATCACGCTGGATCTGAGTTATGCGCGAGGGCCGTTTACGTTCTCCGTCACGAACACCCGGTATGGTCGCGTCGCGACGGTAGCGTTGCTCAATCGTACGCCGGCTCAAGTCGCAGCATTGGTACAGGGCTATGACGTTCGCTTGGTTCCCTCGGTAGGTAGTGCGGCGAACTCGGACATCATCCAGCGCTTTGGTGCCAAGGTCCTGACGGATATCGATGTCAGCTGGCAGGCAACACGTGCATTAAGGCTGAGCGTAGGAGCGCAGAACGTCTTCAACATCTACCCGGATGAGAATATCGCCTCAACGGTCTCCAGTGTTGCGGTCGGGAGCAATGGCGCCGACAATGCTGGCACCCAGCCTTACAACGCCGTTTCTCCCTTCGGATTTAACGGTCGATCCGTGTTTATTCGCGGGAGTCTGAATTTCTGAATCAAGCTGGGCTGCCGATCAACGCGGATCTTCCGCACCGGCACAGTGTCTCATCCGGTTTGTCGATCGGTTTCTAAGATTGATCCCCGACGCCGTCGATCAGAAGGCCAGTATGTCATGGCATATCACACTGGCACGGATGTATTTCGTGTGCGGGCCATCTTCCCGCAGCGCCGGCTTTTCACCAACCTCTTCAGGAAAGTAGCCGATGTTGCCTCCGGCCGAAAAATAACGGGTGCGCCGTCAGCTACGCGAACATCACTCTCATGTGCCTCGCGGCCGTTCGTTCGGCCTTGCGAACTTCGCCAAAGTCCGACGCTCCGAATTGTCGCGGTGCCGCGACCAGCGCATAAAACCGGTCGTGAACAGGATCATGGGCAGTATACCCGCAACCAGCGCGAGCAGCCGGCCGGTGAGCCGGAACGCCTCACCGCCATGCAGCGGGTGGAGCCAGTTTAGCACCGTGTCGCCGCTACTCTCCGCACGGCCGTCACGCACGGCAAGGATGCGACCATCATGGGGATCGAACCAGACATTGGTGCGCGGGAAGCGTCGGCTCGGCTCGCCGGGGCGGGCGAGATTGATACGGACCGCCCCTGTGGGGGTCGCCGGCGTTTCGATCCAGGCCAGCGCAGCGTCGGGAAAGCGCCAACGTGCACGCATGATCAGCGCGTCGATGGTCAAGCGGGTGCTTCCTGGCATCACGGCCGGCTTGGGTGTCTGGTAAAGCGTCGAGACGCTGGAGATGATCGGCCGCGTCTGGTCGGGCAGGTCGAGCATCACCCCCGTCGCGGTCACGACCAGCAACAGGATCAGTCCGGCAAGGCCGGTCAGCTTGTGCCAGTCGTATAGTCGCCGGATCGGCAGGGCGTGCGTCTTGAACCGCAACGCGCGCCACCAGCCCCCTGCTCGCGGCCACCACGCCCATATACCGCTCGCCAGCAGCACCAGCATGACGATCCCGGCAATCCCCATCGCGATCCCGCCGGGCTCCTCTAGCAACAGGCGGTAGTGGAGATCGTAGATCCAGGTGACCAGCGTATCACCCCAGAAGCCGGTGCGGATCGTCGTCAAACGCACCGGATCGACCCAGGCAAGCAGCGGCGCAAAGGCGCGTCCGGTCGTCTCCTTCGGTGTGTAGTACCGGACGGGGATCGCGCCGCCCTCCCCCGACACCTCGATCCGCCACGCGCCGGTGCGCGCCGGATGCTCGCGGTGGAGCGTATCGACCACCGCCTGCCACGACGCAGGGCGTGCTTCCGAGGGCACCGCGCGCAGTACTGGGCTGAGCACAGCGTCGATTTCTGGGTAGAACACCAGCAGGCTGCCGGTCAGCCCGGCAAACGCGAACAGTACGCCGATCGTCAGCCCAAGCCACAGGTGGACGCGCCGCATCGTCACGCGCAGCGATGGACGCGCCGCCATTTTAGAAGCTCAACCGCACTGCGCCGAACAGCGAGCGCGGGTCCGCCGGCGCGTGAAGCCGCTGCGTGCCGTCGTACCAGACATATTCGTAATGATCGTTCGCGAGGTTCTTCAGTTGCGCCGACAGTTCGAGCTGCGGTGTCACCTTGTAGGCGAGTTCCGCGTTCAGCACGACATAGTCGCCATAGCGCCCCTGCGTGTTCGCCGGGTTCAACTCATAGCTTGACTGTCCGTTACCCCAGAACGATACGCGCAGCTTCGGATCCGGGGTTAGGTCCAGCCCGCCCGAGAAGACGTTCTGCGGTACATGGTCGATCGCGTTGCCCGCCTGCGACGGCGTCGCCGGATCGGGCGTCACGATCCGTGCGGTCTGGTGCGAATAACTGCCCCATAGCGCAACGCTGCGCACCGGCTTCACGTCAATTTGGAAATCGACGCCCCGCCGACGCGTCTTGCCGAGATTGTCGAAATCGCCCGATGGATCGTTCAGACGACGCTTCAGTTCGCCACTCGCGGTCTGCTGCCACAGCGCGACGCGCGCTTCCAGCCAGCGACCGCGCGTCAGTTTCACGCCGCCCTCGAACCCTTCGTTGATCGACGCCGCGACATCGACGACGCGGGGCGCCACCAGATACGCACCTGAGCCGGCACCGATCTGGAAGGTCCGGCCGTAATTGCCGTACACCGTGACGCCGTGCACGGGCACGATCGCGACGCTCAGCTTGGGCTGGCTGATCGTGCCGTAATCGTTGATCGGCGCGGTCGTGCCCGCGAGCCGGTTGGTGAAATCCCCCTCGACCCGGTCAAGCCGCCATGCGGGCGTGATCTTCAGCCAGTCGGTCGGTTCGATCACCGCCTGCAGATACCCGCCGTACACGGTTAGGCTGAATTTCTGGTCTCGCGTCTGGCTGGTGAGGATACGCCGGTTGGTCAGCCAGCGCAGACTCTTGTTGTCCTGCACCTGCACGTCGCCGCCCGCCTCGATCATCAGCGCGTTGCTGGCGTGGTAATGCAGCGCGAGCGTGCCGCCATATTGCCATTCCTGGGTCAACCGGCGTTGTTGCGCGACGTTCGCCGAGAAGCGGACGTAGCGGTCGTCGCGCAAAGCGTTGGCATAGCCCTTGGCACTGAGCGCGAGATCGCCGGTGAGGTCGGAATCGAGGTGCACGCTGTACTGTCCGAGCCGGCGCTTGCCGCCATCGGTTTCCGAAACCGCGTAGGAGCGTCGTCGGTTCGTATAGGCATCGGCATCGGTCAGGTAGCCTGGCTCCTCGGCGGTCGCGTTCGAATGGCGGACGATCGCGCCGAGCCGCGTCGATCCGAAGTCGTAGAACCATTTGGCCGCGAGATTGAGCCGGTCGAGATCGGCATGGTCGCGAAACGCATCGGTGCGTCGGTAGCTGACCAGGTAGTTCTGGCTAAACTGGCCGCGTTCCAGACCCGCGGAGACCTGACCGTCGATCGTCCCGAACGCGCCCGCGATGGCCCGCGCGTCGAGGTAGCTACCACCGATCCGCGTCAGGATGTTCGCGTTGCCCGCGATATTATGCAGGCCCCAGCGCGGATCGGAGGTGCCGCGGACCAGTTCGATCCCGGCGATGTCGAGCGGCGAGACCATGTCGATCCCGGTCATGCCGCCTGCATTGTCGTTGGTCGGGACGCCGTCGATCAGCAGCTTGACCGCGTTGATCTCGCCTTCGCCATTGAAGCCGCGGATCGAGAAGCGGCCCGAGGTGGTGCCCTGGTTAAAGTCGGTCAGCACGACACCCGGCAGCCGCGCGAACAGCTCCCAGGTGTTGTCGACCGACTGGCGCTGGACGATGTTGCCGCCGAGTACGTCGACCGACGTCAGCACATTCTCGGTCGAGCGCGCCATGCTGGGCGCGGTCACGACGATATCGCCGATGGTGAAGCGCGTATCGCCCTCTACCGGCCCCGTCGCGGCCGTCCTTGCGGTATCCGTCTGTGCGGTGGCGGGAAAGGCGAGCGCCAGACCCAACATCAGGCCTGGCACAGTGAGCATTATCGTCTTCACTTCAGTCTTCCCCTTAATTCGTTACTTCGTCGATCTGCGGGTTCAGCCGTTGGCGGCGAGGGCCTCGGCCTGTTTCCTGAATCCGGCGATCAGTTCGATCATCGGCGCCTTCACCTCGGGACGCGCGGTCTTGAGCGTGCCGGCGTTGAAGGGTGGCTGCGGATCATATTCGCTCATCAGCTGGGTGCATTCGGCGTAGGTCCGGTCGCGCAGTTCGGCGATCATCGTCGGCCCGAAATCGAGCCCCGACGTCACTCCCGCGCCGGTGATGCGGTTGCGGTCGCGCACGACACGCGCGTCGGTCGGGATCGCGCCGAAACCCGCCAGCGCGTTGCGGCACGACCAGTGCGAGGTGGCCTTGTACCCCGTCAGCAATCCGGCCTTGCCGCGGATCAGCGAGCCCGAGCAGACGCTGGTGACGTATCTCGCGCGGGCACCGCGATCGGCGATGAATGCAATGGTCGCGGGATCCCGAGCCGCAGAGATCGTCCCGTCGGTGCCGCCCGGCGCGAACAGCACCGTCAAGTCCCGCGAACAGGTGTCGAAGGTGACGTGCGGCGTGATTGTCACGCCCGCGTCGCTGGTCACCGGTTCGAGCGTTTTCGCGACCAGCATGACCTTGGCGCCCATCATCGATGCGAACATCGACTGTGGCCCGATCAGGTCCATGACGGTCATGCCGGGGTACATGAGCATCGCGATCTGTTCGTCGCCTATCCAGTGGATGCCGTCGCCGCTGTTGCCGGGCATCGCGTGGTTCATGGGCGGCGCCATCGGCGCAGGTTTAAGCCTGGCGGACGCCGTCTGTGCGCCGGCCGCACCCGCCGCCAGCGGAGAGAGCAGCGTCATCAGCGCAGCGGTACGGCGATCGATGTTGGTCATCGATATATCCTTTCAGAGACGCGTCTTGAGCGTGACGAACGCCGAGCGCGGCTGCGTCGGCATCACGACCGGGAAGGCGAAATACTGATAGGTGTCGAAGCTGCGCGCGCCGCCCAGGTTGACGGCTGACACCTGCACAGTGAACCGCCCGATGTCATAGGATGCCTGCGCGTCGATCGCCGCATAGCCCGGCACGGACACGCTGTTGGGCAGCGTGATCTCGCGCGCGGTGAAGGCGGTGACGCCCGCACCCAGCGACAGGCCCTTCGCCGCACCGCCCAGGACGCGATACCGTGCGGCGATACGCCCGCTGTGCCGCGGCACGCGCGGCAACCGGTCGTCGATCAGCGATGTGTTGGTGTCACGGGTGACCGCAGCATCGGTATAGGCGTAGTTCGCGATCATCGAGAACGCCGGGCGCGGTTCCCAGATCAGGTCGGCCTCGATCCCGCGCGATCGCTGTTGCCCGGTCTGCACCGCGAAAAACGGAAAGGCCGGATCGGGATCGGGCGTCGCGACGTTGTTGCGCGTCTGTTCGTACACCGCCAGCGTGCCCGACAGGCCGATGCCGGTCGCCGCAAGCTTGATGCCACCTTCGACGTTGCGCGACGTTTCCGGCCGCGGCGTAAAGCGGCTCATGAGGCCGAACGCGCCACGAAAGGCTGTGGCATAACCGGCATAGAGCGCTACCCCCGGCACGACGTCGACCGTCGCACCGATCCGCGGCGACAGCCGATGATACGTTTCGTCTGTCGCCTGCTGGTCCTCGCGGAACTTGAACCGCGTGTAGCGAAGCGATCCGGTGAGGTGCAGCCAGCCATAATCGGCCTGATCCTGCGCGTAGATGGCCCGCGTCTCGTATCGGTCCGTCTGCAGGAGACTGGGAGGCAGGATTTCGCCGAACGACACGTCGTAGGTCGGATCGGCGAGGTCGATCGATCCGCGCGTCATGCCCGTGAAGGCCATGTCCGAATAGAAATCGGTATGGTCGTAGCTCGCCCCGACGAGGAACGTGTGCGTCCCGCCCACCATCTCCGTCTTGGCGACCAGGTTCGCATCGAACGTCGCCTCCTCGAAATGGCTGAGCATGTTGAGCGCGAGCAGTGGATAGGTCGTCGGGGTGGCGGGGTCGGCCGGGTACATGTCCGGATAGATGAAGGTCCCGAACTGCGGCACGCGGCTTTCGTAATAGCGGCCTGTGACGGTCAACCGCACGTCGTCGCCGAAGTCGTGCCGCAAGGTGCCGGTGACCATCTGGTTCGTGGTACTGGACCGCGGCTGACCGTTCGGCGCGCCGGGAAAGGCATTGCGATCCACTTCGCCTGCCAAGGTCTGCGTGGCGGGAAGCCCCGAATATTCCAGTTGCTCACGGCGACCATATTGCCCCTGCACCATCAGGTCGGTCCGGGTGCCGAGCTGGAAAGCGATGCTCGGCTGGACGAAGATCCGCTCGCCCTCGATCCGGTCGACCCAGTGGTCGTTGCTCTGATATTCGCCGGCGATACGCGCGGAAATGCCCGTTGTGATCGGCACGTCGAGTTCGCCGTAAGGATTGAAAGTCGCGAAGCTTCCGGCCCGGATCGCGGCATAGCCCTGAAGCTTGGTTCCTGGGCGCTCGCTTTCGATATTGATGAGGCCGCCAAGCGGCGAGCCGACGCCGCCGCCGTAGAGCGTGGCGCTCGGGCCTTTCAGCACGTCGATCCTGCGGATGCCGACCAGGCTTGCGGGATCGTTGGCCGCCGAAAACGCGCCGAACATCGGCAGGCCATCCTGATAGATCTCCGCCATGAAGCCGCGCACGATCGGCCCTACGGTCAAGCCCTCCTCGGGGCGGTTGCCGACGACACCCGAAACATTCGCCAAAGCCTCGCCGAGCTGGCGACGATCCTGTTCGCGCAGCAGCGCGCCGGTCAGCACCTGCACCGACTGCGGCACATGGATCAAAGGCGTGGTGGTGCGCGTCGCGGACGCCGTCTCGGGAACGGCATATCCGTCGCGGATACCCGTGACGACGATCGTATCGCCAGCCCAGCTTGGCCCGGCATTGGTCGGTATGGGGTCAATCGGCGCAGTCCGATCTTCGACGTTCTGAGCGTGCACGGTCGGAATAGAGAAAGACGTACAGGGCGCGGCGACGGCGACAGCCATCGTCGTCCCAAGAAGAGACTTCGGTCGAAACATCGAAAATGCCTTTGACTGGCGCGCGAGCCTTTGGCAGCGCACCATGAACGACAGCGACCCGCCCCCGATGGGAGGCAGGTGCGATTCAACAGGTCAACGGAAGACGGGCGGGCCTTGCGAGGGCGGCCGGAGATGCGGCGTAAGTGCAAGGCGCGGCGATCCGACCGCTCGCGAGCCAACCGCCATGACGAAGGCGATGGCCGCGATCAGCAGGACGGGATCGACCGCCGCGAGCGCGTGCGCCGAAAGGCTGGAGAACGCGCACGGCATCTCCGTCTTGCCATGCTCGTCGGACTTGCCTTGATCGGCCATGTCGCCGTGCATCCCCGGCATGGTCATGTCCATGTCCCTGCTCGTGCTAGGGTTAATGGTCTGCGGTGCGACCCCCGAGCAGATCGTGATCGCGATCCGACCGTGCTCGGCGGAGATCATATAGCCCGATGGGATCAGCAGCTTCAGCGCCAGCGCCGCAACGCAAATCAGCGCAGCAAGATGGCGATGAGCCAGAACATGGCGGCGAAGTGCGAACACCCGATGCGAGGTAGCCCAGTCATGAGCAACTGTCACTTGGACAGGATGACCTCCCCGTGACGTTCGTGCGATCCGAACCTGCCGCCGTTCCATGCGCAATTCCGCCCGGGAACATTCGTTGGCAAAGAAGCAAAAATAATCGCGGGTTCCCAATATCATGGGGATATCGAAATGGACTTAAGCACCAGCCCTGCAGCGCACATGAGACATAATGTCACATCGACCAGGGCGACGGCGTGACTTAGCGCGTTCTCATGCCGGCCATTCGCCATCTTGTTCAAAACCATTCGCTGGCGATAGTCTTGATCCTTGCGGTATCGCTTGCATTACGGCTCGTCGTACCGAGCGGATACATGCCGACGATGTCGCACGGCAAGATGATCGTATCGATTTGCTCGGGCACGATGACCGAGCCGATGGTCCTGGAGGTACCCGGACTGGCGCAGCAGCCGGACGATGCGAGCCACGACGCCCCCGCAAAGCATGACACACCGTGCGCCTATGCCGGCCTGACGATGGCGGCGCTTGCTGCAGTACCGCTCGACCTGCTGATCGTCGCTCTGGCCTTCACGATGGGCAGCGGCCTACGCCCTGGACCGGCACCGGTCGAGACGTCGCGGTACGGGCTTCGACCGTGGGCGCGAGGCCCCCCCTTCCCCCTCTGACCAGTCGTTCATGCGTCTGAACGTCCACTCGGTGGTCTCGTCCAGCTGAGCCGACGCGCGGCGCCCGCTTCGTCAGAGATGCCCGCGTCGATCGCGGGCGGAACAGGATCATCAATGTCTAACTCATCGTCCGTCCGGGCGAGGGCGTCGTGTGCCCGGCGCCAAGGCCCCGTCTCACTGATCGGAAGGGCAGCGGAATGCTGACTCCCGGTGAACGGCGTTTCCGCCGAAAACTCGACATCTTCGTGGTTCTGCTGGTCGCGGTCACCGCGATGCTCCTCATGCTGGAACGCGCGACCGAAGAGCGTGCAGGCGCAACCGATCCGCAGCCGGCCACGAGCACGGCAGGATGAACTTGGTGCCGAGCGCCAGTCGTTCGGCATCGCTCCGTGCCCGGCCAGGTCCGGCACGACGAACAGGCCTCCCATGACAGATTATGCGCTTCTTCTCGCACGGATACAGTTCGCCTTCACGGTATCCTTCCACTTCCTGTTTCCCGCGTTCTCGATCGGGCTCGCCAGCTTCCTGATGACGCTCGAGGGCCTTTGGCTCAGGACCGGGCGCGGCGTGTACGCCAACCTCTACCGCTACTGGCTGAAGATCTTCGCGATCGTGTTCGGCATGGGCGTCGTCTCCGGCATCGTCATGTCCTACCAGTTCGGCACCAACTGGTCGGTGTTCTCCGACCGGGCCGGCCCCGTGATCGGTCCGTTGATGGCCTACGAGGTGCTCACAGCCTTCTTCCTGGAAGCGGGCTTCCTCGGCGTCATGCTGTTCGGCATCACGAAGGTCGGGCGCGGACTGCACTTCTTCGCTACCTGCATGGTGGCGCTTGGCACTCTAATCTCGGCGACCTGGATCCTGAGCGTCAACAGCTGGATGCACACTCCGACCGGCTTCGCGATCAATGCGCAAGGGCAGTTCGTCCCTGCAGGATCGTGGCTGCCGATCATCTTCAACCCCAGTTTCCCTTACCGGCTGACCCACACGGTCATTGCCGCATTCCTGACGACGGCGCTGGTCGTCGCCGCGGTTGGTGGATGGCACCTGCTGCGCGATCGGGCGAACCTCGGCGCGCGCAAGATGCTGGCGATGGGCCTGGGCATGATCGCGGTCATGGCACCGCTCCAGATCCTGGCTGGCGACGAGCACGGGCTGAACACGCTCGAGCATCAGCCGGCCAAGGTGCTGGCGATGGAAGGGCATTACGACGCGCATCCTGACGGAGCGCCGCTCATCCTGTTCGGCCTACCCAGCGACCGCGACGAGCAGGTCCGCTATGCCGTGGAGATACCCAGGCTCAGTTCGCTGATCCTGCGCCATGACCTGAACGCCCCGCTGCCGGGACTGAAGGATTTCGCGCGCAATCGACGTCCCCCGGCAACGATCCTGTTCTGGTCGTTCCGGATCATGGTCGGGCTTGGGCTGGCAATGCTCATGCTCGGCGTGTGTGGACTGTGGGCACGGTGGCGAGGCCGGTTGTACGACACACCCTGGCTACACCGCGCGGCGGTGGCAATGGGACCGGCGGGCTTCGTGGCAGTGCTCGCCGGCTGGATCACGACCGAGGTCGGCCGGCAGCCATGGGTCATTTATGGTCATATGCTGACGGCGGACGCGCGCTCGCCGATTGCTGCCCCCGCAGTGGCGACGTCACTTGCCGCTTTCGTCGTCGTCTACTTCGCGGTCTTCGGATTGGGCGTCCTCTACGTCCTTCGCCTGATCGCCAAACCACCCGAAGCGCATGAGGCTGAGCCGCGCCGCACGCCGCGCCATGCAGCCGGCATCACGCCGGCAGCGACCTTCGAGCCGACCAACAAGGAGAAGGACGCATGACCGGCCTGACATACAGTCTGGACCTTACGGTCGTCTGGGCCGTCATTATCGCATTCGGCATATTCGCCTATGTCGTCATGGACGGGTTCGATCTTGGCATCGGCATCCTGTTCCCCGGCTTCGAGGTCGGGGCGGAGCGTGACGCCGCGATGAATTCGATCGCGCCGGTGTGGGACGGAAACGAGACGTGGCTGGTGCTAGGCGGGGGCGGGCTGTTCGCGGCCTTCCCTCTTGCCTACGCGATTATCCTTCCCGCCACCTATCCGCTGGTGATCGCCATGCTGCTGGGCCTGGTGTTTCGCGGGGTGGCGTTCGAGTTCCGCTGGCGCGATCCGGTGCACAGACGTTGGTGGGACAGGGCCTTCATGCTGGGTTCTCTGGTCGCAGCGATCGCCCAGGGCATGATGCTAGGCGCAATCCTGCAGGGCATCCGGGTCGTGGGCCGTGCCTTCGCCGGGGGATGGCTGGACTGGCTCACTCCGTTCACCGTCCTGACCGGTATCTCTGTAGCGGTCGGCTACGCGTTGCTTGGCGCGACCTGGTTGATCGGTAAGACGGACGGCCCCGCACAGGCGCACGCGCGACGGATGGCCAGGATGCTGAGCATCGCTACGGTCGTTGCAATGGCCGCGGTCAGTGTGGCGACGCCATTCCTCAGCTACGATTATTGGCGACGCTGGTTCGCGATGCCAGGGGTCCTGCTGACCGCGCAGGTACCGTTGCTGGTCATCGTCATCACAAGAGTCCTGTTTTGGTCGATCGCCCGCGGTAGGCACAAGCTACCCTTCCTCGCGGCGCTTGCACTGTTCCTGTTGGGCTATGTCGGGCTGGGCATCAGCATCTTCCCCTATGTTGTACCGCGCGCCATCACGATCTGGGCAGCTGCGGCACCGGCGCAGAGCCAGTTGTTCATGCTGGTCGGGACCGTCGTCATTATCCCGATCATCATCGGCTATACCGGTTGGGCCTATTGGGTTTTCAGGGGTAAGGTCGGCGAAGGGTATCACTGATGGCCACGCCCAAATCTCCGTTCGTCCGGCGGCTGTGCTGGCTGGCAGCGATCTGGACCGGGAGCGTGCTGGCACTTGCGGCGGTCGCCTTCGCCATTCGTTCGGTGCTACTTTAGTCTCTTCTACTCCGGCCGGGAAAGGCGAGTTTCCAGGCCGGAAGGGGGGCTGCATGCATCGGTACGCGCCACGTGCCGGCGTCCGTCGGCGCACGCTCTAATCGGTGATCTTATCAGCCCGGGCGTCGATCATTCGCCGTGGCGGCGACTTCACGCACACCTGCCACGAAGCCCGTAAGCATGTCCTGCGCCCGAGCGAGTACCGCAGGGGGCGCGTGGTCCGGCGTACCGCTATCGAGCGAAGGCGCCGGTGCATATTCGGCAAACAGCTGGACCATCTGTGCAAACTCGGTGGGACGAAGCCGCTGGATCAGGGCAAGCGCTAGGTCGAGGCCAGCGGAGACCCCTGCCCCGGTCGCCCTGTTGCGGTCGAAGACGACGCGCTCATCGACTTCGACCGCGCCGAATTCCTTCAGCAGCGGTCGGCCAATCCAGTGCGACGTCGCGCGATACCCGTTAAGGAGTCCGGCGCGACCGAGCACGAGCGATCCCGTGCAGACACTCGTCACCCACTTGGCGCGCGCTCCACGATCGCGCAGGAAGGCGAGCATCGCCGGATCGCGCATCGCCGCCAGCGTGCCGGCGGTACCGCCACCAATCAGCAACACGTCGAGATCCTTGGGGCAGGTCTCGAACGTGGCGGTTGGCGTCAGGACGAGGCCGTTCTCGGACGGTATCGGGCGAATACTGTCGGCAACGAAGTGGATCGTCGCACCGGCCAGCCGGCCCAGGAAATAATGCGGCCCAATAACGTCGAGCGCCGTGACGTGATCGTACAGGACGATGCCGATCTGCTCATTGCCCTTCCAGGCGGCAGGAACCTTGTCCATGTAGCCGTTCGGTTCGGCGCTGGTGTATGATGCCTCCAAGGGCGCCGTTCCGCTTGCCAGAAGCGTTCCAAACAGAGTCATCATCGTTGCCGTTCGGCGATCGCAGTCGACCATGTGTGGCTCTCCAGTGGTTCGTGGATACTCGTACGCCGGATGGTATCATCGCAACTTTCCCGGCCGAGGCCGAACCCAGCGCCTGTTTATCGCATGACTAGCCACCGCAACCCCCTTGTCACTTGGGCAGAATGCCCAAGTGACAAGGCCCCCTGATCACGATAGCTCTGCGTCGTGCCTGCGATCCGCCGCCTCCTTGCGCAACGTCATCTTGCCGTGCTGCTATGTGTCGCGGTGCTGCTGTTGAAGCTGCTCGTTCCGACCGGGTACATGATCGCGAACGACGGCGGTGCGATCACCATCGTTACTTGCTCGGGCATGACGACCGAAGCGACGGCGATGCCCGGAATGGGCGACGACATGGCCACGATGAAGGCAGCGATGCCCGACCACGCGCCGTCGACCGATCACGGCAAGACCGAAATGCCCTGCGCCTATGCGGGTCTTTCGGCACAGATCCTCGGCGCCGTCGATCCCGTCATCCTGTTGGCCGCGCTCGCCATCGTCGCCGCGTCGGCCTTGCGGACAGCGCCCAAGGCAACGCTGCAACCTCATCCGTATCTACGCCCACCGCTACGTGGACCACCGCTCTCGCTGAACTGACGATCGTCCGCCCACCGGCATGACCGGATGCAGCGGCACTGTCACCGTGCACCCGTCGCGTGATCGGGTGTGCGTACAGGCTCGTCACGTCGATCGACTGACCGGGAGGCGCCGACACCATGTCGGCGACCAAGCTTTCGCGCACGATCGATGGAGCCTTTCGCGATAAGGAAATCATCAATGTTTCGCTGCCTGTTTTTCGGGGTGATCGCCCTGTGCGCGCCGGTGCCGTCGTTCGCTCAAGGCGCGCCGGCACCGTTCACGCTTCCCGCGTTACCCTATGCCACCGAGGCGCTTGATCCCGCGATCGACGCGACGACCATGACGATTCACCACGACAAGCATCATCAGGCCTATGTCGATGCGCTGAACAAGGCCGTGGTGGCCGATCCGTCGCTCGCGGGCCGATCGCTGGAGGCGTTGCTGGCGAAGGCCAGCACGCTCCCGCCGGTCGTCCGGAACAACGCCGGCGGTCATTGGAACCACAGCTTTTTCTGGAAGACGATGGCGCCGGCCGCACAGTCCGGGCAGCCTTCCGCCCCGCTCGGGGCCGCAATCGATCGACAGTTCGGTTCGCTCGCGGCATTCAAGGTCGCCTTCAGGGAAGCCGGTACGAAGCGGTTCGGCTCGGGCTGGGTGTGGCTGGTGGTGAAGGCGGATGGCACGCTCGCCATCACATCCACCCCCAACCAGGATAATCCGCTGATGGATGTCGCCGATGTGAAGGGCACCCCGGTGCTGGGCAACGACGTGTGGGAACACGCCTACTACCTCAAATACCAGAACCGCCGCGCCGACTATCTCGATGGCTGGTGGCAGGTTGTGAATTGGAAGACCGTTTCGGACCGCTTCGCTGCTGCGCGCACGCGCTGAACCCTATCAAAGGAAGTAGAATGACCTATCGCATCGCGCTGGCGCTCGTCGCCACGCTTGCCACCCCTGCCCTTGCGCAGGATGTCCGCAAGGGCTCGCTCACCATCTCGCAGCCCTGGTCGCGGGCTACGTCGCCGCGTGCCACGGTAGGGGCGGGCTTCCTGACGATCCGCAACGCCGGAGCACGAGGAGACCGGCTTATTTCCGCCACGTCGCCGCGCGCGGAACGCGTCGAGATCCACACCATGTCGATGGACGGCGGGGTCATGCGGATGCGCCAGCTCGTCGATGGTCTCGCAGTGCCGGCAGGCGGCACTGCGACGCTCGCGCCGAGCGGCAATCACATCATGCTGATCGGCCTGAAGTCTCCCCTCAAGGCAGGCGAACGGGTTCCGGCGACGCTGCGTTTCGCGCGCGCGGGGACGGTGACCGTGCAGTTCGCCATCGGTGGCGCTGGCGATGCAGCGCCAGCCGGTCAGAATGGGGGGCGCAAGTAATGTCGGATTCACGCACGCGCGGTCTGTTACGCGGTACCGCTCTAGCTACCGTACTCACGCTCGGGCTGATTGTGACCGTCACAGGGTGCTCGCGCCAACCCGAAGCGTCAGGCAACGGCGCCACGACATCGCAGCGGGCCGGACCGGGCGGTCCTTTCAAACTGGTCGATACCCAAGGTCGGATAGTCACCAACGAGACCCTCAAGGGCAAGCCCTACGCGATCTTCTTCGGCTTCACGCGCTGCCCGGATGTGTGCCCAACGACGATGGCGCGCATGGAACTTCTCCGCAAGCGGCTTGGGACCGAAGCGGACAAGATGAACGTCGTGTTCGTCTCGGTCGATCCCGAGCACGACAAGAAAGAGGACATCGCCAGCTTCCTCTCGATGTTCGATGCGCCGGTGATCGGTCTGACCGGAGACCCAGCCGAGCTGAAGCGGATGGAGAAGTCGTTCAAGATCTATGTCGAACGTGTGCCGCTGCCGAACGGCGATTACACGATCGATCACACCGCACGGATACTGCTGTTCGATCGTGATGGGCAATTTGTCGACACGATGGACGCCAAGGAACCGGAGGCTCAGGCGGTAACTAGACTGAAGCGACTGATCGATGCTTAGGTTTCTCGGGATGGCGGGCGCTTTTGCGCTCGCCGGCTGCGGCATTCCGAACACGGTCGTCGACAAAGGGCGCATCGCTCAAGCGACCGAAGCGCACTTCGGCAGTGCGCGGTTTCCGATCGAGCTTGGTCCGGTCGTCATAAGCGGCGATCACGCGATCGCGGACTGGACCCAAGGCGACTTTGGCGGTCGGGCCTTGTTCGAGCGGGGGACGTACGGCTGGATGCTGGTGCTCTGCAGCGGCGATTCGATCCGACGCGCGGAGAATCTGAAGCGCGCTGGCGTGCCCGACTTCAACGCCGGCTGGATCGCCGACCGGCTTGCCAAAGCGGAAGCCGAACTGCCCTCCGAGAACCTGGCTCGCATGAAGCGCTTCGTAGGCACGGCGCAGGACCACGAAAACTATCTGAAGACACTGGAGGGGAAGTGATATCCGGATCGAGCTCAGCGCTACCTTTTGATCATGCGGAAGGTTTCACGGCGTTCATCCTCCGGCGTGATCGAACGAGGTCAGGATCGGGCACGGTCCCGCGGAACCACTGGCGCATTCGCGTTCTAGCCGTCGAAGCGACTCCCGTGCCTTTTCCAGCGCCTCGATTTGCGAGCCCAGCGCAACGAGCCGCTCCTTCGCGAGCGCCCGGACCCGTGCCCGATCCTCGGTCGCGTCGAGTGCGAGCAGTTCGCCGATCTGCTCAAGCGTGAAACCGGCTGCCTACGCGGAACGGATGAACCGAAGCCTACGAACATCGTCGTTGTCATAGCGCCGGATACTCCCCGACTGGCCGTACCCATCCGGTCGAGCCGGCGTCCCGAGGAGGCCCCGCCGTTGATAGTAGCGAACTGTCTCGACACCCACATCGCCCGCGCGCGCCAGCCCGGCAATCGTAAATCCTGACACCCCTTGACTCCGTACCACAGTACGGACCCTATACAAGTGGCAGTGCATGGATACCAGCCAAAGGCCGCTGCAATGACTTCAATCGCCGATCCCCGCCGAGCCGTTCTCTACCGCATGGTGATGGACCAGCACGTGTGCCCCTATGGGTTGAAGGCGAAGGACCTGCTGCGCCGAGAAGGCTATGCCGTCGAGGATCGCTGGTTGCGCACGCGCGCCGATACCGATGCGTTCAAGGCGAAATACGGTGTGAAGACGACGCCGCAGACTTTCATCGGCGGTGAACGGATCGGCGGATACGACGATTTGCGCCGGCATCTCGGCAAGACCGTCGCCGATCCCAAGGCGACCACCTACCGGCCCGTAGCGGCATTGTTCGTCATCACCGCGTCGATGGCTTTGGCTGTAAGCCACGCGGTATATGCCACGCCGTTCACGCCGCAGGCTGCGGCGTGGTTCATCGGGTTCAGCATGACGGTACTGGCCTTGTTGAAGCTCCAGAACATCGAGGGCTTCGCGACGATGTTCCTCAACTACGACCTGCTGGCGAAGCGCTGGGTGCCGTATTCGTACGTCTATCCGTTCGCCGAAGGACTGGCGGGCGTACTGATGATCGCAGGCGTGCTGACCTGGCTGTCGGTGCCGATCGCGCTGGTCATCGGTACGGTCGGCGCGGTGTCCGTGGTCAAAGCCGTATATATAGACCGACGTGATCTCAAGTGCGCGTGTGTTGGCGGATCAAGCAACGTTCCGCTCGGCTTCCTGTCGCTGACCGAGAACCTGATGATGATCGCGATGGCGGCATGGATGGGGCTTTCGGTTCACCCAACCCTGTGATCGGCATCCTCGAAAGCATGACCGGGCTGGGAATGAGCCCGGATCAATGCTCCTTTCGGCATTGACGTTCAGTTGCGAGGAACGCGGACAATTACGAATCCGCCCTTGATCGATCGCATCTGCAATCCCGTACCGTCCAGCATGGCCTGCAACGCCCGTTGAGGCACCATGGTGCCGACGACCGGCTTTGAGCGCTTGCCCTTGGCCAGCTTCGTGCCGGAAATCGGGCACCTGGTCGTGAGGCGCAGCTGGTTGAGCGCCCGGTCCAGTCGATCACCCGGGATGGCGATGGCGACCGGTTCATTCCGGCAGTCATACTGGAGACCCTGAGCGCTGACGTTGGCGCCAATGCCGGTCACCATCACAGCCAATGTTGGAATTACCAGTCGGGCGATGGAGGTGCGCATTCGCTTGATCCTTATGTATGCGAGATGGCCGTCGCGGGCCGTATGCCGTGACGGCAATCCTCTCTAACGGACTGTCATTTCAGTCTTCTGAACATGTAGGTGCCTCGTTGACCCGATGTACCGGTACCGAGCGCATACGCATCGCTCGGCTTGTGCGACACCAATTTTGAGAACCAAGTGCCCGATGGCGCAAAACCAGTGATCCAAGTCCTTTACGCCACCGCTTCGTCGGCAGACAGATCGTCGCATAGGCGGCAATCAGGAATCCCCATGCAAGACTTCAATCGACGGACAGCGCTCATCTCCGCAGCCGTGACACTAGGTGGGCTCGCACTCGCTGGCAGGGCCGCGATCGCCGGACAGGCCGCCAAGACATCATCGCTCTTCGACGCCTCCAAGAACCCAAATCCGGAGAGAATAGCGCCGTACAAACCAAGGTTCGGTCGCTCGAAGCCTCTCGTCGCCATCGTCGGCTTGAACGAGGGCACGATCATCAGCGATTTCTGCATTCCATTCGGGGTAATGGCACGCTCGGATGTGGCCGACGTCGTATCAGTGTCGGTGACATCTGGTCCGGTGAAGATGCAGCCTCTCACCTTCCAGCTGCAGACGACCGTGGACGAATTCGACAAGAACCATCCCGAGGGCGCTGATTACATCTTCGTTCCGGCCGTCGAAAACGACAGTGATGCGGGCCTGCTGCGGTGGATCAAGGCGCAGGCGGGCAAAGGCTGCACCGTAATCAGCATCTGCTACGGTGCGATGGCGGTCGCGAACACCGGCCTGTTCGACGGCCACCGGGCGACCTCGCACTACAGCAACGAAGAGATGCGGGTACGGCGTTTCCCGAACGTGAAATGGCAGAAGAACATCCGCTACGTCGCCGACGGCAAAGTAGTCTCCAGTGCCGGCGTCAGTGCCTCGATGCCGACCTCGATCGCGCTTGTCGAGGCGATCGCCGGTCCCGCCAAGGCTGCCCAGGTCGCACGCGACGTCGGCATCGACGGCTGGAGTTCGAAGCATGACAGCGACGCGTTCCAGTCCGATCCGGGTAATGCGGACATGCCGGCGCGCGATGCGAAGCCCGATGTCAAGCTCGGTATCCCGGTAAAGACGGGAGACGACGAGATCGCGCTTGCGTTGACCGCAGAGTCCTACAGCCGGACGGGGAACACGATGGCCTACGCCGTCGCGGCAAGCAGAGCTCCCCTGCGACTTGCACACGGGCTGGTCCTCCTGCCCGATCTGGTGGCAGGAAGCCCCACGAAAGTCGATCGCACCCTTGCCCCGCTCGAAGCACATGAAGCCACTCGCGCGCTGGACATCGCGCTGGCCGACATCACCAAGACCTACGGTCCGAAGGCCGCGCGTCATGTCGCCCTGTTCATGGAATATCCCGGACCGACGTAATCCCAGGCACCATTCAGGTCGTCGGCTGATCCCCGCTCGCGAACCGTCGTCGGTAATCGGATGGGGAGCCACATGTGCATCGACGCAACCGCGCGTGCCTCATTCGATTTCGAACGGTGGTCGGCGACGCCTGCGCTACGCACGCGCGGTTCAGCGATGGCGTCGACGTCCTGGCCCCACAGGTCCACGCGAGGTTCATGGCAGCGCTTGCCTTCGCCTATGCCAAGGTCGTGCCAACATCAGTGTTGCTTGCTGACCGAATTGCGATTGGAGGGGGAATCTAAATTAACGCCCTCTAACTGCCCGATCTGGCTCTCCTAAATTCCCATGTCGGTGAGCCACTGCCCCACGCTGCGCGGGCAAAGGCCGAGTTGCTCCTGCGCGCTGGTGTTGGCAGTCACCACGTTATCAGGCATCTGCAGGAGCGCGGTGTAGAAGCTTGCGATGTTCACAGCAGCAGGACCGATCAGTGGTTCGAGCTGCGCGCCAAATGATTTGGGAGACAGCGCCTCGAACCGGATCTCGCGAGCAAGATGCTCTGAGAACGCGTAGGCCAGTTCCGGTCCTGTCAGACCTGGGATATGGCCGATGCCGACTATGCCAGTCACGGAATGGTCGGTCAGCAGCCGTTCCGCCGCGATTGCCACATCGAGGTGTGAACTCCACGACACGGCGAAATCTTCGCGCATCGGGTAGAGCAATACGCCTTCCGACTTCACCGGCCCGATAACCATCGGCAGCAGCAGGTTTTCCAGATACTGGCGCGGCGCGATGACAGCATGAGACACGCCGCTGCCGGCGACGCCGCGGAGCAGCGTTGCGATAGCACTATCAGCAGATGCCTGCAGTATGCTTTCGGGCTGATCAACGATCGCGCCGCTGGTTGAGATCACAACGCGCTTCGGCCGGGCGACGGCTATTGCCTCGACAATGTTGTTCGCCTGTTCCAGCCGCACGGATTCTGCCGTCTGCGGCAGATGCACGAACACGCCGTCCGCACCGGTGTAAGCAGCGATCAGCGACTTGATCGAACCGTTGTCCATGATGATGGCGGGCATGTCTTGCGCGCTGGCGGGGCTGCGTACCGCAGCAAGCGCAGCCCGATTGGATGCGAGAAGCTGCTTGTAGAGGGGCGCGCCCTGCGCTCCAGTCGCGCCATGGATGATGTAGGACATGTAATGTTCCTTTTCGATAACGCCGGCTAATCTACCGACACGGATGAGTTCGATGATTTCGGTTCCGGCGCAGCCTAGAACATGCGCGGCAGGACATCGCTTCCAGGCCGTGTGTCGAAATACCGGTGCTTCACGACACCAGCGACATGCAGCCCAATCAAGGTCAGAAGCATGTAGGCCATAACTCGGTGCAGCCACTGGAAAACTGCGAAGCGAGCGTCGTCCTTGGGCAGCACCTCCGCAACCGGAATGCCGAAGAAAGTGACTCCGTCACTTTGACTATAGCTGCTCGACATAGCGTAACCCATCAACGGCACTGCCACTAGCAGTCCGTACATAGCGGTATGGACCGAGGTCGACATCCGCTGTTCCCAGATGGCAATTGCGGCAGCGGGTGGCGGCAGCGCAGTTCGCAATCGGATCGCGATCTGGGTGACGATGAGGCCGAAGACCAGCAGCCCGAACGACTTGTGGGTCGGATAGAACGTGCCGTATTTTGACGGAACCGTATCGTCGAGCCGGGTCATCCACCACCCTGCACCGAGCAACCCGATAACCAGCAGCGCACGGCTCCAGTGCAGCAGTCGCAAAACAAGGGGATAGCGCGAAACTTCTCGCCCCGAAGCGGTCACCATCAGTGGCCCATCGTTCCGGAACGAGACGCCACCCACGGTTACTTGCTCACCGAAAAGCCGCCGTGGATCATCCGGCCTCTGAGCGGCGTATTCCGCAACATGCGGACCAGTGCCTGTTCAGGCGTCAACCGCCCCTTGATCAGCACGGTCTTCATGCTGCGCGTCGAGCGGCCTCTTACCCGATCCGTGTCGATCGAAACCGGGCAACGGGTGACACTGGTGAATTTGGCCAACGCCTTGTCCAACGGCATCGACGCGATCGCGATCGGAATCCTGTCATTCTGACAGTCGTAGAAGCTGGCGTCCTGCGCCTTGCCGGCATGTGGCAGTAGCGCGACGAACCCAATTGCGATCGGAAGAAGGAACTTGGACATGAAATCATCCTTTGACTGAAGCAGGACTTGCCGATGGTATGACCCGTCAGGACGGGTCGCCTCCTCAGCGGCGGTACTGAGCGATGATCGGTCCGATCATCCCTCGGGCGGCGTCTCGCATCTGCGATGAAGCAGCATCCACGGTGCCTGTGCGGAACGGAGGGTGCGGGTCATACTCGATCGCGAACTCCGCTAGTTCGCCTGCTTCGCGTCCAAACGCGTCTGCCGCAACCAGCAGCGCCACCTCGAAGCTACCGATGCCGGGGCCAGCGGTATAGAGATTGCCGTCGACCGCGGCCCCCGAGCCGGACGCCAGCACCTTGGCTGCGCCAAGGTCCTCGAGAAGCCGTTCGGCGGCAAAGTTGCTTGCGACCGTCCGGCCCTCGATTAACCCGGCCGCACCCAGTAGCGCGACGCCATTGCAGACGCCGATGACATATCGCGCGCTTTCAGCCGCCTTCCGGGTGAAAGCGATGACGTCTGGATCATTCTGGACTTCGGGCGGGTTCATACCAACCGCAAAGACGTCCAGCGGAGGGCACGTCTCGAAGGTGGCCGTAGGCACGGTCGGCCACGATCGAAAGCCTTCGACCACGTCATAGTTCTTCCAGATAAAGTGGATCTGCGATCCCGGCATCATCGCCAGCACGGTCTGCACACCGATGATGTCCATCGGCACGAAGCCGGGTCCGATCAGGATACCAACGTGGAACGGCGGAACGCCTTCGGGCGCGAGCGAGGCGAGCATGCCATCGTAGGAGGTGATCTTCATGGCTGATTCCGTCACACGTGTCAGTTGGCAACGAGCGCACTACCGCCCCGTCACGGATGGCTGTAGGGCATTAATCCCTCAATTTCGGCCATAGGTCGCTTTTGCCGATGCGTCCGGAAGCAACTTGCCTAGGAGGTGAGTTGGCTTGGTTCATGAGGAGGTACGATGTCAGCGCCGTTCGCTTTCTACCTGTGCGAAGGCTTTCAACTTCTGGATCTGGCCGGGCCAACGGCGGCTCTGACTGCGGCAAACCGTTTGCTTGGTGCAGAGTATTACCGGATCGAACTCATCTCCAAAGACGGCGATACTGTTTTGGGTGATGCGGGGCTCAGCCTGGCGGCACGTCTCGCGGGGTCGTCCCCGGTCGAGACGGTCGTGGTGGTGGGGGGCATGATCGAACCGATGCTGGAACCTGACAACATTGCAGGTATTCAGCGTGCATCTGCCGAAGCCTCGAGCATCGCAAGCATTTGCACCGGTGCGTTCCTACTTGCCGCTGCGGGCTATCTGGACGGCAAACGAGCGACAACGCACTGGCAGTTCGCGCAAAGACTGCAGGATCGATATCCTAGAGTGACGGTCGATGCAGACCGGATTTTCATCAACGATGGTGCGATCTGGACGTCAGCGGGCATGACCGCTGGTATTGACTTGATGCTGGCACGCATTGAAGTCGATCACGGCGCAGAAATAGCCAAATCGGTATCACGCGAGCTCGTCGTGTATCACCGGCGACCAGGTGGACAATCGCAGTACGCGGCAATCTCCCAGATGGAGCCGCGGACCGACCGCATCCGCAAGGCGCTAACCTACGCACGCGACCACCTCTCAGAACCGTTATCAGTCGATCGGCTTGCTGAGGCTTCCTGCCTTAGTGTTCGTCAATTCACTCGCCTGTTTCGGAAGGAGACGGGTGAATCACCTGCACGTGCGATCGAACGTCTGCGCTGCGAAGCCGCACGCATCCGTCTCCGCGACGGGAATGAACCGGTCGGAACCGTCGCGCTGCTTGTCGGGTTCGCAGATGCGGAGCGCATGCGGTGCGCATTCCTACGCAACTTTGGTCATCCGCCGCAGACGCAGCGTCGGCTTGACCAGCCATTTGCAGTAAACGTTAGTGGCCTTACCTGCTGGCCTCCAGCATAACGGTGCTGACACATCAGATCCTGTAATTCCTCATCTTCGTTGCTATTTCTCATTCGGGAAGCGCTAGCAGCAATAGATCTTGGGACCGTCGCGCGGAGGTGGCGGGGCCTTGTGCCTGTCCCATCTGGGCGGCTTGGTTGACCCTCTCAGTCGGGAATGCAGACCGCTAAGCGCGGTGGGGTCCAAAGAAGATTACGCCGGTACCTAGAATGCAGAGTGCCGTGCCAACCAAATCCCAGCGGTCAGGCCTGACACCTTCCGCTCCCCAGAGCCATAAAACTGCAAAGGTGATGTAGATGCCGCCATAGGCGGCATAGGAACGTCCCGCAGCAGCGCTATCAACGCGGGTCAGAAGATAGGCAAAAATCACCAACGAGAGGCAGCCGGGAATAAGCCAGAACGGTGACTTCGACATGCGAAGCCACGCCCAAAAGGCGAAGCAACCGGCAATTTCCGCGATAGCTGCACCGCCGTAGATAAAGATCGAGAGCATTTTTAAAGCCTAGCAACCCGGCGCGATGATGTCAGTAAGGTTTTCATGCTTTACTAATCATCTAATCCAATGGGGGAGCTGAACCGGGAATAAAGCCTTTTTAAAGATCTTCTTAAGAATTATAAAGTGTCGGCTACTCTATATCACTGCGAGGTTCGTCACGCTGAAAATTGGGTATTAGAACCATTCCGGAGTTTCCGGTTTTAGTATTGATGGCGCTGACGTAAATCTGCGTCGGGGTGGACGATGGTACGTCGATTGAGCCGGTGAATACGCCGGGAGATTCCGTAAACGGCAGCGATGTTGTCACCAGTTTCTTGCCGGCCGACCAGACGGATGCTGTTACCACATACTCCGATGCATCCCATTCTCCCCCCGGGGTGATTGGGCATCCGCACATCAACTCGACCTTAGCTTGAACCACCACGGCACTGCCGCTGCGCATTGCGGTCGGGGTAATCGCCAGCCCAGGCAGTTCGACCATCCAGCCATTGCCGATATCGATTGCCTGGCCTGGCACCATCCATCGTTGAGACTTTACCTGGAGGAGCGACCCAAGCCGCCCAAGTGGTCCAGCCACCTCGAGATCGACTAGAGTTGGCTCTGCAATGTCGACAATCGTATCAAAGGTTGCCGCGCCGTCGGTTTGCAACAGTGGAGAGCGACCGGTCGCTCGCATGATCCGGTCGGTGTTCCCGGTGCCGCCCTTCGTAATGCCTTGAGCCAGCGTTTTACCGGACTTGGCGTCGCGGAGGGTGATGCGCGCACCGCCAGTATGATCGCCGACAAACTTGCCGTCCTGACTCAATACCCGAACCACCACACGGGTAGGCTCAGCGTACGCGGGAGTAGCGACTGCCATCCCAAAAGCTGATACGAAAAGCCCGATTTTCATCCCCATCTCCTTGCTGACATCAAGGACTAATCCGCTAGCCGCATGTCAAGCCGTTGCTGACGCCGTGGGGCAGCATCACCGTTGTTGGCCCACGGCGCCTTGCTTAGATCGAAATATTCTCGCCGTCGGCGGGGATAAGTAGCCGCTGAGCGAAGCCTTCCTTTTTAGCAAAGGCTGCGAGATCGGCCCGACTAAGGACACAGTGATTGATTGCTTCCATATGCGTCGCGACGAGCTGAGCGGTCGGTGCCGCGCGATGGACGGATGATACCCCTTGTGGACCCATCAGTATCGGCCCCAGATCAACCCATTGGGCATACCCCGCGTTGAGGACGATGACGTCGGGTTTGTAAGTCTCGACCGCCTGCGCCACGGCTGCATCCCAAATAGTGTCCCCCACGACGTAAACCGACTTATGCGATTGGTGACGAAAGACAACGCCGCTGACGGGATCGAGCGTTGGCACTGCGCGCAACACAGCGTCTCCGCCATGATGCCCACCTGTCCGGGCAAGTTGAACACCCTTGAAGCGCGTATCCGTCGTCATAATCCGCACATCAGAAAAGCCCTGCCCCCGAATGGTGGCAGCGTCCGTTGCGTTCTGAACGAAGATTGGCATCGCCTTCGGCAGTGCCTTCTGCGCGGCGTCGTCCCAGTGGTCGATATGCGTATGGGTAACTATAACAGCGTCGGCATCGACAAGGTCTGCAACTGCAACTGGCAAAGGAACGAGCGGATTGCGCAGATGGCTCATCGCTGAACCAGGGAAGCCCGGATAGGCCCCTGGATCCGCAAACATGGGATCAACCAGGAACCGCACCCCGGCATAGTTGACGCGAATTGTCGCGTTCCGGATCTGGACTATCGAGTTCCCGGTGCTTGGCGCAGGCAACGGCGCTGCCTTGAGCGAAGGGGCAACGCTGAGGGTAACGGCAGCGGCACCACCGGCTGCCAGAAGCTGGCGGCGAGAGAGGCCGGACAGAGTTTCCGATGTCATAGTAATGCTCCAGCTCAGGCAGGAAGGAAGTCGGCGGTGGAGACTACCTGACCGTAGGCAAAGGCGAGTGCGGCCATGAAGGCGGCATGAACATGGTCCGCAGGGACCTCGACGCCGTTGATCGACAAGGCGCGCGTGGCACAGGCATCATCAATGACGGTCACGGCATAACCGAAGTCGAACGCTGCGCGAGCCGTCGCATCGATGCACATGTGGCTCATCGCGCCGACGATGATCACCTCCTGCACGCTCGCGTCATCGAGCAGCGCCTTCAGCCCCGTGTCGCGAAAGGCGTTGGGGTAGTGCTTGGTGAGCGTTGTTTCACCATCGACGGGCGCTACTGCCGCGATGATTTCGGTGCCGCTCGTACCGATCGCAAAAGGTACCGCGTCCAAATTCGGTGTCTCGTGACGAATGTGAACGATCATTTCCTCGCCGTCACGCGCGGCGGTAAGGACACGCTTCGCATTCGCGACGGCTTGATCCAGATTCTCCAGCGGCAGCTTACCACTGGCTTCATATTCGTTCTGCAGATCGACTACGATCAGGGCTCGTTTGGCCACAACATTGCTCCCGTTGAGTATGGAGCCTGTCTAACAGGATGATCAGGCCTATATGAGTGGCGACAGCGACAAAAACCGGGTTAGAAATGACATGATGGAAATTGCTCTCCTTGCCTATCGTGGAGCCCAGCAAGCAGCGATTTTGGGCATGACGGATCTCCTGATTGCCGCCGATCGCATTGCCGCTGCGTTGCCGGCGCAAGCGCACAGATCCAGGCTAGTGGTCAGTCACTGGGCTGCAGCGAAGGCAACGGGCCGGTTGGAGCGCGTTTATTCCTCGGCGTCATGTAGCACTGATCCATCGATGTGCATTTTGCCACCGGCGTTGGATGGCCCGCATGATGACAGGGATCCAGATATAAAGAGCTGGTTGCTCGAACGGCACGCCGAGGGCGCCGTGCTGGCCTCCATCTGCTCAGGTGCATTCGTGCTTGGCGATACCGGCTTGTTTGACAACCGAACCGTCACGACGCACTGGACCTACGAAGATCGCTTTCGAAGCCGCTTCCCTTTGGCGCGGGTCGAAACCGACCGGATCGTCATCGACGATGGTGACATCATCACGGCCGGGGGCGTCATGGCCTGGACCGATCTTTGCTTGACGATCATCGCGCGGTTCATGGGAGATGCCGTGATGATAGAAGTGGCCCGTGGCTTCCTCATTGATCCGCCCGGACGCGAGCAGAGCTATTACAGCGGCTTCAGTCCCCACGTTGGCCACAAGGATGAAGCCATACTGAAGGTACAGGAATTTTTAGAGGATAGTGAGGGCAAAACCGTCGACGTGGCAACGCTTGCAGCTCAAGCCAGCCTTGAGGAAAGAACACTTCTACGCCGCTTTCAAAAAGCGACCGGCTATACCACGACCGAATACTGGCAACGCCTGCGAGTATCGAACGCCAAGACAAAGCTGCGGGGTACGAGGCTTGCTATCGACCAAATCGGCTGGGATGTGGGCTACACCGACCCTAGTGCCTTTCGTAAAGTATTCCATCGCATTGTCGGCTTATCTCCTTCCGATTATCGGCGACGGTTCGCTACGGCGCTCAAGACTGTAGCCTGACATTGGCTATCATCGCCAACCTAGGCGATTCCCGAAATACCATCACTTTTAAGAAACGCGGCAGTCCCGCAATGGCGGCTATGCCACCCGCCTCCCCGAAGACTGTCGTTCCGGTTCCCTTTCCATCAGCGTCGCTCAGCGGTCAGATTGTGAGGAAAACCCGGACGTAATCAGGACTTTGCGACAAACTGGTGCTTTGGGTCTCCCGCGCGGCCTTGCCGGTGCTTAGGGTCAGGACCCATTGATGTGAGAGGCGCAATCTGATTCAGGCTCCGTGAGGAGAGCGTGGATGAGCGACCTGTACTGGCTGACGGATGAGCAGATGGCGCGTCTGCAACCGTTCTTTCCCAAGAGCCATGGCAAGCCTCGGGTCGATGATCGGCGGGTGCTCAGTGGCATCGTTTTCGTCAATCGCAACGGGCTACGCTGGTGTGATGCGCCGAAGGACTATGGGCCGCACAAGACGCTCTACAATCACTGGAAGCGGTGGGGCGAGAGGGGTGTCTTCTTGCGCATGATGGAGGGGCTCGCGGCAGCGGAAGCCGTACCGAAAACGGTCATGATCGACGCGACCTACCTGAAGGCACACCGCACGGCATCGAGTCTGCGGGTAAAAAAGGGGGTCTCGGCCGCCTGATCGGCCGCACGAAGGGCGGCATGAACACCAAACTGCACGCCGTCAGCGATGCGGATGGGCGGCCCTTGAGCTTCTTCATGACCGCCGGGCAGGTCAGCGACTACACCGGCGCGGCAGCCTTGCTCGACGATCTGCCGAAAGCGCAGTGGCTGCTTGGCGACCGTGGTTATGACGCCGATTGGTTCAGGGACGCCCTGGAAGCCAAGGGCATCCAGCCCTGCATCCCGGGCCGCAGATCGCGCAACGAGCCGGTCAGATACGACAAGCGCCGCTACCGGCGCCGCAGCCGCATCGAGATCATGTTCGGCCGTCTGAAGGATTGGCGTCGCGTCGCCACTCGCTACGACCGCTGCCCAACCGTCTTCTTCTCTGCCGTCGCGCTCGCGGCCACCGTCATCTTCTGGCTATGACCAATGAGTCCTGACCCTAGGCCCCGCGACGGATACGACTAGAGTGTCAACCGCTTCGCGCATGAGAGCTTGATCAATCATATTCAATTAAAAGTTTGAGGCAGACCCGGCAAGGTTCAAACGGTCGCTGGCGTCGGCGTCTGCAAAGGAGCAAATTTGCCAACGTCTCGGATGGTATTTGGGAAAGCGTATTCTCGGGTTCAGTTGATGTGTCGATATCAAACAGATGGTCGAGCGCGACCTGAGATTGCTAGCGAGCAATAAAGTACCTAGATGCGCGTCCAGAAATGGAGACTTCTATGTCCGACACTACCCTCGACCTGAACCCCGTTGAACTCGCCACGGAATTGACAATCGCTTGGTTGGCCAATCCTAACACGCGTACCAACGCTGACGACGTTCCGGCCTTCCTGAACAAAATGTACGAAACTGTTTCGGTGCTGGTTGGCGGACACGCGACGGCTGCTGAGCCCGAAGCATCTGCTCAAGAGTACACCCCGGCAGTGACGGCGCGTAAGTCGCTTGCCAGCCCCGATCACATCATCAGCATGATCGATGGCAAGCCCTACAAGACGCTGCGCCGCCACCTCGCGACTAACGGCATGACGCCTGTGGAGTATCGCGAGCGTTATGGCCTGAAGGTCGATTACCCCATGGTCGCTCCTACCTATTCGGAAGCACGTCGCACGATGGCCAAGAGCATTGGGCTCGGTCGCAAGCCTGGCCAGACGAATGTAGCCAAGGCAGACGCAAAGCCCGCTTCGGCTCCGCGCAAGCGGAAGGCCGAAGAAGCAGCAGCGGAATAATCTAGAGGCTGGCTTCCTAGGAAACTGGGAGCCAGCCATTCATCGTGCGTGTAGATCGGCTGCATGCTTCTAAGCGACATTCTGTTCCGCGCTAATTGCCTCTTGTTCTGGTGCCGGCAAATGGCGGTATAGCGTCGCGAGCGAGACGCCGATGGTTGGAGCTATTTCGCGAGCAGTCATTCCAGAGGACAAAAGTTTCCGCGCGGCCTCGATGCGTTTGGGTGTCATTACTGTCTTCCGGCCACCTACCCTGCCCTCACGCCGAGCGACGATCAACGCAGCCGTCGTACGCTCACGTACCAAGTCACGCTCCATCTCGGCCATCGCCGCCATGATATGAAAAACGAGTTTCCCAGCTGTGCCTGCGGTATCGATCCCGTCTGTAATCGATCTTAGCCCGATCCCCCTCGCCGCCAGATCGGCCGAGAGATCGATCAGCCCCTTTATGGTACGGCCGAGCCGGTCGAGCTTCCACACAACGAGTATGTCGCCGGTGCGTGCATGGGAGAGAGCGTCGGCCAACCCGGCGCGATCGGCTTTTGCCCCGCTTGCCTTATCTGAAAAGGTTCGTTCGCACCCGGCGCTGTGCAGTGCTTCGAGTTGGGGTCCGGTGAGAAAGTAGCCGAAAACGTACGCTAAGCCGAACAGCTCGTCTGACCAGGCGCGGTAGATTGTCGAAATCCTCGTCTTGCTATTATGATCCGTGGGCGGACGGTCTGCTGCCGAGCATGTTTCTGTCTGAGGGGGAGCATAGCTGCTCAACCTCGAGGCAGGGGAGCCATCATTTCGAGGTGTATGGATGAGATTTTTTCGTCGGATTCTTGCCGCCTTACCAGCTGCGCTGCTGCTATCTGGTGCTGCGCTGGCTCAGTCCTCGGAAGAAAGGTTGGTGCATCAACGCATGGCTGCGTCCGGCTTCATTCCGCTCGATGAGATGACCTTCGGTGGTCGTGACGTGCGCCGGGTCTTGCCTGTCGATCCCTATGGTATGCTACCGATCCCCGGTATCGAACTCGAACGCCACGCGGATGGGCGCCTGACCCTCCGAGCACAATATCGTGGCTGGAGCGGGCAAGCCTACGACCTGTCGGCAGGCGAATGGGAACAGGTCGCAGGCTTGGAAACCGCGGCCTATGCACCGCCAGCTAAGAGCAGCACACGGTCGAATCCGAATGTCGTGGTACATTGCTGGAGCGGGTTTCTAGAGGCCAGCCCCGACAAAGCGGCAAGTTGGTGGGGTTGCAACGACGGAACACGTCCTGCTCAAGTCTATACCGAAGCCGTGCTCACGCTTGCCATGCGAAAGATGGATTGCGATCCTAGTGACAAGGAAACGCTGTGGCGCTTTTCAGAATGTTTGGCCAGAACGCGCAAAATCGATGACCCGGCGCTTGCGGCAAATTTCACCGAACTTCAATCGCGATGGGAGAAGCAGCGTGAACCGGGTTCGGATATACTCGCTAGGGCGCGCCTTTCTTTGAGAGCAGCACAAGCGAACCGGACGGACAGTCTGGTCGCCACTGCTCGGGATGCAGTGTTCGCCTTTGGGCGTCAGCAGGAGGCCCTCCGGACAATCATTCAGACCAGTTTCTCACCTTTTCGAGCGGCCGAGGAGCGCGGCGGAGGGAGCGCCGTTATTCTGGCCGAGACACGACGGGCGTGGCTCGAGGACGTAAACGCGCAAGACCGGAACTATATTGGTCTCCTTGAGGAGTTGGCACGCGTCCAAGCCGTCGGTTCGAACAGTCAGCGCTGAAATTGACCACCGTGAATGTCGGCTGAGAGGGCGACGACCGCTTCATAGTTTAGCGAAATCACCTCGCACGCATGGCAAGCAGCTTCTCGCCATCGGGTCTGATCTGCCCATTAGGCGTGACGTGACGATAGAGCGTCTGCCGCGTGATCCCGAGTTCGGCGCACAACTCAGCAACCTTCGTCTCGGGCTTACCCATCGCGGCCTGTGCGAGCCGCAGCTCGGCAGGCGTCATCTTGAAGGGGCGCCCGCCGTGACGCCCACGGGCGCGGGCAGAGGCGAGGCCGGCACGGGTACGCTCGACAATCAGCTCTCGTTCGAACTCCGCGAGGCCGGCGAAGATCGCGAAGATCAGCCGACCGTTGGCCGTTGTGGTGTCGATCGATGCGCCCTCGCCCGCCAGCACCTTGAGGCCGATCCCGCGCTTGGTCAGGTCGCCGACCGTGTTGACGAGGTGGCGAAGATCGCGCCCGAGCCGGTCGAGCTTCCAGATGACGAGCGTGTCGTCGCGACGCAGCGCTTTCAGGCAGGCGTCCAGCCCCGGCCGCTTGTCGAGCCGGCCCGATGCCGCATCCTCATAGATATGGTCGGGATCGACCCCCGCTCCGACCAGCGCATCGCGCTGAAGGTCATAGACCTGGCTGCCGTCTGCCTTGGACACCCGCGCGTAACCGATCTGCGTCGTCACATATACGTCCGTCTGCGTGACAGAGCGGCATTGCCCGTCGATCGATCTCTCTAATGTCACATAACCCGTATTGTGGTCTATGCTCCGTGAACAGGGCCGCTTGCCTGTTGCGTGACGAACAGGAAGCCGATGCCCTCCAGGACCATATTGTCGCCCGCGCAGCGTAGCGCGATCTTCGATCCGCCTGCCGATCGGGCAACGATCGAACGACTCTATACGCTCGGCCCCGATGACCTTGGACAGGTGGCGCGGCGCCGGCGCGGACCGAACCGGCTCGGCTATGCGGTGCAGCTCTGCTATCTGCGTCACCCGGGACGGAGCCTGCTGCCGGGTGAGACGGTGCCTGCCGCCATGCTGGCGCTCCTCGCCGACCAGATCGGTTGCCGTATCGACGACTTCGCCGACTATTCCGCGCGAGCGACGACGCTGCGCGAGCATCGTGCCGAGGTCGAAGCGTATCTTGGTCTGCGCTCCTTCAACCGGATCGACGTGAGATCGGTGCTGGCGCTGGGATCGGAGATCGCCACCTCGACCGACCGGGGCGACGCGATCGTCGCAGGCATGGTCGATCGCCTGCGGCTCGACCGGATCGTGCTGCCCGCGGCATCGACGCTGGAACGGCTCGCCCTCATCGTGCGGGCGCAGGCACGCAAGGCTGCGCATGCCGGACTGATCCGCGACTGCTCAAGCGAACAGGAGACAGCGCTCGAACGCCTGATCGCATCCGACGACAAAGGTCGTACCCGGCTCGGATGGATACGCGAATGGCCGGAAGCGCCATCGGCGTCGAACCTGAAGGGGATCGTCGAACGGCTCGACGCGGTGCGCGGCATCGGGATCGCAACCGATCGGGCACGACGTATCCATGCCGCCCGCTATGCCGTCATCGCCCGGACCGCCGGTATCGTCACCGCGCAGCACCTCCGGCGTCTCGAACGTCCGCGCCGGCTCGCGATGCTGGTCGCCTCCATGATCGAGATGGAGGCGGCATTGACCGACGCCGCACTGGTCATGGTCGAGAAGATGGTGGGCGCGCTGTTCCGCCGCGCCGATCGTACCCGGTCCGACCGGCTGCTCGGGCAGGCACGGATGCTGAAAGACACGGCGCGCTTACATGCCCGGCTCGGCCGCCTGCTGGTCGATGCACGCGCGAGCGGACGCGACGCCTTTCGCGTGATCGACGCCAAGGTGGGCTGGGATCAGCTCGAACGCAGCATCCGTTTCGCCGAGGATCTGACGCGCTCGGCCGATGACGGCCTGGGGGAAGTGGTCGAGCGTTATCCCGCCGTGCGGCGGTTTGCCGCGATCTTCCTCGCCGCCTTCACCTTTCGCACGGCGCGGTCAGGTGATCCGCTACTCGGCGCAATCGAGGTGCTGCGGACGATGTACCGCGACGGCCGATCGGTCCTGCCGAAGCGGGCGCCGACAAGCTTCATCAAGCCGCGCTGGCGCAAAATCGTGGAGCCGGCCGAAGGGACGATCGACCGGCGCGCCTATGAGATCGCGGTGATCGTCCACCTGCGCGAGCGACTTGGCTCGGGTAGCGTCTGGGTGGACGGCAGCCGGGCCTATCGCACGCTGGACGATTACCTGCTGCCGGTGCCCGCGTTCGACACGATGCGTACCGATGGCAATTTGCGCTTGGCCGTACCGTCCGGCTTCGCCGAATGGCATGAGGATCGGCGCACGGTGATGACCCGGCGCATGACCGAGGTGGAGCGCGCAGCCGCGACAGGCGAGCTGGTCGACGTGACGATCGAGCGCGGGCAGTTGCTGATCTCGCCGATCCGGCGATCCCCGTCCGAGGATGCCGAGGCGCTGAAGGCCCGGCTCTATGCCATGCTGCCGCGTGTGCGGATCACCAACCTGCTGGTGGAAGTCGCCGCATGGTCGCGCTTTGCCGACCGTTTCGTTCATGCCCGCAGTGGCGAGCCGGCCTCTGACCAGTCCGCGCTGATGGGGGCGATCCTCGCCGATGCGACCAATCTCGGCCTCGGGCGCATGGCGGAAAGCTCGCGTGGGCTGACATTGTCACGCCTGCGCTGGACTGCGGAATGGCATGTGCGCGATGAAACGTACCTGTCGGCGCTGGCGGCGATCGTCGACTGCCACACCGCGCACCCGCTCGCCCAGGTCTGGGGACCGGGCGACACATCGTCCTCGGACGGGCAGTTCTTCCGCGCCGGTGGTCAGGGCGAAGCGCGCGCCGATCGCAACGCCCGCTACGGCACCGAACCCGGCGTGCTGTTCTACACCCACGTCACCGACCGCTTCACGCCGTTCCATACCAAGGTCATCGCCGCCAATGCCGGCGAGGCCGCGCATGTCCTCGACGGCCTGCTCGATCACGAGAGCGAACTGGTGATCCGCGAACATGCGACCGATACCGCCGGGGCGGTCGATCATGTCTTCGGCTTGTGCCATTTGCTCGGCTTCCGCTTCGCGCCGCGCATCCGCGACCTCAACGAACGTCGGCTGTACGGTCTGTCGTCGCTCGATCCCTGGCCGATCTTGCGCCCGCTCGTCGCCGGCCCGGTCAACGTCCGCGCGATTGAGGAGCACTGGGACGAGACACTGCGGCTTGCCGCCTCGATCCGGGCCGGCACCGTCAGCGCCTCGGTCATGCTGCGCAAGCTGGCGGGTTTTCCACGTCAAAACCCGGTCGCTCGCGCATTGCGCGAGATCGGACGGATCGAGCGCACCCTGTTCATGCTCGATTGGTTCGATGATCCCGAGCAGCGACGTCGTACCGGTAGCATCCTCAACAAGGGTGAGGCCCGCAACGCGCTTGCCCGTGCTATCTTCTTCAACCGCCTCGGCGAACTGCGCGACCGCACGTTCGAGAACCAGCGTCATCGTGCCTCCGGGCTGACCCTTCTCACCGCGGCCGTCACCCTTTGGAACACTGTCTATCTCGACCGTGCCGTCCGGCATCTGCGCGGCAGCGGTGTTGACGTGCCCGACGAACTGCTCGCCCATGTCGCACCGCTGGGCTGGGAGCATGTCGGTCTCACCGGCGACTATCTCTGGAGCGAGATCGACAAACCCCGCGAGCGGTTCAGGCCACTACGCCTCCACCAGCAGCGCCAAGATGCTTAGCGTACGTTTTCGACCATCCTCTCACCGGTCCCCAACGAGGCCTTGCGCATCGCGAATAGCGCACTGTGCAGACGCGCTGCCGCAGCTCGCGAGGGCTACAGACGCGGTAACGATCGTGAGAAGTCGTATCATGCTCAAAACATGCGCTTGAAGGGTTAGGATAAACTGAACGAAGGCGGATTGCCTCCAGCCTTCTTGAGCCCGCCGCGCTATTGTCAGGCCTGATGCCAAACTTTTGGTTTTGCATCAGGAACGAAGGTGATGGTAGATTTTGGCGGGCGCCGGTCATTAATAATAAACTATCGAGTGTAAATTATTTACGATATCCCACGACGATCCGAACACCTAGTGCGTCGACGCTGCCTGTTGTTGCAAGTTCAACAATGTGTTCTGCGGGGAACCAATAAGCAGGTATGGCCTTACCATCCTTTATTTTCCGGTCTGCTTTTAGCGCGATATCAATCGCATTTGCAATATCACCAACGGCGGATACATTAGGTACTTTCGCCATAACAGCGCAGATTGGAGTTTCTGCGCCCGACTTATGAAGAATTATAATATTTCCCTTGGATAATAACGGTATCGGCAACCCTACCGACTTTCCAGCCTCGGAAGCTGACACTGCGCCCCATCCATCTTTCTTCAGAATCTCGACATTCACCTGATGACTATCAACCGCCATCAGGCAAGATAGGACGCCCTTTAGGACCTCCGGCGTTTTAGCTGCGGGAAGCGTATCAGCTAACGCTGCGGACGCTGTGAGGCCTAAAATCAAGCATCCATATAAGATTTTCACGGGCACCCTTCACATGACGGCAAGCCGTCTGACTATTACTAACCTGCGCCATTCCATCGATGTCTGGCAATGTGCAGTTTCAGCGTTGCAAATGGGACCCTTTTTGCGACGCAGCTCGTGCCAGCCTCAATTCTGGAGATAGGATCGATTCCAAGACGTCCGCGCCATCTCATTGGGCCCCGTTCCTATTCCGTTTACGGCGGCGAGGAATATGCCGCGGGTCGGGCGGCCCTAGGGTCAGGACCCATTGATGTGAGAAGCGCGATCTGATTCAGGCTCCGTGAGGAGAGCGTGGATGAGCGACCTGTACTGGCTGACGGATGAGCAGA
>NZ_JACYUP010000012.1:0-48762 GCF_014841795.1 Sphingomonas sp. CFBP 13733
GCTCATCCACGCTCTCCTCACGGAGCATGAATCAGATCGCGCCTCTCACATCAATGGGTCCTGACCCTAGCGGACCGTGCCGAATCGCGGTGTCCGGATAACACCGACGCCCTTCTTGAGGCGATTGCAACGTGGGCTTTGGCGTAATTGTTACTGTATTTGCGCTAGTGTTTGGCCGTTTTCCCTTTTCCAAAGAAATTAATTCCGGGTTCCCTATAACAATGTGATAATCCGGAATGGGGTTTGTCTCGTCAATGCCCTTCATAACGTGACGGAAGTGCTTGAGTCAGTTTTGATAGCCAAGTTGCAAACGCAAATCGTCAAGGCCAACCTGTACCGGACCATCCATACACGTAGATCGAGCTACTTCATATAGTCGCCGTTCCACTGGACCAAGCCGGAAGTACGAGGGAGCATATGCCAGTACCCGTCGATCGCGAAGGATTGCGCGGTAAAGCCAGTCACATAGACGGACTTTTACTCCCGTCAGCCGTTTTTCCCCACGGAAGGTCTTTGTGTAGTGAAGTTGTGCCTCAGATAACCACGAGAAGAATCCTGCCTGTCCCTCGCCACCTGCCTCGATATTAGTCTTAATCTGGGTACCCTGAAGACGCTCGAGCGCATCTGACAGACGTGAGTAGGATCGAGCTGACCCATTGACGCCAGTGACACGAAAAGGTCATGTGCGGTAAAGTAGAAGTCCTGAGCGACTGCTTCTCCAGCATCCAGCTTTGCGACTAGGAGACTAGATATATAAAGTAAAACCTCTTTATCGTAAATGGTTGCGACCCCGCGAGGGCCGGGTTCAATTTCTATTGTTACGGCATCAGTTTTGAGATTAACGATTTTTTCCATGCCGTCTTTGTAAGTGCAAAGAATGGATAAGCCATGAGTGACTGCTCGCCGCGAACTTCGGTAAGCAACGGGCTGTCTAGCACTAGTAGCTCGCCCTGGGGCCCTGGTCGGATACTCACTTCGTTAGCTCCAAGCTGAAACGCCGTTGACCGCCGCGCTCAATGGCACTCTACTCGACCAGGCAGCCCTTTGCCGACGCATTAGGGATTACTTTGGGTTTACACATCAGCAGTCTTGGAATGTAGTCCGAACGCTAAGTCGAATGCGCTACTGGTAAGACAAATCAGCTATCGAGTAGCAGGGCTCAACAGATACTTTCTACAGGCGTCTATTAATAAATAATGTGTGTCAATGGTAATATAATAGAAAACAGTGCCTTACGACTTGAACAGGTCACCTTCGATTGCTTGATATATAGCCATGTTAATAACCGCCGCCCTTGCCTGTCCCGTTCGATTAGCGATTTGATCTACCCGCTCGAGCAGTTCCGGCGCGATCGTCAACGTAATCTGCCGTTTATTTCCCTTCTTAATCCCCTTCTCGTACTCCGCTCCCGCCGCTTTTGTTACCGTCGAACCATCTGGCGCTCCGCTAATAAATGCGTCTTGCGCCGCGGTTTTCAGGGTATTGCCAGCCAATTTTGGCCGTTGAGTGATTGCCATGGCGAACCAGTCCTTATAATTGTATTATAACATTAAAAAGCGATGAAATTAGCATGTTCAGCTCGCCGGTTGCTTTAACATCCCTGCTGGGTAATTCGGAGACTGCGAGGCCCGCACCGGCAGCGTTGCTAAAGGCCTTTCTGCGCCTAATTGGGGACGGGAGGTATTTGAACTGAGGAACATCCTTCACCGCAGCTTCCGCCTCAGCGTTGTCCGTTGACTTATCGCCTGGGTCCGCCTGGTTCATCACGGCAAAACACCGAAGGCCATCTCGCACACTCTTAGCCTCATCGATAAGTGAAGCCATGTCATCCAGCGCCCATACGTCGTACGACCGCGGGGCAAACGGCACGAGCAGTACGTCGGAGAGCACGAGAGCCGCACGAAGTGCGGTGGAGTCGCGTCCTCCAGCGTCAATTATTATCTCCTGCCACTTGTGTCGCTGCTGCTGCACCTGAGCACGTAACGCAGGGCCATCAGGATACTGAGCGCAGGCAATTCCCGGAAGCCGCCCAGACTGTGCCCGTGCTGCGATAGCCGCAGCTGCTGTTCCCTGACGGTCACCGTCAATAAGCCACACATCACGGCCAGAGAGTGCTCGAGAAATTGCTATCTGCACCGCTAAGGTGGTTTTTCCCACACCACCCTTCGTATTTCCTATCGTTATAATCACAAATGTACCCCAAAAGGATATTAACACGACGATATGTATTTGCCTGAGTTTATTGCGTCAATCTGTTAAATCGGAATTCACTCCTTTGGATATTAAAGCACACTGTATTGCATGCTCTTTGCAATGGCTCGTACGATGCTGCCATCCGGTTCGTGGGGGTGTGATAGACGATTATTGATCTGATCTGCTGTAGATCTGACCGGTTGCCACTGGTAGTTGAAAGCCGAACGGATCACCGAGATGTGTGACGATCAAAGACGACTAGAGCGTTCCAACAACCGATCGATATCAGCCATGCTTGCATCGAGGTCGGCCGTGGCAAGGGCCAGCGGCCCGTCCTCCAGGATAGCGGGTTGCTCGACCAAAAGCTGACGTTGCGTCGGTTGAATACGACCGCCTGCTGCGAGGGTAACAAGACCGGCACGAGCGAGCGCATCCGCCTGAATATCGGCCCCGGCTCGAGACAGACTTAGCGCCCGTGCAAGCTGGACCCGCCGCAGCGGGCCTGCCGCAACAATGAGCGCCCACGCGTCGCGCGCGCGCGCGTTGCGGGATAAGCCGGCGAGTGAGTCGCGACCGCGGACGAGTGCGGCCTCGATGCGCTCCAACTCCGAAAGCGCTCCCAATGCCGCATGACTGCTATGGTCAATAAGAGCAGCTGATCGTTCAGTGTCCTCAAGATCAAGGCGAAATGCTGTACGCGGGATGATCCCCGTGACGGACGGCACGGTGCCGCGAGCGAGAAGCGTAAGGTTTAGGGCCCAGCATCCAGCAGGCTCAGCCGCAACGTATTGACGCATTGATCGAGAGGGCAGGGAGATTACGGCGTCATGTCCGTGACCTTCGGCAAAATCCGGCGTGGTGATCAGATTGTCGACCGCAGCAGCGGCACAAGTCAGTCCCTGAAGCGGATGATCTGGACCAAAGTCGGCCAGTCCACAGGCTCGGGTGAGGGGGCCACCGGCAGGCACCTGCCCCACCGCGTCGTGGGCGGCGTTGAGCAACGCCAGCGCATCGGCGTCGAAACCACGCGTCGCGTTGACCATGCGAACAATGGTTGTGGCCGCTTCCGCGATTGCCGACACACCGTTGGCAGCGAGCCAAAGTACGACAGCGTCGCGGCGCGGGTCGTCGGTCATTAGGACCGAGCTAGGATCGCTGCTTGGCTGGTGTGCAGGGCCGACATCACCGCCGCCGGCGTCGCGCCGATACGCACGCCATGCGCCGGCAACGGCTGCCAAGCGGGCAACGCTGCGGATTTCAGGGGACGCAAAGCGCACTGCGCCAGCCAGTCGACCGAACGCGTATCCAAGCGAAATGAGATCAAGGGAAGGCATCGCAAAGGTAATGCGCTAGTAATTCGAAAATTACTAGGCAGCACCTTTTGGCAATTGTGATCACTTACCATAATCGGACATTATGGTAAGTATAGGGGTGTGCTACTATGGCGAAATGCAGGATAAACTGGACCGGCCGGCAGGCGCTGTATGAGTGAGATTGTCGTCCACCGTACAGACGGGGAGGCGTTGCCGGTCCGCACAGCGCGCGGGTTGGTCGAGTCAATCGATGCCCGTGTTACCCGGTTGCTTGGCCTTGCGCTGCCCGCTGATGCCGGCCCTGTCAGCGAGATCGGCTTCGCCGCGCAGCTTGGCGCTATGGCAGCAGCGAGCAAGGCGGCACTGGCTTCGGACCTCGCCTGCTATCTGCGCTGGTGTGAGGACATCCGTGTCGCCCCGCTGCCCGCAGCGCCCGAAAACCTGGTCCGCTACATCGCCATGCTCGAGGCGCAAGGCGCTAAGCCCGCGACGGTCGCCCGGCGGGTTGCCAGTCTTGCCACCGCACACAGCCTGTCAGGAATGCAGGAGAGGGGGCATGCGCCCACCAGCCACGTCATGGTCCGCGCCGCGCTCAAGGGCCTGCGCCGACGGCGTGGCGCTGCTCAGCGCCAGGCGGCCCCGTTGCGCTTCGGGGCCTCGCTAGATCCTCATACCAAGGGGTTCACGTTGACGGCGCTGCTTGGCGCCTGTGGCGGCGATTTGCAGGGCTTGCGCGATGCCGCGCTGCTGTCGCTCGGCTATGACGCTGGATTGCGCGTCAGCGAGCTCGTCGCGGTCGCCGTCGCGCACATCGATCCACACAGCGATGGCTCGGCGCTCCTGTTCATTCCATCATCCAAGACCGATCAGGAAGGGCAGGGGGCCTGGGGCTGGCTGTCAGCGGACACGATGCGCCGGGTCGGGGCCTGGCTGGTCGCGAGCGCCATCACCGAGGGGCCGGTCTTCCGCCGCGTGGGGGTCGATCGGCGCCGTTTGCGCGCCGCGGTCCCGCCGATGGCGTACGAGGCGATTCCAGGGCACACACGGCACTGGCAGGAGAAGCTCAAGGGCAAGAGGGCGGAGCCGGCGCGGACGGTGTATACCGTTGGTACGGCCTCGCTTAGCCGGCAGGGCGTCAACGGGATCTATCGGCGGGTGGCGCTGAGTGCATTCGATCAGGGGCTGGTCGAGATGCCGATCGCGAAGGTTGAGGAAGCTGCTAGGGCGCTATCAAGCCACTCCCTGCGGGTAGGGCTGACGCAGGATCTGTTTGCGGCCGGGGAGGACGGCGTTGGCATTGCCCAGGCACTCCGTTGGTCGTCGCCATCGACGGCACTGCGCTATGGGCGGAAGCTTGCCGCCAGGAGTAATGTTGCGGCGCGCGTGTTGTCGAAGATCAGAGGCTGATAATCGCGTTACCCGGTGAATCTTACGGGACAGACAGCGGTCCCGGCAGCTGCCGCGGAAACCACGTCAGGAGGGCATCCGACAGGGCTGCTGCAACAACCGAGGGTTCGCCCGTTCGCGTCCCGCTCGCGCGCACCGTGGTCGCCTGCCCTTTCCATACGACGTGATTATCGCGGCGCAGCGTCACGGTCACTTCGAGACGGGTCACGATAAGTCCGTGCAATTGATCTTTCCCCGAGGGCAGGGTCAGCGACAGGCCTCCAAGGCCAGCAGCCACGCTTGGTCGGTCTGATCGGTCGTTGCCTGACCGGACAACGCCACGCTGTGTCTGCGATACCTCAACCTTGGCGACGTAAAGACTGTGGTTCGGGTCGGGCAGGGGCAGGAAAGGTGTTCGAAGGAAGGTTCGTTGAACCGCGTCCATGAACGTTCTCGTGATAGCGGGAGACGTGGTCGAACTATCAGCAGCGACGATCGCTATCGTGCCAGGTCTTACCGCAGTGGTGGCAACCGGCGATTGCATGAGCGCTGCGGCTGCAGCGAGAGGAAGTACGTACATCCAACAAGGTCCGATGCTTTAAGAGGCCTTTTGATATAGCTCGGCACGTCGAAGGCATGTGATTTCCCGTCTCAGCCGCGGTCTTTCGCCTCGGTTCGATTACAGAAGATCTTCGATCCTGAACGGCATCTCGCGCAGCCGCTTACCCGTTGCATGATGAATGGCATTGGCAATGGCACCTGCACAGCCCGTCATGGCAACTTCGCCAAGCCCCTTTGCGCCAAGGGCATTGATGAGAGGATCCGGTCGATCGATAAACCCGACGTCTATAGACCCAATGTCGGCATTCACGGGCACGACATAGTCGGCAAGATCGTTGTTCAGCCACCCGCCATAGCGCGGATCGACTTCGGTCGCTTCGCGGAGCGCCGCACCAATGCCCCAGATCACACCACCCCGAACTTGACTCTCGGCCGTGCGCGGCGAGATCACCCGCCCGCAATCGGCAATGCTGACGACGCGTGGCACGCGGACGCGGCGCGTGCCGGGTTCGACATGAACTTCAACGAAGTGAGCAACGTAGCTGTAGGTGGTGAAGGTCGAGTAATCCGGCCCGACCAACGCCATGCCGCCCTTGCGCAGTGCCGCCAAATCCTTCGGGCCCTGGTCGACCGCAACATGCTCGACCTCAACCTGAAGCGAGGGACGTCGCACGGTCGCAAGCTGTCGGTGTAGATTGCCCGCCACCTGACGCCTCGCCAACAGCTCGGCCATGGCAGCGTTCAACTTGGCAGCCGCCTCTGCCGCTGCCGGCACGACACTCGCGGTGCCCCAGGATCCTGCCGTCGTGTGCTGAGGCGCTACACTGGTGTCGCCGATCGCGATCTCCAGCCTCGAAGGATCGATCGCCAGTTCGCGTACGAGAACCTGTTCGATGGTCGAGCGGATGCCTTGGCCCATTTCATGCCCCGCAGCCGAAAACCGGGTCGTGCCGTCTGCGTTCACGCGTAGCGTCACGATGTTGGGATGGGCGGAGCCCGGATACGCCCCCGATGCCACGCCCCAGCCGACCTGCGTGCCATCGGGCAGCGTCATCGATCCCGGCTGAAGACTACGCCGTTCCCAGCCAAAACGACGTGCGCCCTCCGTCAGGCATTCCGACAGATAGCAGGACGAGAGCTTCTGGCCGTGGATCGGATCAGTCGTGGCCCGATGGCGCAGTCGGAAGGCGACCGGATCGACGCCAAGCTTGAGGGCAAGTTCGTCTACTGCGCTCTCGAAGGCGAAGCACGATGGATGCGGCGTCGGCGACCGCATATAACCTGGCGCTTGCGTATCGATCCGCAGATTGGCGGAGGTCCCGTAGTAATTCTCGATGCCGTACAGCATGGGTACGGACTCATGGTAGTCGGGCGGGAACTGGCCTTCGCGCGATTGCTGCTGATCGGCGTCGTAGCGCACCGCGATCATTTTGCCGCTGGCATCCGCACCGATCTCGATCCGGTGACGGTTCTTCGGTCGGAAGGTCGCGTTATGAAAGATCTGCCCGCGCGGCAGGACGAGTTTGACTGGTCGGCCGAGCAGCATTGCGGCGCGGGCGACAAGTGCAGTCTGACGCTGTGCCCCACCACGCTGGCCAAAGCCCCCGCCAATCTGTGGGCTCTTTACCGTGACCTGCTCGGGCGTAAGGCGCATGTTACGCATTACGGCACCCTTCGTATTGCTGCTGCTCTGCGTGCTTTCGTAGATGGTGAGTTGCCCGTTCTCCCATACGGCCGTCGTTGATAGCATTTCGATCGGGTTATGGTGCTGTGGCGGGGAAACATAGTCTGCCTTGTGCCGGGTTACCGCGCGCGCCATCACCCGCGTCGCATCGCCCGCCGTCACCGGCTTGACGGCTTCGCGCACCACCCCCGGCTGCTCGATGAGCGAGGTGAACGCAGGTGCGACTGTGTAGGTCGGACGAATGGCCTCGGCCCCCTCGATCGCGGCCTCGAGCGTTTCGGCAACGACAAGTGCGACCGGCTGGCCCCGATAGGCAATGTCGGCCGTGAGCGTCGCAGGCGGAGGCGGTGCGCCAGGGGACGCAGGAGGGGGCGGCAGAAAGTCAGTCGAAGTCAGCACGCGAACAACGCCTGGTACCTGCATCGCGGCATCGACCGACAGAGCGGCAATCCGCCCCTTCGCAATGGTTGCCGGGACTTGCATGGCGTACAGCAGTCCAGCGACCTGATGGTCGGCTCCATAGCGCGCAGCGCCCATCACCTTCTCACGGGCATCGGCACGGGGACGGTTGGGGAAGGGGGCGGTCATGACCGGTTCCTTACTGCGGCAATAGTCAGGGCATCGGCAACGGTCCGCGCGCCGAGATCGATCTTGAAGCCGTTCTGCTTACCAGCTTTGGCATCGGCAAAGGCAGCGTGCCCTGCCGCCAGTGCGGTCGCCGGGGTCAGAGGCTTTCCAGCCAGCAGTGCTTCTGCCGTGGTCGCCCGCCATGGCTTGGTCGCCACCCCGCCAAGTGCGATCCGAGCGCGCGTTACTGTGTCACCATCCATCTCCAACGCGACCGCTGCCGAGGCAAGCGCGAAGGCGTAGCTCTCGCGGTCACGGATCTTGTGATACGTCGAGTGGCGGCCTGCCTTCGTCTTTGGTACGACGATCGCCGTGATCATTTCGCCCGGCTGCAAGGTGAACTCCAGGTTCGGCGTGCTGCCCGGTAGGCGATAAAGTTCGGCAATCGGGATCGCGCGGCTACCGCTGGCGCCCAGCACTTCGACATAGGCGTCGAGCGCGACGAGCGCGACGGGCCAGTCGCCAGGCGAGACGGCAGTGCACGACGAACTCTGGCCTAGCACGGCCTGACCGCGGTCGATTCCGCCGATCGCCGCGCAGCCCGAACCCGGCTCCCGCTTGTTGCAGGGATAGGTGTTGCCAACCGAAGTTCCGCCGGCGCCGTTGCGAAAATACAGGCAGCGGGTCCGCTGGAGCAGGTTACCACCGACCGTCGCCATGTTGCGCAACTGCTGCGAGGCAGCCTTCCACAACGCCTCGGCAAGGACGGGATAGTCGCGCAGCACGACCTTGTCGGTCGCGACCGTGCTCATCGGTGCGAGCGCCTCGAAGCGTAGCCGCTCACCGTCCGTCTCGACTCCATCGAGCCCTCGGATCGTGGTGACGTCAATCAGGTGCTGAGGCTTCTCGATGTCGAGCTTCATCAGGTCATAGAGCGAGGTGCCGCCTGCGATGTAACGCGCACCGGTGCCCGCCGCTGTGAAGGCCTGGACTGCCGCTACGGCGCTTTCGGGTCGTGCATAGGTGAAGGGGCGCATCAGGCTTTCTCCCTTCCCGCAAACTGCTCGATCGCTGCGACGATGCCGACATAGGCGCCGCAGCGGCAGATGTTGCCGCTCATATATTCGCGAATGCGGTCCTTTGACGTGGCGTTGCCTTCACGCACGCACGCCACTGCCGCCATGATCTGTCCCGGTGTGCAATAGCCGCATTGCAGCGCGTCGTGATCGATAAAGGCCTGCTGCATCGGATGCAGCGTCTCGCCATCGGCAAGCCCTTCGATCGTTGTCACCGCACGTCCGTCGACCTTGGCTGCGAGCGTAAGACAGGATGCTACACGCCGACCGTCGAGGTGGACAGTACACGCGCCGCACTGGCCATGGTCGCAGCCTTTCTTAGCGCCAGTCAGGTGTAGTTGCTCACGCAAGAGATCGAGCAGCGATGTCCGCAAATCGATCTCTACCGGCACCGCCTTGCCGTTGACCGTCGTCTGAATCGCCAATCGGACGCCCACAGGCTTGGCTGCCGGCGCAGCGACTGCGTGATCGCCCTCGGAAATAAATGTAGATGCGGTAAGCGCAGCAGTGCCACCCAGTGCGGTGCGCCGCGTCAGCGGCACACCCAGCAAGTGATCCATATCAGCCATCAACATCTCTCCGGAAGGGCGCCTGCCTCGCGAGGCATTCGTAGCTTAAACAGATGGTTAGCTAAAGCGCTCAGATGAGTCAGGCAGTCGTTGCTGCCATCGTCGCTTGCGGCAGCTAAAGAGGGCAGCTCGCGAGGACGCGCCTACATTTTGGGTGCGGTGCGACCGCGTTGATTGGGCGTCAGTAACTGTTTGCAATCAGCCTGCCAGGGGTGCCGAATTGAAGCCTAGATCACCTATATAGATCGTCGACTTGCCTGGTATCACACAAGACGGCCAACGGTACCTCAAAGCGCGTGGCCCGAAGGCGTGGCTAAGATCGGAGCTAATATCATACAACTCGTGCGTAGATAGGCCTGTGATCTGGCCGTTAGACCGCCTGTGGTAATGAGGGATCGTGATCGGAGCTCGCTAGAATGCTCACTTCAACCGCACATCGTTCGGCCTCTTCGAGCAGCTCGTGATCTGTCAGTGCCCGGTGATCGATCCACCACTTTGCATCAGTTACAAGAACACAAGCCTGGTAGCCGTTTTCCTCTATGACCGGTCGGGTACCGAAACTGCAAAAGCGGCTAGCTCGAAGGGTTGTTGCCCATGCGACCTGACGATCGCTGCCAGTGAGCGATGGAAGATCAAGGTGCGCTATGGCTGCACCGTCACGAACCGCCGCTTCCGCTTGTTCAGCCTGTTTGGTTGCAAGAAAGCAGGTAGTGCACTTAGTCGTCTCCAGCCAGCGGGCTTTCCGCTCCTGCTGGCTTGCGAAGCCAGCGAGATAGTGAATTTGCTCATGCCCGCAGGCGTGCGTGATGATCTTGCTCATAAAGCGAAGATGCTCGACAGCCATGTCAAGGCAACGCGTATGAGTCAGGCTGAATCTGGAATGCGGCAAGCCGTTGACGTGTAACGCCTGCCGGTTGGTTAACATTAGGGTTGGCCCATTGTTTCCGCTCGGCCTGGTCAGGCTGCCGTCAAAGGCTGATATTCCGTTGGGCCATATCCAAGAACGCCAAATCGCCGATCGGCGTGCGAGGCTCGGCTTTGAAGATGTCGGCCAGGTCGAGCAGATCGTTGTCGGCAAGGCTTGTTATGGACGTCTCGATCTTGGCAAGGCGTTCAACGGCGCGATCACCACGATCGGTGATCCGCTTCATTTTTGTTTTGAGCATGCACTCTCCTACCATGCGCGTCTTCGTGCGGGCATCCCACGGAGATGGGGCCGACTTGGCACTACGCTGCCGCAGCATCGTCCGCTTGAAGGAACGAGACGAAAAGGTCGGTCGATGACCGCAAATTTCGCGCGCTAGCCGCCAGATCGCTGGCGCTGCCCCGTACCGACGCCGACAATAGGGCGGCAGACCCTGCAGCTTCCGCCACGCCGTCGATCCGGGTGCCGATTTCCTTCGCGGCGCCGACCGCTCGCGCTGCACCCGCATCCACCTCCTGCGCCGTGAAGCGCTGCTCGCCGACTGCGGTCGCGATTCCCGATGCCGCGACTGAGACCTGGCCGATCGCGGTATTGACGCTACGCAGCTTCTCGCCCGTATCTGCCACGCCCTCGCGAATTCCGGTAAGCAGCATGCTGATCCGATTGCTTGCCTGCTTGGTATCCGCCGACAAGCCTTTTACTTCGCCCGCAACGACCGCGAACCCGCGCCCCGCGTCGCCCGCCCGTGCCGCCTCGATCGTCGCGTTCAGGGCCAGCAAATTGGTCTTGTTCGCCAGCTCTCGGATGTCGTCGAGAATGACTTCGATCTGGACCGCATGATCCTCAAGCATCGCGACCGTCTGCACGCTGCGATGCGCTTCCAGGCTCGCCACCACGGTCAGTTCCGATTGCTGGTCGGCTGCAATCGCGATCGTCCGGATCGATTCCGACAGGTCGCGGATCGATGACGCGACATGCGCGATGTCGCGTGCTGCTCGACCTGCGCCCGATGCGGCCTCAACCGCATCCTGGGTCGCGTCGCCGGTAACGTCCTCGAGCCGAACTGCCGCATGCTCTAGTCGTTCGGTCGCCTGTCCAATGCTCTTCACGACTGACGTCACGGAATGATCGAACTCGTTCGCTAGCACCACCAGCTCGCCGCGCCGCTCGCTCGCGATCCGTGCCGCCTGCTCTTCACGCTGCCGGCGTTCGCGCGTCGCCACCGCCTCCGCTGTGCGCGCCTGAAGCATCGCTTCTTCGGTCTGCCGCTGGCCATCCTCCGCCACTTGGGTCAACTCGCGCGACCGCCGTAACGCCGCACTCTGCGACTGGAACAGCCGCTCGAGCTGGATCGTCAGCACCGTCAATGCGCTACATTGCAGCCCGACCGCCACGACATGAAAGATCACCCGGCCAAGATTGCCCGAGCCGGTGAATACAAACTCCGGGGCCCACCATTGGAGGGCGAGATGATGGACCGCAGTTAGCACCGTCGCCAGCGCGATCGGCCGCCAGTCCGCCAACATTACCAGTGCCGCCATTCCGACGAAGAAATACATGTGCGCATCCATCTGCCACGGATGCCCCTTGAGCAGGAAGACGAGCATCGCCGGTATCGCCGCGGCGAGCGATCCCATCAGTGTCCGGGCCTCGACATCGTAGCGCCCGCTGAGCGCCATCGCGGTTGGCCCTGCCGTGATGATGGTGCCAATGACCAGCAGCGGGACACCCGTGCCCGCGTCCAATACGGCGTTGCCTATCAGCAGCCCTCCCAACGAGGTCCAGCCGATCAACGCCCATGTTTGCACAGCGCGACGCCGCAACCGGTCGAGCGGGTTGAGCCCGGCATCGTGCCCCATTTCCACGGTGGCCCCGAGCTTGGCCCTGAGATCCAACCAGGAGAACGCTGGCTTTAGTGAATTGATGCGGTTCATACTGGCCTCCCAGCGCCGCCATTTGCCCCACAGCCTGCGGGCGGAGCGGCCATGATGACGGTATTCCATGCGACCCGGGGGGCGATGCGGGCCCGATCACCAACGACGACCAGCGATCCCGGAAACGGCCCGGCCCCGAGCAACGCCGCACCGCCCGCTAACGCGCCCTGCACGATTGCTCCGTCATCTGAACCGAGCGGCACCAGAAGCATCGAGCCCGATGCTGGCGGCCACATCGTCAACGCGACAAGCCCAAACGTTGCAGCGACGATCTGCGCAGGGACCAACATCCGGTTTGGCGGGAATTTCATACGCGAACCTATGCACTGCCCGGTTAATGCAAGGTAAGTTCGCGGTCCATGATTGCGCCCGATCTCGCGTCAATAGAGATCTGAATTTGTGACGCAAGCCGGCAGGCATCGCGGAAGACCGGCCATATTGGATTCGCGTCAACAACAAGCGAATTGGTTTGCGATTGGGCGGTCTTGCTTAGGGTGAGGACCCATTGGTCATAGCAAGAAGATGACGGTAGCCGCGAGCGTGATAGTAGAGAACAAAGCGGTCGGGCAGCGGCCGTAGCGATTGGCCACTCGGCGCCAAATCATCAGACGGCCGAACAAGGTCTCGATGCGGTTGCGACACCGGTAGCGGCACTTGTCGTATCTGATTGGCTCGTTGCGCGATCTGCGGTCCGGGATGTAGAGTTGGATGCCCTTGGCTTCCAGGGCGACCCTGAGCCAATCGGCGTCATAATTACGGCCGCCAAGCACCCGACGATTGTCGACCCGAGGCTTGCTATGCTCTTAATAAAGAACGGTTGCAGACGCGCCATCTGCGTATCTGTCAGCCAGTACAGGTCCCTTATCCACGCTCTCCTCACTTAGCATGAGTCAGATCGCGCCTTTTACATCAATAGGTCCTGACCCTAATGGCGCTAAACGTATAGGCGCCATGGGCGCGCTTCCATCGGGCAGCGCGATCAGATTGATAATCCGATCGACGGTAATCACTTTCGAAATCAACCGAACACCATCGCAAGAGGCGATAGGCCGCAGCAGGTGAGCTTCGCCTTGAGGGTGGCAGTAGGCTGGATAACTTATTGATCTGAGAAGTCCGATCTGCCTCGCGCTTCGTGCAAGACCGAGGATGGTGGCGGTGTGTGGTCGTAAACCGATGTATGCCGATACAAGACTTTTTGTTCAATAACACGTATCGATCATTAAGACGCGTTTGCGATCTAGGGTCTTTTACCGCTGAGCGAAGTACCGACTGACTCGCTTTAAAACTTATCGATCAACGGCGTTCATTGCGCGGACCCGAGCTTGCTAAATCTCAAATAAAAACACCCTCCAACCTCGAAAGGCTGGCGGGTGTTTTAAGATAGATGGACACTGGGACCATCTATCAAATGTTCTTAGGCGTATGCGACCTTTGCCTGGCGACGGCGAACACGCATCGATGCACCGATCCCGCCAATACCGAACAACATGATCGCCCAGGTACCTGCCTCGGGAACTGCCGAAGGCTCAAAGGTTGCTGTGCCGGCATAGGACCCATTGCCACGCGACATACCGTTTACAACGATCTGATTCGGAGCACCCGAAGCAATAGCCAGGTTGTTGATCTCGAAAAATTCAGCATTGCCCACAATGGTCTTCGTCGCTGCGAAGCCATTGATAAACACTGATAGGATGTCGAGGTCGGTAGAGCTCGTCAGCCGCGTGGTGTTCGTGCTCAACGTACCGCTAGCCAGACCGGCCTGATCGATGACGAAATTGAAGGTATCTTGGAATGCGCCTATCCCGATACCCGAACGGCCGAAATCTGCCGAAACGGTACCATTCGTGATATCACCGCTGACCGTGAACTCTGGGTCGCCCGGAGTGTAATCAATTGCATGAGCCGCTGGGGCCATCGCGAACGCGGATACGAATGCCATAGTCGAACAAAGTAGACGTTTCATGACGGCCTCCTTCACTTTATGCCTAACAAAGGTATAATGGAGGTCATGACGACTCACAAACCGATATATTGCTGAAATTGGCTGTTAGCCGAATGATGTCTATTTTCGGGACAGCTGTGTTTTTCAATCACAGGCGGCGCTGACTTGAACGCGCCACGATCGCTGATTGTCGGCATGCAGATGGTGGCCGAGGCGATCGATCTGCAGACTTTACGCCATCTTGTCTCAGCAGCTTTCGGCCAGACTTGGACGCGCTGAACATGCAAGAGCCACTTAACCGGAGGCAGGCGGTAGGGCTTGGGGCTGTCGTGGTGGCTGGCTGGGCAGTCGGGCAGGTGCTGCGTCGCACGGCTCCAATCGGTCGGGATGTTGGGCCGACCGCCGACCTGATCCTGACCAGTGGAAANTGCGACGCTCCGGCTTGCCGTTTTCACCGATTACCGCTGCCCCGCCTGCCGTCATGCCTTCCACGCTTTGGAAGAGGCGGTGGAACGCGATAGCAAGGTTAGGGTCATCTATAAGGACTGGCCAATCTTCGGTCCACCGTCCGAACGTGCTGCGAGCATCGCGCTCGCCTGTGCCGAACAGGGGATCTATCCGGCCATTCATCGCCAGCTGATGACCGACAGTCGTATAATCGACGACCACATGCTGCGAGACGTCGTTACCAGTGCTGGAGGGGACTGGCAGCGCGCGACGACGTGGCTTGCTTTACATGCAGAAGTCGTCGCCGCGCGCCTGCGTGCAAACGGCCAAGAGGCCTATTCGATCGGTCTGAGCGGCACCCCGGGCTATCTTGCCGGACGTATGCTGGCGATGGGAGCGATCGAGACAAGTGACTTTAAACGACTGTTTGCGCGGGCGCGAGCGGACGGCTGATGATCCGGGAGGATGCAAACATGATCGAACGCCCTGTCGGAAGAAACGCGTAAGTCGTCACAGGCAGATCGGCGATCGCGTCTTGAGACGATCAGAGGCTGTCGTCGGAGGATATCCCTCTGTCGTGCACCAGTCAGTGACGACAGGTCGAACATCTCAGATACACTCCTAAACCAAGTATTTATGTCCGTCGTTTTGAGTGACGTAGATCCTTCCGCGACGAAAACGGATGTCCGGATTTATGACGCGGGGTGTGCAACATGCTCGCCTGGCGGACGTTAATGGCCGTGTCTAAAGTGAACGGCGAACCAAGGAACGGCGCATGGAAGTGAATACTGAGGGCGAAGACACGGGCTCAGAACGACGTGAAATACACTTTCTTGCGGCCCTATTGGACGAGTTGATGCGAAAGATGCTCGCAACCGGCGCTCTGACGCAAGCCGACTTAAACGAAATAGAATCAGCCGCAGCTAAGCGGGTCGGTGGGCAGCCGCGTGCTTGGTAGTTTCCGGCTTTTTCATCACCGCAGTGACGACCTTTGAAAACCGTGACGAGGTATCCCCCATCAGGTTTGTGATTTGACGAAGGCCCGCGCCTGCAGGGAGCTTGCTGGCATAAAGCACACGTTTGTCGCGCAGCCGTAACTGCGACCGCTTTTCTACATATCTGACCGCGTGGTGACAATAATGCAGAGGGAGGCAGATGCTCCGCTATCGAGGAAGCCGATGCCGTTAGAGGTTATCGCCTAACGCTGATGACCGCGGTAGTGGCCTTCAGCTATCAAGCTGCTGATTTCAAGCCCAATAATCAGCTTGCTTGTTGCCTTGGATTAAGATCTGCAGCAAGCATGGACCAATTAATGACCAAGCTGGAACGGGTTACCGCCCTATCGGACGATGACCGATCAGGCCTGCTCGCGCTTTTCAGCGACACGCATCATTTTAAAAAAGGCGGAAATATTCTACGTGAAGGTGAACAACCCGAGCATTTGCATGTCTTGATCGACGGATGGGCAGCCCAATGCGTGACCTTAGTGGATGGATCGCGGCAAACCACAGCGTTTCTGATGCCTGGTGATTTCTGCAACGGCGAAACGACGCTTCTAAGGCGGTTGGATCACGGCGTAGTCGCTCTAACGCCGGTGACAATCGGCACTGCAAGGCGCGAACGTCTGATAGCCCTACTGCTTGATCGCCCCAATGTGGCGCGAGCCTTCTGGCAGACGACTCTTGTTGATGCGGCAGTGCTGCGGTCGTGGTTAGTCAATATCGCCCACCGGGATTCATATCGACGCATCGCACATCTGATGTGCGAGCTGCATACCCGTCTCTCATGTCTAGGTCTCGTGAGCGGTTCGACCTGCGTTGTGCCACTTACGCAGCAACAACTGGGCAATGCCCTTGGACTTACGCCGGTTCACGTCAACCGAATGCTTAGGCGGCTTCGCGATGAAGGGTTAATGGAGTTTCGGAAGCGTACCTTGACGCTGCATAATGTCGCAGAGTTACAAGAGGTAGCCAACTTTGATTCCGGTTATCTCCATATTAAGCTAGACTAGCGAAAGACAAATAGGCGGTCTATAGTATCACTTTAATATAAGTTAATATCGATGCATCATCACAGTATGACCGCGCGCTGACGCGCGAGCGCGAAATGGTTGGGCTTGCTGCGGCAAAGCGTCGCGGACGCCAAAATGGCCACCCGCTGACGATCGATACCGAAACCCTCGAACGGATTACAGCCGCACTGGACGGTGAGGCTAGTAAGGCGTCTGTCTGTCGGACGTTTAAGGTACCTCGCTTGACGCTAATCGGCACTCTAGCCCGGATCAGCTGGACCGCACCAGCGAAGACCTGATCCGGTCGCATCAAGCAGTCTGTCGGAAGAGCACAACGCTATCGCGAATAGGCTGTGCTGCGTCGCTTATCCTAAATGATATGCTGTAATCACGGCACCAAACGACGCGCAGATCGTGCCTCGTTATATGCGGAGCGTCCCAAGATGGACCATTAAACGGTAATTTCTTAAGCTCTCAGCGGATCACCTCCTCGTTACATATCTATTTAACTTGATAATCGGAGCGATATAACCTATTTGCATGCATCCCCACAAAGATTCAGAGATTATAATGAACGATGATATCAATGCGGTCGAGTTGGCCGCTGAACTGACCGCTGCGTGGTTGGCCAATCCTAACACCCGCACAAATGCGGAGGATGTACCTGCATTTCTGCGGTCAATGCATGCCGCTGTCGCTCAACTGTCAGGCGCAGCTACTTCAGTAGCCCCGGAAGAAGCTGCTCAAGCTTATGAGCCTGCTGTCACGGTGCGTAAGTCGCTGGCGTCGCCCGATCACATCATTTCTTTGATCGACGGCAAGCCATACAGGACATTACGCCGCCATCTGGCGAGCAATGGCCTTACGCCTGAGGAATATCGAGCACGCTACAACCTGAAGGCTGATTATCCCATGGTTGCACCTTCGTACTCGGAAGCACGGCGGACCATGGCAAAGTTGATAGGTTTGGGGCGTAAGCCTGGTCAGACAGCCGAAAAGGCTACTGCTGATTCCCCCAAGCCTCCCCGCAAACCTCGAGCAACGAAGGTCACCGAGGAGGCATAAGCGAAACGGGGAGGCTAGCACTCCCCGTTTCCGTTCCGGCTTCGCTAAGTATCGCGACGGAGCGTTTAAACATTCAAGGCCAATGGTGGCTTGTTTCGTGTCGTAAAAGAAGTGGATTTCGGACGTCAGCGTCGCGACAACATCCATGTTCACGATGGCATCGACGAAGCCGAGTTGGTCGCAACCCGTGAGAAACGCGACGCATCGCTCCCACTACCCGACCTGATGCTCACCGCGCTTCAGGTGAACATACGTGGCGGCCGACTGCCAGATGCCGACGAATGTGGGACGGCGTTTCTCAAAGTGCCTTTGAACCGGTTTGGGCCTGCTGTCTTGTAACTTGGGCCAAGCTAGAGCGGCTTAAGTTTTCGGTGTCAGGATCGACCGAGACCAGACGTGCCGGCTTTGGATGCTCCGCACCTAAACGCTTGCAGGTCGTAGACATTGGTCAAGTTCGAGACACTTTAGGCTTTTGGAACGGAACTAGGGCTAGTCACAGACGATAATTCTGCCATCTTTCTCAGATGATAATTCTGTACAGCGTACTTGCGGTCGTCTGGGGCCTCCCAATTGCTATCATACTGGCAACCTCAGTCGGCTATGGCGTTTCCCCTCGCTTCGCTGAATTTATGCGAACACATCTAGGGTTCTGACAACAGCATCACGTGCCGTGAGCCGGTTATCGATAATGCACGAAGACATCGGCTGTCTGTTTTTGCGTCGACTTGGGAAACAGCCGTTCTGGCTGTACCGCGGAAACGCTCAGTCCGCCTGCCGGAGCTGTAGAGCAGACTGTTCAGACCCACGGATCGGCGTTTGGGGCGGGCAGGTCTGCGCAGGCAGCAACGTGGCAATTCTTGCTCGAGTTAAAAACGGCCTGTATCACCGCGAGATTGCAATTCTAAAATGCGCTTGCGACGTAGACGGCTCTCTGCGAGGCAGACCTAAGAGCCCGCTGACCCAAGACAGTGAGAGCTCGGCATCCCGCTCGCGACATCAAGCGTGTCACACAAGCGGGCGGGGTGCTTTACGAATATTCAACTATCAAGCGTGTAGCCAAAAACCGAGGCTATGGCCTTCAGTACCGCGTACCTTTTTAGCGCCTCGCCATGTTTTTTCGCACAGCCACGCGGGGCGCTTTCGCTTGATCGAACTAGCGCGTGTGGCCATTAACACCTTCTTTACCATAAGGTTTTATCAACAATCGTCTTGAAGAAATTCGTCGAGCGCTTGTGCATTGATGATGATTATCAATGAGGTGCAGCATGAATGCCTCCCACCGATCGAACTTCCCTGTGGCGCACTCTGCGGCCCACACTATGGTTAGTCGGTACGGGGTGGATGCTGCGTTCGTCGCCCAGCGCGAAGTCGATGCCAAGATTGAGCGCGGAGACCTCCAGGGGGCACTCGAACTTGATCAAGTACGCCGTGAACTTCTGGATCTCATCATAGATATAGAGCCTCCTGCGCATTACTGACCTACCGACGAACGAATTCGTGAAATTGTCCAATTCTCTTTTGCGCGCCGGGGGTTTGAGCGAACACCTGCTCGCTGGCGACGGCGGGACGAATCAGCGAGGCATGGCAGGCGGACTACAACACCGTGCGTGTCAACAGCACTCCTGCCAGGATGGCACTCGGCAACTCTACGACCCGCCCCGCCACGGGCATTTGGAAAACGCGCGAAGTTATCCGCGGCCGGGCAACATCCGCAGCGTCAAAGAGCAAGCGGACCGTGGTGCCGAAGAAGCGGCAAAGTAGGGCTTACTCAGTAAGCGCCAAAGTGCCGGCGAGACGCCTGCTAAATGCAGCGAATTCCAAGCTTGTGGCCATTGGTCCTCAGGCGATTGCACACTCGGGTCGCAACTAGGTGAGGGCGAGGCGGAGGTTCTGACCGGCATCCATATCGTAGGCCAATCGCCTGGAACGTCGCTTCTAGCGTAAAGATGAGGGTGGTCTGCCCCTACTCTCAGCACGGTCCGCTTATGCGGACGGCTACGGGGACTTTGATACATCACCACTCGAGCAGAGAGTCAAAAAAACCTGCCAGTCGCGGTTAATGCGCCTTTCACCGTATGGAATTACAATTACGAAATAGAGTTCCTGCATAAGTCCCCTTGTCGAAAGACAAACACTTTCAACTCGGGGGGTTCACATGCGCTACTGGCCTATCGGTAAGCCCATCAGGGCTTAATAGTGTCAACAGCATAAGTAGCTATCATCTTTTACTGGCGCATTTTGCAGGGGATAGCGCAATGCGTCGCTGAAACAGTGGTGAGGCTTACAGAGGCTACTGACTTATACCTTTGTCTTTAACATAATATATCCAATATGCGATATTAGAATAACGCAAAGCCTGATAACGGCTAAGCTCGAAAATGCCCGGCTTCCCAGCCGGGCATTTTTTCTATCAAGACCTGGTCATGTCCTTTACCGGCATCTCAAAAGTAAAGGCCCGAGGAACAAGCCCAAGCACTTTTACGGCCTTTCGCATGGCTTCGTTATGTGTTGATATCGTGAAGTGGATTTCGGTAAACCACCCGTTTAGGTGAACCTTCCGGAACCGCGAAAGTACGGCAGCAAAGGCTGCAGGAGCAGTAGGCGAACCCCAGGCAAACGTGATTGTGAGCGTTCGATCATCATGGTCCTCGCCCCAATTGATACCGCCAACGCAAGTTCCGCTTTCATCAAAAGCGAGAATTGCTGGATGGTCCCATTTGCATGGTGGATATCTCAGCCAACCATTGCGCTGATGATCGACACCCGCGGCGTAAGCAGCCCTCAGGCCTTCCTTGCTATGTGCGAGTTTGGTAACATGCTCCAAGCGTAGACTCATGTTATAGTTCTCCGCCCACGCTTGAACATCATGACCCCAAAATGGCGCACACCGGTGGTCATTACCAGTCCCAGCCGCGTACGTGGCTCTGCGTGGCTGTAGATCGATGGATGCCGATACCATGACGTGTGCTCGGTACCTGACGGCGTCCATTCAGGCGCGTTCGCGATCTCGGGGTTTGAGCTGTTGGGCGCAGTATGGGCCATCCCGCTTGCCCAATTATCGATCGACAGCGCCCACCGCGCCACATGGACTCTTCGGCAAACCCATTGCGCCGGCGGTTAAACAAAAACAGCCGCCAACCTCGAGAGGTTGACGGCTGCCTTCACACAGATGGCCACTGGGACCAGCTGTGAAATAGGCTTAGGCGAATGCGATCTTCGCCTGGCGACGACGAACGCGCATCGATGCGCCAATCCCGCCGATACCGAACAGCATGATTGCCCAGGTACCAGCCTCGGGAACTGCTGCCGTCGGCTCGAAGGTCGCGGTGCCGGCATAGGAGCCGTTGCCACGCGACGTGCCGTTCACGACGATCTGGTTCGGCACACCCGATGCGATCGAGACGTCGTTGAGCTCGAAGAACTCGGCGTTGCCGACAATGGTCTTCGTGGCTGCGAAGCCGTTGATGAACACCGACAGGATGTCGAGATCGGTCGAGCTTGTCAGCCGCGTGGTGTTCGTGCTCAGCGTGCCGCTAGCCAGACCGGTCTGATCGATAATGAAGTTGAAGGTATCCTGGAAGGTGCCGGCCGCGATGCCCGAACGGCCAAAATCTGCCGAAACGGTACCATCGTTGATATCGCCTCGAACGGTGAATTCCGGATCGTTCGGGGTGAAGTCAACTGCATGAGCCGCTGGGGCCATCGCGAAGGCGGATGCGAATGCCATGGTCGAGATGAGTAGACGCTTCATGTTGGTTTCCTCGAGTTTGTCCTTAACGAAAGGATAACGGGGGCCATGGCGACACGCAAACCGCTCTATCGCAAAATCCAGCTATGACCTTCATAATGTCGATTTTCGGGAAAATCGTGCTTTTTCCGTCACAGACGATGCTACGGAAACCGCTCCCGTAGGCTTTGGGCAAAACTTTCCCTGCAAAAAGACCGGCTCAAGACGACCCCTGCGGGAATCGAACTCGTGCTTCAGGCGTGGAGCCGTAATTCGCTTCATTTTCAATGATGCTTGCCTGAAACCGCCTCAAAATCGGCGTCATGTTCAGCAATGGGTTGCGGCGCAGGGGCCATCAGCGATGGTATACTGACGAGTTTGCTGAAGCGGCCTGAGCGTTACCGCAACTAAGCTAGTGCGGCGTTTTCCGTGTCAAAGCACGAACGTGCGGCTTTGACCACTCCACCTCTCCTCATCGAGATGGGGCTGTCAGGTTCGCCGCGGATCGTCATGTCGTGGCTTAGTGCTCGGAACGATCCGCTGCCACTGGCCGCTGATTGCCTACGGGAGAACCAGTATGCTGCGCACCTCGAGGCCTGAAGTTCTGAACGTCTCAGCAGACGAGGGGGCGGGCTGTTCGATGGGCCCGGCCTTGCTCTCAAACTCGACATCGAAGCGGCGTAAGCGTCGCCCGATCAGTTGCTCTCCAGATGCGCCTTGGCCCGTCAGCAGCGGACAGTGATTAGGCAAGCGCCCCACTCGGGCCCATCCTCGTCGGGGTGAAGCGCTTGCGACATAGCCAACGCACAGAAAAAGGCCGCTTTCAGTCGCCCAGGGAAGGGGTGAGACTTTCGATAGGTCTCTATCGATTGGCCGGGCGTTAATACGGGTGCTGTCCTGCAAATACAAACCAGTTTTTGGTTGATCAAAACTTCAGAACTGTTTGACCCACCTCGACCATATAGTCGGAGCGGGGACATAGGTGCCAAATTTATCAAAACTACTGCTGCTTTAGGAACTGGGGCTGGCGCAATCGCGGCCACCCCTCGCGTTGGAGATGTCGGCCTTACAACTGCAGGCAGTCGTTCCGAAGTGCCAGCGCTGCAAGGCTTTTAGTTTAGGCGCAGTCGCTTGCGGTATGCTCGCCCAGTCCTGCTGCACAGAAATCCGGAAATCCAGACATTTCTTAGGTTCGGGGCAAGCCGTTCTTCGTGCGGGCAGTCAGATAGTTTGCCGTCGATAGTCTGGCCCGCGACCCGACCAGCTTCGAAAGTTTGCTCCATAATTCGATCAATGCCTTGCATGGCAAAGGAGGTAGAACCCGACCCCTTTCTACCGAGCGAACAAAGTTCCTTTCTACCGAATGAACTAAGCCCCAAACACCGGCCCTATCCTCATCTGGATAGAACGCGCGGGGGAATCGTACACCGGTCGATCCGCAGGCCGAGCCAAGCGGGGTGGCGGGCGTTTCGGAACATCGGGGACGGGGTTGGGTAGGAACGCGACCTGCGAAGCGGATCCGGATGTAGGCTCCGCTTCCGTGCATTGCCTGAAAAACGGCGACTGTTTGGCTTTCCTTCATCCGCTTGCCGATCAGCAGCGCGCGCTCGGCGCTGACATAGCCCAGATACATGCCGCGGTCACTGACGATGGCAGCGGCATTATCGTCGGGCCGGTTGGCCAACCTTAAACGCAACTCGACCACGGGGCTAAGCGCACTGGCCATACTGCCATAGCAAGTGTGTCATAAAGAGAATTGCGAAGGCGCGGCGGGCCTTTGCATCACGTTAAATCGAAAGTCTAAAATGCTATGATTTAACGGAGTTTTAGGCGTGCTGACGGACGACGGCCCCATGAACACCCATCGCGGCCCTGTGGCTAGTGCCGGCAAAGACCGGCTTGATCGTCGGTATTCGAACCGAACGGCGATGAGTCTTCCAGCCGTGCTCATCACACTCTTGCAGATGAGCATCCGGCTATCATTCAAAACGTGTCAACTCTGGGGTTCAAGCTTCGCTCGGAATACAGAGTTACGGTCGGACGGTTTGTTTCGCTCGATATACCGGGGCTCACTGTCTACTCGGGATGGGTCGCGTGGTCGTATCTTGACCAATTTGGGCTCGATGTGGCTAACGCCATTCCGGAGCCGGTCATCGAGTACATCATCGCGATGGCGTTACAGGCCAGCGAGAGCTCTCGCCCCGAAGTCGAGCGCCGAAACCTCGACATTTGATGGCCCGGTCAGCCCCCATAAGTAATCGAGATGCCTGGATACAGGCGGGCGCCATCCTTGCAGAACACGGCGAACATACACCAGGTTATATCGTCGATCAGATGGTCGCTGCCATCGGCGACCCCATCGCCGTAAAGGATTGGCACCGCATTGCCGCTGCAGTCGATGTTATTAAAGGCACTTGGGCATCTACTGCAAATTGCTGATCTCGAAATACGCTTCGGATGGTCGCAGATGTCGCACAATCCCGGTGAGGGAGGCCGTCACACTCTGGCTCTGGCCGATCTCGTTATCTTGCTACGCACCCTCCCAGAACATGACGAGCGGCCAGCGCTCGGGGCAATGATGCCAGAGGCACCGCAGGGCTAGGCGCACCGCTGGCGTGTCCACGCGACCGCTGACAGTCTCACTGAGCGTGGCTCACAGAACCTGGACCGCCAGATTGATTATGAGTCGTGTTTGATGATGCATTTGCCACGGCACCTATCAGGAACAGGCTTGTAAGGAGTCGATGTGACGGGACGGTGTCGCCTATGCACGAGCAATGATGAGGACGCGATGATCGAACACGTCGCAGCCTATATGTCAGGCAGCCGGATAGAGCGGCTCGAGGATCGGGCGCCATGGAAAGAGGCCAGCGCTACTTGGAAGGCCGCGTTTAGAGAAATGGCTGTCGCTGCTTGGCAGGCACTCACGCTGCCAGCGGTATTTGGATCCGGTTACTTAACCCGACCGACGGACACTATCCTCCTAAGGATTCACTTGTCAGCCCTTAACTATTTCTTAACCAGAAAAAACCGAGAATGTGTCAGCGAGCGGAGTCATTTCGATCGACATGACTTAGTGCGATACGATCCGAGGGCTCTATGCAGATCATTATTTATATCAGCAGAGCCAAGCAGAACTTTACGTCAGGTGATTTGGCCGACCTTCGCGACCTCGCTGATGCCAGAAACCGTTCTGAAGATATTACTGGTCTTCTCCTATCTGACGGTGCCCGCTTCATACAAGCGCTGGAGGGAGACGCTGCCGCAGTGCAGGCTGTGATGGATCGGATTGCTAAAGATTCGCGTCACGATAATATTAGCTACCTTAGGCCTATTACGACCAATTGTCGCCAATTCAGAAAATGGACAACCGAATATCTAGCTGAGAGAGACCTTGGCGAAGAAAGGGGATTCCTTGATCGTGTGATGAGACATGTCGCAGATGTTGAATGCGACTCGATAAAAGCGGTTTTTATTGGATTTGCCGCTCTTTCACTAAGTCGGCGATTGACATTCTAAATCCGACTCATGCAGTCCCTTGTTATCAAAAGGGCATATCTGATCTGTGGCTGTGAACGACATAAGAAGGTCAACGTAGACCAGTTCTTGGGGTCCGAGGCTGTGCCCTTGATGATCCGGTTCTTCCGGTGCGGGCGGCGGCAAGCGCCCGAAGACCGCGCGGCCTAGGGCGGCTGCATCGGGGCGCGCAGGCTCGACGACGAGCCGATCAATGAACCTGACCGAAAAGCGCTAACTGCCTTGGGACGAGGCGCTGCTGGACTATTATCGCACGTTCAGCCGCTCAGCTCGAAGCGTAGCTCGACAGCGTCGCCAGACGAGCAGAGCATACACGCCATACGCCGGTTGCTCTTTGCTATTGCGTTCGCTTGGGAAGTCAAAGCTGGCTGTGGCAGTCGTCAGTTCGTCCATTGGAAAGGTACGCCCCTAGAAGAGTGGCCAGCGCTCGCCGCCAACCGAGTTTGCGCGGCTGCCACTACCGTTCGCCATGTATTTTACCCCACCAGTAGCAGCGACATACGCTGCACGACTTGCCTGCTGAAAGTGGAGCGCCTGCTGCCGGGGCACTGATGCGGCGTTTGGGTTGCCGAATGGCTGCTTTCAGATAGCGGATCTCCAACCCCAGCGTCTGACCCTGGGCGTACATCTGCCCGGCCGCTTTTGAGCGCCGACTGTCCGCCATGCAGTGTCGGAAAATCCACGATATTCGCCAATCGGGGTTGGCGACGGCGTTTTGCGGCGATCGGGAGGCTGCCGTCCGAAATCACCTGTTGTTGCACAGTTGTCATTACGACCGGGCTTTCCACACATTTGACTAGGGTATGACGATCATGGGAAGAATTAAGGCCCGACCGCTTTAGGGACGCTCAGATTGCGCGAGTGGCCGTTTGTTCACCTCGAATTGCGGGCGTACGCGCCCGTATTTCGGCTATCAATGCTCATAAATAGCCCATCCCGTAGCAGACATTATGACAGTGGCCTCTGAGACCTGTGAGTCGACGCCGAAAGTGGAACCCTGGTAGATCTTTGCGAAGCCATTGAGTCTGCGTCGAAGCTTTACAGGGGCTGGTATACCAAACAGCGCTGATCGGCACTCCTGTATTAGTGCGGGGCATCTAATTATATGACCGCGTTGCGATATCTGCGGCGTTTAGTAGTTTGACCTGATCGTCAAAGCGCAGAATCGTAGTCGGGCGCTGTCCGACCTCGACGACTTGCAAGACTTCGGTCACGACGACTTCCGTAAGGTTTTCAAATGCAGGATGACCAGAGAGACGTCCTACGGGGCGTCCGACGGCCGCAGCAGCGACTTCAGGCGACAACTCCATGCCCGGAAGGGATATGCTGGCGTTCTTACCCGTAATAACAGTCATGCGTCTCGAGCCGTACGGCATCGGCAGCAGAATCGTTAGCGATAGGTGACCGTCAACAAGACGCACCTCGCTTATCTCGATCGCATTCGTACGCGGAACTGCTCGCACGACGGCGAACTTCTCCGGGTCCACCCCGTGGTAACGCAATATCGCGGCAGAACAATTGCTAATTGTAACGGCCACTGGCCGATCCGCTGGTTGCCGATCCTCAGTCGGAACACGTGCAGTCATATCAGGAAAACCGGTTTTATCATTTGTGCTCCGGCGTATTTATGTCGGTACTGACGGCCTATACCTTTGGAATGCTTTAGATTTGGTTGTACTTACGGGAGCGTAGGAATGCGGTGGATGAACCATAGCCGCCAATGGCTTTCATTTATCTATGCCATCAAGTATTCTTAATCAGACTTTAACCATCTATGGGGCAAGCATGCGGGGCCGTAAGGGATGATACTAGATTATGGATAACCTTCTAATAACGACGTTCGCCGAATCGGATAAGGTAGCGAATGCGGCTGATGAAATAGAGAAAGCTGTCTGGTCCCGTATGGGATTTTTAAACTTCTCAGAGCCGTTCGTTCATTACTTTGATCTGATGGAGCGATATCCGGAATATCAAATTGCCGTCATCGATCGTGATCGTGACTATGTTGTGGCAACTGGCAACCTCATCCCGATGTTTTACGACGATCCGTCTAACTTGCCGGAGCGTGGCTGGGATTGGGCGCTTCAGTGCGCTGCCGAAACGACTAGCTGTGCACCGAACATGGTGGTGGGCCTCTCTGTTTCCGTACCGGACGCACATCGTAATCGTGGGTTGGCCCGCGTGGTGCTCGGTGCGATGCGCAACCTTGTAGAGAGCAAGGGCCTGGGCAAGCCGTTTCTCCCAGTGCGGCCGACCATGCTTGAGCAGCATCTCGATATGGATATCGCGGACTACGCAATATTGCGGCGGGAGGATGGTCGGCTCTACGATCCATGGTTGCGAAGTCATGAGAGGGCGGGGGGGCGCATGGTCAGTCTTTGCCGCAAATCCATGGTCATCGAGAAACCGGTCGGTTTTTGGGAGGCGTGGTCGGGTCAGCTTTACGAACGGTCCGGGAACTACCCTATCGCGGGCGGGCTGGCGCCTGTGGCGATCGATCTCGAGAGAGGGATGGGAAGCTATGTGGAGCCGAACGTCTGGTATAATTGATCGGCGCAGGCCGAGCCTGACCTCCATCGCGGTTCGAAAGCCTGCGACCACGCAGGCGCGCTCAATCATCCGTTATCAACTAAGCAATGCGGACTAGAGAAGATCCCATTCCTTCTGGAGCACGGGATACGGGACGGGAAGAACAGGACCTAGAAGCGTCGCGTAAGTGCTAGTCCCGCGGTGCGCGCAAGGATCGGGCCCCACAGAGTGGCTGGCGAGATCCCTCCGCCGTTGTCGGCACCGGCGTAGCACAGCGAGTTCGTCACGTTGCGGACGTAGCTTTCCAAACTCCATTCTGCATTACCGGCATATCCCAGCCGCACGTCGCCTCGGGCGCAGACAGGCACCCGCCCAAAGCCCCGGTCGTCGAACGAGCCCCGTGCGCGGCTGGCGTAGAACGCCTCGCTCTGCACGTACAATTCGCCGTTTCGAAGTGGCGTTTGTAGGCGCAAAATCGCGCTCGTGGTTAGCGTAGGATTGCCTAGACCACCGCAGTCGGAAAGCGTGCAGCCGCGATCTCCGGTCTTAACCGTACGCGTCCAGGCGCCGGTGAGCGCCAGACTGACGTGACGGCCAAACCGCAGCGCCGCCTCCGCCTCAATGCCGGTGCCCCGGACCCTACCGATATTGATGACCTGCGTACTGCGGAGCACCGGATCGAAGACGTTGGCCTGCAGGTCGTTGTAGATGTAGTGAAAAGCCGTAATGGCGGCGGTGCCGCGACCGTCAGGAAGTCGGCCTTTCACGCCCAGCTCAACGCTGCGGACCGTTTCCTTACCATAGTCATCGGGCTTTGTGCCGGCGGGAACGAGATCGTAATCATCAAGCGGTTCGGAGGCGACGAGGCTGAACGTTCCAAACCCTCCCGCCTTCATGGCCTTGGTAGCGCTTAGATAGATCGTCCAGTCATGGTTTGGGGCCCAACGTGCGTAGACGCGCGGCGAAACGCCGTCCCAAGCCTGTGCCGCCCGGACGTAACCGCCAGTGTAGTAGGTCGAGAGCCAAACATTTCCCAACGTGCTCGCGACTTGCGGCACGTCGAGATCGAACCGCTTGTGATCCCACGTGTAGCGAGCACCTGCTCCGATTGTGAAATCCGGGCTGGCCTTCCAATCCACCGCCCCGTAGGCCGAGATACCCCAGTTGGCCGCTTTGGCGCGGTTCACGTCGGTCAGAATGCCGTCCGCCGCAGGTACAAAGACCCGATCGCTGCCATAGATGTCCGCCACCAACTGGTTGCAGTCCGGATATCCATAGCCTGGGCCGCAGACGATCTTCTCCGATATGCCGTTGGTATAACTGCCTTTCACGCGCTCATGGTAAGCCGAAATGCCTGCCGCCCATTGCAGCGGACCTTTGCCCGTCGAGACGGCGGTGAACTCCTGACTGGCATAGTCGCCGTGCTGTCTGACGCCGAACGAATCGATGACCAAGGGTGTGCCGTCGTAGTCCTCAAGATACCGATAGCGATGAGCACGTAGTCCGGTCAGCGAGGCAAGCGTCACCGAGCCTGCATCGTGATCGATCCGTAGGGTTAGCGATCCGACACGGCTGTGGTCACGCAGCTTCGATAGATCACTGTCGACGTCCCGCCGACCGCCCCGGATCTCCAGTTGTGGATTCAGTTCGCGTAGCAGGTCAATCACCGCCGCATCGTTGATCCTAGCGCGATGCGGTGTGCCGCCAAGTTCGCGGTCGTCATATTCACCCGTAAGCCGTACCGTCGTGTCATTGCCCCGATGAAGCAGTGATACACGAGTTGCGGCCACGTCGCGGGATCCCAATTGTTTCGCATTGGGGAAGCTCGCATTTTGTGACGATCCTCTCTCGGTTTCCCGATCAACGGCCGCGCGAAGCGCCCAACCATCGCCTAAAGCGGCGTTGTAAGCCCCCTGAACCTCAAAGCGGTGCCTAGTGCCCGCACGGATCGTCACGTAGCCTTCGGCCGCGTCCGGTTCGGGCGCCTTGGTGACGATTGCCAGAGCTCCGGAAATCGCATTGCGACCGAACAGGAACACCTGCGGCCCGCGTAGCGCCTCAACGCGTTCTAAATCATAGGCGGTGGTGATCACCGAACCTGTCCGACCTTGGTGAACGCCGTCTCGAAAAATTCCAATCGAGGGGTCGCCACCAAGCCCGTAGTCGTTTGAAACGATGCCGCGAATGGCGATGCCGTCGACGAAGTTGTTCTCTGCGAAGCCGGAAAAACCGGGCGTGAACCGTATAACTGCCTTGGTATCACCCAAATCCGCTGCGTCGAAGCCTTTTCCGGACAAGGAAGTGATCGCGGCCGGTACGTCTATTTGACGCTCCGATCGACGCTGTGCGGTCACGATGATGTCCCTTGGTTCGTCGACGTCAATTCGTGATGTGGGAAGCTGGGCTGATGACGTGGTCGAGACCGATCCCGTCAACATCGCACCTGCCACCAGTCGCGAGAGCAAGATTTGTGAGATACGAATTGCTATTTCGCCACGCGCAGCGACGCTACCGGATCGACGGTGAACCCCTGGGATACAAGTGTGTTCAATTCTCGTACATGGTCAGTTGCTTTGATAGGTGGAAGCGCTCGTCCGTAGAGCCACCCCTGGAACTGATAGCAACCGAGCGCCTGAAGAATCCGCGCTTCGCTAAGGTACTCGACGCCTTCGGCCACCACTTCGATGCCGAGTGCACGGCCAACGTCGATGACGGCCTTCACCAAGGAAGCAGAGCGCGGGTCCTGCAGCTTGCCGTCGCAGATGAAGCTGCGGTCTATCTTAAGTTTGTCGAAGGTAAAGTCTTGGAGGTAGCTCAGGCTTGAATAGCCCGTTCCAAAGTCGTCGAGACTGATCTTGAAGCCCATAGCTCGAATGGCGTCAAAGGTTTTCCGGGTATCGGCAGTTGAATTCAGAAGGAGACCCTCCGTTATCTCGAACATTATGCGCGCAGGGTCAGCGCCGCTTATGCGTAGTTCGCGACTAAGGGTGTTGATCAGGCCAGCGGTGCTGATCTGCAGCGGTGACAGGTTGATAGAAACCCATAGCCCCGGCCACCGCAGGGAATCACGGAAGGCCTGTGAGATGATCCAGTCCCCAAGTATGGGCATCAGTCCCGCTCGCTCGGCTATCGGGATGAATTCTGCTGGCGGCATCGCTGCCGCATCGTCCGCCGGCCAGCGCAGCAGGGCTTCCATGCCGCAGACGCAGGCGCTGCGGATATCGACGATGGGTTGGTAGTGGAGTTCGAAGCGGCTGGCTTCAAGCGCATCCTGAATCCGCGTTTCACGTTCCTTCCGCACAACGATCTGGTCGTGCATGCCGCGGTGATACACTGCGCAACGCGCGCGGCCGCCGTCCTTGGCCTCGTATAGGCCAATATCAGCGTTGCGCAGCAACTCGCTGCTTCCGCGGCCGTGATCTGGCGCAATCGCAATACCGACCGATACGCCAATGCGTGACGGCTTTCCTGCGAGATCGAAAGGCTCTGCGAAAGCGCGTTGTATGCGATTTCCAAAGTCCTCTACCGATAGCCACTTTTCCGCATGCACCAGAGCAAACTCGTCGCCGCCGAAGCGCGAGACGAGAACACTGTCCGGGAAACCATTTCGCAATCGTTTGGCGACGGTCTTGATGAGAACATCGCCGACCTCGTGGCCCCATGTGTCATTGACGGTCTTGAAGTTATCGATGTCGCAAAATGCTACCATTGCGGGATTTGAGTCAATCAGGTGGGAAGCAAGCAATTTGTTGAAGTGTTGCATGAAGAGACGACGATTGGGAAGCGAAGATAGCGGATCAAAGTTGGCAAGGAAACTGGCCTCTCGCTCTTTGTCAATCAGCGAGATTGTCATTTTCTGCATTCGGCGGAATGTTGCGACTAGCAGAAATGCGGCGATCGCGGTAACGATGACGAAGAGCGGCAAGACGTATTGTAAGAGGATCCGGCCTGGGCGGCGGGAGGCCCATACAAGTTGGACGATCGGTTGGCCCTTATCATCTGTTAAAATATATGTGCCCGAATATTTATGCGAGGACGTTAGCGGTCTTACATGAAGCCCGTTGATCAGCAACGTGTCGGCATAGGTCTGAATGCGCTGCTCATTGATTTTGACGGCGCTGACGATCAAATGCGGCCGCTGCCGCAAGACCACACGTTCAGTGACTGGCACGATCGTCATGACCGTTAGTATCACAGCCTCGCCGGCATCCCCGATGATATGCGAACTCCAACGGCCACGCGAGTTGCTGCCGAGGGAGCCAGGGTACGCTCCACGATGTGTCTCAATGTTCGCGTCGCGTATTCGGCGACCGTCCTCTTTGCCGCTGCGCACGATCCTGACCAGTTCTGCTAATTCGCCGCCGTAAGGTCGAAGCGAAGAGGGGGGAAGCTGCCGACCGCCTTCGTAACCGTAGACTGGCTTGTTATCCTGATCGAGTATCCAGACGGCATCGTGTCCGTTCACCTTGCTGAGATATTGACCGATTTCATTGTTAAACCAGTCAACATCCATAACCGATGTCGTGGTCTTCTCGGCTGCGACGTCCCAAAATGCGATACTCTGAATTTCGTTTAAGGCTTCCACCACGTCTTGGCTGACAGCATTGTCAATTAGCTGCCTTTGCGTGTTCATTGCATCGGAATTCATTGAGAGTCCGGCAAGCAAGATCGCAAGGATCCCGGCGAGAGCCAGGCATAACACGACGCTTGCAACGGTTGCAGTGGGCTTCACATGACGGGGCATACTGATCGTTGGAGGAACGTATGTCATACCCGATCGGCCTTCTCGTCTGCCTCCCCTAGAAGTCATAGGCCAATAGTGTTTTAGCATCGTTTGAGCCTATGGTTAGCATATGCTTTACAGGCGGTTAAGAGGCATGTGCGGTCTGAACCGCGTGCCCGAGCCAATCAAGTGGTTGACCGATAACGGCAGCTGCTACACCTCTCGCAACACACGTGCGTTCGCGGTTGCTGACAACGCCGATCTACGAGATGCAGAAGTGCGCGGCAGCGTTAGCAGAGCGTTCAGCAGACTGGACTATGGCGGCGGCATGCCCATCACCGATCCAGACAATCGCGCCGAACTGATCGAAACCATCCATCAGCCTTGGAAGGCAACGCTAGGCGAATGCCTGCGTCGCTGGAACGGACTTGATCCACTTAGGCGCAGGCAAAGCTATCTGGTGATTGAGAAGAACAGCGGTAATAGGCTGACGCTGAATGCAGCTATGATCGCTATCATGGCTGAACGCCTGGTGTCTTGACGCCTATCGGGCGGGTCGCTCAGCGAGATTTGGCTCTCGCCGCACGATCGTCATCGGGAACCTTCACTATTTCCCGAGCGACCGTGCCGGATCCACTCCGCTTGGCAGCGCGCGGTGCCGAGGACACGATCGCCGGCATCCGTGCCCGGCTCATCGCGAAATCTTCAGCCAATAGATGATGTGTAGGTTGATAAGCCCCGGTTTCTCAATATGCAGCCAGAGAATTGGAGATGCAGGTGTCATATTTGCTTTCAGAAGCCGACACGCAAGCGGCCCAAACGCCTATTAGGCGGCGCAAAATACACGATAAACGCCAGTAGGGGTTGGCGACGGCGTTTTGCGACGGTCGGGAGGCTGCCGTCTGAAATCACCAGTTTGTCGCACAACGATATTTACGACCGGGTTTTTCACACATCTGATCGCCAAATGACGATAACGGGGGAGGAAGGCAGCCCGTCCGTTATTGGAAGTGCATGTGGCGTTAGCGGATGCCGCCTGTTGGTGGGGCCGTTACTAAGGTTCGTATTTCTCAGATAGTGGTATGGTGGCGATGTGCCATCCTAGTCGGCGTCGATAAGGCTTCTACGCTACCGTCCTCGCCCACCGGCCTTCGAGGCTGGGTGATGGAATGAGGCTCGCTGGCCGCGGCATGCTAGGCGGTGGTGCAAACACACCTTTCGCCAAGTAGTTGATGGCATTAACGACACCTGCATGGGAGAAAGGTTTGGCAATCACTCCATGCGCACCGGAGAAATCCGCCGGTATCTTCGAGACGTTGGCCGTGACGAAAACGATCAGCGCGTCCGGCCAGTGCGTCCGTATGTAACGACACACGTCTAGGCCGCTCGAGCCATGCGCTAGATGAATATCAACAAACGCGAGCTGCGGATTGAGATCGTCGGGTAGCGCCTCAACGTCATGGAGGCTGGCCGCCTCAGCCAGAACGCGATGTCCACTATCCTCGACCATCGCCTCCATATCCATTGCGAGGAGCATTTCGTCCTCAACAATCAAAACTTGCATTGTATTGGTCATGATCGCGCTTCGGTCTGAGGAAACGTGATCGTCACGCATGTTCCAGGCATATTGTTGCGCCAAGTAGCCTCCGCGCGAGCTTGGCGCGCAAGACGAGTAATCAGCGACGTGCCAATGCTCTTGCTGCGGGCGGCTGAAGGCATGCCCGGGCCGTCATCGCATATTTGGATGGTCCCATAGTCGTTACCTCCTTCGACAACGAGACTGAGGTGACCCGAGCGGCCATCTGTGAAGGCGTGCTTGACGGCATTCGTTAGAATCTCGTTGAGGATCAGCCCGAGCGCGGATGCATTGGCTGCATCCACGAACAGAGGCTGAGCCTTAACGTCCAACGTGATGTCGCTACGACCACTTGACCCGACCACATCCGATACCAGGCTTTGCGCGAAGCTACCTATATCGAACCGTGCGATGTCGGAGGATTGGTAGAGCTGGCGATGGACCACCGCGAGGGCATCGACACGTTCGAGCATGGAATCCAGCTTCGATGCCACGGAAGGATCGTCGATAGTGCGAACCTGAAGGCGCAACAGCGATCCGATCATCGTAAGGTTGTTTTTAACCCGATGATCGACCTCATGAAGAAGGATGGTCTTGGCATCCAGCGCGGCGCGCAGATCGGCGGTACGACGCTCGACCTCGCGTTCGACCAGCAGCTTCTGATCATTGATAATATTTTGAGCCTCGACACGATCGCTAACGTCAAGCTGTGATGCGAAGAAAAAGCGGACGATCCCCTCGTTATCCCTGACTGGCGACAGATACAGCGCGTTCCAGAACGTCGTTCCGTCCTTGCGATAATTCAGCAGATCGACGTCAACGGCTTGCCCGACCCTGATGGCTTCGCGGACTTTATCGATTGTCGCAGGGTCGGTTTCGGGGCCTTGTAGAAAGCGGCAGTTTCGTCCGAGGATCTCGTCACGGGAATAACCCGTCAACTCCTGAAACGCAACGTTGCAAAACACGATCGGGTTATCATCGCGGGCCGGGTCGGTGATGACCATCGGCATCCGTGTAGCGCGAACGGCTGCCGCAAAGGGGTCGCCTCGGCCATGCTCGTAATCCAGTACGTCAGTTAGATGCCAGTCGTCACGTTGTTTCAAAGCTACCTCCAGCGAAGGCCGGAAGGCTCCACGCGTGCGTGAACGTCGTTTACAGGAGTATCGTTCCATTAGAGCCAGATCGCAGGCGACATTTCTTGTCGCGATCGTTGATTGTGGCATGGCGATTGTGCATTCTCGACATTGGATGCTCGCCGGGAACGGGCTAGTTTTCGATGCGGCGGATCGTTTTCGCCTGTCGCACGGCAATGCCCGTAGCGCGCTGATAAGATAACGGAAGGTATGCCCCTTGCCGTTGTGCAAGGAACTCCAGGCTCAATGTCGAAACAGTCCGAGGCAGACCAGACGATGCCCTTAAGCGGTTCCGGCCATGCCAGCGAGCACGAAGCGGAAACCCGGTTTCGGAATATGGCCGACCATGCCCCGGTCATGATGTGGGTTACAGAGCCAGATGGCTACTGCAGCTATCTCAATAAGCGTTGGTATGAGTTTACGGGGCAAACCGAGGAAGAAGCGCTCGGTCTGGGCTGGACGGCAGCGACTCATCCGGATGACCAGAAGCTAGCCGAGGACACTTTCCTTGCTGCGGTCGCCGTTCAAGGTCCGTTTCGCGTCGAGTATCGGCTGCGCCGTGCCGATGGCGTGTATCGGTGGGCAATTGACGCTGCCGCGCCGCGCTTCGCCGATGACGGAAGCTTTCTTGGTCATGTCGGCTCAGTCATCGACATCGACGAGCGTCGAGAGGCAGAAGACAAGCTGGCACTCAACGAAGAGCGACTTCGTCTCGCACTTGAGGTTGCGGAGATCGGGCAGTGGCATGTCGATACCGACACCGGAATTATGTTCTGGCCACCGCGAGTGAAAGCGATGTTCGGTATTTCGCCCGATGTTCCGGTGACGCTGGCAGACTATTCCAACGGCGTGCATCCGGATGATCGGGAAAAGACCCTTGCAGCTTACGAAGCAGCCTCCGACCCCCGGAATCGTCCTCTTTACGATGTCGAATATCGAACGATCGGCAGGGAAGACGGCGTCGTTAGGTGGGTGGCCGCAAAAGGCCGTGGTTTGTTCGATGCCGAGGGCACATGTTATCGCATGATCGGCACGGCTGTCGACATCACGTCGCGCAAGGCTGACGAGTTGCGGCTTCGCGAGCTAAACGAGTCTCTTGAAGCGCAGGTGGCCGAACGCACGGCCGATCGTAACCGTATGTGGCTGCTTTCGACGGACCTGATGTTGGTCACTCGGTTTGACGCGACGGTCACAGCCGTGAATCCTGCGTGGACGACCCTTCTTGGCTGGGCCGAAAGTGAATTGGTCGAGAGGCGCTTTATCGATCTCGTCCACCCGGAAGATGTAGCAACCACGCTGCATGAAGTGGAAAAGCTGTCCGAAGGGCGGACCACCATGCGGTTTGAAAACCGATATCGACGTAAGGACGGCACTTATCACTGGCTGTCATGGACCGCCGTGCCCGGTGAAGGTTTAATCCATGCCGTCGCCCGCGACATATCAGGCGAGAAGGAGCAGGCCGAAGCACTGAAGCTGGCTGAGGATGCCCTGCGCCAAGCACAGAAGATGGAAGCGATCGGGCAACTTACTGGTGGGGTTGCTCACGACTTCAACAACCTCCTCACCGTGATACGGGGGTCGGTCGATCTGCTGCGGCGTCCGAACCTTACGGCCGAACGGCGCGACCGATATATCGCCGCAATCGGCGATACTGCTGATCGGGCCGCGAAGCTGACGGGTCAGTTGCTGGCCTTTGCGCGCCGCCAGGCGCTGATGCCAGAGCTGTTTGACGTAGGTCAGAGTATTCTGGACGTGGCCACGATGGTACGGACTCTAGCGGGGGGGCGTATTGAATTAGAATTGAAATCCCCAAAAGAGCCGTTGCTGGTCAAGGCTGACCGAAGCCAGTTCGACACCGCGATCGTTAATCTCGCGATTAACGCGCGTGACGCCATGAATGGCGAGGGAGTGCTTACAATCGCTTTAGGCGCCGTTTCAGGTTTGCCTGCACGTCGAGCGCATGAGGCGGTTGCTGGCGACTTCGTCGCTGTGGCGGTGACGGATGAAGGGACCGGTATTGCTCAAGAGAATCTCAACCGTATCTTTGAACCCTTCTTCACGACCAAGGGGGCCGGGCACGGCACGGGACTTGGTCTGAGCCAGGTCATCGGTTTTGCCAAGCAGTCCGGCGGCGATATCAGGGTGGAGAGTGAGTTTGGAAAGGGAAGTACCTTCACACTCTATCTTCCACGGATGCTGACAGACGCCGGAAGACAGGACGAGCCGTTGGCTGAGGAGAGCATAGACGGACGCGGCATCTGCGTACTCATCGTCGAAGACAATGCTGACGTCGGAGACTTTGCGACCAGCGCGTTGCAGGACTTGGGCTATGCCAGCGTCCTCGCCCGGGACGCAGAAAAGGCCCTCGCTGAATTGGAAAAGGACGCTGAAAAGTTTGATGTCTTATTCACTGATGTAGTCATGCCCGGAGTAAGCGGCGTTGAATTGGCAGAGCGCGTTCGACGTCACTACCCGGATCTACCGATAATTCTTACGAGCGGCTACAGCCATGTTCTTGCAGAAAACGGTGCGCATGGGTTCGAGCTTTTGCATAAGCCCTACTCCCTGGAGCAGCTTTCCCACATTTTACATAAGGCTATTCGCCGGGGAGCGACAAACTTACAAACGTGATCGATTAGTATACAAGACACCTTTTTGTCTATGTGCTGATATACGACGACATTGTTTCAGGGCGTGACGCCCCGCCTTAAATTGTATTGGTTGGGGGCCGACACGGAACGGCGGGCAACATGGTCAAGCGAACGCCCACCGCTGCAAGCCCGCTTTCCCAAAAACCGTTCCCAAAACGTTTTCCGAAATGGCGCCGGTACATAGAACGGACCCAGATATACGCCAGCGCCGTCAGCCCATTGCAAGCGTCCGAAATCACCCGTTTGTCGCACAGTCGTATTTGCGACCGGGTTTTCCACACATCTGACCGCTGAACGGCAATAATTGGTGGTTAGGCGACAGGCCGCTTTCGGGATCGCGATGGTTGAAGGCTGCCTTTAAGCCGGTGTCACAACCGTTCGGTTGTGACACTTGAAACAGCGCGGACTGAGCTATGAAGCAGCAGGTCCAAACCGGTTCAGTGGCACCTTGAGAAACGCGGTCCCACATTCGTCGGCATCTGGCAGTCGGCCGCCACGTATGTTCACCTGAAGCGCGGCAAGCATCAGGTCGGGTAGTGGGAGCGATGCGTCGCGTTTCTCGCGGGTAGCGACGAACTCGGCTTCGTCGATGCCATCGTGAACATGGATGTTGTCGCGACGCTGATCGGCGACGGTCGAGCGACCAAGTGCGTCCCTGCCATCCTTGCCATAGTCATGCCCAACATAGGTTGCGGTTTCGGGTGGCAGATTGAAGATGGCGCGAATCGAGCGCCACAGCGCATGAGCATCACCACCCGGGAAGTCTGCTCTGCTTGTGCCGCTATCGGGAACCATCAGCGTGTCGTGAACGAACGCGGCGTCACCGGCGACATAAGTGATCGAAGCGAGCGTATGGCCCGGCGACAGCATGACATGAGCATCGAGCGTGCCGATCCGGAAACGCTCGCCATCCGCAAACAACCGGTCCCACTGGCTGCCGTCGATGGCGAGATCGGGCAGGCAGTAGATGTCCCGCCATAGCTTCTGCACTTCCATGACCTTGTTGCCGATCGCGGTTTTGCCACCGGTCTTGCCGGCGAGGTACGGAACGGCTGAAAAATGATCGGCGTGTGGGTGGGTGTCGAGCACCCATTCGACGGTCAGCCCCTTCTCACGCACATAATCGAGGATCAGATCGGCGTTGCGGGTCGCGGTCGCACCGGCGCGCGGATCAAAATCCAGGACCGGGTCGATGATCGCAGCCGTCTTCGTGGTGTCGTCGCTGACAACATATTGGAAGCTGCCAGTGTGTTCGTCATGGAGCGACGCAACGGTCATGCCATCGTGCTCATACTCGATCATGTTTTCATCCTCTCGCTCTGTTAGCTTTCCGTCCGCGCCCGCGCGAACAACCGTTCAAAATCACCCGCTTCGATTGCGCCCATCACCAGCATGCGTCCGGCAAGAAAGCCCGGGGTGCCGGCCAAACCGATCGAATAGGCCTCTCGGCCGTTCGCCCGCAGGCGTGCCGCGACAACCTGTGCATGCGCATCAAGCCAGGTCGTCGCGCGCAGCCAGTCCCCGCCAGCGCCGGTGACAATGTCCCTCAGCATGTCGTCGTCGATCAAACGACTGTCGGTCATCAGCTGGCGATGAACGGCCGGGTAGATGCCCTGTTCGGCACAGGCGAGCGCAACGCTCGCGGCGCGTTCGGACGGGGGACCGAAGATCGGCCAGTCCTTGTAGATAACCCGAACCTTGCCATCGCGTCGCACCGCCTCTTCCAATGCGGGGAAGGCGTGACGACAGGCCGGGCAACGATAATCGGTGAACACGGCAAGTCGCAGCGTGGCATTGGCAGGGCCGTATTCAGGCGAACCGCTGCCCGCCAGAATCAGGTCAGCGGTCGGACCAACGTCCCGACCGATCGGCGCTGTGCGTCGCAGCACCTGTCCCACTGCCCAGCCAGTCACGACGACGGCTCCAAGCCCGACTGCCTGCCTGCGATTGAGCGGCTCTGGCATGTTTAGCGAGCCTGAGGCTTGCTGCGCGCCGTTGCGACAAGCCGGCGTAGCGTCGGCAGATCAACCGCGCCGGCCACCACTTGTGAGCCGACGATCAGCGCCGGTGTTCCGTTGAACCCGATCGCTTGAGCGATAGCGTTGGTACGAGCGAGGAGCGCATCGATTTCTGCACCGCGGGTCTTCAGATCGCGTTGCAGACGTGGCCAGTCCACCTTGGCTTTCGCGGCAGCGGCCTTGATCCCGGCACTGTCGAGCCGTGCCGGCGAGGTCAGCAACGCCTCATGAAAGGCGGCATGCTTGCCCTGCCACTGGCTTGCGACCGCAGCCCGTGCGGCTTCCCGGGATGCAGGGCCAAAGATCGGCCAGTCACGATAGACGATCCGTACCTTCGGATCGGCCGCGACAAGCGCGTTCAGCACCGGCTCCATTCGCCGGCAATAGGGGCAATTATAGTCGGAAAATCCAACGACGGTGACGTCATAGGCTTGGCCGACACGCTTCGGAGCGACGGGATCGTCGACGACCGCCTTACGCGACAGATCGGGTTGCTGTGCGACTGCTGGCACCGTCGGCACGGCGACGGCGAGCAACGCCAGAAAGCTGCGAGAGAGAAGGTTGCGTCGGTTCATCGGTGTTTCCTTGCCATATCGATCCCATCAGCGAGGGCGGCGCGTGACAGCTCGCCAAGCTGGAGCTGCACGATCGTTCCGTCCGCAGCGACGAAGGCGGTTGCGGGATAGCCAGCGACTTCGAGGGCTTGGGAGAGCCCACGGGCAGGATCGAGCGCGACATTGCTCACGCCGATGCCTTCACGGGTAAGAAACCCGGTGACGATTGCTGGAGCTTCACCCTGATCTGCGAGCAGGATCGGCACATCCCGATTGCGTGTTGCCGCGGCGTCAAGCATCGGCAGCTCGCGCCGGCACGGCCCGCACCATGTCGCCCATAGATTGAGGACGAAGGGGCGGCCTCGGAAACGTTCAAGCGGAAGCGGAGCCCCGGATGGCGTCGTCAACGTTAGATGATAGGGGAACGGACCGTAGGTCACGGGCGGGATAAGCGCTTGGAGCGTGAACCACAGGCCAGCCGCTATCGCCAATGCGCCCCAGCCCACCGCCAAGGCGCGTGTTCGGCCGAGTTGGAAGGCCAGCATGGCCGAAGCACCAATGATGCCGGCGATGGCGGAGAAGCCGCCCTGCCATACAGCAAAAATAGATAGCGGGGCCTCAGCATAGCTCGCCCAATGTGCCGCGACATAGCCGATCCGCGCCGCCACCAGTCCAGCGACGATGGCACTGGTTGCGACCGTGGACACCCGCGGGAAGCGGAACCGCCCTGCCAAGGTTGTCAGCCCCAGGAACACGACGATGCATAGCACCGCCAGTCCGCGGTCGACCGCCATCATGATCGGTCCGATGGCAATCGCGCTCCCCATCAGAGAAATGCGCCTGCGCTCTTCCAGAGCATGTAAGCTGCCACGACGAAGATCAGCACCGCGAAGACGGTGGTAAGCGTTCCGCCCGAGCCAAGGCGCTTGGCGATGCGTGTGCCGATCAACCCGCCGACGACCCCGCCGCCAATGAAGACGAAGGCAAGCGGCCAGTCGACCAGCCCGGAGAATGCATAATTAGCGGCGGTCGTCAGGCCGAAGGCGGTGACAGCAATCAACGACGTGCCGACAGCGTTGAGGATCGGCATACCCGTTGATCCGATCAGGCCCGGAACGATCAGGAAGCCACCTCCGATGCCGAAAAAACCTGAAAACAAGCCCGTCCCAAGGCCGTAGCCTAGCACCTTGGGTGCCTTCTCCCGGTTACATTCCGCACCGGGATTACCTGCATCACCCCGCCCGCGAAGCATCAGGACGCCGACGACGACCATGACAAGCGCGAACAGAAAGAGCAGCTTGCCGCCATCGACGGCCTTGCCAACGGTGGACCCCAGCAGCGCACCGATGACGCCCGCTGTGGCGTACATGCCCCCGCACCGCCATTTTACGGTATGAGCCTTGGCATGACCTATCAGACCGGTCGCGGCATTGGCTGCCACGGCAAACGCGCTTGTGCCGATGGCAAGGTGCGCATCGGGCACGCGCACCAGATACACCATCAGCGGTACGGCGAGGATCGAGCCTCCGCCGCCTACGAGGCCAAGAGTGAATCCGACCAGGCTGCCCGAAAGGGCGCCAAGCAGATACTGGATCGGTTCGAGTGTCATGCTGCCTTGCCGATTTCATGCGGGGTGGCCATCCACTCGCGGCCCTTCAGCATGCCCTGCCAATAGATTGGGGGAAGCATCCGCTCCTTCAGGAACCAGGCGGCGCGCGTGGGCCGCGTTCCGTCCAGCAGCCAGGATGGGAAGCTGGGCAGCAGCTTTCCGCCATAGCCAAACTCGGCGAGGACGATCTTACCGCGTTCGACTGTGAGAGGGCATGAGCCGTAACCATTATAGTCGGCAACGGGGGGTCTGCCATCGAGCGCGGCCAGCGCGTTGACCGCGACTACAGGCGCCTGGACGCGAGCAGCAGCGGCCGTCTTGGCGTTGCTGGTGCCAGCGGCATCGCCAAGGCCAAAGACGTTTTCAAATCTCTTGTGCCGCAGCGTAGTCTCGTCGACCTCGACGAAGCCGTTCGCGGCCGCGAGCGGGCTATTGGCGACAACGGTATGCGACACTTGAGGCGGAACGACGTGGAGCATATCGAACGGGCGTTCGATCCGTTCGGAAAGGCCGTCCTGCTTGCGCTCGAACGTGGCGACACGACGATCGGCATCGACCGCGACCAGATTGGACTCAAGCCTGAGATCGATGCCATACTTCTCGACATATTCCATCAGCGCCGGGACGTAGGTCGGGACCCCGAACAGGGCGGCGCCTGCGTTGTGGAATTCGACATCGATCGCGGGGAGGACACTGCAGTCTCGCCAGATATCACATGAGAGATACATCGCTTTTTGCGGTGCGCCGGCGCACTTGATCGGCATCGGTGGTTGCGAAAACAGCGCCCGCCCCTGCTGTAATTCCTTGACGAGCCGATAGGTGTAGGGCGCCAGGTCATAGCGATAGTTGGAGGTGACACCGTTGCGACCGAGGGATTCTGGTAGCCCCTCGATCTTCTCCCATGCCAGGCGCAGCCCAGGCGCCACTATCAGGACGTGATAACTAATCGAGCTTCCGTCTCCGATCTGTATCGCGTGGCGGTCGGGGTCGATGGATATCGCGGGTAACCGTATCCACCGGACGCCCTTAGGCATCACATCGGCCTCGGCCTTGCGGGTTTGCTCGGACGTGAAGACGCCGGCCCCGACCATCGTCCAGCCAGGCTGGTAATAGTGGTCCGTGGCCGGATCGACGACCGCGATCGTCACTTTGGCGTTGCGCTTCAGAATGCTGGAGGCGGTCGCGATGCCGGCGGCACCGCCCCCAATGATGACGATGTCGTAGGTCATTGATCCACCCTCTCGGAACGGCGCTTCAGCGCAGGCGTCAGATCGGAAAGGTCGTACCCGGCTGCCTTTGCCTGACCGATGATCGTCGCCGAATCGGCGCGATCGGCCTCGGCCAATGCCCACAATGTCGCCGCGCGCGTCCCGCTGCGGCAGAAGCCGAGCGTCGGCTGTGGCAGCGTGGCCAGCGCCTCCTTCATGCGATCCGCATCGGCGTCAGTCGCTTTGCCCGGTACGATTGGAACATGCGCAAACGCGAGACCGTGTTCGCTGGCCAATCGAGCCATTACTTCCGCGCTTGGCTGGCCTGCCTCCTCGCCGTCCGGGCGGCTTGAGATGATCGAGCGATATCCTGCCTGCGCGGCAGCGGCGAGGTCGGCTTGCGTAAGCTGGGGGGCGGCAGAGAAGGACGAGGTGATCTGCTTGAAAGCCATGTGATGTCTCCTGTCTGATCAGGCCGAACGGCGGGAAGTGAATGCAAAGCGGTGGACGGCAGCGCCGAGGGCCATTGCGGCGATGAAGACCAGTGCCGGCAGAGGCTGGATCGCCAGTGCGGCAATGGCAGGGCCTGGGCACAATCCGACGATGCCCCAGCCTATGCCGAACAAGGCCGCACCGCCGATAAGGCGTCGGTCGATCGGCGAGGTGGCAGGTGTGTGGAATTGTTTGGCCGCAATCGGGGTCGAGCGACGCCGCACGACGAACCACGCTATCGCCATTGGCAGGATTGCGCCTGCCATGACGAACGCCAAGGTCGGGTCCCACGCGCCGGTGACATCGAGGAACGCCCGCACGCGCGCCGGATCGATCATTCCGGAGATGGCAAGGCCGGCGCCGAACAGCGTCCCGCTGGCAAGTGAAATGAGGTTCTGGCGCATCACAGTATTACCCCGGACAGACGCATGATCGTGACGGTGACGACGCCGGTCGCCATGAACGTGGCGGTCGCGGCGATGGACCGGGGCGACAGGCGGGACAGGCCGCATACGCCGTGACCACTGGTGCACCCGGACCCGAGCCGCGTTCCGACACCAACGATCAGACCGGCGACGGCAATCAGCGAAAGCGATGTCGGAAAGCTGGCCTCCACGTCCAAACTGGCCGCAGCAATACCCGCGCCCAAAGGCAGACCCGCGGTGAAGAACAGCGCGATTGCCCATGGTGGACCTCCATCGGTAAGGCCCAAAACTCTCGCGAACATGCCGCTGACTCCGGCGATGCGGCCGTTCCCCAGCAGCATGATCGCCGCGGCGACACCGATCATCAGTCCGCCGATGAAGCCTTCGAGCGGCATGGCATGCGGAAAGCCCGGCATCACAGCGCATCCAGCGGGATCTTGAGGTAGCGGGTACCGTTGGCTTCCGGCTCCGGCAGATGACCACCGCGCATGTTCACCTGGATCGAGGGCAAAATGAGCTTCGGCATCGACAAGGTGGCGTCGCGACTGGTCCGCATCGCGACGAAGTCGTCTTCGCTGACCCCTTCGTGGACATGAACGTTGCCGACACGTTGTGCGCCTACAGTCGTCTCCCAGACATATTCGTCGCGGCCCACCGCCTTGTAGTCGTGGCAGAGGAATAGGCGCGTCTCGTCCGGCAGCTGCATGAGCCTGCGGATCGAGCGGAATAGCTGGCGCGCGTCGCCGCCAGGAAAGTCGGCTCGCGCGGTGCCGTAATCGGGCATGAAGAGCGTATCGCCGGTGAAGACTGCGTCGCCGATGATATAGGCCATGTCGGCCGGCGTATGGCCGGGCACATGCAGCGCAATGGCGTCGATGTTGCCAATGGCAAAGCGGTCGCCGTCCTCGAACAGCCGGTCGAACTCCGAGCCATCGCGCTCGAAATCTGTGCCGGCGTTGAAGATTTTGCCGAAGACGTTCTGGACCCGGATGATCTCACGACCGATCGCGAGCTGCCCGCCAAGCGCCTGCTGAAGATAGGGTGCCGCGGACAGGTGATCGGCGTGTGCATGGGTTTCCAGCAGCCAATCGACCGTCAGCCCCTGATCCCGCACGTAAGCGATCACTGCGTCCGCCGACGCGGTTTTGGTCCGGCCCGCTGCGGCGTCAAAATCGAGGACGCTGTCGACGATCGCAGCCCTTTTCGTTGCTGCGTCCCAAACGACGTAGGTCGCTGTGTTGGTAGGCTCATCGAAAAAGGACTGAACGACCGGCGATCCGGCCGTTTTTGCGCGTCTGATCTGGGTGGTCGCTTCGTTCAGAACCGAGTCCATGACCAATCTCCGTTTATCGATCTCACGTTTTATGTAGTTGTGTAATCGTATTGCGTCAACGGGGTGTCTATGCCATTTAAGAGGAATGGAAATGATGGATGCAAACATGCCGCGCTCGCTGCGCATCGGGGATGCAGCCCCGAACTTTACCGCCCGCACCACGCAGGGCGAAATTGTGCTCGATCAGTATCGTGGGCGCTGGGTGGTGTTCTTCTCGCACCCCGCCGACTTCACGCCGGTTTGCACAAGCGAATTCGTGGCATTGGCCAAAGCGGCACCCCATTTCGAGGAGCTGGATTGCGTGCTGCTCGGGTTGTCGGTCGACAGCCTCTATTCGCACGTCGCGTGGATGCGGGCGATCAAGGATGTCTTCGGTGTAGAGGTGCCATTTCCGGTTATCGAGGATCCCTCGATGGCGGTGGGTTATGCCTACGGGATGCTCGACGAGCAGGCCGGCGATGCCTCAACCGTGCGCGCGACTTACTTCATCGATCCTGAAGGCATCATCCGCGCGCTTAGCTGGTATCCGATGAATGTCGGGCGCTCGGTCGACGAGATGTTGCGCACCGTAAGGGCGTTGCAGCGTTCGGCGGATGGCGAGGCTTACACGCCCGCTGACTGGCAGCCGGGCGACGACGTGCTGCTGCCTCCTGCTTTGCCGGGCAGCGCGGGAGCCGACTGGTTTCACCAAACGAAGGCTGACCGGTGACGGCGATTTACCAGTCCCGCGCGCTCGCCGACGTTGCAGTCGAAAAGCTGCGCGTGTTCGCGCAGCCTCAGCGGCTTATGATTCTGTCCTATCTGTTGGGCGGCGAACGGCAGGTAGCTGACATTGAGGCCGCCACGGGCGTGACTCAACCGGCGCTCAGCCAGCAGCTTGCCGAACTGCGGCGCGCCGATCTGGTGAAGACCAGGCGTGAGGCGAAGCAGGTTCACTACCGTCTTGCCGATGATGCAGCCGCACTGTGTGTGCGCACCCTGGAGGCGATGTTCGGAGCCGACAATCTGTCGGCTCCCCAAACGGCCCCGGCTCCCCGCCCAGTGCGACCGCGCGAGACGCCGTCCGTGGTTCGACCGCAAAATATTGGTGCGGCCGTTTTTGCGAGAGTTGGCTGATTATTTCGGCTGAAGAAGGAAAAAGCGGATGCGTATGCCAGTCATTGCTCTTGCAGGATGCTTGTCACTCATGAGCAGCGCCAGTGCTTCAGCCAGCGTGCCCAGTCAGGCGGTGATACCGGGATATGGCGCGATCACACCCATCGAAGGTGCTGCGGAACGGCCTGATCGCAAGTTGCGCTATCGCGTGCTGTTCAATGTGACCAAGGCTGCGGCAACACCGGATAAAATCAATCCATCGCTAGAGAAAGTCGCCCGTTTTCTCAACCTGCTAGGCAACGATGGCGTTCGTCCAGAACAAGGCGATGTCGTCGTGATTGTCCATGGTCCGGCGACGCCCATCGTTACTGAAGATCACGCCTATGCGACAAAGACGGGAGTAGCTGCGAACCCCAACCTTGCCTTGATTGAGGCGTTGAAGAAGGCGGGTGTGTCCGTTCGGGTATGCAGCCAGGCCCTTATTGGAAACAAGATCGACCCCGCTACGGTAGGAAAGAGTGTCGAGACCGACGTGTCTGCGCTGACTACTTTGGCGACGTTGCAGCTGCGTGGTTGGGCGCTGATCCCAGACTGATCGCGCCGATACGCTTCCTGCTTTATCGTTCCAGTTGGTAACGCTGCTAGTGTCATAACCGGTCGGTTTTGACGCTGCAGCTTAACCCGAGCTTTCCTGCGGGTCGCAGAGTATCAGAACTCCGGTTCAAAATGTCCGCTTTAAAGAGCGGCCACTTTTTCTGGCCATGACGAATCTTGGGCGGGAGCGGCATGGCAGCTTCTGAGCGCCGCGCCCCGTCGGAAACTCACGATTGTCGCCGATCGGCGTTAGCGACGGCGTTTTGCGACGATCGAGATGATACCGTCCGGAATCACCTGTTTGTCGCACAGTCGTGATTGAGACCGGGTTTTTCGCACATCCGGCCGCTGAACGGCGATAATTGGTGGTTATGCGACGGTCCGCTTTCGTGCGTTAAATAGCCAAAACAAGACATCTCCTGCATGGCGTTTGCATTTGGTGCGGGTAATCTGCCCAGATGGACACCATTTCGTCACCCTCTCGCATTCGCCAATGGACCCGCATTGTAACGCGCGCGGCGGTCTTAGTCCTTGCTGCCATTGGCCTCTGCTGGCTTGTCGGCGGGCCAATGCTGCGATTGCTGCTGGCTCCGGCTTATGATCGGCAGATCACAAAGCGCGTTTACTCGCCCAACCGTGCGGCAGTCTCAGAAGTAGAAGTAACTAAAGGCGGTCTTGGAACCGTTTGGACTACTAGTGTTTACCTTCGACCGGTCGGCCAAGACGGATGGACCGTATATCAGACCAGAGACAGTGATTTCACTCCGTCCATCAAGTGGAAAGGTAATGATACTCTTGTCGTTGGATTGCCGTGCCAGCGATTCGATTATCTGTCTAACCCTGACGATTGGCCGCGTAGCAAGCCGGCCGAGCCTCGGCTCAAGGTTCGCTTCATATACATTCGGAACTGCGACGATCTCGCCAGCGGCACCATACAACGTCCGATTTAACGCAAGCAGTTGGACTGAAACAACGTCCAAGGATGGGCGCTTCCCGCCGGTCCTCTTTTTGGTTCTGCTTATCCGCCAGTGAATGCCGCAACGTTGTGGAAAGTGGCCGTTCGCGATTCTCGTCTTCCTACTATGATCGATCGGATCAGGACATCATAGTCAGCCAAGAAATTTGCTCCATCGGTACGTCAGCCAGCCAACCACGGCGGCCAGAACCGGAAGGCCAAATATCAATGCGAAGAACTCAATCCGCTTGTTAGCAAGGCAGTCGGACACCTCTTGATGGTCGTGAGGCAGACACTCGCCCATCGTGCTGGTTAGCAGCACTGGCAGACCGATAAGCATCAGAAAGCCACTAGCGAAGACCCAGCCTACAATTCGGTGAAAACGATTTGGGTCGGGCGTCTTGGCCATCTCCTTCCATGTAGCCGATATTTGAATGTCCGTTAATGGGCGGAAGCGGAATGGCTGGGATTGGTGGTCAACGGACAGGCCGCTTTTGGGTACGAATGTGGCGATAGCTGCCGTTAACAGAAGCGCCGACATCGAAAGGAGACCACGCGCCGAAGAAAGTCCGAGACTAAAATGGCGGGGGATACCTCCGATATATTTGTAAGGAGATGATCGGTTTATAACCTGTCACCTCCACTACCCACATGTCATCTTGCCAAAACTGAAGTTCCGTTGCCGGCCCGCGAACCGAACTTGGCAAATCGACGTTCCCCAGATGGCGCCAATTGAGCCCGGCCAGCACGCGGACTCCATCGCACCGGTTACCCTTAGGAGTGGTGTCGTCTAAGCAAGTGACCGGAACCGAAGCACGGCCCGTCGTTGCTGCCCCGACTGAGAGATCGAGAACGGCCTCGACAATCCCGCGACCGAGCTGTGGTTCACCCGGTGGCAATTGAGCAAAGTTTTCCACGCGAGCGCACTCG
>NZ_JACYUP010000013.1:0-47200 GCF_014841795.1 Sphingomonas sp. CFBP 13733
CAAGTCGCATGGCAAGCGCGCCCAATAAGGCCGCTGGCAGGAACCCCGCCCCCGGGCGGGGCTTCACCAAAGGAGTTTAGCAATGAAGTTTACGATCCGGAGTGCGATCGTCGCCGCAGCGATGATGACCCCGGCTGTGGCCTTAGCGGCGAACAGCATTGCCATGCACCGCGATCCAGGGTGCGGCTGTTGCGAGCAGTGGGCCAAGCAGGTCCGTCAGCAGTTCGGGCGCAACGTGCAGATCATCGATGACGCTCACCGCGATGTGCTTCAGCGCAAGATGGGTGTCCCCGCCGACCTCAGTTCATGTCACACCGCGGTAGTCGACGGTATGGCATTTGAGGGCCATGTACCGATTGCCGACATGAAACGGGTGCTTGCCCAGCATCCCAAAGGCGTAAACGGGCTTGCCGTGCCGGGTATGCCGGTGGGATCACCTGGCATGGAAATGCCGGGCATGAACGCACAGCCCTATGAGGTGATCGCGTTCGGACCAACCGGACGCAAGGTGTTCGCCCGCCATTAAAAGAGGGAGGCGCGGACGCCTCCCTCCCATTTACTTTTCATGCCCGACATGTCGTGGCCGGCATGGTCTTTACGCCTGCCGCTTTCATGTCGGTGCAGGGCGTTGTCGGAATCGATAGTGGTTTGAAGATCGTGAGAGCTTTCATAACTTAACATATCCGCTATGCCGGATGCATGGATAACGATTCGGCTATCATTGCGCTTGGTGCGCTCGCGCAAGGCACACGCCTCGACGTGTTTCGCCTGCTGGTTCGCCACGAACCGGACGGCATGGCGGCGGGTGAAATTGCCCGTCAGCTCGACGTGCCGCAGAACACCATGTCCGCGCACCTCGGCATTCTCGCGCGCGCCGGCATCGTGCGCTCGGAACGGCATAGCCGGTCGATTATTTACCGTGCCGATCTAGACGGGCTGCGCGCGCTAACGCTGTTCCTCGTCAAGGATTGCTGTGCCGGCTCGCCTGAACTGTGTGCGCCGCTCCTGGCCGAACTCACCCCCTGCTGCTGAAAGGACGCCCCGTGGCCGTCGATATCGTGATCTATCACAACCCCGAGTGCGGCACGTCGCGCAACACGCTGGCGATGATCCGCAATGCTGGCATCGAGCCGCACGTCATCGAATATCTGAAAACCCCACCCTCGCGCGCGTTGCTGGTCGAGCTGATCGACCGCGCCGGGATCACGCCCCGCGATCTGCTACGCGAGAAGGGGACGCCCTATGCGGAGCTGGGCCTTGGTGACGATGCGCTGTCAGACGACACGCTGGTGGACGCGATGATGGCGCATCCGGTCCTCATTAACCGGCCGCTGGTCGTCTCGCCGCTCGGCGTGAAGCTGTGCCGACCGTCCGAAGCGGTCCTCGATCTGCTGCCTGATGCCCAACAGGGCGCGTTTGCCAAGGAAGACGGCGAACAGGTTGTGGATGCTTCGGGCCAGCGCATCGCCTGATGCTGCTCGCGTTCGCTATCTTCGTCGTCACGATCGCGCTCGTCATCTGGCAGCCCAAGGGCCTGGGCATCGGCTGGAGCGCGCTAGGCGGCGCGGCCGTCGCGCTACTCGTCGGGGTCGTTTCGCTCTCTGACGTGCCGGTGGTGTGGGGCATCGTCTGGAACGCGACCGCGACGTTCGTCGCGATCATCATCGTCAGCCTGTTGCTCGATGAAGCCGGGTTCTTCGAATGGGCGGCGCTCCACGTTGCGCGCTGGGGCGGGGGGCATGGTCGTCGGCTGTTCGTGCTGATCGTCCTGCTCGGGGCGGCGGTGTCGGCGCTGTTCGCCAATGACGGCGCCGCGCTGATCCTGACGCCGATCGTCATCGCGATGCTGAGGGCCCTGGGATACAAGGACAAGGCGACGCTGGCGTTCGTCATGGCGGCGGGGTTCATTGCCGATACCGCAAGCCTGCCGCTGATCGTCTCCAACCTCGTCAACATCGTGTCGGCCGACTTCTTCCGGATCGGCTTTGCCGATTATGCCTCGGTGATGGTGCCGGTCGATCTGGCGTCGATCGCCGCGACGCTGGTCGTGCTGCTGCTGTTCTTCCGGCGCGACATACCCGCCAGCTACGATGTGGCGCAGCTCCGCGCGCCCGCTGATGCGATCCGTGACCATGCCACATTCAAGGCGGGCTGGGTCGTCCTCGCCCTGCTGCTCGCCGGCTTCTTCTTGCTCGAACCTATCGGCGTGCCGGTCAGCGCCGTCGCTGCTGCCGGTGCCGTGCTCTTGCTGGTCATCGCCGCGCGCGGCCATGTCATCCAGACGCGCAAGGTGCTGGCCGGCGCGCCGTGGCAGGTCGTGATCTTCTCGCTCGGCATGTACCTGGTCGTCTATGGCCTGCGGAATGCCGGACTGACCGACCATCTTGCCGGCCTGCTCGATCGCACCGCGCAAGGCGGCGTTTGGGGTGCGGCGTTCGGCACCGGGATCATTGCCGCGCTGCTGTCGTCGGTGATGAACAACATGCCGACCGTTCTGGTGGGTGCGCTGTCGATCGACGCGACGCACGCCACGGGCGCGATCAAGGAAGCCATGATTTACGCCAACGTGATCGGGTGCGACCTTGGCCCGAAAATCACACCGATTGGCTCGCTCGCGACGCTGCTCTGGCTGCACGTCCTCGGGCAAAAGGGCATTCGGATCGGCTGGGGCTATTACTTCAAGGTCGGCGCGACGCTAACGATTCCGGTGCTGCTGGTAACGCTCGCGGCACTCGCGATCAGGATCAGCATGGGATGACGGCACTCGTATATCTGGCCGCGTCGCTCGCGGAAATCGCAGGCTGCTTTGCCTTTTGGGCATGGTTGCGGCTGGGCAAATCGCCCCTGTGGCTGGCTCCGGGCGTGGTATCGCTTGTGCTGTTCGCCTGGCTGCTGACACGCGTGGACAGCGATGCAGCAGGGCGGGCCTATGCAGCCTATGGCGGCGTCTACATCTGTGCATCGCTGATCTGGCTGTGGGCTGTCGAAGGGGTGAGGCCCGACCGCTGGGACGCTGGTGGAGCGACACTCTGCCTGATCGGCACCTGTATCATTCTGCTTGGCCCAAGGACCGCCTGATGCCGCTTCGCGCCCTCTCTGACCCCGATCATCTACCCGCCCTTGATCGGCGCTATGCGCTCGATCGTCCTGCCCTTGGGCTGGGCGCTGGTGATCCACCTCCGCGCATACTGTTGCTCTACGGCTCTTTGCGGGAGCGGTCCTTTTCGCGGTTGTGCGTTGAGGAAGCCGCTCGCCTGCTGCAATTCTTCGGCTGCGAAACGCGAATCTTCGATCCTTCGACGTTGCCGCTGCCCGATCAGGTGACGGGGGACGATCACCTGGCCGTCCACGAGCTACGCGAACTGTCGATGTGGTCGGAGGGGCATGTGTGGTGCAGCCCCGAGCGCCACGGCCAGATCACCGGCATCATGAAGCTGCAAGTCGATCACCTGCCGCTGTCGATGGGTGGGATGCGCCCGACGCAGGGCCGCACGCTTGCCGTCATGCAGGTGTCGGCCGGATCGCAGTCGTTCAACAGCGTGAACACCCTGCGCGTCCTCGGCCGTTGGATGCGAATGGTGACGATCCCAAACCAATCGAGCGTCGCGAAGGCGTTTGCGGAGTTCGACGAAAGCGACCGAATGAAGCCTTCGGCCTACTATGATCGGATCGTGGATGTGATGGAGGAGCTGGTGCGCTTCACGGTCCTTCTACGCCCGCACACCACGCAGCTTGTTGATCGCTATTCCGAGCGAAAGGAGGCAGATGTGCCGATCGATAGCGCCACGGACCTTTCGAGCATCGCAACCTCGCCAACGTACCGGAAAGGCGAGTAAAGTTCTCTTAGTGTGGCGAACCGCTCCTCCGACATTGTGCATCACTGAGTGTGCTTCTAGATGCATCCAATGAAACGCCGGGCTCGCCCATTCTCCAAGATATTGCGTTCCATGGCGTTTTTCGTCCTGGCAGTGATGTTGCTGGTCCGGCTTGGCCCGCTCTGCGAGACGATGGCGATGGCCGCGCCTCCGGCTGCGTCCGCGATGATGGACTGCGCCAGCAAATCAGCAGGCGCTCCCATCAAAAAGGCACCTGCGTCGGCCTGCGCCATACCGTGCGTTGCGGTTGCCGGCGAAACCGTCGAGCATATCGGGCTGGTTCCGTCCTCCCATCTATCGCCTTGGCCAGCTCCACAGACGGGCCTTTTGGGCATGGCATACGCTCCGGCCACGCCCCCTCCGCAAACCGTGTGACGTCGAACACCATCACACGTAAATTTCGGAGAATATCATGACCAAGTTTAAGCTCATCAGCGCTGCCTTCGCCCTCACTCTGTCGACTGGCGCATTCGCCGCTGTCGCCAATTGCTGCGCCGACATGGCGTGCTGCAAGGACGGTGCGGACTGCTGCAAGGATGGCGCAAAAGCCAAGGCCGCGGACTGCTGCGATCATGCTAAGGGCGGCATGAAGCACGGCTGAAGCTGGATAGGGGCGGGCAACCGCCCCTATTTTTCTAGTCTACATCTACCCGCCGCGGCACGCCGTCGCGCCATGGTCGCTGTGACGAGCGGAGAGTTACCCGTAGGGTTGAGGCTCTTCCCCGAACCGCATCCATCGTTCGGCCCATCTCGCGTGCGATTACCGCCAGAGTCTGCTTGGCCTCGATACGCCGACGAAGCTCGACGTCATCATCATTGGTCCAAGACGTTCCACGTCGAGCGGTCAGCCCAAAAACTCCTCGATCAGGAGCAATCCCAAAAAGCCGATGAAAAACATGGCGCTGATAAGCGGGGTATCGGGCTTCTCGTGCGCCTCCACCAATAGCTCTTCCGTCACAAGGTAGAGCAGCGCCATCAAACCGAAACTGAGAAACCCGGCGATGACGACGGGCGGAAACGTCGCAACGGGAGTCGCTATCGCCGCACCGATCGGCAGCAACAACGCGATCCCCATCGTAATCGCGATGATCCGCGCCTTGGACTTGATCGTCTCGCCCAACTCGGTGGTCACGGTCAGTCCGAGAAACAGCACCTCCAACGTCAACGCGATCGTCAGCAACACGCCGGCCTTCCCGCCAGCGACGAACGCCAACCCGAGAACAAGCCCGTCGATCAGGATATCCACTGCGACCGCGCCCAACATAGCGATCGGGCCACTGGCGCGACCCTCAAGAGCTTTGAGCGACAGCATCACGAGAATGCCAAGCGCGCCGCCTGTGAATGTCGCGATCGGTGAACCTTCGTGCATCACCTGGGGCAAGATCTCGGCTGCCGCTGCGGCGAACACGACGCCTGCCGCCAAGTGCTGCATAGCGCTTACGAAGGCATCACTTGGCCGTCTCGATACCGCGAATAGCGAGCCGATCAGTACGGCGACGACGGGAATGAGCGTGAAGGCAACGGCCTGCATAGCTTAAGCCCTCACGCTGTCATGATTCAAAGGCGGCAGTTCGATGTGTCCCCCTGATGGGGCTGGCAGCTCGCGCCGTCCGAAACGAGCGTAGAGCGTCGGCAGCACGAACAAGGTGAGCAAGGTTGCGGATATCAGGCCACCAATGACGACGGTCGCCAGCGGCTTTTGCACCTCGGCTCCAGCACCATGACCAAGTGCCATCGGCACAAAGCCAAGCGATGCGACGAGCGCCGTCATCGCAACCGGCCGGAGCCGCGCCAGAGCGCCTTGATGCGCCGCTACCGCACGACCCATGCCTTGCCGCATCAGATCATGGATGGACGACACCATGACCAGCCCGTTGAGAACCGCGACACCTGATAGCGCGATGAAGCCGACTGCCGCTGAAATGGAGAACGGCATGCCTCTTAGCACCAGCGCAAGGATGCCTCCGACCAGCGCCAGCGGAACGCCGGTAAACACGATCAACGCATCCCTGACGGAGCCAAGCGCGCCGTAGAGCAGGAACATGATGACCACGAAGCAGATCGGCACCACAACGCTAAGCCTATCGCGGGCAGATGCCAGGTTCTCGAACTGACCGCCCCATTCGAGATACGTGCCAGGCGGCAATTTCACCTGAGCGTCGATGGCTGACCGGGCATCAGCCACGACACCGGCCACGTCTCGATCGCGCACGTTGGCCTGCACCACGACACGCCGCTTGCCGTTCTCGCGGCTGATCTGGTTGGGACCATCGACCACGGCGATATCCGCCACTGTCGATAGCGGTACGAAGCCGCCACTGCCGGTCGGCACCGGCACCTGAGCAACCGCCGTCAGATCGGATCGTGAGCTTTCGGCCATCCGGATCACGACGGGGAAGCGACGATCGCCTTCAAAGATCACGCCAGCCTGTCGGCCGCCAATGGCTGCGGCAACCGTGTCCTGCACGTCACCCGCCGTCACCCCGACGCGGGACATGGCAGTGCGGTTCGGCCGGATATCGAGCATCGGCAAGCCTTCGGTTTGTTCAACCCGCACGTCTGCTGCACCCCGCGTCTTTCGAAGGATGCCGGCTATCCGATCTGCGGTCGCGTTCATCTCGCCAAAGTCGTCGCCAAAGACCTTGATCGCGATGTCGCCGCGCACGCCTGCAATCAGCTCGTTGAACCGCATCTGGATCGGCTGAGTGATCTCATAGGCGTTGCCGGGCAGAGTGGAGAGCCGCTTTTCCAGCCGCTCGACCAGCTCTTCCTTGGACAGGCCGGGGTCGGGCCACTCCTTCTTCGGCTTCAGGATGACGAAGGTGTCGGTCGCGTTAGGCGGCATCGGGTCCGATGCGATTTCGGACGTGCCGGTGCGCGAGAAGGCGAAACGGACCTCAGGGGCCTTGGCGAGTGCCTTTTCCACCTGGAATTGCATCGCCTGGCTCTGATCGACCGATGTGCCCGGGATGCGGACCGCCTGCACGAGGATGTTGCCCTCATCGAGCTGCGGCAAGAACTCCTGCCCCAATGTCGTAAAAGCGGCCCCGGCGAGTGCCAGCGCACCGATCGCGACGCCGATGGTGAGGGTGGGTCGGCGCATTGCCGCATCAAGTCCCGGCTCATAACGTTTCCGGAGGAAGGTGACGACGCGGCTTTCCTTCTCCTCGACCCGCTTGCTGAGACAGATCGCAATCGCTGCCGGTATGAAGGTCAGCGATAGGATGAAGGCGAACACCAGAGCGATGATGACCGTGAGCGCCATCGGCTCGAACATCTTGCCTTCGACACCCGTGAAGGTGAGCAACGGCGCATAGACAAGGATGATGATAGCCTGCCCGTACACCGATGGCCGGATCATCTCGCGCGCCGACGCCGCGACAATCCCGAGACGTTGCTCGATGGTCAGCACGTCATCACGACCATGCTGCGCCTCGCCCAAACGCCGTAATGCGTTCTCCACAATAATGACCGCGCCATCTACGATCAGACCAAAGTCGAGCGCACCAAGGCTCATCAGATTTGCGGAAACGCCCGCCTCCAACATGCCGATGCTGGTCAGCAGCATCGTGATCGGAATGACGCAGGCCGCGATCAGCGCCGCGCGGAAATTGCCAAGCAGCGCAAACAGAACGACGATTACCAGCACCGCACCTTCGGCGAGGTTGCGGGCAACCGTCGAAATTGTGGAGTTCACCAGCTCGGTCCGGTTCATGACCGGCTTCACGACAACATCGACCGGCAAAGAGCGGCCGATCTGCGTCAGCCGTTCGGCAACGCCGGTCGATACCGTGCGGCTATTCTCCCCGATCCGCATAACCGCGGTGCCGACGACAACTTCATGGCCGTTTTCTGACGCCGATCCCATGCGTAGCGCCTGCCCGGTGCGAACGGTCGCGATCTGGTTAAGCAGGATCGGAACGCTCTCGCGGGTGGCAACGACGGTACGTGCCAGCTCGTCGGCGTTGCGAACACGCCCATCCGATCGAACCGCCAGCCCTTCTCCGTTGCGGTTGACCACGCCAGCGCCCGCGCTGGTATTGCTGCGCTGAAGGGCGGTGGTGAGATCCTGAAGCGTTAGCCGCATTGCCGCCATGCGCTGTATGTCCGGAATAACGAGATATTCCTTGGTGTAGCCACCAAGGGAGTCGACGCCAGCAAGCCCGGCCGTGCTTTTGAGCTGCGGCGTGACGATCCAATCCTGTACGGTGCGCAGATAGGTCGCCTTGTCGGCGTCGCTGACAAGGTGATCCCCCTCGGGGGTGATATAGCTGGCATCGCGCTGCAAGCCGGGTTCGCCGTTGCGGTGGTGAACTTGGTCCAGCTCGCGATATTCGACCGTCCACATGAAGATATCGCCGAGGCCCGTAGCGATCGGCCCCATCTCGGGGTTCACACCTTCGGGAAGGTCTTCCTCAGCGGTTCGCAGACGTTCCGCGACCTGCGCTCGCGCAAAGTAGATATCGGTCTTTTCACCGAAAACCGCTGTGATCTGGGCAAAGCCATTGCGACTTAGCGAGCGGGTATATTCAAGGCCAGGAATGCCCGCGAGCGCGGTTTCGACCGTGAACGCAACCTGCTTCTCGATCTGATCGGGGGAGAGGGCAGGAGCAACGACATTGATCTGCACCTGGTTATTGGTGATGTCGGGTACGGCGTCGATCGGAAGCTGACGCAGCGCGCCAATCCCGAGCAATGCAGCCGCGATGGTGAGAAGCAGGACGAGCCAGCGCTTCTCGACGGAGAGGGTGACGATGCGACCGATCATGGCTCAGTCCTCATCCCCGCCTGCACCCTTGCCGAGTTCGGCCTTGAGCGTGAAGCTGTTGGTGGAAGCGATGCGCTCCGAGCCGGTAAGGCCTGCCGTTACGGTGACTTGCCCGCCGTTGGTGCGACCAAGCGTCACGGGAATTGCCCGGAATCCTGTCGCAGTGCGGACGAACACGAACGACTTGTCCTCGATCATCTGCACTGCGGCCGATGGCACGGCGACGGTGCGGTCCCCGGTCGCAGGAACGAGGATCGATACGTTGACCGTTTCGCCGACGCGCCATGTGCTGCCGGCGTTGTCGAGGGTAGCGATCACCGGCACCAATCGGGTCGTCTCGTCCAGAATGGGGGATACGAACGTGACGCGCCCCTCCTGACGCCGCCCCGGTGCCGTCACTTCGACACGCACGCCGGGTTTCACCCGACCGGCATCGGTGGGGACGAGTGAGGTGGTTACAGTGACCTTCGACAGGTTGGCGACGCGGAACAGCTCTGCATCGGCCGCGACCGCCTGCCCGAGTGTAGCGGATCTCGCGATGACCTGGCCGGCGATCGGCGAGCGAACCGCGATGCGGTTGAGCGCGCCGCCTCCGCTGCCCGTCGCTGACAATTGCTGCTGCGCGAGGCGAAGGGCAATGCTGGCCTCCGTCGCTGCCGTCCGCGCTGCGACCAGATCCTGCTCTGGCGAAACACGTTCAGCGAACAGGCGCTGTTCGCGGCGAAGGTTTGATTGGGCGAGTGCGGAACGCGCGCGCGCGGCTTCTACCTCCGCTTTCAGTGATGCCGCTTCCCGGCTTTCGATGATAGCCAGCGGGTCTCCCCGGCTGACTGACTGCCCGAGATTGCTGGTGAGGGAAACGAGCCGACCGCCTACGGAGGTGGACACAACCTGCACACCCTGAGGATCGCCCTCGATCGTTGCCGATAGCTCGATCGCTCCGGCCACGCCGCCTACTGTAGGACGCGTAACCTCTATCCCGGCATCCGCAATCTGCTGCGCGGACAGGGTGACGATATCCTTTGGACCCTCCTTGGCTTCGCTGGCCTCGGCACCTTCGGTCTTCTCGGCTCCGGCTTTCTCACCGGCCTCGCCGTTGCCACCCCCGCCGCATCCGGCAAGGAGGACAGCCAGGGTCACAGGCGCGAGCGCCCGCATGATGGTCTTCGTCATTGATTGGTTTCCTCGGTCGAGGGCGCTGCGGCAACGAGCCGTTCGAGGCGTGCCTTGGCGTCGTGATAGGTGGCGAGCGCATCGATCGCGGCGGTTCGTGTTTCGGACAGGGTACGTTCGGCATCGAGCAAATCGAGCTGACCGAACTTGCCCTCCCGGTAGCCGATCCGGGCGATCCGAGCGGCTTCGCTTGCCGACGCCAATGCCGGCCCGCTGGCGTTGCGAGCGGTCGTCGCGGCATTCGCGACGTTCGCCTGTGCGCTTGCGATATCCTGCGCGGTATCCAGCTCGGCCGCGCGACGTAGCGCCTGCGCCTGATCAGTCTGCGCCCGCGCCTGCGCCACTGCCGCCTTGCCGTTGTTGAACAGTGGGAACGGGATCGACAGCCCGAACACCGCTGCCACGTCGTTCGTAGCCTCAAGCCGTCGTGCGCTGGCGCTGAGTGTCACGTCGGGAATGCGCTGCGACCTAGCAAGCCGCACCTGTGCCTCTGCCGTTGTCACGTCCGCGCGTGTCGCCGCCAATGCCAGCGTCCCGGCGGTCTCGATCGGCCGCGCTGGACCAAAGCCCTCGACACGGCCGAACCACACCAAGTCCAACGGTCCCGTGAGGGGTTGGCCGATCCGTCGGGCAAGATTGCTTCGGGCGACCTCGGCAAGCCGCTCTGCGCGCTCCACAGCCGTCTCCGCGTTGATCCGCAATACATCGGCGCGCTGCTGTTCGAGCGGTGATGCTCGCCCCGCTTGAACGCGGACGCCGGCTGCGCGCGATGCTTCGCGGGCGATACCGGCCTGCTCGCGCGCGGTCACCAGTCGGCGTTCCGCTGCGGTCGCCTCGATGTAGAGCTGCGTGATGGCAAGCCGTAGATCAGCCTCGGCCAACGCCGTGCCTATCCTCGCTCGATTACCAATCGCATCTGCGACAGCGATCCGTGCCGATCGTTTGCCACCCAACTCGATCGGTAGTGCCAGACCTGCCGTTGTCTCGGCGCTTCGAAGACCGCGATATTGGCCGCTGCCGGCAATGTTCTCGGTCTCGGCGACGATCGACGGGTTCGGGCGGTAGCCGGCAACCGTGCGGCCTGCTTGTGCTGCCCGGACGCCAGCCGTGGCAGCCTCAAGGCTGGGGGCGCTGGCTCCGGCAAGCGAAAGCGCCTGCTCAAGGGTGAGCGGGGGACTGGTCGATGTTGGATCGGCTGACTGCGCCTGTGCGATCGACGCGCACGACGCCACGGCCAATAAGGCCGCAATAAAACGGTGCATGGGTAACGGACTCCTGACGAACCTTGGGCATCCGCACGGGCTTTCCCGGCGGAATTAGGCGTTGGTCAGGCTTGGGGAGGACGTAGGGCTGGGTCCGACGCTACCGGGGCCTTGGGCGCATTGCGCCACATCGATGCAGTCATACGAACGCTGCTGGCTGGTCCGGTTGAATCGGACGCGATCGGCACGCCGACATGATGGCCGTGGCAACCACCATGATGGTGAGGATAAGCCTTGTCGGCGTCTGCCGGCACTTGGTCGGCATCGCCGTCGCAATGATCGAGGGAGCTGACCGCTGTGGTATCAACGCACGTCACGCCTTCGGTCGCATGCGCGACTGATCCAAGCCCGAGCATAAGCACGAGCATGAAACTGAGGAACAGGGCGGAGAGGCGGTGCATCGGCCCGCGCCTTAGCAGCTTACCGACTGCCATGTAACGACTGCTGGTAACTAGCGGGGGCGGGTGAGGGCTCGCTACGCATTTCGGCGCGTGCCTGCCGCATGATCTGAACACCGCCCGATATTCCCAACACAGCCATCAAGGTGGCGACGGCGAGATCAGGCCACGCGCTGTTGAGGCCGAACACTCCGCCTGCGGCCAGTACGACGGCGATGTTGCCAATCGCGTCGTTACGCGAGCAAATCCACACTGACCGCATGTTCGCATCACCGCTTCGAAAGCGGTACAGCATGACCGCGACTACAAGGTTCGCGATCAACGCGGCGATGCCGACCACGCCCATAATTTCGGCATGGGGCGTTGCTTCGTGGAGCGCCCCCCATCCCGCCGCGAACAAGACATAGACGCCTAGCAAAGCAAGCGTCGCCCCCTTCAACATCGCAGCGCGTGCGCGCCAGGCTATCGCCATTCCGGCAACGCCAAGGCTGATTGCGTAGTTCGCAGTATCCCCAAAAAAGTCGAGCGCGTCGGCTTGCAGCGCCTTCGATCCACCCGTGATGCCGGCAACGATCTCGATAACGAACATGCCGCCATTGATGGCGAGCGCAATCCATAGCGCGCGCCGCCACTTAGGGTCGTTGAGAGTGTCCGCCTTGTCGGACGCGCAGCTTGTGCAGGCCATATTCGCCACCTCGATAGAATCGATCTGACAGCCTATATGCACCCTCTAGTCGCTAGAGGGTCAAGCGCTGTGTCTGAGAAACTGACGATCGGAAAACTGGCTGGTGCGACCGGCACGAAAGTCGAGACGATCCGCTACTATGAGCAGATTGGCTTGCTGCCGGCTCCTGAGCGATCGGCGGGGAACTATCGGACCTATGAGGGCGCGCATCTACGCCGCCTGTCCTTCATCCGTCGCGCGCGTGATCTTGGCTTTTCAATCGATCAGGTGCGCGAGCTTATGGGGCTTGCCGATCGGCGCGATCAGTCCTGCATCGCCGTCGATGTCGTTGCCAACCAACACCGCGACGCGATTAGACGCAAAATTGCAGACCTCACCGCGCTTGCTGGTGAACTCGACGCGCTAATAGATTCCTGTAGCCGCAACACCGTCGCCGACTGCCGGATCATCGAAGCACTTGCCCCTTCCGCATAGCGCATCGCTGCTGTCCGGTGGAATGATCGGCTTGCACCGCTTGGGCACTTCAATCCGTGGAGCTGACGATCGCACTTCTTGCCGCCACGTCATCCCGACTGATCTCGATGGTACAGCGCACCGTCTTCTTAGTCCTCACAGCTATCTTGTAGCAGGCTTGCACAGCCTTGCGATTTGCGGTGATGATCCGATCGGCTGCCGCGATGTTGGCGAAAGCATCCGGCCCAGCAGCTCGCATGAGGCGCTGCCCGGCTTCCCATTTCGGTAGGTCAAGCGTGCGCGCTGCCATCCACTCGGGCACCTGCCACTTCCCCGGGAGCTCGCGCGCGATGATCCCCGGCACGATCGTCCATAGCAGCGCCCCGCCCAGGCACGCTCCCGCACCGACCTGCCACAAGGTACGGCGCTGCTCGTCCGCACGGCGGGCAGAACCGCCGATACCGTGCAAAGCGGTCGTCGCCTTGTCCATCTTCTCACCGGCGGTCGCGATCATGCGCCGATCCTCGTCGCGGGCATGGCCGCCAGCCGCGACGATCCGGTCGGCGACATAGCGCGGCGCGACATTGTCCTCGGCCGTTTTCGCCAGCACGCCGACATTTTGCATGGTCGCGTTGAGCGCCTTCGCCATTTTCCCCAGCGTCTCGCTGTAATCGGGTATCTCCGGCACCTCGGCGCGCTCCGCGGACAGCCGCTCGACGGCGCGGCGCAACAGCGCAAGCTCACCGCGGACACCTTCAAACGCCTCCGCTGCGGCGTCCGGTTCGTGATCGTCACTCATGCACTTCTTCCCCTTTACTGCATGAAACCACAAACCGGATCGTACCCGAAAGCACGAACCGTCACCGGCTCATCCCCCGATCCCGGTCGCGCCCACGATCGAGCGACGACGACAGCGCATCGCCGATCGACCGCTCGCTTTCCTGCTTCAGCGCCAGGTCGGGTGCATGGCGACGCAGTGCGGATTCGAGCTGCGGGTCACGGTGCAGCCCGCCCGCCGCCTTCTCCATCCGCTCGCGCAACCGCTCGGCACCGGCACTGTCGCCGGCCCGCTCCATGCCTGCCCGCGCCTGCTGCATTTTCTGCCAGCCTTCCACGAACCGCTCGGCACGCGCGTCCGGGTCTAGCCGCACACGCTTCTCGTCGGCCATCGCGCGTGCCGCGCCAACTGTATTGCCGCCCGACACCTGCTCGATAAGCTTCGGATCACGCGCAAGCGCCGATGCAAGGTCGCGCGCGGCATGGGGACGGGTCGCGTCCAGCCTCTCGCCAGCCTTCTGCAAAGCGCTCTCCTGATGCGGCAGCACGGGCAGACCCTTGTTGCGCATCCGGCCGATATCGCCCGCGGCACGTGCATAGCGTTCGATCGCCTTGGCCTGAGAGACGTCCAAGGTGGTGTTAATCGGCCCCCCCTGGCTGCGATCACGGGCGGTGTTAATCAGACCCCCCTGGCCGTGATCGCGGGCAGTGTTAATCGCCCCCTCTTTCGCGACAGCCGGCTTTGGCCGGAAACCGGCAAACATGCCCTTGGCCTTGTCGCGCACCTTCTCGACCATCTGGCGTGCGAGTTCCGGGAACCGGATCTCGCGCCGATCGGCGAACGCCCGCGCCTGATCCTGCTCGGGCTTAGCGTAATCGCCCGCCATGTCCTTGCCGCGATCACGCGAGAGCGCGCGGACGAGCTGGCGCTGGTCGCTGAAGTCGTCGCGGCCATAGTGGAGCTGCACGTCGTCACGATGACGCGACATGCCGACATAGGCGCTGTGCCGGTCCATGCCGGGGGTGGCGAGGACGTGCGCGCGATCGACCGTCACGCCCTGCGATTTATGGAACGTCGCCGCATAGCCATGATCGACATGGGCATAGTCCTTGGTGTCGAACGCGACGCCGCGCCCGTCATCGAGGCGCACCGCCATGCCCTCGGACGATACCCGCTCGATCGTCGCCAGCGTGCCGTTCTTCACCCCCATGCCGCGCTCGTTGCGCAGGAACATGATGCGGTCGCCCGTCGCGAACTGCCGCTCACCGCGCTCGGCCTTCACCGTCACGTCGTCGCCAAGGTCGCCGGATGCGCGCAACCGGTTGCGCGCCTCGCCATTGAGGCTCTGCACCTCGGCGTTGGTGTGGGTGAGGATGATCCGGGTCTTGCCCGGCTCGGTCTGGCGTGCGCGATCCCAACCGTCCACCAGCTCGCCCCGCGCCTCGTCACGGTTGTCGGCGACGTGGACCATGCCCTTGCTGTCATAGGCATGGATCGCCTCGCCGGTGCGCCCGGTCGCCAGCGCACGCGTGGCGTCGCGCTGCCAGTCCTCGCGCTGCCGGCGTATCTCGGTGATCTCGGCCGCGCCGTGGCGCTCGGTGACGCTGCGAAAGGCCGCGCCGGCCTCGATCGCCTGCAACTGCTCGGGGTCGCCGACCATCACGACCTTGGCCCCGGCATCGCGTGCTTGGGACAGCACCCGCTCCATCTGACGCGAGCCGATCATGCCGGCCTCGTCCACCACCAACACGTCCCTTGGGCCTAGCTGTTCACGCCCCCGCCCCCATGCGTGTTCAAGGCTGGCGATGGTGCGGGACTGGATGCCGGACCCGCCCTCAAGGTTCTCGGCCGCGATGCCTGACAACGCCGCGCCGCGCACCGTGTAGCCCTGCCCCTCCCAAGCCTCGCGCGCGACGCCCAGCATCGCCGATTTACCGCTGCCGGCATAGCCGACGACGGACGCCAGCCCACTGTTGCCGGTGACGTGATCGAAGGCGTCGCGCTGCTCGCTCGACAGGACAAGCCCTCGGCCCTCGGCTGCGTCGATCGCGGCGTCACGATGCCGATCGACGATGCCATGCGCGGCGCGGCCCGCCAGCTCGTCGCTCGCGCGCTCAAGCCGGTTCTCCACCGCGATCATGTCGCGGCTGGTGAACCGCTCCTGGTCGCGCCCGTCCTTCCCCAATGCGACCAGCTCGGGGCTGGCGCGCACCGCCCCCATCACCTGGTCGAACTGCTCCTTGCCGTCGCTGTGCCGGAAGGCGAACGTCGCCAGGTCGCGAGTGGTGAACGTGGCCTGCTGCCGCGTGATCGCGTCCAGCGCGACATTGGGATCGGCGATGATCTTCTCGCCGTTCTCACGAGCGATGCGCGTGTGATCCTCGATCCGCTCCGCCTCAAGCCCCTGCTCCGGACGACGCGATGCGGCCGGGCCGATCTTGTGCTGCGGTTCCAGCCCGATCCCCTGCGCCTCGTAACTGCGGTGGTCGATGCGACCCTCAAGCCCAAGCTCGGCCATGCGCTCATTAACGTGGGCGCTCCACGCCTCGCGCCAGTCCTTCAAAAGCTCGGTCGAGTTCCAGTCGCGGTTCTTCTTCCCGAACCCCTCCGGCCCCACGTCGCGCATCGCAAGCATGACATGCGCGTGCGGCTTGGGCGTGCCGTCCTTCGCCTTGTCCCAATGCACGTTCAGATCCGCGACCATCCCGCGATCGACAAACTGCTGCTTCACGAAATCGCGCGCTAGCTGGACGCCCTGTTTCTCATTCATCTCGCGCGGAATCGAGAACTCCACCTCGCGGGCAAGCTGCGCGTCCTTGCGTTTCTCGCCTGCCTCCACCTCGTTCCACAAGGTCGTGCGGTCGTTTAAACGCTCCGGTGCGCCCTGTGGCAACATCACTTCGGAGTGGATCACGCCTGCCTTGTTGCTGAAGTCGTGATTCCGGTTCAACCGATCGTCGTGCAGCTCGGATGCGGAGCGATAGGCGGCGCTCGCGACGGCGCTCGATCCGTTCGCGCGGCTCACAACCTTGGCGGAGAAATGGTAGATCGCCATGACGCCCTGCTTATTGCACTTCTGAGCGCACGTCGGCAACGACGTATAAGCGCGCACTCATCCTCCGCTTCGCTCCTCCTGATTGACTTGGTGCTGCGTTCTGCTCGTTCTGGCTTTACCCATATGCTCGGCGCGCTAAGATGTTGATGAGCGATACGCGGAAGGGTAAAGGCGATGCGGAAGGTTCGCGATTACGATGCCGAGCTGAAGGCACTGGGTGACAAGGCCCGCGCGCTCAAGGCAAAGCGGGTCGAACAGCTTGGCCAGCTCGTCGTTGCGACCGGGGCCGATGCGCTTGATCCGGAAACCCTCGCCGGGGTGCTGCTCGATGCGATCGGATCAAAGGATGCGGGCGCGAAGGAGGCATGGCGCGCGAAGGGCGCGGCCTTCTTTCAACGACGTGGGCGCAAAGGTGGCGGCGCTGCTGCAATCGACGGATCGGGCACTGCGACTGAACCAGGCGGCGACGCTGCGGGCGGAAGCGGCGGAACGGCGAACGGATAGCAGGGGCTGGGTCGTGCAACGTCGCGAACGAACACGCCATCTGATTGAACTGGGCGGGCTGGTCCAGAAAGCCGGGCTGGTCGAGCTGACCGACGACGATCGCGCCACGCTCTACGGCGCGCTGCTCGATCTCGCCGGGCGTGGTCGCGGCGACGATGCTGGCGACGTGCTGGCGCTATGGAAGCGGCGCGGCAAGCGGGCGTTCGACGCGGAAGCGGAAGGGAGCGAAGCGCAATGAGCGATTTCGATATCGAGACGATCCGTGCCCAAGTCCGCGCGATGAATTTCGTGCGCGGCACGCCGGCGGAAATCGCGATGTGGCATGAGGACATGGCGGACTCGCGCGCCAACCTGGTCATCGAGGACATGATCCCGACGCCCAACGACGATGCGTTCTTCGCGATGATGCTTGACGAGGGCGTGCCCCCTCCCCTTGTATCGCAAATCCTGCTCCGGCTGCTCGATCATCCCGACTCCGACCGGTCCTTGCCGGTCACGCCGATGGAAGCGCACTGATGCCGAGGCGACGGATCAGCCCGCTGTTCGCGGTCTTCGTCGCCTTCGTGGTGCTGATGGCGAGCAACGCCTGGCTCAAGGGCATCTTCGGCTATGGTGAGATTGCGACCGACATTCCGTTCCTGCTGGCCGGCGCGATCCTGTTCCTGGCTTGGCGCTTCAACCGGCGCGCCGCCAACCAGCGGAGCGATCTGCTCGGCTCCGCTCGTTTCGGCGACCGAACCGACGTGCGAAAGCTGGAGGCGAACGGAGATCTCCTGATTGGCCGCTCGGCGAAGTCAGGCAAGCTGCTGCATTACGACGGCGCGGCGCATCTGCTAACGATGGCACCCACCCGGTCGGGCAAGGGCGTCGGCACGATCATTCCCAACCTGCTGCTGCTCGATCGCTCGGTGATCTGCATCGACCCCAAGGGTGAGAATGCCCGCGTCACCGCCCGTGCGCGTGCCGCCAAGGGCAAGGTCTGGTGCCTCGATCCGTTCGGCGTGTCGGGTCAGCCGCCTGCCCGCTACAATCCGCTCGACCGGCTCGATCCCGCCAGCCTCGATCTCGCGGAAGATGCCAACACCCTCGCCGACGCCCTAGTGCATGACGCGCCGGGGCAATCGGGCGAAGCGCATTGGAACGAGGAAGCCAAGGCGCTGATCGCGGGGCTGATCCTGCATACCGTCGTCCACGAACCCGCCGACGCCCGAGTGCTGGCGACGGTGCGCGACAAGCTGACGCTCGCCCCTGCCGGCTTTGCCGCTTTGCTGGCCAAAATGCAGGACAGCGCCGGCGCCGGTGGCCTGATCGCCCGCGCCGCCAACCGCCAGCTCGGCAAGTCCGATCGCGAAGCCGCTGGCGTGCTGTCCTCGGCACAGCGCCATACCCACTTTCTCGACAGCCCTCGCATCGTCGCCAGCACCGCCGCGTCGGATTTCACCTTCGCGGGGCTGAAGGACACGACCGCCACCGTGTTCCTGTGCCTGCCGCCCGATCGGCTCGACACCTATGCGCGCTGGCTGCGGCTGCTGGTGAGCCAGGCCGTCACCGACATGGCGCGGTCCACCGCCCGTCCTGCCCGGCCCGTGCTGTTCCTGCTGGACGAGTTCGCCGCGCTCGGCCGTCTCGAACCGGTTGAACGCGCGATGGGCCTGATGGCGGGCTATGGCCTCCAGCTCTGGCCGATCCTCCAGGACATGCACCAGCTTAAGGCCACCTATGGCGAGCGCGCCGGCACCTTCATGTCCAACGCCGGCGTGATCCAGACGTTCGGGGTCAACGATCATGCCACCGCCGACATGCTCTCGCGCACGATCGGCGACACCACGATCGAATATGATACCGTCAGCACGTCGCGCGGCACCGGCTGGGGCGAAAACCGCGCTGGTCCCTCGGAGAGTGTCAGCGGGCACGTCTCCGCTCGCCGGCTCGCCACACCGGACGAAATCATGCGAATGCGGCCCGATCAGCTTCTGCTGCTCCGCCAGGGCGAAAACCCGCTCGCGGTCGAGAAAATCCGCTACTACGATCAACGCGAGTTCACTGGCCTGTTCGATCCTGCGTGACGATGTGCGAAAGGTGAGTTTTGGGGTAGCGCCTCACCTTCCGAAGGTGACGGAGCTGGTGATCGGATTGACGATCTACGAAACCGATCGCGAAGGAGCTGATTTAAGCACCAACAGCGAGGTTCGGTGCTGCAAGGGTGCGGATCGTGGCAAAGCCCTCTTCCCTGCCCTCATGGCGCTCTTGGTCGGCTCTGGCGTAGTATCTGGTCGCCAGCTTGCCTTTCTTCTTTTTCCGCTAAGCACGCGGCGTTTGCGCCGCTCTGGTGACAGCGCAGCTGGCACCAGACGAATAGTGCATCGGCCATTAGGCCGATTCCATTTGCCTATTCTGACGGTGGTTATCCACAGGCTCGCCACCCCAAAGCTCACCTTTCGCCGTTCAGATTCTCTAATTCTTCTGATTCAAGATTCAGAGCCCTGAAAGGTCCGTATTTCTGCCGAAAAATGCCTCCAATAGTGAGCGTTGGGGTCGATTCGCGTGAGTTTCGGGGTAGCATGCGGTGAGCTTTGGGGTCGGTAAAAGTGAGTGTTCGGGCAGGGTCCAGTGAGTGTTGGGGTACCCCAATGGTTGGGTTAAAAGGATCGGTGAGTTTTGGGGTATCCGCCTCTCTGCTCCACGGGGGAGCTGAAACATTTGCCTAGCTCACTTTTCGTGATTAGGGTGAGTTGGTAAGTTCCTCTAGCTCACCGTTGGTCAAGCCTATGTCGCAACCTGCCGTGGTCGATATGACATTCCGCACGCTGGCCCAGAAGGGACGTGGAAATCCTTTTGATCCCGCCAACTACGGTGAAATCGTCAAGCCCGGCGAGTTGGTCGATATTGTAGAGCTAAGCCCCCTCACCCTCGCGGATCGCCGTATCTACAACCTGCTGATCGCCAATGCCTGGGAACGCATTGGCGAGCCGATCATCCATCGCATTGCGAAATCCGGACTGAAAGGGACGCACCAAGGCAACGAGCGCATAGAGAGTTCACTGCTGCGCCTCATGGGCACCATCGCGATCGTCACGATCCGCAAGGATGGCAAGAGCTACAAGCGCCGTGTCCAGCTGCTCGGCCCAAGTGATGAAAGCCTCGAAAAAGACGGCTTCCTTCACTATCGTATCCCAGAAGAGCTAATCGAGATACTGCGGAACAGTCAGGTTTATGCCCGTCTCAAGACGCAGGTAATGTATTGCTTCGAGTCAAAATACGCACTTTGTCTCTATGAAATGATCGAGCGGCGCATTGGTCTCGAATACAAACAGAAAGAGGAGTTTACGATCGAAGAGCTGCGCGGCCTGCTTAACGTGCCTGAAGGTAAACTCGAACGCTTCGCTGATATGAACAAATATTGTCTGAAGGTGGCTGTCGAGGAAATTAACAAGCTTTGCCCCTTCTATGTCGATTTCACGCCGATCAAGAACGGGCGCAAGGTCGAACGGGTGGCACTCCACTGGTTCCCAAAAACGTCCAGCGGCAAGCGCGACGCACAGAACCTGATCGACCAGCACAGCATTGTACGACGGGCAAAGCTGCGCGGCGGAATTCCCGAACTGCCCGTGCTGGTAGATTTCAGCGCGTCGGCCCAAAGGTGAGCCGCTACCCCAAAACTCACCGATAGGCTTTGCTACCAACCTCTACATGCCAGACACGTGTTCACGTTCCATCGTGTTCTCGTGTTCTCGTGCTATCATGTTCACATGCCAACAAGTGGGCTGGCGGATTCCGGGGTGCCCGTTACAGATGCCGGGCATTCACCCAGCCCTTGCATGTTCCACTCGGGACGGATCATTCGGATCGCCCCCTCTTCGGGGTCGGTACATAGAACGGACCCAGATATACGTTAAGCGCCCTCATCCGGGTTCAGGCGGCGCAAATCACCCGTTTGTCGCGCATCTGCGATGGCGACAGGGTTTTCCGTCATCCCTAGTACCTAGCGACGACTTTTGGGACAAAGCCGTCGTAGCAAGTCCAGTCACATCGCGACGATCTACGGGAAAGGCTGTCTGGCGCTCGGCGCCTTTCGCGCGACGGCATGGTGATCGCTCCACCGCCGTCTAGAAAGGGATAGGCTATCGAAAGAGTCTGGGTGACATCGCCCAGCAAAACGATCGATTTCGCTACTGATTTCATCATGGTAGGCCGCTTGCATGACCGCATCCGATCGCGCCGAACAGAATCTGATCCTCCGCTGTCCGGAGCCGCTCAATGCGGAAACGCCCCCGGATAAACTGATCACGTCCTTCCTGACGCCGCAGGCGAACTTCTACATCCGCAGTCACGGACCAACGCCGGAGCTGGCCGACGATCATCGTATAGCGCTGGACGGCTTAGTCGACCGCCCGCGCTCCTACACGGTTGCCGAACTTCAAACGGCATTTGCGACCCGGACAGTGACCGCGACCATGCAGTGCGCCGGCAATCGTCGGGCACATCTTCAAGACGTGGAAAAGACTTCGGGCGATCCCTGGGACGTGGGCGCGATTGGCAATGCGGCGTGGACCGGCGTCGCACTGTGCGACGTGCTCGCCGCAGCCGGCATCCAGGACGGCGCGTCGTTCGTCGGCACTACGGGGGCCGACAACGTGGATGTCGATGGTGAGACGGCACCGTTCGGTGCCTCGATCTCGATCGCCAAGGCGCTAGAGCCCGACGTGCTGATCGTCTGGGCCATGAATGGCGAGGCGCTGGCCCCCGAACATGGCGCACCGCTGCGGCTCGTCGTGCCGGGTTATGCGGGCGTTCGTAGCGCCAAGTGGCTGACGCGCATCGAGGTGCGCGATCGCCCGTCCGATGCGCCGATCCAGGCTAAGGACTACAAGCTCTTTCCGGCGTCGGTAGCGAAGGAGGACGCAGACTGGGATCGGGGTCTGACTATCGAGGAGATGCCGCTCAATGCTGCGATCTGCGCGCCGGTGGACGGCGCGCATGTCAGCGCCGGCGCGTGCGAAATCGCGGGTTATGCGGTCGCCTTCGGCCGAGCGGTCACCCGCGTCGAGGTCTCCGTCAATGGCGGCACCGACTGGCTGCAGGCGGAACTGACTGCAAAACCCGATGCGCCTTGGAGCTGGACGCAGTGGCACGTCACGGTCGATCTGTCTCCCGGACTCCACGTCCTGATCGTGCGCGCCGTTGACGGTGCCGGGCAGATGCAGCCCGAACGGCCCGAGCCGATCTGGAACTTCGCCGGCTATCTCTCGACTGCCTGGCATCGCATCGCCGTTACCGCTGGCTGATGGACGCGCCGCACGACGCCGATCGGGCCCATGCGAAGCTGGCGGAGAGCGCGAGCAAGCTGAAGGACAGCGCAGTCCAGCAGGTGGACAGCGCCGACCGTCGCACAGAGCTTGCCGCGGACCGCACAATCCTCGCCGGCGAACGCACCTATGCTGCCTGGGTGCGTACCGGACTGGCGGCGCTCGCTTCCGGTATCGGCGCGCGCGCGCTGCTCAAGGACGTCGTGTTCCCGTGGCTGGCGACGGCGACCGGGACCATGCTGATCTTGTTCAGCGCCTTTTGCTTCGCCGCTGCGGTGTGGCGAGAGATGGGCGCAGGCGCCCCGCCGCCACGACCGGACATCAAGCGCCTGCCAGCGACGTTGCTCCTAGTGATGAACGGGTTTCTTATGCTCGTGTCACTGGCCGCGCTCGTCGGCATCTGGACGGCACGCTCGTAGCAGCCATCCCTAGGTTTGCTGCGAACCGATCAGACCCCGCAGCGCATCCGCGGCTTTCGTGCGGTATCGCCCCCTTGTGACGAAGCCCGAAAACGACGTGGGCCAAAGCCGATCGGTCCCGCATGCAGCGTACCCGGGGTCGGTACATATAACGGGCTCAGATAGACGCTGCCGACTGGCCGGTCCGAGCATTTGCCCGACCAACATGCCCATTGACGGTTGGGGCAAACGTCTAATAGATCGACTTTGGCAATGGATTTCTGCCGGGCAATTTGGCCGAACCGCTCTGATAAGAGCTGATGATTCCTACTTGGCGCCTTCAGGCAGCAAGGAGGAATTGTGCGCGCTACCTTTCGCAATCTCGTCGGCACGCTGAATGTCGCGGCATTCATGCGCGATCGTCACGACCATGCGATCTCTGTCCTGCGCTGGGCGCTGATCTTGCTGCCCATGGCGGCACTCGTCGGGACGCTATGTGCGGCGTTCCTGCTGAGTCTCGATACCGTTACGCGACTGCGGTTTGCATCGCCTTGGCTGCTCTATCTGCTACCGGTGGGCGGGTTCGTTGTCGGATTCCTCTACCATGTCACCGGGCGCACAGTGGAAGGCGGCAACAATCTGATCGTCGAGCAGATCCACGAGCCTGGCGGCGGGGTGCCTCTGCGGATGGCGCCGCTCATCTTCTTCGGCACAGTGGTGACGCATCTTTTCGGTGGCTCGGCCGGACGTGAGGGCACCGCCGTCCAATTGGGTGGAAGCCTTGCCAGCGGTTTCGGCCGCGCGCTCCGCCTCGATGCGGGCGGCACGCGCATCCTGTTGATGACGGGTATCGCAGCCGGGTTCGGCGCGGTCTTCGGCACGCCGATCGCAGGCGCGGTCTTCGCGCTCGAAGTGCTGGCGATCGGCCGCGTTGAATATTCCGCGCTAGTGCCTTGCCTCGTTGCAGCGCTAGTCGGCGATTGGACGTGCCTCGCCTGGGGTATCCATCACGGTGTCTACCCGATCGGTGCGTTGATACCGGTCGATGCGCTGCTCGTGACGAAGGCGGGTATTGCGGGGATCATATTCGGATTGGTCGGTTTGGCCTTCGCCGAAGCCAACCACGTGGTCGGGGGATGTCTGAAGCGGATCGTCCCCTATGGTCCGCTACGTCCAGTGATCGGCGGGGTCGTCGTTATCGCGCTCGTCTTCCTGTTCGGCACGCGCGACTATCTAGGCCTGGGTGTCCTGGCAGCGAGGCCCGAGAGCCTTACCATCGCCAGCTTCTTCGGACCAGACACGCATCCGTGGAGTTGGGCGATCAAGCTGCTGTTTACTGTCGTCACGCTCGGTGCGGGTTTCAAAGGCGGTGAAGTCACGCCGTTGTTCTTCATCGGCGCGGCGCTCGGTAACGCGCTGGCGCCTTTCTTGGACGTACCGACGGGCCTGTTCGCCGCGATCGGCTTTGTTGCGGTCTTTGCCGGGGCTGCCAATACCCCGCTCGCCTGCACCTTCATGGGGATTGAACTGTTTGGCGCCAGCTATGCGGTGCCGATCGCCGTCGCCTGTTTCGTGGCCTATCTCTGCTCGGGCCACAATGGCATCTACCTGTCGCAGCGCGTTGCGATACCCAAGGTGCCCGCGAACGGCCTCGCGCCCAATGCAACACTGCGCGAGACACGTACACGCCGCACAGCACTTCGCGCGCAGAACCGCGTGTCGTGAGTGATGTGCTTAGCCTGATCCCCCCGATACGTCGGGCGCAGCCTTCGGATCGGGGTCTTGCGCCTTGCCCTTCGCGGCGCCCGGCTGCTTTGCGCTCATGGCGGTCAGATAAGCGACGATCGCCGGCACGTCAGCCTGTGCAACAGGAGCCTTGTAGACCTCGCGCATCTTGGTGACCTCCGCGGTCCACTGATCGGAGGAGAGTGGCGGCTGGTTCAGCGCCATGCTCGCCGAATGACACGAGGTGCAGTTGGCGTTGATGACGTCGGCATGCGGGCCGGCGGGATATTGCCCTTCGTCGGTCGGGAGATCGACCGAGGTGGACGCCAGCGAGAAGCCGCGCGCCGAAACGCTTGGCGGCGGTGGTGCGGTCGGGGCGGCAGGCGGCGGGGCGATGCGGCTGTTCGGGGCACCGATCGCGAGTAGAAGAACGACGGTCGCGCCGACGAACCCGAACGACAGCGTGCCGATGGAAGGCGTTTTCATGGGGGAGCGCTCCTCAGCCGACGACGATGTTGGTGGTTTCGATGTTGCCGCGCATGAACCCGCCCGGGTTCCAGATCGGCGTCATCGGCTGCGCGATGCCGGCGGTGTTCCAGCAGCGCGACATCAGTCTGGTCGGGCCCGCATGGCTGAGCGGCACCTGCGCATCCCAGCGGCGGAAACTGTATTTGCCGTGATCGGGGCCAAGCGTCGTCTTGTACCAGCTCTTGCCGTTGTCGGTCGACACATCGACCTTGGCGACGCCGCAATCGCCGCCCATCGCGATGCCGCCCAGCGGGATTGACCGGTCAAACGCGATCGCCTGCCCTTCGTCGAGGCTCGTGACCCAACTGCGCGGGATCATCTTGTTGATCGGGACGGCCGGGAAATCCTTCTGGCCAGGCCGCACGTTCGCGCCTGGAGTGTCAGGGATCTTGTACGCCTTGGCCATCCAGTAACCGTCGTCGGGCGCGGCAAGCACCTCGATGTCGTTCAGCATCTTGACCCAATAGGTCGAATACCAGCCGGGTACGATCAGCCGGACCGGGAAGCCGTTGAGGAGCGGCATCTGTTCACCGTTCATCCCGAAGGCGAGCATCACTTCGCCGTCGCGTGCGTGGTCGATCGACAGCGACTTCGCAAAATCCGGTCCACCCGCGACCACCGGCTGGTCGAGCGCACCGAACCGCACCGCGACCGCGCCCGGCTTCACGCCGGCGATATCGAGCACGTCGCGCAGGCGCACGCCGAGCCATTTGGCGTTGCCCATCGCCCCGTGACGCCACTGCGCACCGGCAACAGGGGGCTGGAACAGCGCACGCGAATTGCCCGAGCATTGGTTGATCGCCGCCAGCTCGACGCGTGGCAACTTCAGCAGTTGCGCGAGCGAGATCGACAGCGGCCGCGTGACCGCGCCGTGCACCTTGATCCGGAACGCCTCGACATCGATCGCGGTCGGAATGTCGGCCCAGTGCCAGCGGACGAAGAACTGGTCGTTCGGTGTGAAGACGTCGCCATTGAACACGCTCATCGGCGTTTCCAGCAGCGGCGGGTGGATCCGCTGGAGGATCATGCTGCCCTTGCCGGGGAACGCACTGGTTATCGGCCGTTCCGATGGGCCACCCGGAAGATGCAGGTCGACCATGCTCTGCGCCAGCGCGGGTGCGGCGATCAGCGCGCCGCTGCCGATCGCAGCCTCTGCGAGAAAGCGACGGCGGTTCGTCGCCTGCGCCAGTTTCATATCCAGGCTGTCCACCAGCATTCTCCCTTCGATGTCATGCTCTTATGCGCGATCCGTCCGACGGTCTGCCCGGTACGGGTCGATCGGATGGGCCGGTTCGATCCGGCAGGACGATCAGTTCGGCCCATCAATTGGCTTGGGCGATGCAGGGCGACACGAACAGGTTTCCGCGCCAGCCGCCTGCGACCGTCTTGGCGCCGACCAGCAGCCACATCGCTGCGAGCGCGATGGTGAGGATGGTGCCGACGATCCCGAAAAAGCCGAGCTGGAGCGTCGTGCCGAGCTTGAAGGTGGCGACAGTGTAGACGCCGAGCGGGAAGGTGTAGCCCCACCAGCCAAGGTTGAACGGGATACCCGCGCGCCAGTAGCGGATCGTGATCAGCGTCGCGAGCGCCAGCCACCACAGGCCGAAGCCCCAGAGCAACAGCCCGGCGATCGTGCCGATCCCCTGCGCTACCGCGCCGATCTGGCCGAGGCCGTTGGCGGCGAGGATCGCGGGCGCGTCGCTACCGAGCACCAGCATCCCGAGCGCACCGGTGCCGATCGGACCGAGCGCGAGCCAGCTCGAGGCGGCCATGCTCTCGTGCGGCAGCTTGTGGAGAGCCATCCGCAGGATCAGGATCGCGAGAATGCCGAACGCGACCGGCACCGAATAGGCCCACAGGACATAGGAGGTCGCCAGCACCACGAACTGATGATGGGCGTCGGCCAGATGCGGTGCGAGCAGGCCTCCGCTCGCGCCTGCGACCTCGGCCGCGACCACTGGCAGGAGCCACACCGCGGTCATGCCGTCGAGCGAATGTTCGTGCCGGGTAAACATGAGGTAGGGGATCGCTACACCGCAGGCGAGCGACATCGCGACGTCGATCCACCACAATGTCTCGGCGATCGGGATCACGCCGGCGCCGAACCGCGGCAGGCCGAACGCCAGGAACCCGTTGATGATCGTCGCGAGGCCCATCGGGATCGTACCGATGAACATCGATACGGTGTTGTGCCCGAAGATCCGCCGCGCCTCGTGCCCGAACATCGTCCAGCGCGCGGTGTAGAGCCCGGCGAACAGCGTGAAGAGCGCGATGTTGAAATACCACAATGCCTCGCCGACCGGGTGCAGCGACGTGCCGACGCCCGGCACCTGCGGTAAGGCCAGCGCCAGGATACCGGTGCCCATGGTCGCGGCGAACCAGTTGGGCGTGAACTGCCGGATCATCTCGCGCGGTGAGTCGAGCCGGCTGAGCGGCTTCAGGCCATCAAGAACGGGTTTCAGATCGGCGGTCACTTGCCAGTCTCCTTGATGAGATCGGTCAGCGCATCGGCCGCCCGGGTACGATAGCGCTCTTTGTGCCGCAGCGCGTAGAACGGACGCCGCGGCAGACCGAGCGGCAGATCGTGCAACGTTCCGGCCGCGATTGCAGGTGCGACGACATGCTGCGACAGGACCGCGACGCCTGCGCCAGCCTCGACCGCGCTACGTACCGCCTCGTTCGACGGCAGGGTCAGCGCGGTGGTGAGGTCCGACGGATCGACGCCGCGCTGGCGCAACACCTCCTCGAACGACGAGCGCGTGCCCGATCCCTGTTCGCGGACGATCCAGCGCGCGGCGCGGATCCAGTCCTCGTCGATCGTGTCGGCTGCGCGATCGCTTACCAGCACCATGCGGTCGTTCGCGACCGTCCAATGCGCGAGCGCGGGCTCGTCGATCACACCCTCGACGAAGCCGAGCTCGACCGCACCGTCGAGCACGCGCGCCGCGGCCCCCTCGGTGTTGTCGATCGCCAGTTCGATTGAGATCGCGGGGTAGCGCGCATGGAACGCCGCCAGCTGGCGGGGCAGCCAATAGCCTGCGATCGTCTGGCTTGCGACCAGCCGCAGTGTGCCGCGCTCCAGTCCTGCATATTCGGCCAGTGCAAGTTCCGCGCTGGCGGCACGGCCAAGCACTGCGCGCGCGTCGACCAGAAACATGCGGCCCGCTTCGGACAGTTCGATCCCGCGGCCGACCCGGTGGAACAGCGGCACGCCGTGCCGAGCTTCTAGCGCGGCGATGGCAGCGCTTGCGGCTGACTGCGTCACATTGAGCGCTTCGGCAGCGCGCGTCATGTGCTCGCGCTCTGCGACACCGACGAAAATCCTGAGTTGTTCGAGGGTCATGCCCGATCTCCTTGCCCCAATGATAGGGAAAGGAGATCAATCGCACCAACCAAAGATTACAGTCATTCCAATCAGATATACCGATCGTTCATTTCAGAATGTCGATAACCGCCTCACGTTCATCGACCAGTTCGGCAATCGTGCGATCGAGCATCGATCGCTGGAACGGATCGAGGGTCAGGCCTTCGATACGCGCATACCCACCGCTCATGCAGTGCACCGGCACGCCGCACACCAGTCCTTGCGGGATACCGTAGGAGCCATCTGACACCACGCCCATCGACACCCAATTATCGCCTGCGCCGTGCACCCAGTCGCGCAGATGGTCGATCGCTGCATTTGCGGCCGACGCGGCCGAGGACGCACCCCGTGCTTCGATGATCGCGGTTCCGCGCTGCGCAACGGTGGGGATCAGGGTTTCGCGGTACCAGGCCTCGTTTCCGATACGGTCGGCAAGCTTTTGGCCATCGAGTTCGGCATTCCCCCAGTCGGCAAACATCGTCGGCGAATGGTTTCCCCAGACGACGAGCTTTGTAATCGCATCGACACCTACACCCGCCTTGGCCGCAAGCTGTCCCTGCGCGCGGTTGTGATCGAGGCGGATCATCGACGTGATGTTTTCGGCAGGAAAACCCGGTGCGCTTTGCGCAAGAATCCAGGCATTTGTGTTGGCGGGATTGCCGACGACCAGGATCTTGGCGTCACGTTTGGCCACTGCGTCCAATGCTGCGCCCTGCGTCTTGAAGATCGCTGCGTTGGCAGCGAGCAAATCACGGCGCTCCATGCCCTTTGAGCGGGGACGAGACCCAACCAGCATGGCCGCATCGATGTCCTTGAAAGCCACCATCGGATCATCAGTAATGATCACACCTGCCAGTAGCGGGAACGCGCAATCCTCCAGTTCCATGACCACGCCGCGTACGGCGTCCATAGCCTGCGGCACGTCGAGCAGTTGAAGGATAACGGGCTGGTCCGGTCCGAACACGTCACCCTGCGCAACCCGGAAGAGCAGCGAATAGCAAATTTGTCCTGCGGCACCGCTGATCGCGATCCTGACGGGGGGCTTGGTCATTTTAGAAAGGGCTTTCCTTGGGAAATTACAGACGGTGTAAGACCGATCAACGCGCCGCCACGGCAAGCGCCGCATCGCGCCCGGATGGCACCAGATTGGCGAGACCTTTTCCTGATCGCACGGCACCAGGAACGTAGATCAGGCTTTGCGCATCCGTACTGATAGGGATTGTCGACACGGTGGTGTACGTCAGCGTGTCGATCCCAGCGACCTTGTTGGTTCCGGCCAGGCTGGCATAGATTCTCGTACCATCGCCCGACGGCCAAACCGCACTTGGAGCCGCTTGTAGCGGGACGGTTGCCACAGCCTCCAGGCTGTCGGTTCTATAGACCTTGATTGCAGGTTGATCGCCGCCAATGCTGACATAGGCAAAGGAATCGTCCGCGCGCTGGGCGAAGTTGACCGCGCCCGTTGCTGGACCAGTGTTTATCACTTCGCGTACCGCAAACGGCGGTTTGGCAGCAAAAACCGTGGTCGTGCCGCTCTCGCGGCGTGTTGCCCAAATCTGTTTGCCATCTGGCGAGACCGCGATTGCTCCCTCACCTGCACCGTTGCTGGCAACGTGTCCGACGACGCGCCGATGCTCGACGTCGACAACCAGGATGGACGGCCTTTCAGTAAGCGATACAAAGGCATAGCGTCCGTTTGGCGACAGGATGGTCGCGCCCGCTCCGCCACTTGCTGGTACGCGGGTGATCTCCCGCGCGGTCTTAGGATCCACGACTGCGATGGCATGTTCATCGCCGAGCGAAACCCAGAGTTCGTGCCCATTGGGCGTAAACGCGACGGCGGTAGGCGACGTCTGGAACACGGTCCGGCCTCGTTCCGTGTTCGTGGCCAGATCTACGAGCGTCACACTGTGCTGCGCTAATGCCGATACCGCCAGGGTCCGCCCGTCACGCGTTGCAGCCAGGTGCTGGACTTTGGGGCTGGAAAAGCTGGGCTCAGCTATCGCGCTTTTGGTGAGGTCGATGCGTCCCAGTTCGTTGCCCGCTGCAGGATCGATGACAACGATCTTTGTCGATGTCGGGTCAGACACATAGATCCGGTCATGATGACTAAGGTCGATATCAGCCTTCGACCACGGTGCCTGAACCGCCTTGATATCGCAGGGAAAGTCGTCCGCCGCAGGTGCAGCCCAATAGGCCTGAGCGATCGCCGGGACTGGGGCTACGGAGGCCAACATCGCGGCAACCAGAACGATCGCAGCTTTCATCGTTTGATCCTTATCGCGGATCCGGCGGGTGATCGTGCCAGTCCGATGCCGCTAGATCGACCGATATCTCCCCTGCGTCCAACGCATGGTAGCGATGGTTTCAATACGAAAACGCGATCATAGATTGTCTACCGTTCTTTTTAGATGATCAGAACAACCATGCTTATGCGTTGGATCGATGGCTGCGCCGCGATCATTTACGCTGTCACGCTCGGCATTCATCGCTCGCGTGTCATAAATGGGAATACTAAAGGCATGACGATGAAATCTCGCACGGCCTTGCTAACGGCGATAGCCGTGTCCGTATCGACGGGTGCGTTAGCGCAAACGGACGGTTTCGCGTCCGCAATGGATGCGGCGATGGCGCGGATGCACGGCGCGATGATGACCGGTTATTCAAGCGATCCCGATCGCGACTTCGCAAGAATGATGATCCCGCATCATCAGGGTGCGATCGACATGGCCGAAGTCGAACTGCGGTTCGGCAAGGATGAACGCCTGCGCCGGCTCGCCCAGGGAATCATCGTCGAACAGCGTCAGGAAATCGCGGTGATGCAGGGCATCCTATCCGAAGGCGGCGCGTTGCTGCCTCACACCGAACCGACCGCGACCGGTCACCCCCATCACGGAGACCGTCCATGAAGCGTTTCACCCTAACCGCCTGCGCCGCCTTGTGTTTCTCGGGCCCTGCGTTTGCCCAGCAAGTGCCGAACGCGACCCCCGACGTCCCCGTCAGCGCGCAGGACCGGTTCTACACCTCGGACCAGTTCTCCAACACCGTGTCGGTGATCGATCCGTCGACCAACACGCTGCTCGGCGTGATAAAACTCGGCGACCAGACCCCCGCGAACCTCAGCCCGCTCTACAAGGGACAGCTGCTCGTCCACGGCATGGGCTTCTCGCCTGATCGCAAGACGCTGGCGGCGATCTCGATCGGCTCGAACTCGGTGACGTTCATCGACACTGCGACCAATGCCGTGAAGCATACGACCTATGTGGGCCGATCGCCGCACGAAGCGTTCTTCCGCCCCGACGGTCGCGAAGTCTGGGTCGCGGTGCGCGGCGAGGATTATATCCAGGTGCTCGACGGCAAGACCTTCGCGCCGACTACGCGCATCCCCGTTCCTAATGGCCCCGGCATGACGATCTTCTCGCCGAACGGGAAATACGGTTACGTCTGTTCGAGCTTTTCTCCCGAGACCGTTGTGATCGACACCGCCTCGAAGAAGATCGTCGGTCGCGTCAAGCAGGCGAGCCCGTTCTGCCCCGACATCGCCGCGACGCCCGACGGCAAGCAGGTCTGGTTGACGCTGAAAGACGTCGGCAAAGTCATGGTGTTCGACGCCAAGCCACCCTTCGCAGTGCTCAAGACGTTCGACACAGGCGCGATCACCAACCACGTCAACATCGCCCGCACCAAGGCTGGCCAGTTCGCCTATGTGACGGTCGGCACCGAGAACGTCGTCAAGGTGTTCCGCACCACCGACTTCGCGCAGGTCGCGAACATCCCGGTCGGCGCGCTCCCGCACGGCCTTTGGCCGTCGGGCGACGGTACGCGGATGTATGTCGGGCTGGAGAACGCCGACGCAGTCGCGGCGATCGATACCGCCAGCAACACCGTTATCGCGACGATTCCGATCGGTCAGGGGCCCCAAGGCGTGGCCTACGTTCCCGGCGCGGTGCCGGTAGGCGATGGCCGTGCAAACCTGATGCCGCTCGCCCAGGCCGGCATGAAGATCCAGCTGACTCTTTCCGGGACTGGGCGCAGCCAGGTCACGCTGTTCGATCAGGGCCAAGTCCAGATTTTGCAGGCGGCGGTTGCGGGCCTCAGTCCAAAGATGCCCTATGTCCTTGGGCTATCCTCCCGCGCTGATGGCAGCGGCGTGATCCAGCCTCTGGCGAAGTTCATGACCAATCCGGCGGGCGGCGCGATAGTCAACACGCTCGGACCGCTCCGCCAGATCGTCAGCGACGCAAAAGGCGACATGCGCCGTTACCTCGTCATTGCTCCGGGCGACCCGATGATGCCGGGCGCCGTCGTTCAGGTGCAAAAATGAGGATTCCGGTGAAACCTGCGATCTCTTGTCCGTATCCGGTATCTTGGTCATGACGCTGGTATAGGCTGCCGCAGCGTTTTGAGACTGTCGGAAAACACATGCTTTCGGACAGGGTGCGCTCCGGCCTTGGGTCGTGGCGCCAACAGGATGGCAGAGTGTGCGACAAACCCTGTCGCTTTGGTCAGCTGTACGGAAACCCGAATCTGGGGGTTTGCTGACACCCGATCGCGTTAGCGTACATCTGGGTCCGTTCTATGTGCAGACCCCTCTTCAAAGCTGCGCGTCACCGCTCCCCGAACGGGTGCTTGCCGTACTGGCGCATGAGAAGGTCGATTGCCTCGCCCATCAAGGCCTGAAGGGTAGTTCCGTTCTCGGCCGCCAGCACATTTAAGCCTCGGCTAACTTCCGGACTAAAGTATGCGCTGACAGCCTTCTTGCCCTGCCGCGCCGCCGATCGCACCGACGCCGAGCCCTCAATGGCTGGGGTCGAGACGCTCGGCTCCACCTTCGCGCGTTCTGCACGCTGCTGCCTCATGGCGCCAAATTTGCTCATGTCAGCCTCGCTTCTTTCTGCCCTGCTTACTTGTGGGCAAGTTCACACGTTCGCTTGTCCACGTCCATAGCGCGGCGATCTCCTCCGCCGCCTTACCGTCAGGCTCCGCCTCTATCGCGGTTTTCCCTTGCGCCGTGCTGTGGTGATAGATCGCGCGCATCGTGAGCATGACGGGCGCGACCGGCACACCCATACCCTCAACGCCTTCGCTGCCCTCAATCAGCTCCCGCGCGTCTCTGTAAGTAGTTGGCGCGCGCTGAGGACCGCCCATGAAGAGCACGAAGGCCGGCTTGCCTGCTGCCTTCACCAGCTCGGCCGTCGTTTCAACGGCTGACAAGTCGAACGCTTGGGGACGACAAGGAATAAGGATCAGGTCCGCAGCCTTGCACGCCTCGCGCGCCATGATGTCCGCGTGTGGGGGCGTATCGATAATGACTAGGTCCGCGCCTAGATCGGCTGCTTGCTGCACCTTGCGCGGAAGGAGGGTGGGGGAGGCACAATCTACGACCTCAGGGTCCGCGCCGCCTCGCCAGTGGTTCCATTGGCTAGCGGTCGCTTGCGGGTCCGCGTCGAGGATCAGCGCGGAGAGGCCCGCACTGGTGGCGGCACCGGCAAGGTGGATGGCAAGCGTGGTCTTACCCGCTCCGCCCTTCTGGCTGATGATAGATATGGTCTTCATGTAGCCCCTGCACGTGTTCGCGTGTGAACATGATGGATAGCACACAAGTGAGCAAGATAACAATCTCACTTGTGAACTGATAGCCTTCGTGGCCTGTAGCAGCGTGGTTGGGTGGTCGTAAGCTGCACCCGAGGTTCGCGGCATAAGGGAGCATACGTGACAGGAATATCAGGGGGGTCAGGATCAGGCGGCTGGACGTGGGTGCAGGGCTTCGGAACGGCCTTTGCGGGCGTGCTTGCCTACCTTGGCGCGCGTTTTGGCGCGCAGGCCGGGAAGGAGAACGCAGACAAGGCCATCTTCGTCCAGATCGTCACCAGCGAGCGCGCGGTATGGCGAGAAGCAATGCGAGGGCTGGTTGTAGAGTTAACGGCCGAGGTGCGGCGTGGTGCAGTTAGCCCTGCCAAGCCGGTGAATTGGCGAAAGGTACATGCCGCGCGCGCTGGTATCGTACTCCGCCTAAACCCGGCCTGCCGCGACGTAGGGACTGAGGACAAACATGCCCTGGATCGCGCGCTCTTCCGCGCAGTCGAGGAGCTAGTGAGTGCGCGGCATACTCCAAAGCCCGATTGGCTCAAAAAGGCGGATACGGTCGAGAAAGCAGCCCAACGGCTCATCAAGAAGGAATGGGACAAGTCGAAGAAGGAGGCTCGCACAGGCAGGCTTGAAGAATGAGGCTGTGAGGGCCGCAGGATAGCAACTGTCGACTGTCTCAAATGTTCTAAGTTTTGCGACAGCGTTCCTGAAAACTGTTTTGTCTCATTTAGCGTTGTCGCAAAAGTCTGTTGCATAATACTCACATTTCGATACAGTTATGCGACATGTTGATTGGCTACGCCCGTGTGTCCACCGATGACCAGGATCTCCGGCTGCAACGCGCCGCGTTGAAAGAGGCCGGATGCAAGCGGACGTTCGAAGAAAAAATCTCTGGCGCAAAGCGTGACCGGCCTCAGCTTGCCAAGATGATCGAGCAACTGCGTGACGAAGACACGGTGGTGGTGACGCGGCTTGATCGGTTGGCACGCTCGACCCGCGACCTGCTCGATATTGCCGAGAGACTGAAGGAGGTCGGCGCCGGTCTGCGTTCGCTGGCCGAGCCCTGGGCGGATACGACCTCGCCTGCGGGCCGCATGGTGCTGACCGTGTTCGCCGGCATCGCCGAGTTCGAGCGCGAGCTGATCCACCAGCGCACCGGCAGCGGACGGGTAGCAGCCAAGGCAAGAGGGGTGCGCTTCGGCCGTCCGCCCAAGCTCACCCCCGATCAGGTCGCGCTCGGCGAACGATTGATAGGCGAAGGCACATCGGTGCGCGAAGCCGCCAAGCTGCTCAAATGCCATCATGCCACACTCTACCGGGCGCTGACCGCAGCGACGGTGGCTCCATGATGCGGTGGGCTGAGCAACCTGACGTTTCGGCAGGGAGGGCCTGATGCCTATCCGCCCCGAGCACGTGTTCCTGTATCCGATCGACTGGGCGCAGCTCTCGCACCAGATACGCTTCGTGCGGGCGGGGGGACACTGCGAGCATTGTGGACGCCCCCACAGGCAGAAGGTCTTCCACCTGGGCGACGGACGGTGGTGGGATCGGAACCGGCAATGCTGGCGCAATGGCCGGGGCCGGCGTGTGCAACGGCCTACGGAGAACATTCTGCTACAAGGCCGGTGGACACCGGTGGTCCTGGCCTGTGCGCACCTCAATCATGATCCGAGCGACAGTGCGCTTCACCAGCTCGCAGCGCTCTGCCAGCGCTGCCACATGCTCCACGATGGACCGGAGCATCGACGCCGTCGCTGGATGAACGCGCACTATCGGCGTGCGTTGGGTGATCTGTTCTACGGCCCATACCCCAAGCTGGGAGGCGACTGGATCACACCAACCCCCCTCAGCATGCTCGACGATCACCGCAGTGGAACGTCCTCCCGTTGACACTCGTTTCACTTATTGCGTTTACAAGTCGCAATCACTAGATGGCTTCCGCTCTGGGAGACGAAACATGGCCGCCGTGGCCTTCAATATCGACGAGGCCTACGAGCCTACTGCACACGAGATCGAGGCGGCCGGTAACGCCGCGCGTGCACTGTCGAGGGTAGATTCCAGCCGCCCTATTCACCTGACTGTAGAAGGGGCAGGCGAGGACGTTATCAGCCTGCCTTCTGGTGTGTTCAACAGTATCGTCAAGATGCTGGTTGAGATCGGCAACGGTCATGCCGTCACTGTTGTGCCAGTACAGGCAGAACTTACAACCAGCCAGGCGGCCGATCTGCTCAACATGTCGCGTCCACACCTCATCAAGCTCTTAGAACGCGGTGACCTGCCGTTCCGGATGGTCGGCACGCATCGTAAGCTGCTCGGGCGCGACGTGCTGACCTACCGCAGCCGCATGGATGCGGCCCGGCATGAGGCCTTGCAGGGGATGGCGGACCTGGATCAGGAAGCTGGCCTCTTCGATGATCACGCACCCCTCGATCGTCCCTGATGCTGGTCGGCCGCTACACCGTCCTGCTTGATGCCAACGTCATGCACCCCTCCATCGTGCGGGGTGCGCTTTTGTGGTTCGCCGCCAACCGGCTGTTCCGGCCGCTCTGGAGCGAGGCGATCCTGGCCGAGTGGGAGGAAAGCCTGAGGCGGCGGTTTCCTGATTTGCCAACTGACCATTTCCAACGCCAGCGGGCCTACATGGACAGCTTCGGGGAGGCGCTGGTGGAAAGCTATGAATCGCTGATGCCTGCCCTGACGCTGCCTGATCCCAAGGACGTCCATGTTCTTGCAGCAGCGATTCACGGCAGAGCCGATGCGATCGTCACTTACAACCTCAAGGATTTTCCGGTCGAAGTGGCCGCCCGCCACGGTATCGAGGTGAAGCATCCCGACGACTTCATCGTCAATGTCATCGATCTTGATACGGCCAAGGCTCTGACCGCGATCGGTAGCCAGCGCCGTCAGTTTCGCAATCCCGCTGTAACCGCCGAAGATTACCTCGACCGCTTTCGGAAAAGCGGCTTGGTCCAAGCGAGCCACCGACTGCAACCCCTCGCCGAGCTATTTTAAATGAGGGTTCTGACACCAGCAAGCGCTTGAAAGGCGCTGACCTATCTCAAGCGTCAGAACCGTTCGGTTTTGACACAAAGCTTCCTCGAAAACGATGGTCTTTTGGGAACGATAGATCTTTCCCAAAAGCCGTTTTCACACGAGAAGGGAGAACACTAGAACCGCTTGCGAACGCCCACAGGCGGTAGAGCGCGGCACGCTAAGCGCCGCGCTCGATCGGATTATTCAGCGAGGCTTTCGATAATTGGGCACTCCGGGCGATCATCGCCGTGACAGCGCTCAACCAAGTCGATCAGCGCCAATTGCATAGCTTTCAACGCGCGCGCCTTGCGGCCCAGCTCGGCAGCGCGCGCTTTCGCCAGCGCCTTAACTTCGGCGCTCGACCGATCCCGATCCGACCACAAGCCGAGTAGCGTGCGGATCTCCTCGATTGGAAACCCAAGGTCTCGCGCGTTGGCGATGAACCGCAGCCGATGAATGTCCACTTCCGAATAATCCCGGTAGCTCCCGCGCCGGAGCGGTGCGGGCACAAGGTCGATCTTCTCGTAGTGGCGGATCATGCGTTGCGAGACGCCGCTGGCCTCCGACGCCGCCCCGATGTTCATAGTTTCACCGTGTTCAGACGCAGCGCGTTGAGCACGACGGTGAAGGAAGAGAGGGCCATCGCAGCGCCAGCCAGCATTGGTGACAGAAGGATGCCGGCAACGGGGTAGAGCACGCCGGCCGCGACGGGCACGCCGACCCCGTTGAACAGGAATGAGAAGAACAGGTTCTGCCGAATGTTCCGCATCGTCGCACGGGCGAGCTTGCGCGCGCGCACGATCGCCGAAAGATCGCCGCGTGTGAGCGTCATGCCCGCGCTTTCTATCGCTACGTCGGTTCCCGTCCCCATCGCGAGCCCAACGTCGGCAGCGGCCAGCGCCGGGGCGTCGTTGATACCGTCGCCGGCCATTGCAACCTTGGCACCATCAGCTTTCAATTCGCCGATGATCCGCGCCTTATCTTCCGGTCGCAGATCGGCGCGTACATCGTCCAGGCCGCCCACGGCGCGCGCAACCGCATCGGCCGTCCCGCGATTGTCGCCCGTCAGCATGATAACGCGCAGACCTTCCTTGCGAAGAGCCGCGATGGCGTCGCGCGCCGAAGGGCGCACCGGGTCAGCAACCGCGAGCAAGCCCGCGAGTGCGCCGTCGATCGCGATCAGGATGACGCCGGCTCCCTCGCTCCGATGGCGATCGGCCGAAGCGTCGAGTGACTGGGGATCGGCACCGACCCGGCTCATTTGTGCGGCATTGCCGATCACCACCGATCGGCCGCCAACCGTGGCACTGACACCCATGCCGGTCTGCGAAGCGAAGTCTGCGACCGTGGCGAGTTGCAATCCGCGTTCCTTGGCGGCGACGACGATCGCGTGGGCTAGCGGGTGTTCGGACTGTCCTTCGACAGCCGCAGCGAGCGCGAGCATGTCGTTCTCTCCAACGGTGCCGGTTGCCTCGATCGCGACCAGCGACGGCTTGCCTTCCGTTAGCGTGCCCGTCTTGTCGATGACCAGCGTATCGACCTTATCGAGTGCCTGTAGGCTTTCGGCATTCTTGACGAGCACGCCGGCCTGCGCGCCGCGGCCGGTGCCAACCATAATCGACATAGGGGTCGCGAGCCCGAGCGCGCACGGGCAGGCGATCACCAGCACGGCGATCGCATTAAGAAGGGCGTGACCCATGCGTGGCTCGGGACCGACCAGCGACCACACCACGAAGGTCGCGACCGAGATCAGCACGACCAAAGGTACGAACCAGCCCGATACCCGGTCGGCGACCGCCTGGATCGGGGCACGGCTGCGCTGCGCTTCCGCGACCATGCGGACGATGCGCGCCAGCATCGTGTCCGAACCGACCGCGCCGGCTTCCATAACGAGGCTGCCCGTGCCGTTCACCGTCCCCCCCGTGACTGCGGCATCGACTTCCTTGAGGACGGGGGCCGGCTCGCCGGTGAGCATGGATTCATCGACCGAGGAGCGACCCTCGACCACCACGCCATCGACCGGGATCGCATCGCCGGGGCGGACCCGCAACCGATCTCCGGTTGCCACGTCGGCAAGGCTGACTTCTTCCTCTGACCCGTCAGACCGCAACCGTCGCGCTGTCTTGGGAGCGAGGTCCATGAGGGCGCGTATCGCGCGGCCAGTCGCCGCTCTGGCGCGCAATTCGAGAACCTGTCCGAGCAACACCAGTGTCACGACGACGCCGGCAGCTTCGTAATAGACTGGGACCATGCCCCCGTGCATCCGGAACGTCGCAGGGAAGATGCTGGGCGCGAGTGTTGCGACCAGGCTGTAGAGGAATGCCGCACCGACGCCGATCGCGATCAGCGTGAACATATTCAGATGGCGGGTGCGAAGCGACATCCACCCCCGCTCGAAAAACGGCCATCCCGCCCACAGCACAATTGGCGCAGTGAGTGCGAGTTGGACCCAAGGCGAAGCGGTAGGGCTAACAACATGGAGCCCAAACATCTCGGCGAACATCGAAACAATGAGCAGCGGAACGGTGAGCGCTCCTGCTACCCACAAACGCCGGGTGAAATCGACTAGTTCTGGATTGGGACCGTCATCGAGCGACGGCTCTTCCGGTTCGAGGGCCATGCCGCAAATGGGGCACGTTCCCGGCCCTTCCCGACGAATCTCAGGGTGCATGGGGCACGTCCACATCGCTCCCGGGGTTGCCACCGGCTCGGGCTTTGGCTTGGCCCCAAGGTAGGCATCAGGGTCAGCGACGAACTTGGTTCGACACCCTGCACTACAGAAATGATACTCGTGCCCGGCATGCTCGGCATGGTGCGCTGTTTTTGCCAGATCAACGGTCATGCCGCATACCGGGTCGGTCACTGTGGCAGAAGGTTCTCCGCCCGCTTTCCCTGAGCAGCATCCTTCCTTGGCAGCTTGTGGAACAGCCGGAGATTTGGAGGACGAGCAGCAGGACGCGCCCGCCTCGCGCTCGATCGCAGCAGCTTTATCAGCTTGCTTGTTCGAGCACCCGCAGCCCCCGGCCAAATGGGCGTGGAAATCAGGGTCGTTCATAGAAAAACTCCTTCAACCCGAGAGCATGTAGGGTCTGACACCGTGTCAGGGTCAAGCCCCCCTTCCAACGACTCACGGCACCTAATTAAATTACGTCGCAAAGCTCGATTGCCCTCAAACCAATAGCTACATGGCCGACGCAGGGGGTTCGAGCGTGCCGAGCCAACCTACCAGCACGAGGATCGCGACCACGCACGAAGCCTCGACTGCAAGACTTGTTCGCAAGGTTCGCAGCGCGCCTTTATAATCGCCTGCTGACACCGATCGTTCGAATGCCGGTGTAAAGCGGAAGCGGTTAAGCGAAGCGAGTCCGAGCATCCCACCCAACAGCACAAGCTTGGCGATCAAGAGCCTGCCGTAGACCGTCGTGCCGAGGGTCGGGAGATTGCCAAGGCCAACCAACAGCCAAGCGTTGATGAGGCCGGTGATGACGATCGTACCGACGACAATCGTGCCGGTCAGACCGAACCCGTGCAGCGCTCGATAGGTCAGTGCGAGGTGGGCGGCATCGGTGCGCCGCGCTGGTCGTGTCACCAGCAGCCCAAGCCCGAGCAGCGCTCCCACCCACGCACCAGCGCTCAGGAGATGGAGGATATCGGCCGCCAGATGCACCCACCCGGTCGCGCCTTCGTCCATCGCCCCGTGCCCCGTCCAGGCGAGCGTTGCGAGAGCGACGCCGGAAAAGATGGCGACCAAGCCAAGCGGCATCGTGCGCCGCGCCGCTATTAGGGCAGCGATAGACGCCACCAAGAGCGCGATCATGCGTACTTTCCATGCCGTGCCCGTTGCGGAGTCAGAGAGCAGCATTCCGACTGCTTCCCGATCGATCGGCCACGGAGGTGCACCTGCCATCGCGGCTGCGAGCAGCGCGACCGCTATGCCGGAGAATAGCAGGGCGAGAAGCCCGGTCCCGAACAGCCAAGGGCGGAAGGCAAGCGCGTTGCCGCGCTCACCGACCTTCAACCCGTAGAGGCCGAATGCCGAGAGGCCGAACAGCCCGCTCAGCGTCACGTAAAGCGCGAAGCGAACCGCGATCAGCGGCCAGTCGGCTTCCACCTTACTTCACCGTGAAGGCGTAGTTTCCGGTGATGCGGTGTGTGTCGGTCGAGACCACATGCCAGGCAAGCTTATAGCTACCCGCGCCGAGCGGCGACTTGGGCGTGACGACGAGGGTGCGACCGTCCGAGCCGACAGTTGCGGTCCCGACGACTTTCATTGGTGCGTGCGTCATGCCGCCATGCCCGGTCATCATCAGATCCGCACCGGAAAACTTGGGCATCAGCTTCTCGCTGAAGCGCAGTGTGACATTGGCGGGCTTCGCGACCATCGCATTCGGTGCCGGGGATGCGGATACGAGTTTGGGATGGGCCTGGGCGGCTCCGGCAAGGCCGAGAAGGACGACAGCGGTAGGAAGGAAGACGCGACGCATGGGAATACTCCGATCAGGTTCGTGCCTGTTCTACGCGGCCCGGCCGCTCGCCCCTCATGACGGAAGTCGAGGGGTGATGGGCATCGCTGCGTAACAAGTGGTAGAGGCGCGGAGTGGACAGCATGGACGATCTAGACAGAACATTGGCGAGGCTCGCGGGCGCACCCGTGCCGGCATCGCTGGACGGGATCGAAGCGCAGGTGTTCGCACGCATCGGTGCGCAGCCCGTCGCACGGTTGACCGGATTGGGCGTCGGGGGCGTGATGGTCGCAGCGCTCGCGATCGGCATGGTTGGCGCGGAACTTCCGGCGACCGCCAGCCCTGCGGTGTCGCTTTCGCCGCTCGGGGGCGCATCACCACTGGCGCCATCGGTCTTGCTGATTGGTGAGCCATGACATCGACCAAGCGGCTTATCGTCTGCGTTGTACTGGCCTTCCTCGCGGCTATCGCAGGCGTATTTCTTGCGCGCGTGTTGCTGCCCCAGCCTAAGCAACCGGGCACCGCCTTGCACGAGGTCCTGCACCATAAGCTGGCGCTTGATGGCAATCAGCAGGCCCGGCTGAAAAGCCTAGAGGACCGGTTCGCGGTGCAACGCCACGCGCTGGAATTGGAAATGCGCGCGGACAATGCACGGCTAGCCGAGGCCATTGAGACCGAGCATGGCAACGGCCCCAAGGTGACCGCCGCGGTCGATCAGAGTCATGCGGCGATGGGCGAGTTACAGAAGGCAACGTTGGCGCATATCTTCGCCATGCGGCAGCTTTTGCGCCCGGATCAGACCCCCCAATTCGATGCTGCGGTGGTGAAGGCGCTCACCGACGACCAGGGGTGAGCCTCGATTGGACCACCCTGTCCGACGGCGAACTGGCGACGCTCAGCATCGCTGGCCGACAAGCGGCATTCTCCGAAATCATGCGTCGCTATCGTCAGCCTATATTCCGGCTCGCGCGCGCCTTTGTCGGCGAGGCCGACGAAGCGCTCGATTTGGTTCAAGAGACGTTTGTCGCGGCGCATCAGGCGATGCCGCGCTACGATACACAGCGGGCGATGAAAGCATGGCTTTCTACGATCGCCGTCAACAAATGCCGGGATTGGGCAAGGAAGCGCGCGGTCCGTCGGTTTTTCTCCTTTGCCGCACCGCTCGACGAACAGGCCGAGACGATCGCGGACGATCAGGTAGCAATCGATGACGCAGCAGCCGATCGGCAGGAACTTGCCAAAGTGACGCGCGCCATCGCGACCTTGCCGATGAATCTCAAAGAACCGTTGGTGCTCCGCACGATCGAGGGTTTGAGCCAGGCGGAAACGGCCGATGTATTGGGGATCAGCCAGAAGGCGGTCGAAACCAGGCTATATCGGGCTCGCGCGCGCCTCGCCGAAAATTTGAAAGAGAACCAAGGGGTAGGCGCACGGGACGCGTAAGAGGTGAGACGGGCCGGCAGCGGCTCAATCCCAAGGAGCTACCATGTCGCGCGTTCTAGACCGCCGCCAATTGCTGCGCGGTGCCACTCTTGCAGGAGGCGGTGTTGCGCTGTCGGCATATATGCCGGCATGGGCGCAGCCTGTTTCCGCTGGTATTGTGAAGCCGCTGCCTACTGTATCGGGTGATGAAATCCGGCTCCGGGTCGCGCACCAGATGATGATGATCGACGGACGGCAGAGCCACGCCATCGGCATTAACGGCACTGTGCCCGCACCGCTGATCCGGCTGCGGGAAGGTCAGACCGTGCGGCTGCATGTCGAGAACGGTCTTGATGAGCAGACCTCGTTGCACTGGCACGGCCTGATCGTGCCGTTCCAGATGGACGGCGTGCCGGGCGTTGCCTTCCCCGGCATCGATAAGCGCACGACCTTCACCTACGAGTTCCCGATCGTGCAGGCCGGCACCTATTGGTATCACAGCCATTCCGGGTTGCAGGAGCAGATGGGGCTCTACGGCCCCATCGTGATCGACCCCAAGGGCGTTGACCCGATCCAGTCGGATCGCGAGCACGTTATCGTGCTGTCCGACCACAGCCAGCTCCACCCGCATCGCATCTTCATGAAGCTCAAGAAGCAGTCGGGCTATTTCAACCGGCAGCAGCAGACGCTCGCCGGCCTGCTCAAGGGCGAGGACCAGCCGCTCAAGGATCGCCTCGATTGGGGCAAGATGCGGATGGACCCGACCGACGTCGCCGACGTGACGGGTTCAAACTACACCTATCTCGTCAACGGGCATGGGCCGCAGGACAATTGGACGGGGCTGTTCAGGCCGGGCGAGCGGGTGCGGCTGCGTGTCATCAATGCGTCCGCGATGACGACCTTCAACGTCCGGATTCCGGGGTTGAAGCTGAGCGTTGTCCAGGCGGACGGCCTCAACGTCCGTCCCGTTGAGGTCGACGAGTTCCAGATCGGCGTGGCCGAGACCTACGACGTGATCGTCACTCCATCGGACGAGCGCGCCTACACGCTGGTCGGTGAGAGCGTGGACAGGTCCGGCATGGCGCGCGCAACGCTAAGCCCCCGCGAAGGCATGGCCGCTGAAGTCCCTCCACTTCGCAAGCGCCCTGTCGCCACCATGAAGGACATGGGGATGGACATGAACATGGATATGTCGGGCGGCGGTTCGATGCAGGGCATGGACCATAGTGGCATGCCTGGAATGGATCACGGATCAATGGCCACGGCTGAAAAGCCCGCCGCTGCGATGGACCACGCGCAGATGGACCACGGTGCTGCCGGTGCCGGCGCGGGCGGAATGGCCGGGATGGATCACGGCGCGATGCAGTCGGGTGCTACGATGCCAGGCATGGCAGGTGCGCCCGACGCCGCAGGTGGTATGGCAATGGGCGGCATGGCGGGCATGGACATGAACATGCGCGACTTTTCGAAAGCGCCGGGCGTGAAGAAGGGGCCGGGTGTCCAGACCATCTCGCCGATGCCGATGGATCGTACCGGCGACCCCGGTCAGGGTCTGGAGAATGTCGGGCATCGTGTGCTGAATTACCGCGATCTGGTCGCGGTCGATCGCAATCCCGATCTGCGCGCGCCGTCGCGCGAGGTGCAGATCCACCTTACCGGCAACATGGAACGCTACATGTGGGCGCTCGACGGTGAAAAGCTGTCCGAGGTGAAGGCACCGATCCCATTTCTTGCTGGCGAGCGCGTCCGCGTCACGCTGGTCAACGACACGATGATGGGCCACCCGATCCACTTGCACGGCCACTTCTTCGAATTGGTGACGGGGCACGGCGCGTACAGCCCGAGAAAGCATACCGTCATGGTCCAACCGGGGGGCAAGGTCAGTTGGGACGTGACCGCCAACGAGGGCGATTGGGCATTCCACTGCCACATGCTCTACCACATGCACGCGGGCATGATGCAGGTCGTCCAGGTCCGTTCGGCGAAGGGAGAGGCGGCATGAAGGCGCTGCTTCTCGCCGGGATCGGCGCGCTGGTCGCCACGGCACCTGCCACGGCGCAGACGATGGACCATTCAATGATGCCGGGCATGAGCATGCCGGGCATGAAAATGCCGGCGAAAAAACCGACCGCTAGATCGAGACCGGCCACAAAGCGGGCCCCTGCCAAGAAGGCAGCGACTAGGAAGGTCCCGGCAAAGCGTCCCTCCAAGCCTGCAGCCGATCCACATGCCGAACACACGATGCCCGGCATGGACATGAGCGGTGCGAACGCGGCCGATCCGCACGCCGGCCACGACATGTCCCAAATGTCAGGCATGAACCCTGCTCCGGCTACCGCAACAGGCGAGCACACCGGCCATGATATGTCGGCGATGCCCGGCATGGATATGGCACCCGGCCAGCCAACGCAGCATGACATGTCTTCAATGCCGGGAATGGCGACCGTGCCTGTCGGTACAGACCTGAAGCCGGGCAATGCGCCCGCGCCTGCACCATCTCCGGTGCTGGCAGCGTCTCGCTATTACGGCGAGGCAGCCATGAGCGATGCCAACCGCGACCTGCGCCGCGAGCATGGCGGAATGACCTACTACCAAGTGCTCTTCAACCTTGCCGAGTATCAGGCGCGCAAAGGCGGGGACGGCTATCGATGGGATGGCGAGGCTTGGATCGGGGGAGACATCAACCGTCTCACCCTGAAGAGCGAAGGCGAGGGCACATTTGGCAAACCGCTCGAAGCGGCCGAGGTGCAGGCGCTCTACAGCCGTGCGCTCGATCCCTATTGGAACCTTCAGGCGGGCGTCCGCTACGACTTCAAGCCGAACCCTTCTCGCACCTACGCGACGGTCGGGATCGAGGGGCTTGCGCCCTATTGGTTCGACGTCGAGGGGGCACTGTTCCTTTCTGACAAGGGCGACGTGCTTGGCCGAGCCGAGGCATGGTACGACGAGCGAGTGACACAATTCTTCGTCCTTCAGCCTCGCGTGGAAGCCAACTTTGCAGCCCAAGACGTGCGCCAGGACGGCATCGGATCGGGGCTTACGGACCTCGAACTCGGGCTCAGGCTGCGCTACGAAAAGTCGCGTGAGTTTGCGCCCTACATCGGCGTGTCGTGGGAAAGGCAATTCGGCGACACGGCACGCTTCACGAGAGCACGCGGTGATGACACGGGCGGCTTCAGCTTCGTTGCCGGCGTGAGGACCTGGTTCTGAGGAGCGGCAGGCTCCGCCTTCATGTCGGTGCCAGCAAGCTTCATCGCTGGCTGGCACTGATTATCGGGGTGCAGCTACTGCTCTGGTTCTCCAGCGGCTTGTTGATGAGCATCCTGCCGATCGAGCGGGTACGAGGAGAACACCTCGTTGCACGCGAGAACACGGCGACGATCGATCCGGCTCAGGAGTTTGCTTCCCCGGCATCGGTGTTGGGCGCTGCCCCCGGCCCGGTGCGCGAACTGCGCTACACGACCTTGTTCGGACAACCCGTCGCCGAGTTGACGATGGCTAACGGCACGGTCCGGATGCACGACGCCCGGACCGGTTTGCCGATGCAGCGTATCGATGCGCCCTTTGCGCTACGAGTTGCACGCGCGGCATATCGCGGCCCCGGTGTCCCTGTTGCGTCCGTCATGTTTGCTCGAACAGCGAGCACGGAGTTTCGTGGCAAACTGCCGGTCTGGCGTGTGGAGTTCGAGGACGCCGAGACGACGCGCGTGTTCGTGTCACCGGAGAACGGTAGGATTGTCGGTGTCCGAACGGGTACGTGGCGGCTCTATGATTTTTTCTGGGGCCTCCACATCATGGACTGGAAAAACCATGAGAACTTCAACACCCCTTGGATGATGGCATTTGCAGCTGGGGGGCTAGCCCTTGCGGTGGCAGGCGTGGTGCTGCTCTACATGCGCTGGCCGCGCCGCAGGCAAAGAAAAGTCCAAGGGGTGCACGACGTTGCCGCGTAACTCTCTCTAGGTGGGGGATACCTCGGGAGAACGACTATGAAGACCATTACCACGATCGGCATGTTAGCCGCAGCGCTCGCCGCCAGTCCGCTTGCCGCACAGAGCAGCATGGCGGGCATGGATCATAGCCAGATGCAGGGAATGGATCATTCCAAGATGATGAATGATCCGGGCAATCCTTACGCCGCATCCGAGATGGACATGCATCAGAAGATGATGGCCGCGAAGCAGGGAGACGCATCGGAGATGTGGACCCGCAAGATGATCGAACATCATCGTGGAGCCGTTACCATGTCGCGCGTGGCGCTTCGGGACGCGAAGGATGCCGACACGAAGCGGATGGCGCAGATGACCATTACGAAGCAGGAAAAGGACATCGCCGAGCTTCAGGGCTGGCTCAAGTCGCATGGCAAGCGCGCCCAATAAGGCCGCTGGCAGGAACCCCGCCCCCGGGCGGGGCTTCACCAA
>NZ_JACYUP010000014.1:0-35394 GCF_014841795.1 Sphingomonas sp. CFBP 13733
TCTTCTTCTCTGCCGTCGCGCTCGCGGCCACCGTCATCTTCTGGCTATGACCAATGAGTCCTGACCCTAGTCGAGCGCGCCGACCCTTCATGACGGTCTTGACCGTCAGGTCGCTCCCCTAACGCGCCGGTCCTTCCGAAAGGGGCCGGGCCACTTCCCGCCAATTCCGGCCATTCCGCTAACGCCCAATGCCGGACGTCCAGCCACCCCATGTCTGTTCTCGATAGCGGACATACGGATTGATGCATAAGCTGCCACCATGGAAACCGCTTACGTCTTGCACCACGTTCGCTCTGACGATGAGCACGCCGAGGACGCCAAGCTGATCGGCGTCTACAGTTCTCCGTCGCGAGCCGAGGCGGCGGCAAAGAGGCTGCGGCAAGCGCCTGGGTTTTGTAACCATCCGGATGGCTTCACCATCGATCCTTACCCGGTAGACGAGGATCATTGGCGCGAAGGCTTCGGCGGCTAACGCCCAATACATACCAGTTTATTGGGTCTTTGAATTGCTCGAAACAAACCGGTTGTTAATTTAGCTAGGATGTCGACCTAACATATGCGTTATCGTGCAATGAGGTGGGCGAGGGCTTTAGTGGCTGCTACTTTACTTGCGAGCTGCTCTCAGCCGCGGATCGATGTTGAACCCTGCCTCCTTGGCAAACGGCTCGCTTTCCAGATCAAACCAGCAAAACGATTTTGGTGGACGGTGACCCCTCATATTTCCAGCATCCAAGTGATTGAGAGATGGAAAGATCCGGTGTGGGAGACATACGTCCCCTATCACACCATCGAACACAAACGCGAGGCCCAAGTAGCAGGGCGTCTCATAGCTTACGGTGAGGTGTTTGATGGATGGATAATTAAAGCGAGGGCCAAAGCATTGGCGAAGGGCCACAATTATTTTTTTCGTTTTGGGTCTGACCCTGGCAAAGGCATATTCGAGATGATAGTCGGAGGTAGACTAAACCCGTGCCTCACAGTTATCTGACGTTAGGCCAAAGAGGTAACTATTAAATAGCGGCATATTGCTTGTAATGTAATTTATACAAATATAGTCAAACACTGAAAACCATAAAGGTCTGCCTTTACGCTTTAAAGTTGGGGGCAGAGACTGTTGCAATGATTGGCATGTTGGCACTTGCGGCAGCTACGGTAGTTGCCTGCCCCGTTGAGCAGGCACACTATGTTTTGCGCCACGATCCACGCGTAACTGCCTACTTTCACCCAGTCGACAGCGGTCCAGATTGGCCAAGCCATGTTGCGATAGCAGTCCAGCATAAAGAATTAAGGAAGACCTTTTGGTGGCTGCCGTGGAACGGTCGTTCGAACGGGCTTCAAAATGTTGCGTCTACGGAAGACGTTACCGCCAAAGGCTGGCAGCCGCCAAGTCCGGATGGGGGGCCTCGTCCATACGGAAACAGGCAATATATCGGAACCGATATCATGTATAATCTGATCAATCACGTTCCGAAGCGGGGAGAACCTGCTCCGGCTCATATGCTTTTCCGGGACGCGGCGGGTTCCAAAGACACCGCCTTCCTCGACAGGCAATTTTTTGATCTTGTTGGTTGCGAGAAGGAAGGCAGTTAAAACAACGTCACTTTCCTATTTGCCCCCGAAAGCGGACGGTCCGCTCACCACCAATTCCGGCCGTTCCGCTCACGCCCACTACCGGACCTTCATGATCCGGCGTAATTGTCCGCATATGACGCCTTTTACCGAAGCTGAGCTACTTGCAAACAGTGCAGCATATATCGCCGAACTTGAGGCGTCTGGCCGAGGTGGCGCCGCCCACCCAAGGGTCTGCCACCACTTTTGCCTTTGGACGGCGCGATGAAGGACGCCTACTTGCCAGGCTTGCCGAGGGCGCTTGCGGAACTTGATACCGATGCGCTGATCGACGTTATCGGTGATCCGGTCGGGGTCGAGTTGTGGCAGCTACTAGAGCCAGAAGAAGCACGTATTGCGAAGCAAATTCGCACCTTCAATGCAACTGCTGTCCAGTTTGACGCTGCTTATAGCGGTTGGTCATATGCACCGCGGCAGCCTGATCGGAATGTCCGTTAGCCACCAATTCCGGCCGTTCCGCTCACGCCCAATTGCGGACGTCGCACGCTCGTGAGATTGTCGGGCGAGGTCAGCGCGGAGAAGGCTTGTGTCGTTTCTACACGTAGCTGCAGCAGCAGCATTGCAATCCATTTCCACCGCTCCCCAAATACCAGTTGCGGCGGGATCCTTTAAAAGCATCGTGGTGGCACTCGAAGCCGCCAAAAGCTGCGGCATTGAGCAATTTAAGGTGGAAATGTACCCCACCTCTTGGGCTGGCGACGCCCGCCTTTATCTGTCGCAGAACCCAAAGGATGCGAGCGTTGGATGCCTCAACCGATGGCTCACACGTAATGGAAAACGACTAGCCTTGGTACCCAGATGGTTGAATGACGACTTCAGCCGCGACGCGCCATAAATGGACCATGGTTACGTCCGCTCACCACCAATTCCGGCCATTTCGCTGCCGTCCATGGCCTGACCATAGGTGTCATCGGCAGTAGCAGCAGAGCCAAAAATTGCCGGACTGCGCCCCGCCAACCTTGAAGATCATTTGGCTCATGCTCGCACGAAGGTGCGCATATTGGGCGCAAATGTATTTAATAATGTGTCGTTCTTACCCTGCTTCCCTCACGGCCAAAATGGCACAATCACTTACATATTGGCATCGTTTGCATCGCTACTTATTTATGCGGAGATTTGGTTGATTGCTTCAGTCGCATGCAGCCGCGGTTGTTTTTGTAAAAAGGAGACCCCAAATGGCGGCGACATATGTGGAGTGAATGATGTCTGACGAAACTATTCAGCTAGACGCCGTCGAGCTTGCAACCGAGCTGACGATTGCATGGTTGTCGAACCCAAACACGCGAACATCAGCAGATGACGTTCCAGCGTTTCTCGCCCAGATGCACTCCAGCGTTCAATCTCTAATCGGCGGTGCCAACGAGGCGAACGCCCCTGTCGCTGATACCGAGCAATATACCCCCGCAGTGTCGGCCCGTAAGTCGCTGGCCAACCCGGACTTCATCGTCAGCATGATCGATGGCAAGCCATACAAGACACTTCGCCGACACCTCACGACGCACGGACTGACGCCAGAAGAATACCGCGAGCGGTACAATCTGAAGGCTGATTATCCGATGGTTGCAACGACCTATTCGGAAGCGCGCCGTGCGATGGCCCATAGGATTGGCTTGGGTAGCAGCCGCAGCGGCGATGGCACGGCATCGAAGGCTCCAGCAAAATCCAAAAGGCCAAAAGTTGAAACGGCCGAGTAGGTAAAAGCTGGCTTCCATTGGGGGCCAGCCTTTGGGCGGCAGGGGAAGGGCTGCTTCTGCCGCTCGTCCGTCCGGTCCGGCTTCTCACAGTGGCGAGAAGCCGGTGTAGGTTACACCTCGATGCCCTCTGACAAGGTCAAAGCGTCTTCGACATCGACGCCAAGGTAGCGGACGGTATTCTCAATCTTGGCGTGGCCGAGTAGGATCTGCACCGCTCGAAGATTGCCCGACGCCTTGTAGATGATGGAAGCCTTGGTCCGCCGAAGCGAGTGCGTCCCATACTCTTCGCGGCGCAGCCCTATCCCGTTCACCCAATCGGCTACCAGCCGGGCGTACTGGCGGGTACTGAGCGGGCGGGCATGATCGGTTCGGCTAGGAAAGACATAGTCGGCAAGCGAACCACCTCGCCTCTCCAGCCATGCCAGCAAGCTTGCTCGGGCGTCCGCCATCAACTCGAACTGCACCGGCCTACCTGTTTTCGCCTGAACGACGATCGCACGGGTTCGGACATGGCCACCAAGGACGATATCGCCGATCCTCATCCTCACCACATCGCAACCACGCAGCTTGCTGTCGATCGCCAGGTCAAACAACGCTCGATCCCGCAGTCGCTGGTGCTGATCGAGGAAGAAGCGAATGGCCCAGACCTGTCGCGGCTTGAGTGCACGCTTGGCACCCTCCTTGCGCCCGCCGTTCCAGGGGGGGCGTTTGCCTGCGATTGGATCGAACTGTGACGTACCCATAGCTTTCTCTCCGTGGCCATCATGGCCAAGGAGAGGACGTGCACGGGGTAGCATGGCTTTCCAGAGGGGGCATTTACGCTGGATTGCTAGGTGCATTCAGTTTGAACTGCGGCATTCGAAAAGCAGTCGTTCCGCAGTTGCCCAGTTGCAGACATTGACGGATGGTACGCCGCTCAAAGCATGTCGGCTGAACTAGCCCGTATCTGCTGCAGAGGCTGCGTAATGGCAGCTAAAGGGTGTCGCCGTAAGCTCGTTACTGCGGAGGGTCCTGTTCCCGTGGAGACTGGGTCTGCGGAGGTGAAGCAGTCACTTCGACGCCGAGGTTAAGAGCCCCTGCATAAGGTCCACCGATCACGTCCATGGTAATACTTCGAGCCGGCCGTGTCCCTGATGAGGGCGCAGTTTGCGCACCGCAACTAGTGTCCGAAGTACAAGCCCAATAGGATCCACCAACCCACCTCGCATCGAGATTGATGGTGGTTTGAGCTGGAAGGTAGCCGGCCATTGGCAGGTAAGCTGGCTTGGCCCACGTAGGAGCCGTTCGCATCGCGTGAACGTTCCCGACCAAGACAAGCACCCGCGCGTCTTGTTTTACCCTGTTAACCAGGGATGAGGCGAGTGCATACTCGTAATCACCTGCGTTATATCCGCCGGGACCGGGATTGTACAACGGTTGGAAAGCAACGACGCTTATAATCCGCCCTGCCGCTCGCAATTCGCGCAGCCTCTGGAAAAGATGGAAGTACGCTTCACTTGACCGGCCATCCTTCATCGGCTGGGTCCATATTCTGCTCCTCAAGAAATGCGATATCGCCGCTGCACCGCCATCGGAGCCAATGAAATCATCTATCGCGGGCTGCTCGGTGGTCACTTGTTCGACTGCGATGATCACCGGTCGGGATGTCGAAGCTAGGCATGCTAGATCACCAAAGATTACTGGCGTCTCTTTGGTCCCGTGTATTTCTCCCACCACAATCCAGCGGAGATCGGTGCGATTGACGAGCGTGTCCGCTCCAGTAATCAGGCTGCATTGTACGGGGCGCAGCTTGGCTTTGAACGTTCTCGCTAAGGGCGCCAGCTTGTCCTGTGGACCAACCGTTGCCCATTCGATATCGGATACTTGTCGCGCTTTCTGGTCTGCGTTGAAGATGGCCGTCATCTCTGAGTTCGATGGCTCATTCATAATGCGATTTGCCGCACTCGACGGTACAGCTAGTGCCAGCAGAGATAGGGCAATCATACGCCTGAACATTATTAGGCCTTCGCGCTTGATACGTGGTGCGGCAAGCTGGCCTAGTTCAGGGGCTGTCTACAAGTCATCATGTGCGGACCATCGTTGGTTGTGAAAGCCACCTCGCCCAAGGCTGATCGCGCTCGGGCTATCCCTGGAGGTGCGGGTGCCGCGTCGAAAGCGGACGGTCTGCAGTCCACCAACTACTGACGATCGCGCGTACTTTTGACGTAGTTGAATATGGCAGATGCCGTGGCCGCTGCGGCTTGGGGGTCGACATGCGTGAGCCCCATGTGCTCTGCCGCTATTCTAATTAGATATTGAGCAGCGTCGCCTTCGGACCCACCCTCCTCGCTCATACCCACCACATGCAGCAGGTAACGATCATACTCGTCTGGTGCGTCCGCCTTCCAAGCGTCGTCAAGTCCGATGGGGTTCCAAAGCAACCAGCCGATCTGCCGCAGTCGATCCAGTTTTGCGGGCGGTGTGTGGCTCATTGAAGCAGGGTCGCAGGATTAGGTTCTGCTATCCAGCCCGATCGCTGCGAAGCTGCCCTTCCGCTTGCTGCCAATCCCGGTCATTCCGCTAACGCCCACTTGCGGCCGTTCCCGAGCCATGGCTAGTGCCCAAATGGCTGCTGATCCCGATACGAGTTCGAAAAGCAAGACGTGCTTTGAGGAGCGGCTAAGCAAGATCGTCAAGCATAAGCCGGAGGAGACACTGGAGTGATTTGGGTCTGGACGGCCATAGGCGTAGCAGTAGCAGCCTACTGCATTGTAACCGGCGTTATGTTTCTGCGACAAAAGCGCCATGTGTGGGGCGTCGCCGGAATTGTTCTAGGTTTGGCTGTCCTGTTCATGCCCGTGCCGGGAGTGACAGGCCCGGTGAAGATTGATCTACCCGCCCGATAGGCAGCCATGTTGGTCGTACAACGATTGCATCCGAGCCACACTGTGTCCCTCCGCCCAATAGCGGACAACCCGAAGGTGTGCGACAAAGGGGGATGAAGCTATGGTACACCCTCGTTCTCTTAACTGCTTTGGCAGCCTGCGCTGGCCGCAATGTGTCACTCAACGCGGATTTTTCTGCTCCAACCGCACCCGAGATAGAACGGAGCTTCGCGCTTAGAGAGCGCTACAATGCTCCAAAGCATATTGGTGGAACCGCTATCTTTGTGGATAGCGTTGCAGTCCATCATATCTATGCCGAAGCTAGTACCGTCGTTTGGAAGGATGAAACGGGCAAGTGGCAATGGAGCCAAGTAAGCGAGATTGGACCGGGAGGGCTTCTTCCGATTGAACGGAAGATGGAATCAAATCGGGAGCTGCCTTTGACCGCCGCTCAGTCGCAGATGCTCGATCAGTTAATTGCAGATCATCGACTGTACAGTGAAAAGCGGCAGACGACCGACCCCACCGGGGTTGGCGCGCCAAGTCATGTCATGAGCATTGTGACACCGTTTGGTCGCACAACCGTATCGTGGTACGGGCGACTGGAGGGCGTCAGCGGGAAAGTTGCAGATATCGTTCTTGGTAACGGTTGAACGGCTGCTTTCCACCAACCCAGTCATTCCCGATGCAAAAATCAAAAGTTTTGCATCAAGGATCGCGCTGCAGGTAGCGTAAGTGCGGCCGGACCAGTCATTGACCTTGATGAGGGTAGGACTATCGTTCTCCCTTCTAAAAGGGATTGTACGTCCATGAAGGCCCAGCCCGGTTTTGCGATTGCGAGTTTTCTGTTCGGCATACTGGCGTCAGTTGCACAGCCTGCACTTCGCTCGCTGAATGCAACCGACTTTGTAAGCGGCATCGTAACGGGGGTTCTTCTAGGCCTATCCGCACTTATGCTGGTGTTAGGCATCCAGAGCTTGCGTCGTCGTACTCAATAATTACGGCGTCTGATGCAAAAATCGCAAGTTTTGCATCAGCAAAAAAACTGCGCAAAACCGGTGTAGATGTCAGCGGTGATTGGCACGGTTCTGTCAGCGCTAAGTGACACCGATCACGAGCGTGCTGCGGGCCGCTTCGACCACATCCTTGGTGATGACGGTCAGCTCGTTGAGACGTAGGATGCGCTCGATCTGGACGAACAGGCGATGCAGCAGCCGGAAGTTGCCTCCGGTCATGCGCACGATCGCGGCGACCGCCTGGGCGTCTGTGAAGTCTGCGTCGTCCAGCGACAGCCCGAGATCACGCCAGCGCCTCGTCAGCACGAACGTCAGCTCCTGATCCTGCAAGGGACGGTAGTGATGGGCGAAACCCACCCGGCTGAAGAGCTGGGGGTAGCGCGCCATGCGCTTGTCGATCCCCGGCATGCCGATCAGGATTAGGCCGATCCCCCGTCGATCGAACAAGTCGCGCAGCCATTCCAGCGCTGTCGTGGTCAGCCGCTCGGCCTTGTCCACGATCAGCAACTCCACGTAGCGGGTCGTGCGGTCGATGATCTTGCACTTGCCCTCAACGCAGGGGCGAACGTGATCGTCGATGCACATGTCAGCGCGGCTGATAAGGTTCGGCACGTCATGCCGCAGCTCGCGCAGGCTGCAGCTGACGGTCGGCGTGAAGAAGACGGTTCGGGATCGGGCGAGGTGGGCATTGACCTTCGCCTCATCCGGCCCGCGCCTGCCCCATACTTCAACGGTTTCGGTAGCCAAATCCCAATGGGCGTAGCGGCGGGCGGAGAGCGTCTTTCCGACCCCGGCGGGTCCATGGCACAGACCGATATAGCGATGCTTGCGGACGGCATCGGCGAACTCGGTGAAGCGGCGATGCTCTTGGGTCGCGATGAAGCCGGTGGCGCGTGCCGTGCCCATCAGTCGCCTTCGCTATGGCCGTCGCGCGCTCGAAGGGGAAGCTGCGAGGCAAAAAGCCGAAGCTGTCGGATCGACAGCAGAAGGAGTTGCGCCGCATGTACGACACCGACGATTACTCGATCAGCGATCTTGCTGAGGTGTTTTCGATATCACGGCCAACGGTGTACCGGACACTTGGTCGTCAACCTTCCGGGCCTGCGGCAAAAGCGGCGTGATCCTAACCCCGGTCGGACCGATAAAGAGAAAGGCCACCTCTGACCGTGCCGGTCTTCGTGCTACAGTCGCGTCATGACTGCCTTTCCCAAGCCGGTGCTCGACTACTGGCACCAGACCCTTTCCGCTGACCGCGCCTCCGTTCATGGCAATCTGTCATATGCTGTTAGCGACAGGTTGAATCCCAAGCGTCCCGCAATGATGCTGGAACAAGCTGATGGGTCGTTGCGGCTTGTTGTTACTCCCGAGATAGCACAACGAGCTGGCATTGCCGAATTAGATGGTTTGGCGATGGATGACCTGAAAAGCCGTTTGGGACAAGCTGGCGTAACACTGCACGATCCGGATTATCTGTTTTACCTTTCGGCCGGCGTGCATGTGGCGGCAGACCCGGCGAAGGCACCTCGCAAGTTGACTGATGCCGATCGCACTGCCTTCGAGATATTCTACAATGCGGCTTCCGAGCAGGACCGTGAGGATGCTTGGGTCGAATTGGATCATTGGGCGGTGTTCGGATGCTTCGACGGCGGCCGGCTTGTCTGCGCTGCTAGTATGAACCTGTGGGACGATAGCCCTATTGCCGATCTGGGGGTGCTGACGCTCTCCGACGCTCGGGGGAAGAGGTTCGCACGTGCGACCGTTCAGTCGATCAACCGGTTTTCGCGGCAGCAGGGGTACGAACCGCAATACCGTTGCCAAATTGATAATCACGCATCTGTAGCCTTGGCCAGATCGTGCGGCCTGACGCTGTTCGGGCGCTGGACCGTGGCAACCGATCCGCGTGGACCCAGCATAACCTAACTCTGCAGATCGGTGGCGAGGGAGAACCCGACGTAGCGCCCCGAGCTGTATGTCAGGCCTTCCGAGGAGTCGGCGATCCACCGATAGGTGTTGAACAGGTTCGTCACCTGCACGCGGGCGATCACGTCGCGGCGCGCCAACCGCAGCCGGTGACGCGCACCCAAGGCAACGGTCGGGCGCGACGGCAGGCGGACCGCGTTGGCCTGGTCGGCGAATGATCCGCCATGTCGCGTTACCTGAACGTCGAAGGACGAGCCGCGCCAACCTTCCGGATGCACGTCGAGCGCCAGCACGATGCGGCTGCGGCTTGTGCCGACAGGACGGGCACCGATCGTTCCGTCTTCTACCAATTCCCCGGTGACGCGCGGATCGAGCAGGACCGCGCCTGCGACGAGGCTGGCGAACGGCGTAACGTCGCCGCTCAACGATCCCTCGATTCCGCGATGGCGAACCTCGCCCAGTCGTCGGTAGAAGTTCGCACCGTCGAGGTTGAAGTAGGGCTTGCGGACATCGAACACGCCCACGGCCGCTTGCAGCTTACCCAGCGAGGCGCGCACGCCGGCATCGACCTGCCGTGTCCGGAGCGCCGGTGGTGCCGCGTTGCGGTTGACCGCGATATCCGGGGCGACCTCGCTTTCTTCCAGCCCCCGTGTCACTCCGGCATAAGCCGAAAGACCGGACGCCACGTCGAGCGAGGCCATCAGGTTGAACAGCCACGGCCGATCGCGCGATACGATGCCGTCGCGTCCGGGCGGGCGAACATGCTTGCGATAATCGGTCTTCTGGACGCCGATGTTGAGGCTGCCGCGGCCCTTCCAGCGTCCTTCGTAAGCGATACCGCCTGTTACCTGCCGAACGTCATCGGGCGTGCGTTCCACGAAGGCGAATGCCGGCTCGGCGGTCGGCGCGCGCGTCGCGATATTGCGGCGGGACAACTCGACCGCTTCCGCCTCACCGTAGAGTCGTGCCTGATCGCGGGCGCGCACCGACGCATGGAAACGGTGCAGCCGCGGGCCTTCCGCGAATGTGCGGGACACCCGCACCTCTCCCGAGGTGGACGCATAGCGCGATGCCGGAGCTGCATAGACGGTTTCCGTCCCGGTGCCCTCCTTGTCCACGTCCAGCCACAGGGTCGTTCGATCGCGGCTGACGGCATAGATCGAGCGGAACAGGCCGCCCGCCAGCGACCAGTCGCCCAGCTTCGTCCGCGCGATCACGCCGGTATTGCTGCCGCGACTGGTGTTGGTCGCCCAATCCTGGCCGGTGTAGCGGCGACGATCGTGCACGCGCGGCGGAACGAAGGCCCCGCTGGTGAAGTAGGTCGGCACCGCCTCCTCGCTCCACGTCCTGCCCAGGCTCCAGAACGGGATGATTTCGGTATCGGTTGCAGGCCGCCACCTGAAGCTGACTCCACCGGAAAATGCCTTGGGCGTTCCCCCGAACCACTCATTATCCCGGTAGAGGCCGAAGCCGCCAGCTACCGACAAGGCTGCACCGGTGATTGGCGCGCGAACGTCGAACTCGATGCTTGCGTCGCCAAAGGTGCCGGCGTTCAGCCGTGGGCTTAGGACCAATGCGTCGGGAGCATCGGGCAGGCGGAAGTCGGCGATCCCGGTCGGTGCTGGAAACGGGTAGTCGATCGCCGTCAGACCGACACGGATGATCGAGCTATCGACAATGCGATAGCTGAGGTCCGCCTGCTGATCGATATACAGGCCTTCGATGCGGACGTTGCCGGCATCGATAGGCGAGAAGCCGCGCACGTCCTCTTCGTCGTACAGCCCCACAGACTCGTTGGCGTAGCTCACGCCGAACGCATCCTCAGCCGCACGCGCCGCGTTCTGATCGGCGCGTTGCGCCACTGCCTGGCTCGCGCACCCGAACGTTGCGAGCGCCATCAATATCAACTTACGCATTTTCGCCCCCACCGCGCTCTTTAGCGAATGGCTGGCAGCTCACCAAGATTAAACCGGATCGGCCTCACTGACGCGCAGCGGTAGCCCGCTTGTTCTCGATTGGTGCAGAAGGCCGAGTTTCGAGAAGGATGCGCGAATCCCGATCCGCCTTCGCTTCAATACCGCGTGCGTCGTCGTGGCGTGTCAATTACCACTGACAAAGTCTGCCAATCAGCGCTGACATCTACATCCGCGGCTTCGAGCCTGATGCAGATCTTGTGAGTTTCGCATCATCGGTGCCCGCTTCGGCCGGCCGGCAAAGTGCGTTATACTAGTGAAGCACCAACCATGAACGAGGACAGGTTATGCCAGTCAAAGACCTCATCGGGCGTCCAAGACCTACAGCTGAACAGAGGGCACTGGAGAAAGAGCTTCTGCAGCGTCGAGAGGCATTGCTGCGTCGTCGTCCCGGCCATTCTGATGATGACGATGGCCTGTGTCCTGTGGGCCCGCCACCTGGTCCCAGCCCCATGCCACTAGCTGGTGCGGCTGAGATAGCAGACGACTGATCCAATTAGCGTGATGCAAAACTTTTGATTTTCGCATCAGGAATGGCCGGGTTTGGTGGAAAGCGGACCGTCCGCTATTGGAATGGCAGTTGTCGTTAGCAGACGTCTCTTGACGCTGCCGCCTTACCCGAAAAGAATGCTTTTCCGGGAATGTGCGATTTTTGTCGGCTGGACAGAAACATGGTCGATCTGATCCAGAAGTGACTTGGTAGAATTGAAAAGACGGGAACGGCATGGCCGCTCCCGTCCCGTATGCTTAATGGCGGCCACTAGGTGCGGCAGGCAGCATGTCCTTGCCGTAGCTGCGCGCAACGCCGCGCCGATCGAGTTCGGTGTCGATCGTGCCGAGCGTACGATTGTACGAGGCTAGTTCCGCAGCGCTGACGAAGCCCTGCTGCTTGCCGAGGCGGGTCATGCTCTGCCGGGTCTGCGCGATCTGACGCTGCAACGCCGTCGCACGCGCACGCGCAATCTTATGCGTGATCCGCGCGTTCTCGATCCGAGCCTGGGTCTCATCGATGCGGGTATGAAGCGCAGTCGTCGCCTGCATATTCTCGGTGCGCTGTGTTTCGGTTCCTCGTTGCTGCGCAAAGGCGACACCGGGCATCATCAGTCCGATCGCACCTGCGGCAACAAGGGCGAACGGCTGTTTGGTAAGGATCATTTCAATCTCTCTAGAAACCGGCGATGTGGCACGCTGCAATCGTCCGGTCCTGATTTTCTAACGGTTTGTCGCTGCATGGCAGATGAACGAGCAGATAAGCCGGTCACAGAATTGGAGTTTTTCGCATGGGCAGCGTGGCCGGCACGACGCGGCCTTTCTTCCAAATGAACCCAGAGCGGGACAGTCGCAGGACGATCCCGCCAACGGTCGTCCGGATCACCTGCTTTCTCACTATCTGTTCCCGATTGCTCTTTCGCGAAATGGGCTGTTCGAGGCGGAGAAACGGGAAAGATCGCGCTTAACGAATGGCCGTTGTCAGGCGCCCGGATCGCCAGCCTGAACTTCCGGATGTGGGCGTTTGCAGCCCGTGTGCTTTACCGCCCAAAGGCCGCCGGTTGGCTTTGAGGAACGGTCGGCGCGACGACAGCGCCTGAACGTCGCGACCTCGTGGGAAGCGGAACGACCGCTTTTGAAGATGGGCGGCGCGAAAGGGGACATGCCCCTTCACTCCACGTCGCTATATTCTTCAATTGGCGTGAAACTGTTGAAACGGTAGCAGTAAATTGGTTCACCACCAACGCCGCCTTTTAGCACAAGCTGCACGCAGTTTTTGTTCGGAAATGCAAAGTTCCGGGCATACCAAAGCGAGTTCACCGTGCTCTGGGTCTCGTGTATTTTGGCGGCCCATCGCTTCACCGCATCTTGTGACTGCTTAGCTGACCCGTTCCAATCAACCAGGCTCCGTTCGGCCGCCATCGCGTCCCTGCCGCCGATGTCGTATCCAAGCGCGAACATGCCGGTAGCGACCAATCCAGCGGCTATCAATTTGGCGGCGGTGTTCATAAGCCGAGATAAGCAGCTTTCGCGTCTGCTTCCAAGATCGGGGAAGCAAAGCCCGAATGACCGACCTTGGGCGGCTGCGGTCGGGCGGGTATGTCGCGAGATGGTAGTTTGCAGTCCGGCAGGTATGAATCAAACATCCCGACTAGCTGACATTCGGAGCGGTCGCTTGGCCCCCAGCCGGAGCAGCTTCCAGACGGAAATGCTTGCATCGCGCAGCGGAGACGGCATCCGCCCAACGCTGATAGTCTACCGACCGCTCCGGTGGCGACGTCCGGCAAATGCCTGCTTCTTTGCGATAGCAGCCGCCTGCACTTGCCAGCACAGCGACCCCTGCAATGATTGTGAACGAACGTCGCATTCTGGGATCATCGCACCCGATGCCCTTTGGCGGCAAGTGGGCGCTTGCGGACTGGCAGCTTTGCCGCCCGATAGCTGCCACTCGGCTTTCAAGCACGGTCGGCACGCGACGAGCGCCTGAACGTCGCGACCTGGTAGAAAGCGGACTGACCTTTCTGGGGGGGCGAACCTAGAAAAACCGATCATCGAACGAGCGTCCCAAATGCGTCGGCTTTTCCATCAACGGATGCGCCGGCTCCTGTCGTTTTTTGGTCGATGCAAAACTTGTGGGCTTGCGTCGCGTAATGCCAAATCGGACGTGACTACGACGGCTAGGCTTTCCGAGTGAAAACTTCAGCTAACCGGGTGCTTCAGCGGCGCCGCATTTCGGAAAAAATCGTTGGATGAAGAGCAATAGGATTTCAGGACGCCGGCTTGAGATTGGGCGCCGTCATTGATGCAGTTGTCTCTGGGCCAAGATCCGCGCGAACCAAGCGCGGGGTTGGATCGCGGGCCATCAGGCGCGACCCCGTCACCGCAACCATGTTCGCGGTGAAGGTATAGCGTTCGCGTCCATAGCTTGGCTGCACTTGCGGGGCATAGCGACGAACCGATACAGAACAGACCACCTGCTCGGCCCCCCCCCCCTTTCAACGCTACATGATCGCCATGCCGCGAGATGTGCGCGTCACTGATCCGCCCGTCAGTGCCGATCGCGAAGGCCACATCGATCCATTGTCCGACATAGCTGCCCATCGCCACCGGCGGCATTTCGGTGTTAAACATGGCAGCAGGGTTGGAGTTCGGGGCGAAGCGGTTACCTGATCCCCGGGAAGACGCGGTCAGCGCAACTGCGGGGGCGTATAATAACAACGCAGGCGCTCCAGCGGGTTGCCTTGGATATCGTTCAATCAGGCGATCGAGCTCGGGCCCGGGGGTCGTCTGGGCAGCGAGCAGAAAACTCAGTTGCCGGCCGGCTACTTGATAAGGCTGCAACGCCGGTTCGCGCCTCGCGATCAACGCATCGATAGCCCGGCGTGCTGCGAAGCCGAAAACCGTGTAATTTTGTTCGGCAAGGCGGGTTTTGAGCGTAGCTACCCGTAAAAGAGCAAGGCCCTCAATCTCAATGAGGCCGAGCTTGTGAGCGCGTCGGGCAATGCCTGCATACTGCTTCTCGCTTCCTATAAACCGGCCAGCGCGAGCATAGGCATCGCCAAGCTCGATCCGCTCCAGGAACACACGTGGATCGTCTTCAGCCATGCCCGCCTTCATCGCGCTGATCGTGTCGAGAGCACTGGACAGCTCGCTGTCGGCTAGGCCGAGATGCGCTGCCATCACGCTATTAGCATGGTGCAGGTTAGCAACCGCCACCGGGTATTGCTTTGCAAACCGTGCATTGCGACGCCTTGCTGCCAACAGGGATGCGCGTGCCGCATCATATGTCCCCGCTTCGAACTGCGCTTGAGCGAGAGCAAGCGTAGCGGCAATGTCCCTGTCAGGCGAGCAATGCGTTGCAAGACATTCGTCGACGTGCCTCTTATGATCCAAAGTACGGCTGCCGGTGACAACTATATCACGCCCCGATGTCTCTTTTGCGACAGGAGGGGGCGTAACTTGGGCGGACAGGGGTGCGGTGGCTAACAGGCCGCATGCCACTAACCAACGCGCTATCAGCATCGCTAAAGACTCCGAGAACTCGGACCAAGGCTAGACGTCAATCATATCCTCGTCCACCCGCACAGCGGAACAGGTGCACAGTAGCGTAGCTACTAAACTGGGCCGGCCCGTCTAGCTGCTGTGATACGTGCAAGTGCCTGATCATTGAGATGGATCTGGGGGTAAGCGGAACGATCGGGTTTGGTGGAAAGCTGCCGTTCGTTAACAGCGACGTTCGTGCGTCAAGATATGGAGGCTAGCAGTCGGGTGACGGGCCATCGAGGTCAAATCTCCGCTTCCATTTCGCTCCGCTTCGTTCCCAGACCTGTAGGATAGCGACCCACCCCGCCGTCATCGAGTTTCCGATGCAATTGAAGCCGTCTTCCCCAAGATGGAATGGCGAGTCGTCGTGCGCTTCTTTGATGGTAGCGCCCGTCGTTGAGTCAAGTGGATAGCCCAGCACCGGCTCTACGACATTACTTTGCAAGACTGCGCTTGTTCCGAAGGCGACATCGAATGTACGCTGACAACCTTCACAGCGCATTCGCACCAACAAGTTTGTTAGGGCGAAGGTTGCCACGTGCGGATGGTAATCACAGTATCGTGGAATGCCTCGCAGCCAACATTTGGGCGGCTCGGGGATACGATCTGTGATGTCCATCAAAGGATAGTGCATGCCGATGTCCCACTTTTCTCGATAGGCTATAGCGGATACCTGGCGAGAAAAAGAGCGCGTGAGCGTCCGCTATTGGGCGACAGCGGCCAAGGTGCGGCTACCTGCGACGGCCGAAAAGCCTGCCCGCCGCACGGACGCCATCGGGACGGGTAAGGGTAAAAACCATCCCGGCCTCAATCCCACGGGGCCCGAAAAGATTGCCGGTAAAGACGCCCGTATAGCTGCTATCGGGGCTAGTGATCGCGCCGCTAATCCCGTTCGCGGATATTATGCCACTGAAGACCAAGGTTGCCGTCTCCGGCGTTGTACCCGTGGTATAACTGCCTTGCTGGGCACTCAATCGCGCGGTGACCGATCCATTAGCGTGATCAACGGCCAAGGCGACGTCACCAAAAACACTAAAGCCACCACCGCGATTACGCCCAACACGCGTTGTATTGAGGTCCACGGCGTAATTTGTGGTTCCTGACAGAGGAATGTCGCCGTCTCGTGTACGCTCCCCGATCAGGAAATAGCGCATTGTATCACGAGATGCGGCAGCGGCATTTGGCTCACGTGCGTCCTCGTCGACTTGCTGCTCAGCGATGTAGACGTATTCCATATTCGGGAACCGCGCGAACGTCGCCGCGTCGCCCCGCGCTGTGACCGTCCGCGTTCGCTGCCACTTAACGCCATCAGCATTAGTGAAGCTTACTTCAGCCGGATTGAAAACTGCCGTTTCTCCGGCAAATCGGATCACAAGCAACTTGCTGGCGTCATATGATAATTCCAACGTACTGGGAGATGTTTGCAACGATGCTTGCTGTGATTCGACCGAGTAAAAGGGCGCGGTATCTGAAGTATAGCGCTCCACGGTAGTTACCGTCGCTACCTGTCCAGCGAACACCCGATTCTGCGACAGGTCAAAACTGCCGTAGGTAAAAGTTGGAGCCGGAGTTGGAGTTGGAGTTGCGGTTGGCATCGGTGCGGGAGTTGTGGAGGGTGCCGGCGCGGGAACAACCTGAATGGAACCCTCGCTCCCCCCGCCCCCGCCGCAGGCTACTAAGCAGAGCGCGGACGACATAGTGTACAAGTGATTGCGGCGCATAGATTGTCTCCCCCTCCTGGAGAATAGCAATTTTGCTGCGCAGACGTCCAGCCATCGACCACTATGTCCGCTATTGGGCGACTGCCGACTGTCCGCTTCTCCACCCGAAAGCTGCCGTCGCAGAAGGGACCCCTTTTACGACAGTCGGAACCGCTCAACCTCGCTAGTCGTAGCGGCATTGAACAGTCCCATTTTCTGATCGGGCCCTGGGACCAACCAAGTACCATAAGCTACAGACTTTATTACAACCGGCATCGGGCGTGACATAAATACAACACTTTATGACAAACTTGTAACCTGGAATGGAACACCCTTGCGGTAAAAGGCAAGATGTACTGATTTCTCCAAATCGGGTCGAGAATTACAGGGGGAATCAATGACATTGCCATATCTACTCAACGGAACCGCGCTCGTTGGGTCGTTGTTTATCATGACGCCGGCTTGGGCGCTTGAGGCTCAGCCTGAAGTCTTGGTTCAGACCTCCAATGTTCCGCGTACCCAATCGCCCGTTTCCACGACAGCGCCGGTTCCTGACGATGCTCTTCCTGCATCGGAGCAGGCCGCAGCGGGCGACGAAGCAAATGACATCGTTGTTACGGGATCGCGTATCCCCGTTCGCAACACCATTGATGCGGCGATCCCGATCACCAGTCTATCTGCGGCTGAGGTCATTGGTGTACGAGGCGATGTCTCGCTTGGCGATGCACTGAACCAACTGCCCCAATTGCGTGCCACTTCGAGCCAAGCCAATTCGACAGGCTTCATTGGCACTGCTGGCGTCAGTCTGCTAGATTTGCGTGGTTTGGGTGCGGCGCGAACGCTGGTTCTTGTAAACGGTCGTCGAGTCGTGTCCGCGGTTCCTGGCGCCTATACGCCAGATGTCAGCACTATTCCGTTCGATCTTGTGGAACGCGTAGATACAGTCACCGGAGGTCAGTCAGCGATCTACGGTTCCGATGCGATTGCAGGCGTCGTCAACTTAGTTCTTAAGCGGGATTTTGAGGGTACGCGACTTCGTGCTCAAGGTGGCGCGACGGGCTATGGCGATCGCGGAACCTATCTAGTCAGCGGCATCACTGGCGCAAACTTTCTCGATGACAAAGTCAATCTGACGGTGTCGGCCGAGTATAGCCATGCGGAATCGGTTCTCTTCGCTGACCGTAGCTACCTGGGGGCGTATGATGGCACACCGGCATTTGTAACCACTCAGATCACAACCGCGCCCAACCGCAACTTTGACGGTATTCCGAATACGACCTTCGTCCCTCGAGGCAGCAAATTTGCTAATCGTTCGATTGGCGGTACCGTCATCACCAGTTGCCCAATCGGCGCTACGCCAGCCAATGCTGCACAACGTGGGCTGGTCTGCACCGGGCAAAGCGATCCCCAAGGTAACCCACTGTCGTATTTCTATAATTTCCAACCAGACGGATCGCTGTTGCGGGATTCTCCGTCGACCACCGGTTTGACGGACAACCGTGCCATCGGTGGCGGTATATTGTTCGGGGGGAATGCTACGGGTGTTGAAGGCGCACAGCTACTGCCTTCGCAAAATCGCTTTATTGCTAACATGCTACTCACGGGCAACTTTTCGTCAGCTTTCAAACCATTCGCAGAGTTTCAGTTCGCACAGGTGAAGGTGGAGCAGCAGAGCGTCCAGCCCTCCTTCACCGGCGGCACATTGTCTGCTTCGTTCAGCCGTACAAATCCGTTCCTAAGCCCAGCTGCGACCGCTACGCTGAACCAGATCTTGCCAGCCAGCCAGACTAGTTTCACGCTTAACCGGTTCAATAACGACCTTGGTACCCGGGCCGAGTTTCATACACGGAAGACGTATCGGGGCGTCATCGGCGTCGGCGGTGAAATCTTCTCTGAAGGAAACATTCGCTACGAGATTGCAGGAAACTACGGACGCACAGAGAACTTCTACCGCACAGGCGGCAATGTGCTTGTGGCAGAGTTTAATCGCGCAGCTAACGCTGCCTTGGCACCTACAGGCTTCGCTGGATCAAACTTTGTGCTGAACTCGCAGGGGCAACGAGTTGTATGTGGCGTAAACGCTAACGTCGCCACGGGGAATGCCGACCCCAACTGTATTCCGCTTAACCTATTTGGGCAGGGCCAATTTGATCAGCGCGCACTCAACTACGTGCTACACGAGTCAACGCGTAATCAGTGGGCGGAACAGATAAACGCAACGGCCTTCGTAGCTGGTGATCTCCGTGGGTTATTTAGTCTTCCGGCCGGGCCGATCGGCTTTTCCGTTGGTGGGGAGTATCGGCGCGAAGACGCGCAGTCGCGTCAGGATGCGATCACTCAGTCTGGCCGCACCTTTCTAAATCCGGCAGCAACGTTCGATCCACCTGCCGTCGAGATTAAGGAGGTTTTCGGAGAACTCCGGGTACCTCTTGTCGGTGGCGACTTCACGCTACCTTTAATCAACGAGCTGACGTTCGAGGCGGCAGGCCGTATCTCGGATTATGGAGGCAATACTGGATCTGTAAACGCGTGGAACTTGGGTGGTGTTTGGGCACCTATTCGTGATTTGCGATTCCGCGCAAGTTACTCGCGATCGGTTCGTGCTCCGAATTTGAGCAATCTGTTCGCGACAGCTTCCCAAACGTTTCAGAATGGTTTGACCGACCCCTGCGACCAGCCGGGCGGAACCAATTCGTCAAATAACATCACCAGCAATCCCAATCGGGCGCAAAACTGTGCAGCAGCAGGCATCCCGACAACCATCACGTTCACAGACCCTGCTTCCGGAGTTAGCCTGACCCGACCTTGGACAAATCAGCCTGCAGGAGGCGTTGCAGGCATAAACCAAGGCAATCCAGATCTGCTTCCGGAAGTCGGCAACAGCTTTACGGTTGGAGGAACTTTCGCCCCGCTTGCTGTTCGAGGCCTGGCAATCTCGGTTGACTATTACAATATACGGGTAAAAAACGTAATCTCCGGCCTAACGGGTCAGGCAATCATCGACCGCTGCTATGACGATCCTACCGGATTGGACAACCCATTCTGCGATGCAGTTTTTCGCCGCACCAGCACTGATCAAATCCAGAACCTAACCTTCAATGGCCAGACCAACCGAACGCTGGGTGTGACGCAGTTCCCGTTCGCTGTATCGGGCAACGGAACAGGTTTTTTGAACCAGCCATTTAACTTTGCGCAGCTTCGGACGCGTGGCATCGATTTCGATGTCGCCTACACCAAGAGACTTCGCGACGATCTACGTTTGAACGCTCGTGTCCTGGTTAGTCACATTATGAATCGTCAAGAATATAGTTATATAACCCAGCCCGATCGTTTCGACCGTATCGACGGCCGTCTCGGCGATCCGCGTTGGCAGGGTCAGGTGACGCTTGGCGGCCAGTTCGGCATTTTGGATCTCAGCTATAATGCGCGTTATGTTGGCAAGCAGATCGTGTCCGGCTTGTCATATGAAACCTTCTTTCCATCGCAAGGTAGACCAGCCCTCAATCCGGACGCACGACCATTTGTAAACTATGATCCAGTCGTGTACCACAACATGAGAGTTGGTTTAAACGTCACCGAGAAGTATCGCTTCTATTTCGGCGTAGACAACATAAGCAATGAGCTTCCTCCGTACGAGCTCGCAGGAAATGAAAATTTCACTAGTGGTGCCACGTCATCTATCTATCCGAATGTCGGAAGATTCTTTTACGCCGGCGCTGAATTCAAGTTCTAACTTGCAGTCATGATAATGAAGCCGCTTGTTGAAGCGGCTTCATTATCATCTCGCGAGTTCGACCGAACGAGAACATGCTCTTCGCCAGATATACTGTAAATATATCCTTAGATGATAATATTCTTTTTTCGCATAGATACTATCGTTGATAGCGGCGAGCTAGGTGCGACCTGTGACAGATGATAGTCTTCAATGCATAAGGTAGAGATGAGATCCTCCCCAATTGATATCAATGGCAAACCAAAGGTTGTTGTTGCGGGCGATCCTAGCTTGGCTGCTGATGTCCGTAAATGGATGCCAGACGCACTGTACGATCTATCCTTGGTAGACACTGGCAAGATTTTAATCGACTCGTTGCTCGCGTCGAATACAGATCTTGTGATTATCAATTCAAGCCTTCCCGATATTGATGCTATATCTATCGTCCAGTCTGTCTCTTCACTTAAAAAACCACCTTACCTTATTATTAGGTCTGACACAGACGAGGAAATTGATCGGGTTATATTACTAGAGATTGGTGCAGATGACTGCATCGCACTATCATGTGGACCTCGCGAAATTAAGGCGCGGGTGCGCGCTCTTTTTCGCCGCCGTTTTGGCCAGGCGAATCACCTCAACGTGGTCGTGAATAAACCAGACAACCATTTACCAGAAGCGACGTTTTTAGGCTGGACCTTGGATAGGAATAGACGTCAGTTATACTCTGCATCCGGTGAGGTTACATCGCTAACTCATTCAGAGTATTTGATACTAAATGCGTTATTTTCCGAACCTGGGGTTATCAAAGATCGATCCAGCCTGATGGGGCTAATGGCTGACATAAACCAAGTCCTCGAAGAACGATCTCTTGACGTTTTCATAAGCCGCCTTCGCAAAAAGATTTTAACTCGCGGTCGCAATGACTTGATAGAAACGGTTCGAGGAAAGGGATACAGACTAAGGGTTTCAACCTCAGAACAACTACTCAATTCAACGAGGTAGGGCTATTGTATTAAAAGTACGTAGATCACCGATTTAAGTATGCACTATTGCATATGTAATATATGTATACCGTCTAGCACTACAGCCCATCAGCCCATCAGTTATGCTCTGAAGTTGTAAGTCGTTAGTAACAAGTCAGGCGACTGTTTGACGGGCTACGAAGTCAAAAGAAGTGCAGCGCAAATGCCACGGCCATCTTATACGTTGCCATCAGCATATAGCACTCGCCTGAAGCGCCGCGCACGCTCGACTGTATTTTAAACTACGCGCGTGCTCGGAGCCGCCCCCACTTTTTCAACACAATCCGGCAAATTTGGCTTGGCCGCGTTTGAGCGCCGACTGCCCACTACGCCTCGTCGGAAAACACATAATTGCCGTCTCCCGACCGTGCGACCCAAACGAGTGCTCGCATCTCCTCATCGCGGCTGCACGACAATCCCTGTCGGATTGCCAGCATGTACGGCAATCGGCCTGCGCGGGTTTTCCGACAGGCTAAGCGTAGTCCACGTCCGTTCTGTATGATGACTTTACCCGCTATCAAGCTATCTGTTGTCTGCAGGAACGCCACTCTTCTCGCAAAGGAGGCGTTTTGGGCATAAAGGCCTCCCCTTAATTGTGGGGGATGCTGCCATCTTAGCCCCGATCCACGGACTTCGCGCGGCGACGGGACATTCTCCGGTTGAATACAGGGGTGCCGGCGAATGCCTAGGCGTGCCCGAAAGCACGAGCACACTGGTGGCTATACCGCGACGGTAGGGCTTCGGCGCTAACTAGCCCTTTAAATGGTACAGCGTCGCCACTATGGATCAGGCCGATGCCTGCTGTGTCCAAGCTGCACCGTCTCCAACGCCGCTTAAGCGAACCCCTCGCCCGCGTGGTTCCAAAAGGCCTCCTGATCGCGCACATATTCGCTGAGCATCTCGAGCGACTTGTGGCGGCTCTGCTCCTTCATTTTGAACAGATTGGCGCCCTGCCGCCCCGCCTCGGTCAGGAACCCGGCGCGCAGGCTGTGGCCGGCAAAGAGCGTTGGATCATAGCCGGCCGCAGCGGCGCGTGCCTTGACGACAAGGGCCACAGTTTGCGGGCTGATCGCATGCGCCGTCACGCGACCGTGCGGCGTCAGCCGCCGAAAGACCGGACCGCTGGTGATCTCTGCCGCCTCCAACCATGCACGATAATGCCGTACCGGCTCCATGCGCCGACCGTCGAGAATGGCAACGGATTGCCCCCTGCCCTCCTGGTCGCCTTTGGACACAGGAATATGAATGATCAGGCCGCGCGGATCCTCAGCAATATGCGCGACCTCGATCGCAACGAGCTCGGAGCGGCGAAACGCACCCATCATGCCGAGGCTGAGCAGCGCGCGGTCGCGGTAGTCCTGCAGGGTCGTGCCGGTAATCGTCCGCATCATATCGCGCAGCACATCACCGTCGGCAGGCCGCTTCTTGGCCGGCCGCTCACCACGCTTGGTATTACGGATCCCGCGCATGACCTTGTCGAGCGCCGCGGCGCCGGCCTGAGTGGTGGGCGGTTCAAGCTCGGCCGCACGGTGGGCAAAGACGATCGCCGCCAGGCGCCGGCCGATCGAGGCCTTTGACAAGGCACGTCCGCTTGAAAAGGCGCTGCCGGTCGTCGCGAGTTCGCTCAGGAACGCTGCAACAATGGCGGGTGTTGCGGGCAGCGCGCGATAGCCGCGTGTGTCGCACCACGTACAAAAAAGCCGCCAGTCGGACCGGTAGGCGCGCAAGGTAGCGGTGGCCGAGGCGCGGGTGATGAAGTCATCGACGCGCGACTGATCGTCATAGGTGAGATCAGGAAGCCAGGGCTGCAGCGCATGGTCGTCGGACTGCGGCACGATCGCCGGCCCGTCTGACAGATCGGGACCATCATCGTCGATCATGACACTGTCACCGGCGACGTCGACGCGGCGGTCAAAGCCAAGCCGGACCGCCAGGGCGTCGGGCTGATCGCCGATCGTCGCGCCAATCCGTCCACGTCCCTTCGATGTGTCATCGCCGCATTTTTCTACCCGGTTTTGTCGTTTCGATCGCCCGGCTGTAACGCCCCCAATTGCTAGTGGGAATACCAATTATCGCTAGTAACTATTATGGCATCCTGGATTGATTAGGCACTGAGAAGCCCCCTCCCCCTTGTATCTTGGTTGTGGTATCATTTCCTGGCGATGCCACTTTTGACCGATGGTTCCCCATGACCCTTCAAGTAAATATTACGTCTAACGGCCGCATGAGCCTACCCGTGGGCATTCGCAAACGGCTTGGCCTAGAAGGTGGAGGCGCGGTGTTGGTTGAAGAAACGCCAGAGGGTGTCATCCTGCGTACCGTCGATCAGGCGGTGGCCAAGGCGCAGGCGATCGCCAAGCAGTATGCGCAGCATCCCGAGGCCTCGGTTGATGCCTTCCTTGCCTCGCGACACGTTGAGAGCGGCGAATGACCCATGTCGTGCTCGATGCCTCCGCGATCCTCGCGCTCCTCAAAGGTGAGCGCGGCGCCAGCAAGGTTGCCGGCGTGATTGCGGACGCATCGGTCTGCGCGGTCAATCAGGCCGAGGTGATCAGTCACTTCGGCCATCTCGGCGCGCCGCTTGAAGACATCCAGGCCATGCTGGGTGCCCTCCCCTATATAGTCGTGCCAGCCGACGATGCGCTGGCGTGGGAGGCTGGGGGCCTGCGATCGGTGACTGCATCCGCCGGGCTGTCGTTGGGCGATCGCTTTTGCCTGGCGCTTGCCAAACGCGTCGGCGCGCCGGCCTATACCGCGGACAAGGCCTGGAAGGATATCGCCGGCGATGCCGGCGCCAAGGTCGTGGTCATTCGGTAATTACGTCATGCAAATGAATGGTCGCTATCGCGCGACAAGAGGCAAAGCGTGACAACTGCACTTGATTGCGCTGGTCCAAAATGCCCCGCCGCCATAGTTCGCATACAAGGAGTAATCATATGCGCCCCCTGATCCTGCTATCCGCGTGCTTCCTCGTCTCTGCCTGCGGCGTCGGCGCGAGCGCTCCGACCGTTATCGACGGGAGCAGCGCCACAACCTTTGATCAGACGCTACGTGCGGCAAAGGCTGACCTTGGTCCGAAAGATCGTCTCAAATTTGAAGCCGCACTCTCAGAATTCAAGGCTCGGACATTTGCCAAGGCCAACTCTCGGCAGGAGTATCAGCGTCTACTGCGCAAGGGACTCGACGGTCTGACGGCTCCGCGTGTCGTCGATCAGTTTAACCGCGACGTGGACCGGGTTGGCGGCCAGGCCGCAGATGCCGTGTTCGAAGCCAAGCGAGCGTTGAACCGCAAATAGCTGTTGGCTGTTGGCTGATGCCGGACACTGCAATTATCAACCGGTAGATCTCAATCCGCCAGACCCATACCCAGACATTCGCGCCCCCTTTGCGGCTCTCCAACTTCAGACACCCATTCATCTTGATGCTTTCTGAGCTTTATCCAAGACCTAGGCAGTCACCGTCAGACTGCCTCTGCCGTCGATCGCCGATGCGCTTCCTCCAAGATACTGCCGTCAAGTACTAGTTTGTTCCTGTAAGGAAATGTGGGGTATCACACAGACCGCCAACGAAATGTTGCGGATGAAGACAGGAAAGCTAAGTCGTAATCGACGACGGTCGGCATCCAATACCAAGCTGTCTCGATCGCTCACGATGCTACCTCCTATTGACCCGCTACGATTGAGGACCCGGCATGAAAGGCGACAATACTCGCGCCCATGAGGCAGAGCGCCTGCTATCCGAACGAGACCGTCGATACGGTCTGTTTCCAAGTGAGATATTCGACGAGTTTGCGTGGAATATGCTCCTCCACTTGTTCGTCGCGCTCGAAAAAAATCAAACAATGTCGGAAGTGCGATTGTGCGAACTGTCTCACGCAAGCCCAGCTGCCGGTCGACGCTGGATTGCTCATCTCGTCAAAGATAAACAAATCGAGGCTAGGTCAGACGGTGATGACGTGCTGCTGACAGGCGAAGCGGTCGACCGGCTGCGACGCTATCTGTCCAAGCCCTCGAGAGCCGAAATTGATGTCGGCGACGAGACAGCCTGAACTCCGTCGACGAATGCGAGTTTAATAAGCCTGCGTGCGGTCGCCATTGTCCGGAGTCGATTATGCCCTCCAATGCCTCTGATACGTCGGACGATACACTCTGCCTTGCAATCGCGCATGCCCTGCAACTCGCCGATGCACGAGGCGATAGCTTGGTAGCTGCGCTGCTCGCACATGCCTTTGAAATTGCGAATTGTCCCAAGACAGAATTCTAGCCGGAGATGCGTGAAAGTTTTCGCCGGCACTAGCAGTCACTTAAATTATTCATAACGCTACAATCAGATTCTTATACTATTTAGATTCCATGTCAGGATCTACGATATTCCGGGTGGTCGCATCGGCATAGGATCGGCCTAGTGGTGCGATCAGATGACGGTATTCAGCCTCTGGAACCCCATAGCTATCACCAGCCAACTCTTCCAGCGCCTCGCGGTCACGAATTATTACGCGACCTCGCTTCGAGTAAATCATGCCGGCACCTTCAAGGATATGGAGGCTGACAGTCACTCCACTTCGTTCCGCCGCAATCATCATCCCAATAAAGTCATGCGTGAGCGCGATTTCATCGCCGTCGACGCGGTCATGGCACATGAGCAACCAACGAGCCAGACGGGACTCGATACGGTGATAGGCATTTGTAGCGGTACTCTGCGCCGCTTGAACGAGCATAGACTGTACGTAGCGCAAAAGGGTTGTTCGAAGCGTTTCGCTCCGACGAACCGCCGCAAGATAGAGCTCGGCATCGATCCGTAGGGCGGTACCGCCACCTACCTGAATGAAGGTCTGATGAGGGCTTCGATCGCTACCTAATAAAAGGCATGTCGCAGAAACCCCGTCGCGACCGAATATTCCCACCTCTGTCGGGCGACTGGGGGACATCGTAGCAACGATCGAAGCGACGCCAGATTCAAGAAAATAGACGTGTTCAATCGGCGCATTTGCCTTTACGAGCACGTCTTCGCGCCGAATGTCGTGCCTCGTGAAATGTGGCTGCAATAATGCCAGATCATCCGCCGACAGCGCGCTTAGCAGAATGTTTTTGGTATAAACGGCATCTGGATGCGACATGATCGCCCCTCTTTTTGGGGCGAAAGTGCGTCGAATCTTTCAGCCGCCTGCGCCCTGAGAGTGGCAAGCGATTGTAAGCCCCTACACGTTTTCACGGCCAAGAAACTTTACCTATGAGAAGTGTGGGATAGGCCACACTTCTCCGGGTCGCTTCAGTAATTCGGTCTGAAATGTGTCGTGAACGATATTTCCAAGATTTTTGCCTATGAATGAATTCGCGGAATAATCAGCGCTTTGTTGTCTATCGCACAGTGTCGGCAGCGCAGATGTTTCAGCTTCATAAAGTCGGTATGTCTCAAGCCGTATCAGGGTCGGGGCAAGGACAAATATTATGGAGACCGAACAATCGGCTAGCGGTCCCGCCGACACGCAGCTTGGCCTACTCCTTCAAGAAACGATTCATCGCGGCAGCAATGATCTCCAGATGGTGATTGGCTTGCTGGCACTACAGAGTCGGCGTGCGTCATCACAAGAGGCCCGACAGATACTCACAGATGCTACGCAGCGCGTATCCATTCTGGCGCAAGCCCGAAGCGAGCTGTTTCGTAATAACCAGCCAACGCTGGCCCTTGCCCTGCAGCAGGTGTGCACGGCGCTGCAGTCACAGGCTGAGCCTCGATCGATCCTCGTAGCGCTCAAGGTCGAACAGGACGCCGTTGCACTGTCCCCAACGCAAATCACAACGATTGCGCTGGTCGTGAATGAGCTTGCCACGAACGCGATCAAACACGCGTTCGAGGATGGCAAGAATGGCTACATCCTCGTCACGCAAAAGGCAGACGCTGAGGGAAATGTCATTGTTCTGGTGGATGATGACGGCCTTCCTTTTCCAGACCCTCACAACCCCAAAAGGGGAGGCTTGGGAATGGAAATATCGGCTCGCTTGATGGCATCGATCGGCGGTCGGTTCGTTCGTCCACAATCGCGTGCGAAAGTTTTCGAATTGCATGTCAGCACCTCAGTCTCGACGAAGAGCGGAACATCGCCACAACCTCAGGCTGCAGAGGCCTCCGATGTCAAAGCGCCTTCAGAGAGCCAGAATCTGATCTCGTTGCATTCGGCAATACGATGGGCGCTTCATCTCGCCAGGGCACAAGGGGAAACCCTTACCGCTGCGCTCCTAGAAGACATTTTGCACCTATCTGAAAGACGGCAACGTTCCGCTGCAGAGGACCAGTGTGCAGCTGCTTGTTGTATGTGACGCCGACCCAAAACCAGACGCTTTGTGCACCTCCTGCGTCGCCCAACTTCTGCCGTGCATTCATTTCGGCGTTCACGCCTAGATGCAGAGGTCTTCGTGCTATACACGTCAATCCGGATTGACTGAAATTTAACCCCGAAACGGCATTTACCTCGTGAGCTCCCGGGGGGGGGTGCCCGGGAGTGAAGTAGATGCGACAGGACGATGGTGTGCTGCCGCGCTGGACCGTCACGCGTTGGCTGGTCGAGTGTGCTGGTGTGGTTCCAGCTGAGATTCGTCCATCCCTGGTTCAAGGATTGTACGGGTCACTCCCGATCTTTTTAGGCGGGGTATTCAACACGATCCTCGTCTCCTCGATCGTGGCGTTACGAATACCGACACCACCTTTCTTGATTTGGGCAGCGCTGGAAATAGGACTGGCCGCTCTGCGATTGCCGCTGCTTGTCAAAGGATCTCGCGCCGCGCAGAGCGGCAAAAGGGCTCATATCGATCTCTACATATTGGCTGCCGTGTGTTGGGCAGGATCAGTAGGTTATGGTTGCTTCATAACTCTTCTGAGCGGGGACTGGCTCGCTGCCACCCTCGTGATGCTGTCCGCCGCGGCCATGACCGGAGGGGTGGCGTTTCGCAACTTTTCAGCACCTCGGCTCGTGATGGTCATGATCACGCTGAGCCTTGGGCCTTGCGCCATCGCTGGAGTTATGTCCCGTGAACTCATCATGTTCGCGACCGCTCTGCAGATTCCGATGTATATCTATGCGATGACGCATGCCGCCTATCGGCTGAATGCGATGCTCGTTCAGACGATGCGGTCGGAGCGTGAGAACGGACGTCGCGCGCGACAGGACACGCTTACCGGCCTACTGAATCGTGCCGGTCTTGAGGACGTCATTACCCGTCGTACAGACGGCACAAATAGCGGAGCCACTCTTTTTTATATCGACCTCGACGGCTTCAAGGCGATCAATGACACTCTTGGTCATGCGGCTGGTGATCAACTGCTGGTCAAGGTAAGCCAGTTGATGAGACAGGTAACACCGGCGACGGACGTTGTCGCTAGAATCGGAGGCGACGAGTTTATCGTTTTTGCCGATCAGATGACTCCTGACGAGGCCTGTCAAACTGCGCAGCGCTTGATTGATACATTATCCTGCACACCATTCCTCTTGAACAACACCAACGTTACAGTTGCCGCGAGCGTCGGCATCTCCATTAGATCGGGTGCGCCGTGCGATCTGTCGGCCTTAATGTTAGAGGCTGACAGGGCTTTGTACGACGCAAAGCTGACGGGGCGTTCCCGCGCCGTGTTGGCCACCGTCGCGTAGCTAGGCTTATGGCATAGGCGATCGCATACTCAGGTCAGGCACAAACCATCATCTATCAACGCGGAATGACAGCGGCGGTCGATGGCCCACTATCCATACTTAACACGACATAAGTTAACCTGACGCAGTGAGGCAGGTTTAGAACCGTTAAGGTTTTGATTATAAGCGCAAATGCGAAGGAGTTCGTGTGCGCAACCACCATGAAACGTCCCGCCTGGACGCGCTGCATCAGCTAAAACTGCTGGATACCCCAGCAAGCGAAAGTTTTGATCGTATAACCCGGATGGCGAGCCAGATCTTCGGCTTGCCGGTCGCGGCCGTATCGCTGACCGATCACGATCGGCAATGGTTCAAGTCGCGAGTGGGCGTCGATCATTACAGCATTCCCAGAGCCGGAGCACCGTGCGCGGAGGTTACGGAGACGACACGATTATTGGTTATTGAGGACTTTCTTGAGGACTCGGATTATGCCGAAAGTCCACTAGGTCGTGCTGGTACCCGCTTCTACGCTGGCGCCCCACTAGTGACCAATGACGGGTATGGGCTCGGCGCATTATGCGTATTGGGTACCGAACCTCGCAAAGCGTCATCCGCTGAACTTGCCGCTCTCACTGACCTTGCCGCCATGGTCATGTCGCAAATCAAGCTGCAGCATGCTTTCGGCCGGATCGATCCCGTCAGCGGAATGCCCACGAGAAACCAGTTTCGCGAAGATCTGATAGACCTGGGGCGAGACCATGCGGGAGAGCAGTACTTCGCCGTCGTGGTGGATTTAGCCCGCGAAGATCAGATCAGCAGAATTACGCGTGCCATGGGAGCGGCTCGCGTCGATCGGATGGTTCATGAGGGCGCCCAGGCATTGCGCGCGGCACTCGGGCCGGATCGAAGCGCCTACCAGATCGGCACCGCACAATTCGCATTCATCTCGCCATCGGGAGTTGAGCAGTCAGAATATATCGAGCTCTTGCGTACTGGTCTTGAAACCATGCGAGCTTCATCATCAGTCCGTTTTGTGACAAACGTAGCTATTGGCGTCCGATCCTTTGCCGCCGGTTCGGTATCGGCCGACGACCTTATCCGAGGGGCTACGAGTGCTGCTCAGGATGCAAGGGATACGGAGGGATCAATAGCGCTGTATTCACCAGCACGCGATACCGCGCATCGCCGCCAATATGGCCTGTTACAAGACTTTGGCGCAGCACTCGAGGCAGGGGATCAACTTCGGCTCGTTTACCAGCCTCGGATCAATCTTTCCACAGGCGACTGTATCGGTGCAGAAGCGCTACTGCGATGGCACCATCCGCTTTTGGGCGACGTGTCGCCCGGCGAATTCATTCCGATCATCGAACAGACGTCGCTAGCCCGACCGACCACCCAATGGGTTCTTGATACGGCAATGGACCAGTTGGCGGCGTGGAAGCGTGGTGGGCTGGCGATCACGCTATCTGCCAATATCTCAGCCGCCAACCTAAGCGAAGCTGACCTTTGCGAGAGGATTACAACTGGACTGACCGCCCGCGAGCTGTCGTTTGGCGATTTGGAGATCGAGCTTACCGAAAGCGCGATCATGGATCATCCAGATCAGGCTCTAGACGTGTTGCAGAGTCTTAAGGACGCAGGTGTCGGCCTTGCTATCGACGACTTCGGTACCGGACAAAGCAGTTTGGCCTATCTGCAACGTCTGCCAGCACAGATCGTCAAGATCGATCAGACGTTCATACGCGACCTAACCGAGGCGACAGGTTCCGACTTCGTCCTCGTGGAAACAATGATCAGCTTGGCGCATAGGCTGGGCTATCGCGTCGTAGCAGAAGGTATCGAGACCGGCGAGGCGGCAGCCATTCTGAAAGAGCTTGCCTGCGAAGAAGCCCAGGGCTTCTGGTTCGCCCGGCCGATGGAAGCCGCCCGGTTTGTCGCCTGGCTTTCAGAACGGCGAAAGGCTGCTCGTTCGATGCCTTGTGCCGCCTAACGATCCGAACAGGTTTTTCGAGATACTGGGCAAGCATGCGTTGGCCGAGCGAACCTTAGACGTTGCGGATCTATCAAATAGTTAAGCATTTTAAGGCATTAGGCCACGCTGAGGGAGCTACCAATCGTGTCATCACCAGATGTGAGTTTTGAAATGGTCGCACTGCACGACCTTGAGACGATGAGCACAGCGGACCGTGATGCGCTGCCGTTCGGCGTTGTAGGCTTTGAAGCTAACACGATCGTGCAGGTCTATAACGCGACCGAGGCCCGTATGTCGGGGCTGGATCCGGCCACCGTGATGGGAGTGCCGTTCTTTGACGCGGTCGCACAGTGCATGAACAATTTCATGGTGGCGCAGCGGTTCGAAGATGAACCGGAACTCGATGACGTCTTCCCGTACGTCCTGACGCTTCGAATGCGGCCGACCAAGGTGCGCTTGCGGCTGCTCGCGACCGCGAAAACGCCGCGCCGCTACATACTCATTGAACGCTGAAGGCGAGCCGAATGACCGATACGTCGGGCGAGGAGGAGCTCCTCGAATTTCTATATGCCTGTCCCATCGGCCTGATCGAATGCGACGCAGCTGGCGAGATCGGCTTGATGAATCCGCACGCGATGCAGCATCTGATGCCGTTGGCGGGCTCGCGTGGGGTCAGCAATCTGTTCTCGGCGTTCGAACATCACGCCCCGGAACTGCGAACCTTGGCAGAAGCCTTTGCACTGCCTACGGGACGCGTCTGCGACGGCCACCGCATCTTCGTCGACCTCGGGCCGGGTAAGAGCGGTGCCACGCCAAAGGTCCTCGCCTGTACGCTCGTCAAGCTCGCCGCGGATCGATTTATGGCAACCCTCACCGATATTAGCCACCAAGTTGTTCAGGAAAACCGACTGCGGCAGGCTGATACCTGGTTCGCGACGCTGCTCGACGGCGTCAACGGCTATGCTGCGCTGACGATCACGCCAGACGGCCAAATCGCAGCAGCCGACACCTGCTTTGCCCGGCAGACCGGGTATGAGCCGGCCGACGTTACCGGTCACAATCTCGCCGATGTCCTCAGCACCGATCTGCCTGGCGGCGATCTGCGTCTGGACGAACAGCTGGCGATCGCAGTTCGTGAGGGCTGGCATCTTCAGGAAGGGTGGCAGCAACGCGCCGATGGCGAGCGCTACTGGTGTCAGCGTCTCGTCGTCGCTCGGTCGGCACGTGACAACGCGACCTTACCCCGGTTTTCGGTTGTGCTGCGTGACGTACCGCGTCGCGACGCTGCGAGCGAAGACGTGCGCCGTCTCCTGACATGCGACCATCTCACCGGCGCGGCAAATCGACGGCATTTCAGTCAGGCGATGGCTCGCGAACACGAAAGCTGGCGCGAACTTCGTCAGTCGCTGTCACTTGTCGTACTCGATCTCGATCACTTCAAGTCGGTCAACGACACGCACGGTCACCCGGTGGGTGATAAACTTCTTTGTCAAGTTACCGAGGCGTGCATCTCGCTTTTGCCACCACGCGGTATTTTTGCACGGTTGGGGGGCGAGGAATTTGGGGTCCTGCTTCCACGCTACGATCGTGATCAAGCCATGGAGCTTGCTGAGCGGCTTCGCGTAGCGATCGCCGATGTCGTCGTTGAGATTCCATCGGGCACTCTGCGGGTAACGGCCAGTCTGGCCTGTGCGACCCTCGACGAGACCGAGGGGTCAATCGAAGCCCTTATCGCCCTGGCTGATAAGCGTCTCTACGCTGCGAAGCACGCAGGTCGGAACCGGGTCTTTGCTGAACCCCAGCCAGCGTGACTGAGGACCGCCTTCAACGTTCAGCCGTGCATCGGATCGTGTGTGCCGTTGTCGCGGCGGAGTTACGCCGTCAGCGCGGTACGGACCATCCGGCTGCGGGCAAGGTGGAGTGGCCGAGCTCGACATTGATTGGCGACGACGGACTAGGTCTGGACTCCATGGAGCAGCTTGGTGCGCTAGGCGCGTTGGCAGAGGCGTTCGATCTCGACGACAGCTTGTTGAGCGATGATCCGCCAAGAACGGTAGGTGCCTGGGTTGATTGGGTTATCTACGCTCACTCCAAAGGCGATGGGCGGATGACGGTAGCGACCTCTGGATCGACCGGTAGCCCGCGTCCGTGTGTGCACGACATCGCCGACTTGATCGATGAGGCCGCATTCCTGGCAACGCAGTTTACCGGGCGACGCCGGGTAGTTGCGATGGTACCTGCACATCATCTGTATGGGATCATCTGGACCGCCCTGTTACCCGACGCGTTGGGGGTTCCGGTCGTGGCGCGGGCGATCGGTGCCCCCCTTGGGCTCACCGCCGGCGACCTCGTCATTGCGGTACCGGAGCAATGGCAGGCACTACTCCGCATAACCCCTCGCTTTCCGAAAGATGTCATAGGGGTCAGTTCGGCCGGGCCCTTGGACGAAAGTGTTGCGACAGGACTGCTGGCGGCCGGGCTGACACGATTAGTTGACGTTTACGGCTCGTCCGAAACCAGCGGTATTGCAATGCGCAACGTGCCGGCGAGCGGATATGACCTGCTGCCTCGCTGGCAGTTGTCGACACATGATGACGAGGACTGGAGACTTGTCGACCGCCACGGCCGGTTCTGGGACTTCCCCGACCACATCGAACGCATCAGCAGTCGCACTCTGCGGCCGCTTGGTCGGCGCGATGGAGCTGTGCAAATCGGGGGACATAATGTCTGGCCCGGGCGGGTGGCGGACACGCTGCGGACGGTGGACGGCGTCGCGGATGTCGCCATTCGCCTAAACGGGCATGGGCGGTTGAAGGCATTCGTTGTTCCGAAACCCGATTACGATCTTGCGCAGCTGTCGGCGCATATCGAGCAGCTCATGGTTGCTCGCCTGGCCAACTACGAATGCCCGAAAAGCTTTCGCTTCGGACCGGCTCTACCGCGCAATGCAATGGGAAAATTGGAAGACTGGGCATGATGCATTCACCGATCACCGCGGCTTACCCGGCACGTAGGACACCACTCGCAATGACGGATGCATGCAGCGGCTGCCGGACGGGTGCACCGCTCGGGATGGCGATCACCATGGCGTTCCAGCCGATCGTCGATATCGAGACTGGATCCGTCTTTGCCTATGAGGCGCTGGTTCGTGGGGCGGATGGTCGGTCCGCAGGCGAAGTGCTTGCGGGCGTGGAAGCCGACATGATCTACAAGTTCGATCAGGCCTGCCGGGTGAAAGCCATTGAACTGGCCGGAGCGCTGTTTGCCCCGGAGGACGATACAAGACTATCCATCAATTTCATGCCTAATGCCGTTTACGAACCGAACGCCTGCATTCGCGCCTCGCTAGCCGCTGCACGTCGCGTCGGGTTTAATCCTGGCCGCCTGATGTTTGAGTTCACCGAGAACGAGCGGATGGTCGATGTCGGCCATGTTCGGCACATCATCGAGTCCTATCAGGCACGCGGGTTCACCACTGCCATCGACGACTTTGGTGCTGGTTACGCCGGGCTTGGCTTGCTTGCGGACCTACGTCCGGACATGCTCAAGCTCGACATGGCACTGATCCGCGGGATCAACCATTCCGCCGCACGACGGACGATCGTCGCGAGCGTCGTGAAAATGGCTAAAGACCTGGGCATCAGTTGCATTGCCGAAGGGATCGAGACTGCGGCAGAACTGAAAACGTTGCGCGAGATTGGTCTTCGCTTCTGCCAAGGATACCTGCTTGCACGTCCGCAGATAGAGGTACTGCCGCTGATCATCCCCCCCTTATAGGCCGCTGCGTCTAGTTAGGGCATAGTCGACCCACAAGTGGAAATTCAGCCACCCCTTCCCGCTCCCCAACTTTGGACGTTCGTTCATCGTCGCGAATAATCAGCCTGATACCCCGGCCATCCACTGACGAATGTCGTGCTCTGGACAAAGTCGACCACTATGGCATCTTTGGTTCGCCGTATTGATCCGGTACGCGCAGTGCAAAGAAAACGATTTCCGCCTCACTTCTGGTTAGGCGATGATGGTAGTGAGATTAACGTCATCATCAAAGACATTGGTTGGGCAGGAACGGAAAATGAGGCTTATTGGTCAACGCTGGGAATTCCAGATCGGTAACACCATGGTCGAGGTGGATAACGCGTACAGCTGGACACTGTGGGGACAAGAACGCCTGCTAGGGTCAGGACTCATTGGTCATAGCCAGAAGATGACGGTGGCCGCGAGCGCGACGGCAGAGAAGAA
>NZ_JACYUP010000015.1:0-33627 GCF_014841795.1 Sphingomonas sp. CFBP 13733
TTCTTCTCTGCCGTCGCGCTCGCGGCCACCGTCATCTTCTGGCTATGACCAATGAGTCCTGACCCTAGCAATCCCATCGCCGCCACCGCCGGTCCAAGTCGCTTCAACACGATCCATCTTCCGGTCGACACTCCGGCTCGCTGCGCACGGTAAGGGCACCGTCCAGCGCGGGCGAACAGGTCCTACCATGATCTTATTGATGCACAGGCGGATCGATCCTATTCGCGGACTGTCACAACGGTCGTAAGCGAGCCGCAAACCAGCCGGTAAAAGCTGAGATTGCGACAGCCGGCACAGCGAGGATGCATGACATTGCCAGGCCGATTACCCAGAGCGAGCTAGTCCCGGCGTTGAGCCATATCACAGGAAGCTGGGCAAACGTCAGGATGACTCCTGCCATCCATCCCCTCGTCTTGAACGCCGCCCCTGTTAGCGCAGCTAAGCCCAACGAGGCGGGGTACCAGAGACGCCAGTAGGCGTCGGCATCCCATGGTTCCGCCGCGCCTGTCACCCAGCAGACGAAAAGCCAGTACAGGACACCGGATACTAGCAAGACGGGTATCTTCATCAGTCCGGTGGTCATCGGCCCATTGTCACATGCAAAATGCCTGAATCCTAATCTCGCCAACCAGGCGCCGGGGTCAAAGCAGATTATCGCGGCTCACCAACCAAACTTTGGATATGGGCACTGTTGCCTGCAATAGCGGCCGTGCCTCGCTGCATCCGCTTCGCGCGGTACAGAGCCTCGTCTGCCTCCTTGAGCAACGAAGCCCGATCGACATAGCTAGCGCCATAGGCACAGACTCCGATCGTCGCGGACACCATTATAGCGCTACGGTCGTCAGGCACGGCGTAGCGTAGGTCTGCAAGCAATCGCGCGATGTCTTGGACAAGCGCTTCCTGTGTACGCCGTCCGCGCAGGATGAGCACGAACTCGTCCCCGCCCAGTCGGGCGATGAAGTGATCGCCCAGATACTGTACTGCTTGCAGCTTGGCGGCCATCACCTGCAAAACTTTGTCCCCGGTCGCATGGCCAAGCCGATCGTTGACCTCCTTAAACCGATCCAGATCGATGATTGCTATAGCAAGCGGTGCCCCTTCACGGGCGCGGTCGAGCGCAACTTCCAGTTCTTCGTTGAAGGCGCGTCGGCTTGGTATGCCGGTCAGTTCGTCGGTTCGAGCTACCGCAACCAGGCGGCGCTCGAATTGGTACCGGTCTGTGATGTCTTGGATCACTCCCATGACGGCGACACGCTTACCGGCGCGCTCATCGATCTCACCCAATGTGCGCACGCGACGGGGCCGCCCTTGCGCATCTGTGAAGTTCAGCTCCAAATCCCATGCCGTCCCTTGCCGCACACAGCGGTCTAGCGCTGCTTCCAGCTTGGCACGATCGTCTTCAGGGTAGAACTGCATAGCTAGGGCAAGCTGCGCTTGCGAGCCCGGTGCCAGGCCGTGGATCGCGTAGGTCTGATCGGACCAGTGTATCCGTCCGCCTTCAAGCTCGAGGCGCCACGACCCGATCCTTGCCATGCGTTCGGCGTGCTGGAGCAGTCTGTGCGTGCGGGCCATGTCGCTGAGGGCCTCCTGGCGATCAAGCGCCAGCTGTAAGTTCTCTTTGCTGGTCCGGCGCGCCTCAAGCAGCGCTTCGACGACCCGCGCCATACCGGCGAGTATCTCCAGCTTTTCGCGGGTCGGATCCTGCGGTTTGTCGTCAGCCACACACAAGGTCCCGATCGGCAGCGCGGCACCTCCTCCTGGTGGTGTCACTCGCAACGGCACGCCTGCATAGAAACGCACAAAGGGTGTTTCTACCACCATAGGATTGGTTGCAAAGCGCGGGTCTTCGCGCGTGTCCGCAATGACGAGCAGATCGTCGGCTGCGATAGTATGGGTGCAAAAAGACACATCTCGTGGTGTCTCGCTAGCCTCAAGGCCGCACGCTGCCTTGAACCACTGTCGGTCCGCGTCAACTAACGAAACGAAAGCGAACTTGCAGCCAAAGAGGTGCCGCGCCCCTGCAGCGATGGCATCGAACTCGGCTTCAGGGGGAGTGTCGAGCATATCGAGAGCACGAAGCGCGTCCAGCCGCGCTACCTCGTCGACTATGCCGGTTATGTTTACCATGGGGGACGGTAGTATAAGTGAGGTTGGCATCGGGTTAACGGCATGTACAGGGTCGGTACATCGCCGCGACTCGCTAATGGCATGGCGGCGACTGAGAGACGCTGGAGCGCTCCCGCTTGATAGGAGCATAAACGTGTCCAACTCGAGCGATCTGAGCACTCTTGTTCTTAACGAAGCGCGCGCGCGGGAACAGGCCGAAGCCAGTAACGACGTTTCAGCTCGCATCGCTCATTTGGCTCGTGCTGCCGGGTACGCCAAAATGATCAAGGCTTTGAAGCCATGATGGACGGCGAACCAACAGCTTAGCACCTCGAACGTCTAATAACGATTATCAGTCAGGCTTTGGCGGTCGCGGATGCTGGTGACCAACCGTTGGTAGGCGCGCATCTTCATAGCTGCCTTCGAACGGCAATCGCGCTGCGTGCTATTTCCGATAGTTTGTCACGGCCCTTTTAATAGCAATCAGCCCGATATCTTGAAGGCAGCAGCAAACAAGCTTGCCAGCAAAACTTACCATCTGCGACTTCTAATCCCGCAAACGAACGATGATCGAGACGGATAGGGCGTTCCCGGGCTCGATCCCGGTCGATACGATCAGGAGCGCGACGTCAGGCTATCAGGAGCGCGTCGTCAGGCTATTTTTCAACCGCACCGGCCGTTTGTTAAAGATATACAGACGGTTCTGCCGAGGTAGTTCGTGTACACATCAGCGTTAATGGGCACTCGCTGACCGCGGTAATCGTCAGAACGAAACCTGTACGCGCCCTACGATTCTGTCTCCGGCGTTGCGTTGATCGGCAAACCTGCTGGCAGTGGCGGTGCGGGAGACGTCAGTCCCAATATAATCGAAGCCGATCGTTAGACGGTCACGACGATGCTCGAGACCCAGCCGCCAGTTGGTGTAACTGCCGCCCGGACGAAGACGCTGCACCCGACTGGGGTCGCGGACGCTGCCGGACGAGTGGCCGACCTCGGCCAGCATCGTCAGTGGCGTACCAGGAATACCGGCATTGGCGTTCGCATAGACATGCACGTTGCTGCCACCGATCGCGCGCTGCGACGGGGCACCGATCACGCCGACTGTGGCGTAGAGCGGACCATAGGCATAGCTTGCCGATACGCCGGCCTCGACATAGTCCATGCGGCCCCGCGCGCCCGCGAATGTGTGGCCCGTGGCGTCGGTACGGATACGCACCGCACCCAGATCCCAGTTGGTTCCCACCGAAAGGTCGACGACCGCATCGGCGCTACCGTGTCGCACGCTGTTCCGAAGCGTTACCACGCGCGCCGATGCATCGAGCCGGCCGCGCGAGACGCGAATATCGCCTGCCAGCGCGGCACGTCCCTCACTCCAACTCAGCCCGCGCCGTTCCTCCTCGCTCATCACCTCCAAGGTTACCGACCCGGCATCCTGTGCAAACGCGGGCGTAATCAGGCCGCAACTTACGGCACCGAGCACGCCCGCCACTCGAACGCGCCGGATCATCCTGCGCGCTGCGGACCGTGGATTTGGTCGAGCTCGACGCGCAGCATCTGCTCGTCTTCCTGCGCCAGCTTTACCAGATGCTGCTGCATGTCCGCTGACTTCGTCGCGACCTCCTTCTTGATCGCGCCATGGCTCGTAACGCACCAGCCGGGCCGGGTGCCCGAAATCACCGGTTCGCTGTCGATGCTGCGCACCAGCCTGGTACCCGATGCCGCGACCGCGTGTCGCGCCACCGACATGCTCGCCGCCCAGTCGCAGCGTAGCGACGACGGTCTTCCGCCAGGTGCAACCGCGCCCACCTGCTTATGGGTGATGACCACGTCACCGCGATATTTGACGGCGACCGGACCGCTGCGGTGATCCACCTGGTTCTGATGATCGACAGTCATGCTAAGGGCCGCCCCGGTAGCAGCAAGCACCAAGCCGGCGGTTAGAAAATAGGCCACTTTCGCTCTCCTTTTGCCATCCCGATCCATTCTGATCGGTGAAGCCAATCCTTACGGACGATGATTCTACAACGAGGGTTCAGCGTGTCGGTTCAGCTGAACTGCGGCCGCAAGGCGCGTGCGTGCTGGCGGTCCTTCACGTCGAGACGCAACCGCTTCAGCCGAAATCGCCGCAAGGTATCGGGCATGCGTCGCTTCATCTCGACGCGGATCTGCTCATCCAGCCGGGCATGCAACTGGGTCAACCTGTGAGAAAATATAGGCAAAGCCGCTCTCCAACCAACGATTGAACGATCGGATCAGTCGCGATGAAAGCAGGCAAACAGGCCAGGCCTAGACATCGAGATAACCCGATGCGGTCCGACATCACGTTCGTCCGGAGACGATCGCCAGAGGGGCCCGGCCCGCCCACTCAAGCTAGGGTTTCGCCGGTCAAGGTCAATAGGAGAGCGAATGAATTTGCACGAGTTGACATTAGGACATGGGTCCACGATGTTACTGACATGTACGCTCCTGCGACACATAAGCGTTTCCGCGACCACGCCGGCCAACTCGCCGCACGTGCTTAGCCCGAGCTCGCGGCCACGGCCGTTCGAGTTCGGGCATTATTCGATCTGACCTTTGGGACGCGTTCCGCGCGCCCATGATCTCGAATAAGTGGAAACCGTGTAGTGGAAAACCAAGTCTCGAAATCCGATGATTTGTGTCAGGATGACCGTCAGCATCAAGCTGCCAATCCAGCACCTCAGCCTTTCCTGCGGATGCGACCACAAAGCTTTTTCTCGAACAAATTCGATCTGGAGATTGTAGGATCCTATTCTAAGGCAGATGCCGAAGATAGGCAGAATGAAGACAAAAATTGGCTAAGCCGACTTATGGAGCTTAACCTTTTCCTTTTGATCGTTTTGGTTGGCGTACCGGTGCTGGTGTATTGCGTCTTATCCTCCGCGCTTTAGAACAGTATAAGGTGCTGCGTTCGTGCCGCAACCGAGATGTGGAAGGCCTCTGGCTCGTCTCATTGAAGCCTCGGGTAAATGACAATATGTCAGGCGCCTGAGGACCGTTTAGAAGCGATAGCGCCGGATGCGGGCGAGTTTCTTTGTGACATTGCAACGCGTAAGCCGATTGGCTGTTGTGGAAAATTGGCAACGAATACCTTACCCCAACGGACCGCGTTAAATCTGCCGCATCTCGCGGTGCTGCTGACAGCAGCGCTTCAAATTCTGACGCCTCTTTTACCGCAGATTGGGATCGGTGAGCCTATCGGATCCCGGTCTCTGGCGGTCCGAACCTTGATAACCCCGGCAGGTTGGGCATTCTCGATCTGGGGCGCGCTCTACCTCGGAGCCACGGTGTTTGCCGTTTTTCAGGCCCTGCCGGCACAGCGCCAAGATGCGTTGCTTCATCACCTGCGCTGGCCGGCAGCTGGCGCATTTTTGGGAAATGCACTCTGGGCTGCTTACACACAGCTTTACGGGTTAAGCTTCGTATCGGTTCTGACCATTACCTTCACGCTGACGTGCCTGATCATTGCCTATCATGCCCTGTCGAATGCGACGGTGTCGAAAACCGCGTGGTGGTGTGCGTACCTTCCGTTGAGCGCGCTCGCCGCATGGTTGACCGTCGCTACCACCGTCAACATCGCAGCTAGCCTGAGGTATCACGGCATGGACGGCGGTGAGGCCGCGCCGGTGATCGGTGCAGCGGTGATCGTGATTGCCGGACTCATTGCGGCCGCTGTGCTGGTCCGAGGACGTGGCAATCTACCGTACGCAGCCGTTTTCCTTTGGGCGCTTGCTGCTATCTTCGCGGCGGGTGGTCAGGCTTCCGGACCAATTGCCGTAGCGACCAGCTCTGTCGCGATCCTCGTTATTTCAGGCTCGATCGCTGGATATCGCCGGCGGGGGTATGCGCCTGGTTCGATTACAGGTTGAACCTAAATCCGTAGCCGAGACCTAGGGTGAATTGGGTCCGGCGCCCGCGTTCGCGGACGAGAGGTGAATCGCCTGCGTTCGGACCTAGTCGATCCAGGCCAGTGAAAAGCGTGATGGCGCTTCGCCGGTTCAGGGGACGAATTACGGTACCGCCTACACCGTAGGACAATAGTCCGCCTGACGCAGAATACGGTCTAAGTTCGGACCGTTGCGACTGGAGCGCATCGATGCCGAAATACGTCTCGATATACTCGCGGCTTGCCAGCGTTGCGCGAGGCCCGACGTTGATGATGGTCCGTCCCCGGCGCGCCTGGTAAGCAACTGACCCGTCGGCGACAACGCCGTCATGCCCGCCGAAGCCGCGACGAACCTCGATCCGTCCGCGCCATGGCCCAGCCCGTTTCTCGACAAAGCCTCCCACCTCAACAACTGCATCTACGTCGCCGAGGCCGCGTAGCGCATCACTCCCGCCTGTAATGAGAAACGGCGATCCCCCGCGCTCCTCATCCCGCCCGAAGCGGAGTTTGGCCAGAGGTCCTGCCTTCAACCCGTGGTGGTTCACCACGTTCCAGCCCAAACCGTCAGGAATTGAGGCAAAGATCACGTCCTTGTAGTTGATCCGCAAGTCGGGGAAAATCGTCAAGGCCATGTCTCGCGAGCCTTGCCACGCAGGGCTGAGGACTGGCGCGACGCCAACGGTAATGCTCCATCCGGCAGTGCCTGCCTCCAAAGGCCGACCTGCAGGCGGGCCTGGCCTCGGGTCGGTTTGCGCGAAGCAAGGTTGAGCAGAGACTAGCGCGATGATGGCTATAACGGCGCGCATCTTGATCCCATTTTTTGACGATGTTGGTGGACGGCCGGACGGTCATAATCAGCAGCCACCTTATCCCTGTGTGTCGTAAACGCCAGTCCCGGTAAGCGGAGTACGGCAATAACCACAGCGTGTGACCGGTCCGCTTTCAATGCCGACAGACGCGTTCAAACTCGGGCCGAGACAGCCGCTCGCGTTTTCCACAAGGACCAGCCCACGCCGCAACCCAGTATTGCAAAGGTTACAGCCAACGACGCTGCGGGTGGGAATTTGGCAAGCCCAAACATGTCGGCAACGAAGATTTTCGAGCCGATAAACACCAGCAACGCGGCCAAAGCGTATTTCAGGTAATGGAACCGGTCGACCATTGCAGCGAGCGCAAAATAGAGCGCGCGTAACCCAAGGATAGCAAAGATGTTCGACGTGTAGACGATGAATGGATCCGTTGTGATGGCGAAGATAGCCGGTACAGAATCGACCGCAAAAATGACGTCAGCGCATTCGATCATGATCAGAGCCAGTAGTAACGGCGTGGCGATCCGGCGCATGCGCCCAGTTGCTGGGTCCTGCTCTTTCACCCAGAATCGTTCCCCGTGAAGTTGGTCGGTAACCGGCATGCGCTGGCGAACCCAGCGTAAAACGGGCGAACTGGCTACGTCATATTCCGTGTCCGCAGTCAGCCACATCTTGATACCGGTGAAAACCAGGAAGGCCGCAAAGACGTATAATACCCATTCGAACCGATCGACCAATGCCGCACCAAAACCGATCATCACTGCACGCAGGACAATGACACCCAGGATGCCCCAGAACAGTACGCGGTGCTGGTGGATGCGGGGGATGGCGAAGTAGCCGAAGATCATGGCGATGATGAACACGTTATCCATCGCAAGGCTCTTCTCGATGACGAAGCCCGTCACGTAGTTAAGGCCGGCAGTAGGCCCGATATACCACCAAATCCACCCGCCGAACGCCAGTCCCAGCGTGATGTAACCTGCTGACAATGCAAGGCTCTCGCGTACCCCAATTTCCCGCTGTCCGCGGTGCAAGACACCCAGATCGAGGATCAGCAACGTTGCGACGATGCCGAGAAATGCCAGCCACATCCAGACAGGCGTACCGAGGAATAACAAGGAAAGCAGCTCAGGCATGGGGACCTCTAACAAACGTGATGACGTGGGGCGGAATTAGCGGTCAGGAGGGCAGGTATCTCGCGGGTGGCGCGCACAAGCGACCTTTCAGGCCCAACTCAAAGCGCTACAATTGCAGCGCAATTGGAGAAGCCGGGGTTCGGCGCGCCATCGCGATACGCGCGTACTCGTCCAACTTCTGATGGAGCTGTGCCGGTCTGTTCGTTTCCATGCTCAGAGCCTCTTTTCAATCGGTGATCGAAAGCTGGGATCATCAACGACGACAGGAGGCAAAGCGGCCAGGCCTATATCGAGATAACCCGATGCGGTCCGACATCACAATCACCCGAGGGAAATTGTCAGAGGGGCCCGGCCCGCGCTTTCTAGATAGGACACGGTTCGCGGTGATCAAGCGGTTTCACTATTTGATAACGACCGTAGTCTGCGCTCAATCTGCCGCACTTCTCATTCCAAAACATCACGCCGATCGGGAAGAGGAATCGGTCGAAAACGCCCACTTCTGGACGCTCAGTTTGGCGAGCCGCAAGCCTGAAAGCCAATCGGCAAGCCATGAGCCGCAACGTGCCCGCCGGCAGATGCTCTGCTTGCGGCAGGCAAGCCGTGCAGCGTATGTCGCTACTGCTGGTGGGGGGAAATGAATGGCGAATGGCAGTAGCAGCCGCGGAAACTCGGTGGTCGGCGAGCGCTGGCCGCTCTTCTGGGCAGGCTGTGCGGCGATCAGCGTTGGAGTTGCCCTTCACTTACCGATGCTCGCGATGGCCCATAGGATGGGCAATCACCTGTCGGGTATGCCCATGGACGGATGGATGTACCTGGGCATGGCGCTGATCGGCATCGGCGTGCCGGCAGCTATATTTGGCGCTTTACCCAAGAAACGGCCTGATCACAGGGCAGGCGTTGGCATCGCATATGAAGCGCCCGATGATACCCCTCTGACGCGCTCGCATGCTGCCGTTCTGCTGGTGCTTACCCTTGGGCTCATCATCGACACTATGAAGCCAGCAACGCTTGGCTTCGTGCTCCCCGGCATGCGTGGCGAGTATGGGCTCGCCAAATCGACCGTTGCCCTGCTTCCGTTCGTTGCCCTTACAGGGACCACAGTTGGCTCGTTTCTGTGGGGGTGGCTTGCGGATATCTACGGTCGGCGTGTGTCGATCCTGTTGTCGACGATCCTGTTCGTCTCGACCTCTATCTGCGGAGCTATGCCTTCCTACAGCTGGAACCTGGTCATGTGTTTTCTGATGGGGTGCTCGGCCGGCGGCATGCTGCCCGTCGTCTACACGCTGTTGGCAGAGATCATGCCTCCGCGGCACAGAAGCTGGGTACTTGTGCTGGTTGGCGGTACGGGGCTGGTTGGCGGCTACCTCGCGGCTAGTGGCGCCGCTCATCTGTTCGAGCCGTTGTTCGGCTGGCGTAGCTTGTGGCTGCAGGGCTTTCCAACCGGTTTGCTGCTGCTTGCGATGGCAAGGTGGATACCTGAGTCCCCGCGTTTCCTGTTGGAACGGGGCATGGATACTGAGCTGGCGGATATGGCCCGGAAGTTCGGTATTGTCAGGCGTGCGCCTCAAGCTCCTCCAGCGGATGCTGATAGTGTTGCGGCGCACCAACGCGAGTTGACCATTGCCTTGGTCATAACCGCCCTGTCGTGGAGCTTCGTCAACTTCGGTTTGCTGCTATGGCTGCCTTCCGATCTGCAGGATCGAGGTTTCAGTGCCGAGATTGCGAGCGGCATCATCGCCAGCTCAGCACTCGTTGCCCTGCCCACGATCATGATCGCGGCCTTCCTTTACAGCCGGTGGAGCAGCAAGCGCACCCTGATCGGCACTGTACTTCTCACACTCGCCGGGCTTACCGGAGCCCTCCTGCCGGCGCCTACGCTGGCTTGGCCGCCACTGCTCATTGCTGTGATCGCGTTGCTGGTGGTTGGCACAAACGGATTGATCGCCGTGCTACTTCCCTATGCAGCCGAAAACTACGCATTACGCGTCCGTGGACGTGCCACAGGGCTTATCGCGGGGAGTAGCAAATTTGGTGGCGTTGCTGTCCAGCTGGGCGCCTTCGCTGGGCTGATCCCGACGATGGGGGGCGCGGCAATCGCGCTGATTGTACCAATGACGCTGTCAGCGGTACTGATCGGGCGCGCAGGAAGAGAGACGCGGGGCCGCAGCTTACGCGAGCTGGAAGCAACGGCTTAGCTTTCGGCTCGATATAGGCCTGCAGAGTGTCCTCAGCGGTCAGATGTGTGAAAAACCAGTCGCAATCACGACTGTACAACAAACAGGTGTTTTGCGCCACCTGCGCAGACCGGTCGGCGCTTAGAGTATATCTGGGTCCGTCCTATGTACCGAGCCCGATAGCCAATCCGAGTAGACGACATAACCCCGTTCAAATCGTCGGTCATTCAGGTTGGAGATGGAGTGGAGGTCCTGCCGCTTTGCACATTGCGAGGCGTTAAAAGCGTTGTCCGCTATCTTCGGCAGGCTCAGCACGAACCGAGCTAGGCGCGGGTCAATCCACCCCATCTTGCTCTACGGCTGCCGCTCGTACCGTCCCTTGGCGCCCTCAATAACCAGCGCGGTGCCCGCGATGCGCAGGCGCAACGTGTCGAACGGGCGCGCCATCAGTCGCTGCCGATCGAAGCCGATCCGGACGATCCCGTGTTGCAGCGGTGCGAAGGTGATCGTCATGTCACCTGCGATCGGCGCCTCGGTGTGAACGGTAACGCTGACGGCCTTCGTCGTTGCGCCGCGCGGGGCGAACGCGAAGCCGCTCCTGCCGGTGACCAGCTTCTTCTTAGTGCCATTCGCAAAATGCAGCGTGATGGGGAGGTTGCGTGCGGGCTGGTCCGACGCGGGATCGAAAATCCTGATCGCTACGCCCGGGGAGGCTCGCGCGGTACCGCTTTCGGCCGCGTCGGCTGGCGGCATGGTGCACGCCGCGGGCAGCGTCGGATCGGCTAGCGTAGGTTCCGGCAAGCCCGCCGCACGTGCGGCCTCGATTGCCAGCGCGCGCGCATCCTGCCAATCGGACAATGCCTGTCGCACCTGCCGGGCAGCTGGCTTTGCGCTGGTCGGCGGAGCATCTAACATCAGTCGAGCAGCCAAGAGCTCCGCATTCGTCCTGGCAGCGTTCGCAGCGCGCAATGCCGTGGCGGCGCGTTGTTGAAGGATCGTCGCGGACGGCAGGGGGGCATTGTCGGCGGTCGTCAGAGGCGCCGCGGAGACAAATGGTTCGGGGAAGATCGGGCACCGGGTGCGGATCGTGGCCTCGATCTCGTTGCGCTGGTGCCGCCGACGTTCGTCTTCGGTCTCCCCATCCCACGGCGCGGTGGACAAATAGGAGAAGAGCGGCTTCTGCGCGCTTGGTGCGGACGCCACGAGCACGACCTCGTCGCGCTCGACGTGCCACATGCCCTGCGCCTCCTGGTCCAGCGCACCGTAACTCAACGTCCAGTCGAACTGGCCGTCTGGCCGCAGCAACAGCTCGGATCCGGTCTCCATCACACCCATGAGGTAATAATGGCCAACGAGCGCGGCAGGTGTAGCGTGGCCGCCGCCGGCACGCGCGCCGGCAGGCGTGCCCTGCGTCGAGGTGGCGTCGGCAGGGGCGAGCGCATCCAGTGCGTCGCTCAGGTGACACGACTTGCCCGGTTGATAGTCGAGAAACTCGGCAACGGTCAGGACGTTACGATCACCCTCCTCGCTATAGCTGCCCATCACGTCGGCAGACGCGCGCCGGCCATCCTTGCGATAGCGGGCGACCGCCTGAGCTTCCGGCACATCGCGCAGCAGGTAGCGCGACGCCGCCAGATCGCACCGCGTAAGGATGACCTCGCCTCGCTCGATCGACAGCGTACCGATGAAGCTGTCCATGCCGGAGGGTTGCGCAACCGCCGGCAGCGGCGCGACCGGTGCCAGTGAGACGATGATCGCGCGGTGCCAATTCCGTCTCACAGCGATGTCCCATCCTTGTCCAGCATATCGAACCGATATGCGCAGCCATAGAGTGTCTTGCCGGGGTGCGTGATGACGTTGGAGATCGTTCGGGCGACCACCATGTGGCTGCCATAGCCGTCCTTGCCCGCAGGTTCGGTGACGTCGGTCATGATCCGCTCGCCCAGGAACTTGCGAAACGGGAACTCGGCTTCCGCCTGGGCGCGGGTCACCTTACTAGAGGCCACCATCGCGTCGATCATCGGCTGGGCCGACATGCTGTTGTCGATCTTCTCGGCGCGCGCCACGATGGCGGGGTCCGCGACGTCGAGCACCGCGAGGATGGCGTCGCCGGTAAAGCCGATCCGGCGCGTGCTGTATGACCCCGCGACGGTAATTGGCTTCGGCAGGTTATATTCGGCCATGAACGAATTGGGCGAGGCGATCTTCTTCCATCCCCGCGTCCGCGCAAGCTGCTCCTCGCCATCGATCGCCATGGCGAAGCGCATGTAACCAGGGACGTCCAGGCGGCAGCTAATGGCATCGATCTCAGAGACATCTGCAGGGTCGGTCCCCGCGGCGGTCTGCTGGAGCACTGCGGCGAGCATCAGGGCGTAGAGAATGAACATCGACGGACGTTAGGGTTGCAGCCAGAATTTGCCAGTGACATCGCCGCATCAGGGCCGGTCGGCTTCCTACGGCAGCGATACTATGCCGCGACCACCAGCTTGACGAGCGTGCCGGGCTTCAGTGGTTCGTCAGCCGGAAGGCCATTGATGACAATAAAGCGTTCGCGCTTGCTGTCGGCTACTGCCATGCGCTGGCTCAACGTATCGATCGTGTCCCTTGCGCCAACAGTGACGATCCGGATGACCTTGCGACCCTCCTTGCCGTCGGCATAAGGCAGGCCATCGAGCATGCGGAGGAACGCCGTATCCTGGGTGGTTGCAAGCTCCGCCTTGCCGGTGGCCTTCGCCAGTGCCGCCGCGCGCTGCACACGATCGGCGCCATTTGGATGCGTCGATGCCCATGTCGGCGCAGACCGTGTGGTGCCGCTGGCCTGGGCCGTCAGCCCGGTCGATTCATCGAGGGCCGCCAGGATGCCGGCCGAGGCGTAGGGCGAGTAGCCCGCTGCGGTGATGTAGCGGACGCCGAGCGCGTCGGCCTGATATTCCTGATCACGTCCGTATTTCAGCGTGTACAGCTGCGCGCCCGTGCCGGCGATGCGGGTCGCCAGATCGCTTTTCGTAGCGAGGCTGACGCCACGAGCGAGCAGACCGCCGATCGTCGCACGCGTGTTGCGTGAGGCGGCGTGGCGGGCGGCGACATGGCCTACCTCATGGCCCATCACGGAGGCGAGTTCCGCCTCCGAGGTCATCAGTGCGAGCAGCTGACGGGTGACGTAGATGTACCCGCCCGGGATGGCGAAGGCGTTCTCGACCGGGGAGTCTAGCAGGGTAACGGTAAAATCGCTGCCCGCATTCGACAGGCCGGACTGGACCGCCACGCGCTTGCCGACGCGTTCGACGAATGTGGCCTGCGGCCCCTTATACGCACGACCGAACTGCGCGAGCAGTTGCGGATGAACCTGAGTGCCCTGCGCCTTGTCGGTCGCCGAGATCGAGCGGACCGTGTTCTGGGCGGTGAGAGGGGCAACGGGTGCGAGCAGGAATGCGCCGGCTAACAGTACGGCAATGTGACGGCGGATCATGAAGCTCTCCCGGTGACGACGGTATAAAGCAGCCCTTGCACCGTTGTTCCGGATAAGCATCGATACCACTCTGCGCTGATCCCGCTCGGCCCCATTCCTGTCGATTAACGAAACTAACGATGTCGCTACTCTCCGTCGTGCCTGTTAGCCGCCGTTGAAATATCGTTATGCCACAATTATTTAGGTATGCGGTGACAACGTTCCCACCCCAATACGGGGATAGAAGTCCGGGACGGCCCGGCAGCTCCGATGGAGACTGCTGTGGCGTGGATTGCACTCGTTTTTGCCGGTTTGTTCGAGATTGTCTGGGCTTCGGCCATGAAGCAATCTCATGGGTTCACACGGTTCTGGCCAAGCATCATTACTGGGGTGGGCATGTTGGTCAGCTTTGGCCTTCTTGCGTCAGCGATGCGGGTTCTGCCGCTGGGAACAGCTTATACAATTTGGACCGGCATCGGGGCGGTTGGCGCGTTCGTCGTCGGCATCATGATCTTTGGCGAGGCTATGACCGCGATGCGCCTTCTAGCCGCCGGGCTCATTGTCAGCGGCCTCGTCTTAATGAAGTTGTCCACGACTGCTTGATCTTGAACGTCCGCAAGGAGAGCTAGCGTCTAGCCGATGTTCCCAAAAAGGAACGGCAGTCGAGACGGCATCAGCGTTCTCGGAATCGATCGTTATGAAGAATGGTCGGGAGGGGTACGATCGGTTTGGACGATGCATAAGTCTTCCAGACAATAGTATAAGGCTTACACGCTTTGCCAGCTACCCCCCTGCGAGCGGTCGGCAGGCCGTCTTGGAAAGCGTATAACTGGCGAAAGGCTTCTCAACAGATTTGCGGTCCCGCGTGACAATCTGCCAAGTGAGGTGGTCGCCTAATATGCGCCAGCGGTTCACGTAGGCCTTGTCCGGATATTGGTAAGTAATATCGAACCCGTCTGCCTTGCTTTCGCCGCGCCCCGCTACCGCGGACGCCCCGCCAAAACTGTCCGCCCAATATCCGACGATAGGGCCAGCTCCGGTTTTGGACGGCCTACCGGTTCCGCCAAAAACCAGGTGCGCCGCGTACTGGTCCTGCGGATCGGCGAGCGCGCTGCTTGCGGCTTCGACAGCCAGCATCGCATCCTGGACGATCGGATAGGCGTTAACCGCAATAGCGACGGCTTTGCCCATCACCGTACCCTGCCCCTCCCAACACCCCCCGAGTGCGTTGACCGAAGTGGGCACAGGCATGACCCCCGCTTCTAGAGCACTGCCAGTGGATGATGCCGCAAGCATAACCATTGCGATGCAAGGCTTTCCAATCATCAGTCCCCCCGTTCCTGTCCAGGTGTCTATCCCAAGCATCTGGTACATCGCGTTGGCGATGAACCGGTCTGACTCTGACGTCCAGGTTTCGGCGATATATTTGAAGGGGTAGACCACACAGCGTGTAGATCCCTATGCATTATCCGGACACAATTCTGCAAACGATCGATTCCGAGAACGCTTTCCCCATCTCAATTGTCGTTTGTTTTCGGGAAGCCAACGAGACCGTTGCCGACCCGGAGCGGATCTTGCCGGCAGGTTATTGTCGAAGGCGTTTCTCCTGCACGGTGCCAGGCTGCCACGCGTAGTTCGCCACTGTTTTAGGGCAACTCCGGGGTGGTACCACAAGGCCTTCAGACCTAATCTGATTGCGTTCGAGCATGCGTGAGCGAGCGCGGGGAAAGCAAGAATATGCGTCATCGACTTGGCACAGTCGTCATTGCCGGCATGATCGCCTTAGCGGCCGGTGCGGCTGCGCAGGGACTTGCGACCAGAGATCTGACGGGCTTCAGTCGGGCGGCTGCCACGGCGTTGGGCTCCGGCTTCGAGGCAAAAGAGGAACCGCAGCGGGCCACCTTGTTCTGCACGGATTGTGCGGGCGCACCGGTCGTTGACGTTCTGATTGGTCGTCAGGCGGATGGAACGGAGCAACGGGTTCGGTCGGGCACGACAAGCATCGCCGATCTGCAACAGATCTGTCGCGCACGCAGCCCTCGATGCACCGTCACGGCACTGGAGGTGGCGCCGGCTGTGGGTTGGGTAAGCGGGTATCCGCTGGGCGACCGTGCGGGGGCCACGGCGATCATCATCCGCGATGGCGATCTGTTGACCGTTCGCTCGCTTGCACAGAACCCCGTATCCGCCAGACAGGCAATCGATCGCTTGTTGCCGCTGATCCGATCCCGGATCATCGGACCCTGATCAGCGACCCGGACAAAAAAATCGGTGATACCATAAGGGGCGAGCGGTCACGTGCCGGGTGCTGCCAACAAGCATGAGAAGCTTTTCCAAAACTCGATCGCTTCTGCGATGGCCGTAACATATACCAAAGAGGTTCGACGCCGATGCGGAACACGATAGCAATCCTCGTCGTGATGTCGGCGGCAGGCGCAATCGCCGCGCCGAGGCTTCCGGCGGGGATGGAAGCCCAGCTCCCGTTGGGCTACGAGGTACTCGCCAGCGCGCGTGTTTCAGCAGGAGAGCCAATCCGCAGTTTCGAGATCGTCGCAATCGGTCGCAAAGATGAGGAGGCGCTCGCGAAATCGGGTGATGCTCCGGCTCGGCCCCTTATGATCTTCGAGCGCAGGAGCGGTCGGTTTTTTCCGGTCGGCCGTAACGATCTAGTCGTGCTCAAGGCGGACGAGGGTGGACAGTGCGATCCGTTCCTCGACGGCGACGCGCCGATCGCAACCAAAGGGCGCTACTTTACCGTCCAGAACGGCGTCGCCTGCGGTCAGCACTGGACCGACTATATCACCTTCCGCCTCGACGATCGGGCCGGCTTCGTCTTCGACAACGAGCGCACGGAATCATGGACGTTCAATCCGAGCAACGACCCCAATGCCGAGGCGCTTGTCCGCGACGGCCCGCCCCGCGTCTTCCGCGACCGTCCCGGCCATATTACTGCATTCTCCATGTGGCGTCCCGTTCATTGATTTGGGCGCGTCGGCTAGAAGCGACGTTATAGCGTTAGCGTGTTGGGCAACTCCTGTGCGGGCACGGTTAAGCTGCGGTGACCGTGGGGCGCTCGAAGCGTTCGCCGAATTTCAGCATGCGTGCATGATGACGGAAAGCTTGCGCGCAACCGCGATGGCGGCACGCTTGATGGTAGTACCACGTCGACAAGGGGCCAGTCTCGAACACGACCCGGCTCACGTCCGGTGCGCGCTTGCGGATCACTTCCGTCAGCGTCCGAGGATCAGACGGGCATTTGCCGCGCCAGATCCGCCGCCCGTCCTCGCGGACTGAGATGAATGTGTCTTTCAGTGAAACGTCCAGACCGATATATTGCGCCGCGGCTGTTCTCGGTTCGATGTTTGGGCCCGGCGTCTGGTCGTGAGCCCGTTTCGCCATCTTATCGGGGAACAGCCACCACCCGAAATACGCGGCTTCTTGCACTGCCGATCAAATTCCAGGCGAATCGCTATTCCGCGATTACGCCGTGTTTTCCGATCGTTTTCGAGAAAGGGACCTCCGTATCGACGGGCGGCTGGCTGGCGCGATCAGCTAATCTATCGCATTGTTGGGTTGCTATGACCCGTTACTCTTCAGCAGGCGCCGCGACGCTGCTCGCATTGGCGCCAGCGGCGCTGGCCGCGTCGCCCGCTGTCCACACGCCCGCTCCAAGAAGCTCGGAACGCACCGCGATCGTCAAGACGCTCCATGAGGGCGACGATAGCGCGCAATCGCGTTTCACCTTCCGTGCGTTTCGGGTCCTTTGGGCGGACCCGGGTGCGGTTGCATATGTTCGCGCCGAAGGCCCGGTCGGCACCTTCCAGGCCATCCTAAAGCGCGACGGCCAAGCCGGATGGCGCAAAATATGGGGCGAGGGCGATGGCGGCAGCAACAGCTGCGAAGTCGGCGCGCGGCATTATGCCTGGGCCTTGCAACTTCTTCGGACCTACACGGCCACCCCCGACGCGATCTTCCCGGGCATCGTCGCGCGGACCGGGGAGTTGCGACGCATGGCGAAAGCGGAGCCCGACGTGCAATGCGTCGGTGATTTGGACGGCGGCCCCAGTTGATCGCGGGACATTGGCGCGCGCCCTTGGCGTTATTGATCGGACGCCGCGCCCGATGCCGCCTCCATCACGGCCGAAGCCTGTTCCGCCATCTGCCTGCAGAGCGTGCGTTCGGACGACTTCTGCGCGCGGGCATTGTCGGCCAGTGACATGGTCTGTCCTTCGCGAACCTCTTCGGGGCGGGCGGGGTTGCTCGAGTTCATTAGGCCGATCACCTGCGGCCCGACAATGTCGCCGCGTCGACCGACGGCTTGCTGGGCAAACGCCTTCGGGGTCACGGTCATGCCTGCGATCGTCGCGACGACCGACTTGCGCGTATTGGCGACGTCGACGGCAGTGGCGAACCCCTTGCCCATGCAATGTTCCATCAGGCCTAGGTGATTGTACACCGAGCCGAACGCGGTCTGCAGTTGTTGGTCGGTCGGCAGCTCCTGCGCCTGCAAAGGGCCAAGCGCCAACGCGCCGGCGAGAATGGCGGCGGTCGTACGCCGGGCGAGCGCGGTACGAAATCTCTGCATTCGAGTCTCCTAAGCCGGTGAGAGAACACTTTCGATGTTAGGCCGCGGCAGTATCGGCGGCGTGCTGTCAATGTATGTCAGCCAGTGGAGCCAGATGGTGTATGTCCGCATGCGTGTAAGCCGTATCTGGCAATTCAGTGCCATGCTCCCTCGAATGCTGCCACCGATCCAGTTTTCATAGACGGCGCCGCATTCGGATGTTCGGTAGGCCACCCATGACCGCTCAGCGCGAACAAGCATCTGCTCCGATGCGAATTCACGCTCTTCCCGAAGGCGCTTGATCGCGGCCTGATAATAGCGGTTCAGCTCGGCATCGGCCTCGTCAAAACGACCTGCCAGGCAAGCATCGATTTCTCGCGTGGACGACCCGGGGCAACGGCCGGCACCCGGCACTGCTGCAGCGCCTAACGCCAAAGCAAAGATCGCTAACATCATAGGCCTCCAGTCGCGGATATCTGAGCGCCGATCCGCTGCCCGAAGGGGTCAGGCTTTGCAACGCGCCCGCGCCGGTCCCAGAGCTTTGCGTCGCTCAACTGGGGTAGGCCTATGGTAGAGTAGCGCGTGGGAGACGCAGCGATGACCACGGGATGACCGCCCAATCTGGCGCGTCGCACGGGCGCTGCGCTCTCGGAAAATATGCACCGAGCCACAACCCCTTTTCGGAAAGCGCCCATGCCGGGAAATCCCAGACTTCGGGATCAGAATAGTCGCATGCGTCGTCGTCTCCTTTGCTCGGCGGCTCCATCTCTTCGGGATGAAAGCGCTTCAGCAACGCGACAACGCTGGGCGCGAAGCGGTTGCTGCGATATTTGTACCACGCGTCGCTATCTTGGGCCGGAACCGATTCCGGTCCGAAGGGGAGCACCGTATCCAGTACCAACTCCCTGCCAGTAGCCATGTCATAGCTATGGCCATCAGCGCCGAAATCCGGGTGCGCGGTACCCGCGCAGCTCCAGCTTGCCGTCCAGACATAGCTCATATGATTGACCCCGAGCCAGGGCTTGTCCGCCTCCGCAACATCGGTGCCGGGCTGGCCGTCCGATCCGGTGCACGCGAACCAGGTGGAGACGTTCTGCCATTGATTGCGGGCAAGAGTGTGGTTTACCGCGACCATCGCCGCGGTGGAATAGCCGCCTTCGATCCGGAATAAGCGGATGCCAGAAAGCGGTTCCCGATACCACCGGATCGTCTTGCCGTTGATCGTCTCGGCCTGCTGCGGTGTGAGGTGAAGATCAGCAAGACGCCAACGTTCATAAACGCTGAGTTCGGTCGGCAGGTCGGCCGGAAGCGCGGCTGGAACGGCTGCTGGGTGCAGGCTTACGGCAAGGCGTCTGGCCTTCGCAGTCGTCAGCGTGCCGTTAAGGTTCGGTCCAATTCGCTTCAAGAGCAGGTGATCGCCGGTCGTTCGCGAGTCCAGAGTCAGCGTTGTGCCCGTAGCAGTGCCGGAAAGATCGATGTCGAGCCGCGACGTCTGGTAGAAATAGTGACCATCGACTTCGCCCTTGTCCTCCGTCATCGCGACGACGATGCGCGCGGTACCGGCCACGCCTTCAAACACCGTTTCCGGCGCAGCCGAAGCGCTTGCTGGCAGCATCAGGACGCAGAACGCAGCGGCTAGAGCATGAAGTCGATGCATTGGAAGACGGATCCACAGGAGGGGGCGAGCCCCGCGTTAAGGCATCTCTACGCCGACGGCGACCGCAATTGCCATGTCGAGTGGGCTGCAAGTTGGGGTCGACCCGCGCCGACTAATGTCTGCTCGGCGGCAAGCGGCATCGTATGAAGTGACTTTTCAGCGCCACTGCAATCACAGGGTTCACCAACTGCACCCGTTGCGCGAAAACGCTCAAGTTATACGCGCTGGGCGTAGCAGGGGAGAAACACGATGCCGTTGTTCCGCGTTGTGATGTTTACCGCCATCGTTGCCGCGGCTGCCTGGACGCCCGTGCGCATCCACGCAGAACCCCGTGCTCAGGCGCTTTCGCCCCTTCTCCCGCTGAGCGATCAGGACGAACGGTCTACGCAGGAGACCGGGTGCACATCGACGTTCACCTTCAGCAGGCACGACTATCTGCAACTGGTCGGCACCGAACTTCTCCTCCGTGATCGGTATGGGCTGCATTCCTGCCGCTTTACCACGGTCGCCACCGAGGATCTGGAGACCGGGCGGGGCAACGTCTCCTGTTCAGGCTATCGGCTGCGCATCCGATCGTCCGGCAGAGCTACCTCGAACCTGGCGTCGGACAGTAGCAGCAGACGCGCCGTCCTGACGATCGATCGGGGCGGCGTGGCCACCAGCATGCGCGGTATCTGGGGGGTGGCATGCTGAACACGACCGGCCGATCCTGCGTCCTGAAGAACGCCGAGGCTTATCCCAGCTGGAACCGATACGGTCCCATCTCGACTTCGTGTGCGACGTGTGCCTCATTCCTGCCGGTGCGCCCAGCGACGCGACCTACTACGACACGTTTGCGTCCGAGCACCTCGCCACGGCGCTCTTCACCAAAGTGACTGTAACGATGACGTTGCGCTTTGCAGCCTTGGGGATGATCCTTGGCGCGTTGGTGTCGCCTGTAGCTGAAGGCTCGGCAGCAACAGCGCGAGCCATATCGACGATCGACTTATCAAAACCGTTTGCGACACGATCACCCTGGCGGTTCACCGCTACCCAGGGTGAGGATGTCGAGGGTTTGTCGGGCGAAGAAGCACCAGGACCGGTTTCGCTGTGCATCAGCAACAACAACGGTCAATCTTGCCGCCCCGACGCCGACGATATCCTCACGCCAGAGGACGGGAAAGATGCGTTTTCCGAACCCCATGTTCTCGGCAACGTTGCACTCGTACATCCCAGTGACACAACGACCCTGCTGCTCGTCGAGATCGGCAGTTTCTCGGCCATGAACGGCGATCGACGGGTCGCAACGCAGCTGTTCGGATATGATCGCGGGCGGGATGTGTTTACTCGGGTTTACGCGCACGTGACACGCAAGAACAACAATCAGGAAATACGGTACATCGCCAAAGGCGTGCTCAGAGGATTCGTCATCTCGGCCGAACCGACCAGCGACGCACCGTTCGGTTTCTGGATCATCGTCAACCGGTCCGTCGCGTCGGGCGTCTACAAGCAGGTGCTGCGCTACCGCAGCGCGACGACGTACGGCGACGGAAACCGTCTGGCGGTGATCGACTCCGAGATGCCAGGTATCCAACGGCGACTCGGCTTGTGGAGGGTGGGACAGCCCTTGCCGCTGCCGCAGTCCGGCTGCGCCAATCCCCATATGCTGCATGGTGCATTGCGGTGTTGATGCCGTTGCAGTTTCCATCGCCTTTCGCCCGGTCGGATGGACGGTTGACCGCATTGCCTGATCAGAAATGCTAGGAGGAGAAAGATTGAGTAGGCTATCCCGTAGCGTAGTTGGGACGATTGCTTTGATCGGACCCATGGGGGTTGCAACAGCAGCCTTCGAACACTCGCGACACGGGGACGAGAGGAAGGGCTCTATTCGTGCCCCGACCGCGCACTCGACGCCGATGGACGCCCTTGCCGAAGCGATCCTTGCGTTTAGCCCTGAGGCCCGCTCGACCGGCTCTCCGACCATCGCGATGCTTCGGGCTAAGGCCTCTCAAGTCCGGTGGACGGATCCCCGTTCTCATACGGATAGAGACGGTCGGCAGGTCGGAACCCTGGCAGGCGGTACGGTGACAATTCCACGGAAAGCGACCGTGCCGGAGATGACTTTCGAATGGTACGCGCCGGAGGGGCAGCCACTGAACTTCAACCCGGTCAAAGCCTTTAGGAACGCCGGGTTCAAGGTGCAGGCCTTGTACTGCGCGTCGATGGTTTCGGACGGGACGAACTACTTCGTCGTGTCGGAACCGGGGAAGCGGCCAGGCTTTCTATCGGTCTATGCGTTCGACGCGCCAACGGCCACTTCGGTAGCAGGCTGGTCGATCAGCTACAGGCTGGACGGGTACATCCCATCGCTCGCCGAGGTGCAGAATGGTGGTGACCTGCTCGCGACCAGCGATTGTTCAACGGAAACCTTCGGGCGTGTTGAACAGATCAGTCATCCTGGCGCAGTCGCTTTGATGAAGAGCATGACATTGGGCTCAGGCACCAGGGCGCCGCGATGACGCGACGCCTGGCGAACAGAACCGATCGCAAGGGACCTGGCCAGGCAGGATCAGTCCGCGACCCCCGACGATCTGATCGGCAATGACGCTTACCGCATGCGGTAAGTATGCTGTCGGGCGATCGATAGGATCGCCGCAACACGTCCGTTTTCAGCTGTCTACACACCGCGCCAGTTGCCAAGCGTCATGGCTTGATCGAGGCACTTAGGAGTGTGCGTAAGCCCGTCCTGATTGTATCAGCCGCTGCCGGGAGGTGTTGCCGGGAACCGCGATGTGGGTGGCCGGGTCGTATTCCTTACCGATTCCGGGTGAGTCCGTCGGCACCCAAATCTCGACGACGGTGTTCGAATAACTGTTGGGCAAATAGCGAATCCAGTAGCCGTCGGGATGGTGGCTCCACCGCCCGGTAGGCACGCCGATGCTTCCCTCACCTAACGGCGCCATCCCAGCCAACACTGCGACGCGCTCCAGTTCACCATAGCTGGTTCCTGGCGTCGCCAGCATACGGCGCAAGTCGGCCTCAGCCTGCATGACGGCGCGCACCTCTCGTGGAAGGTTGTCCGTGATCGGGCCGGTTGTCAGCATATCGAACACACCGCGGTTCAGCCCGGCGAGCTGGCGGGGAGGCAGCAATTGTGCTGCAGCAATCTTCTGCTCGCTCGATAGATCCTCAATCTTGGCGCGAGACAGGATTGCCCACAGCAGCGCTTGTATCGTGTGCTGATCGATCTCGGGATGCTGAACCGAGTTTCGAACAATCGTAATCACAGCATCCTTTGCGGCACCAAGCGTTGGCCCGTACAGGTAGCCATCGCCCTTTCCTGGACCGTGCGTCCCGGCATGCAGGCAATAGCTCTGACCGTTGAAACTGAAATATCCCGGCTGCAGAACAAAACCGCCGTTTGGTGTATGTTGCAACCCGGACAACTCGCGCTTCGCCATACGTGGAACGAAGCTGTCTTGGCTGGGGTCGCCCCACCGGGCATCCGCCAGGCTGGTGGAAATAGGCTCTTTGCGAAGGCTTAGCATCGAGATGCCGGCTTTCTTCGCCAGACCTCCCAAAATACCGAACTGAGCATCGACTGGTGTGGCACTCACGGCGATCATAGAAATCGACGCTGCTGCTGCTACCCAAGCGGTACGTAAAGTCATTCGCCCCCAGTTCCCCAACCATAAGATCGTAATGTCGTAACGGCATCGAACTGACGTGGGAAGCCGGGGCATGCGACAGCAGGGCCATAATTCATAAAATCTTGGCCGATGGTGCAGGGCTAAGGGACAGGCAGAGCGATCGCCGTGAAGGCGGACGTACTAACATCTGACGGCGAGGCCGACCGGATTTGTGCCTCATCTGAACTATCAGCGGGAACTTCGTGGCTACCAGTCCCTATATATTGTTGCAGAGAACGATGTTGTCGCCACTGCTCTTGCAGAAACCTTCTTAGCCCGGCCGGCGTATCGATCAGGCCGAGACCCACGCAAAGCATTTTGCGTTGTCTCTGCCTTGAAGTCAGAACCGGCAAAGCCCAGCGGGGCATATGTGCTGCACCACTGGGCTTAGAACCTCATCGTCTCAGACGCGACCTTACGACTTGAGCGACTTGGCCATGTTAAGATGAGCGGCAACCGTGGGTGCCAAGCCCGACGCGAACGTCTTCAGCTCGGGAACATCGCCGGTTGCTGCATAACCCTTGAGCGTATCGAGGGTCTGCTGATGGCCTGCCACCTGGGCAGCGGCATACGCCGTGTCAAAGGCGGTGCCCTGCTTGGTCTTCAGGTCAGCGAGCTTCTGCTGCTGCTCAGCGTTGAGTGCCGGGTTGGGTGTCAAAGCTGGCGACAGCGTTGCCGTCAGTGCCTTCAGCTTCGCTGTCGAACCCTCATGAGCGGTGATCATCTGACCAGCGAACTTCTTCACTGCAGCAGATGCTCCGTTGGTTTCAGCCAGCTTCGAGGTCTCGATCTCGAACGCATCGCTTGCAGCCGCCATGTTTACGAAAGCCTGCCCACCCGACGCGGGTACTGCCATGGCATCATTGGTATTAGCTGCGTTTACGTCCATGGCAGTCGTGTTGGCATAGGTGCCGTTATCAACGGCGGTCGTATCTTCGGCCTTCTTGCCGCATGCGGCCAATGACAGTGCCGCTACCGATACCAGTGCCAAGGTCTTGAAGTTCATCATCGTCTCCATCTGCTCGCATATTGCCGCTGCCCGCTCAACGCGTGCCTTTGATGGACCGTTCCGCACCAGCAACAAGCTCCGGACCGATCGTAACGCGCGTTCGTTCTGGATGTCTGCCGGCACAGCTGCCGGCCTTATTGGGATACGGCAATGAGCATCTTCAGCACGATCATGAACAAGGTTTTCCACCACAACGCCGCGCCGGCCGCTGCACCAGTTCAGTCTCCCGCAGCTGCACCGCAGGCTGCACCACAAGCCGCGTCAACCGCGGCCGCTCAGCCCGCCCCAATGGCACCTCAGCAGTCCGTCGATGTCGGCGCGGTCCTTTCCGAGATGGCGGCGATGAAAGATGGCGGCGGCAACTACCAGAGCTCGATTGTCGATCTTCTAAAGCTGCTGGACCTGGATTCCAGCCTGACGGCACGCAAGGAGCTCGCGAGCGAACTGAACGTCCACGCTGCAGCCGACGGCTCGGCTGAGCAGAACATGGCCCTTCACAAGGCCGTGATGCAGAAGCTTGCTGATAATGGCGGTATCGTTCCAGACAGCCTGCGTAACTAACTCGCGCAATCCCGAGGGAGCTGCACGCTGTGCGGTTCCCTCCAGATCGATATCGACACGCTCCCGGCATTGAGGGGCAGACCCCATTTCTGGAGCCTCGGCCTTCTCGCTCATCGTTCCTTTTCGGGAAGAAGCTCAAGCGTTGAAGCGTCGCCATGAAGATCATGTCCGCCATGCTGTTGGTGTCGGTTGAAGCCCGCGCAGGCCCCGACATTGCAAGCACGGCCAAGTAAGAGTGAAGTAATGATAGACGCCGCAAACGTTATTGCCGTGGACCATACAGGCTTCGCCGTATCGTCTCTAGACGAAGCCGTTCGCTTTTGGACGGAAGCGCTCGGTTTCGCACTTGAGCGGCAATCGGAAATGGGGGGCGATTTCCTGCATCAGGTGACCGGTGTCGATAATCCTAATGTCAAAACGGCGATCGTCAGGGCACCGGACGGCTATGCGGTCGAACTGTTGCAATATTCAAAAGGACGCCAGAACGGTGCGTTGCCCAACAGCGCGGGGGCAATCGGTGCGGCCCACCTGACTCTGGCCGTAAACGATATCCATGCCGCTATTGCCCGCGTCGAGGCAGCAGGATGGAAGGCGAAGGGTAGTCCGTTGCCGATCGCGGGTGGGCCAAGGAAGGGAACGTTGGTGGCCTATGTTTCAGGCCCCGATCATATCACGATAGAGCTTATGCAGCCGCCAGCCCGTTAATGGGCCGGCGGACGTTTTCCCGCTTCACCATCCCTTTTGAGAAGGCTGCCGCTTCCTCAACCATCCGCTGACACTCGCCTGGGCGCCGACAATATCGATCGCCGGCATTAATGTACGACAAACAGGTGATTTCGGACGGCAGCCTCTCGATCGTCGTAAAACGCCGTCGCCAACCCCCACTGGCGTTTATCGTGTGATTTGCGTCGCCTAAAGAGCGTACTTGTCATTCCAATAGCTCCGTCGAGATGACGCCAGTTCGGCACAACGTTTTGAAACGGTTCGTTGCCAGGCTGGGTTTGTTTTTAGGAAGGTGATGCCAACCTACGATGCCAAAGGGCAGCCATATACCCGTCGCCTGTAAGGCGGTGGTAGCGGTCGCTTCCGTCGTCCCTTATACTCGGAAATTGTTAGGTCTTTGAACGGCGAAGGAAATCGCTGCAGACATAGAGCGGAGTGATGCGTGAGGGACTACCAAGAAGACGCACGGATCACGAACGAGCTAACGCGAGAAGACAACGGTCCGGACCCATTTTCATCTGCGGTTCGTGCAACCCGGATGCCGATGTTGATTACCGATCCGAGCAAGCCGGATAATCCCATCGTCTTCGTCAATGGCGCTTTTTCTAAGCTTACCGGTTTCGATCACGACGAAATATTGGGGCGTAACTGCCGGTTCCTGCAGGGCCCCCTTACCGATCGAGGCGAGGTCGACAGACTTCGCGAGGCGATTGTGGCGCGCGTTCCTATTGAGCTGGAACTGCTGAATTACCGCAAGGACGGTACGACATTCTGGAACCGGCTTCTCGTCTCCCCGGTTTTTAACGACGATGGCGATCTAACATACTATTTCGCATCTCAGTTCGATGTCACGCTCGAGCGCGAACGGCTCGCGAGGTTAGAGCGTGACCGAACTGATTTGCAGTCCGCCGTTGCCCGCCGCGAGGCCGAACTCATCGAAAGTGAGGAGCGTCTGCGCTTCGCGCTGAAAGCCGGTCGCATGGGTTCATGGAGCATCGATCTCCAAACGTTGCAGATGATTGCCTCGGATGGCTCGAAGGAAACTTACGGGCGACCGCTTTCCGAGCCGTTTACGTATGAAGATGCGATGACGGCCGTCCACCCGGACGATCGCGCCAGGCGCGACGAAGCGATGCAAGAGGCGATCGCTGACGGTAGCCTACTCGACGTCGAGTATCGCCTGCACACGCCTACCGGCGAAGAACGATGGGTGCAGATCCGCGGTCAGGCGAGTTACCGCGCCGACGGTACGCCATTGGCTTTGATCGGCGTGTTGCAGGAAATCACCGAGCGGAAGCGAGCCGAAGAACATCGCACGTTGCTTGCCAACGAGTTGAGCCACCGGGTGAAGAACAGCCTGGCGATGGTGCAAGCCATCGTCGGGCAGACCCTGCGCATGGCCACCTCGCTGGAGGAGGCAGGAGCGACGCTAGAAGCCCGCATTCAAGCCATGGCTGCCGCCAACGATCTGTTGGTCAACGAGCGATGGGAAAGCGCGTCATTGCGTAAGCTGCTCCAACGAACGCTCGCGCCATTCGGCATCGATGACGGAACGCATTTCGAACTCGATGGCCCTGACCTCAAGCTGCCGCCAGCTGTAGCGGTCGCTCTTGCTCTAGGCCTTCATGAAATGGCGACAAACGCCGCCAAATATGGGGCCCTTTCTCAAGAAGGCGGCGTTGTTCGCCTGTCATGGGAGATCGTCAATGGCTCGCGTCCGTATCGCTTGCATTTTACCTGGACGGAAGTGGGCGGCCCACCTGTGACCATCCCAACCCGTACTGGCTTCGGCACGAAATTGATCCAGCGCGTTCTTGCAAGCGAGATCGGCGGGAAAGCGGAGATCGATTACCAGCCGAACGGTGTGATTTTCAAAGTCATAGCGCCTCTACCCGAGACAAACGACGAGCCTGCCTGAGGCTCGAAGGACATAATCGAAGAGACCGATACGAATGCGAACGACGGATACAGGCATGAGCGGAATTGACGGCCCGGCCCCCTCTGAGGCCCGGCTTAGCGAGCTACGTCTCAAGGCTTTGATCGAGGCCAGTCCCGAGGTCGTTTACCGGATGAGCGCCGACTGGGGCGAGATGAAAGAGTTGGCGGGGGGCGGGTTCCTGCCGGACACGAATGACTCAAGCCGCGCCTGGTTGATGGACTACATCCCCGATCAAGATCAGGCGGTTGTATCAGCGGCTATCGACAAGGCGATCCAAACGAAGACGCTATTCAGTCTCGAACACCGGGTTCGTCGGCTGGACGCTGTCTCGCGCAGTACCAATCCTCGACGATGATGGCGAGATTTTGGAATGGGCGGGTGCTGCGAGTGATGTGACAGCCCGCCGTGAGGCTGAGCAGCAGCTACGCGATCTGAACGCCAGCCTCGAGGATCGGATCAAGGAGCGCTCCGCTTCGCTCCACCTGTACCGCAACATCGTGGAATCGAACGCATCGCCCGTTGTAGCGTTTGATCACAATCTGCACGTGATCGCCTTCAATCGAGCCCACGGCCAAGATTGGTTGCGTGTCTTTGGAAAAGAGGCGCAAATCGGCGACGTCATGCCCGACCTGGTTCCGGCGGACCAAGCGCAATCGCTTCGCAAGTTTATGCGCCGGGCACTCGAGGGCGAGAGCTTTGTCATAAAGGCAGTATTTGGTGATCCGGCACGGTGCCAGCCCACCTGGAGCGTTACATACAATCCGCTGCGCGACGAAAGCGGCGTGATCGTGGGTGCCTTCCACCATGCTGTTGATATTTCAACGCAAGTTCGAGCCGAAACTGGGTTGGCGGAAACGCAGGAGGTTTTGCGCCAATCTCAGAAGATGGAAGCCGTCGGTCAGCTGACGGGCGGCATTGCCCATGACTTCAACAACCTCCTGACGGTCATTCGCGGATCAGTGGATTTGCTCCGACGCGACAGTCTGACGCCGGAGCGGCGTGGTCGGTACATCGATGCAATCGGGGACACCGCCGAGCGGGCTGCAAAGCTAACTAGTCAGTTGCTGTCGTTCGCTCGTCGGCAGGCCCTGAAACCAGAGCTGCTCAACATCGAGAACAGCATCGAGCGCATCTTCGATATGCTCGACACGGTCACCGGTAGCCAGGTGCGTGTCACAATTGAGGTGTTGGATAGCCCCTGCATCGTGCGTGCAGATGCCGGTCAGTTTGAAACCGCTTTGGTCAATATGGCTGCCAACGCACGCGATGCCATGGATGGTCGAGGAACGTTGACTATCACGCTGGACTGTGCCAAGGAAATGCCATCGATCCGAGGCCATGGTGGTTCGCCAGGTCCCTTTGTCACTCTCCAGCTGCACGATACAGGCTCGGGCATAGCCGCGGACGACCTGCAGCGGATCTTTGAGCCGTTCTTCACGACGAAGGATGTTGGCAAAGGTACTGGCCTCGGCCTCAGCCAGGTCTTCGGTTTTGCCAAGCAGTCGGGCGGGGATATCGATGTTCGCAGCATAGTCGGAGAAGGAACGGTCTTCACCCTATACCTTCCTCAGGCCGAGGAAGCTGTCATTGCAGATCGCGTCATCGACCGGGATGACCAGTCACCGGACGGCCAAGGATTTTCCGTACTCGTTGTCGAAGACAATCTGGATGTCGGTCGGTTCTCGACACAAGCGCTCCAGGATTTTGGCTACGAAACCACGTGGGTTACGAGCGCAGAGGAAGCCCTGAATACATTAGGCAGTGGCAATTCTAGTTTCGACGCCGTTTTTTCCGACGTTGTGATGCCCGGAATGGGCGGAATCGAGCTTGCCAAGCGCTTAGCGGCGGAGATGCCAACAATGCCAGTCGTGCTGGCGAGCGGATACAGTCACGTTCTGGCGCAGGAGGGCGCCCATGGCTTCACGCTCGTGCAGAAGCCGTATTCGGCCGACAAGATCGCTAAGACGCTACGGAAGGCGATCGGTTAGCGTCGACGGTCGGCACGACTACCGGTTCCGTTACACTCTGTCAGGTCAGGCAACTGCTGCGGCACGGTGGCAAGAATAGCTGAATCGAAGACACTCTTCCTCTGAAGTTGCTAGCTGCCCAATCACACCTTTAGAATTACCAAACCTCCATTACAAAATCTGAAAACTGGGAGAGCTGACGAGTCTGCCAAACAAGTGTCGCGAACATCTACTTGTTCAACCTTGAGGGCGGCAACGAGTCGAGGCCGATCGTTCGCCTGCATTCAAAACATTCGACCGTAATGGCGCCCGCAGATTATAAACCATTACGCAGCCCGATCCTCATTTCCCCGCTGCACTTCACCGTCATCCTTGCGAATGAAACTGATCTTGCCCTGCGTCTCAAGGATCGCCCAAGCTACGTCCTTCATGTGCGCGATACCGGCCAGTCGCATTTCCGCCTCGACTTCGCCTCGCGTTATCCTGTCACGCCGCAGGTTCGCCGTGATCAGCTCACCATCGCGTATTACCACTTGAGGACGACCGTCGAGCAGCGTTTCCAGCCGCGGCGACAGATACGTCGCCCAGCTCATCACCAGCGCCCAGAAGGCGAAGGTCGCAATCGCGAGGATAGATCCGGTCAGGCTGAAGTCGTTGTGTGTCACGCCTTGCTGGACCAGATCGCCCATCACCACAATGACGACGAGTTCGAAAGGCGTAAGCTGGCCGATTTCGCGCTTCCCCAACAGGCGGAGCAGCAAGTATAGTGCAGCGAACGTGACGCTGGCGCGTAGGACGATATCCATTAGGGAAGCACCGGAATTGAAACCCGTTTCTCGGTCAGCCTGACATCGTCGTCGAGCAAGGTGATGGTCCCGACAATACGGCCGAGCAGCGGTGGATTGGTCTGGCCGTCAATTTTGATTTCCAGCGTCTCTCCCGTCTTAAGCGCGGCATAGCTGAAGCGGAACTGTCCGTCCTTGAAGCTCTCGTCGGCAGCAGCGGGAATGTGACTATTGATCGTAAGATCACGCCACAGCGATGCGTCGAAGCCGATGACAGGCTTCGCTATATCGCGCCGCGCGACCACGCGGATACGCGTTTCGAAGAAAAGCCCGCTCCGTAGCGGCCGGGCCAACTTCACCTCGAGCGATGCAGCTGGCGCCCTGACAACAGCAACCGGTGAGGGCGCACCACCAAGAATCCCCGTCATCGCGATTGCCACCAATCCGCCGAGGATCAAGAACGCGAGTGGGCTGGCATGTGCGCGCAAACCGTTGACGGTTTTGGCGTGGTTCGCGTCTATTCCGTCCGGGAAAGTTTCGTGTTTCTCCGCCATTGCGTCATTCTGCTTTTTCGTGGCGTACCTGGCAACCACCGGCACTTGTGCATGCTCGATAATTGATGTGGGCTAAAATGACATCGCGTCTGATTGCGAAGCCTGATCGGGAAGGCTGTCACTGGCCCTCTGCCCTCGAAAATCGTCGATCAGAAACTGCGCCTTACCGAGAGACCATGTCCTGCGGTGCAAGGCCGCGGTCCCGTTTGGATCTTTATCGAGAAGCCTAACGTCACCAGTATTTTGAGATTGCTCGAAGCTGATCGATCGCGTGCTGCGGCCCTTCGCCTTCCTCGGCATGTACCAGGCAATGCTCGATGTGATCGTTGATGAGAGCCCGCTTGGCGCTGGCGATGGCATTCTCGACCGCCTGGAGTTGCTGAGCGATATCGACCCTGACTGGCGGCCCCACCGTCCTCGCAGATGACGATGGCGGATCGTCCGGCGATGGAGCCTGCCCACTTCGGCATGGTCGCGACCGATCGGCGTAGGACCGCCGGAAGTGTATTTCGGACCGTGTCCGGACCCAGTTCGATGACGATCGGAGCGTTCGGCGTCCCTGATGATACGGGCGAGCTTGTCCACGGTGATGGCATGTAGCGCAGGCATGATGCGCCCTCAGGTAGAAGGGACGCGATACTTCGGCCTGTCGCCTCGTGGGGAGATCGCAGTCCCCATGTCCGCAAAAGGCATTCCGCAGCTCGATCTGTCAAGCCTCTCGTATGACCGTATCACCTGGGCATGTTGGCCGAGTTCCTGCCGAGGAGGGCGTTCGGAGCGCTCGCCGCCAGATGAGGTTCGGTGCCCAACCTAGTGCGCCGTCGAGACCGTGACTGGGGCGGCGAGCATCCACAGGGCCATCGCCACCATAATCACGTTCTCGGTAAGCGAAATGAAGCCGAGCGGCACGTTACTGTCCCCGCCCACGCAGGCGCATTTCAGCTTGCGCTTGTCGATATAGACGGCCTTGACCACCGACACGGCTCCAATCGTCCCGATAACGAGCGCGATGGGTACCGACAGCCAAGTTAGCGCACCGGAGATCATCAGCACGCCCGCACCACCTTCCGCGAAAGGGTAGATGTAGGAATAGGGAACCCAGCGTTTGGCGAGCAGATCGTAATTTAGGAACATGCTCGAAAAGCTCTCGACGTTCTGAAGCTTAAGCAGCGCCAGTACGCACATCGAGAAGGCGATGAACCATTCGCCCGCTCGGATCGTGAACGGCGTGCCTAGCACCGCATAGCTGGCAGCGAGCGCCATCAGTGCCGTCACTGCAAACAAGACGATTACTGGCCGGTAGGTTACGGCCTTGGGATCACGGACAGCCTTGCCGAAGAAGCGGCGCAGATCGTCATAGCCCCCCACTCGCTCGCCCGCGATGAAGGTCTGCGGCGTAGTCTTGACCCCATGCTTTGCCTTGAAGGCATCGGTTTCTTCGCGTGTTTTCAACCAGTGATCGTCCACCTGATACCCTTCGCGGCGCAGCAGGTCTTTCGCCTTGAGGCCATAGGGGCAGGTGTGTTCCGGCATCACCATCCGGTAGATCTTCGCCTGTCTGGCGGGGGCGGTCGCCATGTTGCTTCTCCAGCTTGTTTACCCCGCCTATATAGGGTCCGTACCATAGTACGGAGTCAAGGCATGGCAGGCATGACGATCGCAGGACTGGCGCGCGAGGGCGGCGTCGGCGTCGAAACGGTGCGCTATTATCAGCGCCGCGGCTTGCTCGACACGCCGGCCCGGCCGGACGGTGGCGGCGCGGGCGGCGGTATCCGGCGCTACGGTTCAGACGATGCGCGCCAGCTTCGCTTCATCCGATCAGCCCAAGCCGCAGGGTTTACGCTTGAGCAGATCGGCGAAATGCTGGCGCTGGACGCGACCAACGATCGCGCCCGAGCGCGCGAACTTGCCAATGAGCGCATCGGCGCGCTGGACGAGAAAATCACGGAGCTTGAGCGGGTACGCGCCTCGCTTCGCCGGCTCGCGCGCGAGTGCAGTTCCGGTTCGGAAGGCCCCTGCCCGATTTTAACAGCGTTCGATGATATCGACCGGTTGGACGCTGCGGCACTGACGGTCAGATGAGCGAGTTCGTGGACCGGCTCGAAGCGCGAGAACGGTTTTAGGTGTCACAACCGTTCGAGACTGTTGTGACACTGCCTACGATAAGCGGGTTTCTACAGGCTCGCAGGTGTCAAAAGCTAGTGTTAGAATGTCTGCTACGGGATCGGCGTTTTATAGCCCTCGATAACCGAAATATGGACCCGTACGAGCCCAGCTCGAGGTGAACAAACGGTCGCTTGCGCCATCCGAGCGCCCTGAGCGGCCGGGCCGTAATCCTTTCCTTTATCGCCGTTCAGCCGTCTGCTGTTTAAAAACCCAGTCGCAATCACGACTGTGCGACAAACTGGCGTTTTCCGACGGCATGCGGCGTGAAGAACCCGGCGAATTACGGAACGACTCAGAAAGGCAGCAACGGCCGACTTTAACGAAGGTCGCGGTCAGTCGCTGGCACCAAGGGGTGAGGTGGCCCCCTAAATGACCTGACAGGGCCCTGCTCTTAGATAAGAGTGAGGCATATGACTGACGGTACGACCAGGCGTTACAACGATGGCGAGGTTCTCTC
>NZ_JACYUP010000016.1:0-29916 GCF_014841795.1 Sphingomonas sp. CFBP 13733
CGATAAGCACCCCGAATAAGCCGGGGATCTCAACTGACAACGTAGTTGAAACCGAGCCGTAGACGGAGATCGCCAGTATTGCGGTGTTAATTATCAGAACGGTGTAGAGGATTGGGATCTGTTGCAGCAGAATATAAAACTGCTCCACCCGCAAGTCGGCCTGTAGTGCAGCAGGTACGTGGCGCGTTAGTCTCACCAGTTTTACCACGTTAAATACGAGCACCGCGACTCATCTGATTTTAAGATATTTGCGTCTTTAAGTCTGCGAAGGTGGCGCAACCCATGTGCCAGCTACGCCATATAATGGCCTTTAGGACTACCGAGCCTACCCTCCTCGCCAAGTCTCTGACGTATCATCCTCTTCCACCACTTTGTTAATGAGAGACTTGGAGCCGGCATTTCCAACTAGTCGACTCATCTCGATTGCTACCTCCGGCGTCATAAATACAACAGTGCCATCCGGTGCTTCTATAAAGACATGGCCATCGTTTACCCAGACTTTGCGGGAGGGACCATAAGGTACTGGTGGTGCCATTAAACATTCCGGTCAGATAGGCGTTGACAGATATGCACAATCATACCCTCTGGAGTACGCCAATGCCTTGATCTATGCTGTATTCAGCGGCGCGTCAGGCACGTCAAACATGCCCGTCCTGCCTTTCAATTTTTGAGACAAATATTGAAGCCTGTGGTCGCTGCAGACAAGGGGCATTGCCCCACCCTGACCGAAATCGGTTATTTTATGAGTTATCACACACGCTACGCATTCAAGGTGGGTGGGGGGCAGCTGGTGGGGGGCGACGCATTATCCCCAGCGTTGCGTTGGAGCTATAGCCGCCTCTGAACACCGCCCAATTCAAATATCTCGCTGATATGGTAGATACGGCTTATCGGAGGTTTAGCCGTGATCCAGTCAGATACATCTGTAGCAAAGAGATACGCTTATTCGTATGTTCGCTTCAGCAGCCTCGAGCAGATGAGCGGCGATAGCATCAGGCGCCAGACGGCGCTGGCTGCTTCTTATGCAGATGAGTTCTCCCTCATTCTCGACGATCGCCTTACATACAGAGACTATGGTATATCCGGTTTCCGGGGTCAGAACTCTGCGTCAGGGCACCTTGGAGATTTTCTTGCGGCAGTTTCTGTAGGGATCGTACCACAAGGCAGCCTTTTGCTCGTCGAGAATCTTGACCGACTGAGTCGAGAAAGCGCTTTGAATGCTCAGAGTTTGCTGACACAAATCGTTCTTGCTGGTATAACGATTGTCACACTATCCAATCGGCGAACTTACTCGATCGATGAGTTGCGTCGAGACCCGATGGGCTTGATATACGCGCTGATAAACTTTATCCGCGCAAATGAAGAAAGCGAGTTAAAGTCATTCAGAGGAAAGGCAAGTTGGAGCGCGAAAAGGGCGATCGCGGGGTCCGAGCCGATTACGTCCAGCTGTCCGAGATGGCTGGAGCTAAATAAAAATGACAAAGCATTTTCAATAATACCAGCGAGGGCAGAGGTAGTCAGAGACATATTTAGACTTGATCAAGAGGGTGTATCTAATACCAAAATCGCGGAAATGTTTAACCGCGATAAGGTGCCAGCTTGGAAGCCAGATAGTCTATGGACGCGCGACAAAGTGGGTTGGATTGCCAGATCAAGCGCTGTTGTAGGGACCTTTGTTCCTCATGTCATAGAATGGAAAGACGGGAGGCAGACCCGCGTACCTTGCCCACCTATACGTGGATACTATCCTGCTATCATATCAGTGGATACGTTTCATAAGGTACAGATTGGTCGCCTGACCAGTAACTGGGCTGGTCATGGTAGTGTTAACTACATACTGAATCAACTTGCGGTATGCGAATATTGCGGCAGTTTGATGATTGTTAGTCCATCAGCCCCGAATGGCCCGAGCATTATATGTTCGGCATCCGTAGCTGGAACTGCAGCCCATTATGCGCCCATCCCCTATGGCCCCGTTGATGCCGCTCTTCGCCAAGGCCTATCGACAATCTTCAGCGCCTGCGACATTAGCGCGCCTGGATATGGCCGAAGCAGGAGACTATCCGTAGCTCAAAACAATGTTGATCGAGCCAGGCGCGAGCTTCTCGCGGTCAGCCTCAGCCCATCTTATACAGATCGATTGAAAGAGATGCGCTATACCGTTGATCTATTAGAGCAGGACCTTTTAGATAAGGCGGATATGTATCAACACTCAGCGACCATCAGACTAGAGAACCAACTCTCTGAGGTCATCGAATACCTTTCGATAGGTCACAATGACAAAAAGTCATCCATTGCCATAAACGAAATGATGAGAGTTATATTCGCCAAGGTAGTTGTCAGCTCTAAAACAGGGCATATTGACTTATATCATAAGGATGGAAGGGCCCATCGTGTAGTGACATAGAGCCATGTCGCTATACGCTTTTGACCCAAGGGAATTGCAATATATTGTGAAGTAATGTGTTATCCGTATTATTGACATAACTATTTTAGACTATGATCTTTACTACAACGTCAATGTAAATAGTATATATCAGCAATGCATCTCTTAGTTTTATAAAATAGCTTCTGGCTATGAGCTATCTTAAGACCGACGATACAGATCCATAATTTGTACAAATCGTCAGTCGATTTAAAGGCCTCTTATGCCATTATAGCCCATACGAGTTTTAGGGGAAGTGGCTATGTCGTCGGCCTTACATAAACAAAACCAGATTTCACAATGACTTGAGGAAGAGGCGATTGCGAGGGCTGCATCGACAAAAAGTATAGATCCTGCTGAGCGAGATCTATATTTAATTCGTGCAGAGCATTATGCTGACTACGCTTGGAGTCTTGCAGAAACGAACGATCACGCATTTATTCCTTCGGTAATCTGGCATCCAAATTTACACGGGGCCGAGCAAATCTCAGGATAGGACAGGGTCCAGCTTACGTGAGCGTATCGTTTTATAGCCTTGGTGCGGCTAATTGGTATAAAGACTTAGCTATTTTATATTTTTGGCATCGCAGCGTTATTTAAGGAGGGCGTTGATTAATTTCGCGTTCTGCACCGAACTAGGTTGTCATCGTAGATAATTCTCCTAAATGGCAAACCTTAGTGGAGCATAGTATGACTGATGAGAATATCCAGCTGAACGCTGTCGAGCTTGCCGCCGAGTTGACGATTGCGTGGTTGTCTAATTCTAATACCCGAACATCCGCCGATGAGGTTCCAGCGTTTCTCGCCCGGATGCATTCGAGCGTTCAGTCTCTGATGAGCGGCGCTGAGGGGACAGACGCTCCTGCTACTGGCGCGCAGGATTATTCACCCGCAGTTTCGACGCGAAAGTCTTTGGCGAACCCCGACTTCATCGTCAGCATGGTTGATGGAAAATCATACAAAACTCTACGTCGCCACCTTTCAAAGCACGGCATGACGCCAGAGGAATATCGCGTGCGGTATAACCTAAAAGACGATTATCCTATGGTTGCCCCAACCTATTCGGAAGCTCGCCGTGCGATGGCCCACAGGATTGGCCTGGGAACCGTCCGCAAGGGCGATGGCACGTCACCAAAGGCTGCGGCAAAATCAAAAAAGCCAAAAGCGGTACCCTCCGAGTAAGTGCAAGCTGGCCTCCTTATAGGGGCCAGCTTTTGCCGTGCATTACCGCCAGGGCATTCAACGTATGATTCCCGTTTAGCCTCTCCACCGGTAGAATGGAGCATGGCTTGCAAGATTTAGTAGGATCTTAGTCATTCGAGAGTTCGAGGTATCTACTCGAACGTTGGTGTATGATCGGTATCAGCCAAGCGCCTTTGAGCGGTTGCTGCAGCTGCCCCCCTGTCGGAAAACACATCAGACTCTACGAAAACTGCGTGATGGACTCCCGTCAGGTTTCGTATCCGGTATGATCGGGCATGAGCTACATCGAACGTCAATCGCGCGATCAAATGCTGCTGCTGCCAGCCTCGGTCGATGACTATGTGGCGGCAGACAACGCGGTGCGTTTCATCGCGGCCTTTGTCGACGATCTGGATCCGGGGGAACTGGGCTTTGACCGCTTTCGACCAAAGGCGACGGGCCGACCCGGCTACGATCCCGCGGATCTGCTGAAGCTTTATCTTTATGGCTATCTCAATAGGGTCCGCTCAAGCCGATGCCTGGCGGCGGAAGCCGGGCGCAATCTCGAAGTGATCTGGCTGCTGGGCGGCCTGCGTCCCAACTTTCGCACGATCGCGGATTTTCGGCGCGTGAACCGGGCAGCATTCAAGCCGCTGTTTCGCGCCTTCGTGCTGCTGTGCCGCAAGCTCGATCTGTTCGGGCGGGAACTGGTTGCTGTGGACGGCACGCGCCTCAAGGCGGTGAACAGCCGTAAACGCAACTTCACGCAGCAAAAGCTGGCCGGATGGATCAAGCTCGCCGACGAGCGGATCGAAGAGTATTTGGGACGGCTCGATCGAGCCGACCGCGCGGAAATCGAAGCGCAAGGCGCGGCGCGCCGTGCGGCCACGCTCGAGGCGAAGCTCGCGCGGGTGCGAACACGGCGTGAGCTACACCAGGCGATGCTCGCCGAACTTGTCGCCAGCGGCGAAAGCCAGCTGTCACTTACCGACCCTGATGCCCGGGGGATGGCGATGCACCCCAAGGTCGGGGTGGGCTATAATGCACAGGTCGCAATCGATGCCCGGCACAAGCTGATCGTCGAGCAGAATGTCACCAACTCCGGAAGCGACCTTGGCTTCCTGGCCCAAACAGCAGGCGCCGCGCGTGAGGTGCTGGGCGTCGAACGTATCGATGCAGTCGCTGACAAGAGCTACTACAAGGGTGAGGATATTGCTGCTTGCGAGGATATCGGCGTCGTGCCCTATGTCGCGCGGCCGCAGCGCGGCTCGGCGGTTGCAAGCGGCTATTTTAACAGAACCGAGTTTCGCTACGACCCAAAGGCCGACTGTTACGTCTGCCCGAGTGGTGATCGCCTTGATCCTTATACCCGCACCCGCAAGGACGAGCATATCTCCATCCGCTATACCAATATGCGGGCCTGCCAAACCTGCTCCCTAAAGCCGCAATGCACTTCAGGCTCGCGGCGAACTATTGATCGCTGGGAAAACGAGGCGGTGCTTGAACGCATGGCCGAACGACTTGTCGCGCGGCCCGATATCCTCGACAAGCGACGCGAGACGGTCGAGCACCCGTTTGGATCAATCAAACAGTGGATGAACCAGGGTGCGTTCCTCATGCGCGGTCTCGCCAACGTCAACGCCGAGTTCAGCCTGACAGCGCTCGCCTACAACCTGCGGCGAGCCATCAACATCCTCGGCATTCCCGCCCTGCTACGCGCCGTGCAGGCCTGAAAAGGCCGGACATCTTCTTCTCAAGAGAATATCGCGCTGAAGATGCCCAATGTGAGGGATTTGACCCGCCGATGAGCGGTCCAATCCAGAAATTCTGCCTCGAGCGCCCTCCAGGGCAGCGCGCGCCTAACGGCATGGCCATCCCGGAGTTCTCGGACGGTCTGACATGTTTTTCGACAGGGTCCAGCTGCAAAGGCAGCAGAGATTATGCGTACGTGGTATGGCTCGTACTCTACCCTTCCCACAATTTTACAAGATACCCTGTCGGAATGAGAAAGCGTGCGACAACCTCACCGAGAGGGTTTTTCGTCAGGTGAGCGGCGACGCCTTTACGGTATGCGTTCCAAACCGGCACCGTTGCTTGCTTTCAAGCTTGCTGAGTCGATTTCTGAAATTTGCGAATGGCCGTTCACCAGAAGCCCAACAGTCACGACCGCCTCATCGAAAGACGGCTTCGTCCCACTTCTCGCCACCCATGCGGCCCCGTCGGCGACGACATGCCTACATGAACAAACGGCCGAAGTTGGGAAGGCCGGAAGAGCCTGCTAATGTCTGCTTGTGTGAAGGAAATCGGGCACCGGCAGGTGTACGATATCCTCCAAAGCAGGAAGCCGCGGGCCGCGGATGCTGGCCTATGGGGTTTTCGGTTTTCGCCCTGGTTTGAGGCGCGTGCAACAGCTGCCCGGGCGGGCATCTGTGGGCTGGAAGAAGGCCGTCTGGCGCTGGGTTTGGCTTGGACTCTGGCTTCGACGAAGGCGTGAGATGTTGGTCGGCACGCGGAGCGGCATCGTCGACGCGAGCGTCATTATGGCCGGAAGCGCACAGGCTGCGTGGCGGAATGCAGGTGAACCATGCCGGGTCATGGCGCGGTGGTCCCGGTCGGGTCGGTGGCATGCGGCGGTGCGCGGGGCTGGCGCCAGCGTTCGAAGGTCTCGATGATGAGCATGCGTCCGCCACAGCATGGGCACGGCGGGCGGGCATCGTCGGGTTCGACCGGCGCGACATCGGCCACGGGCGGGACAATACCGAGCAGTTGGCGGGCGTGTTCGAGGTGAGCCTTGCGGGTGGCGCTAGCGAGCAGGCCGTAATGGCGGATGCGGTGGAAGCCCTTCGGGAGAACGTGGATCAGGAGGCGCCGGATGAACTCGTCAGCGGCCAGCGTCATCAGCTGCTGCCGGTCGGCGACATCGTTGCGGTAATTCTTGTAGCGTAATGTCACCCCGGTCTCGTCGAAGCGGACGAGGCGGCTTTTCGAGATGGCGACCCGGTGGGTGTAGCGCGACAGATAGGCGAGCACCGCCTGCGGTCCCGCGAACGGCGGTTTGGCATAGACGACACAGGTCTTTTTGCGGACCGGGGACAGGTGTCGCAGGAAGGCGCGGCGGTCGGCGAGTGCCGCAAGACTGCCGAAGAAGCCGAGCCGTCCCGCCTCGTACAGCGCCATCAGCCGGGTCAGGAACAGGCGGCGGAACAGCTTGCCGAGCACACGCACCGGCAGCAGGAACGCGGGGCGTGACGACACCCAGCGGTTGCCGTCCGGGGACAGCCCGCCGCCGGGTACGATCATGTGGATGTGCGGGTGGTGGGTCATCGCCGACCCCCAGGTATGAAGGACCGCGGTGATGCCGATGCGGGCGCCGAGATGCTTCGGGTCAGCGGCGATGGTCGTCATCGTCTCGGACGCCGCCTGGAACAGCAGGCCGTAGACTGCAGCCTTGTTCTGGTAGGCGATGTCGGCGACCTCGGCCGGCAGGGTGAAGACGACGTGGAAATAGCCGACCGGAAGCAGGTCGGCCTCGCGCTCGGCAAGCCATGCGCGCGCGGCCGCACCCTGGCACCGGGGACAATGCCGGTTGCGACAGGAGTTATAGGCGACCCGCCAGTGTCCGCAGTCGGTACATGCCTCGGTGTGGCCGCCGAGCGCAGCGGTGCGGCAATGTTCGACAGCCGACATGACCTTGAGCTGGTCGAGGCTCAGATGCCCGGCGTGGGCAGTCCGGTATGCAGGACCGGCAGCACGGAAGATGTCGGCGACCTCGAGCGAGGTGCGCATCGCGCGCTCGCCCGGCGGGTGGCTTGCCCTCCATCAGCGCCATCAACCGGTCAAGCGGACCGGTCACGGCATGGATCGTGCGCGTGGCGACCTTGGTATAGAGCGCGGTCGTTTCGAGCTTGCTGTGCCCGAGCAGCACCTGGATGACGCGGATGTCGACGTCCTGCTCGAGCAGGTGGGTGGCGAAACTGTGCCGCAGCGTGTGCGGGCTGACGCGCTTGCGGATCCCGGCCGCCTCGGCAGCCTCATGAACGGCGCGGTGGAGCTGTCTGGTTGAGATCGGATCGGTGTAGCTGCGCCCCGGGAACAGCCAGCCGTGCGGCAACAGGACACTGCGCCGCTTGCCCTCGCGCCACCAGAGCCGGAGCAGTTCAAGCAGTTGCGGCGACAGCATCGCGTTACGGTCCTTGCGGCCCTTGCCCTCCTCGATGCGGATCAGCATGCGCTTGCTGTCGATGTCGTCGGCTCTGAGGTGTGCGACCTCCGACACCCGCAATCCGGCGCCGTACGCGACGCCCAGCGCGGCGCGGTACTTGATGCCCGGTGCCGCCTCGAGCAGCCGCCCTACCTCCTCGACGCTCAGCACGTCGGGCAGCTTGCGGGGACGAGGCGCGAGGACCAGCCTGCGCGACAGGTCGGGCCGGTCAAGCGTCACGCCAAACAGGAACCGCAGCGCCGATACCGTGGCGCCGATGACGGCCTCTCCGACACCGTGCTCGCGCTGGTGAAGCTGGAAGCGCCGTACGTCCTCGGCAGTCGCGGTCTCCGGCGAGCGTCGCAGGAACGCCGCGAAGGCGCGAACGTGGCGGACATAGTCGTGCTGGGTACGCGACCGCATTGAGCGCATCGCCATGTCGTCGAGCATCCGCTGGCGCAGCGGCGTAACGGACTGTTCGGTGGGTAGAGTCGCCATGGAGAGTTCCTCTCGTTGAAGGAACTCCATCGTCTCCCGCCGCTGCCGCAGAACCAAACCTCAGCGCCGCTGCGCTACCTCAACCGCCACCACCACTGCCGCGCAGCGGCTTCGTGCAATGGGTCAACGCCTAGGGGTGGCGTAGTGTCGTCGAAAGCACGAAGTTGCGGATGGGAATGGCAGCCGCCTGACTGTTGGCGCCCAAAGCCGCCCTTTGGATCACCGAGAAGGCCTGGGTTAGATCACGGACCAGGCGGACTTTTCTTTTTCGCGTTTTAGCCGCAAGGAACGGCTAGATGGCTCTCTCACCCGACTATTATTCTGTTCTAGGGGTGCCCTCGACGGCAAGTCGCGACACTATCCACGCCGCGTGGAAAGCGCTGCTCCGTCAATATCACCCCGATGCCAATCATGGAGCGGACGTTTCTGCTCGTGCAAAAGAGATCAACGAGGCGTATTCCGTTTTGGGGAAGAAGGAAGCACGCGCCGCCTATGATCGGTCGCAGATCAGGCCGTCTGCCCACCGATCAACTACGGACCGCCCGTTTCACCCCAGGAAAGCCGGCAGACGCCCGATGCGACCTAGCCCGTCGATGCAGCCCAGCGATAGCTTCTCGCAGCCGCTACAGCCCAACGAATGGCTGATGGGCCTTTTCCTGCTGATCCTTACCGCCGCACCGATCGCTACAATCCTGGTTCTGTGGAATGAGGAATCCGGATTGGCACCTACGGTTCGACGTAGCGTCACCGCTCATCCCGTGCCCAAGCCACCTGCAAAAGCCGTCCGCAGCTCATCGGGCACAAAACTCGGACTTCGACAGCCTGCTTCTTAAACTATTGCCCAGTCGCGACATTCGAGTTCGCAGGGTCAGGCGCCAAAAGTCGTCGTAACGCGGAGATGAACAAGCGGCCGAAGTTGGGAAGCTGGGAAGGGGGCGGGGACGTCTGCTTCTGGGTCGACGTGTTGATGGGTGGGGCCGGTACCGACTGGTCCCGCCAATCACTTCTTCGGGGTGCTGAGATTACGCGGATCCAGCAGCCGTCTTCAAGTTTTTTCCGGTTCGTCCGTCCTTCAGGAACTTCGAGGCGGCCTCGCCAGCCATTTCGCTTTTATACTTTTATGTAGCCTTGCCGACGGCGTTCCTATCGCGCGCGCGCCTACCGGTGCGTTCGTTGTGGCATGGATGGCAAACCAAATCGCATTTTGACATCTCGTCCAGTATTGCAACGTCAGAACAGCCTTGAGACACCATATCCGAAATGTTCGCGCGTTTATCAGTGCCTGGCCGGTGGTCGCACTCCAGCGGTGTATCAAGTTTGCTTTGGTGCTCGTTGCAATCCGAACAGCGGCCGCCTCGACGGTCAATTTCGGCCTGGCGGGTCTTCTCAGCACGACCCTTCGATGTCAGCGTAACCATGATCACGATCTTAATTGGGACGCGTTAATAACCCGTTTTCGGCGCTGACTGATATCTCGGCTTAAGAATTGGGCGGCAGCTTTTAGCGGGCTCAGCCATTCCGCGGATGGTAGGCGGATAGCGGCAAAGTTCCCAAACCTTGCCGCTCCGACCGTCGCTAATGTAACATGAACGAGCGGACGAAGTTGGGGGACTAGAGAGGGGGTCTGAACGACCGCAATTGGGTCGTTTAGTCGTCGAACTCGAATGCAAGGTGTGTCAAAAATCGGCGCTTATAGATTTATGCCTCGGATCCTTCGATTTCACGAAGTTTATCGCACGCGATCTTTGCTGCTTCTCGGACATGCTTTTGGCAAGCGGCAGCCGCTCCTGATGAATCCTGGCGTTCGATGAGATCGACCATTCCTGCTAGCCGTTTGAGCCCAGAAGCTTGCCGTCCAACGACCGATAGCGTCATCGCGCGTAACTGACTGATCCGACTGTTCAATCGTTGGACGATTTCCCAGGCGATGAGGTGTCCGCCTGTCTTGAAGATGATCTCGTAGAAACAGGTCGTCGCTCTTAACGCTCCAATCGCACTACGCTGTTCATGGGCAACGGCAATATCCGCCAGTGCCGACTTCAGTGCCGAGACGGTCACCTCTGTAGCGACGCGAGCGCACGCCGCGACCGCGGACGATTCGAGCTGGATGCGAATGTCGTAAATCTGTTCCGCCTGGTCGATCGTGATGATCCCCAAGCGCGGTCCCGACGGTGTTCCCTCAACAAGGCCTTCGGACTCGAGATTGCGAATAACCTCGCGGATCACCGACCGGCTTACCCCCAAGCGCTCGGCTAAATTGCGTTCCACCAAGCGTTCGCCAGGGCTGATTCGGCCTTCGAGAATAGCATCGCGAACGCGGTCGAGCGCGATCAGGCGCAGGGTCTGCGGCCGGGATTCGATCCGGTCCAGCATGTTTACGTCGTCATTCTGCATCAGCGTTGTTCCCTCAAAGATCACCATAAATGAACAATTGCCATTGTCCAATCAGGTGGTATACCAACAGACACCATACAGGCAGGAGGGTTGCTAGACATGGCATTAAGCATTCGAAAGATCGTCTCGTACGTTGAAGAAGTGCGTACCGAAGGCGGCAAGGAAGCCGGCACCCCGGTTACCACCGTCATGGTTGCAGCCGTTCTCCAGAACCCATGGGCCGGACGAGGCTTCGTCGAAGACCTTCAGCCCGAGATCCGCGCGTGCGCGTCCGACCTTGGTGCGCTGATCGTCGAGCGGCTGATCGCGGCGATCGGCGGGGCGGACCGGATCGAAGCCTATGGCAAGGCGGCGGTCGTTGGCGCCGCTGGTGAGATCGAGCATGCCTCGGCGTTGATCCACACGCTGCGCTTCGGCAACCACTATCGCGAGGCGGTCGAGGCAAAGTCCTATCTGAGCTTCACCAACAAGCGTGGCGGGCTGGGAACGTCGATCCAGGTGCCAATGATGCACAAGGACGATGAGGGCCAGCGCTCGCACTACATCACCGGCGAGTTCTCGATTTCGGACGCCCCGCTTCCTGACGAGATCGTCGTCGTTCTGGGTGCGGCGGATGCGGGGCGGGTCCATCCCCGTATCGGGAACCGATATCTCGACCTGGAAGCTATCGCAGCCGAAAAGGCAGCGCGGCAGGCGTCGTGATGGCTTGCGTTCCCGACACGGTGAACGTGCCACTGTCCTACGACGATAGCGGCGGCACGGGGCCTGTGGTCGTCCTCATTCACGGTGTCGGGCTGTCTCGTGGAATGTGGGCGGCGCAGGCGCCGCTACTCGAGACAGAGTACCGCGTCATTGCCGTCGACATGCTTGGTCATGGCGATAGTGCGCGCCCTCCCGAAGATGCCGGTCTAGATAGCTTTGCCGATCACATTGTCGCGGTGCTGGATCATGCGGGGGTCGATCGGGCGACCTTTATCGGGTTCTCGATGGGGGCACTTGTCGCGCGCGCCGTGGCCTTGCGTCATCGCAGCCGGGTCGAGGCTCTCGTCCTTTTAAACAGCGTGTTCGATCGCTCGCCAGACATACGCTCGACTATCATGGCCCGTGTCGCCGATGTCGCCACAGACGGTCCAGCCGCGAACATCGATGGCGCGATCGAGCGATGGTTCAGCCCGGCGTTCCGCAACGTGAATGCTAGGTATATTGCGGACCTGCGCACGAGCTTCGTAGCCAACGACCCGGCCGGGTATGCGGTGGCCTACCGGTTGTTCGCAACCGAGGATTGCTATGGCGATGCGGAGCTGTCCACCATCAACGTTCCGACCCTCGTTGCGACCGGCGAATATGACATTGGCTCGACACCGGCGATGGCAAGGTCTTTGGCCGCGCGCATACCCGGCGCGGTCTGCCGGGTCGTGGAGAATGCGCGGCATATGATGCCGGTCGAAATGGCAGATGCGACCAACGCCCTCCTGTTGGATTTCCTGGCTACGATCGGGTGTCACCAACCCTCCTTGGGAGATTGAAGATGACGACCACCACGTTCCAGATGCTCGTGGGTGGGCAATCGGTCCCTGCCGTCTCGGGCGCGACCTACACCTCCCTCAACCCGGCGACAGGAGAGGCATGGTCTACGCTTCCTGACGGCGATGCGGCGGACGTCGATCATGCTGTGCGTGTTGCCGATGCCGCTTTCCGTTCAGACGAATGGCGCCGGCTGACTGCCAGCGCGCGCGGCAAACTCCTTCGGCGCCTTGGTGATCTAGTTGCCGAACATGCCGTCGAACTCGCAGAACTCGAAACCCGCGATAACGGGAAGCTAATCCGAGAGACGCGCGGCCAGCTCGCCTACCTGCCGGAGTTCTTCCACTACGCCGCGGGCCTGGCCGACAAGCTCGAGGGCAGCACGCTGCCGATCGACAAGACCGACATGTTCGCCTTCACCGTCCACGAGCCGCTTGGCGTCGTCGCTGCGATCGTGCCCTGGAACAGCCCGCTCTATCTGACCGCGATCAAGCTCGCGCCGGCGCTGGCGGCAGGCAATACATTGGTGATCAAGCCTTCCGAGCATGCATCGGCCAGCATCCTGCGCTTTGCCGAGCTAGTTGCGCTCGCCGGCTTTCCCGATGGCGTCGTCAACGTCGTGACGGGCTTCGGTGCAGGCGCAGGCGCGGCGTTGACGCGTCATCCGCTGGTTCGTCGTGTCGCTTTCACTGGGGGGGCCGCCACAGCGCGACATGTCGTACGAGCCACAGCGGAGAATTTCGCGAAGCTGTCGCTCGAACTCGGTGGCAAGTCCGCAAACATCGTTTTCGCCGACGCAGATATTGGAAGTGCGGTGAATGGGGTCGTGGCCGGTATCTATGCAGCTTCCGGTCAGAGTTGTGTCGCAGGATCGCGGTTGCTGGTCCAGAACGGCATCTATGACAGGTTCGTCGCCGCGCTGCGCGAGCGCATCGCACGGATCACGATCGGCGATCCGCTTGACCCGTCTTCGGACATGGGACCGATGGCAACGGAACAGCAGCTCGGTGTCGTCGAGACAATGGTCGCGCGTGCCCGTAAGCAAGGCGTGACCGTGCTAACCGGCGGCAAGCGCCCCGAGGGTCACCCCGGCTGGTTCTACGAACCGACGCTGCTCGAATGTGGGTCCGTCGATCTCGACATCGTCCAGAACGAGGTGTTCGGGCCGGTCGCAGCAATCATGCGCTTCAGCGACGAAGACGAAGCGATCCGTTTAGCCAACGGAACCGAGTACGCATTAGCGGCCGGGATCTGGACACGCGATCTTGCACGCGGTCACCGGATGGCGCGCGACGTCCACGCCGGGATTGTCTGGGTGAACACCTACCGAGCCGTGTCGGCGATGGCGCCGATCGGCGGCTATGGCGCCAGCGGCTACGGCCGTGAGGGCGGTATCCACTCCGTCCTCGACTACACCGAACTCAAGACCGTGTGGGTGAACCTGTCGGATCAACCGATGGGCGACCCGTTCGTGATGCGATGAAGGAAAGAGACATGACTGCAAGTTCGATCGATCCCGCCGAGTTCCGCACCGCGATGGCCGGCTTTCCCAGCGGCGTGACGGTCGTCACAACGCTGGATACGGAAGGCGCGATCGCCGGGTTCACCGCCAGCGCGTTCAGTTCGCTTTCGCTCGATCCGGCGCTTGTGCTGGTCTGTCCTGCGCTGACGTCGGCAACATACCCCCATCTCGTCAGCCGTCAGAGCTTTGCGATTCACATCCTTGCGGCCGGGCAGCAGGACCTTGCCATGGCATTCGCATCGAAGGGCACTGAGAAGATCGCCAGTCTGGACTGGACGCTCAGCGAACTGGGCAACCCGGTATTGCCGGGCGTAGCCTGTGTCATCGAGTGCACGCTGTGGCGCGAGTACGAAGGCGGCGACCATGCCATCGTCATCGGCGCCGTCCAGCGTATCGGTCTCACCGATAGCCCCGTCCTCATCTACCACAAGGGCAGCATGACGGATCACCCCTCGCCGGTGCTGGAGGCGGCATGACGTTGTATACGCTTCATCCGTTCCGCGACCGTGCGTTGATCGACGGCCGGTGGGTCTCTGCGACGGGGCAGGGTAGTGCGGTGTACGATCCGGCGACAGGCGAGATCATTGCTTTCGTGCCGGATCTCGGGCGGCAGGAAGCCCAGCTGGCAATCTCGGCTGCCGAACGTGCGCTCGTAGGTTGGCGTGCCCGACCGGCGGGAGAGCGCGCGGACATCCTCATGCGCTGGTACGCGCTCATGCAGGACCACCGCGATGCGCTTGCCCAGATCCTCACGGCGGAACAGGGCAAGCCGCTCGCCGAAGCTGCGGGGGAGATTCTCTACGCCGCAAGCTTCCTGCGCTGGTATGCGGAAGAGGCGCGGCGCGTCGATGGGGAGATCATCCCAGCACCAAAGGCCAGCCAGCGCATCCTCGTCTGGCACGAGCCCGTCGGGGTGACCGCCGCGATCACGCCGTGGAACTTCCCCGCGGCGATGATCACGCGCAAGGTAGGCCCCGCGCTTGCAGCTGGCTGTACGATGATCTTGAAGCCGGCGCCCGAGACGCCACTGACCGCGCTCGCACTCGCCGCGCTCGCAGAGGAGGCAGGTGTCCCAGCAGGCGTCTTCAATGTCGTGACGGGCGATGCCGCCGCGATCGGCGGCGCACTGATGGACAGTCCGGTAGTCCGCAAGGTGTCGTTCACGGGATCCACGCCGGTCGGTCGCATGCTGTTCGCACAGGCGGCGCCTACGCTGAAAAGGCTGTCACTCGAGCTCGGTGGGAACGCACCGTTCATCGTGTTCGATGACGCCGACCTCGATGCGGCGGTCGACGGTGCGATGCTGGGCAAGTTCCGGAACGCCGGCCAGACGTGTGTCTGCGTCAACCGCTTCCTGGTCCAGGACTCCGTACACGACCGTTTCGTCGAGATGCTGCGGGAGCGGATCGCGAAGCTCGTGGTGGGACCCGGAACGGATCCTGACACTACGATCGGCCCCCTCATCAACGAAAAGGCCGTGATCAAGGTGGAGGATCATGTCGCTGACGCCGTGCGTCGCGGCGGTCGATTGGTGGCGGGGGGCAAGCGGGGGGAAGGTCTTTTCTATCCGCCTACGCTGATTGCGGACGTCCCCGCCGATGCAGCGATCGCGCGGGATGAAACCTTCGGTCCGCTCGCGGGCGTCATACGGTTCACGGACGAGGCGGAAGCGATCCGTCTAGCGAACGATACCGAGTTCGGCCTGGCGGCCTACGCCTATACGCGAGACATTGGCCGCGCGATGCGAGTGGCCGGTGCGCTCGAGTACGGCATGGTGGGTTTGAACGAAGCGGCCATCTCCACCGAGGTCGCACCGTTCGGCGGGATCAAGGCGTCGGGCCAGGGGCGGGAGGGCTCCCGTCATGGTATCGCCGAGTATCTCGAGTTGAAGTACGTGATGATGGGCGGGTTGTAGAACCGGAACCGAAGCCAGACGCGCCGCGCTCGCATCTGGCTTCGGCCACCGGTCAGCCTTGAAAACCGTCGATTTCCGCGAACACCTCTTTGGCGAGCCGAAAGCTGTCGACCCCGGCGGGCACGCCGACGTAGACCGCGATCTGGAGCAAGACCTCGCGCAACTCCTCGCGGGTCACGCCGTTCGTGAGCGCACCGCGGATGTGCGCCTTGAACTCGTGACCGCGATTGAGCGCGGCGATCATGCCCAGGTTGAGGATGCTGCGGCTGCGGCGGTCGAGGCCCGGCCTGTTCCAGATATGGTCCCAGCAATACTCCGTCGTCAGTTCCTGCATCGGCCAGTTGAAGTCGTCCGCGCCGGCAAGGGCCTTGTCGACATACGCATCGCCAAGCACCTCACGCCTGGTCTCTAGGCCACGGTCGAAGGCTTCGCTGGTCGTCCGCTCGCTCGTCATTCTGGCAATCCTTCCACGATGAGTATCTCGACTTCGGCCGCACCCGCACGGGCTTTTCGCGCCGCGGTGTATTCGGGCGATGCGTGACAGGCGAGCGCGGCGTCCATGCTCTCGAACTCGATGACGACGTTGCGCTGGCGGGGCTCCGGCCCCTCCAGCGCAACGGCTTGTCCGCCACGCGACAACAGCTTGCCGCCGTTGCCGATCAGTGCTGCTGGGCCCAACGCCATGTAGTCGGCATAAGCTTCGGCATCGGTCACATCGACGCGGGCGATCCAGTAGGCTTTGGGCATCAGGCGAACGCCGGCGCGACCTGATCGATGAACCGTCGGATCGAGTCGCGCTTCTCTTCGAACGACATCGTGTTGTCGAGCCAGATGCTGTACTCGTCGACCCCCATGGCTTCGTAGGTCTTGAGCCGTGCGATGACCTCTTCTGGTGTACCGATCATGATGTTCCGACGGAGCTGCTCGGGCACGAAGTCCGGGAACCGTTCGGCGTCCAACGGCGCGATGTCGTGATGGAAGCCGTTGACCGGGGGCTTCCTGTTGCTCGCCCATGCGCCGTAGTTGCGGAAGAACAGCGAGATCGCTTCTGCAGCGCGCTGACCGTCCTCGTCACTGGCCTGAACATGGGCGTGCTGAAGGATCATCAATTGGGGACGCGGTACATCGGGGCTCGCAGCGCAGGCCTCGTCGAACTTGCGCGCCAAATCCTTCACTTCGTCGTCATTCTTGAACAGCGGTGTCGCCATCACGCTGCATCCGTTCGCCACCGCGAACTTATGCGACTCCGGATCGCGTGCGGCGATCCAGATGGGCGGCGTCGGCTTCTGGACGGGCTTTGGCACGCTGGTCGACACCGGGAACTGCCAAATCTCGCCGTCATGGGCGTAGTCGCCTTCCCACAGCTTGCGGACCACCGGCACCATCTCGCGCAGATACTTGCCACCGTCGTTCGCCGAAACGCCGTTGAGCATGCGGTCGAACTCGAACTGGTAGGCGCCGCGTGCCAGCCCGATCTCCGCCCGGCCATTGCTGATCACATCGAGCATCGCCGCTTCGCCTGCCATGCGGATCGGATGCCAGAAAGGTGCGATGAAGGTACCTGCACCCAGCCGAATGTTCTTCGTCCGCTCGGCTACCGCGGCAAGCAACGGGATCGGATTGGGGGAGATGGTATATTCCATCGAATGATGTTCGCCGATCCACACTTTGTGGAGGCCGCCTTCTTCCGCGAGATCGCACAGGGCGAGCAATTCTTCGTAGAGCTGCCGATGCGAGATCGCCTCGTCGTAGCGTTCCATATGCAGGAAGAGCGAGAACTTCATCCGTCGATCCTTTCCTCAAGGGCCTCTTCGAGAGCCCGATATTTTTGTCTTGCGTCCAACTTTAGCAGGACATACCGTCATATGGTATACCAAGAATCATAAGAGGACTTGCTGACCATGGCAACCCCAGGAGAGGCGCCAACCGCCATCGAGGCCAACAGCATCGGCTTCGTCCCGCTGGCTGAGAGGCATGGCCGCGTGCGTGATCTGTTCACGCTGTGGTTCACGACGAACATTGCGCCGCTGCCGGTCGTGACCGGCGCTATGGCCATCCAGGTTTTTGGCCTGTCGCTGGGATGGAGCATTTCAGCAATCATCCTTGGCCATCTGGTCGGCGCGTTGGTGCTGGCCGCCTGTTCGGCACAGGGCCCTCAGATGGGCTTGGCGCAGATGATCCAGAGTCGCGGTCAGTTCGGACGCTATGGTGCCCTGCTGGTCGTGACGTTTGCGACCCTATTGTATGTCGGCTTCTTCACCTCCAACATCGTGCTGGCGGCGAAATCGGTACATGCGCTCGTGCCCGGGATCGGACTGCCGGTTGGAGCAATACTGTGTGCCGCCGCAGCGGCCGGCATCGGTATTCTTGGCTACAACGTCATTCACCTGCTCAACCGGGTCGGCATATGGTTCATGGGTCTCGGCCTTCTGTATGCCGCCTTCAGGCTCGCCGATGGTCTTTCGGCAGAGATCGTGTGGCGGGGAGGCTTCACGATGGTGGGCTGGTTCGCGATGTTCTCGCTCGGCGCTGTTTGGCACATCTCCTACGCCTGCTACACATCGGACTATTCGCGGTATCTTCCGCCCAGCGTAGGCATTCGGGGACCGTTCCTCGCCAGCTTCGCCGGTGCAGCGCTCGGCGCCGCAGCGTCGTTCATTCTCGGTGCTATGGCCGTGGCGGGTGCCCCTGTCGGTGCCGACCCGATGACCCAGGTGAGCGGTGCCGTCGGCGCGCTCGCACCGATCCTGATGCTCCTCTTCATCTTCAACATCGTCAGCCACAACGCGCTAAACATCTACGGTGCCGTCCTGTCGCTCATCACGATGGCGCAGACGTTCTTGGCGTCGTGGATGCCGGGTCGGAGGGCACGCATCGTCTTGTCGGTACTGGTTCTGGGTGCCTGTCTCGTCGTCGCGACGACGTCGGCGGACACGTTCGTGCCCCGCTTCATTGGCTTCGTCATCGGTCTGATGGTCGTGCTGGCGCCTTGGGCGACAATCAACATCATCGACTTCTACGTCGTTCGAAAGGGCAAGTATGACATCGCCTCGTTCTTCGAAGCTGATGGCGGGGTCTATGGACGGCTGAACACGAAGGCCGCGATCGCCTATCTCGCTGGCATCGCGGTACAGCTGCCTTTCCTGACCTCCAGCCTGTATACCGGACCCTTCGCCTCTGCGATCGGCGGACTGGACATCGGCTGGCTCGTCGCGCCGATCGTCACCGGCGCGCTCTATCTGGGTCTTGGTGCCGGCAACACGCAACGTCGCGTCAACATCGCAGCGCATGCTGAAGCCACCGTACGATGACATCGATCACGACCGCCATTGCCACTGACAATTTCAGCAGGAGGGAAACCATGGTTCCTGACACGATGATCCGCGCACGTCCGAACTTCCTGTCTTCGCCCGAGGAAATCATCGAGGAGGCACGCAACGGCCGAATGTTCATTCTCGTCGATGACGAAGATCGCGAAAACGAAGGCGACCTCGTCATTCCAGCGCAGATGGCGACGCCGGAAAAGATCAACTTCATGGCCACCTACGGTCGTGGCCTGATCTGCCTGGCCATGACGAACGACCGGGTCGATCAGCTTGGCCTCAAGCCGATGGCGCAAAAGAACGGCACGCGTCACAAAACGGCCTTCACGACCTCGGTAGAAGCCCGTGTGGGAGTCACTACGGGCATATCCGCCAATGACCGGGCACGCACGATCGCCGTGGCGATCGACTCTGCCAACGGTCCGAGCGAAATCGTCACGCCAGGTCATGTCTTTCCGCTGATCGCACGCGACGGTGGGGTTTTGGTCCGCGCTGGCCACACCGAGGCTGCGGTCGACGTCTCCAGATTGGCCGGGCTCAATCCGTCAGGCGTGATCTGCGAGATCATGAACGACGACGGCACGATGGCCCGACTGAGCGACCTGATCGGTTTCTCCCAGCTTCATAACCTCAAGGTCGGCACGATCCGCGACCTGATCGCCTATCGCCGTCGTCACGACCATCTGGTCGAGAAATGCACCGAGGTGAGGTTCAACAGCCGGTGGGGCGGAGAATGGCGGGCGATCACCTATCGCAACCGTGCGACCGGTACCGAACAGATCGCGTTGGTGAAAGGCGTGCTCGATCCCGAACAGCCGACACTGGTTCGGATGCATGCGATATCGGCGCTTACCGACATCTTTGCGGGCGATGGCCAGGGGATGGATGTGCTCGAGCGCTCGATGCGGATGATTGCGGAAGAGGGGGCGGGCGTCGTGATCGCGATCAACCGGCAGCGTGACGATCGTTTCTCGATGGCGCTGAAAGCACGAGCAGGCACCTTGTCGCCATCGGACATGGAGGAACTTCGTGATTACGGGGTGGGCGCGATGATCCTGACGGAACTCGGCGTCGAGCGGATGATCCTGCTGACGAACACGCACCGCACGCTGGTCGCGCTGTCCGGCTACGGACTGTCGGTAGTCGGCGAACGCAATCTGGTCGCAGCGCCAACCGACTAGCGGCCATGCACAACTGATATTCAAACGAAACAACGCGGAGGCTACTTCCGCGAAGGAGAGCGCATGCCTTGGACAACGCCGGTTCCGATCGTCATCGAACAGCAGTGCGTGCCGGGTGCCGCCTGTCCGGATGGGGCAGCTTCGCCCACCGGCAATGCCGATGCGGAAGGAGAGGTAACCCTTCCAAATATCCCTGCTACGAAGCCGGACGTGGCACCGATAGAATCGTCAAAGAAGGGACTGAAGGTAGGGGCCACGTTACGGGGACGGTATGATCTACGCTTCAACGACGTGTCCGGAAGCGGCGCGAAACGCACCTCGAGCCACCTCTCGTTCGATACCCTTGCACTGACGGCGGACTATACGTCCGACCGGTTCTTTGGCGCGGCGCAGTACAGATTCTATGGTGGCAACTTCATCTACGGAAAATCGGCCGGCTACCGGGAGTATCCGGGAGAGGTGCGCTTCCTGATGTACGCTTATGGTGGGGCCAGGCTCACCGAGTCCGACAGCATCACCGCAGGTATTCAACCGGTTCCTTTCGACGATCGATACTGGGGATCGTCGATACTCGACGACCTTGCGTTCGTTTACGGCTTTGAGGAGACCTATAATCTCGGTGTCAAGTTCCGCCACGAGACGCCGCGGTATCGTGTGGAGGTCGGGTTCTTCCCTTCCAGCGGGCCTGCCGGTGGCGGCATCAGTTCGGACTCGTCCCGCTACTCCACGAACATTTCCAAAGCCGACAGCTACGTGCCGGACGGTTCGCGTAACGACGAACGCAACATGCTGATCGGCAACGTCAGCTACACACTTGCGGCTACGAAGACCGTGAAGCTCAGTGCCACCATTTCCGGATGGCTGTCGACAATCCATAACTTTGATACGCGTGCTGACGGTAGTAAGCGCATCTTTGCGGCAAGCCTTACCGGTAGTAAAGGGCCTTGGCATGCAAAGACACTCGTAGCGAGGCAGGACATTGATCCGCGGAATCCGGGTCGTAATGACATGATCACCGTTGGAGGCTTCGACGCCTCCTATAACATCGCGACGAAAGGCACATATGTATTTGGCGAGTTGGGTCGATCCATCGACACCGGAAGCTTGCCGTTCAATGTTACGCCCTACGTCAACTACGGTCGCTTTTTTAAAGATGCAGCTGGCTTCAAGGATAGCGAGCGGCTCGATATCGGGGCGGTCTGGTCGTCCAAGAAGTCTCAGCGCATCAAGGTCTATTCTGAATTTCTGATTGGCCGAAATGACCCTTACGTTGGGGCGGGGCAGTTCATATCTGGCGCGGCTCAGGGTGGTGACGGTCGCCTGAAGAAATCGATCTTGGTGATTTTCGGATACTCGATCTAGCTCGGGCTACTCTAGCCGCGCTTTATGGCTGCCATTTGGATGGATCTCCTACGCTTCGAAAGAAGATGAACGGGCGTCCAGTTATGGGAAGTTGATCTTGAGCGCTGAACGTCGGCTTGTGGGTCGTGGGGGGCAATAGGGCAGGGCGGCCCCCTTTGACCAAACCCGATGATGCCCGGAGCAGGATCCGTGTCGAGAAGGAATTGTCCAGCTCAACGTTCCCAATAGGGAAGGTCAAAATTCAGGGTTTGGCATCCGTTTCTCGCGCGAACGGCCAGTCGAAAGATCCCATAACGAGCCGCCCAGTGGCCTTAGGCTCACCGCCCTTCATACGCAGCACCAAGTCGGTTGAAAGGACGAAGTAGCTGTCCGGTGCCGAGGCATAGAGAGGTTCGCTGACACCCTCCTTGAGTGAGATAGCCAAGCCCGTACCGTTCGCGGTGATCGAAAAGGAGCCGAGATCGGGAACGGTGTAGGTTCCGATCAGACGAGCGCGGATGTCGGCCGGGATCGGCACGCTCGCGCGCTCGATGCTGTGGTAGCTCGGCCAGCCGTAGGCGGCGGCCACGCTGCGGGTAATTTCCGATCCAATCTCGCCTCCCTGGGCACCGTTCGTCATGACCGCCACCCCGTCGCCCGACCCCGTATAGGCGACCACGAAGTTCTCATATCCCTCGTTGCTGCCGCCATGCGCGAAGGCGCGATCGGCAGGGGTCGGGTGGACTTCAAGGCCGAGGCCCCACTCCCCCTTGCCGGGCGTCAGCATTGCTGTTGCTAGCGATTGATCGAGAATGCTGCCCTTCTCACCGCGCGCACTGTCTCGCACGGCGATAGTGAAACGCAGCAAATCACTTGGCGTGCTCCACAGACCAGCGGCGGCCAATTCCGGATAAGTGTATGGGCCGCGGGGTACGGGCTTGCCCGACCCGTCATGCGGCCATGCGGCGGTCGCCAGCGAAGCGGCGTCGAGCGGCTGGGCAAAGCTGCTGCGCGTCATGCCGGCGGGCTGAAGCACCTCGTCTTGGAGAACCTCGGCGAATGGTCTGCCCGTCACATCGCCGATCAGCTTCTGAATAACCGTGTAGCCACCGCCGGAGTAGCGCCACATCGTCCCGGGTTTTGTATCCACGACAACCGGTTTGGTGTTTGCGGGGGCATGGCCGGCAAGCACGTCGTCGACGCTCGGTACCGCGACCCCGGCAGCGTAGCCGGGGAAGCCATGCACCGTGGTTCCCGCCGTATGCGACAGCAATTCGCGCAGCGTGACCTGTTCACCGGGCCGCGTCGGCAGCTTCCATCTTTTGAGGTGCGCGTTAACATCTTCGTCCAGCGTCAAGCGGTGCTGCTGGACGAGGCGCAACGCAGCGAGCGCCGTGATCGGTTTGCTGATCGAGCCAGCCTGGAACAGCGTAGATGGCGTTACGGCTGAGCCACCTACTCGCGTGATCCCGTATCCCTTAGACCATTCTACGGCACCGCCATGCAGAACGGCAACGCTGACCCCAGGCACATTCAGACGTCGCATCTCCGCTTCGATCGTGCGGCGCGGTGCCGGTGCACCCGCCAGCACAACAGCCGACGTCAGCCCCTGCTCGACCACAGCGATTTTAGATGGCGTGGGAGCAGCCTCTTTGGCTGCTGCGGGAATGGCAGCAGGGCCATCATGTACGCCACTCGAACGAACTTGCTCATAGCCTCACCACCAAGTGTATTACATTGGCAATACGCATGATGCTATCCCGTAGCAAGTGTCCTCCGAGTGTTTTGGTTTCTTTTGAATGGTTTCCTGCGCCGAGATTCATTCTGCCATCCTCTTTGAGAAGGCTGGCATGGCAGCAGGCAGGGCCGACGCTTAGTACTTCCTACGCAGCCAACATGAATGAATGGCAGAAGGTGGTGGGCCGAAAAGAGGCGGCAAATGACCAGGTTTGGGTCTGGCCGGAAGCCGTGGAGCACGGGCACGTCCCCCAGAACTTGTCATCTTTTCTAGCCAACCGCAGCCCTAACTCAGTCGTTCGTTCATCACGCCCAATTGACCATGCAGCATACGATACGCATATGCTTCGTATGGTCGGTGTGAAGGAGCGGTTATGGGCATTGTGAAGATTGACGGCGCGCTACACGAAGAAGCTCGCAAGGCCAGCGCCGTGATGTGCCGCTCCATCAATGCGCAGGCTGAGTTCTGGATGAAGATCGGTATGCTTGCCGAAACGAACCCGACCCTGTCGTTTAACGAACTCGTCAAGGCACAGTTGGCCACCGTTCATGTTCACCTGATCGAAGCGGAAGCTGCCTGACATGGTGAAGACCTCTGACGAACTTGCGCTCATGCGCGTCTCCGGCAAACTGCTAGCCTCGGTCTTCGAGATGCTCGACGGGCAGGACCTGGACGGAATGTCGACGCTGCAGATCAACGATCTAGTCGAGGACTTCATCACCGTTGAGCTCGCGGCACGCCCCGCGAGCAAAGGGCAGTACGGCTTCAAGTTCGTCCTGAACTGTTCGATCAATCATGTCGTTTGCCACGGCGTGCCGAAGGACGACGAGATCGTTCGCGACGGGGACATCATCAATCTCGACATCACACTGGAGAAGAACGGCTTCATCGCGGACTCGAGCAAGACGTATATGGTTGGCGACGCGCCGCCCGCTGCGAAGCGGCTGGTACGCGTTGCGCAGGAAGCAATGTGGAAGGGCATCGGCCAGGTTCGACCCGGCGCTCATACTGGCGACATCGGCTTTGCAATCGAGCGTCACGCCAAAAAGCATGGCTACTCGGTCGTGCGCGAATTTTGCGGGCACGGCATCGGTCGCGAGATGCACGAGGAGCCGCAAGTCATGAATTTCGGGCGTCCGGGAACGGGGGTGCGGCTGCGCGAAGGCATGGTTTTCACGATCGAACCCATGGTCAACCAAGGCACCCGGAAGGTCTCTACTCAGGAAGACGGGTGGACGGTCGTGACCAACGATCAAAAGCTGTCGGCCCAATTCGAGCATACGGTTGCGGTTACTAAGGATGGGGTTGAGGTTCTGACGCTTCGGCAAGACGAGAGGCCGATGGCAGCGGGCGTGGCTTGACCCCGGAACGTCTGCTTTTGCTGCTGTCTTCCCAAGTGTGGCCAGACCCCATCTCTCCCTTTTTCAGGACGTGCAGACAGCTGATCCCGTCGCGGAAAGCTGCCGTCTAACGAGATGAACAAGTGGCAGAAGTTGGGAGACTGCGATGGCCTCTCGAACGTCCGGAACTGGGTCTAGCTGCTCTCCAATGCGTATCAAGATAGCTGGGCGGTGATGCCCACGCTGCACAATACATCACGCCACGGGCGTCCAGTCGCACCCATCGTACGACACTCATCCCTTCCTAATTATGACAAAACCGTTAGATTGATAGTGACTCGCAACAGCAATTCGCATAGAGGCCTCCCGTCAACGGGGGGTCGGTATGAGTTTTTCGAGTGTATTGCTGGCGAGCGCAGCGTTTGTCGGGACACCTTTGCCAGCTCCAGCTGAGGAGCCAACGACCGTAGAAACGTCCACCGGATCGGACGATGCGCAGAAGTCCGAGGAAATCATGGTCATCGGCAAAAGCTATGGTCGTGCGGTCGGCAAGACCCTGACGCCGCTCAAGGACACGCCGAACACCATTACCGTGATCGATCGCGATCAGATCGAGGCGCAGAACCTGTTCACGCTGGAAGACGCTCTGACCGCGACCAATGGCATCACCGTCAATGGCGTCGGCAGCGAGGATCCTTCGTTCTTTTCGCGCGGGTTCGCGATCACCAATTACCTGATTGACGGCGTCCCGAGTTTTGCGTTCAACTTCCCGTCCGCCGTGCCGGACCTGTTCTTCTACGATCGGCTGGAAGTGTTGCGCGGCCCAGCTGGCCTGTTCAGCGGGTCGGGCAATCCGGCGGGCAGCATCAACATGGTGCGCAAGCGACCGCTCGACGGGTTCAGGATGCAGGCGAGTGCGGGCGCCGGTAGCTATGACAATCTCCGGTTCGAGCTCGACGTCTCGACGCCAATCGGCACCAAGGCGGGCTTGCGGTTCGGCGCGATGGCACAGGACCAGGATCAGTTCTTCGCCACCGCGCACCGCAACCGCATCGGCGGGTTCGCGGTCGGGTCGCTGGAAATCGGCGATCGCACCACGCTTACCGTCGGCGGCTATTACGACCGCTTCCGCCCGGCGGTGCAGTCGGGCCTGCCCGGCATCATTGGCGGCGTTGACGGCAGCGACGGGCGGCTGCTCGACGTGAAGCGGTCGACCTATCTCGGCGCCGACTGGAACCGGTTCAACGCCGAGACCTGGACCGGGTTCGCCGAACTCGCGCACAGGATCAGCGATCGCTGGACGTTGCGCGCGACCGGCCTGTTCACCGACGTCGATCGCGTCGACATCTACAGCTATATCGGCAACCAGCCGGTCACCGCGACCAATGGTTCGACCAGCCACATCGCTTATCGCGGCGACAGCAAGCAGCAGACGCGCTCGTTCGACTTCAACGGCATCGGCAGCTTCCCGCTGTTCGGGCGCGACCAGACGCTGATCCTCGGCACCGATTATCAGGCAAGTTCGGGCACGTCGTATTTCACGCGGTTGTCCAATTATGCGCGGATCGACGTGTACAACCCGGTGTCGCCGTTCGAGCCGCCCCTGAACCCGTATGGCGCCTCGCCCTATTATCCGGTGCAGGGGACGGGAGCGACCTGTCCCAGTTCCAGCACCACGATCACACCCGCGCCCACCAATTGCGTGCTGCAGGTCTATGGCGGTTCCTCGACCGACGTCGAGCAGTACGGCATCTACGGGCAGATGCGGCTGAGCCCGCTCGCCGGCCTGACGCTCATCGGTGGCGGGCGCGTGACATGGTGGGATACCACGACGACCACGTTGCTGACACCAAGCGGTGTCTTGCCGCCGTCGACCCGCTATGGGATCGACAACCGCTTCACGCCCTATGCGGGTATTGTCTGGGACGTAACGTCGCAGCTCAATCTCTATGCGAGCTATGCCGACAGCTTCACGCCGCAGGCGGCACCGGTCGGCCGGGCACGTCCCGACGGGCAGCAGATCGAGCCGCTGGTCGGCGCGCAATATGAGGCGGGCACCAAGCTTTCGCTGATGAACGATCGCCTGCTGCTGTCCGCGGCGGCGTATGAGATCACACAGACCAACCGGTTGTTCAACGATCCCGACATTCAGACCGTCGTGCTTCAGACCGGCAAGGTCCGCTCGCGCGGTATCGAGGCGGAGGCGACCGGCGAGATCCTACCCGGCTGGTGGATCAACGGCGGCTATACCTACACCAAGACCAAGTATCTGGAAGACCAGACCACTGAGTTCGAGGGGCTGCCACTGGTGCCGATCGTGCCGAAGCACATGGTTAAGGCGTTCACCAACTACGCCCCGGTCGATGGGCCACTGGCAGGCGCGAGCCTTGGCGGCAGCGTGACGTTGTTCAGTTCGACCTATGGCGGCAATGCGGCGGTGTTCAACGCTGACGGTACGCTGCGCACCCGGTCCACCATCGTCCGCCAGCCAAGCTATGCGGTGCTCGACCTGCGCGCAGGCTATAAGTTCAACGAGCGGGTGGGTGTCTCGGTCAACGTCGCGAACGTACTCGACAAGAGCTATTACGCGCGCATCGCCGCCACCGGTCGCGGCAACTACTACGGCAGCCCGCGCACCGCGTTCGCGACACTTCGGTACAGCTTCGAATGACGGCGGGCGATGCGCATGCCCGTGCGCGCTGGGCGCGGCGCGGCGACATCGCGCTGCGCGTCGTCGCCTCCGTGCCGCTTGCTTATGCAACTGCGAGCCTGTGGGCGATGGCGCTTGCGCGGCTGCTGCCGGGGGATCGTGCCGAGGCGACCGTCACTGCCGCGCTGATCGCGCTCGCCTTGTGCGCGCTTGCGGCGATGTGGGCGTTCGCGGCCCGTAGCGGCTGGCGCGCGATCTGGACACTCGGCCTCGCAGCGGCAGTTGCGGCCGCAATCACGTGGATATCGATCGACGCGACGGGGCGGGTATGAGCAAGGGCTTCCGTCAGTCGCAGGCGTTCCTGCACACCTGGTCCGGATTGCTGCTCGGCTGGATCCTGTTCCTCGTCTTTGTCGCCGGCACGATCGCGTTCTGGCGCGAGGGTCTGAACCGCTGGATGCGGCCCGAGATCGCGCGCGTCGAACAGCCGATGCGCGTGCTGGCAGGGTCGCAAGCGTTCCTTGCTCGCAAAGCGCCCGATGCGAAGAGCTGGATCATCCCGGTAGCGACGGAACGATCGCCCGGTGCGCAGGTCTTCTGGGTGCCGCAGCCGAAGCCCGGCGAAGAGCATGGCAGGCGGGGCAGGCGGGGCAGGCGAGGGCGCGGCGACACGCAGGCGCTGATCGGCGCCGACGGACAGGTCGCGCAGGCGCGCGAGACGCGGGGCGGGGATTTCTTTTACCGCTTCCACTTCGATCTCCATTACATGCCGGTGATCTGGGCACGGTGGCTGGTCGGATTCGCAACTATGATGATGCTGGTCGCGATCGTCAGCGGGATCGTCGCGCACAAGAAGATCTTCAAAGACTTCTTCACGCTGCGACGTGCCAAGGGCCAGCGATCCTGGCTCGACGGTCACAATGCGACCGCGGTGCTGGCGCTGCCGTTCCACCTGATGATCACCTATACCGGGCTGGTCACGTTGATGACGCTGCTGATGCCGTGGGCGGTCGTCGCCAATTATAATGATCAGAATACCCTGTTCGCCGCGCTGTTCCCGGCCGCCAACGTGGTCGAGCGGACCGGCCGTCCCACGCCGTTGATCGATCTGCGACGGATCGCGACCGACGCCGAACGCCGACTCGGCGCGCCCGCCAGTTTCATCGAGGTCAGCGATCCCGGCGACGCCGCTGCACGGGTCACGATCAGCCAGAGCGCCAATTCGATGCTGTCCTCGCGGACGCCGCGACTGACCTATGACGGCGTGACCGGGCGCCTCGTGTGGCGCTCGCCGCCACCGGGTGTGGCGGCCGAGACTGCCGGTGCGATGATCGGGCTTCATGCCGGACGGTTTGCGGGTAACGGAGGGCGCTGGCTTTATTTCCTGTGCGGGATCGCGGGCACGCTGATGGTCGCGAGCGGTCTCGTGCTATGGACCGTCAAACGTCGCGAGCGCCTGCCCGATCCGACCCGGCCGCATCTCGGGTTCCGCCTCGTCGAGCGGCTCAATGTCGCGGTGATCGGCGGTCTCCCGCTCGGGATCACGTGCTTCTTCTGGGCCAACCGCCTACTCCCGGTAGCACTTCGCGGACGCGCCGATTGGGAGATGCACATGCTGTTCATCGCCTGGGCTGCCGCGGCGCTGATGGCCTTCGTCGTCAGGCCGGCGTGCGTTTGGCCTTCGCTATTCGCGGTGACCGGCGTGCTGCTCGTCGCGTTGCCAATGTACGACGTCGTCGCGACCGATCGCGGGCTGTTCGCGTCGCTGGCGATAGGCGACCTGATGATCGCCGGCATCGATGCGGCGATCTTGGTCTTCGGAATAGCGTTTCTGCTGCTTGCCCGCCGCGTCGCGCAACATCGCCCCGTTGCAAAGCGCGTTCGCAGGGCTAGAACCGCCACCGCCTCTAAGGTTCCGAAGCCCGCCGAATGAGCATCCTGTCACTCCTGCTCGCCAGCGCCGCGTTCCTCCTGCTTGGCCTGGCGACCGAGGCGCATCATCGCCGTCGGTTCGGGGCATGTCCGCAGGCAGCGCGGTGTAAAATGTTGCGGACCGGCGGCTGGCTTTCGCTGGTTGTAAGCGTCGCGCCCGCGCTTCTTGCCCGAGGATGGATCTTCGGGCCGATCCTATGGGCAGGCGCGATCATGGCCGGCGCCGGGATCGCCTTCCTCGCGCTCAACTTCGTTCCCGCTCGTGCGATGCGCGATCCGGAAATCCCTAGCCCATCGGTGAGCGCTTCCAGCCGCCTGTGTAACGGATTGGCCTGCAGGTGCGGCGCATCGATCTGATGAATGATTGGCCGATATTGGGTAGCCGACAAGAGCCTACGAATGTCGGCTTGTGGATCGTGGGAGCCACAGTCATGCCGGAGATGTGATAGTCGAAAGCACCAGCTCAGCTCAAATTGACGTCTGATCGCGCCCACATCCGAACGTTAGAGGTAGGACTGCGAAGCCATTCCATAAAAGCGACTTTTCATTCCGATCGCTTTAGTTCGTTGCCAAACCGACCCCCGGCAGCGGCTTCTCCCACTTGTCTTCTGTCGGCCAGCTACCTGCCGGTCCCTGCCAGTTGGTGGCATACATGGCAGTCACCGGTACTTCCTCACCGTCTAGGGTCAGGACCCATTGATGTGAGAGGCGCGATCTGATTCATGCTCCGTGAGGAGAGCGTGGATGAGC
>NZ_JACYUP010000017.1:0-25890 GCF_014841795.1 Sphingomonas sp. CFBP 13733
CCAGTCCCGTTCTCTTCAAAACCCAATCGCCGCCACGATCATGAACACGCAGCACGGGCGCGTAGTCGTAAAGCGGCACGGGCTCGCCGGGATGATCAAACGGGAAGGCTGCGACCATATGCATAGAACCACCCACCCGCCTCCAGTTCTCTCTCAAACGATCGTGAAATCCGAAAATCGGCATGCCGATGCGAAAGCGATTGTGCACCCGGTCCGAGTGGCTGAAACGCGTCTTAATATCGAGGGGCAAATCTGGCGCGCCAGATTTCGCGTTGCGGACCGACGGCGGTCCATGGCAATCGATAACGCGCGTGAATGCTATTGCATGATCTGGTGANCTCTGACTCTGCTACCATTCGAGCCGCATACAAAACACTCATGATAAAATACGATCCCGATCAAAACAGGTCGGCGGAGGCCCCCGGCATTACTAAGTCGCTTACAGAAGCGATTAACATATTAGACAATGAAATATATCGCTTGAAATACGACCAGTACCGACTAAAGCGTGGCGAATACCGGTACAATAATAGTGCTGGGAACTTAAGTAATTTAAGTCCATCATCGACGACAAGACCCATTGCTAGCTCATTGAACGCAGGCCCCACTGACAAATCGAGAACCATATTAGGCGTGGGCGGGTTGCTCGTTACTCTGACGATAATGGCTTTGGCCGTGGCTAGTGTAAGTCGCTAACGCAGCAGTTTGTCATAATTAAACGCGGTTCCTTCCCAGGGAAGGCTGAACGGCAAACGCTCGAAATTTCGCACTGACCCGGCTTTTCGAAAACGAACGCCGATCAAAAAGACCGGAGCTTTCTCAAAGGATCGTATTTCGAGAAGGCAGGAAAGCTCCTCATAGTCCATCAATGTCAAAACACGGGAACATCATGCTTTGATGCCCAAGCGTCAGGCACCTGCGCGCGGAACGTCGCCGGCAATGGGTGAACTAGAGTCAGCATACCGCCATGTGCCTGCACGACTTGGCGCGCCAAGCTGAGCCCGATCCCGCTTCCGCTGGGTTTGGAGGTGTAGAAGGGGCGGAAGATGCCATGTGCGCGATCCGGCAGTATGCCAGGTCCATTGTCCCCCACCTCGATGGTGAGAACGTCAAAGTCCACGGTGGCTTGAATATTGACCTGACCGGATGAGACGCCGCCCTGCTCAATCGCCTCGACTGCATTTTGTAGCAACGCCCACATCGCTTGGTTCATCTGGTCGCGATCAATCTTGCCACACAGGCCGGGTTCGACGTTGATCGAAAGACCGACGTCCGGCCAGCGGCTCACGAACAGCCGCGCAAGGTCGTCGATCATCTCTTCGATCGACACGGTCAGTCGCAAGGGTGGCGGCAGGCGTGCCAGTTTGCGATAGGCTTCAGTGAATCGCCGCAGCCCCTCGGCACGCCGCGCGAGCGTCGTCAGGATTTCGGGGAGCAGGGCCGGATCCTCGTCACGAGCCTCGGCCGCGGCAATGCCGCACTCGGCCAGCGACACGATGGGTACCAACCCATTGAGCATCTCGTGGCCGAGCACCTGAATCATTTCGGCGCTGGCACGCGCTTCGGCGGTCCGCTCTTCATTCTCGATGTCGATCAGCGCTACGACCCACCGGTCGCCAACTTCAACTTTGTCAGCCCGCCAGTTCCGGCCAGCGTGATGCAGGTGCGTTGCATCCCGGTCGAACAGAGCCGCAGGGGGCGGCAATATACGATCGTCGGTCGCGAAGAGAAGGCGCGCTGCCCGGTTCATCGTTCGCACAGTCGTTCCGGTCGCTAGCACTAGAGGGGTTGGTGACGCATCGAGCAGCAAGTGATGGGCGATCTGCGCCTCGTCGGGCGAACTGGATATCGTGATCGGGGCGGCTAGGTGGCGCTTGACCAGAAGCAGATTGGCAACGAGCAGCCACACCAGCAGCAGCAGGGCGCCGGTCAATGCTAACCATAGACCATGCGTGCCGGCGGCTCCGGCCGCCGCGCCGCACAGGCCTAGTCCCAATCCTATCTGCAGGGCATGGCCTTCCCGTCTAGAGACCATGCTGCGCCATTCGACGATAAAGGGTGCCGCGGCTGAGGCCCAATGCCGCGGCAGCCCGTGACACATTGTGGCGATGCTCCTTCAACGCAGCCTCAATCATTAGCTTTTCGGCATCCTGCATTCCGAATGCCGGTGCGGTCACGCCCCCCGGACCGGCGACCGGGCTGGCCGGCCTGATCGCTGCGAAGTCGATCAGGCCATCGTCCGACAGCAGCACCGCGCGCTCGATGGCCAGCGCCAGCCCGCGCACCTCGTCCGGCCAGTCAGTGATGGCGACGAACGCTTCTGCCGCCGGCGTGAGCCGTGGCGCGGCGTGACCGTAGGTTTCACCGGCAACGCTTGCGAAATGCCGGGCGAGCAACACCGCGTCTTCACGACGCTCCGCAAGAGAGGGCATCACGATCTCGATCGTGCAGAGCCGCCGGCGCAGCGCGGGCGAAAGCGGCGCGACATCGTCAACGATTGTAATGCAGCGCAAGCCTGGCATAAGCCGGTCGAGCAACCGTGCCTGCGCATGCGCGGCCAGTCGATCGGCGTGGCGTAGCACGATCGTACCGGCGGCATGGTCCAGGGCGAGCCATTGATCGGGGTCAGTCATGTCGATCCGTGACGGCTTGGTCCCGGCATCGAGCGACGCCGCGTGAAGCGCGTCGGCGACCAGCGAGCGTCCGGTGCCGGACGCCCCAGTGATACACACGGCGGCGACCGTCGGTCCTACACGCCGGACGAGCGCACGGACGCGCTCGATCGCCGCCGATGTACCGAGCAGCGCGCTGCCACCTGATGGGCCGATGGCTGCGGATCGGTGTGCCGCGCCACCGCCGACGCTTCGCCTGATCGCGCCATCGACCTTGCCGAGAATGTCGTCCTTACGCCACGGCTTGATGATGAAGTCGCGCGCGCCCGCCTGCATGGCCGTTACAGCGATGCGGATGCCACTATGCGCCGTGATGACCACGACGCAGGCATGGGGATCGTCCGCAACGATCCGGGTGAGACAGGCCAGCCCCTCTTCGCCGTCCGAGCGACCTGCTGTGAAGTTCATGTCGAGCAGGATCGCGTCGTAGCGGCGACGCGCAAGCATCGAATAGGCGGTGGCAGGGTCGGCGGCGATCTCCAGCCGATATCCGGCTAACCGGAACAGGATCTCCGTCGTCCGAGCAACGACCGGATCGTCCTCGATCAGCAGGATTTCGCGAGGACTTGACTCGCGATCAGGGTGTCCGCCGGCGGACATAGTGTTCAACGGCGACAGATCGCCTGTTCGCGAAGCCGAGGAAAGTCGTTGATTCATAAGCAGTTGGCTTTTCGGATCGTGGGCAGTGACAGCATGGCCATGATGACCAACCAGCCCGCATACACAACACCCATGCCGGGGGCCGCAATGGACAGCCGGATCGATCGACCCAAGCAGCCGTGGTGGCGCGGGCGACCCGCGCTGATCGGGCTGGTCGTGCTGATCGCCGCGCTGACGATCTGGCGCCTCCTCCCCGAAGGCGGATCGACGGACATCGCCATCGCCGACGTCGAAACGGGTGAAGTCGTGCGCGCGCCGTTCGACGATTACCTGCCGGTACGGGCCACGGTCGCGCCCGAGATCACCACGCTGGTCGGCGTGCTGTCGGGCGGGCAGGTCGAGCAGCTGTTGGTACAAGACGGCGCAATGGTGACGGAGGGGCAGCCCCTCGCGACGCTCGCCAATTCGGAACTGAAGCTCGACGTGCTAACCCGTGAGGCCCAGATCGCCAGTCAACTGGGTCAGGTAGCGGGTGAGGGACTGGGGATCGAGCGCAATCATCTCGATCGGGCGGGTCAGGTGGCTCAGGCCGAATACGATCTCATCAAGGCGCGCCGCGACCTCGCCATCCGCCAGCAGCTCCACGATCAGGGCTTCCTGTCCGATGCCGGGGTCAGGAGTTTCCAAGAAGAGGCCGTCTATCAGGAAAAGCGACTGGCCCAGCTGCAGTCGGGGCGTGCCGCAGAGACCCGGATCACCGCCACGCAGGAACGGCGTCTCGCCGATACGCAAGAGCGACTGTCGGGCAACCTCGCGGCGGTGCGCGCCGGGCTCAACGCACTGACGATCCGCGCGCCGGTAACCGGCCGCCTGACCAACTTTACGCTGCAGCCGGGCCAGACGCTGAAGCCTGGAGATCCCGCAGGTCAGGTCGACAGCGAGGGCGCGTGGAAGCTAATCGCTGACGTCGACGAATATTATCTCGGCCGTGTGGCAGTCAGGCAAAAGGCCCAGGCGGGCGATGGGCGTGCGACGGTCAGCAAGGTGTTGCCGGCGGTCAAGGACGGGCGTTTCCGCGTCGAGCTAACCTTCGACGGTCGCGCACAGGCCGAGCTGAACCGGGGGCAGACACTCGACATCCGCATCACGCTGGGGGCCGCGTCTCGGGCAGTCGTGGCCCCGGTCGGCGGCTGGCTGGAGGCGGGTAGCGGCACGTCCGCCTTCGTCCTGGATGCCGATGGTGCCCACGCCCGACGGCGCGCGATCAAGACTGGCCGCCGCAGTCTCGAACAGGTCGAGGTGCTATCCGGCCTTACCCCCAGCCAGCGCATTGTCATCTCCAACACCGCGTCCGTGAAGGGCGACATCCTCAACATCCGCTGAAAGGCCCGTCCATGATCCGTCTCGAGAACATTCAGCGCCGCTACGTCTCCGATGAGGTGCAGACTACCGCACTCCACGATATCGACCTGCACGTCGAAGCTGGCGAGTTCCTCGCCATCATGGGGCCATCGGGCTGCGGCAAGTCGACGTTGCTCAACACGCTCGGCACCGTCGATCGCCCGACCGGTGGTCGCTATCTCTTCGGCGAACGAGACCTCGCCGCCCTAGGGGAGAAGGAGTTGGCAAAGTTCCGCGGCAGCATGCTCGGCTTCGTGTTCCAGAGCTTCAACCTGATCGACGAGCTGACGATCGAGGAGAACGTCGCGCTCGGCCTTGCCTATCGCAAGGACGCGGCAGACCGTCGGGGGCGGGTCGCGGCGGCAATGGACAAGGTCGGAATCGCGCACCGTGCACGCCACTTCCCCCACCAGCTGTCGGGCGGCCAGCAGCAGCGCGCTGCAATCGCCCGTGCCATCGTCGGCAACCCGAAGCTGATCCTGGCCGACGAGCCGACCGGCAACCTCGACACCGCCAATGGCGAGCAGGTGTTGAACATCCTCGCCGGTCTCAACGCCGAAGGCGCGACGATCGTCATGGTCACTCACTCGCCCAGCCACGCCGACATGGCGAAGCGCCGCATCGACATGCTCGACGGACGCATCGTCGCCAGCGCCATGCGTGCGATCTGACTCATGGATAGGGCCATCGACATGAAGCCTTCTGCCCTCGCGATACTGCCTACCCTCGGGTCTGATGCCGCGCTGATCTCCCCCGGCACTGGCGACGTCGCGCCGACGGCGCGCTCCTCAGCGAGCAGCAACGGTCGCATCACCGTCACCGGCGGTACGCGCTGCACCGTCGAGGGCGACGCAACCTCTTGTGTCGCCTGCGGCTGACCTCCCTCCTGTCCGGATATTCGCGATGAACCGCTTCGCACTGAACTCGCTCTACCGCTCGCTGACCCGCCACAAGCTTTATGCCGCATTGAACATCGGCGGGCTGGCAGTCGGCATTGCGGTGTTCCTGGTCCTGAGCCTCTATGTCCGGTTCGAGACGAGCTTCGAGCAGTGGCTGCCGCATCATGACGAACTCTATGTCGTGCAGACCGAGCTTCAAGTCCCCGGCAGCCCCTTCAACGGGGCCTATCCGGTGACGATGCCTGGCCTGTTGGAAGAGATGCGACAGGATTTTCCCGGACTGGTCGGCACACGCATCCGTGGCGGCAAGCAGGGGGGCAGCGTCATCCGTGAAAACGACGCGATCGGCGCCGACGTGGCGCAGGTCGATCCGTCCTTTTTCGATGTGTTCGATATTCCCATGGTGCGCGGCGACGGGCGGCGGGGGCTCGCCAATCCGTCGGGGGCGCTGCTCAGCAGGACGGAGGCGCAGCGGCTGTTTGGCGATGCTGACCCCATCGGCCAGAACATAACCATCGCGGTCGACGCGCCGCAGATCTATCGCGTCGCCGGAATTTTCGAAGACCTGCCCAAGACCACCGATCAGCAGGCGACCATCCTGATCCCGATGCCGCGCACGCCACCGCCACCCGTGCAATGGTCTTGGTACAAATGGGGCATGGTTGATGGCGCGACTTATCTGCGCCTTCCCGATGCAGCAGCCGCGCGCGCGTTCGAGGCGAAGATGCCCGCCTTCGTCCGGCGTCGTGCTGGGCAGGATCTAGGGCCCGATCCGGCGAAGATCATCGCACTCTCGCTGCTGCCGCTCACGCGCCTGCATCTACAACCACCCGGCGGGGTGCAGAGCAGCGGTCGTACGCTGACGATCGTGACGCTGGGGCTAGTCGGCGTGCTGACCCTGCTGATCGCGATCATCAATTATGTGAATCTGGCGACCGCCCAATCGGGCCTGCGCGCCCGCGAAGTGGCGATGCGCAAGGTGCTGGGCGCGGACCAGTGGATGCTGATCCGCCAGTTCCTGGGCGAGGCAGCGGCGATGGCGGCGATCGCCAGCCTACTCGGCATGATCTTGGCAGAGATCAGCCTGCCCATCGTCAACGCGGCGGGGGGGCTGTCGCTTCACTTTCCCTATGCCCTGGCGCTGCCGTTGCTGATGGCGCTGGTCTTGGTCATCGCGCTAGCGGCAGGCTTCTATCCGGCGGTTCTCTTGTCCCGCTTTCCGGCCGCGGCCGTGCTGGCCTCGGCGCGGGCGCCGGGGGGCGGGCGCAGCGGCGCGCGGTCTCGCGAAATGCTCGTGGTGATCCAGTTCGGTCTGTCCATCGCCTTCATGATCGGCACGGTCGTCCTGGTGGCGCAGACCGCGCATGTCCGGCGATCCGATCTGGGGTTTCAGCGCGAGGGGCTGTTAATCATACCTTCGCTGGCCGACAAGCGCATCTTCCCGACCCAGGCGCGGCCGATCCTCGATGCTTTGCGCCGCCTGCCGGGCGTGGTGTCGGTGGGATCGAGCAGTTCGGCACCCGGCATGGTCAATTCCAGCCTCGACGTGATCGAGCGGCCCAGCGGTCCGGGCGTGACCGTTGGCAACATCCCGGTCGGGCCCGACTTCTTCCGCACCTACGCGCCCCAACTGCTTGCAGGGCGGGTGTTCGACGATGCGCACGGTGCGGATGACTCCAGCGACTGGACCAAGTGGAAATATGGCCGCAACGTCGTCATCAATCGGAGGGCGGTCGAACAGCTCGGCTTCCGCACGCCCGAAGAGGCAATCGACAAGACCATAGGCCGGGGGGCGCCGCGTATAATCATTGGTGTGGTTGACCAGCTCCGTTTCGCTTCGCCACGGACGGCCGAGACCGCTACCCTGTATCAATATGCCCGCGACGTGCCGACGTCTGCCGTTGCCGCCATCCGCTACACCGGCGACACCGCCGCGATGCTCGCCCGCATCCGGTCGACCTGGCGGCGCCTATCGCCGCACGTGCCATTGGTCATCGGTACGGCGGACCAGCGCTTGGCGGACTTCTACAATGCCGATGAACAGGCCGCGCGTTTGTTCGGGATCGGCGCAGGACTGGCGGTGCTGATTGGTTGTGTCGGCCTTTGGGGCTTGGCCTCGTTCAACACGGCGCGGCGGGTGAAGGAGATCGGCATCCGTAAAACGCTGGGCGCGTCGTCTGCCGATATCGTTAAGCTATCGGTAGGTCAGTTCCTGCGGCCCGTACTTATCGCCAACCTCATCGCCTGGCCGCTGGCCTATGTCGCCATGCGAACCTGGCTGGCCGGGTTCGATGACCGGATCGCGCTGTCGCCGTTGTTCTTCGCCGGTGCTAGCCTGCTGGCGCTCGTGATCGCCGTGCTGACCGTGCTGGGCCAAGCGCTGCGCGCCAGCCGCGCGGCCCCCGCCTGGGCGCTGCGCCATGACTAAGGTCGCTTTGCTCATCGGCACCGTCCTGCTGGGTGCGACCTCCATCTCCGCCGAGACGCTGCGGGACGCTGTGACGCAGGCCTATGCGAGCAATCCCCAACTCCTCGCCGCCCGTGCCCGGCAGGAAGCGCTGGAAGAAGAGCCCGAGCAGGCTCGTGCGGCGGGCCGGCTCACCGCGGCCGCGACCGGAAACGGGGGTTATGACCGGCTGGATTACGGCCGGGTTGCATCCGCGACGGCGAGTGCCACCCTGCCGATCTGGACCGGCGGCAGGGTGCAGTCGGCGGTGCGCGCAGCGGAGCGGGATGTGGCGGCGGGAGCGCAGGGGCTACGCGATGCCGAAGCCGTGATTCTTCAAGCCGTTGTCTCCGCTTATGCCGATCTGCTGTACAGCCAACAGGCGGTCGAGGTGGCGCGCATCGGCATCGAGCGTCTCGACCGACAGGTCGCGGAAGCCCGCTCACGCTTTGGCTTGGGTCAGGCTACACAAACCGACGTCGCCCAATTGGAGGCGCAACGCGCGAGCGTGGTCGCTAACCTCGCCGATGCCGATGGTGCGCTGGCGACGGCCTCGGCTGCCTATCGCGCAGCGGTTGGAAGCGACGCCCCCACGCTATCGGCGGAGGTGCCCGCGCCCGCGCTTTTGCCGCCGACCCTCAGCGAAGCTCGTGTGCAGGCGGAGACGAACAACCCGCTTCTTCTGCAACAACGGCAGGTGGTGAAATCCGCGCTGGCCCGAATCGACCAGGCACGGGCCGATCGGGCGCCATCGCTGGGCCTCACCGGCGGCTACGGCCGGGGCGGCCGGCTGATCGATGGCGGCGTACGCGGCCTCCCTGCGGCGGCATCGGTGGGCCTGAGCCTGCGCCTTCCGCTTTTAACAGGCGGGTTGGTACCGTCGCGCGTTCGTCAGGCCGAAGCGATTGCCCGCGCCGAACGCTTCCAAACCGATGCCGCAGAGCGTGAGGCACGGCGCAGTGTCGATGCCGCCTGGGCTTCACTGACGGCCGCGCAAAGGCGCCAGCGCGCCGCCACCGACGGCCTCGCTGCTGCCGACCTCGCGCTCAAGGGCGTGCGGGCGGAGTACGGCTTCGGCCTGCGCTCGACGATCGACATCCTCGTCGCCGACCAAAGCTTTCGATCGGCTCAGCTATCTGTCGCCTCCGCTCGATCGGACGTACTGGTGGCGCAGGCTGCCCTCCTCCGAGCGGTCGGTGCATTCGGGCAAGATGCATATGAGTGATCGGCGTCCATTAGCAATCGAAGCGTTCCCAAAAGGGAACCGCGATTGAGGCAATCGGCGTTGTCCGAAGGGATCGGCCAGCGAACGGGAACGGCGTTCTCGGAATCGATCGAATATCGGGAACTGCCGGATCGGGAGAAAACCACCGCGGCGTTCATTCGGTTACGAGTGCATTCTAGCCATCAAGTACATCAGCAACAGCAAGACGGCGATCGTGATGACGATGAGCATCGCGATTGGGAAGAGCAACCCGGCGCTGTTGTCGTGCCGCCAAGCGAGCATGAGAAACGTTGCTACCACGCCTATCGTAAGCCCACGCGGACCGAAGCCAAAATTTCCGATAACGACAATCAGAACAGCCAAGCCAACTGAAACCCCAACGTGCGAAGCTGTCTTTGAGGGTCCCATCGGTCTTACGATGTCACCGACGATCGTGAGGCGCAACACAAGCATGCATCGCCGATGCCGCCCCCCCTAGAGTTGTCACGGCCGGAGCAATCCCGCAAGGGATCCTATTTCGAGAATTGAAGCTGGCATGGGCTGCGTGGCAAAAGGAGTCCCTTTTGCAACGGCAGCTTTCGGGTGGAGAAGCGGACAGTCGGCAGTCGCCCAAGAGCGGACATTGCCGTAGAGCAGCGGCGACTTTCTAATCGGTGAACGGCTCGCTTTCGCCGGTGTGGTAAGTTCCAAGTTTGATCACGCTAGTAGGTGCGCTTGGGGGAAGCAGTCGTCGACATACATTAACGGAGAGGCCGCAGATAATAAAGGCGTCCATACCGTTCTTCGACGCCGCAAATCCGTCAAAGTCTCTAATTGAAAGCACGGGCTTGCCGGTTGTGCTCCAGTAGCTTTCAACATCCCGGCCGCGCTTAATACCAGCGAAAATGTTGTCCGCGCTGAACGGCGCTCCAGCCTCGGCGATAGTGAGATATGTATTAGAGTCGAGCGTACCACCGGCCTCCTCGCGCCAGAGCGCAATTTCTTGCCGGTGACTAGGAGATAGCAGCCGTTGAAGAGGGACGGGCGGAGGCCTCGTGCACGCAGCAAGTGCTATAAACAGGCAGATAGCGAACGCTTTCATGAGGCGCACCGTAGGCGAAGCAGAGGGTCCGTCAACGTCCGCTGTCCACCAGGATCAGCCAGCCCGCTCACGCCCAGAGTCGGACACTGAGTGTCACAAATTAGGGCTCCGAAAGCGGTCATTCGTTCAGGTCGGTTCCTCCCGAGCCGCTTTCTCCTGATGCAAAAATTAAAAGTTTTGCATCAGGCCGGACAGTAGCGCGGCGGCCTCAAGAGGGTTGGAGGCAATCCGCCTTCGTTCAGTTAATCCTAACCCTTCAAGCGCATGCTTTGAGCATGATACGTCTTCTCACGATCGTCACCGCGTCTGTAGCTCTCGCCAGCTGCGGCAGCGCGTTTGCACAGTGCGCTACTCGCGACGCACAGGGCCTCGTTGCCTCGATGAAGCCGGCCGAGCAGTTCAGGTCGATACTGACCATGGCAGTTGGGCGAACCCAGACTGCCGCTATGGTCAAGGCACGAGACGGAGCTTCGGGTGACCAAAAGCTTGTGCAGGCAATCGACGCGGCCGTTAAGCGTCATAGCGCAGAGTGGGAGAAGAACCTGGTCAGTAGCTGGCAGTCGCTCAGCGCCACCGAGATTGGCCAAGCATGCGCCGCTATGCAGAAAAATGATCAAAGATCATTTATGCCCTTCGCTGAACGCGTCGGACCCCAAGTGCAGTCACGAAACGAACCCCTGCTACGCAGCGCTGCCACAGAGGTATTCAAAACCGTCTGGTAATCCGACATGATGCAAAAATCACAGATTTTGCATCGACCAGAGAACGGCAGAAAACCTTGTGACCTGCCGATGCAAAACGCTGATGCACCAGGTCTCTAGAGAGGATTGGAAACCGCACGCTAGGTGTTTGATCCCACGGTTTGATGGTGCGATCCTTTCGTTGGAATGGAAGGAAGCCGTATGGGACAAGTACGTCACGGGAGCGCCACGACCACGCACGCCGTCAGAGCAGCAATACAGCGATCGCAAGCTTCGCTCTCGACGCTGAGCCGAGAGCTGGGGATCAACCCGAAGACGGTCGCAAAATGGCGCAAGCGGGCAACGGTTGAGGATCTGAAGACCGGGCCGAAGGCCCCTCACTCCACGACCTTGACCCAAGCCGAGGAGGCAGCGGTCGTTGCATTCCGGCGTCACACATTACTGCCTCTCGACGATTGCCTATACGCGTTGCAGCCGTCGATCCCGCATCTGACACGGTCAGCGCTGCACCGCTGCCTGCAACGGCACGGCATATCCTGTCTACCGAACATTGAGGGGGACAAGCCGAAGCGACAGCGCTTCAAGCGCTACCCGATCGGCTTCTTTCACATGGATATCGCCGAGGTTCAGACTGCCGAAGGCAAACTTTACCTGTTCGTCGGCATTGACCGCACGAGTAAGTTCGCGGTCACCCAGCTCGTCGACAAGGCGGACAGGCGAACGGCGTGGGAGTTCCTTGAACACCTGCTGAAAGCGGTGCCGTACCGGATCCATACGATCCTGACAGACAACGGCATCCAGTTTGCCGAGCAGCCGCGCAACCGTAACATCGCCTGGTCGCGTCAGATGCGCTTCGACATGATCTGCGAAGCAAACGACATCGAGCACCGGTTGACCAAGCCGAACCACCCGTGGACGAACGGTCAGGTCGAGCGGATGAACCGCACCATCAAGGAGGCGACGGTCAAACGCTTCCATTACGAGAGCCACGAGCAGTTGCGGGTGCACCTCGCAGACTTCATGGCAGCCTATAATTTCGCCCGTCGGCTCAAGACGCTCAGTGGCCTCACGCCTTACGAATACATCGCCAAAATCTGGACGTCAGAGCCTGACAGGTTCATCGTCGATCCGATCCACCAGATGCCGGGACTAAACACCTAGGGCGGTCGTCTTGTATGGAGGATTAACGGAACACGGCGTCGTTTTTCCCGTTTTTATACAGCTTGTAGCGTCCCACCCTTCGGGGAAATCGGTGGTGAAGCTCGCGATGCCATGCCGGTAGACGGCCGGCAGGGCATTTAAGACATCGCGGCGGGAACCAATTATCGCGAATATGGTTCTTCCATCAAACCGGCAACTTCCCCCCCCCCCTCTTTGTTTGTCGGTTTCTCAAGCGCCCCGCTGCACCCACCCGCAGCGGGGCATTTTGCTATCTGTCGTAAGCAGTGAAACATGACGGACGACATGTGCCGTCATGAGCTTGGCCGATTCCGTAGCGCTCGCCACAAAGTTGATCGACTGACCCCAAGAAGGCTCGCCATACTGGCGGTGGTTTCTCGGTCGCCAGCAATTTCCTCTCGGGCCTTGTCTAGTTGCGCACCGGATAGAACTCGGGGCCGGCCGAGATGACGGCCACGCTTGCGGGCAGACGTCATGCCGGCGCGGGTCCGTTCTACGATCAGTGCGCGCTCGAACTCGGCCAATGCTCCCATGATATGAAACACCAGCTTACCCCCGGCCGAACCGGTGTCGATCGCCTCGTTAAGCGATATGAACCCGCAACCCCGATCCTGCAAAGCCGCTACCAGCTCAATCAGGTGCGGCAGGGAGCGCCCCAGGCAATCAAGACGCCATGTCACTAGGGTAACGCCCTGTTTCAGCATGGTCAGCGCTTGGTCGAGCCCAAGGCGACCGCGTGCAACACCTGAAACACCTTCGTCTTCGTGAATTATGCTGCAACCAGCAACAGTCAGTGCGTCACGTTGAAGATCGAGGACTTGTTCGCCGCATGAAACACGCGCATAGCCAATTTTCATCAGCGTGTTTTGCTACACCCTTTCGCAACAGCCAAGCCATCGATTTAGCTGGCTTGCATTGTAGTTGCAAAAGGGAGCCCTTTCGCAACCGACGCGCTGCTCGAGGAGCATCAGATTCTGCATCGAGAAAGGCCGCGGATTGGGCCGCCGTGAGCCCGATGCGAAATCCGTGAATTTTGCATCAGCGCGAAAATGTTGTCGGACCCGCAATTCCCTCCGGAACCCTAGTCCTCGTCATTGAGCGGCCGCGTGTGCCAGCTCGCGTGAAGCGTTGGAACGGCACTGAACAGTGCCATCATGTAAAAAGCGAGCGCGGTAAGTTCCTGCTGAGCGACAAGGGTTGACCATACCTGCATCGCGAGGAGGCCCACAGTGAGCCATATGCCTGCGAACGCCGCCGCTGCCGCCGTCGCTAGTCCGACTAGGAAAGAGTCGCGCCGCTGCTGGCGCTCGAATTCATCCGCGCGCTCGCTGAAGTGACGCAGCGGACCCCAGATTGGCATGAGGTTGGCGATGAAGAAGCCCACCATGATCAGCGCATAGCCAATCCAGTAGTTGCGATCCGGGTGTAAAACGCACCAGAGAATCCCTGCACTCGCCACAACCAGCGCCACTAGCGGTGGCCAACGCAGGTGCCGCTTGCGCGGCGTCCTAGCAGTCATGGCGGGCACACCTGTCCACGCCACTGACCGATCTAGCCAAGCTAGAAAACGGTGCTGTCTATCGCTCATTGTTCCACTCCAATTCGCTGCAGGCTGGCGCCTATTGCTTCGAACGGGGTCAGCGAAAAAAGCAGCTCCACTGGTACGCAGAACACGGCAGCGACCTTGAGCGCCAACTCGAGGCTTGGCTTGTAATCGCCCCGCTCAAGATAGCCGATCGTCTGCGGATTGACGTCCACTGCTTCTGCAAGCTGTCGGCGCGACAACCCATGCTCGGCACGAAAGACGGCAATCCTATTGTGCATATCTTATTTAAACCCCGAACCACTACGATTCGTTGTCTTTACACAACATAAAGTAGACACAGTCAATATGGCTGGGGTGTCGGCAAAGCGCCTCACTGCTACCGTGATGCAAAACTTTTGTCTTTTGCATCAAGAGCGACCGGGTTTGGTGGTGAGTGGTTCGGCCGCTTTAGGATGCTGCCGCGGTCAAAACTCCCGCATAAACGCCCTAAAACAGGCAGATAGGCCTGAACCAACGTCTGCTTTTGTACCACGCCAAACCTGCATGAGCGGTCGACTTTGAGTCTCCGCTGACGCAAGATCCGTCCGGAAGCCTCACGTGCTCTGCCACCTTGTCGCCTTAAATACCTCGCATGCTTCTCCAAATTTCGTTCCGGACAGGCGAAGGAAGGCAGGGACGTCGGTAGGAGGCTGGAAGTTGCGCTTCAGAGTATTTGCGAGCAGACTTCTACGACTAGGCGTCGTTGCCCTATCCTCCAGCGGGTCCGCCATACATGCGGGCGACGGGCATCGTACCGCGACAACCGCTGTAAAATCGAACGCTGCACAGAAAGTTGATTGGGCGCCCGTAGTTAGTGGGCGTCTTCCGAACGGTGTACGCTATGCGATCCTCCCGAGGCAGGGAGACGAACCTGGCATAGGCCTCCTCATGCGAAACGAAGGTGGCTTCATCGAGGAGCAGCGGCCGGGCGAGCGCGGGCTGACACACCTTATCGAGCATCTCGTATTCGTCAGTCCAACGTTAAACGCGCCGAACGATCTGCATTATCTGCCGAAGATCGGTTTGCCGCTGACTTTCCCCGCACCTTCCGCCGGTACGACGAGCTGGCGCGAGACCAATTACTTCGTGTCGACCAAGACGACGCGGACGGCCGACCTAGACACATTGCTGCGTCTGTTCCGCGAGGTCGCGACCGATCTCACGTTCAGATCCGATGCGGTGGACGACCAGCGTGCGGACGTGATGCGCGAGATGGCCGGCAGGAAGCCCGGCAACGTGATCTACGCCGACTACATCGCGGACGTAGCACCTGGATCTCCGACCGACGTGATCGATGGGCAGAATTCTGACGATGTACCGACAGCGAGCGTGGAAACGATCCGCGCCCTATACCGCCGCCTGTACCGACCAGAAAACATGATGGTCGTGATCGTCGGAAACGTCGATCCGACCACCGCGAAGGCTCTTATCACCCAGCGTTTCGGGAGTTGGAAAAGCATCGGGTCGCCGGTCGTCCACGTCCCTGTTCCGCGCTTGCGTTACGATCGCATCGCGCCGATCAGTTTCTCGGCTCTGCCGCAGGGGCGCAGGACGGCGCTGATTACTGTGGCAATGCCGACACTTTCGTCACGCGGCCCCAAAAGATCGCAGATGGACGCAGAGCTCATGGACAGGCTGGCGATCCGTGCGGTCAACAATCGACTGGGCAGAGCTCAGCCAGGCAGTCCGTCCGGAAAGGTCGGAATGTTCATCGAGAATGGCGAGCAAGGCCACCGGCTTATCATGCTGTGGGACAACTTCACGGGCGACGCGTGGCAGCCCGCACTGGTCGACCTCAAACGTACCACATGCGGACTGGGTACGGCGGGCTTCTCTGCGGACGAATGGGACAGGGCGAGGCGTGACCTGATCCAGGAGCTCGAGCAGCATACTGGAGACATGGGCCACGCCAAGAACGTCGAACTGGCAAAGGATCTATCTCACGCCATCGCCGCGGACAGGGAACTGATTGCACCGAGCGCTTTGCTGCGACGTGCTCGGATCTGGTTGCCGACAATCGATGCAAGCACCGGGAATGCCTGGTGGCGTAGGCAATGGCAAAGCGGCCACGAACATGTCCGGGTCGAAGCACCGGAGCTTGCCCGGGTGGTGGACCCCCGTCAGGCGATACGGACCGCGCTCGATGCAGCATCGTCGGGGGCCGCCTGCCGCTCACTGCGGCACTAACCGAGCCGGAACAGGGAGACACGGATGGCCATCGTCCTCATCATCGCAGCGCTCGCGTCGCAGACCGGGCCCACGACGGTCGTTCCAAACGTCGTCGGTTTTGACCTTGCCAAGGTGCGCCCCAGAGAACCGACGTGCATGGACCGAGGGCAGTCGGACGAGATCGTCGTGTGCGCTCCAAAGGGGATGGACATCTGGCTGGGTGACGTAAGCGGATTTGCTGCCAAGCCCCTCAATGCCGAATTCAAAGGGCCGTTAAACGCCGAGACGACCATCCACGTCATTCAGCAAAAGAGCCCCGTTGCCACGACCCCGGCAGCGGCTGTGACATTCAAATGGCGTTTCTAGTAGCTCCCTGTCGCGGAAAGTCTCGCTTTCAACTGCTATCGATACTGGACCGCGTCTGCGGTCAAAAACCGTATAACGATCTAGGCCATGGCCGTGGTGCGTCCGCCAAGACGTGTTTCCAGATTGTTTTGATCAGACGACATTAAAAGCGAACAGGGAGATCATCTGGCCCTCTAACGCATCGAGAACGAACCAGACTCTGCTCATGCCCTTCCCATTTCCCGAAAGCGCCGCATTCCGAACACGATGGCTCGCTCCACTCTGACCTACCCATTCGCGAGACCGTCACGATGATCGAATACCACAGCGTTCGTGATCCCCGACCCATAAGGTGCCGGTTACAGGTTTGTGCTTATCGGACGGCGCTTGCCATTCTTGCAGGGTGTGCGGCATGTCCCGGGGAGGGAACGGCTCAAGAGATACCTCCGGAGGCACCATCGTCCGGCAAGGACGACATCGTCATCACGGGTCAACGGACCGCCGGTAGCGCGGTTGGTGCTGTAGATCCGACCGCGACCCTGGATCAGGCAGCGATCCAGGCGCTCGGCGCGACCGACCTGAAAACTTTGCTCGAACGCCTAAAAACGCTCACGACGTCGGCAAGCGGCGGGGATCCAGTCTATCTGCTTAACAGCCGACGGATGTCGAGCATGAACGAACTCTACAGCCTGCCGCAGGAAGCGATGGAGAAGATCGAGGTCTTGCCGGAGTCCGAGGCTGCACGCTTCGGTTTCCCCGCTATTGTTCGGGTGATGAACTTCATCACCAAAAAGAGGTTTCGTGCCGTCAAGTATCAGCAGTCTACTGGGACCACGACGGAAGGCGGGGGCGAGACGAACTATGTCGAGGTAACCGCCGCCCGTATTGACGGCCCGCGTCGCGCAACACTTACCATATCGCACCTGCGGCTCAATCCGGTCCTCCAAAGCGAACGTGCGATCGTGCCCGATCCGGACACGCTCTATGCGGTGGGCGGCAATATCACGGGGGTAGGCGGGGCCACTATCGATCCCGCACTTGATGCGCTGGTCGGTAATCGGGTTACGATCGCTGCGGTGCCTGAAGACTTGGCAAGTCGGCGGACCTTGGCGGGATACGTCGCCGGCGCAGGGGCTCCCGCGGTTACCGATATTAGGCGCTATCGCTCGCTCCAGCAGCGTAGCGACAGGATTTCTGTCGACGGCACCGTCGCGGCGCCGATTGGCAAGTCGATGAGTGGGTCGCTCAACCTGTCGATGGAAGCGCAGCGAAGCACTGGTTTGAACGGTCTGGCGCCCGCCCTGCTGAGCGTACCGGGAGGGAGCGGCGTGCTGCCCTTTGCTGGCGATGTCCTGCTCTACCGCTATCTGCCCGACGCGGTGCTCCGGCAGCGGAACACGAGCCTGACCCTGCACGGTTCGGGCCTGGTGCAAGGCAGTATCCGGCGCTGGGGATGGAACGTCACGACCAGCTACGACCGGGTGCGGGGGCTGGCGCGTTCGCAACAAGGCGTCCCGATCGACGACTTGCAGGCCTCGATCGATGCGGGCGGCGATCCGCTGGCGATACCGAGCCCCGAAGCGTCCGCGCTGCGTCAGGACTATCGAAGCCGGACCGTGACCGGCACGTTGCTGACGAAGGCGGTCGCGAACGGTCCGCTGGTCAAGCTGCCCGCCGGCGACGCGCAGATCACGCTGTCGGGCGATTACGCACGATCGAGCAGTTCGGGCAGCCTACCGGGTTTGCAACAGTCGACGCTGGACCTCACGCGCACGACGAAGGGGGCAAGCGTCAACGCGGATTTTCCGATCGCCTCCGCCAATCAGGACGTTCTCGCGTTCCTCGGGCAGTTGTCGGTCAACGGTATGATCGGGGTCTCGGACGTGTCGAATTACGGTCGGTTGGTGAGTTCCAACTATGGCCTGACATGGTCGCCGGTGCGACCGATCCAGCTGATCGCGTCGGTCAACGAAGCGCAGACCCCGCCGGCGATCGCGCTGTTGACCAATCCGACGGTCACCACCCCAAACACGCCATTTTTCGACTTCACCACCGGCACCAGCGTGCTCGTCACGACGATTGCCGGTGGTAACACTACCTTGGCCCCGGAACGCCGACGGATCGTTACGCTGGGCGTGGCCGTATCGCCGATCAAGGCAAAGGATCTACGGCTTACCGCCAATTATCTCGAAACGCGCATCGGCAATCAGACGGCGACGTTGGGCAGCGCCACCGCCGCATTCCAGAGCGCGTTTGCCGACGCGTTTCAGCGCAATGCGGCAGGCCAACTCGTCAGTGCCGACCTGAGGCCGGTCAATATCGCCCGCGAACGCGAAAAGAAGATGCAGGTCACGCTCAGCCTGTCGACGCCGATCGGTCGTACCCCCCGGCCGCAGGCGCCGTCCGTCGGCACCTCCGCGAAGGACAGCCCGCCGCCGCCCGCGCCCAAGTCCAGGCCGCAAATCTATGTGTCGATGACGACGACGTGGCGGCTCGACGATCGCCTATCGTTGCGCAGCGATTTGCCAGTGCTGGACTTGCTGGATGGCGACACGCTGACCGGCACCGGCGGGCGGCCCCGCTGGGAAACCGAACTGAGCCTGAGCGGATCGCTCGGGGCTGCGAACATCGGGCTGTACGGACGGTTGCAGGGGCCGACCCGAATCCGCAGCGACCTAGAGGCGTCGGACCTTCGCTTTTCGGGGCGAACGTGGCTCGTGCCCTACGCATCTCTTAAGGTCGAGCAGATCGTCAAACGCCCCTGGGCCAAAGCCATGATGCTGCAGTTCACGGTCGAGAACTTGCTGAATGACCGGGTCAACGTGCGCGATCGGCTGGGCCGGGTCCCAAACCGCTTTCAAGCCGCGTACATCGATCCGTTAGGTCGCTCCGTACGCCTTGGTCTTCGCAAGCTTTTTTGAAAAATGCGGTCCGCGCCGTGTTGTGAATTGGCAGCGTCTTAATGGCCTTAACTGCCGGACCATTTCTGATTGTCTCACACAACCGATCCGCCGTTCCGAACTAAGGTTACGAACTGGGAAGGCAGCGAACTTCCTAAAAGGCCGATGCAATCTTACTTTTGAGAAGCGGCGGACCTCTTTGCAGTTGACCCTAAACGCCTCAGACAGTCGGTACGGCACATCGATATGCGGCCTTATAGCTCTGCCCCCAGCAACGAATGAAGCCGTCGAGAACACGAATGTTCATCGGCCATCGAACCGCCCTCGGTCTACCGTCCGGGCCGATCGCGTCCTTGAGTTCGGCCGGGCGGGGCAAAGATGAGAGTTTCGCACGAGCAGCTTCCAGCTTCTGGCGATCTCCTCGTAGGTAAGCGATGCTTCCGTCCACGTAGAGGTTCCATCCCCACTTCGCATCGTCTGCTGCAGGATGCCTCCCCGCTTGGAAAAGCCTGATAGCGTCAGCATACTGGCCAACATCAGCCCGTAGCTGGCCTTCATGCCATGAGAGGAGGGTATCGGCAGGTCCCATGCTTCCATGGGCCTTCCGCCAAGCCTGGATCAGATCCGCAGCTTCCTTGGCACAGCCTTTCGCTTCGAGCGTCCGCCATCCCCCATTTATATCCTGATCGAACACCGAGAGATCGAGGGCCAACATGGCGGATCGATCATATTGGCATTGGGTCGCGGCATCGCCGGCAGCCAGTACGGCAAGAGCAAGCGCTGCTATGATCATCGCGTATCCTTGTTAATTACAGATCCGCTTAGTGACACCCAACATGTCGATCCAGAAGATTATGTAGTATGTACGAGCGGAGGTTGCTGCTGGATGGTCAACCTCATTTACACGTCAAATGAATGAGATGTCGGGGCTTGTCGTACGTGATTAACGTGCAACCGCTGAGTACGTCGGCACCAACATAGACGATATACGCTGCCCGAGATGGCTTGCGTTTGCCGTTGACCACAATGTCGTCAGTCATCTCGAACGGATCAGGTTCCTCGTCTCGTATCGATTTGGCGCTCCCGAAATCAGCGGTGCGTACCAACAGCCGATCAATGCTAACCGGCCCTAAATCAAGGGTACGGCTCAATCGCATCACGCGGGCCGGACGTTCGACGCCGTGCGAGATCATAACTCGCCGCGGCGTGTCACTAAGCGCTCCGTCAAGTTCCTCACTGATGGCGGCTCCGGCAGCAGCGCTGGCAACAGTGGTGGCAAACTGAGGCGCGAACGCGAGCTTGATCGACTTACCTCCAATTGTCTTGGACGTTGCAGCGACCCACCAAGTGTCGGGCAGCAGGGGGATTGAGCTTGCACGTTCCGTCCCGTTTGCCTCCCGCAAACGATATCGCACGACAGGTGCCGGGAGTGCATAAGGTCCTGCCAGCGCGTCTGCGAAATCATACGCGTCTGCCTGCGACCATTTTGTGGTCGCCCTGCTCGTATGAGAGCCAACGGTCAGATCAGCGCTCTGAGTGTAGCCTTTTACCAGAACCGGGCCGACCTTATTATCCGGGTTCCGGGACACAGATATCAACTGGAAGCGCCGCGCTGCCTTGTCTCGTTCTCGCTCGGCAGTGGGACCAAACACGTCCAAAGCGACGGAACGTTTCAGCGACAGCACTGACGGCATTCCAGGACTGGAAAAGGTGTCTACGGTTTGGCCGTTTACCGAAACCTGCAATTTCCCATTTGCTGGTACGTCGAGCACATCCCTCGCTTCGCTCGCGATGGCGGTGGGGGCAAGCGAACCCACTGCCACCAGAGCAAGGACCGTCCATCTTCTTCTCATAGCTAGCGCTGTACCTCTACTTTTTGACGATGGATTCTGTCGACACAGGCTCGGAGCCCTTCATATCTGCATCGATGAATTCTATGGCCGCTTTTAGGCGGCCATCCGCTGGCTTACCGAATAGAGAACCCCGATCGAGACGGTCCAAGCATTCCGAGAATCGATGGTTTAGCGGAAATGCACTCGGCTTCTCAAAACCCGTGGCGCCGGTACACAAGGGTGCGGTTGATGTCGGTCGAGAGCGGCAAAGTCGGGCACCCTCGGATCTGCGATAGTAAATCTTGGATTACCGGTGGCAACGTACGAGATTGAGCTGATCGCAACTATGTGCGTAGGTATAATGCGTTTTAAGTATCTCTCGGATAAAGATGTTACAGTATGTGACGGGCTGTCTGAGACCTTTCACATAAATACGCAACGAGATGGCGTAATGTTGACCGTTTTTGACGATAGGGACGTTGCATTGGCGCACTTGCCTTGCGAACTAAATTATCGAGAAATAGGCGAGTCCAATGCGGTTGATGTTCCGGCAGGTATGTGTACAAGTCTAATAATATGGAAAGTTGGCTGGAACAAACAGCTCGATAGAAAGGATATTATTGGTGATGAAGTTTCGAAAGATGTTATCGGTTCATTCTTCGAGTATTGGCAGGCCGGCCTAGGAATAGGCTGCCACATTGATTCTAAACCTCGACGGGCGTTGGTGGAAGTTAGATTCTTTGGTTAAACCTAGCGGCGATAGTCGAGATTGCGCAGCGCTGGTGCCTTTCTCCCAAACGAAGGGCGGGAGGAAGGCGTCGGCCTTCTCGGAATGGATCGAATTTCGGGAACGGCCGGAATTGGTGGTTAGGCGACAGGCAGCTTTCGGGACATCGATAGCCGTTAGCTGCCATCCCGAGTTCGCCAGCCCTTCTCAAAACGGATCCGTTGCGGGCCGCCGCTAGTCGTCCCGATCAACGTTCATTTGCTGGAAGGCTAAGTCATAAGTTTCGTTGCGCGATCGAAATGGCCTTACCCTGCCCACCCCTGTGGCAACAATGCTGCGCAATTCATTACAAACCGTTTCCGAAGCAGTTCGGGAATGGCGGGGTAGGTTCTGACTTGCTGTTGGTATGACGCGGTTATTGTTTCTCCTGCGCCTAAGCTAGTTAAGACGTTTCGACTGATTGGAAAATTAAATAAATAAGCTGTTTGATCGCCAACCATTGCTAAATCAGGTCTGTAGGAACGCTTGATTTTACCAAATGATACGCTTAAATCTGGCTGTGGCCATGCCTGAGCCGCAGCAAAGCCGCGCAAATCTATGCTTGTACGAGTGCCATTACAGCGGATTGTCAGGCGCGGACGATTGTCTTTATAGAATGCCAAATAGGGAGTGCTATCCGTCACCCCAAAGCTGGTCCAGCCGGTGCGTTGCGGCCCTGCAACTAGCGCCGTTGCGAGACAGATTAATAGCAAAGAGGGATTCATTCGTTTTTGACCTTGGTGAGCGTCGTCAGAAAGCCGAGTTAGCGATTGGAAATGACAACACGTTGACTATTCCCTCACCGTCTCCAGCTTTGTGCCTCACGTAGCCGTTCCTATTTAACGATCGAGTTTTGGCGATGTTGGGTTGGGGAGGAAAGCGGACGTTTGCTCCTAGTCGACCATCACCCACGTATTTGTGAGTTCGTAACCGATCGATCGGGCTTGCCGTTCTAAGCATCGCCGCTGTCGTGTGCCTTCTGGAGCGGCATAGCGATCGACGACTATAACACGATGGCCGACCGCTCGCGCTATCACCTCATCCTTCGCCACCGCATCTTTGTAGAACCCGCACCGTGTCGCGACCTGTCGCGTTTCACTATCACGGATACTTCGCCTTAGCGGCTCGTCGGCGCAACACTGGATCACAGACGCGAAACATAGCGCAACGATCGAGCGTGTAACTTGAGCACGGTTCATATCGACAAACAACACAGGCCGGCAATGTCTGCAAGTGGCCGCTTTTTGCCGCATCTCGCCATTCCTGAAAAGGAAGGGCCAGTGGGATAGCTGGCATCGTTCAGTCGGCCCCGCCCTCATCTACGGCGCTTTTCTCGAAATCTGTTCCCGAAATCATTTCCCCGAAATGGCCTCGCGAAGATGGAGTTTTGGGAAAGCCAAAGTGGCTGCGATAGGTCCACGTCGGGGCACCCACGCTCGGCAGCCCCCCCCCCCCCCCTGCCCGCTCCGCTATAGATCGAGACATTGATCGATTTAGAGCCGGTATTTTTTAGGTATGCCTTTCGCAGACCTCTCTAAAGCTGGTACTTTATGCCCGTCCTTACGGCGTAAAAAGGACTGGACTAATAAGCACCACTTAAAGCAGACTACGGCATGTTCATCCGAGCCTACCTTCGCGCATCTACCTCCGAACAGGATGCGTCGCGCGCCAAGAGCGCGCTCGACGTGTTTGCGACCGAGCACGGGATTAGGATTGCGGCCCGCTATGTCGAAAACGAAAGTGGGGCCAAGCTTCACCGGCCCGAGCTGTTCCGCCTGCTATCGGATTGCGAGCCGGGAGACGTGCTTCTCGTCGAGCAGGTTGATCGGCTTTCTCGCCTCACCTCACCGGACTGGATCAAGCTGCGCAATCTGCTCGACGCCAAGCAGGTCCGGATCGTCGCGCTCGACCTGCCGACGTCTTGGATCCTGACGGCACCGACCGATGAGTTCACCGGCCGAATGTTCGCAGCGGTTAACGCCATGATGCTGGACGTACTCGCCGCGGTTGCCCGCAAGGACTATGAGGATCGCCGTCGTCGACAGGCCGAAGGCACTGAGAAAGCGAAGGCAGCGGGCCTTTATAAGGGACGCCCCGAGAACAAGACTCGCAACGCGGCTATCTCGAGCCTTCTCCGCGATGGCCGAAGCTGGCGCGATATAATGGATGCGACTGGGTGCAGTCGAACGCTGCTCGCCAAGATTGCTCGTGATCGCCGTCTACAGGCAGAGGCTGACGCAGCGATCCGGGCGGCTGAGGCAGTCGCGCGTTCCTAATGTGTTCAGGCAGACTCTAGACCTTCATAAGGAGGTGTCCATTTTCGCTGCTACCGACCCTGATTGAACAGGTTTTGTGTACCGAACCTATGCCTACTCAGGGTATACCCAGAATGACGGAGTCGACGTGAGAGGGTCGACCTGATGCTACAGCTGGCGTTGTGTCATATTGCCTGAAGTGGCATAGAATCCACAAAGTCATTAAGGAGAGGCACTGCCATGGCCATGCAGTCCATAGACGTTAAAGTAGCCAGTAACGGTCGGATGATTCTGCCCGCATCGGTTCGCAAAGCGATGGGCCTCCATGGAGATGCGAAGGTCATCTTGACGGTTGAGGACGATCAGGTCCGCCTGTCGCCGATTGGTCACGGGGTTTCTCGAGCTCAGGCTCTTTATCGAGAGCATGCCAAACAGACCCGAACAGTCGACGACTTTCTGTCTGATCGTAAGGCAGAGGCCGTCGCGGAGGCAGGCGAGCCTTCCCATTCGGAGCCGCAGGGAAATCCAACATGACATCTGTTGTAATGTATGCATCTGCGGTGCTGGCACTGGTTCGGGATGAGCCAGGCGCTGACAAGGTCACACCGCACGTAGGACGATCAGCGATCTCGGCCGTGAATCTACAGGAGGTCATCAAGGAGCTCCTGCTTAGCGGTTTGGACGCGGCCACCATCCGCGAGCTCCTAGACGAGCTTCGTCTCGATGTACGTTCCCACGACGTAGAGGCAGCGTATGCGGCCGCTGGCCTGCATACTCAGACGAAGGAGTTTGGGCGCGGCCTCGGCGATCGTTCCTGTCTAGCGCTTGCGATGCAGCTTGGTGTTCCCGCGCTTACTGCCGACCGGGAGTGGAAAAAGGTAAAGGTCAGAGGACTTAAGGTGGAGCATATCCGCTAGCCGCCTATCCTGCCCCGCCGTGCCCCCCCAGCATTTAACCCCAAATTAAGTGTCGCAAATGTGTTTCAGAACTGGTTCGTTCTGCAACCGAGTTATGCGACGATCAAGCATCTGGAAGCTGGCGGTTGGTTCAACTGTCGCGAAATTTAGCACTTACGCGACAAGCCTATGTCCGCTCCCGCCCAATTGCGGACATCGGCTCAGGTATGGCAACATCGGTAAATGCTCCAGCTACTCGCCATTCTTTTGCAGGCCTTGCCGTCCCCACCCGTGCCAGCACCGCCGGCCGACAGCCTTGCGGCAGCCATCCAGCTGTGGGCGGACCATCCACCGGAAGAATTTACGAGGCAGCAGGCGATTGATAGCGCCGTGGCGGAAGCAACGAGGCAAGCCCTCCTCATGGTTGGCATGCAGCCGAGCCCGAAGTTGTCGGTGACCAAGATCTATCTGGGTGCATACGACAGATTAAAGCCGCTGATCGCCCGCCAAGTGCCCGTGAACCGAAGCCAGCTGGACACTGCGGTTGCGGCATGTGCGGTGGACGGGATAGCGCGACGGCTATCAACTTCTGAGATAGCGGAGGTTCGGAAATCTCTCTCGACCGCAGCTGGGCAGAAATTCTGGGAGGCGGCAGGGATCACAGATCGGCCGCTGGAAGGCTGCTATCAAGCTGCCCTCAATCTCAAGCCAGTAGCTGCCGACTATCTTGCCGCCGGCTTGCGTCCGCCAACGCCGCCCAAGCCGCTGAAGCCGGACATGTCGATCGTCTACTGACAGATCGGGAACGACCGCTAACCACCATTCTGGACGTTCCAAAGCCGGTCGCATCGAATGACCGCTGACGCCTAATCGCGGACATTTCGACGACCCGGGGGTGACCGCGTCCTAACGGCCGGTTAGGTGAGAAGGCTAGTGGC
>NZ_JACYUP010000018.1:0-10790 GCF_014841795.1 Sphingomonas sp. CFBP 13733
TGCTGTTCCACTGCGATCTCTCCACCGCTCCCGGTCGATTATGGACGCCTGCCGAGTGGGCGACCTTTCTGCGGGGCTATGCCGGGCATGTCGCTTTCAACAACGCGGAGCTGACGGCGTGGCCGTCGATCCTGGAATTGGCATGGCTCGATCAAGGCGTCTGGATTTTAGGAAACTGGCCGGAAGGCTGGGCGGATGCGAAGGATCGCGCATACCTATTGGACGTAGCTGCCTTTGATCCGGCGATGTTCCCGCTAACGCCCCCGGATCAAACCCTAAGGGAGTAGGGGCTTTCCCGATATACCATCCTTTCCGGGATGACCGGCGCTATGAAAGGCTAATGACAGTTGGTCCGGCCCTCTCGGTGTCCTTGAACGCGATCGGCAAGGTGATGGCCGAAGCACATGATCCTTGGTGGATCATCGCGAGCGCAGCCGTTGCCCTTCACGGGGCCGATCCCGGCCATGTGGCTGACGTGGACGTGCTGTTGAGCGTTGCTGACGCTCAACGCATCCTGCCGGCGATCGGCATTGAGCTCCGGTCAGGATCGCCGCACGCGGCGTTCCGGTCGAGCATCTTCGGCACTTGGACCGGGACTGCATTGCCTGTTGAGTTCATGGCAGACTTCCACCGTCGATCAGGAGAAGCATGGTTGCCGGTGCGACCAGCGACGCGACAGCCAGTTGAGGTTGACGGTTTGGCCGTCTTCATTCCCGAAAGGGTGGAGCTACAGGCCATGCTCACCGCTTTTGGCCGGCCCAAGGACAGGGAGCGTGCCCGAAGCCTAGCAGCCGTTTCGTAGGGACTTTCCCGAAATTCGATCGCATTCGGGACAGCGCTGGCCGTCTCGATCGCAGTTCGTTCTTAGAACGCCGGCGCTGCCGTTTATGCTCAGAATTGGGCATCCCCGTCATGGCAGTCTTGTCTGAAACCCTCAAATTGTGCGACCCGATGCCCAAGAGGGAGAGATTCAGGTGCCCAAACCAATACGAAAAGCTCGACCTGGTTTTGCCATCGCCACGTGCACGTTGGGTTCGCTTGTATCAGTCGTCGACTCAGTTGGTCGCCGCTTCGATGTATCGGGCGCTGTTGCTGGGTCCGTCAAAGGGCTGCTATTGGGTGCTGCAATGATCATGCTGATCTTGGGAATCCGCCAGCTAAGGCGGTTTTCCTAGGCCTTGTCTCGATCACCAATCGTTGAGTGGGATGGCAGCGACGCTTTCACCAAGGGCGCTTAGGTCCAAGATGAACGTAGTATCACAAGGAGCGGGCTATGAGCGGCATGATGAAGTCCGGGATCATTGTGGTCAGCTTGTGCGCCACAGTCACGCTCACGTGGGGCGCAGCAAATCTCGCTATGCTATCCACTTTCTGGTTTGATGAGCATTTAGACGTAGCGAAGGCCATGCCGCTCCTCCTGGTGTTTGTGCTGCCTATCGTTGCGGTTGCTATTCATCGGCGGCAAGGCCGCGCCACGATGCCAGACTGATAAGGTTCGCTGACGCAGCGGCTACTTTTCCCATTTTTCGATCCTATTTTGAGGATCGAAGCTGGCACGGGCCGGGTCGCGAAAGGGGTCCCATTTGCAACGCTGGAACTGCCCATCGCCAGATTGATGGAATCGCGCAAGTTAGTAATAGTCAGACGGCTTGCCGTCATGTGAAGGGTGCCTGTGAAAATCTTATATGGATGCTTGGTTTTGGGCCTCACAGCGTCCGCAGCGTCAGCTGATACGCTTCCCGCAGCTAAAACGCCGGAGGTCGTAAAGGGCGTCCTGTCTTGCCTTACAGCGGTTGATAGTCATCAGGTGAATGTCGAAAGTTTGAAGAAAGATGGGTGGAGCGCAGTGTCAGCTTCCGAGGCTGAAAAGCCGGTAGGGTTGCCGATACCGTTATTCTCAAAGGGAAATCTTATACTTCTTCATAAATCTGACGCAGAAACTCCAATCTGCGCCATTATGGCAAAAGTCCCTAATGTGTCAGCTGTTGGTGATATTGCAAATTCGATTGATATCGCGCTTAAAATCGACCGGAAGATAAAGGATGGTAGGGCCATACCTGCCTATTGGTTCCCCGCCGAACACATTGTTGAACTTGCAACAACAGGCAGCGTCGACGCACCAGGCGTTCGGATTGTCGTAGGATATCGTAAATAGTTTACGGTCGATACTTTATTATCGATGACCGGCGCCTGCCAAAATCTACCATCGACTTCGGTTCTGATGAAAAATTAAAAGATCTGCATCACAGGGCTGGCGCAAATTGCGAACTATGAGTCCTGAAGGGTGGCCTCGCTTAACCCAGAAAACCACTCTTACAAGTCAAACATACTTGACTCTAAATGTCGCGTATGTTTGACATTCTGCGAAAGCGTAGGGGAAGCAGATGTACGAGTTCACTCACCGTGGGGCCGGGGTCAATTGGGCGGCTTTAGATCAAAAGAGCCGACGCCTTGTGTCTGGGAGTATGGCTAGCGCCGTGGTGGCCGTTATGCCGCTTTTCAAATGGACCGCTGACGCTGCGCGCCGAGTGGGTATCGAGTTTCAGGACGCAATGCCCATTGAAGGCACCGCTGTTTCGACTCCTTCCCTCTATCTGCCTGCCGCTTGGGTCGTGGCCTGGGTAATCGGCTTTGCTGCCTTATCTGGCCTGCTATGGTGGCGCATGAGCATCCGGCAGGATGAGCTGTTTCATCGAGTGCAGAACTGGTCGCTCGGCATGAGTGGCGCGTGGACTGCCGCTGCCCTTACAGTGTGGGGTCTGTTAGATATGACCGGGATTAGCCCGCCCATACAGGGGCCTGCCCCCCTAATCCTGTTCTCAGCACTCACGATCTTGTTCGGCCGGACGGCTGCGCGCAAATGGGCGTCCTAACTCGCCTCCCGGAACACCGGGCTGAATCGAACTTCACGCAAGCTGGATTGGCAACGCTCGTTGGCGTTTCCAGACAAACTATCAACTCAATCGAGACAGGTCGGTTCGAACCTAGTTTGTCATTGGCGCTCAAGCTAGCCCACCTATTCAATGTCCCCGTAGAGAACCTTTTTAGCCTGCCGGAAAATTAAACATCGGCGGTAGTGCTGCTGTGCTTATGGAAAAGCCACAATCTTTGCATAAGCGATCAGTCGCTTGACGATGCCGTGTGTGGGGCCGCAAGCTGCTGGGCATGCCGTGATTGAAGGATGTAGTGATGTTTTTGACATTCGCGCTACTGCTAGCTGCGCCACAGGGATGCATCGACACAAAGCGGGAATGCCGCGCCTGTACGACAACTGATGGCAAGCAGCGCTGCTCAAACCCCGGCATCGCCTGTCAGCCTTTGACACGGATATGCCGTCCAAAGGGCGACATGACAGCGGCGGAACGGCCTAAAGCCGCAAAGCCAAGCCGCAGCTGGTTTTTGCGGTCCTGATGCAAAATTCACAGGTTTTGCATCGACCAAAGAGCGGCGGGAAACCGAGGGTTCCGCCGATGCAAAAGACTGATGCATCTGGGATGCCGGTTCAGTGGCCGGCGTCCTAGGGTGCGGCCGCCAAAGCGGACCGTCCGCTTTCCACCAATCCCGGTCTTTCGGCTTGCCCCCCACTTGAAGGCATTCGACAGCGCCTGCATGGAAGGCATTCGACAGCGCCTGCATGGAGGCCAGATGCTTTTTGGCCTACTCGTCCTCATTGGCATCGTCTTAGGTGTTTCCCTGATCGCGGGCACGATAACAGCCGTTAGCCGTGCTGCTACGAAGAGCGACTCTCTGTCGATGGCGATAGGAACGCTAACCATACCGGCTTTGCTCTGCGTATCGTTTGGACATTGGGTGCTTACGATGGAGGTGGACGACGCTCCGCCGGGTGCCGTGTTGATGGGTAGTTTGATGGCGTTTGCGGTGGTCACACCAATCGCGCTGCTCGCTAGTCGCTTTACCGTGAAGTTTCTGTCCCGGCGCGCTTTGCGGAACATCCGCTGATCTTCTCCATTCGAGTCTTCCGCTTACGCCCAGTTGCAGACATTGACGGATGGTACGCCGCTCAAAGCATGTCGGCTGAACTAGCCCGTATCTACTGCAGAGGCTGCGTAATTGCAGCTAAAGGGTGTCGCCGTAAGCTCGTTACTGCGGAGGATCCTGTTCCCGTGGAGACTGGGTCTGCGGAGGTGAAGCAGTCACTTCGACGCCGAGGTTAAGAGCCCCTGCATAAGGTCCACCGATCACGTCCATGGTAATACTTCGAGCCGGCCGTGTCCCTGATGAGGGCGCAGTTTGCGCACCGCAACTAGTGTCCGAAGTACAAGCCCAATAGGATCCACCAACCCACCTCGCATCGAGATTGATGGTGGTTTGAGCTGGAAGGTAGCCGGCCATTGGCAGGTAAGCTGGCTTGGCCCACGTAGGAGCCGTTCGCATCGCGTGAACGTTCCCGACCAAGACAAGCACCCGCGCGTCTTGTTTTACCCTGTTAACCAGCGATGAGGCGAGTGCATTTTCGTAATCACCTGCGTTAAATCCGCCGGGACCGAGATTGTACAACGGTTGGAAAGCAACGACGCTTATAATCCGCCCTGCCGCTCGCAATTCGCGCAGCCTCTGGAAAAGATGGAAGTACGCTTCACTTGACCGGCCATCCTTCATCGGCTGGGTCCATATTCTGCTCCTCAAGAAATGCGATATCGCCGCTGCACCGCCATCGGAGCCAATGAAATCATCTATCGCGGGCTGCTCGGTGGTCACTTGTTCGACTGCGACGATCACCGGTCGGGATGTCGAAGCTAGGCATGCTAGATCACCAAAAATTACTGGCGTCTCTTTGGTCCCGTGTATTTCTCCCACCACAATCCAGCGGAAATCGGTGCGATTGACGAGCGTGTCCGCTCCAGTAATCGGGCTGCATTGTACGGGGCGCAGCTTGGCTTTGAACGTTCTCGCTAAGGGCGCCAGCTTGTCCTGTGGACCAACCGTTGCCCAGTCTATATCGGATACTTGTCGCGCTTTCTGCTCTGCGTTGAAGATGGCCGTCATCTCAGAGTTCGATGGCTCATTCATAATACGATTTGCCGCAATTGACGGTACAGCCAGTGCCAGCAGAGATAGGGCAATCATACGCCTGAACATTATTAGGCCTTCGCGCTTGATACGTGGTGCGGCAAGCTGGCCTAGTTCAGGGGCTGTCTACAAGTCATCATGTGCGGACCATCGTTGGTTGTGAAAGCCACCTCGCCCAAGGCTGATCGCGCTCGGGCTATCCTTGGAGGTGCGGGTGCCGCGTCGAAAGCGGACGGTCTGCAGTCCACCAGGTCGCGACATTCGCTGTCGGCAAAGCGGACCCCAGAGCGGACAGGCGGGAAGCGCCCAATAACGGACGCGAGCGCGCGAATTTGGCTTTCCCGAAAGCAGCCGACTATAGCTCAGGGACCCTCGCTGATCGTCATCCGAATGGAGCCCGACAATGTTTTTAGCCGCGCTGCTTTCAATGTCCTCTCCTGTTGTTAGGACGACAGCCCCGATGAAATCGGCGGGCGGCGTTTGCAGCAGCGGCGCGCAATGTCAGTCCGCGTTTTGTGAATGGCCTAGAGGTAAAAGGCTCACTTCGAAGCCGGTCCGTGGGGTATGTGCCAGCATCGCGCCACCACGCGATCAGATGTGCGGCCGTTTCACCGTCGAAAAATCCCGTATCGTGCTTGGCGCATGTCATTGAGAGTCTTCGACCGGCAGCGTAATAGCCACCTGTATTTCAGCTGCTGAAAAGCCGACATTCAGCTTACCACCAGATCGCGACGTTCAGACACTATGATCGCCACCACAGTGTCCACAAACGGACCGGCTGCTTTGTAGCCAGAAAGCGGACGAACCGGAAACGCCCGGTGTCGGACGTCCAGCCACCCCATGTCTGTTCTCGATAGCGGACATACGGATTGGTGCATAAGCTGCCACCATGGAAACGGCTTACGTCTTGCACCACGTTCGCTCTGACGATGAGCACGCCGAGGACGCCAAGCTGATCGGCGTATACAGTTCTCCGTCGCGAGCCGAGGCGGCGGCGAAGAGGCTGCGGCAAGCGCCCGGGTTTTGTGACCATCCTGATGGCTTCACCATCGATCCTTACCCGGTAGACGAGAATCATTGGCGTGAAGGCTTCGGCAGCTACCGCCCAATCTCGGGCGTTCCGCCGATCGGCCTGCCGTCCCGAAACCGGCCGTTCCAAGCACTACCTCGACATTCCCAGCTCTCCATCCCCAACCGCCGATTTTGGGAAAGCGCAGTTGGAAACGGGCTTTGCGAAAGCGGTCGCATTGGTGGCAGCGAAGGGATCCGGTCACTGCCATCTCGCCCGACCTTTCCAATTGGGAAGATCCATCACCAATCAGCTGGCTTCTAAATCACCACTGATGGCCGTGCTGACGATGGCACCGAATAGCATTACCCCTATGTGTATCAGCATTAACCACCACAAATTCGATGTGGCGACATATGCTATAGTAAAAGCCAGCGCGGATACGATGCTACCTACAAATTGCTTTGGGGTTTTGAACCCGTGCGCCGCGCCGTATGCAAGAGCTGCGATGATGATCGCTCCTGATAGCCCGATCTTTGACGGTAGGTAGTACAAAAGAAAGCCTCGATAAAGTATCTCCCATCCACTTCCGACTGCAAGGCTCAAAAGCAGAAATAGCTTCATTTCGTTTGGCGTTTCAGGAAAAAGATCGCGCCGTACAGCCTCTATTTCCTCCCTCTGCGACGGCTTAGGTTTTTTGCCTTTGCTGAGGAATAAGGCAATAAAGGTTGCGATCGCGACGCCAAGACCAATCAGCGAAGGTGTCGATGTAGGAGTATTGAGGCCAAGCGCTTGTGCGGATCGACCTGTCATAAGCCAGCTGGTTGTTAATAGAGCGAGCAACCCGGCCACCATCCCAATTGTGGTTATGTAACGGGTGATCTTGGTGCCAGAGGCCGTCCGTCCAGGTCGGCTGCGCCAAAGCGCGCGAACCGGGACAACGAAAAGCAGCAAAATAGCTAGAAGATGGTCAAGCAAGGCGCACCTATAGCGAAGGGTCGGCGCACTTGGCCGACATGATGACAGGAGAATCCGAGTGGAGCGGCTGTCGAAGCCGTTCCCGACGAACTGTTCAGCTCAGCTCGCTAGCGCGAACTTCACCCCGTCATCTTCATCGTTCGAAGGCACTTTGCGGTTAAGCCGTGGACCCTTACGCGCACGATTTACCTTGTTTTTAGAGTGTCGTGGCAGAGAGACGAAAATTCTTGTAAGGGTGGCGGCAATACCCACACGGCGCAATGCCGCCGCAGCAGCAGCCAAGGCTACGACCGCCTCAACAATGGCGCCGAGCTCGAGGCTAGCAAGCCATATGGTTACTTCTGGGGCAAACAACGCAACCATGCGGATCGGATCGCTATCTCCCGCATTGAGATGCACAACGACCAACACTGTTACGACAATCGCCAACGCGATGTGCGCGGGCTCAAGGCGGTTCAACGCTGCAGCGGGCATCTCCACCATCAGGCGGTGTAGAAAACGGGTAATAGGCGTGCGCGCGTCACGGATCAGGGTAGCCCAGCAAAGGAGAAACACGATTGCCGCTATCGTCATTCGCCCACCCCCTGGTCTCTGCCCGCTGCATACAAAGCATACAGTCCCTCAGCCAATATAACAGCTCTTCCGGTACACGAGGCGCGTTCTCTTTTCTCGATCCGTTTTGAGAAAGGCCGGCGGACTCGGGATGGCAGCTAACGGCTATCGATGTCCCGAAAGCTGCCTGTCGCCTAACCACCAGAACTAGACGTTCCAATTCCGTCCATGGCCTGCTCATGAACGTCATCGACCGCGCTGAAGCCGTCCCAGTCAAAACCGCCAGAAATCCGTTGTCTGCCGCCGTTGTCCGTTCAGCGAGGCATCCAGCCCCGTTCGGTTAGTGGGCTCTCTCGAAGCCGGGCTAAGTACCGCGACCGGGTTCAACAATGACAGATTGTTAATCATGACGCGGTACCTCCGGCGTTGTGATTTGCCCGTGGAGTTTCCGATGCGCGCTGTAATTATTGCTCTTTCCTTACCGCTCGCCGCTTGTGGCGGGGCCGGCGGAAACGTCAGTTCCATAGGATCTTCCGCACCAGGTGGGGCTGTGATCTCGTTGACGCCAGCCCCCACACCTACGCAAACGCCAAATAGCACGCAGACCAATCTTTTCGACGTTTCTACGGCAACAAAGTTTGACGCCGTCGGTGCCGTGCATTCGCTTGCAGTCAACGCGGATGGCTCGTCGCTTTACCAAGGCAATGCAAGTACCGTTGAAGCCCCCTCGGGAACGATCAGCTATGACCCCCGTGACGGGGTTTTCGTAATGACGATCGAAGATAGCAAAGCAAATGTTTCTAGAAACATCACGTTCCAAGACCCGGGGCACCGGACGACAGCGGATGCCAATAATGTAGAACGCCAAGTACCACTATTGGCCGGCTTCAATTATCTTCATGTTCTTGATGGCACCGTTCCGCTGACCTTTTTCTACAAACGCCCAAATAGCAGCGGATCATTTGTCTCGCTCGCGGGGTTTGAGCGAAGCCAGGCAAGTGAGGATGGCTCGTCTCTGGCCGAACAAGGGGTGCTGGTTTTTGGAACGCGTTCTACGACCACGCAAACGCCGACGAAGGGGGCTGCACATTTCGACGGCCAGTTCCTGGCGACCATGATCGCTCAGCAAGGCAATTCAGCTCGGGTGCAGCAGTGGCTGGAAGGAATAAGTGCGGTAGAAGTGGACTTTGCGAAACGCACTCTTTCGCTGAGTCTTTCTGGCAAAGTCGGCCCTGCATTCGTTCAGAATAAGCCTGTTGCGGATTCTGCGCTAAGTGTGCCCTCCGGCTCAAGCTTCACTGCGGCTGGCTCGGCCGGTTGGACATCAGCCTCGACAGCTTTTAGCGGCAAGTTTGCTTCAGCCGCCTTCTCTAGCAACGGCACGGCTACTCCGATCGATTTCACGTCTGTCAGTGCGGGTACGGCCACCGCAGGTGCGAGCTCGATCGACGGTACGTTTTATGGTCCGGATGCGAAGAACGTCGGCGGCAACTTCCGGATTGTAGGCGGGATACCAAATCAGCGGATTGATATTCTCGGCGGTTTTATAGGCGTGAAAAAGTAGTGAGCTTTGACGAGGATTCCTCGACATGCGCTTCGCGCTAATCGCCGGCACGGCGATATTTGCCTGTGCATCGCCGGCGTCTGCCGCTCCGGAAGGCAACTGTTCCGCCGGTACTTGTCGTATTGAGCTAACGCCGCCGCAGCTACTGGCGGCGGCGGAACGTCTGATTTCTGAGAGGCATTATGCGGAAGCTTTACCTCTTGTAGAAGCATTGCGTCTTGCGCCTGGGTTCAAGTTACAAACAGAATTTCTGGGAGGGTTGATAGCCTCCCGGACCGGCGACTACGCCGGTGCAGTGAATCAATTCATGGCAATTTTGGCCAACGATCCCGCCCAGACCAGGGTCCGCCTTGAATTGGCGCAGGCGTTGATAGCCTTAAAAAAGACGGCAAGCGCCGATCGCCAGCTACGAATTGCTCAGCAGGATACGGAACTGCCTCAGCAGATCGCCAGGACGATACGCACGGTACGCGACACGATACGGAGCGGGAGGACTTGGCGTCTTGACCTGAATATCGGCATCGCACCTGATACTAACATAAACAACGCAACATCGGCTCAATCCGTAACGGTCTTGCTCGGTGACAGCGCTTATCAAGCGGATTTGAACGACGAAGCGAAAGCTCACTCGGGCGTCGGGCTGACTGCCCAGCTTTCCACCGGGTTGCGTCTTCCCATCTCGAAAACAGTATCTGCGCTTGCGGAGTTCGACGCGAATGGGTCGAACTACAGTGGCAGTCAGTTTGATGATTACAACGTGCAGACATCGGCCGGGGGCGAATATCGCGTCACTCCAACCAGCAGCGTTTCACTTGAAGGTGTCTATGCACGCCGTTGGTTCGGCGGGAAGGCGGCGACCGCTCAGATTGGCGCGCGGACCGGGGGGCAAATGGTCCTCGGCAAACGCGATCGCTTTGGCTACCAAGTTGATGTTCGCCATGTTCGAGCTTATTTCGACCGCGGCTACGATGGCTGGCAAGGCGGTTTATATGGAACGATCGAGCACGCTATAGCGCGAACGCTGGTTGTTTCTGCTGGGCCGTTTTTTCGACGTGAATGGTTGCGAGAAGACGCCTTTTCCAACATCGAGGTTGGCGGCAATTTGGGTGTTGGCGGCGAACTGCGCCACGGCTTCAATATAGGCGGCAGCTTAGGGATGTCCCGAGCAGTTTTTGATGCCCCGCTGCTGATATTCGATGTCAAGTCGCGGCGTGACACCCGTTTAGTCATACGGACAACGCTGGGCAACCGTAAGATACGAGTTATGGGATTTTCTCCACAGTTAAACTGGACGTATAATCGCGTTAGCTCGTCTATCGGATTATACGCGATAAAGCGCAGTCGTTTCGAACTAACGGCAGCTAGATACTTTTAGTAGCGTAAAACTGAACGGCCCGACCGGAAACCGAATCGAGCGATGCTGGCAGGTTGCGATTTATCCGGTTGCGGAGACCACAATGATCATATGGCAGGACTAAGACTGCTCGGTCCAAGCATGACAGAGGCGGGCCGCGCTAGCGCGTGTCGCCAATCGTATGTTTGACGACAGGGCGCGACACCCGACTAAAAAGCGGCCGGACCGCTGTCGCCCACTTGTCGACCTTCTTTGGTTCTGTGACGATGCCTGAAAGCTGCCGTTCGTTTGGTTGATAGGCA
>NZ_JACYUP010000019.1:0-10044 GCF_014841795.1 Sphingomonas sp. CFBP 13733
AGGTTCTCCCCGCTTCGGAACGTGATTGATCAGATTATACATGATATCGGTTCCGATATATTGCCTGTTTCCGTATGGACGAGGCCCCCCATCCGGACTTGGCGGCTGCCAGCCTTTGGCGGTAACGTCTTCCGTAGACGCAACGTTTTGGAGCCCGTTCGAGCCACCGTTCCACGGCAGCCACCAAAAGGTCTTCCTTAATTCCTTATGCTGGATTGCTATCGCAACATGGCTTGGCCAATCAGGACCGCTGTCGACTAAGCGAAAGTAGGCAGTTACGCTTGGATTGTGGCGCAAAACATAGTGTGCCTGCTCAACGGGACAGGTAGCTACCGCAGCCGCCGCAAGTGCTAACATGCCAATCATTGCGACAGTCTCCGCCCCTAGTCTTATCTCATTGTAGCTAATGAATGAGTGTCGGCAATCGTGACCGTCATGAAGACGGATGCGAACGGGTGTGGGCGGAAGCGGAATGACCAGGATTGGCAGAAAGCGGACGTTTCGTTCTAGTGATTCCGTAACACTGATTAACCCTCTGGTAGCAACACCTCTCTAGGTGATTGATTGCTGATAAAGGGGGGATATAATACGATGAGCGGTTCGGTCCCGAGAGATCGGCGCAAAGTTGGCGTCGCATCCGCTATAATCCTTGCGTCATCTGCTGTCGTGTCGTTCGTGAGTCTGCTTGTCTATGCGCAAGGGCTCCCGGAATTACCAATAACCTCCATAGTGATCCTAGCGCTCACCACAGTGTTCACAGTAGCAGCCGCCACTTGGCTGGGACGTAAAATCTGGATCGCAGGCAGTAGATGGCCTGCAATGGCGCTGCTGGCATGGTCCCTCATGAAACAGATCAATCCGAACTTTTTATACCCAAACGTGCTGCCAAAGCTCCTTTATGTCGTAGCACTCGTGGGAGCCATAATGGTTATAGTTCCGGCTAACGCAATGAAATCCGGGGATGTCCGTTAGTTGGCGTCCGCGGAACGGCCAGAGTTTAGTGGTAAGCTGCCGTTCGTTCTACTTCCGAAAAGTCGCCTGCGCCTCCGCGACGATCCGCGCCTCAAGATCTTCGGTATTCGTTCCGACGTATGCTGCCATACGCCACCGCCCATCCAAATAGTGCTGTCCTACGGGTCGCTCCAGAAAACCGACGATCTCTGCAAGTTCGGCTTCGGTGAACTCCCAGTCTAGGTGATTCTCATAGGCCTCCTGATACTCAGCCCGGTGCTGGGCGTAAGCGTCTCGTAAAGCGGTCATCCTCTTTTCAAAGCCACCGATCAGCGTCTCGCTAAGCGTCTGGCCCGATGAGATGGTCCACATGGGACCACCGGGCACGGCGTAGCGCTCAAGAAAGCTGCCAGTGTCTAGCTTATCTTGCAGTCCTATGGCCTTCATAAAGCGCCGGATCAGCGCCAGCTTTGCCAGACTGGCCGGATTCTCAACCTGAGTAGACGAAGCCAACGGCGAAGGGGTCTGACCTTGAGCTATGGCTTCGTTTGATGGCATCAGGATCGCCAGTCCGAAAAGGAAATATGTTCTCATATAGGTAGTTTCCGCGAGACGGCCTATGTCCGCAACTGGGCGATTTAGGACGTTCGCCGTGTGTTGGTACGACACTCAAGCTGCCGCAGATATGCAAAACCGCTTTCTTCCAAACAGTTCACTTTATCTAGCGGGTGTCCGGCCCGGCGGCCCCGCTTGGCGCTGTTCGGAATCTCCGAAACCGAATTTCATGGTGGACGGTGCAGCCGTCACGCAAACGAGAATTGTAAACAACGTAAGGCGATTAGCGTCAGTAATAGTCATGACCCAATCTTCGCCATTCCAAATTGCCGGTCCTTGCTCACATATAAGCCGACCCGCGTATTTTAACGCAAAGCAGCGAGCGGAAGCGATTGAAGGCAGTTCTTCGCCGACACAAGGAATGGCTGGTTCGGTATCAGCTATCTCGAAATAGTAAACTGACATAAGAGTCTCCCAAACTGAAACGGGAGCACTCGGTCTCTCAGTCGCTAAATACTAACGATAGATCAAGAGCGAACGTGGCACCTCTACAGTTCCATAACGCATGGCGCTTTGTGAGCCCTGCCCATCTCGCGTCCCAAAAAACGACACCGAATATCGATAGGGCTGCCGATAGTCCCAGAGTGGAATGCGTGCCGAAATTTCGTGCAATAAGCGGTAGCTGACCGAGTGCTCCGCCAACATGAGTGCCTGGTACAGTGGCCATGATTCACGCTTAACTCGGCTGCGTACCGTTTTCGTATCGCCGCACACCTGCGTGGTCTAAAGGCAGCAATCGGGAAATTGCTAGTCGCTTCTGAGCGTCTGCAATTGGGCGTGAACGGAACGGCCGGAATTGTTGGAAAGCGGACGGTTTGCTTTCGGGTCTACAAACCGAGAAAATATAAATGGGTGGCGGCTCCTATGTATCTGTCTTGTGGCTCCGCAGGAATTTAAACTTCTCGTGCGTTTTGGCGAAAGCAAAACCGGTGAGGCTCGCACCGGTATCGAACATCTAAGACTTTGGAACAGCCGGCTTTGATCCGTTAACATTTCCAAGCCAGTAAAATCCATCGTAATTTTCGTCCGATGAAATTCCCGCTAAGGGCCGTAATGATATGAATGGTAGATGCCGCAAGTCGCCATCACCACTGTAAGAGTGCACGCCACACTCAATATCACCAGCCATGATTTTCTTCCCTGCTGTGCGTTTGTACCCCGGCTTTAAAACACAATCCCACGACGTGCCTTTTGCTGCTGCCATGTTTAGAGTCACGATCTCATCGGGCGGGGCTAAAGACATCGCCATTGGTTTAAAGGTGGATCCTTCCCGGCCAATTTCGCGCTTTCGAGCGTGAAGATTGCCGACCAATACTAGAACATGATCATAACGGCGCTGCCGAGATGCTACACGGATGTTTTCGGCCTGGGCTGCTTCGTGCGGGCCTTGTCCAGACAGGGCTTTAAATCGCTCGCGCTGAGCTTCGTCGCGTGCACCATTAAACGCCACAATGCTGATTAAGCCGCCTGCTTCCTTTAAGGAATGGAGCCTTACTAGCAACTGGAACATCGCTTCACTGGTGACCCCATCTTCTCGCCCTTTCCAACCCGCGAGTCTTAACGCGGCTTCGAACTGGGATGGTTGAAGCGACCATGCCGCCTGAAACGCCGGGTTGTGGATGGCGTCGTGCTCAACTGCGACGAGCACATGCTCACCCTTAGCGGCAAGTGCGCAGGCTACATCTCCTACAAACTTTGGAGCCTCTTTAGTGCCATGGTTTTCACCGAAAATCACAAAGCGCGGTTTTCGTTCCGCAACTTGTTCCCATCCATCAGGCATCAGACAATTGGCCTTTGCTCGGACTGCCGCCAGCCTGTCGGCTTGGTCGCCAACGGATGCGTAAGACATAGTAAGTAATCCCGCTCCGGAACCACTGACCGCAATTGCTGCTAGGCAGCACAGATGACGGATCCTCATCGCAGAAGGATGGCCGGAAGTGGACGCGAAGGCAATCGCACGGTTTCCCTACATTGATGAGCAACGTGGGTATTTTGCATCAATGTTGACCGGCAGGGGAAACCGCCGTGGATGAATGACCGCTTTCGGGGGGGGGGCTGATTTGTGACCTGACCGTCCGATACTGGGCGTAAACGGTCATTCGACGCGATTGGCCCCGAAACGTCCGCTCTACACCAGACCCGGTCGTTCCTGATGCAAAAATCAAAAGTTTTGCATCAATCCGGTGGGGCTATCGATTGATCGGAAGCCGCGCATTTGCTGACATACTGGTCCTCTGTCATCACAGTCGCCCAGCGGGAGAGTAGAATGTGCCGATGATGTTTCTCCAAGAGCTAATCGTAGGAGTTTCTGCGGCATTTGTCGCTCAAGCTACTGCGTTCCCCCCCCCCCGCCGCCTCCCAGCTCTTTCGAGGCGCTCGAACCGACTGTGGGAGAGCAGCACCTCGTTGTCAGGTGTGGGGTTGAGAACCTCGAGGTGCTATATCGTTGGCGGGATCGCAGTAACGAGGTGGTGTCGTTTAGCTTCTGGCGTAAGTCGCTCTCGGCGGAGGAACTCGCGCGCTTGAACACTTGGTTGCGCGAGTTACGCAGCCCAGCCGTCATAATGACGTGGTGCAACCCGTTCGGCGCCGACGTGATTTTTCAAGAAGCCTACACGAGGCTGTCGGGAGGTCGAAAGCGCATCCGGATCAACTTCGCATACGGACGCCTCTCCCGCATAAGTGCGTAGTCGCGCAATTCGGCACTTCCTATGCAAGTCTGGCAAACACGCGATTGCCGCGAACACCCAATTACGACAGATTCCGCGCGCCTAGTTCGGGAGATGCAAAATGCTAATAGCTTTTCTGATGCTGACCCTCGCTGCCGAGAAGCTGCACGTTATAGCCACCTTTGATACGGCCCTGCCTAATCCCGATAAAATGGTAGCCGAGCAGATCGAAAAACCAGCTGATATTTCATCAGAGACTTTTGCAGCTCAGTTGGTTGAAGCAGAAGGTTTAACATCGTGGAACCCACAAGATCGAGCCGGTTCACGGCCCGGTGCGATATTGCCCTTCAAGGCTCGACACGCGGCTAATGGCCATGAAGTCGTCGTCTACTTTTCCCCCGACACTCAGACTGTGTGCAAAATCAGTCGCGAACGAGGTGGATTTTCCAATATTTATCAGAAGGCAATTCAGTGGTGTGCTACCTCGTTAGGTATCTTGTTGCCTGCAAAGCGCCCACCAGTAGCGCCAACTATTGCTCCGGTTGACGCAAAACTGTGAGGTCTATGGCCGAAGCTGGGTTGTCGGCACCGTGAGCTGTCACGTCTTGATGCGAAAATCACCAATTTTGCATCAGGCAATAAAGGGCAGAACTATCGTCTGATTTTTGATGCATATCTCGGATGCATTGTGGCGATCAAATCTGCCGCTCGGATCGATAGGGAACAGTGGGCAGTAAATTATGGACCTATCAAATCCACTGGCGGCGTTGCTCGTCGCTGCCGTTATTGCATCGCCCGCATCGGCCGAAACATTCAGTTATAAGGCACCGTCGGGGGCTAACTTCCTGCTCCGTGATCAAGCCATTGGCTGTTATCGGGCGTACGGCTTCTCAACGTCGTCGACCCTAACTGACGTCGCCAGTTATTATGACAGGCAAGCTCAAAAGTCTGGCTTTAAGCGTTCTACCGTTCAGCACCGCCCTGGTTTTCGATTCTCTAACTACCAGGACGCTAACGGTTTTGCGTTGAGCGTAGCCGTGAATGCTCGATCAAAGCCGACCACCGCTACCGTCATGTATCGCGGGAGCAACAGGCCATCCCACTGTTAGCGTCCCTGATTTCGATACAGCCGCGATATTGTTGCCTGATCAACGCCAAACAGCGCCGCGACAGTGCGTTGCGTGTCGCCAGTAGCGAGCCGCTGTAGCGCCTCTGTCTGTTGGTGAGGGGAACGGGCAGTACGTCGGCCGAACTTGACGCCGCGGGCCTTGGCCTGGACCCTGCCAGCAGCGGTACGCTCGGTAATACGATGGCGCTCATAGCTGGCTGCGACCCCCAGCACGGCAATGATGACATCGGCGAACTGCGAAGTGGTATCGACCATCGGCTCCGCGATCGACCGGAAGCCCGCACCGGCTTCCTTGACCACATGGAGGATGTTCAACAGGTCGCGGGTATTACGAGCGAGGCGATTGGTCGACGTCACCATAAGAACGTCGCCAGCATCGAGCGCGCCGATCACCCGCTTGAGCTTGGGCCGCTCGGCGGTCGCGCCGCTGACCTTCTCGCGATAGACCTTCGTGCAGCCGGCCGCATCGAGCTGGGCGAGCTGCTGGGCTAGATCCTGCCCGTTAGATGAGACGCGTGCGTAGCCATAAATCATGCACTGCTTATGCATCCGATTTATGCATCATATAAGCGGCTGTAACTCCGCTATTTTTCGTTTTATGCAAAACTTGCGAGTTTTGCATAATGGTCACGGAGCGAATGACCGATAGTCGCAAAAACTCAAAATGGGGCAGGAGGTCTATAAGTCATTGATACACGATCAATGTTGTTATTGATGTCTAGCACCACCTCAATGTCCCAATAGAGTTTTCCAAGGCCATCAGGAGCGTAAGCAAGTCTGTATGGCTGCGCTAGCTTATTGTCGCTGCGGACCCGTTCGACATTCCACACGCTCTTAAACGGCACCTGTAAGAAGGCCTCGCGAGGCGAAACCTTCGTCTTGTCATATGAGGCGATCGATCCCGCAAGGAGCTCGAACGACTGAAATTTTCCAGCTCTCAAAAGACGTTGAGCGTCCTCCAGCTTGGCGATGAGGTCAGTTGCTTCTCGGGGGGTGACTCCGCTCAATTGCCGTTCGATAGGAACCGGCACGCTTGGCGTCGTTTGTGCCCCGCCGCTAACGGATTGGCCTGCTAGGCCGACGATAAAGGCAATTTGTAAGATGCCCACGCTCGAATTCTCCTTGGTTCGGGTTTTGCATGCAATCGCTCTGAAGCAAATCAGCCGTTATGATCCGCGGCCGTTGATGCAAAACTTTTGATTTTGCAGCAACGCGGAGGCGGGTTGGCATCATCGAGATGAACGGATGTCCGCTTTCGAGACTGCGAGTTACCTACCGGAACGTCCGGGTGTGGGCGGAAGCGGAATGGCCGGAATTGGGGAGGAGAGTTCGATAGCTGCCCAAGAATGGCGTTGTTACCCTCTCTACCCCTGCATATAGAGCCTCACTTTGTTTGGTAGGAACCCGGAAAGAAACTACCGATGTCGAACCATAACTCACGAGGCTTTCCCGCCGCGTCGACGCAGTTCAGGACATCGTAGTAGCCACCCGTGGTAACGAGCGATTGACTCATTGGCCGAAGTTTCATCTTTTTGGCGATCTTGTATTCTTTGGCCACATCCGTCACTTTGATTGCTGTTACCTGCGATAACCCATCTGGAATTGGCACAACCTCTGGAACGCTTATCGGGTTACTACTGATTTGAGCATAGGCTGCGGTCGATGTTGCCAGAACCATAGCCAAAGCGATTCGCATGTTTTTCTCCTTATAAGGCCCTGTGCATTATCCAGACATAGATACACGGTAAGCTCAGATTTTAAATAAGACCCACCTCTTGGCCCGCGATGAAGGGTTTTGGCGAAAGCCTCAGCGAATTAAAAAGATGCTTTTCTCCAACAGGGGGTGAGCTGGATGAAGGACGCATCAATCCATATTGCAATTGATGATCTATTGTTAGAACTTACGGTAACTTCACCTGCAATGTCGGACGTGGGCGCGGATAAAGAATAACCTGTCCCATCAAACATTGATTTGGTTGATTGGCCTGGTATACCGTATGGGGCGAATGTAGGCATTTTTATGCCTTTCATGCTTTTAACAACATCCAGTATGACAGGACAGTTTTCACTGTCAGCCATCCATACTTCGTTGCCCTCAGTTGATTGTTTTATTAATCGCAATCTATAAGGGAAATCATTGCTTGCATCTCGATCACCCGTCGCAATTTCAACTGTTTCAGTGATGTGGTTTAGTGCGCCCGCGCGGCTAAATTGAGCCCAGCGCCGTGGATGTGGCGGCAATGGGACCGCAGTTTGAAGAAGGGCGATTATCAAAAGCATCAAGGTCCAATCTAGCTTTTGAAAAGAATGACACGCATCGGCGTTCCCCGCAATTGAACATCAACCAACTGCTCTGCCCTAAGCCGTGATGATTTGTGCATCGCGAATGGTGCGTTCCGGGATCCAAGGTCGGTCCGGAACGACCGAATCTGGGCGCCCGGATCGCCAGCCTGAACGTCCGGGTTTGGGCGCAAGCGGAATGGCCGCTATGCAGTGGTCGACGTGGGAAACGGACACCGTTGCCAGAGTGCTCAAAGGTGGGCAGTTTCAATCAATGAAAGGCGTCTCATTTTTTGGTCCTGTAACGTTGCTTCTTCTATCCTCGTGTAGCCGCAGCGAGCCGGGGCCGTCGTCACCAGCGATATGCCGAGAATCTCCCCCTGACGATTATCGCGATTATGATGCGTGGATCGCTCGTGCACGGAAGGCAGGGTGCCAAATTGTTGATAGCGACGAGGAAGCCCTCAGCATACGCAATCGAGCGATTGCTTCTAGGGCGACGATTGCACCCTGACGAAAGTCGTCTTCTTCTGGTGGTGTGCGGACCGACTGCTTTGAGCGGTAATGCCTAGTAAGCGGACGGTCTGCTTGCGATAGAAAGCCGACACCTACTTGCGGGAGCCACGGAATATCAGCCAATTTCCAGCAACTAAGTTGGCAAATCCGAACGCCAGGCTAACCAGCATCGCCTGACTTTTAGCCGCGTGACACGAGTTGCCCGGCACAGGACCGATTAGGTCTTCGGCACAGTCGCCCAAGGCGCTGAAGCCCACAAGCACTAGCGTGATGGCCGAGGCAATGACGGTCCACGCTTCTGCGGCAAGAGTTCGCATTAAGCTAGCTCGCCTCCAGCCGAACAAGGCTACCGGCAAGCATGGCGCAAGCCAGATTAGCAAGACCCAAACTCCACTTTGCATGTGCCTTACTCGCTTGGGGTCATCGCAAGACGCGTGAACCACATAGTAAGTAAGCTGAACGAACGACGGCTATCGAGCAAGCGCTCCGCGACAAGAATGGCGACATGTGGGCGTAAGCGGAACTGCTCGAATGGAGAGGATTAGCGGACGTTCCGCAAAGCCCGCCGGGACAGGAACTTAATGGTAAAACGACTAGCTAGCAGCGCGATTGGTGTGACCACCGCAAGCGCCGTCAGACTACCCATCAACACGGCACCCGGCGGAGCGTCGTCCGCCTCCATTGCAAGCACCCAATGTCCAAACGATACGCAGAGCAGAGCCGGTATGGTCAGCGTTCCTATCGCCATCGACAGGGAGTTACTCTTCGTAGCAGCGCGGCTAACGGCTGCTATCGTGCCCGCGATCAGGGAAACACCCAAGAAAATGCCAAAGAGGAAAAGTAGGCCAAAAAGCATCTGACCTTCATGCAGGCGCTGTCGAATGTCTGCAACTGGCCGACTGCTACCTTATCATACAGCCTGTAAGGTCGGTCCAGACCTACATCTTAGGCAACGCCTTACGGAAGTCGGACTTCGAAATGGGCGATCTGTTGATCCGCGTCGTCGCCGTTCCGCGCCGCGCGAGGTAGCCAGTGGCGATAGCCTCGAAGATCGCGCGCGTTGAATCTCCGCATAGCGATGTTTAGGGCTGCGCACGCGGAGAACGGCATATTTACGTGGAGACGATGAAATGGCGAAACATGTCCGTTTGCTGATCGTCATTGGGATCTTGACGAGGACGCTGGGTTCACCGTTGACCGCGAATGCCCAAACTTCGCTGCAATTCGATTGTGACGCACCGGTCGATCAATTTAGGACGGAAGCACAGATGGTGGCGCTGCCTATCACGGTTGTCGGCACGATCTCCCCACTCGCGATGGTATCGAAAGATTATGTTCCATCCGCCAGTGTAGCGATCGTCAGCGAGGATGATAAGAACGGTGTTGGATTTCAGGTAAGTGCTCCGGCAGACGATGCGCCGGAATTGGATGTCGATTATATCGAGACGCAACGCGGCATTCTTAAGGAGACACCTCAAGGTCGCGTACCCTCCGCTGGAGCAATCCCCTTTACTCTGTCCGTTTCGAAGCTAGGCGACGTCACGGTCACTGTCGGCACCATGATGTTCACCGCAAAGTTCGCGCCGGTTGCGCGTGTGAAGGTGGCCGCAACCTGCACTAGCGGTCATTTCAAATATGCCGGCAGCCTGTCAAATGCGAAGGCGGCGACCATATCCGGAACGCCGTAGAAGCCCGAACTGGCTGGAAGCGGAATGGCCGGGATTGGTGGAAAGCGGACATTCGCGCGGTCGCAAAATCCGGGTCCGCTAGGGTCAAAAGCGGACCCGTGCCGGACAGATCAGGCAGGGAAATGTATTCCGCATAGTTTGTTGCCGTCTGGGTCGCGAAAATAGGCAAGTTCGACTGTCCCCAGCGATGCGGTAT
>NZ_JACYUP010000020.1:0-7662 GCF_014841795.1 Sphingomonas sp. CFBP 13733
CCGTTCGCGACAGGGGCAGGCGCTTTCGGGGCACTAGCGATCAATGCGTTCTTCCGCGCGGAGAATGGCGAAAGCGGTCTGGGGCTGGACGAACTTAAAGATCCACGCAACGCGGACCGGCTCAGCTTTAGTTATACCACTCTCGATGCCAACACTCGCCAGAGGGGCACTATCTTAGGCGCGTACAGCGGTAGCTTTTCCACATCCGCAGTCCCCGAGCCCGCCACTTGGGCAATGATGCTCGTCGGCCTAGGCATGGTCGGCGGAGCAGTTCGCTACCGTCGTCGCACCACGACAACGACCTACGCCTGACGGGTTGCGAATCTCAAAGGGTGAGACGAAGCCGTCAGCCGAAGGCTGGCGGCTTTGTCATTTCTGCTCTCCACCACGTCGCGACATTCGGGCTACCGATTGAGATCGGCCCAAAGCGGCCATTCCGCTTCCGCCCACTAGCGGACATTTCGTTCCCGAGATAAGTTACCGGCGTGGCGACGAGGAACGAAGGCAATGAGGGCTGTAGATTGGATACGCGGCCATAAGGCTCGTAGCGGCCTTGTTATGCTTGCGCTGGCTAACCTCCTCTATTTGCTCTGGTACACGACCACCGATGATCCAGCATCATCGATTTCGAAGTTCGTTACCCCGGTTCTGATTTTGTCGGTCGTATTTATGAAAAATGCGGAGAGCCGTAAGGGCAGCTAGCAATCCATTCTGGCCATGCCACTTACGCCGACTAGCGGACATCGGTTGGATCGGTCACTTTCGCAGCAGACTCCGCTACGAGGTTCTTAAGCATGAGCTATCAAACAGACAGTCGAAGCCGGACGCGAGCGATCACCGTGTATGCGGTCCTACTTTTCATAGGAGCGGCGCTAGGCTTTCTCGTGAGGTTTGGCGTGATCACCGATCATATCCTCTGGTAACAGCCTTCGACGACCGATCGAATGTCCGCTTCCCACCAAACCCGGACATTCAGGGCCGAGGCGCATCGGCTTTCTGCATCAAGCGATGCTACGATTTCCGCGACTTCGAGCCTGATGCAGATTTTGTGAATTCTGCATCAAGTCCGATTTACCAGGCGGTTTTAAGTACCTCTACGGCAGCGCTGCGTAGCAGGGGTTCGTTTCGTGACTGCACTTGGGGTCCAACGCGTTCAGCGAAGGGCATGAATGATTTTTGATCATTTTTCTGCATAGCGGTGCATGCTTGGCCAATCTCGGTGGCGCTGAGCGATTGCCAGCTACTGACCAAATTCTTCTCCCACTCTGCGCTATGACGCTTAACGGCCGCGTCGATTGCCTGCGCAAGCTTCTGGTCACCCGAAGCTCCGTCCCGGGCCTTGACCATAGCGGCAGTCTGAGTTCGCCCAACTGCCATGGTCAGTATCGACCTGAACTGCTCGGCCGGCTTCATCGAGGCAACGAGGCCTCGCGCATCGCGAGTAGCGCACTGTGCAGACGCGCTGCCGCAGCTGGCGAGGGCTACAGACGCGGTAACGATCGTGAGAAGGCGTATCATCATCGAAGCATGCGCTTGAAGGGTTACGATAAACTGAACGAAGGCGGATTGCCTCCAACCCTCTTGAGCCCGCCGCGCTACTGTCAGGCCTGATGCAAAACTTTTAATTTTTGCATCAATTTCGATGAGTGGTCGGCAGCGTTATCGAGGGGGCGTAGGTGCCGGCGGTATTGATACGGGCGCCGGTGTGATGGTGCACATCCAACTTGGGCAGTCGCCTGCCTCATACATGATGTTGACGATTGCGTGGGACTTAGAGGCTTTCCTGCCCGGGTTTCCAGCCTGAAGTCGGAAGAAACTTACAAGCTCAAGGGCAACACCTCGTCCCTCTTCCGAACCAATCGTATTGTTTGCAACCTTACATTTAACGAGGCGATCAACCACGATCGCACATTCCAGCACAACGCCCCAGCTCTGACCCAGCTTCTTCGCACGGTCGAAACCTGCGTTTGAGGGGGGGGCACTTTAAAGACCAGATTGGGACCAAACTCGCGAGGACTGGACTGGCATCTTCTGCCATCACATAGCCAACCAATCGTATTAAAACTTCGGTTTTTAACAGTTTCGGACTTCTCGTGGGTGGGCGCGACAGAGGCGGCCAAGGCAGCGAGTAATAAAGACGCGATCATCATGCAGTCCTTTGGGCTGCTTTTCTTCTAGAGAAGTAGTAGTGCCCTAGCTAGCTGCAAAAGGGACCCCTTTCGCGACGCGACACAAGCCACATTCGGTCCGTTACTGTCGCAAAACTAGGGACATACGAGACGTCCGAAACTTATCGAAGCCGAATGGAAACGGGGAGGGCTAGCCTCCCCGTTTCACTTATGCCTCCTCGGTGACCTTCGTTGCGCGAGGCTTGCGGGGAGACTTCGAAGAACCATCAGTAGCCTTTTTGGCTGTCTGACCAGGTTTGCGCCCCAAACCGATCGACTTTGCCATGGTCCGCCGTGCTTCCGAGTACGAAGGTGCGACCATGGGATAATCGGCCTTCAGGTTGTAGCGCGCTCGGTATTCCTCAGGTGTAAGGCTATTGCTCGACAGATGGCGGCGTAACGTCTTGTATGACTTGCCGTCGATCATCGAAATGATGTGATCGGGCGACGCCAGCGACTTACGCACCGTGACAGCAGGCTCATAAGCTTGCGCAGCTTCTTCCGGGGCTGCTGAAGTAGCTGCGTCTGACAGTTGAGCGACAGCGGCATGCATTGACCGCAAAAATGCGGGCACATCCTCCGCATTCGTGCGGGTGTTAGGATTGGCCAACCATGCAGCAGTCAGTTCAGCGGCCAACTCGACCGAGTTGATATCATCGTTTATTATAAGCTCTGTATCTTTGGGGGGGGGGCATGCAATTAGGTTCAATCGCTCCTATGTTCAAGATAAACAGATATTTAACGACGAAGCGATCCGTTTGCTGAAAGCTCACGAGATTGCCGTTCAATGGTTCATCTTGGGACGCACCGCATATAATGAGGCACGAGTTGCCCCTCGTTTGGCGCTGTGATTGCGGCATATCACTCAGGATGAGCGACCCTGCAGAGCCTATTCTCGATAGCCGTGTGTTTTTCGGACAGACTGCTTGATGCAACCGAGTTAGGTCTTCGCAGGTGCGGTCCAGCCGATCCGGCCCAGCGTGCCGATTAGCGTCGAGCGCGGTACCTTGAAGGTTCGACAGACAGATGCTTTGCTGGCCCCACCATCCAGCGCGGCTGTAATCCGTTCGAGGGTTTCGGTATCGATCATCGGCGGGCGGCCACCCTGGCGTCCGCGACGCTTTGCCGCCGCAAGCCCAGCCATTACGCGCTCGCGCGTCAGTGCGCGCTCATACTGTGCGAGTGCGCCAAAGAGGGAGAACAGCAGTTCGCCGTGCGGGGTGGTCGTATCCATCTGCTCGGTTAGCGACCGGAACGCGATACCGCGCGTCTTCAGATCGGTGACGATCGCCAGTAGGTGCGGCAGCGAGCGTCCAAGCCGGTCGAGCTTCCACACGATTAATGTGTCGCCCGAGTTGAGATATTCGAGGCAGGCTTTCAGCACCGGCCGATCGTCGCGTGCGCCGGATGCCTTGTCGGTATGGAGATGACGATGATCGACGCCGGCTGCGACTAGCGCGTCCCGCTGAAGATCGACCGTTTGGCGGTCATCGGCCGACGAGACCCGCATATATCCAACCAGCATGTACGACAAACCCCCGAAAGCACGTTCTCGAACACTCTATCAAGGCGACAGGGTTTGTCGAACGTTATGACCGTAGACGGCGTTGATCCAGCGAAGGCGAAAACCGGGGATGTCGTAAATCATGTGTTTTCCGACAGGGGGTCAGCTGCAGCAATCGCTCGAAGGCGCTCGGGCCGATACCGCTCGTACGCCAACGTTCGAGTAGATAACTCGAACTCTCGAATGGCTAGGATCCTACTAAATCTTGCAAGCCATGCTCCATTCTACCGATGGAGAGGCTAAACGGGAATCATACGTTGAATGCCTTGGCTGTAATGCACGGCAAAAGCTGGCCCCTATAAGGAGGCCAGCTTGCACTTACTCGGAGGGTACCGCTTTTGGCTTTTTTGATTTTGCCGCAGCCTTTGGTGACGTGCCATCGCCCTTGCGGACGGTTCCCAGGCCAATCCTGTGGGCCATCGCACGGCGAGCTTCCGAATAGGTTGGGGCAACCATAGGATAATCGTCTTTTAAGTTATACCGCACGCGATATTCATCTGGCGTCATGCCGTGCTTTGAAAGGTGGCGACGTAGAGTCTTGTACGATTTTCCATCAACCATGCTGACGATGAAGTCGGGGTTCGCCAAAGACTTTCGCGTCGAAACTGCGGGTAAGTAATCCTGCGCGCCAGTAGCAGGAGCATCTGTCCCCTCAGTGCCGCTCATCAGAGACTGAACGCTCGAATGCATCCGGGCGAGAAACGCTGGAACCTCATCGGCGGATGTTCGGGTATTAGAATTAGACAGCCACGCAATCGTCAACTCGGTGGCAAGCTCGACAGCGTTCAGCTGGATATTTTCATCAGTCATTCTATGCTCCACTAGGGCTTGCCATTTAAGAGAATTATCTACGATGACAACCTTGTTCGCTGCAGAACGCGTAATTAATCAAGGCCCTCCTTGAATAACGCTGCGATGCCAAAAATATAAAATAGCTAAGTCGTTTTACCACTTCGCCGCACCGAGGCTATAAAACGTTAATCTCACGTAAGCTGGTCTCTGTCCTATCCTGGGATCTTCTCGGCCCCGAGTGAATTTGAATGCCAGATTTCCGAGGGAATAAATGCGTGATCGTTCGTTTCTGCGAGGCCCCAAGCGTAGTCAGCGTAATGCTCTGCACGAATAAAATATCGATCTCGCTCAGCAGGATCTATACTCTTTGTTGATGCAGCCCTCGCAATCGCCTCTTCCTCAAGCCATTGAAAAATCTGGTTTTGCTCATGAAGAGCCAAAGACATAGCCACCTCCCCTAAAACTCGTATAGGGCTATGATGGCATAAGCGGCCTTTAAAGCGACTGATGTTTTGTACAAACCATGGATCTGTATCGTCGGCCTTGAGATAGCTCATAGTCAGACGCTATTGTATAAGACTGAAAGATGCATTGCTAATATATACTATTTACACTGCAGTTATAGTAGAAACCATCGGCTATAATAGCCACGTTTATAAGCCGGGCAACACATGGCTTCACAATATCTTTTAATTCTTTTGAGTAAAAGGCATATAGTGACATGGCTCTATATCATTATACGATGTACCCTTCCGTCCTTATGATATAAGTCAATATGACCTGTTTTAGAAACGACAACCACCTTAGCGAATATGACTCTCATCATTTTGTTTATAGCAATGGACGACTTTTTGTCATTGTGACCTGTCGAAAGGTATTCAATGGCCTCAGAGAGTTGCTTCTCTAGTCTGATAGTCGCTGAGTGTTGATACATATCCGCCTTATCTAAAAGGTCCTGCTCTAATAGATCAACGGTATAGCGCATCTCTTTCAATCGATCTGTATCAGATGGGCTGGGGCTGACCGCGAGAAGCTCGCGTCTGGCTCGATCAACATTGTTTTGAGCTATGGATAGTTGCCTGCTTCGGCCATATCCAGGCGCGCTAATGTCGCAGGCGATAAAGATTGTCGATAGGCCTTGGCGAAGAGCGGCATCAACGGGGCCATAGGCAATGGGCGCATAATGGGCTGCCGTTCCAGCTACGGATGCCGAACATATAATGCTCGGGCCATTCGGGGCTGATGGACTAACAATCATCAAACTGCCGCAATATTCGCATACCGCAAGTTGATTCAGTATGTTGCTAACACCACCATGACCAGCCCAGTTACTGGTCAGACGATTAGTCTGTACTTTCTGAAACGTATCCACCGATATGATAGCAGGATAGTATCCCCGTATGGGTGGACAAGGCACGCGGGTCTGTCTTCCGTCTTTCCATTCTATGACATGAGGAACAAAGGTCCCTATGACAGCGCTTGATCTAGTAATCCAACCCACTTTGTCGCGCGTCCAAAGACTATCCGACTTCCAAGCTGGCACCTTATTGTAGTTAAACCTTTCTGATATTCTGGTGTTAGATACACCCTCTTGAGCGAGTCTGAATATATCTCTGACTACCTCTGCCCTCGCTGGTATTATTGAAAATGTCTTGTCATTCTTATTAAGCTCCAGCCATCTCGGACAGCTGGACGTGATCGGCTCAGACCTCGCGATCGCCCTTTTCGCGCTCCAACTTGCCTTTCCTCTAAACGACTTTAACTCGCTTTCTTCATTGGCACGGATAAAGTTTATTAGCGCGTATATTAAGCCCATCGGGTCTCGACGTAACTCATCGATTGAATATGTTCTTCTATCGGATAGTGTGACAATTGTTATCCCAGCAAGAACGATTTGTGTCAGCAAACTCTGGGCATTCAAAGCGCTTTCTCGACTCAGCCGGTCAAGACTCTCGACAAGCAAAAGACTGCCTTGTGGTACGATCCCTAGAGAAACTGCCGCAAGGAAATCTCCAAGGCGCCCTGACGCAGAGTTCTGACCCCGAAAACCGGATATACCATAGTCTCTGTAGGTAAGGTGATCGTCGAGAATGAGGGAGAACTCATCTGCATAAGAAACAGCCAGCGCCGTCTGGCGCCTGATGCTATCGCCGCTCATCTGCTCGGGGCTGCTGAAGCGAACATACGAATAGGCGTATCTCTTTGCTACAGATGTATCTGACTGGATCACGGCTAAACCTCCGATAAGCCGTACCTACCATATCAGCGAGATATTTGATTGAACGGTGTTCAGAGGCGGCTATAGCTCTAAAACAACACTGGCGATAATGCGTCGCCCCCCCCCATCAGCTGCCCCCCCCACCCGCCTTGAATGCATAGCGTGTGTGATAATTCACAAAATAACCGAATTCGGTCAGGGTGGGGCAATGCCCCTTGTCTGCAGCGACCACAGGCTTCAATATTTATCTCAAAACTTGAAAGGCAGCAAGGGCATGTTTGACGTGTCTGACGCGCCGCTGAATACAGCATAGATCAAAGCATTGGCGTACTTCAGAGGGTATAATTGCGCATATCTGTCAACGCCTATCTGACCGGAATGTTTAATGGCACCATCAGTACCTTATGGTCCCTCCCGCAAAGTCTGGGTCAACGATGGCCATGTTTTTATAGAAGCACCGGATGGCACTGTTGTATTTATGACGCCGGAGGTAGCAATCGAGATGAGTCGACTAGTTGGAAATGCCGGCTCCAAGTCTCTAATTAACAAAGTGGTGGAAGAGGATGATACGTCAGAGACTTGGCGAGGAGAGTAGGCTCGGTAGTCCTAAAAGCCACTATATGGCGTAGCTGGCACATGGGTTGCCCCACCTTTGCAGACTTAAAAACGCAAATATCTTAAAATTAGATGAGTCGCGGTGCGCGTATTTAACGGGGTGAAACTGGTGAGACTAATGCGCCACGTACCTGCTGCACTACAGGCCGACTTGCGGGTGGAGCAGTTTCATATTCTGCTGCAACAGATCCCAATCCTCAACACCGTTTTGATAATTAACACCGCAATACTGGCAATCTCCGTCTACGGCTCGGTTTCAACTACGTTGTCAGTTGAGATCCCCGGCTTATTCGGGGTGCTTATCG
>NZ_JACYUP010000021.1:0-6157 GCF_014841795.1 Sphingomonas sp. CFBP 13733
GCTCATCCACGCTCTCCTCACGGAGCCTGAATCAGATCGCGCCTCTCACATCAATGGGTCCTGACCCTAGTCGCCGATGCCTTGCAAACCGATCTGGCGAAGGTGCTCGAGATAAGCGACGATCGACAGACAGCGCTTGTCCGGGCGGGAGTGGGATGGGCACCAGGCGTCGTTGGTCAGAAACGTCTTTCGCTTGATGATAAATCGTCTGAGACGTTTGCTATTGCTAGCGGGACGCCGATGGTGACGCCCGATATAGCTACCGAAACGCGCTTTGTTTTTGCAGATTTCATGCTTGAACATGGCGTCGTCGCGCTGGTGAACGTACCCATTTATCTTCCAGGTGGGGAGGCGTACGGTGTTCTTGAAGTGGACGCGACCAAGGCACGGGATTTCCCGCACGGCGACGTGCAGTTCCTGCGGACCTACGCCTGCACTCTTGGTCCGGTCATCGATCGGCTAAATCAGATAAACAAACTCGCCCGGAGCAACGAACGTTTCCGCCTAGTCGTCGAGAACGCGAAGGATTTCGCGATCCTGACGATATCGTCACCGACTGGTTCCCAGGGGCTGAGGCGATCTTTGGTTGGAGCGAGCATGAGATGATCGGGAGGTCAGCCTCGACGATTTTCACGCCGGAAGACAATGAGAGTGGCGCTACGGCCGGCGAGATTGCGATGGCCGCTGCGCAGGGCAAGGCACCGGATGTCCGCTGGCATGTGACCAAGGCGGGCAGGCGGGTTTACATGGACGGGCAGACCATTGCGCTGCGAACGCCTGACGGCATGCTGCAGGGCTTTTTAAAGATCGCCCAGAACCTGACCGATCGCAAACGGATGGAGGAGCGTCAGGTCGTCCTCTTGGCCGAACTGCAACATCGTGTCCGCAACGTCCTTGCGATGGTCGCAGCGGTCGTTCGGCGAAGCAGCCTCAATGTCTCCACAGGTGAGTTCCGCGATCACCTGAGCGGGCGGATTGCGGCCATGGCCCGCACGCAGGTCCTGCTGACACGCGGTGCCGGCATGGGTGTGGACATGTCTGATATGATTCGCGATGAACTGCTGATCCAGGCGGCCGACAGAGATCAGATCGTCTTATCTGGCCCCGCCCTCACGCTGGCACCAAAGGCCGCCGAAGTATTGACCCTGGCCATCCATGAGCTAGCGACCAATGCAAGCAAGTACGGCGCCCTCGTGACCAAAAACGGGTACGTTACCGTTCAATGGGATATTGATCGGCGGGTGGAGCAGGATTGGCTTATTCTATGCTGGGCAGAAACCGGGGTCGCCTTCGAAGACAATGTTTCGCGTGGTCGAGGCTTTGGTACGGAGCTGGTGACCCGGCGTGTACCGTATGAATTACGCGGTTCCGGGGAAATGAAGTTTGAACCGGACGGATTACGATGCCGCATCAGCTTCCCCCTCGTGCCGGGCGAAAGCTTTCTCCAGGAAGGCGTATCGCCAACGGCGTTGCGTGATGAGGGTCAGTCATGACAGCTATGGTTAGGTCGCTTACGGAGTGCACCGTGCTGGTGGTCGATGATGACTATTACCTTGCAGAATGTACTTGCGAAGCCCTGTGGGAGGCAGGAGCAACAGTATTGGGCCCCTACGGCTCCGAAGCGGACGTGTTGGTCTGCCTGAGTCATACCATCCCTGGCTATGCCGTCCTCGACCTCAATCTTGGATCTGGTCCCAGCTTCATCCTTGCGCGCGAGATGAAGGCGTTGGGTATCCCGACCATTCTGGTGACAGGTTATGACGAAAGCATCATCCCCCCCCGATATCGCTGATTTGCAGTGCCTGCAAAAACCGGTCACGGGGAACATGCTCATCGCCGCAGTGATTAGCCTCGTCGGTCAAGATCGCGGCGGCCGATCAACAGCGTTAACATGATCTAACGGTATATTCTAAAACAGGTAAAGTGCCATATTTTCGCAAAGACCGCCGATGGCGAATTCACCGAACTTGTATGACCCAGTCTCGTATATTTACGCATAAACGACTCGTCTGCCGCTTTATCTATAAATATATCTTTGGTTTTGCTAAATTGCTCTCGGATTTAATCGGGCCAATTAAACACTTGAGGAAAACTTAGTTGAAGAATGATGATTTAATCATTTTGATTGCCGAGTTAGCGGAGGCACTCTCAGGTGTGGCCGATGAGTTTAATGTCCGGGCTGCCAAGGCGGCGAGGACTATGCCGACGGCCAACGATTTAAGTGATGCTGCACTTGTTGAACGGGCGAGACTGCTACTCGACGAACGGCGTATCCGTCGCCGTTTCTTACCTGATGAGCTATTCCACGAACCAGCTTGGGATATGTTACTTGCGCTCTTCGTCGCGCGTGACGAGCGCCTGCCGATGAACGTCAAGACACTGGTTAGCTTATCCGATGCCCCAACTACGACATCGCAGCGATGGATCGAGCATCTTTATCAATCAAAGCTGATTAACCGTGTCACGGATACTGTCGACCGACGTCGACTAGATATTTCACTTAGTCAATTCGGTGATCAGGCAATGAAAGCCTATCTAAGGGCGCTGAAACTAAATTGCCTTGATTATTATGTTGGTGCTTAACATCTCAGATATATGGTATTTTCCGTTGCGCAACGCCTCAATAGGGCGGGGCTGGGTAGATATTACCAGAGAATGTGGTCGGTGATAACGCCCGCCATTACGAGGAGGCCCAGCGCCGCTCCTACGCAAATAAGGACTCCATAAACGGCGACAGCTCTCGTTCGACTACGATGGTCCGTCTTATAGCTCATGGCAGATAACTCTCAGCTTAAGTCTACCCTAAAGGCGAACATCGTACCAATGCCCGTCATTCTCCGCAAACGCCCGGAACCGGTCTTCCTGAAACCGATCCCCTTTGAGAAAGCTTAGAGGTCAGAGGGAGGAGCTCGTCGTCTAACTTCGCTCTGGCCGTGGACATGAACAAGCGGCCGGAGTCAGGGAGGTGAACCGATCCTCTAAGCGTCCCCTTCTGGGTCAAGTAGTCCATTGAGTTTATTCAAAAGCAAATAATAAAAATTGCCAGACTAAATGAGCTTGCTCAAATTTACATAAGGTATGCAATCAAACGAATTTGTCGAAGTGAAATACAGAATTAGCAAGGATTTTATTTTATAATTTGATACACGCGGTAATCTATCAATCATGGCTATCCATTTATATCTGAACAGCATTAGGAGGTTCATAGAAAGAAGAAAGCATTGACTCTATATTGTTCGTCCCCGCGCTCGTAAGTCGAATATCGATGGTGGTTTTTTGATATTCAATTACTCCTCGCTGCTGCATTACCCTTATCCACCGTTCGGTAACAGATGTCGGGATGTTGGCATGGGCGGCAGCGTCGGCCAGCCCGATATTCCGGCCTTCTGCCTCCGCCAAATAGATGCTGATCAGTAGCGAACCTATGGGATCAGTGCTCAGATCAGCCCCAAATAGCATGGCTCGGGTAGCATGAACCTGGCGCATACGCAGTGCAGCTTCCCAAAGCCTGGCTGGCGGCAAAGGGCGGCCATTTTCCTGCCAGAACAGCGTGCTTATCAAGCGGTCGGGGTTGGCGAAGCGGGTGACCAGTAAATTTGCTACTACTGAGCTCCCATCCGGCCGAAGGTAGCGCTTTTGCAATCGTACGGGGGCCGCACCGTCCTCTAGCACGGCTAGCATATCTGCGCTTCGATCCAAGTCCCGAGCATCGGTTACCTGGCGGTACGAAACGCCGATGACCTCGTCGGCGCGACGCTGAAGCAGATCAAGAAAACCTTGATCCGCGTGCAGGATGACTCCCTCGACCGACGAAACGCAATGACCTGCCGGCATCACCACCTAACCACGAGACTTGTATCGATCGACATATATCAGTTTAGTCTGCTTGCAAGGTACCTCGCACCGTCGAAGGATGGCTCGCCGATCGGTGAATGTCTTTGTGTGGATTGAAGGAGGCGTATCGGAAAAACCGACGCAGATAGCACGGCATTTTTGACCGGGAACGGGCCAACATAGCTATCTGGCCCCTGGCGGACTCCGACGCTTATACTTGGGATGTAAGATGGATGACGTGGCAACAATCGCTGATTTACGCAGTCGTCTGGCGGAGGCAGAGGCAGCGCTTCACCAAAGCGAGGCTCGGTTCGCGGCTACGCTCGAAAGCGTGCCTGCTGGCGTTGCTACGCTGGACATGAACGGGCGAATGGTAGCCTCCAATTCCGAGTACCAGCGTTTCTGTCCGACCGGCCTAATGCCATCCCAAGACCCGGGTCGCGTAGCGCAGTGGCAAGCGTGGGGCGAGGATGGGGGACCGTTGCGACCGGACGAGTTTCCCGGTGCGCGCGCCCGCCGCGGAGAATGTGTTACCCCTGGTCAAGAAATGCTGTTCACCGATGACGACCAGCAAGCCATCTGGGTTCGGGTTGCAGCGGTTCCGGTACGCGACGAGTTGGGTAACCTGACCGGGCAAGCAAGCGTTATCAGTGACATAGACGCGTTGAAGCGCACCGCGGAATCTTTGCGGGAAAGCGAACAACGCCAGGTCGTGATGGTTGCAGAGCTGCAACACAGGACGCGTAACCTTATCGCGGTCGTAAGTTCGATTGCCGCGCGGATGCTGGATGGTGCCTCGTCTCTTCAAGAATTTGAGCACGGCTTCAACGACCGCCTTTCAGCTCTATCCCGCGTCCAAAAGATGCTCTCGCATGCAACCTCAGGCCACCGAGTAAAGTTCCAAGACCTTCTGCGGGCGGAACTCGTTGCGCTTGGTGCCATTGGCCGGAAGAGCGGTGATAATCATCTAATATTGGCGGGTCCACCTGATGTCCCGCTACGCTCGCGCGCAGTTCAAAGCCTAGCTCTAGCTATCCATGAGCTTGGGACCAATGCAGTGAAATATGGTGCATTGGGGACCGGCGGAGGGTTGCTTACAATCACATGGCACGTGAAGGCGGAAAAAGATGGCGTTCTGTGGCTCCACGTCGACTGGCGCGAGAGCGGTGTTCGGATATCACAACCGATTACTGCACCATTTACCGGCGGTTATGGCCGTCAAATGATCGAAAAAGCCCTACCGTACCAACTTGGCGCCAAGACACATTATGCTTTCGTCGAAGACGGTGTGCACTGTACCATTGCGGTGCCGGTCGCATCTCGCCGGACAGTGGAGGAGGCGCAAGATGGCTGACATGCTCATGGAAGATCAGCGGGTACTCGTGATTGAGGACGAGTATGTCGTTGCCGAAGCGATCGAGCGCACTCTTACACGGGCGGGAGCTATCGTGCTTGGGCCGGTACCGTCTGTCGATCAGGCAATGGCTTTGCTTGATCGGGGAGGGCGTATCGACAGCGCTGTTCTCGACATCAACCTCGGCGAGCACAAAGTATACCCAGTAGTGGACCGCCTACTCGCTCGGGGCGTCCGCTGCGTCCTTGCAACAGGTAATGATATTGCCGATGTTCCATCAGACTACAGCGAGATTGCCCGATTAGAGAAACCTGTTAAGGCCTCATCGATAATCGACGCGCTCAAGAGAGTCGATGCTACCGCCGATGGTAAGGTCGCCAAGATTAATCAGTATACCTCGTTGCTGCAATTACGTGAACAGCTGATCGTTGAGATCGATGTAGCTGACGGCAGCCATGAACCGCTATTAGCGGCACGATTGTACCAGGCGGTCGACGCAATCGATCAGTTCCTGAAGGTATAATAGAGAACAACAATCGAGACGGGGTGGGCCTTCTCGTAATGGAACCTAGCACGGGAAAGGCTGGGAACAGCGATGAGTGAACTATCGCCGCTGCCAGCCGCTTTTCCAAAAACCGTTCCCAAACGTTTCTCGAAATGGCGTCATTTCGACAGAGTTAGGGGAATGCCAGGTAGGCTCTTCAGGCGACGCAAAACACACGATAGTCGCCAATCGAGGTCGGCGACGGCGTTTTGCAACGCTCGAGAGGCTACCGTCCGGAATCACCTGTTTGTCGGATAGTTGTTATTGCGACTGAGTTTTACATATCTGACCGCTGAATGGCAATAATGGAGAGAGAAGCGGCTGTCCGCTATTGAGGAGGTCGATAGCGTTCGCAGGCGTCGCCTGACGCTGACAACCGCGGTGGTGGCCGTCAGCTATCAGGCTACCAGTTCCCAGCCCTCTAA
>NZ_JACYUP010000022.1:0-3468 GCF_014841795.1 Sphingomonas sp. CFBP 13733
CTATCGGTCCCCACGCGAGTTCATTGCGCAAACCTGCGAGGCTCTGTCAGGCCTTTAGGGGGCAACAACATCTTCCGATTGAACGGAAGATGGAATCAAATCGGGAGCTGCCTTTGACCGCCGCTCAGTCGCAGATGCTCGATCAGTTAATCGAAGATCATCGACTGTACAGTGAAAAGCGGCAGACGACCAACCCCACCGGGGTTGGCGCGCCAGGTCATGTCATGAGCATTGTGACACCGTTTGGTCGCACAACCGTATCGTGGTACGGGCGACTGGAGGGCGTCAGCGGGAAAGTTGCAGATATCGTTCTTGGTAACGGTTGAACGGCTGCTTTCCACCAATTCCGGCCATTCCGCTTCCGCCCAATAGCGGACATAGCGGTGACCGGCTAAGATCAGCGGCTATGACACCCATTGAAGCCTTCGAGCCTTTTGCCGCGTCGCTCATCGGCTTGCCTATAAGTCACGTCTGGCGTGGCTATGGGTCCGCCATCTTCATCGAATGCGGCAAGTTGCACCCTGTAGCCAATCGAGATGGCTCGACAGGCCATCCCGAAGGTGAAGTATCGCTCGGTGTCGAATGGAGTTGGCGCATCGAGGATGCGACGGCGATCCGATGCGGAAGCTGGAGTGAGGACGACCTGTGGGAGCGAGCTCTCGACGACTTACGCCACGCCCGGATTGCGCGATGCGAGCTATTTGGCGAACTGCCCGAAGTGGCCATGACGACGGATGGCGGAGTCCGGTTCCTGTCGTTCTCGACTACAGACGGCCAGCCGCAATGGCACTTCGTGGACCGGCGCAATGGTGCGCCGCGATGGTTCACCGTTCGAGAGGGGCAGCTACACCTCGGAGCCGGTAGTGAGCCTGCCGCCTGAATGTCCGCTTGCCACCAATCCCGGCCATTCCGCTCCCGCCCGGGTAGCGACGTTCGCGCGGCCGATCGACAACAACCCGAAGCGGCCAGTCTGCATTCGCCCAAAAGGCGACATTCGCTGCGATGTTGGCCGCACTTATGGCCTGCCGAAAAAAATTCTGTAGTGGGTAAACGGGTCCCTCACAGGGGGGCACTGAGAGGGCAAATGCTGACCGCGGCCAGGGCCTGGTTTGGGCTAGCTATCGTCTACATTTCAGGAGCTTCAGCGATGGAAGAACCAGGATACAGAAGCGATACAAAGGAGCTTTGGAAGCGTGTCGTTCCTTTAGTCGTTGGAGTGGTGGCGCTTCTTGCCATACCACGAGCCGCCATGATGGCGCTCATGACCCCGATGATGTTTGACGCACCCGAGACGATTTCGAAGATTGGCCCTTATATCATGCTTGCGGTGCTACTGGCGAAGCCAGTGATGCTGTTTAGCACCGTGGTGTTATCCTTTCTTGTCTTCAAAGACTTTTCTCAGCGTCGCTTTGTGGGACTGCTCGTCGTACCCGCACTTTGGTGGGCAATTTATTGGGTGTCACTCGTGGTGGTGGCGTAACGCAGGTCGATGTTTACGGCGTTGCCCTCTTAAGGAACGTCTGCTCTCCACCACAATGCGACATTCGCGATTGGTAAACTCGACGCCCAAAAGCGGCCGGTCCGCAGACGCCCACAATTGGTCGGTCGATGACCTTTCCGTCGTTCCCAAAAGCGGACATTGATCCCCCGTTTGCGATAACGCCGCTGGCCAGCTTCCTAGCGGCCAGCGTAGGCCCGAACGGCATCGACCGAAACTTGCCATGAGGATGCTTCGCCTCCCTCGCTGCGAGCAGCGTCGGCAACCAGTGCGACGCATGTACCCTCCACCGTAAGCGCCGATCGGGGCATGACCCACTCCTCGAACCAGACGCAATCGAAGGAGCGAAAGCCTGCGAATATGCTCGCATTATCTGTGGTTAGATTAGTGCAGAAGGCCGCGAAGTCGGCGCCACTCGCCAGACGTCCCGCTGCGTCGCGCCAATGCCGAGGGTATTCCTCTCGGGACCAGATCGCCGTGCTGTAGAATATCGTTTCGTCGAGATCGTCGATCCTGACCCAGCCTGTCTGAAATCCAGCGGGTGGCAAAACCGTCGTACCGGGCCGGGCGAAAGCTTGAAGGTCGAACGTGCTCATGCTCCAAGCTACCCGACCTGATGGCAGCTAACCACACCCAAGCTCCTGAAACCTGCCGGGCTGCTCACCACCAAATCTAGACGTTCCGGAGTCGATCGCATCGGAGTACCGCGTACGCCTATTGGCGGATATTCGTTGGCCTACAAACAGCGCACCTACCGTTTCGAGGTCGGGAGAGCCGCGACCGGAACGTAGCGATACCCTGCCGCTCGCGCATTCCCGATTGCGTGAGGGGGAGTGATCTTCATCTGCTTGCGCAAAAGAGCGCAGGCAACCTTGTCGAACGCTTCACTCCCGCTGGTGGCCTTAATCTCACAGGTGGCGAGAAAGCCAGCGGCATCGAACGACAGAAAGGTCGATGTAGGCTGCACGTAGCCGTTCGGCAAAGCTGCGACCGGTACAAATACGCGGCTATCCGGCACCACACCTGGTGCTGGCATGCTCCAGCCGACTGCGGTATGAAAGTTGCCAGCAACTGCGACGCCATCAGGGCCGCGTGCCGGTTCGAAACGCGCCTTCATCAACCGTTTGCAAGTTACCTCGTCAAGCGCTGAGTGCCTAGCACTTTCAGTCACTTGGCAGGACAAGGGGGCACCGTTCACCGATACTTTTAGTTCGATGGAGACATAGCCCTCCTGTCTGTTTCGCAAAGCTTGTTGTGGATAGTCTTCGAACTTTATCGGACTGCTGATCATTTTAGGCGGAACCGCTGACGCGGGTGATGCTTCCCACGCTAATATGTTTCCGGCGAGTGCAGACAAACTCGCCCCAATAATTGAAGCCGTTTCAAACCATCCCATCGCGTTCACCCCGATCACGCCCGGCACAAACGGCGTCAACTGTTATGGCGTTCGTCTTCGCAAATGCCAGCGTAAGAAGATCGCCGTCCAATTCTCCAGCGCTTGAAGGAGCGCAGTTGCGGTTCCGATCTCTATCAAAAGCTGACATCGCCATCTCGATAGACCAACGTCCGCTCACCACCAATCCTGGCCATTCCGCTTCCGCCAATCCCGGACGTTCGTTCATATTACGCTAACGTACCGGGCGTCCCCCGCCTAGAGGGCGACGACCTCTTGGCTCTATGCCTCATCGAGACGCTGTTCTTCACGTTTTGGGCTTGCCATTCCATGGTTCCGGCAGTTCGGCCGCGCCGCCTTATCCTCACCGAACAAGGTGTTACACTAGACACTGTTTGGAGGCGGCAGCATTGGGAGTGGGAGTGTGTCGCTGGCATATGGCCGTTGGGTGGGTACAAACCTCATCTTGAAGTCAATCAAGGCGGCCGTAAGCTGAAGCGGGTCTTCCTAGGGTCAGGACTCATTGGTCATAGCCAGAAGATGACGGTGGCCGCGAGCGCGACGGCAGAGAAGAAGA
>NZ_JACYUP010000023.1:0-2672 GCF_014841795.1 Sphingomonas sp. CFBP 13733
ATACCGCATCGCTGGGGACAGTCGAACTTGCCTATTTTCGCGACCCAGACGGCAACAAACTATGCGGAATTCATTTCCCTGCCTGATCTGTCCGGCACGGGTCCGCTTTTGATCCTAGCGGACCCGGATTTTGCGATCGCGCGAATGTCCGCTTTCCACCAGTACCGGCCATCGCTTGCGGCTGCATTATTTATGGAGTGATCCGCGCATGAGTGACAGCATCGATCCGGCGCAGCTTAAAAGCTACAGCCCGAATGCCAAGTGGGCACAGTCTCATCGGCCCGAGTGCGTATCGGCAATTGGCTTGATCCTGCTGGCCTGGAATAGGACCGAAGAGCAACTAGCTTGGACCATCTCAGGCATCATGGGCATTACGCTCATCGGCGACGAGGGTATCGGACACTCCAGTGACTGGATCATGGCGACCGTTATGGCTGAGACCGGCACTGTCCACGCGCGGATCAAGATCGTTGACGCCATTCTCAAAAAGGCTCTCGAAGGCCACCCACTGAGGGATACGTGGGCAACAATCAGGCAGCGGCTGCGGCAGCTTGCTGATAGGCGCAATGTCGTAGTTCATACAAGCTGGGCATGGAGTGAGGAGCAGCCCGGCTATCTTCTCCAGATCGAAAGGGATGGCAAAGTTTGGGGCTGGAACGAGAGGCATTTCTCCAATCTTTTCGACGACATAAAGTCAATGGAAGAAGAACTTCATGCCTTCATGATTGCCGTCGCTGACGAGTTACGAGCGGGCACGCTCACGTCGCTGTATCTAACACCGAAGAAAATCCCTCAGTTCTGATATGAGGCAAGGGCGCTTCGCCAATGACCGCTTCCCACCAATGCCGGCCATTCCGCTTCCGCCCACTTGTAGACATTCCAAGTCAGTTACAGACTAGACTCATGCGCGCTTCCGCTGCCTTAGCCCTACTCGCATTGGCATCATGCAAAGCCGCCCCGCTGGCCAGGCAGGCTGGCGACCCGTCGCAACGTAGCGACGAGCGCAAGATTACCGGAGTCCTGACCCTATACACCGAGGGCGAATCATTCCGGCAGTGTCCACTAAGGGAGCCTTGGAACTGCTTCAAGGCCAAGGGGCCAGAGTGCGGATTTGACGCTACGCCTGAGGCTCGGACCTTGATCAACACAGAGATCACTAAGGCAGGAGCAACCCAAAAATACGCTACTTTCGGGATAGTGATGATCGGTACCCGATTAGATGGCGTCCATGCCGGACATTTATCCGGCTATTCCTGTGAATTTCGCGCGCACTCAGTTCTCCATGTCAAGGAAGTGGCAAGCTCGCCGCTAGACACTCCGAACGCGGTTAGCGTCCGCTAGCCTCTCGAACCGTCCATTCCACTAACGCCCAATTGCGGACATTAAGAAAAACTGTCACATCATGCCGATGAAGATCGCGGTCAAGGCGCAGAAGCTGCTGGGGATTAGTTTGGAAGGCTCGGTGGGGTGATATCCGCCCTACTTTTCTTGCTATTGGGGTTGCCTGAGAAAGCCGAGCAATCCGATCTGTCGAAATTTGCTTTATGCGTAAAGACGTCTGTGACTTCTAAGACGTTCTTACCGGATCAGATCTATGTCAGCGAGATCGAGCTTCTATCGGAAATAAAAAAGTTCTGTCGGGAATTGCGAAGTTTAGTTCGCGATACGCTGATTGCAAAAGCGGCGGTAGCTTCGAATACGCCACTGCCGGAAAATATATCAGAGGCAAGAAAAGAGGAGATGATGGATGCTGCAACCATTGGTTGGGTCAATAAAGTCTTTATCGACGAAAGCCTGAAAGACGAAGCTAATGCTAAAGACTGAAAGTCTACATGCCGAGATCGTCGGCATGTAAAACCTTAGGGATTTGTCGCTCACCGTGAACGCGGGTGAGATGCATGAGATCATGGCTACCTACGGCAGCTAACAACCAATCCCCGTCATTCCGCCAACGCCCAATTGCGGACATAGCCGTTGGTCTCAGCGCCATCCGTTTGATAGGCGGTAACTGATCAAATAGGAGGCTCTCCCGCCTTCACGCTTCGTGCCGCGTCGCATAGAATGCGATTTTTCACCCGCCGGTACCAGTTATCCGAGGACCTACGAGCCTGCGCGATCTGATCGCCGGAGAGGTACTTAGATGGTTCATCTAATTTACCTGACCAGAAGCCGAGGCCGAAACTGATTTGCCACAATTTCACGCGCCACCAAGGCACGGCCTCGGCGATCGTCTCGATGATGTCATTGCGATACATGGACTGAGCCTTGTCTCGCAGCGCGTAACCCGAGTCCGCAGCGCGTTCGGCAACCGCAGTAAGGTCAGATGCTCCGCCGCATGTGTCCACGACGTCAGGCAATGCCGTGTCTGGCTCGATCTGCCCCGTGGACCAACTTGGATAACGGAATAGGCTGTCGGAGCGTGTCCAGACACCTTCTAACATCGCGCCCCGAGTCATCCTGACGGACAGCACATTCGCTCCCGGACGGCTGAACACTTGAACTCCGCCTATTACGAGTCCGCCCAAGGTTACGAATTTCCAGAGCCGAGCATCTCTCATCGCGTCAGAATAGCAATCGTGCCGTACCCCGCAATGTCCGCTTTCCACCAAAATCCGCCATTTCGCTATCATCCATTAGGCGTTCATTCGTGGTTTTCTCGAGCATTCTCAATG
>NZ_JACYUP010000024.1:0-1989 GCF_014841795.1 Sphingomonas sp. CFBP 13733
GGTTAGGTATCACTTAGCTGAATAAAATAGGCTTCGTGAAGCGAACCCGGCGAACTGAAACATCTCAGTAGCTGGAGGAAAAGACATCAACCGAGATTCCGTTAGTAGTGGCGAGCGAACGCGGACCAGGCCAGTGCCTGAATTTCAACTAGTAGAAGTCTCTGGAAAGTGACGCCATAGCGGGTGACAGCCCCGTATACGAAAGTGAGAATTCAGGACTCGAGTAGGGCGGAACACGTGAAATTCTGTCTGAACATGGGGGGACCACCCTCCAAGCCTAAATACTCGTACATGACCGATAGCGAACTAGTACCGTGAGGGAAAGGTGAAAAGCACCCCGATGAGGGGAGTGAAACAGTACCTGAAACGGATTGCCTACAAGCAGTTGGAGGGCTTTTATGGCCTGACAGCGTACCTCTTGCATAATGGGTCTGTGACTTAATGTATCAAGCAAGCTTAAGCCGATAGGTGTAGGCGCAGCGAAAGCGAGTCTGAATAGGGCGCCAGAGTTTGATGTATTAGACCCGAAACCCGGCGATCTAGGCATGACCAGGATGAAGGTGCAGTAACATGCACTGGAGGTCCGAACCGATTAACGTTGAAAAGTTACCGGATGAGTTGTGTTTAGGGGTGAAAGGCCAATCAAGCCGGGAAATAGCTGGTTCTCCGCGAAAACTATTGAGGTAGTGCCTCGCACGAACACCTTAGGGGGTAGAGCACTGGATGGGCTAGGGGGTCGCGAGATCTACCAAACCTAACCAAACTCCGAATACCTAAGAGTGATATGCGGGAGACAGACGGCGGGTGCTAAGGTCCGTCGTCAAAAGGGAAACAGCCCTGACCTACAGCTAAGGCCCCCAAATCGTATCTAAGTGGGAAAGCATGTGGGACTTCCAAAACAACCAGGAGGTTGGCTTAGAAGCAGCCATCCTTTAAAGAAAGCGTAACAGCTCACTGGTCTAAACAAGAGGTCCTGCGGCGAAGATGTAACGGGGCTCAAGATACGTGCCGAAGCTTAGGGTGTGCCACTTATGTGGTACGCGGTAGCGGAGCGTTCCGTAAGCCTGTGAAGCGATCTGGTAATGGGTCGTGGAGGTATCGGAAGTGCGAATGCAGACATGAGTAGCGATAAAGAGGGTGAGATGCCCTCTCGCCGAAAGACCAAGGGTTCCTGCGCAAGGCTAATCCGCGCAGGGTGAGCCGGCCCCTAAGACGAGCCCGAAGGGGGTAGTCGATGGGAACCACGTTAATATTCGTGGGCCTGGTGGTGTGTGACGGATCATGTGTGTTGTCATCCCTTATCGGATTGGGATGGCTTCGAAATGGTTCCAGGAAATAGCCCCACCGTATAGACCGTACCCGAAACCGACACAGGTGGTCAGGTAGAGTATACCAAGGCGCTTGAGAGAAGTGTCCTGAAGGAACTCGGCAAATTGCCTCCGTACCTTCGGAAGAAGGAGGCCCTCACTATGCGCAAGCACTTTGAGGGGGCACAGGCCAGGGGGTAGCGACTGTTTAGCAAAAACACAGGGCTCTGCTAAGTCGGCTTCAAGACGACGTATAGGGCCTGACGCCTGCCCGGTGCCTGAAGGTTAAGTGGAGGGGTGCAAGCTCTGAAATGAAGCCCAGGTAAACGGCGGCCGTAACTATAACGGTCCTAAGGTAGCGAAATTCCTTGTCGGGTAAGTTCCGACCTGCACGAATGGCGTAACGACTTCCCCACTGTCTCCAGGACATGCTCAGCGAAATTGAATTCTCCGTGAAGATGCGGAGTACCCGCGGTTAGACGGAAAGACCCCGTGCACCTTTACTGCAGCTTCAGAGTGGCATTAGGAAGAAACTGTGTAGCATAGGTGGGAGGCTTTGAAGCATCGGCGCCAGCTGATGTGGAGCCATAGGTGAAATACCACCCTGTTTGTTTCTGATGTCTAACCTCGTTCCGTAAGCCGGAACAGGGACCCTCTGTGGCGGGTAGTTTGACTGGGGCGG
>NZ_JACYUP010000026.1:0-1327 GCF_014841795.1 Sphingomonas sp. CFBP 13733
GCAACGTTGCGGAATTACATGCGATGGCTAGCTTTAATCCTAGCTACCTTCACGCGAATCTGGGAGATGACTAGATAACAAGTCAGTATACGAAACAATTTTAATATAGCGTCATGATTTAAACGCTAAGTTATCAATAAATTCTTCCTAGACTTTATACCACTGTTACAGCCTTGGAGCTGGCAGACAAAAGACTTCAAAAGAAGGCTTTATGATACGAATAGGGAGGCTTTTCGAATCGACTCGCGCGCCACACTCGCCGGAACCGGGCGGCCGAGCAGATAGCCCTGAAGCCGTTCGCAACCGAAGCCTGTCAGGATTGCAGCCTGCTGCTCCGTCTCGACCTTTTCGGCGGTCACCTGTGCGCCAACCGCCGAACATAGTTGCAACACGCCGTGGAGTAACCGCGCAGCCCCCGCCGAGTGAGCAATGTTGTCGACGAGTTCGCCATCGATCTTGATCCGATCGAAAGTTATCTCTTTCAGGTATGAGACTGAAGCGAAGCCGGCCCCAAAATCGTCCAGTGCTATGCGGACCCCTGCAGCCCTTAGCGAGGCCAGGTGTTGTCGGGCGACGCCGAAATCAGCAAGCACTGACGTTTCTGTCACCTCTACTTCCAACCGGCGGGGATCGAACCTGTGACGAAGGCAGAGAGACATAATCGCGAGCGGCGTACTCGGCTGGCAGAGCTGCACGGCGCTAAGGTTAATCGACAAGCCTATGGAGGCATCCCACCCCGCGGCCTCCTCAATCGCTGCGGCAAAGATCTGCTGTGATAGCGCAGAAATCGTTCCCGTGGTCTCGGCGACGCCGATAAATTCAAGCGGACTGAGGGCGCCGAGTTCGGGATGGTGCCAGCGGGCGAGCGCTTCGAAAGACGCGATCCGGCGCGATCGGGCTTCGCAGATCGGCTGGTAAACCACTTGGATGGCAGGTGGTGGATCAGTGGCACGCAGCGCCTGCTCAATCGTCATGCGCCGATGCAATCGCGTGTGCATCGAAGGCGAGAAAGCAAGCACGCCACCACCACCGGCACTTTTCACCTCGTACAAGGCGACATCGGCCTGCAGCATCAGCGTCAACGGTGTCTGACCGCTAGCCAGTGGAGCTGACAGGCCGACGGATGCCGCCAGCCTGATGCAATTACCGCGGGCCAGAAACGGCTCTGCCATAGAGCGGGTCAGGGTCGCTCCAACACCCTCGATCAAGCCGGTTTCCAATTCCCCAACGAACAGTGCAGCAAATTCGTCACCACCAAGACGGGCAACGATCCGTGCACCCACGCAGGCGTTCTCGATGCGTCGCGCCGCCTCCAACAGCACCGCGT
>NZ_JACYUP010000027.1:0-1276 GCF_014841795.1 Sphingomonas sp. CFBP 13733
GCTCTTAGATAAGAGTGAGGCATATGACTGACGGTACGACCAGGCGTTACAACGATGGCGAGGTTCTCTCCGGTGTTCAGCGGCGGAGGCGGTGGACGCCGGAGGAAAAGGTCCGGATCGTCGAGGAGACGTATCTACCGGGGATGAGCGTGTCGCTCGTCGCCCGCCGGCACGGCATTGGTGGCAATCAGATCTTCACCTGGCGGCGCCTGATGGCGCAGGGTGCGCTGACCGCCGCGACAGCGGGCGAGGAAGTGGTGCCGGCGTCCGAGTACCGAGCGCTCGAGGCGCAGGTTCGCGAACTACACCGGCTGCTCGGCAAGAAGGCCATGGAGAACGAGCTGCTCCGCGAGGCCGTGTCCCGGGCCGCAGGCCCAAAAAAACTGCTGTTGCGCTCGACCTCGTTGCCGCGGGATGGACGGTGAGCGCGGTGTCAGGCGCGGTCGGAATTGCTCGCCCACACCTGTCCGCAATGCGCCATCGCCCAGCGCCCCGACCACGCGGACGACCGCCGCTGCCGGATGCCGAGCTGGTCGCCGACATCCGCGCGCTCGTCGCCGATCTGCCGACCTATGGCTATCGCCGCGTTCATGCTCTGCTGCGCCGGGAGGCTGAAAAGACTGGGCGCGAAGCGCCCAACCCGAAACGCGTCTACCGCGTCATGAAGGTGCATGGGCTGCTGCTGCAGCGTGACGGCGAACGCCGCGAGGAACGGCGGCACGATGGCCGGGTCGCCGTCGATCTGCGCAACACCCGCTGGTGCTCCGACGGGCTGGAGATCACCTGTGACAATGGCGAGAAGGTACGCGTCGCATTCGCGCTCGACTGCTGCGACCGTGAGGCGATGGGACACGTGGCGACGACGGGCGGCATCACCGCAGAGGACGTCCAGGACTTGATGGTCGCCACCGTCGAGCATCGCTACGGACGGGTGAACCGCGTGCCCCAACCGATCGAGTGGCTTACCGACAACGGCAGCTGCTACACCGCTCGCAACACACGCGCCTTCGCCCGAGACATCGGGTTGATCCCGCGCACGACCCCGGTCAGCAGTCCTCAATCGAATGGCATGGCTGAGGCGTTCGTTCGCACCCTCAAGCGCGACTATGTCCGCGTGAACCCCAGGCCGAATGCCCAGAGCGTCATCGACCAACTGCCCGGCTGGTTCGCCCATTATAACGAAGTGCATCCGCACCGCGCTTTGCGCTATCGGTCCCCACGCGAGTTCATTGCGCAAACCTGCGAGGCTCTGTCAGGCCTTTAGGGGGCAACAACA
>NZ_JACYUP010000028.1:0-1260 GCF_014841795.1 Sphingomonas sp. CFBP 13733
TGCCTATCAACCAAACGAACGGCAGCTTTCAGGCATCGTCACAGAACCAAAGAAGGTCGACAAGTGGGCGGCTTCAGACTCTCGCTGCGAGTTGCAGTAACACTCAACCTGCCTCGCGGAGCTCGGCGGCTTTCGCCATAACTGTCTCGATGATATCGAGCGCTTTGCCTGAGAGCGTCAACTGATCGTCAAGATTGCCGTCCCCGTCGCCGATGATGAAGCCTATTTGAGTGAGATGCATCAGCCAACGGGCTAGTACATTGCCGGGTATATTGTTCCGATGGCTTACCTCGCGCGCGGTGACGCGACGGCCATTGGCGTCGGCGACGAACAGTTCGAGCAACAATTCCCATCCCGGTTCGCTGAACAACTCACGGGGCATTATCTCGGATCGAATGCGTCGAAACTTTAATATTGAGTCGGCTGTCACCGCCGGACGATCCCTCGCTTCCACGTATTTCTCCAAGCCTGCAAGTCTGCTATACTTCTTGTCCGAGGAGTATGTTATTCCGTCGGTTGACCATAGATTTGGAAGAACTGCACTCGTGCTGCATTTAGAGTCGCTGCGAGAGCATAGTTTTCCTCCTGATCGGCAAACGCAATTAGCGCATCTAGGTTATTCGCTAGTGTTTGGAGGTCAGTTATCGGAGCAGCCTTCTGCATTCAGAGTCTCCGCATCCGCTAGCTCGCGCAGCGCCGCATACCTAGCTGCCATGTCTAGATGAAGTTTTATTACGATAGGATCTTTGGCTTGGGTTGCCATATCAAGTTCATGCTGCGCTCGAAGTAAGTAATATTGTTCATTACCACTCATGCCAGTGCCCCCTCCGGGCTGCCCCGCATAGAGCATGCAGCACGCCCTCGAGGCGTTATACCGTTCAAGCCTGTCCTGCTCTGATTGGTTTAAATCACATCCGAACTCACTTAGATCAGTCAGCATTAAGTAACGCGTAGCAGATAGCCTGGCCGGGTAAGCGCTGACTGTCCCCCGCGCACTGTCGAAAAACACACGATAGTCGCCGATCAGGGTTGGCGACGGCGTTTTGTGACGATCGAGAGGCTGTCGCCTGAAATCACCCGCTTGTCGCACAGTCGTGATTGCGACTGAATTTTCACATATCTGACCGCTGGATGGCAATAATGAAGAGAGAAGCGGCCGTCCGCTATTGAGGAGGTCGATAGCGTTCGCGGGCGTCGCCTGACGCTGACAACCGCGGTGGTGGCCGTCAGCTATCAGGCTACCAGTTCCCAGCCCTCTAA
>NZ_JACYUP010000029.1:0-1232 GCF_014841795.1 Sphingomonas sp. CFBP 13733
GCAACGTTGCGGAATTACATGCGATGGCTAGCTTTAATCCTAGCTACCTTCACGCGAATCTGGGAGATGATTAGATAACAAGTCATTATACGAAACAATTTTAATATAGCGTCATGATTTAAAAGCTATATTATTAATAAATTCGTCCTAAATTTTATACCACTGTTACAGCCTTGGAGCTGGCAGACAAAAGACTTCAAAAGAAGGCTTTATGATACGAATAGGGAGGCTTTTCGAATCGACTCGCGCGCCACACTCGCCGGAACCGGGCGGCCGAGCAGATAGCCCTGAAGCCGTTCGCAACCGAAGCCTGTCAGGATTGCAGCCTGCTGCTCCGTCTCGACCTTTTCGGCGGTCACCTGTGCACCAACCGCCGAACATAGTTGCAACACGCCGTGGAGTAACCGCGCGGCCCCCGCCGAGTGAGCAATGTTGTCGACGAGTTCGCCATCGATCTTGATCCGATCGAAAGTTATCTCTTTCAGGTATGAGACTGAAGCGAAGCCGGCCCCAAAATCGTCCAGTGCTATGCGGACCCCTGCAGCCCTTAGCGAGGCCAGGTGTTGTCGGGCGACGCCGAAATCAGCAAGCACTGACGTTTCTGTCACCTCTACTTCCAACCGGCGGGGATCGAACCTGTGACGAAGGCAGAGAGACATAATCGCGAGCGGCGTACTCGGCTGGCAGAGCTGCACGGCGCTAAGATTAATCGACAGGCCTATGGAGGCATCCCACCCCGCGGCCTCCTCAATCGCTGCGGCGAAGATCTGCTGCGATAGAGCAGAAATCGTTCCCGTGGTCTCGGCCACGCCGATAAATTCAAGCGGACTGAGGGCACCAAGTTCGGGATGGTGCCAGCGGGCGAGCGCTTCGAAAGATGCTATCCGGCGCGATCGGGCTTCGCAGATCGGCTNAAGCAAGCACGCCGCCACCACCGGCACTTTTCACCTCGTACAAGGCGACATCGGCCTGCAGCATCAGCGTCAACGGTATCTGACCGCTAGCCAGTGGAGCTGACAGGCCGACGGATGCCGCCAGCCTGATGCAATTACCGCGGGCCAGAAACGGCTCTGCCATAGAGCGGGTCAGGGTCGCTCCAACACCGTCGATCAAGCCGGTTTCCAATTCCCCAACGAACAGTGCAGCAAATTCGTCACCACCGAGACGGGCAACGATCCGTGCACCCACGCAGGCGTTCTCGATGCGTCGCGCCGCCTCCAACAGCACCGCGT
>NZ_JACYUP010000030.1:0-824 GCF_014841795.1 Sphingomonas sp. CFBP 13733
TCATCTCCCAGATTCGCGTGAAGGTAGCTAGGATTAAAGCTAGCCATCGCATGTAATTCCGCAACGTTGCGCAACGTCAGGGTACGCTTCTGAAATTCCATCAACCCTTCATTACGAAGCCTTCTGAGCATCCGGTTGACATGGATCGATGTGAGGCCAAGCGCATTGCCGAGTTGTTCCTGCGTGAGCGGCACAGCGCAGGTCGAGCCACTTACGAGGCCAAGACATGAGAGACGGGTATGCAACTCGCACATCAGGTGTGCGATGCGCTGATACGCCTTCCGGTGAGCGATATTGACTAACCACGTCCGCAGCACTGCCGCATCGACAAGGGTCGTCTGCCAGAACGCTTGCGCCACATTGGGGCGATCGAGCAGCAGGGCTGTCAGGCGTTCGCGTGTTGCAGTGCCGATTGTCACCGGCGTGAGCGCAACTACGCTATGATCCAAGCGCCTTAGAAGCGTTGTTTCGCCGTTGCAGAAATCACCAGGCATCAGGAAGGCGGTGGTTTGCCGCGATCCATCTACTAGGGTCACGCAGTGAGCGGCCCATCCGTTGATTACGACATGCACATGATCGGGTTGCTCCCCTTCACGTAGGATGTCTCGGCCTTTTTTAAAATACTGCGTATTGCTGAAGATCGCGAGCAAGCTTGATCGGTCATCATTTGATAGGGCGATAGCCCTTTCCAGCTTGGCAACTAATTGGTCCATGCTCGCTTCAGAGCTTCATTCACTTTAACAAGCAAGCTCATTTAGAGGGCTGGGAACTGGTAGCCTGATAGCTGACGGCCACCACCGCGGTTGTCAGCGTCAGGCGACGCC
>NZ_JACYUP010000032.1:0-719 GCF_014841795.1 Sphingomonas sp. CFBP 13733
ATCTCCGTCTACGGCTCGGTTTCAACTACGTTGTCAGTTGAGATCCCCGGCTTATTCGGGGTGCTTATCGTTGTACGGTTAGCGGTTTGGCTTATGCGTCGATCATCATCGCCCCCAGAGGCGCAGATGGCTCGCCATCTCCTGTCGACTACGGTGATCGCAGCTTTTTTTAGCTTGGGCCTTGGCACCTGGGGCGTCGTGCTCCTGCACGCCGGTATCGGTGACAAACCATTCATTCCGCTATTCATCGCATTTGGATCGATCGCCTGCGCGTACTGCCTCGCCAGCGTGCCGCGTGCAGCTTTCGTTACGATCTTCCTGACCACCACTCCGGTCGTAACGTCTTTGCTTGCGTCGGGTATCAGGGTGCAGGTCGCAGCCGGCCTGAGCCTACTGCTCATCGTCATGCTGATCATGCGACTTATTACCAAGCAGTATGACTATTTCGTCGGCACGATGATCGCACGATCAGAGGCTATCTCGCTCGCTTTTACCGACCCGCTCACCAATCTTGCTAATCGACGTGCGCTTATTGAGCGCCTTGAGGATGCCGCGGCAGCCATAGACACGCCAACGCCAGTCACTCTGGCAATGATCGATCTAGACCATTTCAAGGCACTGAATGACACATACGGACATGCCGTCGGCGACGCGGTGCTGTTGGAGGCGGCGCGACGCATCGAGAACGCCTGCGTGGGTGCACGGATCGTTGCCCGTCT
>NZ_JACYUP010000033.1:0-662 GCF_014841795.1 Sphingomonas sp. CFBP 13733
AGAAAGGTCGCCCACTCGGCAGGCGTCCATAATCGACCGGGAGCGGTGGAGAGATCGCAGTGGAACAGCAGCAGCGCGACCGCGAGGTCGTAGAGCCTCGGTATCCGTGCCGCATGATCGGGATCGACTAGCGTGGGTTTCGGGCTGAAAACCAGGTTCGACGCCTTGAAGTCGAAGCTGCACCCGGCGAGCGGCAAGCCTGTAATCGGTTCGGCCCCGGCGAGGCGCGCTAGCGTCACCTCCCGAAGTGAGTACCGATCCGCACCGGCTGCTTCGATAGCATTTTCGGCCAGAGCAAGGTGCGGCTCGATCCATTCGGCATCTCGGACCACGGGCTCCCTGTAAGTCGCCAAGGCGCTCCCCTCGGGAGGATCGGCCGCGTGCATTCGGCCGAGTAAACGCCCAGCGTCGGCAATCTCGCCCTCACCAGCATGGTAGCCGGTGCCCGACACGAAGGGATAGACCACCCACTCTTTGCCGTCATCGAGACGGCGGGGATTGGGGTGGAGGTGAGCTGCTGGAGCCACCACATCAACGCCTAGGCCACGTAGCGCCGTAAGCCATCGACCAATCGCCTCACCGTCTGAATGGACCAGTCCCGTTCTCTTCAAAACCCAATCGCCGCCACGATCATGAACACGCAGCACGGGCGCGTAGTCGTA
>NZ_JACYUP010000034.1:0-624 GCF_014841795.1 Sphingomonas sp. CFBP 13733
CGCCATTCTCCGCGCGGAAGAACGCATTGATCGCTAGTGCCCCGAAAGCGCCTGCCCCTGTCGCGAACGGCGTTTCGAGCGACGATCCTGTACTGCGCGCGCTAGCGAAGTTGAACGTCGTAACCAGCACCGGTTCGCTGAACGGTTGACCAAAAAAGGTGAAACCGCGGCTAATCGATAGCAGGGGTTCAAAACCCGGCGCTCCCGACAGGGTAAAGGCGTAATTCCCAATCGTTGCCGAAAAATCCGTCACTGGCAGGTCGTAGAACGCGTCCTGGTCGCCACCTTCTAAGAAAGTAAGAGCGGTCGTATCAAGCGTGAAGGTAAAACGGAACGGAGACCCGTTCGAGGCCGCAGCGTTCCTGACCAAAGCTCCCTGGGAAGCGTCTACGCTGCCTTGTCCAGAAAATACGATTTTTGCGGCCTCTGCGGGAACGCCAAGCCCAAGCCCAACTCCTACAAGACCCACTGCCGTTAACGCACGTAGCATAGTTGCCCTCCCTATTTTTCGTCGAAGTGGCAACAGGGATAGCGTTCTGTCAAGGAGCCCCTTTCATTGAGAATGCTCGAGAAAACCACGAATGAACGCCTAATGGATGATAGCGAAATGGCGGATTTTGGTGG
>NZ_JACYUP010000035.1:0-609 GCF_014841795.1 Sphingomonas sp. CFBP 13733
CGCCCACTTGTCGACCTTCTTTGGTTCTGTGACGATGCCTGAAAGCTGCCGTTCGTTTGGTTGATAGGCAGCTTAGGTTGATAGGCAGCCGAAAAGGTGAGGTCGACCATGTGGTTACGTTCGGCGGTTTTTGTTGCTGGTCTCTGTTGCTCGGTTCCGACGATCGCCCAGGGCAATCCGGTTACGATCGGGCCACAAGATGTAATCCTCACCCGACAGCGGGCAGAGCAGATGTCGCCACGAGATCTGGAGGCAATTGTTCTGCGGGACTTTCCGCACGGTGATATTCGCAAGGTCGAGGTGGGGCGGTCGATGAAGGGCTTCCCCGAAACGCCCCTATCTTATGTCCTTTTCCACGAAGCAGGTACGGCTGCTGGCGGCAGGTTTTGTACCGCACGCCGGATCGTTGTTCATTTCGACACGCTCCACGGGCAGATACCGCAGAACGCGGCCGAGCAAGCAGCGAATGCGCCTCGGCGCCGCTTTGCTGTAAACGCAGCGCCGCTTGCCACCGTTCTAGATCAAATGGCGACGGATGCCGAGTGCGCTCGCGTGGAAAACTTTGCTCAATTGCCACCGGGTGAACCACAGCTCGGTCGCGGGATTGTC
>NZ_JACYUP010000036.1:0-515 GCF_014841795.1 Sphingomonas sp. CFBP 13733
GCCACTAGCCTTCTCACCTAACCGGCCGTTAGGACGCGGTCACCCCCGGGTCGTCGAAATGTCCGCGATTGGGCGGAAGCGGAATGGCCGCTTTGGGCCGATCTCAATCGGTAGCCCGAATGTCGCGACGTGGTGGAGAGCAGAAATGACAAAGCCGCCAGCCTTCGGCTGACGGCTTCGTCTCACCCTTTGAGATTCGCAACCCGTCAGGCGTAGGTCGTTGTCGTGGTGCGACGACGGTAGCGAACTGCTCCGCCGACCATGCCTAGGCCGACGAGCATCATTGCCCAAGTGGCGGGCTCGGGGACTGCGGATGTGGAAAAGCTACCGCTGTACGCGCCTAAGATAGTGCCCCTCTGGCGAGTGTTGGGATCGAGAGTGGTATAACTAAAGCTGAGCCGGTCCGCGTTGCGTGGATCTTTAAGTTCGTCCAGCCCCAGGCCTCCGCCATTCTCCGCGCGGAAGAACGCATTGATCGCTAGTGCCCCGAAAGCGCCTGCCCCTGTCGCGAACGG
>NZ_JACYUP010000037.1:0-487 GCF_014841795.1 Sphingomonas sp. CFBP 13733
AATCGCGGACATTTCGACGACCCGGGGGTGACCGCGTCCTAACGGCCGGTTAGGTGAGAAGGCTAGTGGCGATCGGAAGTCGATCAGCTGCAAGGAGAGCCCGCATGCTTTTTCATACCATGGTCGGATCGAACGATATTGAACGGTCGAAGCGCTTCTACGACACGGTGCTCGCCACTTTGGGGGCAGGCGAAGGGACGCGGAACATTGCCGACAGCGGCCATACACGGCTAATCTATAATAATGGCAACGGAACCAATTTCATCGTCAGCCAGCCGATTAACGACGAACCGGCAAGCGTCGCCAACGGCAGCACCGTAGCCTTTTCGTGCAACTCGCTTGAACAAGTGAAGCAGCTTCATGATACCGCGGTCGCCAACGGTGGCACCTCGATCGAAGCCCCGCCCGGCCCGCGTAATACCGCATCGCTGGGGACAGTCGAACTTGCCTATTTTCGCGACCCAGACGGCAACAAACTATGCGGAAT
>NZ_JACYUP010000038.1:0-484 GCF_014841795.1 Sphingomonas sp. CFBP 13733
GATGAAGAGAAACGGTTCGCCGTGCGAGAGCACGGTGATTGGGTCGAGACGACCCGTATTTGACATTGTGAATGGGTTTTTTAAAATCGATGCCGTGAGGTGCTCGATTTTGGAGACGAGGATTGCTTAGGCAGTTCGTGAAGCGCTTCGGCGTAAAGCGATCTGGACGAGCGGTTCGAGGCTCCAGATATCGACATCATCATAATATATAATCTGGCTGAGATTATAATCATCCGCACCTGACAAAGACCACGACGCACTGCTCTGCCGAGTTGGTGACGTTCCTCTGGAACGCACCCAGTGATGTCGTTGGTGGTGTGGACTCTCAAGCGTGAGGTAAGGGCAATTCGTGGATGCCTTGGCATGTACAGGCGATGAAGGACGTGGCACGCTGCGATAAGCGCGGGTGAGCTGTGAGCAAGCTTTGACCCCGCGATTTCCGAATGGGGAAACCCACCTATCCCGATTAATCCGAACTGTGTGG
>NZ_JACYUP010000039.1:0-463 GCF_014841795.1 Sphingomonas sp. CFBP 13733
ATTTGGTTGCGGGGACAGGATTTGAACCTGTGACCTTCAGGTTATGAGCCTGACGAGCTACCGGGCTGCTCCACCCCGCGACGGTCCGGTTAGGGACGTAAGGGTAGATGAGATTGTGAATGGGTTTTGATATCGTGTGATGCATGTCGCACGGGCTTCAATGCCTGGCGACGACCTACTCTTCCATCGCTTGAGCGATAGTACCATTGGCGCAGGCGGGTTTCACGGCCGAGTTCGGAATGGGATCGGGTGGGACACCGACGCTATAGCCACCAGGCAATGGAGCCGGTGCGACATGCGTCACTGTGATATCTGGGTCCCTCGAGGCTAGCCTTGCGGCGGGTCTTGAGGGTTTTAAAATCGATACCGTGCTTGGGTATAGTTGTATTTGTAACCAATCCCTCGACGGCGAGGGGATTGGCAATCTGGCGTCGTCTTAATCATCCGCACTATCGTCTGACGT
>NZ_JACYUP010000040.1:0-384 GCF_014841795.1 Sphingomonas sp. CFBP 13733
GGCAGAGAAGAAGACGGTTGGGCAGCGGTCGTAGCGAGTGGCGACGCGACGCCAATCCTTCAGACGGCCGAACATGATCTCGATGCGGCTGCGGCGCCGGTAGCGGCGCTTGTCGTATCTGACCGGCTCGTTGCGCGATCTGCGGCCCGGGATGCAGGGCTGGATGCCCTTGGCTTCCAGGGCGTCCCTGAACCAATCGGCGTCATAACCACGGTCGCCAAGCAGCCACTGCGCTTTCGGCAGATCGTCGAGCAAGGCTGCCGCGCCGGTGTAGTCGCTGACCTGCCCGGCGGTCATGAAGAAGCTCAACGGCCGCCCATCCGCATCGCTGACGGCATGCAGTTTGGTGTTCATGCCGCCTTTCGTGCGGCCGATCAGGCGGCC
>NZ_JACYUP010000041.1:0-341 GCF_014841795.1 Sphingomonas sp. CFBP 13733
TCCTGTTCCCGTGGAGACTGGGTCTGCGGAGGTGAAGCAGTCACTTCGACGCCGAGGTTAAGAGCCCCTGCATAAGGTCCACCGATCACGTCCATGGTAATACTTCGAGCCGGCCGTGTCCCTGATGAGGGCGCAGTTTGCGCACCGCAACTAGTGTCCGAAGTACAAGCCCAATAGGATCCACCAACCCACCTCGCATCGAGATTGATGGTGGTTTGAGCTGGAAGGTAGCCGGCCATTGGCAGGTAAGCTGGCTTGGCCCACGTAGGAGCCGTTCGCATCGCGTGAACGTTCCCGACCAAGACAAGCACCCGCGCGTCTTGTTTTACCCTGTTAACCAG
>NZ_JACYUP010000042.1:0-295 GCF_014841795.1 Sphingomonas sp. CFBP 13733
TGCGATGGAGTCCGCGTGCTGGCCGGGCTCAATTGGCGCCATCTGGGGAACGTCGATTTGCCAAGTTCGGTTCGCGGGCCGGCAACGGAACTTCAGTTTTGGCAAGATGACATGTGGGTAGTGGAGGTGACAGGTTATAAACCGATCATCTCCTTACAAATATATCGGAGGTATCCCCCGCCATTTTAGTCTCGGACTTTCTTCGGCGCGTGGTCTCCTTTCGATGTCGGCGCTTCTGTTAACGGCAGCTATCGCCACATTCGTACCCAAAAGCGGCCTGTCCGTTGACCACCAA
>NZ_JACYUP010000043.1:0-293 GCF_014841795.1 Sphingomonas sp. CFBP 13733
CTTAGCGCCGTGCAGCTCTGCCAGCCGAGTACGCCGCTCGCGATTATGTCTCTCTGCCTTCGTCACAGGTTCGATCCCCGCCGGTTGGAAGTAGAGGTGACAGAAACGTCAGTGCTTGCTGATTTCGGCGTCGCCCGACAACACCTGGCCTCGCTAAGGGCTGCAGGGGTCCGCATAGCACTGGACGATTTTGGGGCCGGCTTCGCTTCAGTCTCATACCTGAAAGAGATAACTTTCGATCGGATCAAGATCGATGGCGAACTCGTCGACAACATTGCTCACTCGGCGGGGGC
>NZ_JACYUP010000044.1:0-281 GCF_014841795.1 Sphingomonas sp. CFBP 13733
CACAATGTCAAATACGGGTCGTCTCGACCCAATCACCGTGCTCTCGCACGGCGAACCGTTTCTCTTCATCATCTGGATATGGTTGGCGGCGTCTTACCCGCGAGCCCGTCAGTCGCAGCGAAGCTGCGCCTTGTGGGCGCGCTTCTCAGCGCTGGCCGGTCTTGCTGACGTGCGAATTAGCGGCTGCTAATTCGTCTCGTCTGCTGCGACTTGGTGGAGCCTATCGGGATCGAACCGATGACCTGATGCTTGCAAAGCAACCGCTCTCCCAGCTGAGCTAA
>NZ_JACYUP010000045.1:0-260 GCF_014841795.1 Sphingomonas sp. CFBP 13733
CCGAGTAAGAGTTGAACTTACGACCTCACGCTTATCAGGCGTGCGCTCTAACCACCTGAGCTACCGGCCCGAACGCCGCGTGCCCGTCAGTCGCAGCAAAGCTGCGCCTTATGGGCGCGCTGTGCAGCGCTGGCCGAGCTTGCCCACGTGCAAAATAGCTGACGCTATTTCGTCTCGTGGACTAACCTAGTGATGAAGGGACATGAGGACGGCGGCTAATGTTCTTTGGAATGGAAGAAGCTCTTCCCTCGGTGCGACAT
>NZ_JACYUP010000046.1:0-254 GCF_014841795.1 Sphingomonas sp. CFBP 13733
CCTTCCAAACGACGGTACTAGCTTCGGCATAGATATGATGGACTGCAACGCTATCCACAAAGATAGCGGTTCCACCAATATGCTTTGGAGCATTGTAGCGCTCTCTAAGCGCGAAGCTCCGTTCTATCTCGGGTGCGGTTGGAGCAGAAAAATCCGCGTTGAGTGACACATTGCGGCCAGCGCAGGCTGCCAAAGCAGTTAAGAGAACGAGGGTGTACCATAGCTTCATCCCCCTTTGTCGCACACCTTCGGGT